>CAVYGR010000003.1:0-397271 GCA_963768105.1 Candidatus Dormiibacterota bacterium | reverse complement strand
TCGCTCGACCACGAAAGACCCATGGCGAGCCGGCACAGGTCGCCCTCGATGGAGCCATCCCACCACAGCCGCCGCCCTCATCGCGTCAAGGGAGGCTTCGCCGCCACGGGCGCCCTTGACGCCGGCCGGCGGCGGTGGTCCCGGGAGGCCCTCGAGGGCCGGACAGGCCGGCCCCGCACGGAGGTCATCCCATGGCGACAACACGCTCTCCCCGCAGCCCGTCGGAGGTCGCGGCCATCCAGGCGCGCCTGCAGGAGCTCGCCGACCACCCCGGACGGGTCGAGCGGATGCACGGCCGGCACGAGCTCGACGGTCTCCTCGGCCTGCCTCAGGACAGCCGTCGTTCGACCGAGCCGGAGAGCATCGCTCGATTCGCCGCCGACTACGGCTCCGCCCCTGAGGACCAGTCGGTCAATTACGGGAGCGGACTCCTGTGAACGCCGCGGTGACCCGCGACGATCTGCTCAGCCAGCTCACCGAGGGCATCCGCCGGCTCACCACGTCCGAGGCATGGCTCGCCTGGATGCGCACGCAGAGTCGCTTCTACCGGTACAGCTTCGGCAACACACTGCTCATCGCCTGGCAGCGGCCGGATGCATCACTGGTTGCGGGATACCGGCGCTGGCTCGAGCTGGGCCGCCAGGTGCGCCAGGGCGAGACCGGCATCCGCATTCTCGCGCCTTGCCGGTATCGCACCGCACGTGACGGAGACAACGACGACGACGGCGCCGACCTTGTCGACACCGTGCGCAGCTTTCGCGTTGCCGTCGTGTTCGCGCTCGAGCAGACGGACGGCGAACCTCTGCCTGAGTTGCCGATCGCTCGCGTATTGGGCGACGACCCCGACCGGGTGCTTCGACACGCTCTGCGATCAAGCGCGGGAGCTCGGCTACCAGGTTGCTCTCGACTCCTTCGATTCCCCGAGCAAGTGCGGAGAGACCAACTTCGCGACGCGGACGGTGACGATTCGACATGATCTTTCACCCGCGCATCGCGTGAAGACGATGTTCCATGAGCTGGCGCACATCGCACTCGAACACGGCGGCTGCGCGTTCGGTGCGCGCAGCGTCGCCGAGCTTGAGGCGGAATCCGTTGCGTGGATCTGCTGCGACGCAGTCGGCATTGTTTCAGACGGGTACTCGTTCGCCTACGTGGCCTCATGGGCGGGCGGTGGTGATGCAGCCATCGCCGGGATCAGGGACTCAGCGCAGCGCATCCAGCGCGTGAGCAAGCGCCTGCTCGAACGGCTCGCCGACGGTGAGAGCGGGGCGCCGCAAGACGCCGCTCGCGCAACCGGCTGACACCGCACGTTCGGATGCGTCGAGTTGTCGGGGTGACAGCCGACACGGACCCGATGTCGGCGCGATCTCGGGTGGGTGGATCGGCGTCTCTCGCACACGCGGGCCCGATATGCGACCCGACCCCTTACGCAATCGCTGGTCGGAGCCACTGACCGCACACCTGGACTCTCCGTGTGGATTCACCTCCGCCACCGTGGCAGATGCCGCCTCTTGGCGCTGCAAGGCCCAAGACGAGCTCGCCTGCGGCTCGGGCCTCTTCCGCGCCGGCGACACCTGCCGGCCCGTGGGCGTCGAATCCACACCCACGGAGAGCCACCATGCCCGCAGTTCGGGTCACCACCCGCCGCTACTCGTTCTCGGTCGTTCGCGACGCTGATGCGACCTATCCCAACCACGCGCCGGTCAACAGTCCGCGTGAGGCTGTCGACATCGCCCGGCACATCATCGGCGAGGAGATCACCGAGTGCATCCTGGTGCTCTTCGTCAACGCTCGGAATCGCATCAGCGGCTACGCCGAGGTGGCGCGAGGCACGATCAATGCTGCCCGCCTGCAACCCCGCGACGTGCTGGTGCCGGCGCTCTGCGCGAACGCGGCGGGGCTGATCGTCTGCCACAACCATCCATCTGCCGACGCGACACCATCGCGTGCGGATCGTGTCGTCACCGCGGCGCTGCGCAACGCCGCCCAGATCGTCGGTCTCCCGCTGTTGGATCACATCATCGTGACCGACACCGAGCACTTCTCCTTCCGCTCCGAGGAGGGCTGGGAGTGAGGCGCCCGCCTGCGCATCGAAGCGAGACGCCAGCACGCTCGCGGGCAACGCGCCGGGGAACGCCGTGCGATCGCGTCTCGGCTCCTCCGACCGACCGACGCATGACAGCAGGGTCCCTCCCGCCGCTGCTCCTTCTGTCAAGGGTGACGTGCTGCGCACCGGGTTCGAGCTGACGCACGAACCGCGCCCCTGACAGCGCAGCGGCGTCCGGGCCTGGAGCTTGCATGCATCAACCGCTCGAAGGAGACCCGAGATGACTGCAACGATCATCCCCGACGACCGCTCTGACCAGTCGTGGAATCAGTGCATCGCCTGCCATGGGGTGCGCAGCAGCCGGTTCTTCTGCCGAGAATGCCTCGACGCGGGGCTGGATGAGGAACTGAACCGCGACAATCCCATCCTCCACCGCCACGACGTCGATGCCGCAAGCACCGACCGCAGATCCCATCGATCGTCTCGCTGACGGCGCGGCCGAACGGTGCACCCGGAAACGGGGCCTACCCTCAGCGATCGCGCCCGACGGTGGTCGTCCGCACCCAGACCAGGCGTTCTCGAGGACCGCCGATCGAGACGCGACGCCAGTGCCCTGCTCGCTGGTGCTCGCGAGGTGACGCATGTGTTCCCACCGAGGCGCTGGACCGCCGTCCCACCCGGCACGTCCCCGATCGGCCACAACTCTCGTGCCACCACGATCACGCGGTTCCTGTGGTCGCGTTGCACGGTGCCGGTCACGAAGATTTGCTGGCCCACGCCGAGCGCCAGCGCCACCTCTGTGATCGACCGCTTGACGACAACACGATGGCGCTCGCGGAACGCTCCATCGCCTCCAGCGGTGACGACAAGCACTGATGCCAACGACAACTCCTGGTCCCACGTCGGACGGACAGCCACCAAGCCGATGAGACACACGGCATTGACACTCACCGACTCAGCCTAGCCGAGCACGGCGCGTGCCGGATAGAAATGTAAGCGCTCTGTGAGCGCGCGGACGCTATCGTGGTCGCTGAACCTCGCGACACCGCGGATCCCGCGATGTTCGCGACTCTCGCGGGATTCGCGAGGCCGACGATCTGGGAGGCATCGCCGCCATGCGCACCATCGCCACCGTCAATCACAAGGGCGGCTCCGGCAAGACCACCACCGCCGTCAGCCTCAGCGCCGCGCTGGCCGAGACCGGACGGCGCGTCCTCCTGATCGACCTCGATCCTCAGGCGTCCGCCTCGGCGTGGGTGGCCGCCCCCACGGAATCGCGCACGCTGCTCGACGCCCTCCTCGGTGGAGCGCGGCTGTCCGATGCCGTCCACCACACCGGCACCCTCGGGCTCGACATCGTGCCGTCGTCGATGTGGCTCCTGGGCGCCGAGCGCAGGCTGGCCGAGATACGCGCCGGGGAGGGGCGGCTCGCCCAGCTCATCGGCGACCTCCCCGACCGCTGGGACTACCTGGTGGTCGACTGTCCGCCGGCGCTCGGCGCGCTCACCGCCAACGCCCTCGCCAGCGTCGAGGAGCTGTTCATCCCGGTTGAGGCACACGTCATGGCGATGGCCGGCCTGGTGCAGCTGCTGCGCGGCGTCGAGGCCGCCCGTGAGCGCGTCAACCCGCGGCTGCGCGTCAGCGGCATCGTGGCGTGCCGGGTCGACGCCCGCACCCGGCATGGTCCCGAGGTGGTGGAGCGCCTGCGCGGACGCTTCGGCGACCTGGTCTGCAGCACGGTCATCCGCGAGAACGTGCGCCTCGCAGAGTGTCCGTCGTTCGGGCAGCCCATCACCCAGTACGACCCGCGCTGCAGCGGCGCCGCCGACTATCGCAGCCTAGCCTGCGAGGTGATCGCGCAGGAGGTGCGCCATGCGCCCGCGGCGTAGCAGCACGCTGGGGGACGACCCCCTCGCTGCGGTGTTCCCACCTTCCTCCACAGGGCCGGCGGCGCACCAGGAAGTGCCGCGTTCCGCGCGGGCGATCACGGTCGGCGTGTCGCTCGACCCCGAGGTACTCGAACGCGCCCGCAACGCCGTGTACTGGACTCCGGGGCTGACGTTGACCGCTCTCGCGACCAAGGCGCTGGCTGCGGCGGTCGATGACCTGGAGCACGAGCGCGGGCAGCCATTCCCGGCACGCGCCGGCAAGGCGAGCCTCCGACGTCCCGTCGGGGCGCTGGGCACCAAGCCCCAGGACCCCACAGACCACACGATCTGACCCGCGCTGCCGCGCGGCTGCGCGCTGGCCGGACATGGGTCGCCGGATCGCCGAAGTGCGCGTCGAGGGCATCGTTCGCACACTGCTGATGTCGCGCCTGCAGCCCGTCCCGCGTGTTCCGCGCCGGGTGCTCGTCGCGCGCATCGACTCAACGGTGCGAACTCCGCGCATCTCGCGTCGTTCGCGAATGTCGCATCGTTCGCGAGTGTCGCGTGGTTCGCGGACCGCGCGCGTTCAGCAGATCTTGCGGACACCGCCAATCACGCATGTCTCGCGCGTCTCGCGCATCTCGCGTGTCTCGCGCGTGCCGCTGCCATCGCCTACATCGCGCATCTTGCGTACCTCGCGAGATCCGCGCATTGATGCACTGTCGCGGAGCTCGCGCTTCCCGCGAGCGTCGCGGACTCCGCGACGTCAGCACACGCCGCGCCCCTGACGACGCATCCCACCCGGGACACACGGGCGGTTAGTGCAGCGACCAGCCCCGCTGGTTGGCCGCGTCGAACTGGGTGCGTGTCACGGGAATGACCGAGCCGAGGTGGACGTGGCCCTCCTCGCCGGCAAGGCACTGCACCGAGTAGCAGCGGCACCAGCGATAGCCGCGCTGATACAGCGAGCGCTCCTCGGGATCCGCGGCGATCCAGCGCTCGGTCTCATCGAGCGGGGTGACCTCGCCGAATACCAACAGCCCGCCGGGGTGAGGCGCGACGAACTGTGCGGGCTCGCGCGCGATGCGCGTGATCGGCCAGCCGGTGAACTCGGCGACGGACTCCGCGATGTCGCCCACGTGCTCGGGCTGCAGCCAGGACCACTCGGCCTCATCGCCCATGCCAGCGTACGCGCGCCATTGCGCCAGCTCGATCTCCTCGGGGAGCGCACGCCGAGCGGCCACGCCGACGACACTCCCAGCGCTCACGCCGTTGTCCGCCCACGTCCGCCCCGCCACACGCACGCACACGAGCCAGCCGTAGCTGGGATGCGCGATCACCTGCCCGGGGGCCGGCGCATCGCCGGCGAGGACGGGGATCAGCCAGGGCGGCTGCTCGATCGCAACCCACGCGCATCCCGGGTGGTACGGATGGCGCTCGAGCCGGTCGTAGGTGATGCGGGTGCCGACCGGCGCGTCACCGCCGCAGCCGCCACAGCGGTTGTGGAAGCGCGCGGTGATCTGGACGAAGCGGGGACCCGGGCCCTCCCAGTCCCGCTCCAGCCCCGCCACTCCCTGCAGCGTCGCCGGCATCACCATCTCCACCGCCATCACCACCTCAACTCCTCAGCTTCACCGTCACCCGACACTCCCATCAGCTCCGCCCTCCGCATCCCTGCAGCACCGCCCCACGCCTATATCTCACACACACTTTCACCTGCGGTTTTGACCCCGTTTTCGACCCAAAGTGTAAGCGATCTGTGAGCGCTTTACCAGTACGCTCGGAGGCGTGATCTCCATCGGCAAACTCACCAGCGTCGAGCAGGCGGTTCGCTACCTGCGCGAGGCCGTGGCCGATCAGCAGCTCGAGTACTTCACCGCCCGCGGCGAGTCGCCGGGCCGCTGGCGGGGCCTCGGGGCGGAGGCGCTTGGGCTGCGCGGCGAGGTCACCGACACCGACTTCGCCGCGGTCCTGAGCGGCAAGCACCCGACCACCGCGGAGGATCTGGGACGCCACTGGTCGCGCCAGCACGTGGTCGCGTTCGACGTCGCCGTGTCCGCACCCAAGGACGTGAGCATCCTCTACGCGCTCGGCGACGACCACACTCGCGCGACCATCCTGCGCATCCACGACGAGGGCGTGCGCGCTGCCGCCGAGTACCTCCAGGCGCACGCCGGCTGGGCGCGGCAGTTCAACCCCGAGAGCAAGCGTGCGGAACCGGTGCGCGCCCGCCTGGTGATGGCCGAGTTCGTGCACCGCACCGCGCGTCCCGTGACCGATCCGGCCACCGGCACTGTCACGGTCGATCCACAGCTGCACACCCACCTGACGGTGCCCAACTGGGCGCAGCGGCCCGACGGCACCTGGGGGCAGCTGTACAGCGAGCCCGTGTACCGCCACGCTGCCGCGGCCGGCGCGATCGCACAGGCGGAGTGGCGCGACCGCCTCGTGCGAGAACTGGGGATCTCGACCGTGGTCGACGGCAAGGGGTACTTCGCCATCGTCGGGATCACGGAGGCGCAGCGCCGCGAGTTCTCGCGGCGGTCCCAGCAGATCGACGCCGCGGCGAGGGCGATGGCCATCGAGTCGGCCAGCGGCCGGGAGGTGGCCACGCTCGACACCCGGGAGAGCAAGCACGAGATCGCTGCCACCGAGGATCTCTTCGCACGATGGCGTGAGCGGGCGGGCAGCGTCGGACTCGACAGCGCGAGCATGCGCGACCTGATGCACCGCGAACCCGATGCTCTGCTGCCGCGCCAGCTCGACGTGCGCGATCCCATCGAGATCCTCGGTGTCCACGGACTCACCGCCCAATCGGCAACCTTCACGCGCCGCGACCTGATCCGCGGCATCGCCGCGCACGCACCCCTGGGCATGAGCCGGAGTCGCATCGAGGCGACGGCCGACGCCATCCTGGCCGACCGCGACGCGGTGGTGGCGCTGCTCCCCACCGCGCACGACGGCGAGGTGGAGGGCGACACGATCACGCGTTGGATCGAGTCCGGCCGCGACCTCCGGTACACCACGCCGGAGATGCTCCTCCTCGAGGAGCGGATGCTCAGCACCGCCCAGGAGCGGGCACACGCCGACGTCGGTGTGGCGAGCGATGCGCACGTCGCGGCGGCCGTTGCATCGCGGCCGACGCTGACCCGCGATCAGCGGACGATGGTCGATGCCGTCTGCCGCACGTCCGCCGGCGTCGTGGTCATCGAGGGCGCGGCGGGGGTCGGCAAGACGTATGCGCTGGAGGCGTGCCGCGAAGCCCTGCAGGCGAGCGGCATTCAGGTGGTCGGCTGTGCGCTGGCCGGCAAGGCGGCCCAGGGGCTCGAGGAGGGATCGGCCATCCCGTCGTGGACGGTGGCGGGGATGCTCAACGAACTGCAGATGGACCACCTCCCCTTTGGGGGTGTGCTCGTCGTGGACGAGGCCGGGATGCTCGGCGACCGCCAGCTCGCCGAGCTGGTCTCGCTCTCGGCGCGGGACGACGCCAAGCTGGTGCTGGTCGGCGACCCCAAACAGCTGCAGCCCATTGAGGCCGGGGCGCCATTGCGCACCCTTGGCGAGCGCATCGGCAAGGTCGAGCTCACCGAGAACATCCGCCAGGTCGATCCGTGGGAACGGGCGACGCTCGCACTCCTGCGCGACGCCGAAGCGCGCGCGGCGTACCGCGAGTACATGCGACACGACCGGGTCCACATTGCACCGTCGGCACCGGAGCGTCGGGCGGAGGTGGTCGCGCATCACAGCGCTCTGAGCGCCAGCGGCCTCGACGCGATCATGCTCGCCCGCCGCCGGGACGAGGTGGAGACTCTCAACGAGCTCGCCCGTGCCAGGGCCGTGGAGGACGGACGCGTGCACGGACCGGCGCTGAGCGTGAGAGACAAGGACTATCAGGCGGGCGACCGGATCGTCTGCCTGACCAACGATCGTCACGCCGGGGTACGCAACGGCACCCGTGGCGTCGTCACCAGCGTCGATCCTGAACGGGGCACGCTCACCCTCGAGCGTCCGGACCACGGTCAGGTGACCATCGATACCAGGCAATACGACGCTCTCGACCGCGGCTACGCCCTCACCGTCCATAAGGCCCAGGGCATGACCGCGGACATCGCGATGGTGGTGGGTTCGGATGGCGCCAGCCGCGAGTGGACGTATACGGCGATGTCGAGGGCCACCCTCGCCACGCATCACTACGAGGTGGCGACGCCACGTGAGCGAGACCCGCTCGGGATCATGCACTGGAAGGAGCCCACTCCAAGCGCAGAGGAACGAACCGTGCACTCCTGGAGCCGCAGCGAGGAGAAGGAGTCGGCGCTCGACTATCCCGATCGATATGAGCAGGCAGACCGTGACCGTACGGCCGGCCATGCCAACCTCGAAGCGCCGCGCGACCGACGCGCAACGAGCCCTGCTCGAGATGCTCGGCGTACCTGATTTTCCTCAGGACGCGACCTGGGTGGATGCGACATTGGAGATCGACCACCAGTTCGTTGAGCGAGAGGGTCGTCGCCTCGAGGGGTGGCTGCGTGACATGGGCGTCTCCGAGCACGCGGCACATGCGTTGATCCGGCGCGCCGCGGACGATGTGGGTCAGGCCAAGGCGGCCGACGTGCGCAAGATGGTCGAGAGCAGAACGACTGCTGGCGTCATCACGCCAACCGTGGACGCCATGCTCGAAGCAGCCCAGCTGGAGTATGAGGCGTCGCTCGCCCCCGGAGAACTCACCCCATGACAGCGCGAGCCGACGAGGCGGAGCGACGGCTGGCGGCGATCGAGCTTCGCCTTGAAGGGATCGACAGCTTCATTGCAGATGCCCGCCGATGGCTGGTCGACAGCCTGAGTGACGGGCGAACGTGAGCGTCCTCTCACCACGTCCGAGGCCGAGGCGCGAGACCGACTGCTCAAGGCAGCCGAGCACTCCGCCGCGTCCGTTGTCGCGGACGCGATCGTTCCGCCATCGTATGGCGACCAGGAGAGCGTCGAGCTGGCCTCACTCGCAGCCTGGGTGAACTGGGTGGCGATGGCGTTCGACCTCTCCGAGCGTTGGCCGAGCTGCTGGTATCGCCACGAAGGGCTGGTGTTCGAGATGCAGTCGCTCCGTCGCTGGCACGTTGCCCTCCGCACCGATCTGGCCACCGACCCGAGCTCGGCAATCCGATGGAGTGAGGCCCTGCACAGAGTCAACACAGAATCCGCTCGACACATCGCTCAGCGGTGTCTGAGCACGCATCGTGACGCGCCACCCCTCGACGTGATCACGCTTGACGTGACCGCGACGACGAGGTGCGAGCAGACACTGCGACGGTGATGGCCTTTCGGCGAAGTGTAAGCGCTGCGTAAGCACAAACCGGATAAACTCATTCCCTATCAGCGCTCCAATGCCAGCCTCTGTCGAAAGTTCGAGTCCCTCGCAAGAGCGAGAGCCGCGACGCATCTGGGACGGGGTCGGTCAGTCGTTCAACACCAGGCACCTTCGTGCAGCAATGCTCGCTCGAGGGCTGACCGCCGAAGCCCTAGCCGACGCAGCCGGCGTCAGTCGTGGAACGTCGTACAACGCCCTGCACGGCAAGCCGGTGCGGCTACGCACCGCTCGACTCCTCCTCGAGGCGCTCGCGAACGTGCAGCCAACCCTAGATGTCGGGTTTGCGTTGACCGACGGATAACGGTCGGCGAACCCAACGCGCGATCAGCCTTCGACGCGCAGACCCGCGACCCGCTCGATCGCGCGCTCCTCAGACCCGGCGTAGTAAACGGTCACCATCTCGATGCTGCTCCACCCAGCCTGCTGCATGAGGTCCGTTACCGTGGCGCCGGCGTCGGCGAGGCGCGTCGCCCACGTGCGCCGAAGGAGATGTGGATGGATGGGTCGAAGTCCGGCACGCAGCGAAGCTCGCTGCAGCATCTGCTGGACCGCGGTCACGGTGATTGGTTCGCCTGAAGAACTCCGTTCCGAGATAAAGAGATCGGGGTGGAGCGACGCCGGCCGGTGTCGGTCGATCCACGCTTCGAGGTCACGGACCAGTTCCCGAGCGTAGGGCTGTCGGAAGGTCACCTGGCGATCGACGCCACTCTTGGTCATGTCACGGTGTCCCTTGGACACGAGTATGCGCGGCGGCCGAGCCGTGAGTTTCACGTCATCCACGCAGAGCGCGCAGAGCTCGCTCACGCGCAGGCCGCATGCCAACAGCACGCGGACGATCAGACTGTCACGGCGATGTCCGACGAGGGCGGCGACCAGGGCCTGCTCTTCGCTGTGGGTCAGCGCGTCGGAGCGCCTTCGCCGCGGTTCCTTCGGAGCATTCGGCACGGCGCTGGAGGTGAAGTAGGGATTCTCGAACCCAGGCGTGGTGGCACAGAAGTCAGCAAGCCGCCGGAGGTAGTTGCGGTAGCGGCGCAAAGTGTTGCGGCTGACACCCACGCGGTCGCGGACATCACCGATGAAGTCGAGCACCGCCTCATTGCTGAGCTGGTCGACGGTCTCGATGCCCCGGGCATTGCAGAAGGCGAGGAAACGACCACGGGCGAGGTAGTCGCGCGCGTTGACTCGGGTGGTGTCGGCCCACTGATAGCGCGTCGCCATGAGGTCGACACAGCGGTCGATGGAGACTCTCCTGCTGGTCGGCGGCGGGCTGGCGGGAGCGCGCTGCCGCAGCGGCTTCAGGTGTCCATCGATCGTGGTGCTCATACTGGAAAGTATGATACGTTTTGCTGGCAAAGTCATCAATCCGAAGATGAGGGCTAGTCCCCGCAGGATTGAGCCAAATGGATGGCACTGGAAATCCCTGCACTGAGATCAACTTGCGCGTCCGTCGGGGAGACAGGACTCGAACCTGCGACCCCTGGTCCCCCAGACCAGTACTCTAACCATCTGAGCTACTCCCCGAGGCGCGCCCACCGACTCTAGCGCGCCGGCCCCAGGGGCGCGCTCACCGCCGTTCAGTCGTCGCGTTCGTCGCGGTGGCGCGCGACGATCCGCAGGCGCACGCCGGCGAAACCGAACACGGCTCGTATGCGGTTCTCGAGATACCGCTGATAGGCGAAGTGCAGCAACTCCGGATCATTGACGAAGAGCACGATGGTCGGCACCGGGCTGCGCGCCTGGGTCGCGTAGAGAATCTTCAGACGCCGTCCCTTGTGCGTGCGCGGCGGATGCTCGTCGAGCGCATTGCGAATCAGCGTGTTCAGCGCCGGCGTCGGGATGTGGATGGCACGCGCGTCGGCGACGGCGAGCACCGCGGGCATCACGCGCCGGAGATTGCGGTGCTCCGTTGCCGACAGCGTCAGGACGGGCACGCCCGGAACGAACGAGAACGACTCCTGCAGCTTCTTCAGAAAGGCTGCATCGACACGATCCTCGTGGGGCACCAGGTCCCATTTGTTCGCGGCCACCACGAGACCCGCTCCGGCCTCGACCGCGTAGCCGGCGATGTGACGGTCCTGGGCGCTCGCGCCCTCTGAGGCGTCGATGACCAGCAGTCCGACATCGCTGCGCTGGAGCGCGCGCAACGAGCGCAGCAGGCTGTAGCGCTCGACGTTCTCGGTGACCACCCCGCGTCTGCGGATGCCCGCGGTGTCCACGAGTCGGATCACGCGACCGTCGACCGACACCACGGTGTCCACGACGTCTCGCGTCGTGCCGGCTACCGGCGACACGAGCGCGCGCTCCTCCCCCACCAACCCGTTGAGCAAGGATGACTTGCCGGTGTTGGGCCGTCCGATGATCGCGACGCTGACCTCGCCGGTGGCGGGTTCGGTGCCGGGGGACCCCTGCGCGGGGAGCGCCGCCACCATCCTGTCGAGCAGATCGCCGGTGTCGGTGCCCTGCAGGGCCGAGATCAACATCGGGTCGCCGAGCCCGAGCCGGTGCAACTCGTCGGCGTGATACCGGTCCACCTGGCTGTCGGCCTTGTTGCCGACGAGCAGGACCGGTCGCCCGCCACGCCGAAGCGTCTGCGCGATCTCCTCGTCCAGCGCGGTCAATCCATCACGCACATCGACCATGAAGCAGCAGACGTCGGCCTCCTCGATGGCCATGCGCGCCTGCGCCCGGGTCGCCTTGGTCAACGCGGTGATGTCCGCCGCTGCATCGCGCGGCAGGGGCACGTCGAGACCGGCGGTGTCCACCAGCGTGAAACGCCTGCCGCCCCACTCCACCACGCCGTACAGGCGGTCGCGCGTCAACCCGGCCATCTCGTCGACGATCGCGCGGCGCGTCCCCGTCAGCCGGTTGAACAGCGTTGATTTGCCCACGTTGGGACGCCCGACGATGGCGACCACACCCACAGCGGGCGCAATCTGGTCGGTCTCCACGCGCCGGCGCCGGTGGGCTGCCCCGGCCGGGCTCACTTCCTACCGCCGGGGACCGGCGCGACATCCAGATCGATCTGCGGCATCGGCCCGCCCTCGGCCTCGAGAGCGAAGGCGTTCATGTCCTCCGCGCCCGGATCGCGTGGTCCGGCAGATGATGTAGACGTAGTCGAGCCACGCACGGTCGGTGTCGAACTGCGACGGCCGCGCCGGGTGGTCCGGGTGCGAGTGCCAGATGCCCGAGACGTCCAGACCGCGCGCGCGCGCATCGCGATCGGCGCGGAGGAAGTCGCCGGGGTCGAGGTCGTAGCGGTCGGCGCTGCGCTCGGTCCACATGTTCCGAGCCGACGTTGCGTCGACGACGAGCATGCCGGTGCCATCGCGACGCCCGAGCAGCACGCCGCATCCCTCATTCGGATACGCGGCGGCAGCCAGCTCACGGATCCGCTGTTCAGCAGCGGGGTCGATGGTCGCGCGGCGCAGGTTCAACGCCTGCTGCGCCCATACAGCCCGGTCGAGAGGTAGCGGTCGCCGCCATCGGGCAGCACCGTGACGATCACGCCGCGCCCGATCTTTCTGGCAACCTCGCCGGCGGCCCAGAGCGCCGCCCCGCTCGAATGCCCGGCGAGGATGCCCTCGGTCCGTGCCAGTTCGCGCGCGACGTCGTAGGCGGGTTCGGTCTCGACGCCGATGTCCTCGTCGGCAAGCGATGCGTCGTAGATGCTCGGCACGATGGAGGTCGCCATGTGCTTCAGCCCCTCGAGGCCATGCCACGGCTCCGCGGGCTGCACGCTGATGCACCGGATGTCCGCGTTCATTTCCCTGAGACGCCGGGTGACCCCCATGAAGGTGCCACTGGTCCCCAGCGCGGCGACGAACTGGGTCACCGTGCCGCGCGTCTGCTCCCAGATCTCCACCCCCGTCCCGTCGTAGTGCGCGCGCCAGTTGGCGTCGTTGTTGTACTGGTCGGGCATGAAGAAGGCGTCGGGATTCTCGTCATACATGGCACGAACCATACGGATCGCGCCGTCGCTGCCTTCGAGTGGGTCGCTGTACTCGACCTCGGCGCCATAGGCGGCGACCAGCTTGCGGCGCTCATCACTCACGTTGGCGGGCATCACGAGCCGCACCCGATAGCCTTTGGCGGCGCCGATCATCGCGTACGCGATGCCCGTGTTCCCGCTGGTGCTGTCGATGATGACCCGGTCGTGGGTGAGCCGGCCCGATCGCTCCCCCTCCTCGATCATGCGCAGCGCCGGGCGGTCCTTGACCGAGCCGCCCGGGTTCATGAACTCCGCCTTCGCATAGACCGAGACGTCCGGGCACTCGCGCTCGAACAGGCGGATGCGCAGCAGCGGCGTGTTGCCGATCCGCTCGGTGATCGTCTCCCCCAGCGCCCGGGGGACGATCGTGAATGCCGGTTGGGCTGGATGCTGCGGCGTGCTCACGCCGCTCAGCTCGCCTCGGCTCCCTGCGCGACCCGGAATCCGGAAACGCCGCGCCGCTGGTCGTTGATGACCGCGAGCACGGCTTCGGGGCGGACCAGGAACGGACCATCCTCGCCCGGAAGCTCGATGAAGGTCGGGCCTCCCTCGGGGACGTTGAGCTTGGCGATGACCTCGCGCACGGTGAGCTTCACCGTGAGGTCATCCCCGTTCGCGAGACGTACGACTGCCATGGCCCCTCTAGAGTACCGGGTCGGGGGTCGCCGGGACGGTGTCGAACGTCAGCCGGCGGCCGCCGCGATCAGCGCCGCGTCGAATTCCGCGGTCAGGTCGTCGATGTGCTCGATCCCGGTGCTGATGCGTACCAGGCCGTCACCGATGCCGAGCGCCGCGCGCTGCTGGGGGCTCAACGCGCGATGCGAGGTGCTGGCAGGATGACTGACGGTGGTCGCGACATCGCCGAGGCTCGGCGCCAGCCGAACCCCCTCGAGGCCGCGGATGAAGGCGCCGGCCGCGCCGCCGCCGCCCCGCAGCTCGATGCTCAGCATCGCTCCGCGACCGCGCGGGAGGAGCAGCTGAGCGAGCGCAGCATCGCGCTGATCGCGGAGCCCGGGATAGTGCACCGCCGCCAGCTCCGGCCGGCCGGTGAAGAAGCTCGCCAGCGCGGCGGCGTTCTCGCTCGAGCGTTCGATGCGCAGCCCGGCGGTCCGCAGTCCTCGAAGCGCCAGCCAGGCGTCGAAGGGAGACAGATTCACCCCGAGCAGGCGAGCGTGGGCGTCAAGCCAATCCGAACTTGCGTGCGCGCTGTCGACGAGGAGCACGCCGCCGAGCACGTCGCTGTGACCGGAGAGATGCTTGGTGAGGCTGTGGATCACCAGGTCGGCGCCGTGGGCAAACGGCCGAAACAGCACCGGCGTTGTGAAGGTGGCGTCCACGATGCAGGCCGCGCCGGCGCGGTGCGCGGCGGCGGCCATCGCGGGAACGTCGACGAGGCCGATCAAGGGATTGGTGATCACCTCGGTCACCACGGCGGCGACGTCCTCACCGAGGACGGCACGCACCAGGTCGCCGTGGTCTCCCCCGCCGTTCACAGGCAGGTCGACCGCTGTGACCTGCACGCCAAGGTTGCCGAGCGGACCGGCGAGGAGGGGCTCGGTCCCGCCGTAGCAGGGTCGCACCACCACGACCCGGCGCCGCGACGGCGCGACCACCAGGGTCGTCGCCATCAGCAGCGCCGCCTGCCCGCTCGAGGTCACGCGCGCGACCGGGGCAGGACGCCCCGGGATCGTCTCCAGTTCGACGAGCGCGGCCTCGAGGAGCTGTGAGTTGCCTCCGCCATACCGTCGGTAGACGTTCCTGCCCTCCATCGCCTCGTCGACCGAGGGGAGGTCGGCGTAGGCGCGGACCGACGCCACGCTGATCGGCGCCACCAGGTCGCTGCCCTCGCCCCCGACGCCGCGGCCGAGGCCGGCGCGGGCCGTTCGGGTCGACGGATCGACGGGCCGCGTCACGCCGGCGCGCGCTTGGCGAGCGCGGATGTCCCCGCGTACACCGCCTGCTCGCCGAGCTCGTGCTCGATGCGCAGCAACCGGTTGTACTTCGCGACACGCTCGGATCGGGATGGGGCGCCCGTCTTGATCTGGCCGGCATTGACCGCAACTGCCAGGTCGGCGATGCTGGTGTCCTCGGTCTCGCCGCTGCGGTGGCTGATCACGGACCGGTAGTCGTGCGCGCCCGCGAGCGCGATGGTGGCGAGAGTCTCGGTGACCGTGCCGATCTGATTGAGCTTGATGAGGATCGCGTTGGCGATGCCTCGATCGATCCCGAGCTGAAGCCGCTCCGTGTTGGTCACGAAAATATCGTCACCGACCAGCTGGACCCGCGCGCCAAGTCGATCGGTGAGCAGCCGCCAGCCCTCCCAGTCGTCCTCGGCCATGCCGTCCTCGATCGACACGATCGGGTATTTGTCGCACCATGCAGCCCAGAGGTCGACGAGCTCGCCCGCCTCAAGGGTTCTCCCCTCACCGCGGAGCACGTAGCGGCCGTCCTCGTAGAGCTCCGACGCTGCCGGATCCAGGGCGATCGCGACGTCGCGGCCGGGCATGTACCCGGCCGCGTTGATCGCCTCGAGCAGCAATTCGAGCGCCGCCTCGTTGTGTGCCAGGTCCGGCGCGTACCCGCCCTCATCGCCCTGGCCCGTGCCCAGGCCGCGAGCGTGCAGGATCGAGCGCAGCGCGTGAAAGCACTCGGCGCCCGCCCGGAGCGCCTCGGCGAAGCTCGGGAGCCCGATCGGTGCGAGCATGAACTCCTGGAAGTCGACGCGCGTCTGCGCGTGCGCCCCGCCGTTGAGCACGTTGAGCAGCGGCACGGGCAGGACTCGCGCTCGGTCGCCTCCGAGGCGGCGGTAGAGCGGGACGTCGCTGGCGGCCGCGGCGGCGTGGCTGCACGCGAGGCTGACCGCGAGGATCGCGTTGGCGCCGAGGCGGCTCTTGTTGGGCGTGCCGTCGAGGGCGCAGAGCCGCGCGTCGAGCTCCTCCTGGGCCAGGACGTCGAGGCCGACCAGCTCGGGTCCGATCACGCCGACGACGTTGGCCAGAGCGCGACGCACCCCCTTGCCGCCGTATCGGTTCGGGTCGCCGTCGCGGAGCTCGATCGCCTCGTGGACGCCGGTGCTCGCCCCGCTCGGCACCCGGGCTCGCCCCTCGGCGCCGCCCGCCAGGCTGACCACGGCTTCGAGGGTTGGATTGCCGCGGGAGTCGAGGATCTCTAGCGCCGCAATCCCGGCAATGGTCGTCATCGTCGCGCCAGCGCCACCGCCAGCTCACCCCAGAGGCGGCCGAGGACGCGAATGCCCTTGAAGTACATGTCGAGCGTCATCTTCTCGTTGGGCGCGTGTATCTGGTCGTCGGGCAGGCCGAGACCGACGAGGACGGCGGGCAACCCCATGAGTTGGGCGAACGACTCCACCGGCGGGATCGAGCCACCCTCGCGGGTGAGTGCGGGCCGGACGCCGAAGACGTCCGCCATCGCGCGCGAGGCGGCGAGCACGGCGGGGTGGTCGATCGACGTGACCACCGGACGGCCGCCCGGTTGCGCGTGGGCGGTGACCGTCACCCCTGCGGGAGCGGCCGCGAGGACCGCGTCACGCACCCGGCCGGCGATCCCCTCCGGGTCCTGGTTCGGGACTAGCCGGCAGGTGATCTTGGCCCCGGCGCTCGCCGGAATGATCGTCTTGCCGCCCGGACCCGAGTACCCGCCCCAGATCCCGTTGAATTCGAGCGTGGGACGTGCCCAGAGGCGCTCGCGAACCGTCCATCCAGCCTCGCCGACGGTCGCGGGCACCCCGCCCGCCTCGGCACGAAACTCGGCGTCGTCGTAGGGAGTGCTCGCGAAGAGCTCCCGCTCCGCCACCGAGGGCTCGCGCACGTCGTCGTAGAAGCCCGGCACCGTCACCCGCCGCGTGGTGGGGTCATGGAGCGACGCGAGGATCTCCGCGAGCGCCGCGATGGGATTCGCGACAGCTCCGCCGAACCGGCCGGAGTGCAGGTCCAGGGACGGCCCCTCGACGCGGACTTCCACGCCGGCAAGGCCACGCAGCCCCGTGCAGAGCGATGGCATCTCCGGCCCCGCGATCGCTGTGTCCGATACCACCAGGACGTCGGCGCGCAGCCGCTCCTGCTCGCGCTCCACCAGCTCCTCGAAGTGGACAGACCCTGAACTCCTCCTCACCCTCGACGATCAGCTTGAGGTTGAGCGGCAGTTCGCCGCGGACCGCGAGCAGCGACTCGACCGCGTGCAGATGCATCCACACCTGGCCCTTGTCGTCCGCGGCGCCACGCGCAAAGAGCTTGCCGTCCCGCACCTCGGGCTCGAAGGGCGGTGAGAGCCACTCTTCCAGCGGATCGACGGGTTGGACGTCGTGGTGGCCGTAGACGAGGGCCGTCGGCAACGACGGATCGACGAGGCGCTCCGCGTACACCGCCGGGTGTCCGGACGTCTCGACGATCTCCGCGCGATCGAAGCCCACTCGCCGCGCGGTGGCGGCGAGGTGCTCCGCGTTGCGGCGCACCTCGGCTGCGTACACGGGGTCGGCGGAGATGCTGGGGATGCGGAGCACCTCGATGAGCTCGTCGATGTGGCGTTGCTGATGGGCAGCGCAGTAGGTGTCAAGGTCTCTGTTGGGCACCGCTGAAGCCTAAAGGGGCGGCCACTCCGGCTGCATCCGTTGTAGCCTTGCCCGAGCGAACTCACGTCATTCCACCTACGTCTTCCAGGAGGTCGCCGTCATGGCCGCTCGAACTCCTTCCCGCCGGGACCACGGGGATCCCGCCAGGTCCACCGCTCGCCCCCGAGCCGCCACCACTCGAGCTGGACGACGACGTGCCGACCCTCCACCTCGTGGGTCGCAGCGAGCAGCGGCTCGCCGCGGCACTGTTCGAGACCGAGTCGGTCGACGAGCCGTACAGCCCCGAAACGGTGCGTGCCCTGCGCCTGCTGGCCATGGACAACCTGGTCGACATCATCCAGCTCCGCGAGCAGGTCCAGGAGCATGAGGCTCAGGTGGCCGCGCTCACCGCGGAGGTGGACATGTGGCGGGCGCGCGCCCTCGAGGAGCACGCCAACCGCGCCGTGGAACAGACCGAGTACGTGCGTCGCGAGCGGGAGCTGGTCACCGTCTTGCACAGCGAGCTGATTCGCAACGAAACCCTGAGCGGCGAGCTGGCCTGGCGCCGCCGGCCATGGTTCCGGCGCTTCGGGCACCGCTGAACACCGAGGTCAGGCGCTCGTAGCCGAGGTCTGACGGATTTGCTCTTCGCTGACCTCCCACAGCCGTCGTGCGACCGCCGGGTCCTGCGCCGGCCGGCTGGGAACGGCGCGAGCGCGATCGACGTAGTAGCCCCCGCTCTGCGTTGACACGTCCGGAGAGTCGGCGAGCCACACCATCGTCTCCGCCCCCTTCCTCGGGGTGCGCGAGAACGGCTTGACGATCGCCATCCCGGCGCTCATCAGCATGCCGTTGTTGCGGTTGAAACCGGTGGAGACAAGCCCGGGATGGAAGCAGTACACGGTGACGCCCGTTCCATCGAGACGGCGCGCCAGCTCCATCGTGAAGAGGATGTTGGCGAGCTTGGTCTCGCCGTAGCGCGTGAAGCCGCGGCCCCGGTACGAGCGTTCGGCGTTCAGGTCGTCGAACGGGATCAGCTTGCCCTTGTGCGCATCCGACGAGGTCGTGATGATGCGTGCGGGCCCCGACGCCGTGAGGCGTTCGAGCAGCAGGGTGGTGAGCAGGAACGGTGCGAGGTGGTTGAGTGCCCAGGTCTGCTCGATGCCGTCGACGGTCACCTGTCGGGTCGTGAACCACGCGCCTGCGTTGTTGACCAGCACCCCGATGCGCGGGTAGCGTTCGAGCGCCTCCCTGGCCAGGGCACGCACCGACTCCTGCGAGCTCAGGTCGGCATAGAGCACGTCAACCCTGGAGCTCCCGGCCGCCTCGATGCGCCGCACCGCATCGGCGGCACGCGCGTCGTCGCGGGCGACGATTGCCATCTGTGCTCCTCGGCGGGCCAGTGCTTCGGCACCCGCCAGCCCGATCCCCCGAGTTGCGCCGGTGATGAGGACGCGCTTGTCGCGCACGCCGGTCCATTCGGTCATCGGCGCCCTAGCCTATCAGGGCGTCAACGATCTTCCACCGCGGCGGCGGACGCAGGTCACACGTTGCTGGGGAAGGCGAGATCCACCCTGCCGGGGCCGGGCTCCGGCCATCGGGCCGTCACCACTTTGGTGCGCGTGTAGAAATGAATCCCATCCGGGCCGTACATGTGCGTGTCGCCGAAGAGCGAGGCCTTCCATCCACCGAAACTGTAATAGGCGACCGGGACCGGGATCGGGACGTTGACGCCGACCATGCCCACCTGCACTTCGAACTGGAACTTGCGAGCGGCGCCGCCATCGCGCGTGAAGATGGCCACCCCGTTGCCGTAGGGATTGTCATTGACCAGGCGGATCGCCTCGTCGTAGGTGTCGACGCGCACCACCGAGAGCACCGGCCCGAAGATCTCGTCGTCGTACACCTTCATCCCCGGCATGACCCCGTCGACGAGGGATGGACCGAGGAAGAACCCGTCGCCGTCGGGTGCGTGGTCGCGACCGTCCACCACCAGGCTGGCGCCGCCGAGCGCCTGGGTGTCCAGATAGGTCGCGACCTTGTCGCGATGCTCACGGGTCACCAGCGGTCCCATCTCGGAGGTGGGGTCACTCCCGGGGCCGACCTTCACGGCGGGAATGCGCTTGGCGATCGCCTCGACGAGGCGCTGGCCGATGTCGCCGACCGCCACCACGGTCGAGATCGCCATGCAGCGCTCGCCGGCGGATCCATAGCCGGCGGACACCGCCGCGTCGGCGGCAGCCTCCAGATCCGCGTCGGGGAGCACCACCATGTGGTTCTTGGCCCCGCCCAAGGCCTGCACCCGCTTGCCGTTGCGCGTGCCGGTCTCGTAGATGTGGCGGGCCACCGGCGTCGAACCGACAAACGACAGCGCCGCGACGTCGGGGTGGTCGAGCAGCCGGTCGACTGCCTCGCGGGCCCCCTGGACCACTGTGAAGACGCCGTCGGGAAGCCCCGCCCGTTGCCAGAGGTCGGCGAAGAACAACGACGGCGACGGGTCCTTCTCGCTCGGCTTGAGGATGAAGGTATTGCCGCACGCGATCGCGTTGGCGAACATCCACATCGGGACCATCGCCGGAAAGTTGAACGGAGTGATGCCGGCCACCACGCCCAGCGGCTGCCGGATCGAATACACGTCGACGCCCCGCGACGGCTGCTCCGAGAAGCCGCCCTTGAGCAAATGGGGCACACCGCAGGCGAACTCGACGTTCTCGAGCCCCCGGGCCACCTCGCCCTGCGCGTCCGAGATCACCTTGCCGTGCTCGGCGGTGATGAGCGCCGCGACATCGTCGCGGTGGCGGTGGAGCAGGTCGCGGAAGCCGAACAGGATCGCGGTCCGTTGCGACAGCGACGTGGCCCGCCACTCCCGGAACGCACCCGCTGCGGTCTCGACCGCCGCGTCCACCTCGGCGGCCGAGGCGAGATCGACGGATCCGGTCTGCGCTCCCGTTGCCGGGTCGTAGACCGGTCCGTGCTTCCCCGATGTTCCCGCGACTACCTGGCCACCGATCCAGTGGCTGATCCGCTTCAAGCCGCCATTGTCGCCTGCTGCAGCGTCCGCGCGGTGAGCACCTCGGCGAGGTGGCGTTTGTACTCGGCGGTCGCGCGCACGTCGCCGGTCGGTTCGATGTCCGCGCCACAGCGGGCGGCGGCCTCGGCCGGCGACGCGCCGCCGGCGAGCGCGTCCTCGACGGCTATGCCCCGGCGCGGTGTCCTCGCAAGGTTCACGTAACCCACCCGCCACGACGAACCGGTCTCCTGCACCGCGACGCCGGCGATCGCCCAGTCATAGAGGCGGCGGCGGAATTTCGTATACGCGAAGCGGCCGGTCGACACCGGGAAGCGCACCGCGGTGACCACCTCGTCCGGCTCGAGCGCGGTGGTGAAGATGTCGCGGTAGAACTCGCTGGCCCGGTGGCGGCGCTTGTTGGTGACGATCTCCGCGTCGAGCATGAGCGCGAGCGAGTTGTAGTCGCCGGCGCTGTCGCCGTGCGCAATCACGCCGCCGATGGTCCCCAGGTTGCGCACCTGGTTGTCGCCGACGTCGTTGGCCATCTCCACGAGGATCGGCAGCGTCTCTCGCAACGTGGCGTTGCGCTGGATGTCGACGTGACGCATCAGCGCACCGATCTCCACGGTCCCGTTGTCCCGGCGGACCTGGTTGAGGCCCGGGATGCGCTGAATGTCCACCAGGGCGGTGGGCTGGCTCAGGCGCAGCCGCATCAGCGGGATCAGGCTCTGCCCGCCGGCGATGACCTTGGCGTCGGCACCGTATTGCTTCAGCAGCGATTGGGCTTCGTCGACGGAACCCGGCCGCGCGTACTCGAATGCCGCGGTGATCATGCGCGTGCCTCCTTGATCATCGACCAGAGACGATCCGGTCGCGCCGGCATCTCCACGTGCTTGATACCGAACGGTGCCAGCGCATCGGTGATCGCGTTGATCACCGCGACGCTCGACGCGATCGTTCCGGCTTCCCCGATGCCCTTGACACCCAGCTCGTTGGTCGGGCTCGGGGTCACCGTGCGGTCCAGCTCGAACATCGGCATCTCCGCC
The DNA here is from genome assembly GCA_963768105.1 of Candidatus Dormiibacterota bacterium. Taxonomy (GTDB): domain Bacteria; phylum Chloroflexota; class Dormibacteria; order Aeolococcales; family Aeolococcaceae; genus Palsa-851. The sequence continues at coordinate 375,383 of CAVYGR010000003.1, read as the reverse complement.
ATGGTCGGGATCAGGTAATCGAGCATGGTCCCGTTGAGCATCTGTCCGGTCTCGTCGTCGTAGCGGACCTCTTCGAACAGCGCCTGGGAGATGCCCTGGGCGATGCCGCCGTGGAGCTGGCCGTCGACGACCATCGGATTGATGACGTTGCCGCAGTCGTCGACCGCCACGTAGCGGTCGATGCTGACGGCGCCGGTCTCCGGGTCCACCTCCACCGCACAGATGTGGCAGCCGAACGGCCAGACGAAGTTCGGCGGGTCGAAGTACGACACCGCCTCGAGCCCCTGCTCCATGCCCTCGGGCAGGCCGGCGCCGTACGAGGCGAATGCCAGCTCGGCGAGCACCTTCGCCTCGCCGGGATTGCCGCGGACGAAATAGCGCCCCTGGTCGACGACGATGTCCTCTTCCGACGCCTCGAACGCGTGCGCGGCGAGCTTGCGTGCCTTCTCGACGACCTTGTGGCACGACGCCATGATCGCCATGCCGCCGACGGCCAGGCTGCGCGAGCCGTACGTGCCATACCCGAACGGCGTGTCACCGGTATCGCCATGGTGGATCTCGACGGAGTCGTAGGGCACACCAAGGGCGTCGGCCGTGATCTGCGCAAACGTGGTTTCGTGGCTCTGGCCGTGCGAGTGTGTGCCCACCGACACGGTCACCGAGCCGGTGGGATGCACCCGCACCATCGACGACTCGACCAGCGCGATGCCGGCAGCGGGAGCCGTCGCCGCGCTCGGGCCCAGGCCGCAGATCTCGACGTAGGTGCTGAACCCGATGCCCGTGTAGCGTCCCTTGGCGCGCAATTCCTCCTGACGCTTGCGCAAGGCCGCATAGTCGATGTTCGCCATCGCGCGATCCAGGGTCTTGGGGTAATCACCGGAGTTGTAGGTGAGGCCAAAGTTGTTGACGTGCGGGAAGCTTTTGACGAAGTTCTTGCGCCGGATCTCGGCCGGGTCCATCCCGATCTCGCGGGCGACAAGATCGACAGCACGCTCGACGAGGTGGGTGGCCTCCGGTCGCCCGGCGCCGCGATAGGGATCGGTCGATGTGCGGTTGGTGAAGATGCCGATGCTGCGGGCGTTGATCGCCTTCCACTCGTAGGGGCCGCCGCCGAGCAGGCACGCGACCACCTGGAAGGCGCTGAACACGCCGTGGTACGCGCCGATGTCGAGGAGCTGCGTGAAGCGCAGTCCAAGAAGCGTGCCGTCGCGCTTCGCGGCGACCTCCACGTCGAAGATCTGACCGCGTCCGTGCGTCGTCGCCTGCAGGCTCTCGGTGCGGTCCTCGATCCATTTCACCGGCCGCCCGCTCAGCTTGGACGCGGCGGTGCACAGGTACTCCTCACCATACGGCCGGATCTTCGAACCGAATCCCCCGCCGACGTCGTGGCTGATCACGCGCATTTGCGACTCCGGGACCCCGAGCGCACCGCCCACGAACAGCCGGACAAAGTGCGGGACCTGCGTGGATGTCCACAGGGTCACGCGGTTGTCGAACGGCACATAGTCGGCGACGCAGCCGCGCGTCTCCATCGGTGTCGGGAACAGACGCTGTTGCCCGATCCGCTCCTTGACGGTCACCTCCGCCTCGGCGAAGGCGGCGTCGATATCGCCGGCGGGGAACGCGGCGTCCCAGCCGATGTTGTCGGGACGGTCAGTCTTCACCAGCGGGCTGCCCGGTGCCATCGCTTTTTCGAGGTCCATGACCACGGGCAGCGGCTCGTAGTCGACGGCCACCAGTTGTGCCGCGTCGTCGGCGGTGTAGCGATCCTCGGCGATCACCACCGCGACCGGTTCCCCTGCGTACACCACCTCGTCCGAGGCGATCGGGAACTGCTCCGGGATCTGCTTCTTGTCCGGGACGAACGCGTTCGTCACCGGAAGCGGCCCGTGGATCACCGGTTTGAAGTCGGCGGCGGTGAGCACCGCGACCACACCTTTGGATAACAGCGCGGCCGCGGTGTCGACCGACTTGATGCGCGCGTGCGCATGCGGGCTGCGCACGATCGACATGTGTGCCATGTTCACGAGGTTGACGTCGTCGATGAACTGCCCGTGCCCGGTGATGAGCTTGGGATCCTCGCGCCGCTGAATGCGGGCGCCGATCATGGTGGTCACGGCCATGGGTTAGCCCTCCACCGACGCGGCGACCGGGGATGCGACGGTACCGGACACCTCCGCCGTGCCGCCGTTCATGGCGCGCGCGGCGGCTCGGACCGCCTTCCTGATGTTGGTGTACCCGGTACAACGGCAGAGGTTCCCTTCCAGCCCTCGATCGATCTCTTCGTCGCTCGGCGTCGGGTTCTGCTGGAGCAGATACGCGGCCGCCATGATGAATCCGGGTGTGCAGAAGCCGCACTGGAGCCCGTGCTCGCTCCAGAAGGCCTGCTGCACGGGATGCAGGATGCCGTCGGCGGCGAGACCCTCGATCGTCGTCACGTCACGGCCCTGGGCCTGAACGGCGAAGACGCTGCACGACTTGACCGCCTCCCCGTCCAGCAGGACGGTGCAGGCACCGCACTGGCTGGTGTCGCAGGCGATGTGCGTGCCGGTCAACCCGGCCACCTCGCGCAGGTAATGGACCAGGAGGAGTTGGGGCTCGACGCGGTCCTCCCGCCGCCTACCGTTGATGGTGAGAGCGACCGACTGCGTCATGCGACATCCTCCACGACTGAGCGGCGACGAGGGCGGCTCATGCTGGCATTCGCCTGGGCGGAGGGTCAAGCGCGTGAGATGGCACACCGCCCCCGCAAATGCTCGCTCCCCGGCCTTCGTTGCATCCCGTTCAGGCGAAATCCGTGCAGGAAAGCTCTCAGGCGCGGCTCAGCGGCGTCGCGAAGGCATGCCTTGCCGTCAAGGCCTTACGAACAGGCTGGACACTGCCGCCGAACGGGGTCCACAATGGCGCACCTATTCAATCAGCCTTCAATCAGCCGGCCAGCCGGGGAGAGAACATGGGTCGCACGGTCAATTTCTCGCGTCGTGCCGGAATCGCATTGGTGTTCCCGGCTGCGCTGCTGGCAGCCTGCGGCGGGTCGAGCACTCCCCCCACGGCCACGAGTTCAGCCGCCAGCGGCCCGGCGAAGCAGGCGACGATCGCCGCCGAGGTGCCCGCCGCGGTCGCGGCCGCGGCTCCGCTCCAGATCGCCACCGATGCCACCTACGCGCCCAATGAGTTCGTCGATCCCAATAGCGGTGCGGTGGTGGGATGGGACGTGGATCTCGCCAAGGCGGTCTGCAAGGTGCTCGGAGTGGAGTGCACCGTCAACAACGTCACCTTCTCGGACATCATCCCGGCCCTCCTCGAGAGCCCTGCCAAGTATCAGATGGCCTTCTCGAGTTTCACCCCCACGAGCCAGCGCGAGGCGAAGGGAATCGACTTCGTCAGCTACTACCAGGCCGGCGAAGCCTGGTTGGTCAAGCCCGGCGGCCCGACGATCTCCCAGGCGTCAGACATGTGCGGTCACTCGATCGCGGTCGAATCGGGGACGGTCGAAGAGTTGGACGCGTGGGGCTACATGGGGATGAAGCCGGGCGGCACCAAGATCCCAGGCGACACCGACCACTGCACCTCGGCAGGGAAGCAGGACATCACGGTCCAGAGCTACTCAGTGCAGACCCAGGCAAACACCGCGCTCCTGTCCGGCCGGGCTGACTTCGGATGGGCCGATCAACCGGTCGCGGCGTACCAGGTCAAGCTGGAGAACGGCAAGGTGCAGATCGGTGGGCAGGCGTGCAGCGTGGCGCCGTACGGGGTGGCGATGGTCAAGTCCGGCGGCCTGGAGAAGGCCGTCTCGGACGCGATCAAGTACCTCATCGACAACGGCTTCTACACCCACATCCTGACGACCTGGGGGGTGCAGTCCGGCGCCATTCCCAGCTCAGGCGTCACCATCAACGACAACAACTCGGTGGGCCAGAGTTGCGTGCCCTCGTACTGAGGGCCGTGCCCAAAGCTCGCCGTCGCTGACAGCATTCGCCCAACGCTGTGAACACCGGGACCGAGGCCGCGACAGACCAACCGGTTCCGCTGTCGAGCGTGCGAGGGCGACCGGAAGCAATCACCGCAATCCCGGTGCGTCATCCATGGCGCTGGGTGGCTGCGGTGGTCGTCCTCGCGGCAGCGGCCGACGCGATCTACACGTTTGTCTCCGCGCCGCTCTTGAGTTGGAAAGCCGTCGGCACCTATTTCTTCCACCCGCTGATCCTCCGCGGCATCCTGGTCACCCTCGAGTTGACGGTCATCGCGATGGCGATCGGGGTGGTGTTGGGGGTGCTGCTGGCGGTGATGCGCCTGTCGGTCAACCCGGTGGTATCGACGGTCAGCTGGTTCTACATCTGGTTCTTCCGAGGTACCCCGGTCCTGGTGCAGATCTTCTTCTGGTACAACCTCGCGTTCGTCCTTCCCCACCTGACGATCGGCATTCCGTTCACCCATCTCGAATGGGTCGCCGTCACCAACAAGGTGGACACCCCGTTCCTGGCGGCAATCCTCGGGCTGGGTCTCAACGAGGCCGCTTACATGTCGGAGATCGTCCGGGCCGGCATCATCTCGGTGGATCATGGTCAGACCGAGGCCGCGCAGGCGCTCGGCATGCCCCGAGTGCGGGTGATGCGCCGGATCGTCCTGCCGCAGGCGATGCGTGTGATCCTTCCGCCAACCGGTAACGAGACGATCTCGATGCTCAAGACATCGTCCCTCGCATCGATCGCCACCGTCGGCGAATTGTTTTACATTCAAGGCGAGATCTCCAACGCCAACTTCGACGTCATCGAGCTCCTGATCGTCGCCAGCATCTGGTACCTGCTCATGACGTCCGTGCTGACCTTCGGCCAGTACTACCTCGAGCGGTACTTCGCGCGGGGCTCGGCCCGACAGTTGCCGATGACTCCGTTGCAGCGCTTCCGCCGGATGCTGTTCCGTTTCCACGAACCGCCTCCGGATGCCCCGGTCGAACCCCTCCCCATCTACAGCCGACACCAGTGACGCGCTGATGGCGACCCCGATGGTTCGTGCCGAAAACGTCCACAAGCGATTCGGACGTCTCGAGGTGCTTCGCGGCATCGATCTCGAGGTCGCGCCACGAGAGGTGATGTGCATCGTCGGTCCTTCCGGGTCGGGCAAGAGTACCTTCCTCCGCTGCATCAACCACCTCGAGAAGATCGACGCCGGGCGGCTTTCGGTGGACGGTGAACTGGTCGGCTACCGGGAACGAGACGGCAAGATCTACGAGCTGCCCGAACGCGAGGTCTGCCGGAAGCGCGCTGAGATCGGCATGGTGTTCCAGCGTTTCAACCTCTTCCCGCACATGACCGCGCTCGAGAACGTCGTCGAGGCCCCGATGCGCGTCAAGGGAATACCCCAGCGCGCAGCCGGGGAGCAGGCGCGCGTCCTGCTCGACCGCGTCGGTCTCGGAGACAAGGTCCGTGTTTACCCAAACCAGCTGTCGGGCGGTCAGCAGCAGCGGGTCGCGATCGCGCGGGCGCTCGCGATGCAGCCCAAGCTGATGCTCTTCGACGAGCCCACGTCAGCACTCGATCCGGAGCTCGTCGGCGAGGTGCTCGACGTCATGCGGGCGCTCGCTCAGGACGGCATGACCATGGTCGTGGTCACCCATGAGATGGGATTCGCTCGGGAGGTGGGAGACGCGCTCGTGTTCATGGATGGGGGGGTGATCGTCGAGTTCGGGAGTACCCCGCGAGATCCTGGCAAATCCGCAACACGAGCGGACCAAGGCGTTCCTCTCAAAAGTTCTGTAAGGCAACCGGCGTCCGACCGCCTGGGCCCCTCGGTATCGCTCGCCACCGCACCCGGAGACCGCTCGGACCTCGTTCCGTGGTTGGCGCCCCCGCCGCGACTGCGGCTGGGCCACCCCAAGCCCGTGCTAGAATCTATTGTTACTCGTGAAATACAAGCCCCGCGCGACGTGGGAGGTGAGGCGGACGAACGTGGCGAGCGGCAGCACGGCATCATTGCGATGAGCACCTTCGCCGGGGTCGTGCTGCTGGCCGGCCGGATTCTGTTTGCCGGGATGTTCGCGTTCGCGGCGCGCGGTCACATCGTCAACCATGCCCGCTATGTGGCGGGCGTCGGGCGCAAGCTCCCCATCCCCTACCTGGCGGGCTGGCCGACCGGGCTGCTCTTCATCGTGGCTGACCTCTCGATCGTCGTCGGCGTGTGGCCGGACATCGGCGCTCTGCTGCTCGTGGCGTTTCTCGTCCCGGCCGGACTGCTCTTCCACCCGTACTGGACCTTCACCGACGCGACCGAGCGGCGCACCCAGGAGGGCAGCTTCTATCGCGACGTCTCCCTGCTCGGTGCCGCGCTCGCCTTGTTCGCCTTCTTTGCGACCTCAGGGCATGTGCCATTTGCACTCACCGGGACCTTGTTCAACCTGCACTAGGAATCGTTGGGCGGTCCCAACACCGCGCGTCGTCGACAGCCCAAGTCCGACGCCGCGACCTCGCGAATGTTCGCTTGCGTACAGACGCAAACGCAGATGCGGTGTTCAGACAGCGCGCAGGGCCAGGAACATGCAACGGTTCCACCCCCAGAGAGTTGCAACTTTGCATTCGCCAGGATTCGACGGGGAATGGCGCCAAGGTGGGCTCCATGTTGAAACGCCTCCCCACCGTATCTCCGCTGGTTGTCTTCGTCGCCGTCATCGCCGCCGCCTGGCCCGGAGCGGCGTTCGCGGCAACGAGTCCGCGCCTGGGCACCGCGCTCAATTTCACTGTGCTTGCCGGGTCCACGATCACCAACTCGGGCCCAACGGTGATCACCGGGAACCTGGGGCTCCACGCCGGCTCGGCGGTGACTGGCTTTCCTCCCGGCATCGTGACCGGTGTCAAGCATGTGCACGATGGGGTGGCGCTCAAGGCGAAGAACGATCTCGTCACCGCGTACACCGACGCCGCCAACGCACCCAGGACATCCGATCTCACCGGTAAGAACCTCGGCGGCAAGAACCTCACCCCCGGTGTCTACAAGTTCTCGTCGTCGGCGCAACTGACCGGATCGCTGACATTGAGCGGCCGAGGCGTCTTCATCTTCCAGATCGGCAGCACCCTGACCACCGCGAGCAACGCGGTCGTGCGCCTCACCAATGGCGCGCAGGCGTGCGCCGTGTTCTGGCAGGTCGGAAGCTCCGCGACGCTCGGGACCGCGACACATTTCCAGGGCAACCTGATGGCACTCACCAGCATCACCATCACGACCGGTGCCAACATCCTCACCGGGCGCGCGCTCGCGCGCAACGGCGCGCTCACGCTGCACAGCAACCGGATCACGCCGCCGGTGGGCGCGTGCACCCTCGGCTCGGGTAGCTCTGGCGGCGGCGGTTCCGGTGGTGGCTCCGGCGGCTCCCCCTCGGTGCCAGGCACCGGCGGCGGTGGTTCCGGCTTCATGCTCCCGGCACTCCTGATCCTTGCCGGCGGGGCTGCGGTCGAGGTCGGACGCCGTCGCATGCGCGCGGGCCGCCGCACCTAACCGCTGGCCGCCGGTCAGTGGGCCCCAAGGTCGTACGGACGGAGGAAGGGCTTGGGGGTGAAGTCGACGTAACTCGGCGGCGCCGCGTTAACGTAGGTCGGCGGGAGCACGTTGTAGGCGGGCCCCAGCGCCGCGGCCTCGGCGTTCAAGACGCCTGGATCCGTGCTGTCGCCCCAGCTCCCCGTGTTGACGCGGTGGATCAGCGTCTGGAAGGCGGCGATCGTCTCCGCCGGCGTGAAGGTGCAGTGACCCGCACGGCTCACGAAGTCCTGGCGCAGGAGCGGCGACTTGCCGGCATCCTGGACGACCGAGCGATAGGCACCCTCATCCTCGTTGACGACCAGGCCGTCGCCGGTGGTATGCAGGGTGAGCACCGGCTGTGCGAGGTTGCCGTTGAAGACGATGTTGTCCTTCAGGTAGGCGACGGCGCCGGGGTCAGCGGTGATTCTCGGTGCGGCGTTGAGCGCCGCAAGGTCGGTGCTCAAGCTCAGGCCCGCCGCGGTGTAGAGCGCCTGCACCTCGGCGAGATCGGCCGAGCGTGAGAGATTGGTGGCGAAGTCGACGCCCGTCGTCCATGACGGATTGCCGCCGGCTCGCGCCTCGAGCTCGGCGCGAAACGCAAACGCGAACGGACCGTCGACCTGCGTCTCCCACAGGAACTGGTTTTGCTCCTGCCCCACGTAATCGGTGGGCGCAGGCTCCGGGCTTGCGGGGTCGAACCACCCGGGGATGTCACCGAGCGCGCTCGCGAGCGCGATCCGTGCCCGGCCCTGAGGCGTGGCCTGGGCCGCGGCAAACAACCCCTCAGCGCGGGTGAGATTGCCGGGGTTGGTGATGTTCACGACCTGCAGACCCGATCCAGGGCCGAGCAGCTGCAGCACCGCGAATGCGGAGTTGAGCGCGACATTCCAGGTGCCGACACCGCCGGCGACGACGCCGCACATCGGCAGCGCGGCCGTGAAGCGGCCGGGATCTTCCTGGATCAGCCCCGCGGTGATCATGCCGCCGAGCGAGTGACCCCAGGCGATGGTGCGATGTGGGTTGCCCACCAGGCGGTCGAACGTGTTCAGCGTTCTGATCTGGTCGGGGATTGCCTCCTTGATCGCCCATCCGGTCGTGGCGTAGGACGACCCGGCAAGCGCGTAGCCGTTACTGAGCAGCCACTGGCCGGTGAGCGGGTCGCCAACGTCCTGAGCGGGATTCGGGGTTCCGGGCACAACGTATCCATGGCTGTACAGCACCAGCGTTCCGTTCCAGGCGGCGGGCACCTGGATCAGGTACGTCGCCCCGTCACGAAAGGTGCCAGTGAGGGTGACCGGGCCGGCGGCCAGCGCCTGGGCCGGACGCCCACCGATGCCGAGGACGGCGACTCCGACGCCGAGCGCGACCGCGCACAGCCTCGCAACCGCGATCCGGCCCGTCGTGGTGAGTTGCTTCCGATGCATGGCCACCTCCATCTTCATCTGGGGCGCCGACGCTTGCCGTGGGTGGCGAACCTACCTCTCGCGATCCGTCTCCGTCAAGTTCCGCCCGCTCAGCCGTGGTCCATCCGCGGCTGAGGATGAACGCCGTCAGAAGAGCGCCGTCGCAAACTCGCTGACGACCTTGTTAAACCGATCAGCCTCCTCCAGGAAGGGAACGTGGCTCGAGTGCTCGAAGAGTTCGAATCGGGCACCCGGTATCTGGCTCGCGATGTATTCGCCGGCCTCGGGCGGCGTGAGCTTCGGGTCCTTCCCAAACGCGACGAGGGTCGGACATGAGATGTCCGCCAGGAACGGACGGTAGTCGCGAAGGGTCTGGTTGACGAGGATGGTGGAAGCCACCGCTGATGGCACCCGCATGATCTCCTCCACCATCCAACCGCTGACGTCCGCCTGCGGTTCGTGCTGCATCAACCCTGCGAACTCCTCCGCGACCGCGCGCTGGTCGAGTTGCAGCCCCTCCACCATCTCGGCGAGCGCCTCGACGGTGAGCACACCGTAGGGATATCCCTCCCAGGCGAAGTCCGATGGCGGCTGGTCGACGATCACGGCTCCCGCCACGGAGCTCGACCCGAACGCCTTCAGATATTCGTAGACCACCATGGCGCCCATCGACCAGCCGACGAGCACGGGACGCTGGATCGACCGCGCCTCGAGGAGCAGGCGCAGATCCTGCGCATAGTTGGCGACGGTATGCCCCGAGAGGACTTTCTCCGACTGGCCGTGGCCGCGGAGGTCGGGTACGACCACCCGACGTGCGCCGCGAAGTCCGCTCACCTGATTCGCGAAGAACCGGCCGCTCATCATCACGCCGTGCACGAAGACGATCGGCGAGCCACCGCCCTCGTCGACGACGTGCAGCGTGACGCCGCTGGAAAGCTTCTGCTCCATCGCGAAATCTCCTCCTCTCAGGCCCCGGCGCTCAAGCCGCCATCGACCACCATGGCGGTCCCGGTCACATATCGACTTTCGTCACTTGCGAGGAAGAGTGCCATGTATGCCATCTCCTCCGGCTCACCGGCGCGACCGGCCGGGATCCACTCCGGTAGCGATGCCCGAATCTTGTCGATGCCACCCAGACGGTTGTAGTGCGGGACGTTGATCGGCGTGTCGACGAAGCCAGGACACAGGCAGTTGCAGCGGATGCCCTCGGCCGCGTAGTCGAGTGCGATGCTCCTGGTGAGCATCAGAACCGCACCCTTGCTGGTCGTGTAGGCGCACAGCGCGTGCTCCGCAAGAAAGCTGTTGACGGAGCCCGTGTTGATGATGCTGCCGCCTCCGGCGCGTCGCATCGCCGGGATGGCGCATCTGGCTCCCAGAAACGGACCGCGCACGTTGACCGCGAAGATTCGCTCCAGGTCCTCGACGCTGGTCTCCTCCAGCGTTCCGGCCATCGAGATCCCCGCATTCGAGCACCACGTCGTGAGCTTGCCCCACGTGGACTCCGCGCGTTCGACGAGTGCCAGCACCTGGGGCTCATCCGAAATATCGGCGACCGCAACCTGCAGCGAGCCTGGCCCGGTGGTGCCCGAGGCGTCCAGCTGCCGCCGGGTCTCATCGAGACCCTTCGCGTCGCGGTCAGCCGCCAGGACCTGAGCGCCTTCGGCGGCGAATACCGAGGCGATGCCTCGACCGATCCCGCTGCCGGCGCCGGTCACGACGGCGACTTTGCCGTCGAGACGGCCCATCTCAGCCCGGGACCACACCCGGAATCGCGATCGGCGGTGGCACCTCTCCGCTGATCGAGCCGTCGTCGGCGAGGGTGTTGCCCATAGCGATGACCCGATCGGGGTGTGCCTGCCAGTGGTAGATGACCACGACGAGTTCGACGACGTAGAGCCCGATCACCACCGGACCCGCATAGCTGATCGGGGGCGTGAGCGGAGCGATGAACGACACCACCGCCAACCCCAGGCCGGCCAGGAACGGGAAGACGAAGGCGGCCACACCCAGGATCGGGATGATCACGTGCTTGAGCACGTTGAACTCCTTGCGCGCGAACCGCCAGTAGTAGCCGAAGCTCGCGATGTTCATGATCATGTAGATCGGGATGACGAGTCCACCACCATGGTTCCGAGCAGCCCATAGGCGACGGTCGGCGTGTAGGCCTCACCGAGCCAGAGCGTAAGAATGACTGCGAGCGCGAAGATTCCGATCGTGGCCACGCGCGGCGTGCCCAGCCTCGGGTGCGTGTCGGAGAGGGCCTTGGGCAGGATGCGCGCGCGACCCAGCGCCCAGAACACGCGGGTGGATGCGTTGGCGATGCCGTTGGTATTCGCCACCGCGCTGTTGAGAAGCGCGAGCAGGATGATCAGCCAGCCGGTCCCCCACACATCCTTTGCGAGCTGGATCCACGGGTCGCTGTTGTTCAAGGTTCCGAAGGACGAGAAGCCCTGCGGGCCGAGATAGGCCTCCGCGCCGTACATCGCGAACAGGTAATAGATGCCGACCATGAGGGCCGATCCTATGACCGCAAACTTCACCGCGCGCTTTGGATTCCTCGCCTCCTCGCCAAGCGGCGCTGCGGCGTCGAACCCGATGAACGCGAGGATCGCGTAGACAGATCCTGCGAACACACCCGAGAACCCGACGAAGCCGGTGACATTCGCGTACTTCGTGCTCAGGTTGTCGATGCCGTTGTGCTTGCCGACGGCGATCAGGGTGATCGCGAGGGCGGTGAACGCGGCGATCTCGAACGCCCCGAGGACGACCCCGACGCGCGTGTTCTCCTTGATGCCTCCGTAGTTGATGACGAAGCTGATGGCAAGCCCGATCAGCGCGCAGGCGACCCAGCTGACGCCAAAGTTCCACCCGAACTGCGTGACCAGAATGCCGGCCGGGAAGAAGCCCATCAACAGCGCGAGGAATGGGAGCGCCAGCAGATAGGTGAAGCTGTATCCCCACGCGACGATGGCGCCGACGATCGGATGGAGCCCGCGCGCCGCGTACGCGGCGGGGCCGCCTGCGGATGGAAGATGCTGCGCAAGCTGGCCGATGCTGAATGCCACGAGCAGGCACGCGATCAGCGCCACGACCACCGAGAGCGTCAGGCCTCCCCCGGCGAACCCGGCGCCAACGCCGATCGAGAATGCCAGGCCCACGCCGGGACCCATGGTGGTCACCGACTGGAAGAGCACGCCCCTCGTGCTCACGGCATTGTGGACGAGTGCGTGGCCAGGGTCAGCAGTGCTCATCCGTGTACTCCCTCTGGACGTGACTGAAGAACGGCAGTGCGGTCGGTTGCCGAGTGCGCAACAGCCTTGCGTCAGCAGGACGAAATCGGGGACGTCGGCGTGGCCGACCGCAGTATGCAGATTTCCCCCGACCCTTGCCAAGGGCTGTGCACGCAGGCTCGGATTGCGACCGCCGCCATCCCATGGCTACCCTACTGCCTGCAAGAGGCCGCCCCGATAATCCACCCACTGGAGACGCGATGAACGCCGAGACGTACCTGGACAACATCGGCCGGGCCGACATCCTCGGCGGTGGCGCGAGGATGATCCCGATCACGACGCCCAAGGGCGAGTTCCGTGTCTGGACCAAGCGCGTCGGGAACAATCCCACGGCGAAATTGCTGCTCCTGCACGGTGGTCCGGCTGCGACGCACGAGTACTTCGAGGCGTGCGACAGCTTCCTGCCCGCAGCGGGCATCGAGTACTACTACTACGATCAGCTCGGCTCCGCCTACAGCGATCAACCCGACGATCCCGACCTCTGGCAGGTGGACCGGTTCGTCGACGAGGTCGAGCAGGTGCGTACCGCGCTCGGTCTCGACGCGACCAACTTCTTCCTCCTCGGACACTCGTGGGGCGGGATCCTCGCGATCGAGTACGCCCTGCGACACCAGCAGCATCTGAAGGGCCTCGTGATCTCGAACATGATGTCGAGCATTCCCGCCTACAACGAGTACGCGCGCACAGTGCTCATGCCGACGATGGACCAGGAGCAGCTCGCGCAGATCAAACACCTGGAGTCCATCGGTGAGACCGAGACGCCGGAGTACATGGAGTTGCTGAACGACCACTATGAGCAGCACGTGCTTCGCATGCCTGCGCAGGACTGGCCCGAGCCGGTGGTCCGTTCGTTCGGTCATGTCAATCGCTCGATCTACGTGCCGATGCAGGGCCCGAGCGAGCTCGGGGCAAGCGGCCTGCTGGCGGACTGGGACCGGACCGAGTCGCTGAAAGACATCCGCGTTCCGACGCTCACGATCGGCGGCACCTACGACACCATGGACCCGGCACACATCGAGCAGATGGCGCGTCGCTTCCCGAACGGCCGCTTCCTCTTGTGCCCGAAGGCGGGTCACATGGCGATGTATGACGACCAGGCGACCTACTTCCGCGGTCTGGTCGAATTCATCGGCGATGTCGCTCGTTCGAGCGCGCCGCTGGCGCAAGCGGTGGCACCCAGCTGAGCTCCACACCGCAACGGCACGCCGGCCGCTTTGCCGTCATCACAGGTGCCGGGTCTGGCATCGGACGGGCGATCGCACGACGCCTCGCGGACGAGGGATGCGGAGTGGCGTGCACCGACGTGCGCCCGGAGCGCGCCGGTGAGACCGCCGACGCCATCGCGGCTGCCGGAGGTGAGGCACTTGCGTTCGGCGTCGATGTCCGGGACCGCACCGCCGTGCAGGCGGCGCTCGACGCCGTTGTCGGGCGGTGGGGGGCCCTGAACTACGTCGTGAACAACGCCGGTATCGTGACCATGAGCTCGCTCGCCGACGTCACCGACGCGGAGTGGGACCTCGTTATTGACGTCAACCTCAAGGGTCAGTTCATCGTGATGCAGGTGGCGGCGCCGATGCTGGCGCGGGCCACACCGAGCGCGATCGTTAACCTCTCCACCGTCGAGGCCGAGGTGGTGGTGTCGTCGAGCGGCTTCGCGCAACCCCACTACAACGCGAGCAAGGGCGGCGTGAAGATGCTCACCAAGGCGTGCGCCGTCGAGCTCGCCGGCCAGGGGACACGCGTCAATGCGGTGGCACCCGGCCCGGTACTCACCGGTTTCATCCCGGGTGTCGATCCCGCCAACTTCGAGATCCCAGCGATCGTGCTCGACCGTCTGCTGATCAAGCGCATGGGTCAGCCGGAGGACGTCGCCGCCGCTGTGTCATTCCTCCTGTCGGACGACGCCTCCTTCATCACCGGCACGCAGCTGGTCGTCGACGGCGGATGGCTAGCGCGATGAATGATCGCCTCGCGATCGGCGACCTCGAGCGCATGGGCATCGACACCGTCATCATCGCCGGCACCGACATTCAGGGCCGGATGTTCGGCAAGCGGATGACCCCGCGCGTGTTCGCGACCAAGGTTGACGAGGGGCTCCACATCTGCACGTGCGTGTACGCGTGGGACATGGCCCAGTCACTCGACGGGCTGCACGTTGACTTCGCCGGCGTTCACACCGGCTGGCACGACTTCGCATTGGTGCCCGACCTCAGCACACTCCGGCGCGCCGCCTGGCTCGACGACACCGCCATCTGTTTGGCCGACTTCGTCGACGAGCACGACCGCTCCCACCTCGCGGTCGCGCCGCGGACCATTCTGCGGCGGCAGATCGCCGCGCTGGCCGCGAGGCAGTTGCGGGCGTACACGGCCACCGAGTTGGAGTTCTTCCTGTATCGAGGTACGCCTAGCGAGCTGCGCGCGTCGGGATATCGCTCGATGACCCCGACCACCGACGTCCGCGCGGACTACAACATCACCGAGGGCAACGCGATGGAGCCGTTCTTTCGCGGACTCCGGCGAGCTCTCGACGACAGCGGCGTCCCCGTGGATGTCGCGCAGGTCGAGTACGGCCTCGGTCAGTGGGAGATCAACCTCGAATACGCCGAGCCGCTGGAGATGGCCGACCGCCATGTGCTCTTCAAGCAGGCCGTGAAGGACTACGCCACGCGTCACGGCTACACGGCGAGCTTCATGCCGCGACCCATGACCGATGACCTGGGGTCGTCATGCCACATCCACGCCTCTCTTCGCGATCCATCGGGCGCAACACTCTTTCACGACGCCGCGGGGGAGCGAGGGGTCAGCGATGCGCTGCGCCACGCCGTCGGCGGCGCTCTCGCCCACGCGGCGGAGCTGATGTGCTGGTATGCGCCGAGCATCAACTCCTATCGCCGGACCACCAGCCGGGACTTCGCCGGCAACGGGCTCACCTGGGGCTTCGACAACCGCACGGTGACCACTCGCGTCCTCGCCGGCGCGCCATTGGCGACGCGGCTGGAGTTTCGTCTGCCGGGTGCCGACGTCAACCCCTACCTCGCGCTGGCGGGACTGCTGGCCTCGGTGATCGACGGCATCGATCAGCGGACCGACCCCGGGCCGGTAAGCACCGGCGACGCGTATGCGAGAGGCGTCAGCACCCTGCCCGCAACGCTGCTGGATGCCGCGAATGCGTTCCTGCACAGTCCTTTCGCCGTCACGACGTTTGGTGAGGATGTTGTCAAACATTTTCACGCGCTCGCGGAGTTCGAGTGGCACGAGTTCATGCACTCGGTGACCGATTGGGAGCGCGAGCGGTACCTGGACAGCATCTGAGGTGAGCGGTCGCCCTCCGCTCCCGCAGCAGCGCGACGTGGTCGACGGCGAGTGGCGTGACCCGGCACTCGACGGAGTAGAGCTCGTCGACCCCGACACCGGAGCGGAGTTCGCCCGCTCGGCGCGGTCCTCGGCGGCGACAATCGATCGCGCGATCGCGGCGGCGGCGCGCGATCATGCGACCGGCGAGTGGGTGGACCGGTCGGTGGACGATCGAAGTCGCCCTGCTGCTCGACCTCGCGAACCGCCTCGATGCGTTGCAGGATGCCTTCACGATTGCCGACACGATCGACAGCGGCGTGCCGATCGGAGTGACCAGGATGTTCGCGGCGGCGCTTCCCGAGGTCGTCCGCGGCGCCGCGGCGCAGGCGCGAACGGCGGCCGGCGAACGTATCCTCCCATCGCCCGGTGGCGATGCTCACGTGCTGCGCATTCCCTGGGGACCCGCGGCGGTCCTCGCTCCCTTCAATGCTCCCGCGTTCACGGCCGTCAAGAAGACCGCCTACGCGCTCGCCGCCGGTTGCCCGGTCGTGCTCAAGCCGTCTCCCGATGCCCCACACGCAGCCGCCGTGCTGGCGACGGCGATGGCCGGCGCGGTTGCGGCGCACGGCGCTCCGCGAGCGCTGTTCCAGCTCGTCCATGGCGACGCGGACGCCGGCGCCCAGCTCGCGGGGGACAAGCGGATTCGCTGCCTGACGTTCACCGGTAGCCGCCGAGCGGGCCGGGCCGTGGCGTCTGCCGCCGCTGGAGATCTCAAGGCACTGCAGCTCGAGTGCGGGAGCAACAACCCCGCTCTCGTTCGCGCCGACGCCGATGTCGAGCGGACCGCCGAGGCGCTCGTCATGGGCTTTACGAAGCTCAACGGGCAGTGGTGCGAGCGCCCCGGCACGGTGTTCGTCCATGCGGCTCTGTACGACGCGCTCCTCGATTCGGTGCTCGATCGCATCATGCGGTTGCGCCCCGGGTCGTGTTTCGACGTCGACACGACGTTCGGACCGCAGGCGAATCGCCGCCAGGCTCAGGGGGTCGACGATGCGGTTCGCCGCCTGAAAAGCCAGGGCGCCACGGCGCGTGCGCCGTTTGCCGATCGCGTGTCCCACGGCGGTTTCCGTTCGCCGACCGTCGTCACCGGCGCAGATCCGGCCGATACGATCGATGAGATCTTCGGTCCCGTGCTCGTTGTGCACCGGGTGACGGAAGACGCCGGTGCGTTGAAGCTCGCGAACAGTCTCGAAGGCGGTCTGGCCGCCTATGTCTTCACGTCGGACATCGGCGCGGGCATGGCGCTGGGACGGCGCCTCGCCGCGGGTGAGGTGAAGCTCAACGGCACCAGCGTTCTCGATCTAGTCCCGATTCGACGCAGAGCTTCTGGACCGGCAGCGGTATCGGCGGCCACGGCAACGCGGACCTGCTCCGGTTCTTCACCGGAGCCCGCATCGTGGGCCCCGACCTCCCCGGCGCGAACTCTCGAAGAGACTGTCACTCCGCGTCGGTGAGCGGCCGTCCGGAGACCGCAAGCACGTTGACGACATCTCCGACCACGAGCGTCGACGGTGGCGCGATGCGTGCCGCCTGCGCGGCGGCGGCGATCCTCCCGAGCGCTGCGCGCAGCACCCGCTGGTGCGGCGTGGTGGCGCGCGAAATGATCGCCGCGGGCCGGTCGGGTCCCAGAACTGCCGACAGCTGCTGAGTGATCGCGTCGAGCTGCGACGGCATCAACACCACGAGCGTGTCGACGCTCCCTGCGAGACGCTCGAGATCCGCGGGCGCGCCGGTGGCACGGTGGCCGGTGACGATGGCGACCGATCCGGCGAGGCCACGATGAGTCAGAGGAATGCCGGCGACCTCGGGAGCGGCGAGCGCCGCGCTCACTCCGGGGATGACGCGCACGGGAATCCCGGCTCGCTGCACCGCCTCCACCTCCTCAGCGCCACGGCCGAAGAGAAACGGGTCTCCGCCTTTGAGGCGGACCACGAGTTCGCCCGAGCTCGCAGACCCGATCATCGCCTGGTTGATGTCCTCTTGTGTGATCGATTGACGGCCCGCGCGTTTGCCGACGTCGACGACGCGCGTCTGCGCACCGCACAGCCGCAGGACCTCGGGGTCCACGAGTGCGTCGTGCAGCACAATGTCCGCATCGGCGAGCACCGCTCGCGTTGCCATGGTGATCAGACTTGGATCTCCCGGCCCGGCGCCGGCGAGGACCACCTCCCCCATCGACGGCGAGTTGTCGGCGGCGTATGCGCTCTGCTCGATCGCCAGAGCGAGCGCCTGCGCCGCGTCGTTGCGGCCGGCACGGAGCATCGCCAGGGTTTCCGAGCGCAGCAGGCGTTGATAGACGCGCTGCTGTGCCGGCCCGGCGACGCCGGCGCGGCGAAGACGGAGGCGGGTGCGCCCGACCAGGCGGGTGAACGGGCCCCATTCCTCGCCCAGCCACGCCTCGACCCGCTCGCGCAGCACCCGCGCCAGAAATGGACTCTCGCCTGATGTGGAGATCGCGACCTGGAGCGGACCCCGGCGGACCACCGCCGGAGCGATCCAGTCGCAGCGCTGCGCGACATCGACGACGTTGAGGAGCACGCGCTCCGCGTCCGCCTCCGCACGCGCGCCGATGTGACTCACGGGGTCGCCGGTGGCATCGATCGCCAGGAACGCGCCCACCAGATCACCGGGCTGGAACGCCCGCCGCACATGGACCACCGACGCGCCGACGCCGCGCAAGCCGGCGGCCTTCTCGGTCGCGATCTCCGTATCACCGAGCACGACACAATGGCGCTCGTGCAGATCGAGCACCACCGGGTAGTACGCGGCTGTGCTCACACCACCGACCTTTCGCGCTCCAGCGGTGGATGGAGCAGGCACTCCTTGTCGGAGTTCCCCTCCCACCACCAGCGCCCGGCGCGCTCCGCCTCCCCGGGCCGGGTCGCCCGGGTGCACGGCGCGCAGCCGATCGAGGTGTAGCCCGCCGCGTAGAGCGGGTGCGCCTCGATCCCCCGGCGCTCCAGGTAGGCCCATACCTCCGCCCGCGTCCACGCCGCCAGGGGCACCACCTTGGTGATCTCCCCGTGGCCCCGGTCCGCGGCCACCACCGGGGTCCCCGCCCGGGTCGGGGTCTGCTCCCGGCGCAGCCCCGTGATCCAGGCGTCGTAGGCTTCCAGCGCCCGCGCCAGGGGGTTCACCTTGCGCACCGCGCAGCATTCGTTGCGCAACGTCAGCGAGCGCCGGAACTGCATGCTCCCGTGCGCCCCGGTCATCGCCTCCAGCTCCTCCGCGTCCGGCGCCAGGATGCGCAGCCGGATCGGATAGCGCGCCCGCACCGCCTCGATGTACTCGTGGGTCTCCTCGGGGAGCCGCCCCGTGTCCAGGGTCAGCACCTCCGGCTCCACCCCCAGAGCGCAGACCAGGTCGATCAGCACCAGCGACTCCGCCTGGAAGCTGGCCACCAGCGCCACCCGCCCAAACCGCTTGTACGTCCACGCCAGGATCTCCTCCGCCGTCCCCTCCGGCGCCGCCTCCATGGTCATGCGCTCACCGCCGCAATCGCATGGCGGTCGGCAAGGGCGTCGAGACCCTGGCGAGCACACCAATCCCCAAAGCCCTCACCGCCGGTGCGCGTGCGCGCGTACTCGATGAGCGGTCCGCGGAGCACATCGGGAATCTCTTCCAATCTGACGTTGCGCGCGTAGAGCTCATTGAGGCGGGTTCCTGCGGCGTCACCGCCGAGGAACACGTCGTACTTGCCAAGGGTGGTGCCGACGAAACCGACATCGCCGAGATAGGGCCGCGCGCACCCGTTGGGGCAGCCGGTCATACGGTAGCTGATCCGCGAGTTCGCAAGGCCGGCGTCGCGCTGGAGGACGTCGATCTCGCGGATCAGGGTTGGCATCACACGCTCGGACTCCGCGACCGCGAGGCCGCACGTCGGCCACGCAGGGCACGCCATCGAATGCCGGATCGCGCTCGGCACTGATGCCGATGGAGCGACGTTCCAGCGCGCCAGGATCTGGGTGAGCGCGTCGCGTGCCGGCATCGTCGAGGTTGGCGATGAGGACGTTCTGCTGCGGCGTGAGCCGAAGTTGCGGCCGAAGGGTCTGGACGACCTCGCGCAGCGCGGAGCGGAGCCCGCCGGCGTCGGTGTCCTGGATGCGCCCGTTCTCGACGAACAGCCCGTAGCAGCTGAGGCCGTCACCCTGCTCGTGCCAGCCGAGATGATCGTCGGCCGATGTCCAGTGGAGCTGGCGTGGCGGCGCGAGGGCGAACGAGAGTCGCGACCCAACTTCGGCGCGGAACCATTCGATGCCGCGATCTCTGAGCAGGTACTTCAGCCGAGCGTGGCGTCGATCCACGCGGTTGCCGTAGTCGCGCTGCACGGCGACCACCGTCCGTGCGACCTCGACCACATGGTGCGCGGGCACGTATCCGAGTGGTTGCGCCACAGCCGGCCACGTGTTCGGCTTGTTGGCGGTGCGTCCGAGGCCACCCCCGACCAGCACGTCGAATCCGTCGAGCGTGCCGTCCGGCAGCCGGGTGGGCCACCAGCCCGAGGTCGTTGGCGTAGACATCCACGCAGTTGTCACCCTCGATGGCAATCGCGGTCTTGAACTTGCGAGGCAGATAGCGATCGCCGTACAGCGCATCGGGTGGATCCGGTTGGTTGGATGCCGCGAGCTCGCCGTCGAGCCAGATCTCGTTGTACGCGCGGGTGGTCGGGCTCAGCCCCTCCACGAGGGTCGCGAGTCGCGCATGGATCTCTTCGTGCAAGCGGTCGCGCCATGGAGCGGGGCAGCACATGATGTTCCGCTCCACATCGCCGCAGCCCCCGAGGGTCGTCAGCAGCCCGTCGTTGATCGCACGAATCGCCCGCTTGAGATCCCCCTTGAGCACCCCGTGGAGCTGAAAGTCCTGACGCGTCGTGACCCGGAGCGTGCCGTTCCCCCACTCCTCGGCGATGCGGTCGTGGGCGAGATACGCATCGGGACCGAGGATGCCGCCGGGAATGCGAGTGCGGATCATCATCATGTGGTGCTTGTCGAGCCCGAGGCGGCGCGCCTCCCTGCGGCCATCGCGATCGTCCTGCTGATACACCCCATGAAATTTCAGCAGCACGCCGGCGTCGTCGCTGAACACCGGCGTATCCTCGAGCAGCTCGTCGCCGATCGTGCCCCGAAGGCCGTTGCCCCGCGCCTTGATTCGCTCCGCCGCCGACATCTCGTCGAGGTCGACGCCGCATCCGCACGCGTTGCACATGGTCAGACGGCCACCGTCGACCGCGGCGGTGCCGGTGGAAACATCGGATGGGGCATGGATTCTGTTCTCGGTTCCGTGTTGACGCGCGCGGCAGCGCGCGTGTGGGCCGATTCCTTGTGCTTGCCGCGATCTCGCCGCGACGGCGTGAGGCACCGTCCGGTGCCTCAGCGCGAAGGACTAGCCGCTACAGACTGAAACACCCGCGCGGATACGTCCCCAGTCCAGCCAGAACCGCCGGGTCAGCATGTGGACGTCCGCGCTCTCCATCGTGATGCCGCATCCTAGCGAATCCCTATCCCGCTAGTCAACTTTCGTATTCGGCGGGATCGATCGACCTGAAGAAGCAGCTCCGCTCGCCGGTGTGGCAGGCCGGCCCGTCGGGCTCCACCCGGATCAACACCGCGTCGCCGTCGCAGTCGATGCGCACCTCGCGCACGTGCATCGTGTTGCCGCTGCTCTCGCCCTTCTCCCACAGCCGCTGCCGCGAACGGCTGAAGAACGTCGCCCGGCCGCGACGCAACGTGGTCTCCCATGCGGCCTCGTTCATGTGCGCGACCATGAGGACCTCGGACGTGGTCGCGTCCTGCACCACCGCGGTGACCAGCCCGTCCGCGCCGAAGCGCGGGGCCGGGTGATCGCTCACAGGCGGACCTCGACACCATGCTCGCGCAGGTACCGCTTGGTCTGAGGGAGCCGATGCGCGTCGAAGTGAAAGATCGAGGCGGCCAGCGCCGCATCGGCGCGGCCCTCGGTGAGCGCCTCGCGGAGGTGCTCCGGCGAGCCGGCTCCGCCGCTGGCGATCACCGGCACCGGCACGGCCGCCGCGACCGCGGCGGTCAAGGCGAGGTCGTACCCGGAGCCCGTCCCATCACGGTCCATCGACGTGATCAGCACTTCGCCCGCACCGCGACCGGCGGCCTCGGCCGCCCACTCGACCGCATCGCGACCGGTGTCGACGCGGCCGCCGCGCGCATGCACCGTGTGGCGGCCGTTTGAGCGCTTCGAGTCCACCGCCACGACGATGCACTGCGAGCCGAAGGTGGCGGCCGCCTCGTCGACGAGCGCGGGCCGTTCGAGTGCCGCGGTGTTGAGGGACACCTTGTCGGCGCCGGCGCGCAGGAGGGCATCGATGTCCTCGACGCTGCGAACCCCGCCGCCGACGGTGAGCGGGATGAACAAGCGATCGGCCGTCCGCCGCACCACCTCGAGCAGGATGGCGCGCTCATCGCTGGACGCGGTGATGTCGAGGAACACGATCTCGTCGGCCCCGTCCTGGTCATATCGCGAGGCTAGCTCGGCTGGATCGCCCGCGTCGCGCAGGTCGACGAACGCAACGCCCTTGACGACGCGCCCTGCACTGACGTCGAGACACGGGATCACTCGCTTGGCGAGCGTCATCTGGCCGGGTGCGCATCCGGCTGCAGCGCGGCGACCAAGTCGATGCGATCCTCGTAGAAGGCCTTCCCCACCACCACCCCGGCCGCGCCCGCGTCGGCGCAGGCGGCGATATCGGCAAGGCTGCTGATCCCACCGGACATGAACACCGGGCCGCCGTAGAGCCGGCGATAGGTACCCAAACCTTCGAGATCCGGGCCGATCATAAGGCCGTCGCGGGCGGTGTCGGTGTACACGACTCCGGCGGCGCGCCATGCGCGCCACGTCGTCACCAGCTCGGTCGCGGTCAGCCCGTCCTCGGTCCAACCCTGCACCCGGGCCACACCGCCGCGTACATCAAGCCCGAGGAGCACCCGCCCTTCGGTCGCCTCGCAGATCGCGGTCGCCGTATCGGGGTCGCGGACCGCGACGCTGCCGAGCACCACGAGCGTCGCTCCGGCGTTCAACCAGGCCAGCGCGCCTTCCACCGAGCGAACCCCGCCGCCGATTTGGACGTCGCACCGGACGCCCCGGCACAGCGCAACGATGCGCCCGACAGCGTCCGCGCTTTGCGTCAGCGGGACGCCGCGCGCCGCGTCGAGATCCACCACGTGGAGGCGGGTCGCGCCGGCATCGAGGAACCTGTGCGCGGCGTCGGCAGGGTCATCCTCGTAGACGGTCGCATCCCCATACTGGCCCTGGCGCAGGCGCACGCACCGGCCGCCGAGCACATCGATGGCGGGGATGACAATCACCGGGTCAGCTCACCGTCCTCGCGGCGGCATGGAGTGCACAGGATGCGACGAAGTTCGCGTACACGCGCAGCCCCGCGGCGCCGCTCTTTTCGGGATGGAATTGCGTGCCCGCGATGTTGCCGCTCTCCACCGCGGCGGCAAACTCTCCGCCGTAATCCGTGGTTGCCGCGACATCGCCCGGCACCGGGACAGCTGCGTACGAGTGCACGAAGTACATGTACGAGCCGGCGCTGATACCGGTCAGCAGGGTCGAAGCGCCCACGCTGGTCAGTGTGTTCCAACCCATGTGGGGCACCTTCAGGCCCGTCCCCGGCGTCAGCCTCGTGACCTCGCCGCGGAGCAGACCAAGACCGGCTCCCCCGGCCCCTCGTCGCTGTGCTCGAACAGGAGTTGATGGCCGAGACACACGCCGAGGACCGGTCCGCCGGCCGCCGCAACGTGCCGGACTGCCTCGCCAAGGCCCCTGTCCCGGAGCGCCCGTGCGGCCACCGCAAAGGCGCCGACGCCAGGGAGAACGATGCCGGCGCAGGCGGCGATCGTGTCGGGGTCGTCGCTGATGGCCGCCACCGCGCCGGAAGCCCGCAGCGCGCGCTCGACGCTGCGCAGATTCCCGACTTCGTAGTCGCAGACGCCGACCAGGAGGCTCACAGCGTTCCCTTGGTCGAGGGAACACCGCCGCCGATCACGCGAAACGCATCGCGAGTCGCGAGCCCGAGCGCTTTGAATGCCGCCTCGGCGATGTGATGCAGGTTGTCGCCGCGGATGCAGTCCAAGTGAATGGTCGCCCCCGCTGCCTGCGCGTACGCCTTGACGAACTCGGCGAGGACGTCGACGTCGAAGTCGTTGATGCGACCGTGCAACTGGTCCATCGCGTACACCAGCGTGGGGCGGCGCCCATAGTCGACGACGCAGCGCACCAGCGACTCGTCGAGCGGCGCGTAGGCGTCACCGAACCGCCGGATGCCGTCTCGATCGCCGAGCGCGTCGCTGATCGCACCACCGAGGACGAGGCCCACGTCCTCGACGAGATGGTGCGCGTCGACGTCGACGTCGCCACTGCCGCTGAGGGTGATGTCCATGCCGCTGTATTTGACGAAGGCCTCGATCATGTGGCGGAAGAACGGCAGCGGCAGGCTGATCGCGGCGACCCCCGCACCGTCGATGACCACGTCCGCGCTGATCTGTGTCTCTCGAGTGTCGCGCCGCCTCGACGCCGAACGCTCCATCGGAGTCACGTCCGCTCGCGCATGCCGATGCGTGCCTGGATCGCCGCCGCGTGGGCCTGCAAACCCTCGGCGTGGGCAAGGGACGTCGCCACCGGGGCCAGCGCATCGAACTCCTCGGGCGACAGCCGCACGAAGCTCGGCCAGCGCACGAAGTCCATCACCGCGAGGGGTCCGCGGTAGCGGGCGGCGCCCTGGGTCGGCAGCGTGTGGTTCGGTCCCGCCACGTAATCGCCGATGCTCACCGGTGACATCGCGCCGATGAACACCGCGCCCGCATTGCGAACCCGCTCGTGCAAACCCTCGGCGGCCGCTCCCTGGAGGGAAAGGTGCTCCGGCGCAAAGCCGGCCGCCAGCACGAGGCACTCATCGAGCGAGTCGCAGCGCACCACCGCGGCGTGTGTCCCGGCGGCCATCGCGATGATCGCGCTCCGCGCCGCCTCGCCCGCGACGTCGCTGAAACGTGTCGGGATCGACGCGGCGAGCGACGCATCGTCGGTCAGACACACGGCCCACGCCAGTGGATCGTGCTCGAGCTGGGAGACCAGGTCCGCTACGATCAGCTCGGCATCCGCGCCGGCGGAGGCGATGACGAGGATCTCGCTCGGTCCGGCCAGCTGGTCGATGCCGACCGCACCGAAGACCTCGTGCTTGGCGAGGGTGACGAAGGCGTTGCCCGGCCCGACGAGCTTGTCCACCCGGTCGATGCTCGCGGTGCCATACGCCAGTGCCGCGATCGCCTGGGCCCCACCGGCCGCGATGACTTCGGTGATGCCGAGCAGGTGCGCCGATGCGGCCACCAGCGGATGTACACCACCGCCGGCCGCAGGTGGGCTGGTGATCACGATTCGCTCGACACCTGCCACCTGGGCTGGAATCACCGACATGAGCACGGTGCTCGGATACGCCGCGCGTCCTCCCGGCACGTAGCACCCGACCCGACTCAGCGGTACCGGACGCAGCCAGGCGCCGCCCGCGCCGCGATCGGTGACATCCACCTGCAGCTCGTGGAACTCCCGCAGGCGCTGCGCGGCCGCCACCAGCGCATTGCGCACCGGTTGCTCGAGGCGCTGCCACGCCTCCTCCAGCGCTGCCGGCGCAATGTGCGCTGTCGTGACGTCGACTCCATCGATTCGCGACGTCCACTCGCGGAGTGCGGCATCACCGCGGGCGCGAACGTCGGCGACGATCTCGCGCACGGCGTCACGCGCGCTGATGTCTCGCCCGAAGATTCCCGCGAGCCGGCGCTGGCTCGCGAGGTCGAGCGCCGGCGTGATGAAGCCCTCGCGTTCACGCTCGCGAATCAGCGCCTGGAACTGCCGCGAGTTCAGGCGTGCCAGCTCGATGCTCATGCGGCGCCCTCGCTGCGGCGCGACGCCGCGGCGCGCCGCAGCGATGCCGCGAGGTCCCCGACCGCCCGGTTGCGCGTCTTCAGCGCCGCGACGTTGGCGATCAGCCGGGCCGTGGACACCCCCGCCTCTGCGACCTCGACGAGGCCGTTGGTCGCCAGGGTCCGACCGGTCGCGGTGATGTCGAGGACGCAGTCGGCGAGCCCTGTCGCGGGCGCGAGCTCCACCGAACCGTGGAGCCGGATGAGCACGGCGTTGACCGAGCGCGCGTCGAAGAACCGGCGAGCCGCCTCCGGATATTTGGTCGCAACGCGCAACGACGCAGGCCATGCGCCCTTCGCGAGCGGAGAATCGCGCGGCGCGGCGAGCACCAGGCGGCACATCCCGAAGCGGAGATCGGCGAGCTCGTAGCACTCGCGGCTGCTCTCCCAGAGCACGTCCTTGCCGACGATGCCGCACTCGCACGCGCCCATCTCCACATACACGGGAACGTCGGTCGGGCGCACCTTGACGTAGGACGCACCCGCCTCGGTGATGCTCAGCTCGCGGTCGAAACGGCTCGGGTCGAGGCGCACCATACCTGCGCTGTCGAGCAGTGCGCAGGCTCCCTCGAGCAGCGTGCCTCCCGGCAGC
Source organism: Candidatus Dormiibacterota bacterium (assembly GCA_963768105.1). GTDB lineage: Bacteria > Chloroflexota > Dormibacteria > Aeolococcales > Aeolococcaceae > Palsa-851. The sequence continues at coordinate 349,288 of CAVYGR010000003.1, read as the reverse complement.
GCGATGCGAAGACCGTTCATAGTTCGCGCTGGGACAGCGCGTGCACCGCCGCGTCGACGGTGCCGCGTTCGTCGCTGCCATGGTTCGACCAGAACGCGCCGTTCGCGGTCACGCGCAGGGCGCCATCACCGCCCGGCAAGAGATTGCATGCACACGCGACGCCACGCTCGCGCAGCCTGCGAGCGGCGTCGAGCGCGATCGGTTGTGCGTCAGCCGAGTCCCAGCTGATGCCGAGCGCCGCGGGTGCCGGTCCCGCGCCGTCACGGCGCCCGATGCTGTCGTGACAGCGATCGACATGGAGCACGAAGCCGGTGGCCGGGAGCGCGGCGCCGAACCGCGAGAGCAGTGTGTCGTACCGCCCGCCGGCGCCGAGGGCAAACCCGGAGTCCTCGCTGAACACCTCGAAGGTCGGGCCGGTGTAGTAGTCCCAGTCGCGGACCGCGCCGAGGTCGAGATGCACGCGGTCGGTGATCGCGTGCGCCTCGAGCAGGTCCCAGAGTTGCGCAAGCTCGCGCAGCGCGCGCGTGGGACGCTCACCATGGAGACCGCTCGCCGCGGTGTCGAGGATCTCACGTCCGCCGCGCAGCGTCGGAAATGCGAGCAGGAGGCGGCGCTCGGCGTCGGCCACATCGGTACCTTCGAGCGCCGCTTCGACCGAGACGAGGTCGCGCCTGGCGAGCGCGCCCAGGACGGCATCACGTGCGGCCTCGTCGAGTCCGGCGGAGTCGAGCAATCCGGGGATGAAGTCGGCATGGCCGACATCGACCTGCACGTGATGGACACCGCCTCGCTCGAGGGCCGACGCGGCGAGCGCGATGCACTCGGCATCGGCAGCGAGCCCGGTGGCGCCCACCAGCTCGCAGCCCGCCTGCAGGCTCTCGCGCCGCCGTCCTGTGTTGAGCGCCTGGTTGCGCAGCACCGCCCCGGCGTAGCAGAGCCGCAGCGGGAATGGTCCGTCGTGGAGCTGCGTCGCGACCACACGGGCAACGCTGACGGTTCGCTCACCGACGAGCGCGAGCAGGGCGCCGTCGGAGTCCATGAAGCGGAAGAGGCCCGACTGACGGGCGGCGTTCACCCCCGCCGCGATGGTGTCGAGCGGCTCGATGAGCGGGGTGACGATGAAGCCGTACCCCCACGACTCGAAGGTGTCGATGAAACGGTCGGTGAGCCGACGGCGAGCGGCCGCCGAGCCCATCAGCCAATCGCCGAATCCATCCGCGCGACCGAGCGCTCGCGCACCGGGCGGCACCGCATCGAGGCCTGTCATGGGCGGATTCTACGGGCCGGTCAGGATTTCCCGATCTTGGACCCGAGCGGCCGCGCGCGGGACCGCGGACGTCACGCGGGCTGCATCTCACCAACCGCGGCGAGCACATGGTCCACCGCCGCCCGATCACCGACGCTGATCCGGAGCCGGTCGTCGAGCCCGGGGACGTCGAAATGGCGTACGAGGATTCGCTGGTCACGCAGACGCCCGGCCACCGCGGCGGCGGTTGTCCACGAGGGCGGCCGCGCGAAGATGAAGTTCGCTCCCGACGGTGCCACGTCCCAGCCGAGGTCTCGCAGTCCGTCTGTCAATCGCGAGCGCTCGTGCACGACCGTATCGACGATGCGGCGGTGATGGCCCTCGTCGTCGAGTGCCGCGATCGCGCCGGCGATGGCACAGCGATCGACGGGGTACGAGTTCCTTCACCGCGAGGAGGTCGTCGATGACATCGGAAGCGGCGAGCGCGTATCCAACCCTCAGCCCGGCGAGGGCATGCGACTTCGACAGGGTCCGGACGATCACCCAGTTCGGGTGCGAACGCAGTAGGCCGACACATGACCCGGGGGCGAAGTCGCAGTAGGCCTCGTCGACGGCTACGATCCCTGCAGCTCCTTGCAACGCTGTCTCGAGTTCCGTGGGTTCGATCCAGCGTCCGGTCGGGGAGTTGGGATTCACGATCACGCGGACCACGCCGGGCTCGGTTGCGAACCCTGACGGCAGGGCACCGTCGGGCGCCAGCGACACCGCCACGTCGCGTGCCGAGAAGAGCGCGGCGAGCACCGGCAGCAGCGAGTACCCGGGGTCGGTCCGGACCACCGTGTCGCCGGGTGAGGCGAAGGCTCGATACAGGCAATCGAGCACCTGGTCGGCGCCGTTGGCCACAAAGACCTGCGTCGGTGCAACGCCGTGATAGCGGGCGAGCGCGGAGCGCAGCGGCTCCGCTGATGGATCGGGATAGCGAGCCAGGTCGGCTGCCGCGGCGGCGACCGCCGCGGCAACGTGCGACGACGGCGGCAGCGGCAACTCGTTGGTGTTCAGCTTCAGCCACCCGTCCGCATCTGCCGGCTGCTCGCCCGGCGAGTACCCGAACCCCGCGCCGAGCGATGCGCGGCGGAATCTCGACATAGCCCACACCATGTACCACGATCATCGCTCGCCGCGGACGGACGCGCACCGCTTGGCCTTGACGCGATGCTCCGGGCGCTGCTACGCTGCTGCGGTCGTGCAGACATCCGTCCACTTCGCCAAAAAAACCCGCTCGCTCTCGAGGAGTGGGTTCATCTGCGCACGTTTGAAGTGACGGCGTCCGCGTAGCGCCGGATCAGATTCCGCGAAGAGCCCCTTCCCCGAAGGGGCTCTTTCTTTTTGTCCACCAGCACATTACGGACGACATGAACATCACCTCGTTTCGGATCATCGACAGCACGCTTCGCGAGGGCGAGCAGTTCGCCCTCGCCCATTTCACGATCGAGCAGAAGCTCGCCATCGCCTCCGCGCTCGATCGCTTCGGGGCGGACTACATGGAGCTCACCTCGCCGGTCGCGTCGCCCAGCTCGGAGGCCGATCTCCGCCGGATCGCCATGACCGAGCGACGCTTCCGGCTGCTCACGCATATCCGCTGCAACCTCGACGACGCACGGCTTGCGATCGACACCGGTGTCGACGGCGTCGACGTGCTGATCGCGACCTCATCGCGGCTGCGCCTCGCCTCGCACGGTCTGAGCATCGACGAGATCATCGAGATCGGCAGCGAGGTGGTGGCCGAGATCCGCGGGGCGGGTCGCGAGGCGAGGTTCAGCACCGAGGACTCCTTCCGCTCCGACCCGGACGATCTGCTCCGCATCTACACCGCCATCGACCGGGCCGGCGTCGACCGCGTCGGGCTCGCCGACACCGTCGGGGTGGCAACGCCCTCGCAGGTCCACGATCTGGTCGCTCGGGTCCGCCGCGCGGTCGGCTGTGACATCGAGTTCCACGCGCACGACGACACCGGGTGCGCCGTCGCAAACGCGCTCGCGGCGCTCGAGGCGGGAGCGACCCACATCGACACGACGATCCTCGGCATCGGGGAACGCAACGGCATCGTGCCCCTCTCGTCGATGATGGCGCGGTTGCACACGCTGCAACCCGAGCTGGTCGAGCACTACCGGCTCGAGATGCTGCCCGACCTCGATGCGATGCTCGCCGAGATCCTCGGGGTGGCGATCCCCTTCAACGCCGCGGTGACCGCGCCGACGGCCTTCCATCACAAGGCCGGCATGCACACGAAGGCCGTCCTCGTCGACCCCGGGGCGTATGAGGTGCTCGACCCGGCGCGATTCGGCAGAGAGCGGAGCATCCTCGCCGGCCATCGTCTGACCGGGCGCCACGCCGTCGGCGATCGGGCGTCGAGGCTGGGGGTCGACCTCGACGAGGACCGCCTGCGACGTCTCACCGCCGAGGTGAAGCGACGCGGCGATGCCGGGCCGCTGGACACGGCCGCGCTCGACGCCTTGATCGTCAGCTGGGCGCGGACCTAGGAGCCAGAGATGGGAACACTGACCGAGGAGTTGTTCAGCCGCCGGCTTGGACGGACGGTCCAGGCGGGCGACACGGTGATCGCCGAGGTGGACGTTGCGATGGCGCACGACGTGACCGGCCCGCTCGCCATCGAGGCGTTCCGCCGGCTTGGATCGCCGCTGTGGGACGCGACCCGGATCGTCTTCAACTTCGACCATGTGATGCCCGCCAACACGGTCGCGGCGGCGGAGTTGCATCGGGTGATCCGGGAGTTCTGTGTGGAGCACTCGATCACCAACCTCTTCGCCGAAGGCATCTGTCACCAGGTCATGGTCGACCGTGGGCTGGCCCGGCCGGGTGGGATCGTGGTCGGGGCCGACTCGCACAGCACGACGTACGGCGGTCTCGGCTGCTTTGCCACGGGGCTGGGCTCCACCGACATCGGCGTGGTGTTCGCCACGGGCAAGACCTGGTTTCGCATTCCCGAGACGGTGCGCATCGACGTGCGCGGAGCACTGCCGGACGGCGTGTACGCCAAGGATCTCGCGCTCCATGCGATCCGGCAGCTCGGCGCCGACGGCGCCGACTACTGCGCGGTGGAATGGACCGGCGAGGCGGTGCGGGCCATGAGCGTGGAGGAGCGCCTGACCTTGTGCAACCTGAGCACGGATTTCGGCGCCAAGACCGGGTTGGTCGAGCCCGACGAGGTGGCCCAGCGCCACGCCGGCGGCGAGGACGTCGACCTGCACCCGGTGCGTCCCGCCTACGCACGGACGCTGTTGATCGACGCCGGCGCGCTGCGTCCGCAGATTGCGGTGCATCCGGCGATCGACAACGTCCACGACATCGACGAGGTCGCGGGCACGCCGCTCGACGAGGTCTTCATCGGCAGCTGCACCAACGGCCGTCTCAGCGACCTCGCGGTGGCGGCGGCGATCCTCACCGGGCGAACCGTCCACCCTCGCACCCGCACCATCGTCGTGCCGGCGTCGCGCGGCGTGTATCTCGAGGCGCTCACCGCCGGCTACATCGAGATCTTCGCGCGTGCAGGCGCGCTGGTGCTCAACCCTGGGTGCGGGCCGTGTCTGGGCCGTCAGCACGGCGTGGTCGGTCCCGGCGAGCGAGTGATGTCGACCAGCAATCGCAATTACCCGGGCCGCATGGGCAGTCCCGACGCCCTCATCTTCCTGGCGTCGCCTGCGGTTGCCGCCACATCGGCCGTGACCGGGGCGATCACCGACCCCGTCAGCCTGGGCGCCGCCTCGTGAGCGGCCGCGTCTTCCTGCTCGGGGACGGGATCAGCACCGACGCGATCATGCCGGGCCGGTACAACGTCACGACCGACCCGGATGCGCTGCGGCGCGCGTGTCTCATCGAGGCGCGGCCCGACTTCGTCGAGACCGTGCAGCCGGGGGACGTCATCGTCGCGGGGCGGAACTTCGGCTGCGGCAGCTCTCGCGAGCACGCGCCGCTGGCAATCAAGCAGAACGGTGTCGCCGCGGTGGTCGCGGCCGGCTTTGCGCGCATCTTCTATCGCAACGCGGTGAACATCGGTCTGCCGGTGATCCGCTGCGAGGAGGCCCATCGAGCGCTCCGCGACGGCGATCGGGTGAGCGTCGACACTCTCGGCGGAGTGATCACCGGACCCACCGGCGTCCTCCAAGGTGAACCGCCATCCGGGGTCGCGCTTCGCATCATCGAGGCGGGGTCGCTGCTGGAACTGATCAGACAGGGCGGCTGGGCCGCGCTTGAGGAGGAGCACCATGTGTCCTGAGTGCAACGCGCGGATCGCGCTCGACGACGGTGTCGAGCGGGGCGAGGTCGTGACCTGCCTCGAATGCAACGCCGAGCTCGAGGTGATCGGCCTCGACCCCTCGCGCTTCGTGCTCGCGCCGCCGGAGGACGTCGACTGGGGTGAATGACCGGTTGCGAGTCGGAATGCTCTGCTCGCGCATGCGAGTCGAGGAGAAGCTGCTACGGGACGCGCTCGTCCGCCGCGATGTCGATGTCGAGATCGTCGATGACCGCGAGCTGACGCTGGCGCTCCCGCAGCCCCAGCGCCGCTGGGACGTCGTGCTCGAGCGCAGCCTCTCGCAAACGCGCGGGCTTGCCGCCCTGCGAGTTCTCGAATCCTGGGGGGTCGCGACCGTGAACCGTCACTCGGTCGCCGCGGTGTGCGCGAGCAAGCTGGATACGTCGGCACTCCTCGACGCGGCCGGACTGCCCACGCCGGCGACCATGATTGCGTTCAGCCCCGACGGTGCGCTGCGCGCGGCCGACGAGCTGGGATTCCCGCTGGTGCTCAAGCCTGTCACCGGCTCGTGGGGCCGCCTGCTGGCGCGGATCAACGACCGCGACGCCGCCGAGGCGCTGTTCGAGCACAAGGCGCTGCTCGGCGGGCCAGAACACTCCGTCTTCTATCTGCAGCGCCACGTCGACAAGCCGGGTCGCGACATCCGCGCCTTTGTCGTGGGTGACGCCGTGGTGTGCGCCATCTATCGCGAAAGCCAGCACTGGGTCACCAACACCGCCCGCGGCGCACGGACGAGCAACTGCGCGGTCGACGATGAGGTGCGCGGGCTCGCGCTCCGAGCCGCGGACGCGGTCGGTGGCGGCGTGCTCGCGGTCGACCTGCTCGAGGACGGCGACCGCATGCTTGTCAGCGAGGTCAACGCGACGATGGAGTTTCGCAACTCGGTCGAGGTCACGGGCGTCGACATCCCCGGACACGTGGCCGACCACGTCGCCGAGATCGCTCAGGCGTCGAAGGTCGCCGTTCATGCGTGACCGAGGTGCCTGGGCGGAGGCGCGTCCGCACACGCGCGTCGACGTCGTGGAGCTCCTCACCGCGATGCTCGCAGTGCCCAGCGTGAGCGGCGATGAGGATGCGCTCGCTGCGATGCTCGTCTGGCGCCTCCTCGATGCCGGTTTCGACGTTGATGTCGATGCCGCCGGCAACGTGATCGCCGCGTGGGGCGCCGGACCGGAGACGATCGCGCTGGTCGGACACCTCGATACCGTCGCCGGTCACGTCGAGGCCCGCCGCGACGGCGACCGCCTGCATGGTCGAGGAGCGGTCGACGCCAAGGGTCCGCTCGCGACGGCCATCGCCGCGGTCAGCCGCCAACGGCGCGACGGTGGGCGGCGTTTCGTCGTCATCGGGGCGGTCGAAGAGGAGACCACCTCGAGCGGGGCGCATCATCTGGCGACGTCGATGCCTCCCCCGCACAGCCTGGTCATTCTCGAGCCGAGCGGTTGGGACGCCGTGACCATCGGCTACAAGGGCAGCCTGCGGATGCGCGCGAGCGTCACCCAGCCGCAGGCGCACAGCGCTGGGCCGGAACCGAGCGCGGCCGATCGCTGCGTCGACGTCGTTCGAGCCCTCAGGGATTGCGCCCGGGCATCGAACCGCGACGCGGGCGTGTTCGATTGCATCGACGTCCGCGTGCTGCGACTTGGGTCGGAGAGCGACGGCCTTGTCGATCGGGCAAGCGTGGACATCGGCGTGCGAACCCCGCCCGGATGCGATGTCGAGGCGCTTCTACAGGTCGCTGGATCCGCTGCCCCGGGCGGCGAGCTGACGGTCCTCAGTCAAGTACCCGGCGTTCGCACCGGTCGTGACAGCCCCATCGCCCGCGGCGTGATTCGCGCGATCCGCGCGGCCGGTGGGACGCCACGATTCAAGGTCAAGACCGGCACCTCCGACCTCAACGTGCTCGTGCCCGCGTGGGGTTGTCCGGGAGTTGCGTACGGACCCGGCGACGCGCGCCTCGACCACACCCCCGAGGAGTGCGTCTCGGTCGCGGAGCTGGAGCACGCCGTGGACGTGCTCGACCGTGCGCTGGGCGACCGATGATTCGCGTCTCGGTGGTCGGAGGCGCCGGCTATGCGGGCGGTGAGGTGCTGCGTCTCCTCGCCGGTCATCCCGAGGTCGAGATCGTCCAGGTGACGTCGGAGCGCCTCATCGGTAAGCCGGTTGCGGTGGTGCACCCCCCACTTCGCGGGCGGACCGAACTTCGATTCTCGTCCCGCGATGCACTCCGTGCTGTTGACGTGGTGTTCTCGGCGTTGGGGCACGGCGAGTTGAGCCAGGCGATCGGGCAGCTCCGCGATGCCGCCCCGGTGTGCATCGACCTCGGTGCCGACTTCCGGCTTCGCAACCCCGCCGACTATCCGCACTGGTATGGATGGAATCACCCGGCTCCAGAGCTGCTCGCCACCTCCGTCTATGGGCTATCCGAGTTGCACCGCGCCGAGATCGCCGGCGCGTCGCTCATCGCGACCGGTGGATGCCTCGCTACCGCGTCGATCCTCGGCCTCGCGCCTCTCGCCTGCACCGGGCTGCTCGATGGCGCGATGCCGATCGTGGTTGAGGCAAAGGTCGGTTCGTCGGCGGGCGGTGCGCAACCGGGCGAGGCGACGCACCATGCACACCGCAGCGGCGAAGTCCGCTCCTATGCTCCAACCGGACACCGGCACTCGGCGGAGATCATCCAGGAGCTGCACCTGGGTGCTGTCGGCCCGGTGCTGGCGTTCTCTGCGACGGCCGTTGAGGCCGTCCGCGGCGTGCTCATCACCGCGCACGCCTTTCTCACCAGCGATGTTGACGATCGCGAACTCTGGCAGCTATACCGGACCCGGTATGCGTCCGAGCCGTTTGTGCGCATCGTCAAGGCGCGCACCGGTTTGCATCACTCTCCCAATCCCAAGCTGCTCAGCGGCACGAACTACTGCGACGTGCGCTTCGAGCGCGACCCGGAATCGCGCCGCGTGGTGGTGACCGCAGCGCTCGACAACCTCGTCAAGGGATCGGCGGGACAGGCGCTGCAGGCGTTCAACGTCCGCTATGGGTTCCCCGAGACGCTCGGCCTCGAGTTCGGCGGTCTGTATCCGATCTGATGATCGTCGTGAAGATCGGCGGGAGCGTGCGCCGGCTCGACCCGCTCCTCGAAGACATCGCCGCGACCACCGAGCGGGTCGTCGTCGTCCACGGCGCCAGCCGGGACCTCGACGATCTCTCGACGCGTCTGGGCGCGCCACCACGGATGGTCGAGTCCGCACGCGGTGATGTGAGCCGTTTCACCGACTCGACGACCATGGATCACTTCCTGATGGCGTACGCGGGCAAGGCGAACAAGCGCATCGTGGAGCGGCTCCGGCAGTTGGGCGTGAACGCCTTCGGACTCTGCGGGCTCGACGGTGGGGCTGTTCGCGGGACGCGCCGTCCCGACCTGCGCGTTTACGAGAACGGCCGGACCAAGGTGCTGCACGCGAACCACGTCGGGAGCATCGACTCGGTTGACGCGAGTTTGCTCGAAAGCTTGATCGCGCGGGGCCTGACTCCGGTGATCAGCCCGCCCATCGCCGCGCAGGACGGGACCGCCATCAACGTCGACGGGGACCGTCTCGCTGCCGAGATCGCGGTTGCGCTCGGTGCCTCGCGGCTGATGATCTTCGCCGACACTCCGGGGTTGCTGCGCGATCCCGCTGACGCGACCACCATCATCGACCGGCTCTCGACGCACGACCCGGAGGCGCTGCTTTCGGCAATCGGCGGCCGCGCTCGTACCAAACTCCGCGCGGTGACCGAGGCGCGCCGTCGCGGAGTTGGAGCGGCATGCGTCGCCGACGGTCGCGCGGCACGCCCCCTTTTCAGCGCGATGGCGGGCGCGGGGACGTGGGTCCGCTAGTCTAGTCGGCGATGAGCTCGTAGTCCGGGTTGAGGATTGCAAGGCGGCGGCTCCACGAGCCCACCATTCCCTCGGCCACCAGGAGTGCGCCGACCGCGATGCCGGGGATGCGCCGCCGGCCCTGGAAGACGAGGAGCAGGCTGCCGGTGCCGTCGGTGACCTCGCACTCGAGGTTCGCTGCGTTCTTGTCAGTCTTGCCTCGAAGGAACCGGATCTTGCCGGCAACCCAGATCCGCTGGCGTAATCTTGCCTCCCGCATCGGGGCGACGTGCGGTGCGCTCATTTGACGAACTCTGTCAGAGGCGCGCGCCGCGTTCTACAGCCTCTGCGCACAGTTCGCGAGCACCGTTGCTGTACCCTGCGCACCATTGGCTCACCATGCGCCTCAGTGTACGAACCAAGCGGACCGAGGCTCATGCTGCAGACCCAGACGACGGTACGCTGGCGGGCAGACGAGCGCCATACGACTTTGTCACCGTCGGCGCCGGGTCTACTGATTCGGCACCGTCCTCTTGATGCTGGCAGACACCCTGCCCGTCAAGTCACGGTCGCGGATGGGGGGTAGCGGCAGGATTGCGCACTCAACGTGTCCTGACCCGCCACCTTCCGTCCCACCGGGCACGACCGCTGATGGGTCGACCCTTTGGATGCGCGCGAATACGAGTGGAGGGTCGTCGCTCTGGCTTTGTTACCGAATCCGCGCTCCGGACACCTGGATATGGCGCCACGATGGGATTCACTCGAAACTCAATCCCTTCCGACGGCGACGTCTCAGCTGCCCTCACCCCCTGTGGCGCTGGAGGCGTCGCCGTCACTTCCAACAAGTCTCCGTCGTTGCGGCGACTGCGACGCCTACGACGCGTCGCGGGCGTGTCACACGGGGGCACCAAGTCTTAAGACCTCGCCAACGATGCTGCGAGAGGCCGGGGTCAAGGCTCTGCGGACGTCCCGTCTGGAGGTCGGCGCTTCAGGGTTTGCCCGTCGTCGGGTCCGATCATCCAACGTGAGGCTGGTTGGCGGGCTAGTTTGAGAACCGCTCTCTCGGCGCCCGCCGATAGGTGAAACCCTCGGCGTAGACAAGCGCACCGCAGCCACCACACTTGGCTGTCGGCCGCATGGCTCGGACCTCGGGGCGGTCCTGATCGTCCGCATCCAACCGAGAGACCTGGAAGCTCAGCGGGATGAGCCGTTCAGTTCCACACTTCGGGCACGCCTGCAACGGCCGCTCAGGTCGACCCGCGCCTTCTCCACTGTGTACACCGACGACCGCTGCCGTCTCCGAATTCCGCATTACGGTCGTGGAGAATGACTTGGCCGGCGCGACGTTCACTCTGGTCGTGTCAGGCCTCGATGGCGTCGACACCGTTGGCGAGCGCGTCGATCGGACTGTAGACCGCCGGATCATCCCCACCGACCGACTGTACGCGCGCCACGAAATCCCGTCGGTCCGCTAGCCCACAGAACTCGGGTCATCCCGACTGGACGCCGTTTGAACGGGGCGTGCTGGATGTATCGCTCGGACAGCTCACGGGACCGCATGCGATGCGGCCAAGCGTTCGCCGCCTTCGCTGCGCCTGTAAGATCGTCGCCGCTGGCTCGGCGCTTTGCGCGAAGGAGAGATGCCATGAGGCGTTCGCGTCCTATATCGCTCGTCTTCGTGGTGTGGGTGGTGATTGGCGTGATCGTGGCCATCGGTCACCATTACTTTTCCGACCTGAAAACCCTGGGCAGCTTCCTGTCCGCGCTCCTGGCGATCCTGCTCTGGCCTCTGATCCTTCTGGGAACCAAGTTCACCATCAACCTCTGACCTGCCCGCCGGGAGCACCGCAAGCGGTAATCGACGCGATTCCCCGCGACCGCATGGCCGTTGGGAAAATCCGTTAAACCGGGCGTAGCCAAAGCTGCTTAAAAATGCGCCAATCAGTCCAAATTATGAGATAAAGGACCATAGCCACCCTATTGGCAATCTCGGGTGACTCAAACCAGGAGGTAGCAAGCATGGGTCTGGGAGTTGGGATACTTCTGCTAGCGGTTGGCGCGATCCTCACCTTTGCCCTTCACGTCAACCCAACGAACGGTGCGCTCGACATCCACACCATCGGCTGGATCCTGATGGGCGTTGGAGCCCTGGGAATCGTGCTCTCGATGGTCTTCTGGTCATCCTGGGCTGGTCCCGGTCGCTTCACACAGCGCCGAGACGTTGTTGATCCCGCGGGTGGTACGCACACAACGATCGATCAGCGCTAGCGAGGACGGTCTCCTCCGACCACGCTGACCCAGAGCGTTGGAAAGCTTCCGCCTGTGTTGCTGTGATTGTTACGGTCGCGGTAACAGGCTGGATGACGCCCGAGACACGGCTGACAGGCCGCAGGGCTCGAGCGTCACGAGGGGTCACGAGATGACCAGTAAGGCTTCGCCGAAATACACCTCCCCGAGCACGCCCTGGACCAACTCGGTCCAGGGCGTGACCAACGGCATGATGGTTCATGAAGCAACAGGATGAGTTTCCAGGTGCGCGACGGCGAGCGCGTTGAGTCTGACCCGTTGCCCGATGCCCTCCTCAGTCCGGACGAGAATCAGTGGTGGGACGGGTCGATGTGGAGGTACATCCATGCGGAAGCGCCGCCCAGCACGCAACCTCCGGCGGCGCGCGATCCCGATGGTTCTCAACGGATCACGCTGCACTGGAAGCTCGGGAGCCTCACGGCCACGGCCACTGGCGTCGCGTTTGACATGACCGCGCGCTCGGTTCTCTTCGGGAGGCACAAGAGAAATATCCACCGGGACTTCGCGTATGCGGATCTTCGCGAGGTTGAGGTCCATCCCGGGCGGGCCAGTATCGGTGTCGTCCTGCGCACTCGAGACGACGAGATCCAGGGGTGTCAGGGCTGCACCAATGCCGATGAGGTTGACGCTTTCGTAGCGGTGCTCCTGAAGCACGATGTGGACGTGCTGGTTGGGTCGGCCGCCAGCTCGGTCATGATCGGGCGGTACAGCGGATAGTCGACCGAGCACACTCCCTCCGGGTGTGAAGCTGGTCCGTCCACAGGAACTTGCCCGGGCATTCAACGACTTGAAGATTCCTGTCTCAGCCGCCGCCAGGTCGGTGGGTGACGGCTGCGTAAACTCGTCTCGATGAGCCCCCAAAGTGACCGATACTTGCTCGCGATGACACCACGGTCGTGGCTCGAGCATGTCACCCTGGTTGCGGAGCGGGGCAGGGCCATGCTCGGACATGGCAACGGGCGCACCAACAGCACGGCGAACCTCGCTGCAACATGCCAGCGCCTGATCGCTCGGCGCGGTGAGGCGTCCGGACTGGCATTGGCGACCGAGGTGGTTCGTGCCCTCGAGCGCATGAGCGGCGCCGACGACGCCGCATTCCTGGAGGTACTCGCCGCCTCGTTCTCACCGCCGTCCGAAGCGGTCGCGGCGGCAGTGGCACGGTGGCAGGCGGATCCCAGCGATGACGCCGTCATCTCACTTGCCGAGGCTACGGAGGCGCCGCGCCAAGAGCTGTTCCGACGACTCAACATGGTCGCCGGCGGTGCGGCGGCGCTGGTCAAGTTGCGCGCCCGGCTGCTCGAGCTGCTCCCAGCACGTCCGCACCTCCGCGGCGTAGATGCCGACCTGCGCCACCTGCTGTCGTCCTGGTTCAACGGTGGCTTCCTGCGTCTCGAGCAGATCAGCTGGAGCACGCCTGCCGCGACGCTGGAACGGCTGATCGCGTACGAGGCGGTGCACGAGATCCACGGATGGGACGACCTGCGTCTGCGGCTCGCCGCCGACCGGCGGTGCTTCGCGTTCTTTCACCCGTTGCTGCCCGGGGAACCGCTGATCTTCGTGGAGATCGCCCTCACCCGCGAGCTGCCAACCGCGATCGCTCCGCTGATCGGCGTGCAGCGACCCATTGCCGAAGCCCGGGACGCTCACACCGCCGTCTTCTATTCGATCAGCGACTGCCAACCCGGCCTGCGCGGCATCTCGTTTGGGAACTTCCTGATCAAACAGGTGGTTCGCGAACTCTCCGCGGAGCTGCCGGCGCTGCGCACGTTTGCGACCCTGTCGCCCGTCCCCAGCCTGGCCAAGGCCGTCGCGAATCATGCCGACGATGACGCCTTCACCGACGAGCGCCTGCGCGCGCTCACCGCGGGCCATCATGACGAGCTGCGTCGCCTCGCGAAGTCAGGCGACGAGCTGGAGTCGCTGTCTCGGCTGCTGACAGCGCCCGGACCACACGATCCAGCGGTTGCTCGGCTGGCGGGGCGCTTGGCACTCGCCGACCTGTTGCATGTCAAGGTCCGTGGCCACATCGCCGACAGCGTTGGCCACTTCCATCTCTCCAATGGCGCGCGGCTCGAGCGCGTCAACCCCGACGCGGATCTCTCACCGAGGGGCGGGCAGTCCTATGGGGTGATGGTCAACTACGTGTACGAGCCGCAGCGGTTGGAGGTCAATCATGAGCGCTACGTGCGCTCCAGTTATGTGGCTACGGCAGCGTCGCTCAGCGGCGAGATCAAGGCCATCGACGCGGCGTGGTCGAACACTCGGCGGCACCAACGGCGGTCCGCACGCGCCGCGAGCTGACGTCCGCCCGGAAGCCGTGACCTCGCCGCTCCGCAGCACCCTCAGGCGGGCGCCGAGCCGGCCGCTCCCAACGGCTTCCCGACGTATTCGGCATAGTTCACGTCGATCCACTCCGGCTCACCGTCGAGGTACTCGAGCTGCCGGCGGTAGTCCGTGTCGGTCTCGGGCCGGTTGGCGTTCGCCAGATAGCTCTCGCGATCCTTGAAGCGGATGATCATCACGATCCGGTCCGGATCCTTGTCCTCCCACGCGACTTCGTACGAGTGCATCCCTTGGCCGTAGGCATCGGCGCTGGGCACCATCTCGCGCATCGCTTTCTCATACTCCGCGCGATGGCCCGGCTTGACCTTGGCCCGCATGATGGTTCCGTACATCCGCTGTCCTCCGCTTGTGCCCCCGAGGGACGAACCGTCGCGGAGAGTATGGGCAGTGCAGGGGGCGGTTGCACAGGTCACGGCCGTGACGATGAGCGATGACGAAGCGCGCAATCGCACTCGGGCGGCAGGCGATGCGGCCCGCACCGCGCCCGTGTGATCGCGCCAAACGCTCTACGGAAAAGGGCCCTTCGCAAGCTACGCAGCTACTCGATGTTGCCGAGGAAGCTGAGCACGCGTTGCATGAGCAGCCTCGCGGCACCTTCGTCGTAGTCGGGCAGGCTGCTGTCAGCGAACAGATGCCGATCGCCGGGATACAAGAACAGCTCCGCGCCCTCGGTGGTCTCCACGAGCTCGCGCGCGGCGGGAAGGTCCTCCATCGCCCACTCGTCCGCCTCCATCATGTGGATCTGGAGCGGCACCCGCGGCGGCCACGAGGCGCCGAACTCGGTGGCCGGGAAAGCGGCGCTGAACAGCAAGCAGCCTTTCGCGCCGGGACGCGTCTGGGCCAGCATCTGCGCTCCCATCACGCCGAGCGAGAAGCCGGCATAGACGAGGTCGTTCGGCAAGCTCTCTGCGGCGAGCCGGCACCGCTCGAGGATCGTGTCGAAGCCCACCTGCTTGGCGTAGCCAACGCCCTCGTCGAGCGTGGCGAACGTCTTGCCCTCGTAGAGATCCGGGGAGTGCACCGTGTGCCCGGCTGCGCGGAGCTCGTCGGCGAACGCAACGAATCCGGGTGTCTTTCCCTGCGCGTGGTGAAAGAGTAGTACCTCGGCCATCACGCTTTTCTACCACACACAAGAACTGCCACCACGGCGCCGCAGAGCAGCGCCACGATCGCCGCCAGGGCGAGCGCCAACTCTCGGCGGCCAGGTCGCTTGCGTGCGGCCGGTGGCGGGACGGTGGCGGTGGGGGTTCCGATTCACGCGGCTCTAGACACGATCACCCGGCGCACGTCCAGGTCACGGTTCCGGACTCGGTCTGCCCTGAGGCCGCGCCCGCTAGATTCGTGAATGACGCGTTGCCGGTCCCGTCGCCGTTGAGTGTCATCGTCGAATCGGTGCCGGAGAAGTCGTCGCTGCCGACGCTGACGCCTTGTACAACCCCCGCGTACGTACCGGCGCCGTGAAACATGCTTTGCGGCATCGTGATGAGGAAGTTGATCAGGATGCCGCCAACAGTGGTGGGAGTTCCATTCGGTGGTCCGATACCGATCGTCCAATCAAAGGCGGTGCTCGCGTAGTCGGAGCACGGAGCCCCGCCCACGGTGGCTGCGGTGAACGATCCCTGCGCGCTGTCGGCGCCGGTGAAGTTCACCTGGACGTTGAAGCTGGTGCCATGTCCGGCGCTACCTCCAGTCGCCGGCGGACTGGCCGTATGGGCGCTGCTCGCCGTCGGGGTCGGCGTGGTCGTCGTACTCGCGCTGCAACCGGCGATGGCCAACCCCAGGACCACCGCGAGCGCCGGCCCGGTGACGCGTGGCCAGGCTCTCATCTCTCATCTCCTCTTCGTTGTGCGCTTCCCTTCAAACGCGCGTCGCAATGTAAGCCGTTGACGGAGGTAATTGATACTCCCTTGACGAGGATTCGCTTCATGGTGGCGGACCATACGGAGCGCCTCTTTACGTGTCCTTAAGGTTGGCTGAAGGCGGCTTGGGCGCGGGGTCAGGTCTCAGGCGCGACCGCCGTGCCAATTGCACCCCGGATGCTCTCGGCTCCAACCCTGGAGCTCAAGAACCACCGGGGCGGTCACCTCACGTGTGACAGGCGGTGGTTCCCGAGTCGGAGAAGCTCGCGCCTGGGACCGGCATGAACCTCCAGTCGTACGACGTGGGATGAAGGGTCAGCTCGAGCACACCGAATGCCGTGTTGTTGAGCACCTGCGTGTTGGGAGGCTTGGGGCCGAGCCCAGCGTGATCCTCGCCACCAGTGCCGACGATGATCTCGCGGATCCCGTTGGAGTCGGCGGTGCCCGACGGCGACTGCAGGTTGAAGCGCTCATACGCGTGGTAGTGACCGTTGAGGACCAGGTCGGCGTGGGCCGCGTACAGCAGGGTCCAGAATGCCTTTGCGCCGCTTGACGTGGCGCCTGTGCTGAACACTGGGATGTGCCAGAAGGCAAGCTTGCACCCGGTCGGGTGGAGGGCGAGGTCGTTCTTGAGCCAGACACCCTGCTGTGAGCTGGGGCCGCAGCCGACCTTTCCGCACTGAGAGTTGAGGGAGATGATGTGCCAGTTGCCGATGTCGAAACTGTAGTAGCCCTTTCCCGACGGCCCCGCGGCCGCGCCGAAGTACTGGAAATACCCGGCCGCACTCGCGTTGCTCGAGTTGCAGCCGGTGCCTCCCGACGTCTGGTACTCGTGGTTGCCGGGAGCAGGGTGAGTGATCGACTTCAAGCGGCCCCAGCTCGGGTCGTACGAGGTGTCGTAAGCGGCCAGCGAGCCGCATGCGTACTGGTTGTCACCGAGATCGAGGACAGCGGCGAAACCGCCGTTCACCAGCAGGTCCGATGTGGCCTGCTCCCGGCAGGCCGTCGGCGTCCCCGCGCCGCCGTTGTACGAGGTCGAGGCGGGGTCGCACGCGATATCGCCGGCTGCAGCGATCACCGGGTCACCGGTGGCACCCGCCACTGTCTCTGAATGGCCCAGGCTGCTGAGCAGCATGACCAGGCCACAGCCGGCCGTCAGCCCGACCCGCCGCGACGCCGAGTGTCCCCTGTGGCGCATCTCAGCAGGTTACTCCTGCTGGCGCACGCCACATCAGGCAGGTATTCCTGCCTCACCAACGGCCGTGCTGCACCCGCTTGTTCCTGGTGCCGCGGCTCTTTGCGACGCTGCAAACCATTCATACCACGGGTCGGCGAGCGACAGTTCGTGACCCGGGACATCGCACTACTTCGCCACCCTTCCAAGCGCGAACCGTAACCGCTCGTTCGGCACCGACCGTGCCAAGAGCGCAGCGTCAAGAGCGTGATCGCCCATCGCCGTCCGATAGCAACCCTTTTGATCGCCCTTGCACTCGCTGTCGGTATGGCGACCGCCGGCCTCGTGGGGTCATCGATCTTGGCGTCCGCGGCGACCACGTATCCCGGACCCCTCAACCTGGATCCATACCTTACGGTTCAAGACAAGAACCTCGACTGTGAA
Source organism: Candidatus Dormiibacterota bacterium (assembly GCA_963768105.1). Classification (GTDB taxonomy): domain Bacteria; phylum Chloroflexota; class Dormibacteria; order Aeolococcales; family Aeolococcaceae; genus Palsa-851. The sequence goes on along the minus strand of CAVYGR010000003.1, from coordinate 331,726 downwards.
GCGGCCGCACTCGCCGCCGCGTTCGTGGCAAGAAACATCTCAGTCAACACTGGGACGGCGAATCTCCAGAACTGGATCTTCAATCAACTTCCGGATGATCGCCGAAACGCAATCGTCAACGGAGGCAATGTCACCTGGGGCGACCCGTACACAGACTTTGTGGGTAACGTCAACGGCCACGAAGGCTTCGCCCCCGGCGACGGGTATGGCGTCTACTACCCACCCATTGCCAACATTGTCACCAAGGTGGGCCATGTTGAAGCCGCCCAGACGGGATGGACCACCGCCACCATCGAAACGGAGATTGAAGCGGGCAATCCGGTCGTCGTCTGGATCGACTTTCGGAGCCTTTCCTCCGGCGCTGGATACTCGAGCAGTACGTGGACCGCCTTTGACAGGCGGAAGATCCCATACACCCTCCACGAACACGCGGTGACCGTGCTCGGAACATATCCGGGACATTCGATCACGCTCCTCGATGTGTACTCGGGCAACCAGTACACGTACACGGAATCTCAATTCACCGCGATGCTCTCGACCTTCCACGGCATGGGCGTTGCCGTCGGTCCTCCGGTTGTGGTCGCGCCACCATATCCGGTCGTCGCGTCGCTGGCGCCGGCTGCGGGCCCGGTAGTCGGTGGCCAGGCAGTCGCCGTCAAGGGCACCGGGTTTGCTGCGCCGATGACCGTCACCTTGGGCGGCACAACGGTCACCGCCACAAGCGTCACGAGCACATCGTTCAATTTCATCACCCCGGCTCAGGCGGCGGGGTACGACCAATTGAAGGTCACGAGCTCGAAGGGATCGAATTTGCCGAGTCCCAATTCGGGATACATGTTCGCCGCATTGGCGAACTACGTCGGCCTCACACCGTTTCGCATTCTCGACACTCGTGCTCGCACGTGCGTGCAGTGCAGCGGCGGAGGAACTCGGGGCGAATCAGACCAGGACCTTGCAGATCACCGGAGTTACCGGGCTCAAGGGTGGCGTCGATCGAGTCCCCGCGGCAGCCACTGCGGTCGTCATGAATGTGACAGCAGTGTCCAGTAGCACCGCCGGCCTGCTGACAATCTATCCGACCGGCACCGCGCTTCCTCGGGCGGCGAACTTGAACTTCAGCGCGGGAACGGTCACTCCCAACCTGGTGACGGTCGCCTTGGGGCAAACCAGCGCAACCGCCTTGAACCGGGACGTCAACATCTACAACCCGGTCGGCGCTCTCAACGTCGTCGCTGATGTCGAGGGGTACTTCGCTCCCGCTGCGGTTGGCGATCCTGCCGGAGAGTTCCACTCGATGTCACCGTTGCGGGTCTGCGACACCAGGGCTGGGCAACCGGCCAACGTCTGCAACCAAGGAACCGGCACCGGGCATCGGTTGGGGCCGAACTCGGTGGTCAAGGTGAAGGTTTCCGGTATCCCGAGCGGGATCTCTGGTTCGCCTGGGAGTATCCCCGGTGACGGTACAGCTGAGGCCGCCGTCCTCAACCTCACTGCGATTGGGGGGACGCTGCCAACGTACCTCAGCGTATTCCCTTCGCTTGCAGACGGCTTGTGTCCAACCTCATCGGCCACCTCCACCATCAACCTCAATGGGGGTGCTACGGAGGGGAATCGAGTCCTTGTGAGTTCTCGGACCCGATGCCACTGGTGGCCCCGCAACCGATGTCTGCGTCTACAATGCCGTCGGGTCTATCGACTTTGTGCTCGACGCGAACGGCTGGTTCGGATCCGGCCTGGCCTCCACGCCACTCGGCGCGCAATTCCAAGCAATCGGTCCCACGCGGGTATGTGACACCCGGGCCGGCTCCGGCACACCGTGCTCCGGCCACACGCTTGGCGCCGACGCAACCCTTTCAATCGCCATTGCCGGTGTCGGGGGCGTTCCGAACGATGGTCCGATCGCGATCATTGCCAACCTCACCGCGGTCTCCCCTTCCGCAAGCACGTACCTCACCGCGTATCCGGCAGACGTCACCCCCCGCCCCAACGCTTCGGACCTGAACATCGTGGGTCCGGTGCTCCCGAACCTGATCGTGGTCGGCCTCTCGCACGTCGCTCCTCCCGGAAATATTCGCCTCTTCAACGCCGCCGGCAACGTGAACGCCGTCCTGGATGTTGAGGGCTGGTTCCAGTAGAGCCAGCTGCGGTAGCACTGCCCGCTGATCCCGACCTGACGCTCGTGTGGACCGGCATCATCGACTCCCAGCGCGCGTCAAGAGGCGAAGGTCAAGCGTCGACGGACGATCCCGCCCCGCCGTTGCCACGGAAGATCGTCGACCGATAGTACGCGAGCTCCGCGATGAACTCGCGGACGTCGTCGAGCGCTCGATGCGCCTCCTTCTTGGCAGGCGCGCGAGCCAGGACGTCCGGATACCATCGCCGGCAGAGTTCCTTGATGCTCGACACATCGATCGACCGGTAGTGGAGAAAGTCATCGACCTCAGGGAGCTGGGCTGCAAGGAAGCGTCGATCTGTCCCGATGGAATTCCCGCACAGAGGGACCGCTCGGGGTTCGCGGATGTGCGCGCGGAGGAACTCGAGTGTCAGCCGACCACCGTCGGCCACGGAGATCGCCGACGTCTGGCTCGCCGCCAGCAAGCCGGAGCGGGTATGCATGGTCCTCACGACATCATCCATCTGTTCCAGTTGGTCGGGAGAAGCGTGTACGACGATGTCGGGCCCCTCGGCGATCGGCGTGAGCTCGTCGTCGGTGAGCAGCGTCGCAATCTCAACGATCACGTGACGCACGGGGTCAAGGCCCGTCATCTCCAGGTCCATCCATACGAGCACGGCGCGATCGTAGCGTGAGTCGCCACAGCCCGCCCTTCTCAGTGAGGGCGACCCTAAGGGATGTCGCGCCGGATGGTGAACATCCAGCCGGCCAGCGCAAACAACAGGCCCCACCCCAGCAGGACCAGACCACCCTGGAGCGGATCGAGATGCGCAAGGGTTGATCCCCGGCTGGCGCCGGAGATCGCGGCTGCGGCCGCACCGGGGAGGTACGGATACGCATTCTTGATCACGGGGATGATGGTGATCAGCGGTTCGAGCACGAAGAGATACGCGAGGGCGCCGATCACCGCCGCAATCTGGTTGCGTACGAGCACACCGATGCCGATGCCGACGATGGCGAAGATTGCGATCACCGCCAGGGCGCTGAGCAGAGACTGCAGGACGCCGTTGTCGATCCATCCGATGGTGATGCCCTTGGCGCTGAGCCACGGGATCATGATCGCCGCGGTGAGCGCGACGCACACGATGCCGTAGATGACGCCGACCAGTGCCGCGACGAGCACCTTCGCCACGATCACGCGGCCTCGTCGAGGTTCGATCAGGAAGGTCGGGCGTGACGTGAAGTGGCGAAATTCTGTGGTCATCAGGATGATGCCGACCACGATCGAGAAAAGATAGGCGCTGCTCGCCGAGGCGGCGATCCCCTTCTGTGTTTCCGGATCGGTGAGGGGCGGCGCGCCACTCCCCTGGGCCCCGTTGCTCGCGATCTGCGCCACGACCCCGACCGCGGCAAGCGCCATGGCTCCGAGCAGCATCCCCCAGCCGAGCTTGATGGTGGTCACCTTTCGCCACTCGGAGCGGAGCAGGGCGATCACGCGGTCACGTCCGGGTTCTCAGCGGGCTCAGCTGTGAGGCGAAGGAACGTCTCCTCGAGGCTCGAGCTTCCTGCGCGCAGCTCATGGAGCTCGATGTGGGCCGCCCACGCGGCACGCCCCACCGCCTCGGGCGTGGCGCCGATGACGGCGACGGACCCGTCTGGCCGCGACGTGATCTTCACGTCGAGCTGAGCGAGCGCGGCACTCAGCTGGTCGGGCGTCGGTGTCCGGACCAGCACCCCGGCGCTCGACCCTTCCAGATCTGCCAGCCGCCCCTCGTAGATGAGACGCCCTTTCGCGATGATCACCACGCGATCGACGGTCTGCTCGACCTCCGACAGCACGTAACTCGAGACCAACACGGTCCGGCCGTCCACATCGGCAAAGTGGCGGAGGAGCCCCCGGAGCCAGGCGATGCCTTCGGGGTCGAGGCCGTTCGCGGGCTCGTCGAGGAGGAGCACCCTGGGATTACCGAGCAGCGCGGTTGCAAGAGCAAGACGCTGGCGCATGCCGAGCGAGAACCCACGGACCGAGTACGTGGCCGCTTGCGTAAGTCCGACCCACTCGAGCACCTCGTCCGCCCGCTTGTCAGGTAACCCTGCGGCGGCGCAGAAGACGCGGAGATGGTTCCGAGCGGATCGACCCGGATGAAAGCTGGTCGCCTCCAGCACGGCTCCGACGGTGCGCCCAGGAGCGGGGAGATGCGCGTAGGTGACGCCGCTGATCGTGCCTGTGCCTGAGGTAGCTTCGGCAAGCCCGAGGATCATCCGCAGGGTCGTGGTCTTGCCCGCGCCGTTCGGCCCAAGAAACCCGGTGACACATCCCGGCTCGACGCTGAACGACAGACCGTCCACCGCCTTGATCCGGCCGAATACCTTGGTAAGACCAGAGGCGACGATGCGACCTTCGACCGCCGGCTCGCCTGGGCTCACGCCTCGGCGCCGATCTGGGCGTCGGCCCTGTCGCCGAGCGTCAGCAGCGCAGGTCGCACAGGCTCACAGCTTGGCGCGATCTCAGCGAAGTGCGCCGGCCGCTCGAGCTGGACGCCGGTCGTGCGTTTGCCGAGTACGGACAATCCCGAGGTCAGCGCGGCGGCGCACTGAACCGCCGACGACGTGCACTCCTGACCCATTCCTCTCATGGTACCCAGGCAGACCGCTAGGAACTCCTCTCCCGGGCTACTTCGGTGGCTGGCAGTACCCTGCAACGGACGTCCTGGACGCCTGCGAGAACGGGAACAACAGCGCCTGTGTTGCGAACCCCCTCGCATCGTTGTATAACGCGGCGAGAAGCGTTCTGCGGGATCGGAAGGGCCATATAGGGGGAAGTACCATGAGATGGGCTCAGGTCTCGACACTGCTCGCCACTGTCACCTTGCTGGTGGGGTTCGGGTGGGGTAACGCTGTTCGCGCGTCGGCCTCAGCTACCGAGAGCGGCGGCCTTGCGTCGCCCTATGCAATTGACCAGTATCTTGTGTCGATTGGCGTCGATCCTGGGACAGCCATTTGGCAAGTCGGACTGCGCAACTATGTGGGTCCCGCCTGCCCCGGAGCTGGATGGCGGTGCCTAGCCTCGACGAGCGGTGCTGTGGTCCAGGAGGCGCCCGTGGGAGGGGTGAACGCATTCACCTGCCCTGTGAACCGGGGCGCGGCAAATCAGGGTGCCCTCAGATGTGTTGTCGTGCAGATCAACGCTGGGGCCCTGTTCACCGGCCGCACTGCGCTCCCAACCAAGACTAAGACGACCGCTGCGAGCGCTACGCCAGGCAACAACGAGGCGGCCTGCCAGGACGGGGGATGCACGATCGCACAGACGAACACGACGGGTCAGAACCAGGCACAGATTTACCAGCAATTGCACGAGCAGTCTGGGAACACTCAGACGGCCAGCGAGACCGCCACCGTCACCCAGAGCAGCACGACTGGGGAGAATCAGGCGAAGATCAATCAGCAGATCCAGCAGCAGGCCAGCGGCTCGTCGGGGTCGCAAGATCAGGAGGCCACGCAGTTCGCCTGCATCGTCCAGGATGCCACCCTGGGACAGAATCAGGCCCACGTCGAGCAGCAGCAGCTGCAGACCGAGCGGTCGACCGCGTCATCGGTCACCCAGTACCAGAATATCGTCCCGGGAAACAACAATACCTGCGGCAGCCGGACCGAGACGACCGAGCCCAATCTGGGGGCGTCCATTCAGCAGGACGAGACCAATCCTGGCACCGGCACCGGGCAGAACCAGGCCCAGACCGACCAGAGCTTCCAGCAGAATCAGCAGGCCGCCACCAAGACGGGCAGCGTCACCCAGCAGCAGGGCAGCAGTCAATTCAACGTAGCCAACCCGCCCAACGACAGCAGCGGCGGGAGCGAAAGCGACATCAACCAGGACAGCACTGGGGTCTCGCTGAGCACGGTGCATCAGCAGGATAAGGAGCAACAGGAAACCGACACAACCGGCTTGCTGAACCAGAGTCAATACGATGCGCCGCACTGCTGCTCCAATCAGGCCAGCAACAGCAGCGATCAGCTGACCCTCAAACAGATTACCTCGCAGACCTCGGATCCTGGGGCCAGTCAGAACTACGATGACGCAGGCGATTGCACCAGCTCGGGAACGTGCTCGGTCAACCAGCGGATCACGCAAGACGGACATACCATCACGAACACCTGCAACAGTGCCGTTTGCAGCGTCGACAACAGCAACGAAGGAGGGGGTTAGGCCGGCAAGAGCCTGCCTCGACCCGAGGACTCAGGCACGCGTGGTCGCCTCGGGCAACAGACGCCGGTGGACCCGATCGGTATCCACCACCTTCGCGTCGGCGCCGAGGCGCGCGAAGAGCGCGCGAGCTTGCCTGAGCGCGTCGCGCGCCTCCTCGAGGAGGCCGGCGATCGCCAGAGCCCTGGCGTGGAGCACGTGCGCCTCACCGAGAAACAGCCACAATTGTTGGCTCTCCATGATGCGCATGGCTTCGGCGAAGCTGTTCCGTGCACGCTCCGGGTCGGAGCCGTGAGCGTCGACCATCGCTTCGGCGAGCAGTGCCACCGCGTTGGCATAGTCGGCTTCAGGCGGCACCGCGGCCCGAGCGCTGACAGCGACCTGCGCTGCCTCCTGCAAGCGCCCGAGGTCGAGGAGGGCTTCGACGAGGTACCGGCAGATCTCCACGACCAGCCAGCCGCCGCTCTCCTCGGCAATGGCCAGTGCCTTGCGAAGACGTGGCAGTGCGATGCGGGGAGCGCCGGCGGCGATCTCGCACTGCGCGAGCACACACAGGGTCTGCACCTGGAAGTAGGTGTCGCCAACTCGCTCCTGCCACCTGAGCCCTCGGGTTGCGATGCGGCGAGCGTGCTGCGGTCCTGACCGATAGAAGGCCACAAACGACAGAAGGTACATTGCGCGTGCCTTGTCGCGGTTACTCCCAAGCGGCTTGGCGAGCTCCATTACCAGAGCGCACTCCCGCTCGGCCTCGGCGAGCTTGCCGATATTGACCAGCAAGGTGCCCATCCGCAAGTGCCCTTCCAGGCGGAGTGCGAGATCGCCGAGCTGTTCAGCAATCGCGATCGCTTCGCGCAACGCGGCGATCGCGGAGTCCGCATTGCCCTCCAGGTCTCCCCGCAGTGCTGAAAGCTCGTAAGCGGAGCGCACCTGCAGCCAACGATCGCCGAGGGTTTCGGCGACCGCTTGCGCTTCCGCGATGCACTGGCCGGCATCGGTGGCACGTCCCTCCTTGAAGTGGATGTTGGCGAGGGTGACCAGCGCGTGACCACGCACGTCCTGCCGGCCGAGCTCTCGCGCCTGATTTGCCGCGGCATCGAGCTCGCCCGCCGCAGCGCTGAGCTCGCCCAGCATCACCATCGCACGCGCACGCTTGACTCTCGAATTCGACCGCGGTCTCCGGGTCGAGGCCTGCGAGCTCCAACGCTCTCGAGTAGAAACGCTTCGCCTCGCGTGCCCCGTCTCTGTGCTCAGCGCGGGCGGCTGCTACGACGAGAGCATCTACTGCCTTCTGAATCGGTCGCAGTGCCGCCTTGGGACCGATGGTCGGCGCCAGGCGGCACGCCTGCTCGAGGTGGTACGCGATGATCTCGATGAGCGCCTCTCCGCCGCCGGGGCGCTGCTCCAGCCACTTGGCGCACGCTCCGTGCAGGATTGCTCGTTCGCCTTTCGGCAGCCGGCGATAGGCAACGTCGCGGATTAACATGTGGCGAAAGGCGAACTCGTGCTCACCCCTCAGTTCGGAGGTCGGGCGCGCTTCCACCACCTCTCGCAGCACCAGTCCGTCGAGGCCGTGTTCGACGCTGTGCTCCCAACCTCCGATCTGGCGCACCGCCGCGGACCAGAAGGTGAGACCGAGCACCGAACCATGCTGGGCAAGACGCTTCTGCTCTGAGGGGAGCAGATCGAGACGGGCGCCGATTAGTCCTTGGATAGATGTTGGTATCGGCATCTCCGCATACGGTTGCGGAGCCAATCCCCCAGCGTCGAGCATTCCCGTGCTCGCCAGCATGCGCAGCGTCTCTTCCAGGAACAGAGGGTTGCCCCCCGCCGTGTTGAGAAGTCGGTGCAAACGCTCCGCGTCGGCGTCGCCCCCGGTGAGCCGCTCGAGAAGCATCGACGCTTCGCTATCGGTCAAGCCCGCGAGTCTCGCGACGCGATGGCCGTCGTCCTGCAGCAATGGCGGCCGGTCGTCGAGCCCTTCGGGTCGCACGCTCCCCAGCACCAGAATCGGTGCTGAGGAATGGACCAGCAACTCAATGAATTCGAACAGCGTGGGTTCAGACCAGTGGAGGTCCTCGAACACCAGGACCAGGTTCTGGGAAGCCGCCAAGAGTTCGAATGCGCGCTGCAGACCCCAGTGCAACTCGCCTTGGGAGATGTGGGCGGCGAAAAAGGTACCTCCGGGCGTTGTCGGCAGAGCGAGGAGGTTGGCGAGCGCCGTGGAGACCGGCTGTATCTGGTCTGGGTCGTCTGTGGGGAGCGACTCGATGAGACGTCCGAGCCCCGCGGATTTGATTGAGTGATCATCGCCAGGCGCGATGCCCGCGGCGGACCACAACATCTCCATCAACGGCCAGTACGTGATGCCTTCGCCGTACGGCAGGCAGCGGCCCCAAAGTACCAGCGGCCGTCCCTCCAGCACCGCGGTCCCTTCGCGAAGCAACCGGGTCTTGCCGATGCCGGCCGCGCCGACCACGATGAGCGAGCAAGCAACTCGCTGTTTACGGACACGCTCCCAAAGCTCGACAAGCAGACCAAGCTCCGCGCCACGCCCCACGAACGCAGCGCTTCCCAGCGGTCTCGCCTGCGGGACCAGCGGGGCTTCGAGTACCTCCCAGGCGCCAACCGGTGCCCTCTTGCCCTTGGCCGCGACCAACTCCACCTGCCGATACACGACCGATTGACGGGTCGCCCGGTACGTCTCCGCACCGACGTAGATCGAACCGGGTGGCGCGTGGCTCATCAGCCGCGCAGCGGTGTTCGTAGTGTCCCCCATAGCGGTGTAGTCCTGGCGTCCCTGCGGACCAATCAGTCCGGCCATGGTCTCGCCGGTGTTGACGCCGACGTGCAGGTCGAGCCGATGTGGGCCGAGCTCCTGCGCACGAATCCGCTCGCGCATAGCTAGAGCGGAGCGAATGGCGCGCTCAGGATCGTCCTCATGTGCGATGGGCGCGCCGAACGTTCCCATGATGGCGTCGCCCATGATGCCGGTGACCGTTCCACCGAAGCGCTGGACCTCTGCGCTCATGACGTGAGCGCACTGGGCAGCAAGACCCTTGACGTCCTCCGGATCCAACCCCTCCGCCATCGACGTGAAGCCGGCAAGGTCGGCAAAAAGGATGGTGGCTATGCGCCGTTCTTCTACCCCCGAACCATCGGCGTATTGTCCAGACTGTTGCCAAGGCGCTACCGGTGAAGACCCGGACGCATCCCCCGCTGGCGACGGCGACGCCGACTGCAGCGACGCACCGCACTGGGCGCAGAATCGGGCGGATGGTTCGGGGGCGGCCCCGCATTCAGGGCACGTGCGGGTCAACGCGCGTAGCTTACGCGGCCACCCCCACCGTGGTGGCCATCGTTGCATGTGGCGCCCCCTTGGGCGGGTCTTCGCCTCTACGATGCAGCCGGAGCGACCGAGAACAATGTCAGCAGACGAGTCGAGTTCCCTGCGCGGGTGTGGACGGGCCCTAAGTGCGCGCCAGCGGCCCGAGACCGTCCTCGTCCGGGATCTGCAAGCCCTGCAAGGCAAGGCTGGGCTGGCCCAGGCGAAGCTCGCCTTGCAGCGGTTTCGACACGAGTTCGCCGGGGCCCGATGGGCAGCACTCGCGCGGCGTGGGGCGCGGGTCCAGGGACCACTCTGGGCGTCGACATCGACAAAGAACCCACAATAATGCCGATCTCCTTTATGTCGACAATCCCATCGGGCCTGACACCGTCAACACCAAGGTGCGCTGCCGGATGATTGGAATGAAGCTCGCAGAAGTGTCGCGCCGACATGGCTAGCGCTGGGATCGTCATCGTCGGGGCCGGGATGTGCGGTGGCAATGCCGCCGTCACACTCCGCGAGGAGGGCTACCGGGAGCGCGTGGTGCTCATCGGCGATGAACCTTCGACGCCCTTTGGACGCCCTCCGCTGTCGAAGACCTACCTCCGCGGCGAAGAGGACTGGACCGCATGGCTGGTCAAGCCTCCGGAGTGGTACGCCGCAGAACAACGTCGACCGCCTGCAGGCACGCGTCGAGTCGATCGACGTGCAAGCGCGCGAAGTCCAGCTCGAGGGCACGCGCACGCGCATCGCATTCGACCGGCTGCTCCTGGCGACCGGCGGTCGCAATCGGCGCCTGTCCGTCCCCGGCGCAACGCTCCCCGGGGTGCTGGGGCTGCGCACGCTGGCCGACTGCGACGCCATCAAGGAGGCGGCGGTGCCCGGTAGCCACGCCGTCGTGGTCGGGATGGGCTTCATCGGCAGCGAGGTTGCCGCATCTCTTCGCCAGCTGGGCGTCGGCGTGACCGCGGTGCTCAGCGGGGTGGGCCCGCTCGCGGCTGTGCTCGGCGACGAGGTGGGTTCGGTGATGGCCGCAATCCACCGGGAGAAGGACGTCGAGCTGCTCCTCGATGATCGTGTTGTCGCGTTCACGGGAGACGGGCACGTGGAACACGTCGTGACCGACCGTGGCGCGACCATACCGTGCGATTTCGCCGTGACGGGAATCGGTATCGAGCCAACCCTGGAGCTCGCCCGCGAGAGTGGTGTCCACATCGATGACGGGATCATCGTCGACGAACGATGCCGTACCAACGTTGCGGACGTGTACGCGGCGGGCGACGTGGCAAACCACCTGCATCCGATATTCGGTCGCCTCCGCGTTGAGCACTTCAACAATGCGGAGCGCCAGGGACGCGCAGCCGCACGCTCCATGCTTGGCAGCACGGAACCCTACGATGACCTGCACTCGTTCTGGTCGGATCAATACGAGCACGCGCTCGAGTACGTCGGCCACGCGCGACGCTGGGATCAGTTCGTGGTACGCGGCAGTCTCGAGCAGCGCCGGTTCATCGGCTTCTACCTCGGGGAGGGCCGCGTACTGGCGGTGATGGGGCTGAACCGCGGCGGTGACCCGGAGTTGGACGAGGACGGTGAGCTCTTCGCGGCCAAGGCGTTGGTCGGCAAGCGCCTCGAAGTCTCTCCGGCCCCGTTGGAGGATGAGAAGACCGACCTGCGCGCCCTGCGTGGCTGAAGCGACCGACGTGCGACGCTAGACAGGCCGATGAGCCCCGCCCGTCCCGTCCTGAGGGTCTGCCGCCGTGAGTCCTTCGACGCCGCGCACCAGCTGTGCGACCCCCGCCTGTCCGCGGAGGAGAACCGCGCCCTCTACGGCAAGTGCGTCAATCTGCACGGCCATCGCTACCAGCTCGAGGTGATCGTCGCCGGCGACATTGACGACGCATCGGGCTACGTCGTCGACCTCAAGCAGCTTGCCGATCTCATCAAGGCCGAGATCATCCAGCACGTCGACCACCACAACCTCAACACCGACGTGGCGTGGCTCGAGGGCCGGATTCCCACCGCCGAGAACCTCGCCGTGGTGTTCTTCGAACGGCTCCGGCCGCACATCGCACGCGGCACGCTGCACACCGTACGGGTGTGGGAGACGGAGAAGAACTGGGCTGAGTGCACCCGCGGCGACTGACCCCGATGGAGACCGGCGGACACATCAACGAGTTGACCCACCGCTACGGCGTCGATGATGTCGATATCTTCTCGGCCGCGGAGCGAGCGAGGTTCCTGCCTGGTGGGACCCCGGACGTTCCCATCGACCGATCGCTCTCGTTCGAGCTGCTCTACCGGCTGAACCCGACCTCTACGAGCGGCTGATCGCCGCCGAGCGCATTCATCCTGCGGTGCTCGAATGGCTCCCACACGTCGATCGCGTGGTGGAGATCGGAGCCGGCACCGGGCGTCTCACCACCCAGCTCCTGACGCGCTGCGCGCATCTGATGGCCGTTGAACCCGCGCGGCCGATGCGCGAGCGGCTCCGCGCTGCCCTGTCCCCTCAGGCCGTCGGCGAAGGCCGACATCGTCGATGGCTTCTTCGATGCCCTGCCGCTGCCCGACGCCTCGGCCGACCTGGTGGTGACCTGCTCGGCGCTCGAGCGCGACGCGCGCCCACGGCGGAGATGCCGGCCTGGCCGAAATGGAGCGGGTGTGCGCGCCCGGCGGGTGATGGTTGTGGTCTGGCCGAATCATCTCGACTGGCTGGTCGCGCAACGGGTTCACGCACCTGAGCTTTCCGGGCCGCATGTGCATGGAGTTCCGCGATATCGCGGAAGCGATCGAGATGACCGAGATCTTCTACCCGCATGCCGCAGCCGAGGTCCGAGCTCGCGGCGAGGCGCGGGTCGACTACGACGTGCTCGGCGTCAATCCACCCCGTGACCTCGCGTTCAAGGTGAACCGACGTTGAGGCTCGCACTCATCGCGTCGCTCGTGGCGCCGATTCGCGAGCCCCAATGCGGGGGAGCGCAGGCGTTTCTTGCAGACCTCGCCACGGGCCTGCCACGCGGCGTGGCCACGAGGTCGACGTCTTCGCCGCATCGCGGATCGGAGATCGACGGGGCTCGCGTTGTCGATGTCGGAGTCGACGCGTCCACCCTGCACGAGTTCCTCTACCGCGCCGGCTCTTCCCCGCCGATCGACGGAGCGCCGTTCGTGGCCGCCTACGCGCGAGTCTTCGACGCGCTCGGCGAGCGGTCCTATGACGTGGTGCACAACCACGCATTCGACGCGCCTGCGATTCGGTGCGCGGCCGGGATCGCGGCACCGGTGATCCACACCCTGCACCTTCCACCCGAGGCCTCCGTCGTCGACGCGCTTCGCGACGCGTCGCGAGCGCACCGTCCACCCGTCATCGCCACCGTCTCGACGCCGCAGGCTGACGCATGGCGACGATTTGTGGAGGTCGACATGGTCCTCCAGAGCTGGAGTCGCCACGTGATCGGATCCCGTGGTCTGCGACACCCGGCGAGGGCGCCGTCTTCGCCGGCCGCTTCAGCCCCGAGAAGGGAGCCGTCGATGCCATCGCGATCGCGCGGCGTGCGGGGATGTCGATCGACCTGTATGGCGATGCCTACGACGACGGCTACGCCGAGCGGGAGGTGCATGCCGCGAGCGGTCCTGAGGTGTGCGGGTTCATCCTGCCGCGCTCAAGGGAAGCGCTCTGGCGGGTCATCGCCGGCGCCGCGGCGGTGCTCTGCCCCGCGAACTGGGACGAGCCGTTCGGCCTGGTTGCCGCCGAGGCGCAGGCGTGCGCCACCCCAGTGGTCGCGTATCGGCGCGGCGGGCTCCAGGACATCGTCCTCGACGGGGTCACCGGCTTCCTGGTCGCTCCCGGGGATATTGGTGCTGCGGCCGCGGCGCTCGGCCGCGTCGGCGACCTCGACCGAACCGGCTGTCGCCGGCACGCAGAAGCGCACCTCGATATCGAGACAGTGCTCGACGCGCACGAGCGCGTGTACCGCGACATCCTCACATCGACTCTCGCGACCGCGCATGGCTGACCGCGCACACTGGCTCGCCGGTCGGGTGGCCGTGGTCACCGGCGCGAGCCGCGGCATCGGTCGAGCCACCGCGCTGGCGATCGCCCGCGAAGGAGCGCATGTGGTCGTCGCCGCGAGAGGTGCCGCGGCTCTCGACGCAACGGTCGCGGCGATTCGCGACGCCGGCGGTGCTGCGACCTCCGTGCCCACCGACGTCGGCAACGCGGCCGAGGTCGAGCAGCTGTTCAGCATCGCTTCAAAGATCGGGCCACCCGTGGCGCTGGTGTGCGCCGCCGCCACCTTAGAGCGCGAGCAGTTCGACGAGATCAGCCTCGCATCGTGGGAGCACACGATCCGCGTCAACCTGACGGGCGTCTTCAACTGTTGCCGCACCGCGTTCGCGATCATGCGCAGGGCAGGCGAAGGACGCATCGTCAACATCGCGTCGTTGTCTGGTGTCTACGCGACCGAAAAGTTTCCGGGTCTTGCCGCGTACAACGCGTCCAAGGACGGTGTGATCGGCCTCACCGAGGGAATCGCTGTCGAGGGTAAGCCGTTTGGCATCACTGCCATCTCGGTGAGTCCGGGCGCGGTGGACACCGACATGCTCCGCCGGGCCAATCCCTCTCTCCGCCCGGGCCTGGTCCCGGATGAGGTTGCGGCGATGATCGTCGCCCTGCTGGACAGTCCACTCAGTGTCGCCAGCGGCGCCAATATCCCCCTCTTCTCGAACGCATGATCGAGACTGGCGTCCTTGCGTGGCTGAATTCGACGATCGTCAGGGGTCTGGGACAGAGACAGGTCGCCCAGGTCGCGACATCATTCCGGGCCGGCACAGCCACGTCATGATCTCTACCGTCAAGCGCCCGGCTTGCACGGCCGGATCCTCCTGTGCAAGGCGGCGGGCCTCCTCCAATGAGCCTGTTGCATAGAACGCGAGCCCGCGCAATGACTCGTCGGGCTGGTCGCTCACCGGGCCGTTGGCAACGATGTGACCAGCGGCCCGAAGCGAACCGAGGTAGTCCAGGTGTTCGCGCTGGATACGTTCGAGTGTTGCTTCATCGTACGCGCGCGCGTTGGCAGGACGACGGAGGATCACGAGTTCGAAGGCCTCCAGGTCCACGTCACTGCCGTCCTTGGCTCAAAACCACTCAGCGTGCGAGCGTCGCGCGGATGCCCGCGAGGTGAGCGTCAAGATGAGCACGATTTCGGCCCAGGTGATCGACGGTCATCTGCTCTCCCCCAGCGGCGTTTGTCGGATGCTGCCAAGTGTTGACTCCTAGCGGGCGCGCTTCGGCAATGTCGGTTGCTTACGCGGTCGTGCGCGCTTGCGACGACCGTCCGGTCACGTCGACGCCGGCAAGCGTCTCCGAGTCGAAGATCTCGGTAAGTCCCGGGATGGGTTGGCTGAAATCGACAAAGGGTGGATAGATCTTGCTCAGATTCTCCTTGAACATCAGGTCGAACTCAGAGGTCGACGCCGCGAACTGGGCGTTACCCCGCACCGGATCCTCGCCCTCGACATAGACAGCGGTGACCGGGCCTCGGGGGGTGTGAATCAAGGTCACGATCTCGATGTTCTGCTTGAGCGCACGGCGGGACTTAGTCATCGCGTCGCTGCCGAATGTCTCAGCGGCCCACTGCCTGGCGAATGCCTCCATGTCGGGGATGATCGGCGCCATGAACGCCAGGCCCTTGCCGCGCTTCGTCACCTCAGGATCCGACCACTCGGCCACGATCTCGGGTGCGGGGCCTTCCGGTGGCTGGGTGATGTCGATCCCGTGCACGTCCTTCACTGTCTCGGCGAAGAACCTGCCCATGGGGGTGTTGTCCTGCGAGGCCGCGCCGAACGCCTCGGCCAGATTCGGCTTGGTCGATTCAACGTACGCGATCACGAAGTCGCCCATCGGGGTGTGCTGCCAGTACGCGCGTTCGAGAGTGACCCCCTGGGATCGCCTGGATTCCCAGTAGCCTTTGGGATCTTCCTTGAACCGCTCGGCAATGCGCCGGACGTCTGCTTCGCTCTTCCCGGCGAGAATCGGGAACGCGAGTGCTCCACGTGCCATGCCTCTACCTCCACGTCCAGGGCCGCGGTGCGGCCACTCTCTGGTTGGCGATGCTAGTTCGCCGCGCCATCGAGTAGCAAGCCCCATATGGGGCGGTAGGCTCGGTGAGCCGAACGCGCCTGTTGACCATGCCCGGAAGGCCGCTGCCGCCGCTTAGCACGATCAGGACACCGACGACGCGTAGCGTCCCGGGAGGGCGTCCGCGGTCTCAATCGAATTGGGATAAACGGTTACGCGATGGCAGCCATGATTGCCAGAGCCTCCTCGGCCGACATCGGCGGACCGATGACCGGCTAACCGGTTTCACCGGACCACGGCGTTCATCGCTGTGAAGTCCAGCGTGGCCATGTCGGGCCGGGGTTCGGACGCCGGGACACCTACCGCTTTGATGAAGCTTAGGAATGAAGTCGCGGAGTGTGTCTGCAGCAATACCGCTTCGTCATCGCCCACGACCCGCACCGTGTGCGGGATCCCTTCGGGCAACGAAACGTAATCGCCGGCACGAGCCACCAACGCGTCATCGCCACAGCGCACCGCTAGCACTCCCGAGGCAACGAAGAAACTGTCATCGAGATCCACGTGGACGTGCAGCGGCGCGGCGCCGCCGGGCCCCACAGTGATGTTCGATGGTTATTGGGTCTGCGCCTTCCGGCGAGCCAACTACAACCAGATCGCCATAGAACCCAAACAGGGCCTCGATGACATGCGCAGGGCGCTCAACCAGGCCATCGGGGAAGGGATGGGCCGTGACGCCGGCGTCCTGCACAACAACCTCGCCATATTTACGTGGCTATACGAGGGGCCGGCTGCATCGCTCGATGCCTGTACTGAAGGCATTGCATTCTGCGAACGACGCGGGATCGCGCTGTTCACGCTGGCGATCGGAGTCATGAGAGCGACGTTGCTCGCCGCCTGTGGTCGCGTAGAGGAGGCGATGACGGAAGCACAATCGCTCACAGGACGGGCAGAGGCCTACGGCGAAGCTGGGCTGCAGATTGAGGTTCGCTCGCTGCAACTGGGCTTGCTCTGCAGGCGCGGCGAAGAACCGCCCCTGGCTGCTGCCGAACAACTTGCCGCCGACGCACGAAAGGTTGCCGAGCCATGGGCGATCTCGATAGCCTTCGCTGCCGCGGTACAGATAATGATCGCTGCAGGACACGGCGAACAAGCGACGGCCTTGCTCGAGGAGCTCGAGCGGACAGGAGGCGCGCGCGACGACCCGTACTACGCCGCACACCTACCGCAGCTTGTCCGCAGTGCATGCGCGATCGGCAATGTGGCCCTTGCGTTGCGACTCGGCGAAGGCGTCGAGCCGCGCACGCCTCTGCAGCAACACGCCATGGCCGCCTGTCGCGCCACGCTCTCGGAAGCGCGTGATGACCTGGTCGGTGCGGGGGCCTTATACCGCGAAGCGGGCGAGCGCTGGCGCCAGTTCGGGGATGTGCCCGAGCTAGCCTACGCGGTACTCGGCCAGGGCCGCTGTCAGGTTGCCCTCGGCGCTGCAGGAGCTGACATCCTGTTATCCGACGCGCGCGACCTGTTCGCGGCGATGGGTTATGTGCCGGCGTGCACGCAGGCGAAGGTCCTGCTCAAGGGAACGACCTTGACAGCCTCTTAGCAACTCCCGGTGAGCTCAGGGGTGGCTCTAGAAATAATGTGATACGCGAGGGGTGCGCGAGAGCTTCCTAACATGGAGGCCCGGCAACGGCCTTGAACCTTCCTGCGGGGACGCTCGGAGGGCTTGGCGAGGATGCCCCCCGTCTCGAGCGCCGCGCGGGTATGCCAGCGCCGTGTGGGCAAGGGCAAGGAGCCACGTCGGGACTAGGCGATCGCTAATCGCGGGGCCGCTGGCCGTCGGCCTGCGAGAGCGGAATCACGCTAACTTCCAGCTCGTCACCGTGTCTCGTTCTGGTGTAAAAAGTTGAACGCCGCGCTGGGCGAGGCAGATACTCCGCAGTCGCGGGCCTGAACCGCTTCGCTGTACCGTCGAGGGTTCGACTCCTGTCTAAGGCGGCGCCGGCTCGTACGGCCGGCCAAAGAACCAGAGTTCCTTAAGGGGGAGTGTGAGGTGCCACGTGGTCACGGCACCCTTGGGGAGCGACGCAAGGTCGTCAGCGCGCAGGGTGACGGTCGGACCGTGCTTGATATCGATGCTGGCGACGCCCTTCAGGACAAGTACGGTTTCGCGTTCCGGCAGGGTCCAGGGTTCGCGACGCGGCGAGGCTAAGCCGTGCCACGGTTCGGCGTTCCTGGGTATTACATATCCCCGGTATGGCCATCGGTTCGGTACGGTTCTGTAACGGATGGACCACCGACCGTTGGCACCCGATTGAGGCTCGCGGGCCTACCCTGCTGGCGTGTCTACCTTGCCTCCACGGCTTCGAGCTGCAACCATCGCTGATCGTGCTGGGCGCGCGCCTCGTTGGGTGCGCGGCGTCTATGCAGCGTTGGGGGTGCTGCTCTGCGCCTACTTCGTCTCGCTGATTCTGCGGGGACCCCGTCAATCCGTGGCAGCTATCGATGGCTGGGGCGTCGCGATGTTTGAAGTCGTGGTCAGCGGACTGTGCATCTGGCGAGCGATGGGCTCTCGTCGGCGAGCAGTCCCTCTAATGCTCGGCCTGGGAATTCTCTCGTGGAGCATCGGGGATACTATCCTCACTGCTGAGTTCGCGGGCGGCGGCACACCTTCTGTTCCATCACTCGCCGATGTGTTCTGGCTGGGGTTCTATCCCATTGTCTATGTCGCGCTCGTCCTCCTCACGCGCAAACACCTCGCCCGAATGGGAACGACAATGTGGCTCGACGGTGCTGTGGCAGGCCTGGGTGCCGCAGCCTTGTGCGCCTCCTTTGCCTTCAACACAATCCTTCACTCGGTTGGCGGCAACGCGACGACCGTCGCTACCGATCTTGCATATCCGATCGGGGACGGCCTGCTACTCATGCTCGTGGTCGGGGGTACGGCGATCATTCCGGGCAGAAAGAATCCGCAGTGGCTGCTGATTGCATGCGCCATCGCTTGCACTGCGATCGGCGATACATTCAACCTCTTCGCGAGTTCGGGCTCGACGTCGCACCTTGGGACGATTGTGAATGGAGTTGCCTGGCCATGCGCGATCCTGCTCATCTCGATTGCGGTCTGGGTGCGCCCCTTCCAAACCAGTCCGCTGGCGCGCAGCGGTCCTCCGGGGTTTCTGCTCCCTGGTCTCGGCGCGTGCGCCGGACTCTCCATCCTCTTGGTCGACACCCTGCATCAGGTCACCCCGGTTGCGATTGGGCTTGCCACAGCGACTTTGATCACAGTTGGTGTTCGACTGGCGCTCTCCGTGCAGGGCCTGAGAATCCTGACCGAGAAGCGCCACCGTCAAGCAATCACCGACGAGCTGACCGGTCTGGGCAACCGCCGACAGCTCTTCAACCTTCTCAACGCCTTCTTCGCTGATTACGCCGACCCCGACACGGTCGCTCGCCGGCTTTCGCTGCTCTATGTCGACCTGGATCACTTCAAGGAAATCAACGATTCGTTCGGCCATGGAGCCGGAGACGAGGTGCTTCGACAGCTGGGTCCACGGCTCTCTAGCCGCCTGCGAGATAGCGATGTCTTGGTGCGAGTTGGCGGCGATGAATTGGCGGTGCTTATCATGGATACCGACTCTGATTACGCTGCGGCCGTAGCTCAACGCCTCATCGCCGAGCTTGAGCAACCGTTCGTGGTCGACACGCTCAGTGTCCGGGTGGGCGCCAGCATCGGCATCGCCAGTGCACCCACGGATGCGACCGACAGTGTTGCACTGCTGCGTTGCGCTGACCTCGCTATGTATCGCGCCAAAGTAGGTCCGGCGCCGTACGAGATTTACCGCCACGAGATCGACGATGATGGCAACCGACTGCGCCTCGTCGATGAGTTACGCGAAGCGATTCTCGGCGGTCATCTCGAGCTGCACTACCAACCGCAGGTCGATCTCATCACCGGTAAGCTCTCGGCGATGGAAGCCTTGGTGCGCTGGCCCCATCCGCGGCTGGGCTCGTCCCGCCCCTGGAGTTCATTCCTCTTGCCGAGGAGGCCGGGCTCATGCAATCGCTGACCGCGCTCGTCCTTGAGCGGGCGTTGGAACAGTGTGCCGCCTGGCACGCCACCGGCCAGATGATGACCATATCGGTCAACGTTTCGGCGACCAACCTCCTCGATTCTGGATTCAGTGAGTCCGTCATGGCCGCTCTCGTACGCCATGACCTGGCTCCCGCCTCCCTCATCCTCGAGATCACCGAGACCACGATTATCAGGGACTTCGACCTCTGCAAGCTGGTGATTGAGCAATTGCGGAACCTCGGATTGGGGGTCTCGATCGACGACTTCGGTGCCGGAGTGACGTCGCTTGCCTACCTGGGCAGCCTGGCCGTCAGCGAATTGAAGCTCGACCGCAGTTTCCTGACACGGTTGGCCACTGGGGACACGGAGCGAAATCTGGCCTTGGTTCGAGCGACCATCGCCCTGGGCCACAAGCTGAACATGCGCGTCGTTGCGGAGGGGATCGAGGATGTTGAGGCGCTCAACCTCCTCGCCGCCATCGGATGCGATCTCGCGCAAGGATACTTCATCAGCCAGCCGATGTCTGCCAGCGACCTCGCTCTGGGCGGGATCTCGGTTCGAGGCTGATACGCAGGCCGATACGGCAGTTGCCTGATATATCGGCTGGCAGGGTCAGAATCGGAAAACTGACCTCGACGGGGAGACCTGGCGCAACGCCTATCCGGCGGATGGACCGATGCGCTTAGTGACTGACCCTCGTGCTTCGTCTTCGAGCGGTGATTGGGATCCGACGGCAGTGACCGATGATGAAGCATCAGGTCACGCGGTGACGAAGCGAGGCGAGGACCCCTGAGGTCGCAACCGACACAGGAGGTGGGGATGCGCGATGGTTCCGGTAACTCGCGTTCTCATCGCCTCGGGGTGAGCCACTCGGGCCGCACAGCTCTGGTGTGTTGAGTGCACGCTGGGGTGCGCAAGCGTGCTTTCACCGAGCAGCGTGCGACCGCAGCGACAACGCCTCTACGCCGACGCCGAGAGCAGCGCTTCTGCCTCGCGGATGTACCTAGTGGCGCCGACCGAGCGGTAGAAGACGAGCGCACGGCGCAACTCGACGTCGGCCTCCGCTCTGCGGTGCTCCTTGATGAGGGCATCTGCGAGCCAGAGCCGGTCCCTCGCTTCCTCGGTTCGCGCCCCCATCGAGCCACAGATGTCCGCAGCCTCCCGAAGCTCTCCCGTCGCGAAGGCGCGCGCCGCGCGCACCCACGGGACATCGTTGGTAGGAAGGACCGCGAGGAGCTCGCGCCCTCGCTCGAGCGGGAACGCCGTCCAGGCGAGAACGTGCAGGACATCGCTGCGTTGTGGGCCGGCCGCCTGTTCGGCGCGCAACAGCTCGAGGGCCTCGTCGACCATCTCGGCGGCTCGCTTTCCATTGCCGACGTCGCGGAACACGAACGCGGCCGTTGCCAGCGTGGGATCCATCGCCTGCGGGTCCTTCGCGAGGCGCGCCAGTTCGATCGCGCGCTCCACATCGGCCAGGGCGCCGTGCACGTCGTCATGCCCAAGCCGGATTTGCGCTCGCGACACGTAGCACAACGGCGCCCAGTAGTGGGGCAAGCCCGCCTCGACCTCGGCCAAGACCTCGTCGGCAGCCGCCAGCGCTGCCTGCCATTGCCCGAGCACGTACCGGTCCGCAGCGTAATTGCCTCGAAGCCAGCGTTGAAACACGCTCTGCCCAAACCGCACGGCAACCGCTTCGGCGTCCGCCCAGAATGCGATTGCCCGCTCGAGATCTCCCCGCAGCCACCAGGTCGCCCCGAGGTTGGTCTTTGCTCGACAGAGCACGGATGGGGCATTGCACTGCACGGCAGCAGCGTCGCCCTGCTCGAGGTCCTCAATTCCACCGACGTCGCCGCTGAAGCACCTGGATGCGCCGATACTGACCAGTGCGTCTGCGCGCACCGCGTCAAGCCCTAGCCGTTCGGCCATCATGAGGGCGTCGCGGCCGACACGGATCGCGTCGGTAGGTCGCCCCGCCAGCATGAGAAACCGCGAGATGATGCTGGTCACGTGCGCCGTGACACGGCTGGGCTCGCCTGTTCCAACGAGAGCACGGGCTCGGTCCAGATGCTCGTGTACCTGTTCCGACCGGCCTCGATGCGAGCTCAGCTCGGCGAGCATCGCCTCTGCCTCCGCCTGTGTCGCGTTGTCGCGACATGCGCCGAGTTCGGTGCTCGCGGCGAGCAGCATGGCGGGATCGAGGTCGCCTGCGAGGTACTTGGAAGCGCCCAGTTTGAAGTGCAGTTGGGCGCGAGCCAGCGAGCCGCCAGGCGCCAGGTCCAGTCCGGATTGGTAATAGCCAGCCGCTATCCCGTACGCGTTGAGTGAGTACGCACGGTCACCCGCGCCGCGTAGGCTAGCCAGCGTTCGCTCCGCGAGCGCAGCATCGATCGTTAGCCCCGCCGCACGACGTAACGACACCTCACTCATGTGATGGTGCGCGAGCATCTCGGCGTGATGCTCGGTGCTGCCCAATGATGCGATCCACTCCGCGGCCAGGGCGTGTTTCTCAGCTCGCTCCCCGCGAGGGATCTGTCCGTAGGCGACGTCACGGACGAGCACGTGCAGGAAGGAGTACTCCGCCTCCTCCGCTATCGATGACCGGCGCGCGAGTTGCACGAAGTCCTTGCGCTCCAATGCGTGCAGGCGCAGTGCTGCCTCGCGACGATCGGCGCCATCCACCGCCGTCACCGCACCCAACCAGAACACTTTCCCGATTACGGCTGCGCTCTGGACCAGGAGCTTTTCTTCGGTCGGCAGCGCATCCAGCCGCGCGGCGATGATGCCCTGCACCGTCTCGGGCAGAGGCAGGTCTTCGGAGGTGCCTCGCTCCTCAAGCATGCGGACGTATTGCTCTGCGTAGAGCGGGTTGCCACCAGCTCGGTCCAGCAGTGCCTGCTGGGTCTCGACACCCATGACCGGGCGGTCGGAGAGGCTGCCGATCAGTAGCGCGGTCTCCTCCTCAGAGAGAGGACTGAGCCAAAGTGTAGTGCTGTTGCGCATCCCACCTCCCCACCCCGGGCGGCGCTCGAACAGCTCCGGCCGGGTTGTGCACACGACCAGCAACGGGACACCGCCGGCCCAGCCGACAAGGTGCTCGAGGAAATCGAGCAAGTTGTCGTCCGCCCAGTGCAGGTCCTCGAACACGAGCACCAACGGACGCTGCTCGGCAAGCGCCTCGAAGAAGCGCCGCCAGGCCGTGAACGCCTCATCGCGCCGGTCGCCGCCGCCCTCGCCGCTAGTGCGCAGTCCGGCAAGGGGGCGCAGATGGCCCTCGATCCAACGCGCGTCGGTTGGTTCAGCGATGAGCGTCGCGACCGATGCCCGGAGTTTCTCCTCAGCCTGCTCCTGAGTGTCCGTCTCCATGATCCCGGCCTGGGCCTTGATCATCTCGGCCAATGCCCAGAAGGTGACCCCTTCCCCATACGGCAGGGAGCGCCCCTGCCGCCAGAAGATGAGCTCGCTTGGATCAGCAGCGACAGCCTTGAAGAGTTCGGCCACAAGCCGGGTCTTGCCCATCCCTGGCACGCCCGCCAGGGTCACCAACTGGGTCGAGCGGTCGCCCCTAACGCGCTCGAGGGCATCCGTCAGCACGCTCATCTCCCGCAGACGCCCGGCGAGGGGTGCGCGGCTCACGCGGGCGAGATCCGTCCCCAAACGGGAGCGCGCCTCCAGCGCCTCCCAGGCCGGAACCGGCAGCGCCTTCCCTTTGGCCGTCACCGCCTCGGCCTCGCGGTAATTGATCACCTCTGACGTGGCCCGGTACGTCGCCTCCCCCACCAGAATCCCGTTCACCGGCGCCGCCGTCTGCAGTCGCGCCGTGGTGTTGACCACGTCGCCCGAGGCCATCCCCTCCCCTCTGCTGGCGCGCGCTCCCAAGGCGACCAACACCTCACCGGTGTTGACCGCAATGCGCACCTGGAGTCCCCTCCCCTGCTCCGCGACCCAATCGCGGATCGCCAGGGCCGCCCGCACCGCCCGCTCAGGATCGTCCTCATGCGCCACGGGGGCGCCGAACAGCGCCATGACCGCATCCCCGATGAACTTCTCCACCGTGCCCCCGTATCCCTCCAGCTCGGTGCGCAGCCGCGCGTAATAAGGGGACAGGAAGGCGCGCACATCCTCCGGGTCGAGTTGCTCCGAGCGCGAGGTGAAGCCCACTAGGTCGGCGAACAGCACCGTGACGACCTTGCGCTCCTCTCGCGTCGCGGCACCGGCCTCGACCACCAGAGCGCCGCACCGCGAGCAAAAGTTCGCCTCCGGCTGGTTCTCGTGTCCGCAGGTTGGACACCGGCTCATCGCCGGGAAGCGTACGCCGGTGAGCAGCTGACCGACGGTCGAAAATTCGCTCGTCGAGTTGGACCCTACCCGCGATCACACGGAAAGGGGACAGCCTGGCGGAGCTCGCAGCCGACCGCGCCAGCCGTACAAGATCGGACGCCTTTGGGAGCTCCGTGGACCCCAACTAATGGGTCGGTTGCTCACTGGCGAGCGCTCAGTCGTCCGCGCGCGAGACTCGCGATGCACAGAAGAACCCGAGGTCGGACCGACTTCAACCTCAGCGACGGTCACCAGTGGCTGTGGCGGACGAGGTCATCCGCCGAAATGCGCGACCGGCTATAAGCCGATCCCTTCGTTATAGCGTCGTCGGGCGATCGTTGGCCGATTGCAATCGCCCCAAGCAGTGCATATTGCGCGGGGACGCCGAGCTCAGATAGCAAGTCGGTCTCGCCGTGGAATATCCCGAAGTACCAGCCGCCGAGGCCCTCGTCGATTGCGGCGAGCAAGACCAGCATGATCGCCATCCCGGCGTCGACATGCCAGAACGGGACCGGCCAGGCTTCCTCGCTCTGTAGGCCGAACCCGGCCTTGTCAGGCGCGGAGTATCGCTCCAGATAGACCGCCTTCGAGGTGAAAGGCAGCACAATGACGGGCGGCCCGGTCGCAATTCGTTCGTCGAGTTCCCGGACCTCGTCCGGGGGCGTCGTCACGCGCCAGAACCAGTCGAGCCGCCCACGATCGTCGAGGACGACGAGCCTGAAGCCTTGGCTGAAACCGGCCGAGGGTGCGTGGCGCGCGATCTCCAAGATGCGTAGGAGCGTCTCGTCAGCAACGGGCTCGCGTGTGAATCGGTGAACCATCCTGCGCTTTCGAACGATATCGCGGAGCTCCACGAGTGCCATTCAATCAGAGCGGGCAGCGCTTGCATAAGGGAGGCTTCTACCGGCGCCTATCGCTTCCGTCAGGGTCGACGGGGTTTCCAGACAGGGACGCAGCCTTCGCCAAGTTACGCTGTGCCGATGGCCCACGCCGTTGGGCCTCTATTGGGACGCGGAGGGCACCCACGTTGGGTCTGCGTTGGGACTCGTCGAGGGCTCCGGGTTGACGGCGCAACGGCTCCCGTCGCAAGCTCCCCCTGTGACACGTCGCCGACTTCCCACCGGTACGGTCACCCTCCTCTTCACCGACATCGAAGGGTCGACGCGCCTCCTCCAGGAGCTCGGCGATGGTTACGGCGTCGTCCTGGAGGAGCACCGCCAAACGCTGCGTGAAGCCTTCCAGCGACACGATGGTGTCGAGGTGGACACCCAAGGTGACGCCTTCTTTTATGCCTTTGCGAAGGCCACCGACGCCACCGCGGCAGCCCGAGAGGGCCAAGCTGCGCTGGCCGGCGGGGCCGTGCGCGTCCGCATCGGAATCCACACTGGCGAGCCGGTTCTGACCGACGAGGGCTACGTCGGCATCGACGTCCACAAGGCGGCGCGAATCTGCTCGGCGGCGCACGGAGGCCAGACGATTCTTTCGGACGCGACCGCCCGCCTGGTCGACGCCGACCTCCGAGACCTCGGTGACCAACGCCTCAAAGATCTGGATACGTCGCTGCGCTTGTACCAGGTGGGGCAGGATGATTTTCCCCCTTTACGAACGCTCAATCTCAGCAACCTTCCGATACAGGTGGCGGCACTTATTGGACGTGAGCGCGAGTGCGATGAGATAAGCAGGCTGCTTGGGGAGCATCGCCTGGTCACGCTGGTCGGTCCGGGCGGCAGCGGCAAGACGCGACTCGCCGTGCAAGTCGCCGCCGGCGCGATCGACGAGTTCGCGGATGGCGTCTTCTGGATACCCCTCGCCCCGGTGCGCGAGCCGGACCTCGTCGAGCCGACCATTGCCAAAGTTGTCGGCATCTCCGGCGGCCTCGCCGCTTATCTCGCCAACCGTAAGGCCCTCCTGCTCCTCGACAATTTCGAGCAGCTCATCGACGCGGCCCCCGACCTCGGCGAGTTGCTCAGAGCAACAACAGCGCTGAAAATGCTCGTCACCAGCCGCGAACCGCTTCAGCTCTCGGGCGAGTGGGAATACGCCGTGCCGCCGCTGCCACAGACCGACGCGATCGCCCTCTTCACGGCACGAGCGCGGGCGTTGAAAACCGATTTCGAGCCGGACGCCGCAGTCGCGGAGGTTTGCAGGCGTCTCGACGGCCTGCCGCTTGCGATCGAGCTTGCCGCAGCGCGAGTGAAGGTGCTCGCACCACAGCAGCTTCTCGACCGGCTTGGACGGCGCCTCGATGTCCTCACTTCCGGAACACGCGACGTCCCGACACGACAGCGAACACTACGTGCGACGATTGACTGGAGCTACGAGCTCCTCGCTCCCACGGAGCAGGAACTCTTCATGCGGCTCGCGGTGTTCCTCGGCGGCTGGACGCTCGACGCAGCCGAGGCGGTGACCGACGCCGGCATCGACACCCTGGAGTCGCTCGTCGTCAAGAGCCTCATCGGTCGCGACGCAGATCGGTTCGGAATGCTGGAGACCCTCAGGGAGTACGCGCTCGAACGCCTGGATGCGTCGGGTCATGGCCAGCGCTTGCGCGACCGGCATGCTCGCTTTTTTCTCGAGCTGGCGGAGATGGGATACCCCGAGCTCGAGCGCGGCGAGCAGGCGAAATGGGCGCGCCGCCTCGGCGCCGAGCACGACAACCTGCGCGTCGCGCTCCAGCACTTCATTGAGGTCGGCGACGCGGGCCTCGAGGAGCGGCTGGTAGCGGCTATCTGGAAGTTCTGGTTCGACCAAGGGCTGTGGGAGGAGAGCAGCCGCGCCGTAGAGCACGCGCGTGCTCTGAGCTCAGGCGTGACGCCGGCCCGGGCCGCGGTTATGCAGGGCGCGGCCTGGATCTCCTGGCGGCGAGGCGACGGGCGTGCGGGGGCACGATTCGCTGAGCAGAGCCTAGATCTCAGCCGGGCGATCGGCGACCCGCGGCAGATAGCCACGTCGCTGAGAATCCTGGGCATCTGCTTCATGATCGAGGACAACGAGCGTGCCGCCGCGCTGTTCCAAGAAAGCATCGACCTCTGCGAGTCCTGCGGGGATCAAATCAGTCTGACGGCCGCCCTCAACAACCTCGCCATCATCTCGAAAGAGTCCGGAGATAATCGCGGCGCGGCCGACCAGCTCGAACGCGCGGTGACGATCGCTAGACAGTCGGGCAAT
This sequence comes from Candidatus Dormiibacterota bacterium, assembly GCA_963768105.1. Classification (GTDB taxonomy): domain Bacteria; phylum Chloroflexota; class Dormibacteria; order Aeolococcales; family Aeolococcaceae; genus Palsa-851. The sequence goes on along the minus strand of CAVYGR010000003.1, from coordinate 304,454 downwards.
CCTCGTGGCGTTTCGATCTACACGATGAACCTCGCTCATTCGGAGCGAGATCTAGGCGAATACGCTCGGGCTCGGGCACACTTCGCCGAGAGCATTTCGGTCGCAGGGAGCCTCGGCATCCGCGAGGTCGTCACCGAAGGCCTGTACGGCGCCGCCGTTCTCGCGGACGCAGTCGGCGAGCATGCGTGGGCCGGTGCGCTTGTCGGAGCCGCGCGACGGGAGGGCGACTTCGGCCACGACTTCGACCTGGACTCCGACCGGGTTGCACTGGAACGCGCGCTGTCGAGCGTTGAAAAGCATCTCGGAAGAGATGGTCTTGCTAAGTCCATCGTCGCCGGCCGCGCGATGACTCTGGACGCCATCGTCGAGTACCTGGAGGGAAACGCCAACAGGGCCTGAGGCTTGCGACGGCGGCGCAGAGCACTCAGCTCGAGATGATGTTCAAGCGCACGTGAGTCGCTGGTGCCTCTCCTCCTCGAGAAGGTCGCGTCGATACAATAAGGTTCGTCAAATGAGTGATGACCTGCTTGCCATCGCGCACGCGGTGGAGTCGGCCTACGGACGGCACGACGCTATCGCGCTCGGAGCGTTGTACGCTTCAGACGCTGCCCTCGCGTTCCCTGGCGCAACGTTTAACGGTCGCGAGGAGATCGTCGATATGTGGCGCGGTTGGTTCACGGCCTTTCCCGATGTCGCCTCCGAGATACACCGCATCTTCACGAGCGGCGGGGCGTTCGCACTCGAATGGACCGAACGGGGGACAAACTCCGGCGAGTTCGCCCTCGCCGGTATGCACCTTCCCGCAACCGGTCGCCGGCTGGAGTGGACCGGTATTAGCCGTTACGAGGTTGTCGCTGGGCTCATCGATCAGGTCAGCTACTACATTGACCCGACACCACTCACGAGCCTTCTCCGCGCTTAGAGTCCACGGTCCCTTGTGGGAGGGCTAGCTGAACCACAGGGTTACGTAATTCGGGCTGTACTACCCTGAAGGGGACGGGAACGACGCTCAGCGCAACGGTGCCCAGTATCGTCGCCGGTCCTATCGGAGAACTAAACGCAACGGGCCGCTCGGCTCAAGGAACAAGGTTCCACGCTGGGGTGACCTGTTCCAGAGATCCTGCGAATCCGCTCTCCGCTGACCACCCGCGATGTTCGGCGAGCGCCCGCGTGAAGGCGAGTCCCGTCGGAAGGCCTAAGCCGTTGGGCCTGTACTGGGACTCAGACACCAGGAGGGCGCGCTCTATTCATGCTCATTGATGAGGCGAAGGTGCTTGTATTGCAACGCGGAACGCGGAGCGAGAGGGATTCGAACCCTCGATCCGAGTTACCCCAGATACCGCATTTCCAAACCGTCCGAGCGGGGTGCAGGGTGGCGCACCGACGGGCACTCCGTATTCAGATTCGCAGCGCTCAGGGCACCACAAGGCAAGCGAAGGCACCCGCGTTGGGTCTGCGTTGGGCCTGGATTTTTCGGGCTGAGCGGTGGGGGTCTCGATGCGACGAATAACTCGTTCGCTCGCTCGTGCCTCCGTATCGCTGTCTATGCGCCTCCCCCAGCAACCACGGCGTCGCGAAGCCAGGAAGCATGTTCGGGCGGCGCCACGGCAAAGCCAGGATCACGGCGACGATGCTCATTCACCAGAGCGTGCCTCCCTGGTTCCGCCACCCACCGAATTCCGAAGCATCCCCAAGCCTTCGATCGCGCACTCAACGACGTCGCCGTCACTGATCACGGCGGCGCCGGGGGTACCTGTTGAGATGACGTCGCCCGGGTAGAAGGGCATGACCCGTGAGTGGAAACTGACCAAGTATGACGGCGAGAAGACCATGTCCGCAATCGTCGCCGATGCCTCGATCTTGTGGTTTCGGACCGTGGAGATACGGATGTCGCTCAAGCTGGGGAACAACACGTACACCTCGTCCATGGTTATCAACTCCGGACCAAAGGAGAAGAACCCTGGGAAGTTCTTTGCCCGCGTCAGGAAGCGAGGGTTCAGCTGCAGTATGTCTTCGGCCGTCTGGTCAAGAATGAGGCACACACCAGCGATGCACTGCAACGCCTCGCTTTGATCGACGCTTCGGCACTCCCTGCCAAAGATCAGGCCGAGCTCTGCTTCAGCAGTCACGCGTTTGCTCTGCGGGGGTAAGTCGATCACGTCTCCGTATCCAATAATCGTGTGCTCGGCTTTCAGAAACGAGGCCGGCTCGGTGGGTTCAGAAGCCGACAGGTCCGCAGCGTGTGCTCGGTAATTCAAGCCAATCCCCAGGATCTTCCGCGGTCTCCGGTAGAGCGGCCGATAGACAGCATCGGCGAGGGGAATCAACCGTTCATCCGGCAGAGACGCGGCGGCGTCTGCGAGCCCGCCGGGCAAGCCCTCACTCAGAGCCGTCAGCAGGGAGTCCGGCAGTGAGGGGTCGATGTCTGCGAAGGGCGCCAAGCCGCGCTCCGGCACGAGCACAGCGGGCTGCTCCCGACCGTCTAGTTCGAGTGTCGAAAGTCGCATTGCATCATGGCAGTGCCAGCACCATTCCGCCATCGACGAGGATGCACTGGCCGGTGATGTACCCCGCTTGCTTCGAGGCAAGAAAGGCAGTCAGTCCGCCAACATCGCTTGACTGACCGTAGTGTCCCATCGGGATCGAGTGCTCGGAGTTCGCGCGCACTTCTTCTGGAGTCAACCTCTCCCGTCGCGCGCGATCCTGGTCCAGACCGCGGACACGATCGGTGTCCACTCGTCCGGGGCACACCATGTTGATCGTGATCCCGTCGGGTGCGAGTTCAGCGACAAGAGTCTTGACGACACCAACCAACGCAGGCCGGAAGGCATTGGACAAGGCGAGGTTGGGAATTGGCATGCGTGCGCTGGACGAACCCAGCACAATGATCCGTCCGTACCCGCCGGCGATCATGCGGGGAACTGCCGCGCGGATCGTCGTCACCGCGCTCATCGCGGTCAGCTCGAAGCCGGCCCGCCAGTCATCCTCTCCCAACATCAAGAACGCGCCTGGCTTGGGGCCGCCGGCATTGACCACGAGCACGTCAAGCCGGCCGAAGGCTTCGTCCACCAGGTCGAACACGGAGCCAAGCTCGTCGGTCCGACTGACATCGGCCGCCCTGCCGACGACGTCGCCGCCTTTCGCGCGCAATTCGCGGACGGCGTCATCGACACCCTCCTGTCCACGCGCACAGATGGCGATGCGGAAGCCCGATGACATCAGTGCTTCCGCGCATCCGCGGCCCAGGCCTTTGCTGCCGGCCATGATGAGCGAGACTGGAGACCCGGCAGGGATGGTCATTCGAGTCGAACGAGCTTCGTAACCCGATCGATGGGCGCAGTCTCGGCGAGGTAGAGGTTTCCGCGCGAGTCGCCCCACACGCCGTGGCCACCGACCGGGACGGGCTTGCATCGACCGACGAGAACACCATCCGGTGAGTACATCGTCAACCGCGGGATCTGGTCAGTGACGAAGACGAATCCGCTGGTGTCGATGAACAGGTCCATCGGATGGTACAGATCGACCCACTCAGAGAGGAAGCGCCCATCGGCGTCGAAGATCTGCACCCGATCGTTCTCGCGATCGCAGACCAGAACGCGCCCGTTCCCGTCGATCCAGATTCCGTGCGGCGTGGTGAATTCACCAGGCCCGGATCCCGGGCGGCCCCACGAGCGGATCAAGGTGTGCTCCGCGTCAAAGCAGTGCACAACCGAGTTTGCATAGCCATCGGCGACGTAGAGGAGCCCGTTCGCCGGGTCGACGGCCACGTCCGCCGGGTGGTTGAAGGGTGCCTGCAGCTTCGGTCGAGTCGGATCACCGATGGCCCACAGCTCGCGCCCTGCGACGTCGAACCCGAGGACCCGGTGCCCATCGCGATCGACGAGGATGACTTCGTCGTGGATCGTGATGAAAATGCCGTGGGCGTCCGCGATGACGCCTGTCCCCCACCCCCCGACGAACGCTCCGGTTTCGTCGAAAACCACGACCGGCGGATCGCCCCGCTGGAAGATGTAGACGCGGTCCTGCAAGTCCACCGCGACCTGGCTGACGCCATCGTGCCGGAAGCCGGGTGGAGGCTGCGCCCACGTTCGATCTACTCGATAGCGACGCGCTCCCAGCGCGACGAAGACGTCTGGTTTCGGAGAGGCGTCGGTCATGGCCGATTGGCGCGCCTCAGCGCCGTTGTGGGACCGTGGCGCTGGCTCACAACGCTCCACCTTCGGACTCCTCTGGGCGGTGCATGACCGTCGCCGTGGCCTGAGCGAGCGGTCGGACGACGAGCTCATCGATATTCACGTGCGTCGGTCGCAAGACATCCCAGCGAATGCATTCCGCGACGTCCCCACTGGTCAACGGCTGCACACCGTCGAAGACCTTGCGTGCCCGCTCGTGATCCTCTCCGAATCGCGCCTCGTAGAACTCTGTGGTCGTCAAGCCTGGCGCGATCTCGGTGACCCGGATCGGTTCTCCCACTAGCTCGAGACGGAGAGTCCGCGTGATGGCGCGTACGGCGTGCTTGGTTCCTGCGTAACAACTACCTCCCGGGTACACCTCGAACCCGGAGGTCGAACCCACGTTCACAATATGAACATTGCGTGATCGTCGAAGCATCTCTGCGAATGTCGCCCTCGCCAGCGGGTTGTACGTCTCGGGGTTGAGCTGCGCTGCATTCTGCTCACGCCACGTCCAGAACGTTCCACCGCCCCCAGTGGTGCGTCCACGCCGTGCTCGATGAAAGCAATCTGAGTGCGCGTTGGAGAGACCCGGCATTACCAAGCCCGCCAGACGGCGTGCGGTGGCTGGCGGTTGCTGAATGTCCGCCACGACGAGTTGGTGATCCTCGTTCAACCTGGCGACCCTTGTGTTCGACATCCAACTGAGAGCGACAGACCACTCCCGATTAGCTGGCACGACAACTCATGGCATCGCTACGGCCCTGGGGTGGGCTTTACATGTTATGTGCTTCCGACTGAACGGGGATTATCCATGTTCTCGGACCCAAGCGAGAGAGCAGGCAATCCGTCAGGTCTTGCCTTTGCGATCGGTGCGCCCACAGACGAGTGAGTGACAGGGCAGGGCGTACGGTCGACCCCTCAGAGCGAAACCGACATGATGGCGCGGCGTCTCTGACGACTCCTATCGTGTTGGGCGGCGCCGGCAGGCTCGATCGGCGCGCCTGGCCGCAGCGTTCGCCGAAGTACAACACGTCGTTCCGGCGAGTAGCTGAGACGCGCCGGATTCACGACGCGGTCCGGCGCAGATGCGAGGGTGGTGGGCGAGATCCCTCGACGATCGTGTGGTCAGCCGGACAGGTCTCGGGTGGGGGGTGCCACGAGAGGCACAGGCGGGCACCGCGTATTCAGAATCCCATCGCTGAGGGCACCAAGAGGCACGCAAAGGCACCCGCGTTGGGACTCCGTTGGGACTCGGTTGAGGTGCGCATGGGGTCTTCCAGTCGCTCGGGAAGAGTAGTTTCGACGCCGAACAGTTCTCCCCGACCCGGCCGCCGTGCCATTGTGATCGCGATGGGTTCGGCCAGCTTGCGCCGACGAACAAGCAAGATCGATGCGGTTGCTGGAATCGCCACGCCGTCGTGCCCGCGATGCCAAGGTTTTCGCAAGGTTCCTGCAACGGTGAAGTCGTAAAACCTCCGATGATGTTGAATCATGAGGAGAAGACGGATGCCCAAGCTTGAGACCAGATCACATATCCAGGGGTCGGTGGGTAGTGCGGACAGGCTTGTCGATCCATGGTGGCTCGCGCAGCACGTGGGCGACCCGAACCTGCGAGTGGTCGAGGTCGACGTGAGCCGGGCCGCATACGACGGTGGCCACATCGACCGGGCTATGTTGTGGAATGTCTACCAAGACATCAAGGATGCCGACTTCCGGCTGGTCGACATCGCCGCGTTTGAAGAGCTGCTCGCTCGCTCGGGGATCGACTCGGATTCGACGGTGGTCTTCTACGGATACGCGCCCGCGATGGGCTTCTGGCTCATGCAGCTATACGGCCACAAAGATATGCGCATCCTCAACTGCTCGCGTGAAGCATGGCGAGCAAATGGTCATCCCTGGAGCACCACGGTGACCACGCCGACCAATGTTCTCTACCGCCTGCGTGACCAGGACCAGCGGATTCGCGCAGATCGATTGGACGTACAACGAGCCATCGCGGTCCCAGGAACGACGCTGGTCGACGTACGCACGGAAGCTGAGTTCAGGGGAGAACGGTTCTGGCCGTCGGGTGCCGCCGAGCCGAACGGGCGTGCCGGGCACATACCCTCAGCTGTCCATCAGCCCATCGACGGCCTCTACAACGAGGACGGGTCTTTCCGACCCTCCGAAGAGCTCCGTAGCGTCTTCTCATCCATCGACCTCGACGGTCGTGACGAGTTCATCACGTACTGCACGATTGGTGGACGGGCGGCCACCACCTGGTTTGTCCTCGCTCATCTGCTCGGGCGCGAACAGGTTCGCGTTTACGACGGTTCGTGGGCTGAATGGGGTCGCGAAGTCGATACCCCCGTGGAGCGGTCATGAATTCCCAATGGGCCGCCAGTTCGCGGGTGAGGGTGACGATGGCACCCTTCGTTGCGTTGTCGGCTGCCGTTTCGGGCCGCGGGATGCGACCACCACATAGATGGACGCGACGTTGATGACGCTTCCGACGGAGGATGCCAGCACCAAGGGCGTCGTCAGACGGCACATGTCTAGAAACGCTGATGGATGCACCTCGATCACCTCGCGGAGGTCATCCAGGGACGGATCCTCGATCGTCCCACCCTTATAGCTGCCGGCATCGTTCACCGGCACGTCGAGCCGGCCGCGCGAGTGTATGGAAGGCTGGCATGCCGAGAGAGGAGCGTTGATCCCCCACCACGAGCGCGGCTCGCTTAGACTCGTTCTCCGTGACCATCCCGCCAGCCAATGGGCGCGTTGTCATGGTCTTCACCGGTGGAACCATAGCGATGCGCATCGACCCGACCCTTGGTGGCGCCGTGCCCACGCTCGATGCGAGGGGCATCCTGGAACGCACCCGCGGGCTCGACGAAATCGCCGACGTTGACATCATCGACTGGGGCCGGGTGCCGGCGACGCACATCACCTTCACGCAGATCATCGAGCTCGCAGCGATCCTCGAGCAGTCACTACGCCGGCCCGACATTGACGGCGCTGTACTTGTACAGGGCACGGACAACATTGAAGAGACGAGCTACGCGCTTGACCTCATTATCGAGTCCACCAAACCAGTGGTCGTCGTGGGAGCCATGCGCAACGCTGATGAGGATGGCTACGAGGGGCCGGTGAATATTCGCGATGCGGTTCGCTGCGCCGTCTCCCCACAACTCGTCGGTCAGGGGGTGCTCGTGGTGATGGCTGGAGAAGTGCATGCCGCGGACGACGTCACGAAAATAAGCCCCTCGGCGTATGCCGCCTTTCAGAGTCCGAACTTCGGACCGTTGGGGCGGATCGACGATGGAACATTGACGGTGCGGCGCAACAGAACAGTCGCCCGCCGAATCAAGACCACGCAAGCTGCCGAGCCGATTCCGTTGATCCAGACTTACGTCGGCGTCGATGGGACGCTCGTCCGCCTGGCGCAGGCCAATGGTGCGCGAGGCTTCGTCGTCGAGGGAGCCGGTACAGGGAACACGCCACCTGATCTTCTTGCCGCGTGTGCAGACGCGATCGCTGCGGGGATTCCGGTGGTCATGACGTCACGCTGCCTCACTGGGCGCGCAAGACCTGCCTATGCGTTTCCCGGGGGTAGCGTCACGTGGCGGAATGCCGGAGCCATCTTCGCGGAATATTTGAGCGGCCTCAAGGCTCGGATCGCGCTTAGCCTTGGTCTCGGCGCTGGCATGGACCTGGAGGCGCTCGCCAGATTCTTCGGTCGTTGACGGCTTCAGCCCGTTGGCGGGGCCGCCGCCGGATGCGCACCCAACGCAGAACGCTGGTGCCGTGATCACTGGTTCTCGTGTTGGGCGGGCCAGGGGCCATCGCGGGACCATTGCCTTGACCTCCCCAACGCCGGTCAGGACACGCGCTGGAGAAACGTCTCGATGACCCTGACGGTCTCATCGGGCTGCTGAAAGAGGTGAGTGTGCCCAGCGCCCGACAGCACCACCAACTCTGAGTTGGGTATCAACTCGGCGATCTTGCGCGAGCCGGCACCGCGAGGACCCGGGTCGATCGGCGTCATCTGGTCGAGGTCACCGGTGACCACCAATGTGGGTACCGTGATTCGATGAAGGTCGGCGACGTAGTCTATCTGCTGCATCGCTTTGCACGCAGCGATGAAAACGGCCGGCGTGCAAGCCTCCGACGTCACCCGCCGAATGGTCGGCACTACCTCGGCACCGGCGGGGCTGTCGAGGTAATCGCGGGTGAAGCCCTGCTGCGCGAGCAGCATCGCGATGGTGTCGTCCTCGAACCCGCATTTCTCGAGGATGCGGATCCAGACTTCGAAGGTCATCCATCCAACCGCGTCGAGCTTGGCGGCACCGCAGCTGAGGATCAGGCTGTTCAACCGCTCGCCGTGGTCGATGGCAAACTGCTGGGCCACCATCGACCCCATCGATGTGCCGTGCAGATGAACGCGGTCGAATCCGAGGTGGTCGAGCAGCGCGGCAAGGTCATCACTCCACGCCTTCATGGAGTAGCCGGATTCCGGTCGATCCGACTGTCCGTACCCGCGGAGATCGATCTCGAGGATTTGATAGTGCGGCGACAGGAGCGGCGTGATGGTCTCGAAGTTCTGATGACCGAATGCGGCGCCGTGGATGTGCGCCACCACCTCGCCGCTCCCTACCAGGTCATACCAGAGATTGACGCCGCGCACACTGGCCGTGGCCATGCGTCCTCCTCCCGATGATGTCGGACTGAAGCGAAAATCGGCTCATCCGGCCATCGTGGCTGACTTTTAGTAGAATGCGATTCCAAGATTTTACTCCCTAGGGGATATGCCATCAACCACCAGATCGACCTCAGGTCTGAAGTCGTCACTCGCCCCACGCCGGCGATGTGGATGGCAATGGAGGCAGCCGAGATCGGATGGGCCCAGAAAGGGCAGGACCCGAACGTCGCCCGTCTCGAGCGCACGGCGGCAGAACTCACCGGCAAGGAAGCGAGCCTTTTTGTTTTCACGGCCAGCATCTCCAACCTGCTTGCGCTGCTGGTCGGGACTAATCGCGGCGACCAAGTGATCCTCGATGCCGACATGCACCTCGTCTGGATCGAGGGCTGGAACCTCGCGTCGATCTGCTCGCTCTTTCCGCGCCTCATCGAGACCGACCGTGGCGCAATGCCACTGGCGCGCGTCGAGGAATTGCTGCACTGGTGGCGCGGTCCTGCCTCCTCGCACCCGTCGCTCATCGGCATCGAGAATCCGCACAACGACCACGGCGGCACGATCACTTCTCCGGAGGACATCGGTGCCCTCGCGCAGTTGGCGCACGCCAACGCGTGCAGAGTACACATGGACGGGGCGCGTCTCCACAACGCCTCGGTCGCATCCGGCCGTCCGCTCATCGATTTCACGCAGCACGTCGACACCGTGACGATCAGTGTCAGCAAGGGACTTGGTTGTCCCGTCGGCGCTCTCTTCTGTGGCAGCGCTGCGGACATCGAGGCAGCTCGCACTAAGGGATTGCGATGGCTCGGTGCTTCTGGCATGCACCGCGGGGGCATCTTCGCGGCCGCCGCGCTGTATGCGTTCGAGAATATGGTCGACCGGCTGGCTGACGATCATCATCGGGCGCGGATGATCGCTGAGGGCCTTCGTGGCCTCCCCGGGCTGAGCGTGAACACGCCGGAGACCAACCTTGTCAAGGTTTCGACCGCTCCGTCGGGACGCCTGGCCGCTGACTACGTCCATGCCGCCGAAGAGCGCGGTTTGCTTGTCGCGCTCCGCGAGCCGCACGTATTCAAGATCATGACCTGTCACGAGGTGACGGACGACAACGTGCGGGACGCAGTGGCGATCCTCGGGGAGGTGGCATACGACCTGGCGCAACCGGCGCCGCAACTCTCGGAGGTGAGGTAAGGCAGTGCATTCGGTCGGCATCGACGTGGGCGGGACATTTACGGATTTCGTGGCAATCGATGAAACCGGAGTCGTGTCCGTCTTTAAACACCTGACCACCCCGGCCGACCCTTCCGAAGGGGTGCTCGATGGACTCCGGGCGTTTGCGGAGCGGAGTGGGCTCGAGCTGCCTTCCGTGACACGGATCATCCACGGCACGACCCTTGTCGCCAACAGCATCATCGAGCGGCGTGGCTCTAGGACGGCCCTCGTGACGACCACCGGCTTCGCCGATGTGCTCGAGATCGGCAGGGAGGCGCGGTACGACCTCTACGATCTCGCCCTGGAGCGACCCGAGCCTCTCATCCCTCGACCGCTTCGTTTCGAGATCGCCGAGCGGATGCTCGCAGACGGGTCGGAGCTTGAGCCGCTCGACGAGAGCGCAGCACACGCGTTGGTGGCGCGGCTGGTTGCAATGGGCATCGAGAGCGTCGCGATCTGCCTGCTCCACTCGTATGCGAATCCCAGTCACGAGCAACAGCTGGCGCGGATCTTCCTCGCCGATGCGAGCAGTATCGACGTGACGCTCTCGTCTGACATCGCCCCCGAGTGGCGGGAGTACGAGCGATCGTGCACCGCCGCGGCCAATGCGTTCGTCCGTCCGCTTGTCCGCCAGTATATGGCGCACCTCGAAACCGGATTCGATGACATGGGTGCCAGTCAGCGGCTCTTCGTAATGCTCTCGCAGGGTGGCGTCACATCGGCGGCGCTGGCCACCGATCTGGCTATTCAACTCGTCGAGTCCGGCCCTGCTGGCGGCGTCATGGCCGCCGCGTTCCTCGGCGGCCGTCGCGGGCTCCACGATTTGATCTCGTTCGACATGGGTGGAACGACTGCAAAGGTCAGCTTGATCGAGGGTGGCGTCCCGCTGCACGTCCCAGAGATGGAGGTGGCTCGTGTCGCCCGGCTCAAGCGCGGCAGCGGCTTGCCGCTGAAGCTGCCCACCATCGAGATCACCGAGATTGGAACGGGGGGCGGTTCGATCGGCCACCCCGATTCACTCGGGCTCCTCAAGGTCGGGCCGCGGAGCGCTGGGGCCGATCCCGGCCCGGCCTGCTACGGCAAGGGCGTCGAGGCAACGGTGACCGACGCCGATCTCCACCTTGGCTACCTCAATCCCGAGTACTTCCTCGGTGGCGCGATGATGCTCTATCCGGAGCGAGCGGATTCCGCTCTTGCGGAGCTCGGCGCGAGACTCGGGATCGACACCGAGCTGTGCGCGCGCGGCATCTTCGACATCGTCAATCACCAGATGGCGCTGGCGATCCGCACCAATGTGGTGGAGCGAGGACACGACCCGCGAGCATTCACGCTCGTGGCATTCGGTGGCGCCGGCCCCGTGCATGCGTACGAAGTCGCGCGAATCCTCGGCGTCAGGCGGGTGCTGTGCCCGCCGGCTGCCGGTGTCGCCTCCGCACTGGGGTTCCTGGTTTCTCCCTTTTCGGTCGATCTGTCTCGGACCCTGGTGGGCCGCATGGGCAATCTCAAATGGGATCAGGTGCAGAGCCGGTTCGCGGACATGGAAGCGCAGGCGCGCGAACTGCTGCAGCGCGCCGGAGCGAACGCAGCATCGATGACCATCAGGCGACGCGTCGACATGCGCTATGCGGGCCAGGGGTACGAAGTCCCGGTCGCCTTGCCGGATGGAGAGTTCGGAGCGACGGTTGAGCCAGAGCTCCGCGCTGCATTCGACCTGGCCTATGAGCAGCGCTACGGCGGCCATCTGGATGACTTTCCTGTTGAGACGCTGCACTGGCGTCTGACCGCGACAATCGAACGGGATGCGTTAGACGTCGCATTCCCATTGGAGTGATCCGAGGAGGCCGCACGTGGCCGGCGTCTGGTCTACTTCCCAGAGGTTGCAGACTATGCCCTTAGCATCGCGTACGATCGCTATCGGCTCGCGCCTGGGACCCGAGGCAACGGGCCAGCTCTCATCGAGGAACGTGAGTCCACGATCGTCATCGGCCCCGGAGCGGGATGGGAGGTTGATGAGCTCGCCAACGTGATCATTTCGTTGCCCGAGAGACAGTCCTACCAGGAGGAATCGTAACTGTGACGACACTGAGCCCCGCCCACTCCACGCCCACCAACTCCTCCAGGGACCTTCTCGTCTACGTCAACGGCGAGTTGGTTCCCAGCCACGAGGCGGTCATCTCGGTGTTCGACAGCGGGCTGAACTTCGCCGACGGCGTCTTTGAAGGTATCCGCGTATACGGCGGACGCGTGCTCCATCTACAGCACCACATCAAGCGTTTGTTCGAGTTCAGCGAATGCCTTCGAGATCTCGATCGGGATGACCCCGGCCTCGTTGACAGACGCCATCCTGGAGTGGCTGCGGGCCAACGGCGTCTCAGATGGATTCCATTTCCGTCCCATCGTCACACGCGGCAACCGGATCCCGCCTCGCCTTGATCCACGTTTCTCCACCGGCGGACCCAACATCATTTTCGTCGGTGGTTCGATCGCCCCGGCGAACATGAAGGGTCAGCGCGTTGTCATCTCGAGCGTGCGCCAGGTCAACAGCGATGCGATCGATGCGCGCGTGAAGAGTCTCAACTACGGGAACAATCTGCTCGCCCGTCTCGACGCCATCAGGCGCGGTGTGGACGACGCGCTCATGCTCGACTCGCAGGGATTCCTCGCCGAGGCGAGCGCGGCCAATGCCTTCCTGGTCAAGGACGGGGAGTTGCTGACGCCGTACACAAAATCCTGCCTGCCCGGGATCACGCGACGGACGGTGATCGATCTGGCGCGGCGACGCAAGTTGTCGGTTGTCGAGCGCGATCTGACGGTCACCGAGATCATCAACGCCGACGAGGTGTTCCTCACCGGCACAGGCACTGAGCTTGCGCCCGTGATCGAGGTCGAAGGCCGGACCATCGGCTCGGGGATCGCGGGGGAGATCACCACAGCCTTGTATGCCGACTACATGGCGCTGGTTTCGACCAATGGCATGCCGCTGATGACCGCATGAGCGCCGTTGAGACGCGCCCGACACTTGATCCGGTCACGCTGGAAATCGCCTGGGGGCGCCTGCAGGCCGTTACCGACGAAGCCGAAGTCACCCTGATTCGCACATGCTTCTCCCCGATCATTCGAGAGGCATTCGACTTCGGCGTCGTCCTCCTCGATGGCGACGGCGGTTCGGTGACGCAATCGCAGCGCAGCATGCCGTCATTTGTGGGGACACTGCCACGAACCCTTCGGGCCGCCCTCGATCGATTCCCCGCCGAGACCTGGCGACCGGGAGACGTGGTGGGCACGAACGACCCATGGCTTGGTACAGGACATCTCCCCGACGTCACCATGGTGCGACCAGTGTTTCGGAACGGCCGCATCGTCGCGTACTTCGGATGCATCGGCCACTGGGCAGACATCGGCGGCGCGATCTGGTCCGCCGATTGCCACGAACTCTTCGAGGAGGGCTTGCGCATCCCGCTTGGGAAGGTCGCTGTCGATGGCAAATTCGACGCGATGCTTCTGCGGGTGATCATGGGCAACGTTCGCCTCCCGGAGCAGGTGCGCGGCGACATCTATGCGCAGCTCGCCACCATGGAGGTCGGGGAGCGCCGGCTCAATGAACTGCTCGACGAGCTCGGCGTCGACGATCCCAAGCCAATCTTCGATGAGATCCAGCGCCGCTCCGAGGCGGCGATGCGGGCAGCGATCGGGGACATCAAAGACGGTACGTACGTGAACGAGATCGAGATCGACGGCATCGATCGCCCATTGTTGCTGCGCGCCGCGGTAACTGTGGAGGGCGACGAGATGCACATCGACTGGACCGGTTCCGCAGAGCAGACCAACTGGGCGATCAATGACTCGTACAACCACTCGTATGCAATGAGCGTGTACCCGGTGAAGTGCGCGCTCTGCCCGGATGTCCCCAACAACCAGGGCTCATATCGGCCGATTCGGATGACCGCGCCGGAAGGCACTATCGTCAACTGCAAATATCCCGCTGCGGTAGCCTCCCGGCAGATCATCGGCCATTATCTGTCGGCCGTGGTCTTCGGTGCCCTTGCCAAGGTCGTGCCCGACCGCGTCCTGGCTGACAGCGGTTCACCGTGCCCGCGTTTCGTTTTCAGCGGTCTCTGGCCCGACGGTCGTAAGTTTGGTTCGGCGTTCCTGCTTGTCCGGCGGCATGGGCGCCCAGGTCTCCCGTGACGGTCTGTCGGCTGCTCCGTGGCCGTCCAACGCGGGCACCACCGCGGCGGAGATCGTCGAGTTCGAACACGCCCCTGCTCTTCAGGCAGCGCGCCTTGATTCCCGACTTCTGGCGGCGCCGGAAAGTTCAGGGGAGGTCTCGGCGTCGCCACCTCAATACAGCTGCGCGGCGACAGTCCCGCGGTTCTCTCGATGATGACCGACCGCGTCGAGCATCCACCACTTGGACTCTTCGGTGGCCTCGCCGGGACTCCGAACGTGCTCATGCGGACCTCTGGCGAACCGATCGAGCCGAAATCGCGCACCGAGGTGCATCCGGGAGAGGTCGTCACCATGGCGACGCCAGGCGGGGGTGGGTACGGACTTGCGGCGGAACGCGATCGGAAATTGATCGAGCGAGACATCGAGTACGGCTACGTCACCCCGGAGGCTGCCCGTCGGGTCTACGGATTCAGCTGACGCACGCGTGAGAGCACCATCATTGAACACCTATTGGGACTGCCTCCCCACGGGGAGCGAAGCGGACGAGGACTCGCAACCGCGTGTCTCGTCGCGAGCCTTGCGTCGGTTCGCCGGCGACATTCTCACCGCAGCCGGGCTCGAGCCGGACGACGCTGACGCCGCGGCGTCGTGTCTTGTGCTCGCCGACCTGCGTGGAGTCGGCACCCACGGCGCGTTCCGGCTCATGCAGTACGCCGACTCGATCGCCGCAGGCGATATCAATTGTCAACCGTTCGTGCGCGTGCTCAGCCAGACGGGGGCAACGGCACTGGTCGATGCGGACGGCGGCTACGGGTACCGACCGGCGCTCATGGGTATGGACATGGCGATCGACATCGCCAGCAGGCTGGGCGTTGGGGCAGTCGTCGTTCGTAATAGCCATCACTTCGGCATGGCGGCAGCCTTTGCGCTGAGAGCCGCAGAGCGGGGAAGCATCGGGTTCGTCACCACGAACTCCCTGCCGCAGATCGCCCCGCCGGGCGCGAGTCGTGCGGTGGTCGGCAACAACCCGTATTCGGTCGCGGTGCCGCGGGCGACCGGGCGAAAACCGATCGTCATCGACATCGCGCTCACCGAGGCGCCGTTCGGGACCGCTGCACTCGCACTGCTCGCCGGGCGAGCGCTCGCACCCGGACTGGCGCTGAACAGCATGGGGCTGCCCACCACCGATCCCAGCGAGGCCCTGCAGTCCGGTGCCCTGGTCGCAATCGGTCGCCAGAAAGGGTATGCGCTGTCAGTCGCATCGGAGGTGCTGTCCGCCGCGCTGAGCGGATCCCCGATTGCGAGCCAACTCCCACTGCCATCGCGACGCGGCAGGCGGCGTCGGCCATTTCCTGATGGCCATCAATCCATCCTTCTTCATCGAGCGCGCTGCGTTCGTCGCTGCGGTCGAGACGCTCTGCAGCCAGATCCACGCAGTGCCTCCTTCCGACCCGAGCGGCGAGGTGTTCGTTCCCGGGCGAGCTTGGCTGGTGCACGTACGCTCACCGCCTCCGCCTTGGCATTCCGATGCCCCAGACGCTGTTCGACGCCCTGACCGGGCTCGGCGAACGCCTCAAGGTCCGTCCCGTTTCGGCGCTTGAAACCAGCATGACACCCGAGATTCGTGTCCTCAGTCCTGGCGGGTCGCTCGGATACGGTGTCAACGCCGAAAGCCTTGCAACGAGCAGTCGAAGGCGGCATCGACGTCATCGGGGCTGACTCGGGGTCGACCGACATGGGGCCGTACTACCTCGGCAGCGGCAGGCCATACCACTCGCGCGCGACGATGAAGCGGGATATCCGGCTTGCTCCTCCTCGCCGGAGTGCCGAACAGGATTCCGGTGCTCATCGGCACAGGCGGCGGGGCCGGCGCCGATATCCACGTCGCCTGGGCACGCGCGATCATCGAAGAGATCGCGCGTGAGGAGACATCTCACCTTCAAGCTGGCGGTCATCCACGCCGAGCAGGACAAGGCCTACCTGCGCGGCCGCCTGCGGCCGGCAAGGTGGAGCCCATGCCCGGCGTGCCCGAATTGACCGAGGAGCGCCTCGAGAGCTGCGAACGGTTGGTCGCCCAGATGGGCATGGAGCCTTTCATCCAGGCGCTCGACGACGGCGCCGATGTCGTGCTCGCCGGCCGCGCGTGTGACAGTGCGATCTTCGCCGCATTCCCGACGCGTGCCGGCCTCGACCCAGGTCTAGCGCTGCACGTCGGCAAGATCCTCGAATGCGGCGCGATGAGCGCGGTCCCACCGACGGGGCGCGACTGCCTGATGGCGATCGTGCGCGACACCGGAGCGGAGATCCTCGCACCGAACCCGGAGCGGAAGGTGACGCCGTTTTCGGTAGCGGCGCACATGGTGTACGAGGTCGAGCATCCGTACCTGCAGGGAGAGCCCAGTGGCGTGCTCGATTTTTCGGAGGTGACATTCGAGGCCACCGACCGGCGGTCCACGATCATCCGGGGCACGAAGTTCCACGAGCATGCGATCCCGACGCTCCGATTCGAAGGAGCCGAGCGGGTCGGCTTTCGTTCCTTCGTGCTCGGAGGTATCCGCGACCCCTACCTGATTCAGCAGATCGACGAGTACACCGACGGGCTGCACCAGGCAGACGATGGACATCGCCGGCGCGGACACCGGCGCCGACGATCACGTGGATCCTCTACGGTCGCGACGGCGTCATGGGCGCGATGGAGCCGGAGCGCGATGCGCCTCATCCACGAGCTCGGCGTCCTTGCCGAAGTCCTGGCTCCCAGCCTCGAGGTCGCCCACGATGTCGCCGCGCTCCTGGAGGCGCGGATGATCGGCTTCCCCTACAGCGGCGCCAAGACGCGCACCGCGCACGTCGCATTCCCCTTCTCCCCGCTCGTCAACGACACCGGGCCGGTGTACCGGTTCAGTGTGCTGCACGTCGCCGAGCTGGAACAGGCTTCGGACCTCACCGGCCTCTTCCCCATCGAACATCAGGAGGTCCGCGGATGACCATAGCCACGGCACCGGCGACACGGTTGATCGATCTCGTCCAGTATCTGTTCAGCAAGAACGCCGGGCCGTACCTCATCACCTTCGACGTGATCTTCGGGGACGACGAATCGTACCGTCACGTCTGCAACTCCGAGGTGATCACCAAAGAGCGAATGGCCGCGCTCTTCAAAGTTCCGATCGATCGCATCCTCTCCGTGCACCAGTACGATGCAGGCCGCGTGATCAAGTTCACGATGATCCGCGACATCTCGTCGGGCGACTTCGGCGACCGCTCGGTGTTCGGCTCCCAGATGTGGGCGCCCCTGATCGATCTCGAGATCCCGGCCGCGGTCTGAACGCAGCCAACATGAGAAAGGGGCCGGCCACGCTGGGCCGGCCCCTTTCTATTGCTCCACGAGTGTTTCGGAGCTTAGGAGACTCCCCACGCCGTCTTGTAGTCGGCGATGAAGTTGGTCGTCCCGTACCATGTGCTGTCCGGCGCCGAGAAGTTGACGCTGCTGGCGTTGGTACGGTCAAAGTCGCGGATCGGGATGCTCTCGGCGGTGTCGCTGAGAGGAGCCACGCCCGCCAGGACGCGAAACACCATATCTGCGCACGCATATCCGCTCCATGTGAGGGATGAGCCCACGTCCACCCACAACGGATTGTTCGGCATCTGCAACTGTTGCACTGCGCCACTGGTCGCGTTGTAGCTGGCCACGTGCACGCGGCCTGCGGCGTTGGCCGAGATGATTGCGGGGTCGAGGAAGGTGGTCTCGGGGTCGAACATCGGGATGATCCAGTTGACGCTTGGATTGGCCACGATCGTGCGTGCCATGACCGGAAGGCCCGTGGTCCAGTTCGCGATCAGCACGTCCTCGGTTTGGAATTTGCAGGTCGCCGGGCAGATCTTGCGTGAACTCAGCCTCGATCGCCTGTGTTTCAGATGCGGAAACCGGGACGTCCGAACTGGTGATGATCGTTGCGTCGACGCTGCCCTTTCGAGAGGGCCACGACGTCATCGACGATGTCCTTGCCCGCGCACGAGTAGCAGTACGTGGTCTCCGCGACATCACCGGGCGCGGGGCCCGTGCCGGCGTTGTCATTGGCCCATTCGGTCACTGGCACTTCGCCGTGTGGGCGTCATTGATGGCCTTTTGGACCGAGGCAATCGCAGAGGTCCTGGATGAAGATCTGATCGGGGTGAGCGACGATCGCTTCCTCGATGCAGCGGCTCTCGACGCTTGCGGAGCCCTGACCGTCACAGAGGTGAACGCTGACATTCTCGAGCGCCATCGCCTGGACGAACGGGTTGTAGATCAGCGTGGTGAATGAGTTTGACGCGAGGTTGCTGATCCACCAGACCTTCTTACCGCGGGCGGCGGAAGCGTTGAACGGCGTGATCGTCGTGGGGAACTGCGCCGATCCCCTCTCAGCCACTACCAGAGCATCAGCCTTCGCGGCCGCGGCGGCGGCGGCGGACGAGTTACCGCCGGCCGGATGTGGGCAGTCGACGAAGACCCGCACGCTGCAACCGCCAATGCCAAGCTGAGGCTCGTCAGTAGAACTCCCGCTCGGACTGAGCCTGTCCGGGTTACGCGCATGTGTGCCTCCTCCAAATTGATGCCTGTTGTTGTTGCTGACAACTGGTCCGACGGGCGATCGCCGTCCGGTGGGGGTCCTCACATCGGCACGCGCCTCACTCTGTGCCCCGACGCCGCGCCGCGAGCCGTGACAGTGCAACGGCAAGAACAAGCGACGCACCGTAGAAGACGTTCTCCACCCACCCCGCTTAATCCGAAGAGCTCGAGCCCTGTGATGCCGGTGATGAGGAAGAACACGGCGATGAACGTTCCCCACGGGTTGAATCTGCCGGGTGTGATCGCCGTCGCACCGAGAAACACCGCAGCAAAGGCGGGGAGAAGAAACGCAGCCGAGTCGCTCGGCGAGGAGCTCGCGAGAGTCCCAACCAGAATCACCCCAGACAACGAGCTGACGATCGCGGACACCATCAACGACCCTGCGCGGATGGACGTAACGGGGATCCCTGACATTCGCGAGACCTGGCGATTCGCGCCCACAAAATGGAGATATCGCCCGAGCGGTGTGAACGAGTACACATACCAGGCCAGCAAAGTCAGGATCAGCCCGTACCAGAACGCCAGTGGTAGCCCGACGATGTTGGTGGCGGTTACGTTGACCAGCCCGGGCGATATGCCCGCCACGTTGCTCGGTTCGATGCCGTAGGCCACGCCCATCCAGAGGGTGCCCGAGCCGAGGGTCACGACGATCGATTGGACACCGACTACCATCACGAAGAAGGTATTGATAAGACCGATGACCACGCCCGGCGCGAGTGCCACCAGAACAGCAGGTACGATCGCCCAGTCGTGTTGCACGTTAAGGTAGCCGATCAGCACCGCTGAGACGCTCATCGCTCCCGTGACCGAGAGGTCAAACTCGCCGACTGTCAGAGGTATGAGAAGTGCGAGGGCGAGAATCAGCAACACCGCCTGAGACCCGAAGACCGTCTCGAAATTTGCGACGGTGAAGAATGTGGTCGGTTCCAGGATCGCGAACAGGACGATTATCAGCAGCCAGGCGCCGAGAATCCCGTAGCGATCGAGCGTATCGGTGACATCGATATGGAAGCGACGCTCGGATGGTGGCGCAGGCGGTCCACCGTCGCCCATCACGACCGCACCCGTGCCGGCTCGTTTGCAACAGATTCAGTGACCGTCAAGCTCTCGCTCACGGCGAATCCTTGCGCCAGCGGCCTTTGAGCTGGCGCGGTGCGCAAGCCACCCTCCGGGGTGCGATGCCTGCGCTCGAATCCTCGATCGCCCCGTTCGCTTTGAACCATAACGACCCCCGGGTTCCCGCATGCAACCAGAGGAGACAGCCGATCGAGGCTGGCCTCGCCTTTCGTCTCAGGGGCCGTATGTTAGAATACGGTTCCTAAATTGACAAGCGGGAGTTCGGGGGCAAGACCGTAATGACGGCGGCCGACGGTTGTCACCTCCGCTCAACGGCTCGGCGTCTCCCTCTCCCCTCTGGCGCAGAGCGGCAGCGTGTTCTACGTCGCTGTAGACATCGGCGGCACCTTCACCGACGTGGTGGCCGTCGATCCTGCCACCGGGCGCTATCACACCGTCAAGGTATCGACCACGCCGCACCGCTTGGTCGACGGAGTCCATGCCGGAACCGTCGCGGCCCTTGAGCGGGCCGGTGCGGCGGCGGACGAAGTCTCGCGTTTCGTGCACGGCACTACGATCGGCACCAACGCGGTGCTCGAACGCAAAGGCGCGGTCACCGGCATCCTGGCGACCGAGGGGTTTCAGGACACACTGGAGATCGGGCGACTGAAGCGGACCCGGCTGTACGACGTCTTCATCGACGCTGAGAACTCCGGTCTTCCTCGCCCCGAGACGACGCCGTCTCGGTGTCTCGGAACGAATTGCCGCAGACGGAACCGTCGTTGTGCCGCTGGATGAGGAGTCAGTCCGTCAAGCAGTCCGCGCGCTCTACGACCAAGGTGTGACAGCAATTGCCGTCTGTCTTCTCTTCAGCTTTCGCAATCCTGAGCACGAAGAGACCGTCCGTCGCCTGATTCGTGAGGTGGATCCTGAGATGAGCGTCTCCCTCTCCTCTGAAGTGGATCCCATGTTTCGAGAGTACGAGCGGACCGTAGTGACGGCGTTCGACGCATACGTACGCCCGGTGATCGAGGGATATGTCGACGAATTGACCGCGGAGTTGCACCGGATCGGGATCCAGGCGCCCTTGCAGATCATGCAGTCTCGGGGAGGGATCACTTCGGCGGAGCTTGTCGGACGGCGGCCCGTATCCGTCCTGCTTTCCGGTCCTGCCGCCGGCGTTATCGGGGCTCGGTACGCCGGCGCGCTTTCGGGAATCCAGGACGTCATCTCCATTGACGTCGGCGGCACAAGCGCCGATGTGAGTCTCATTCAAGCGGGCAGGCCACTCGTCTCCGATGAAGGCACGATCGACACGTATCCGCTCCGAGTGCCAATGGTGGATGTGACGACCGTGGGCGCCGGAGGCGGCAGCATCGGGTGGATCGACCCTGGCGGCAGCTTCCGAGTGGGCCCTGTCTCCGCCGGAGCAGACCCGGGTCCAGTGTGTTACGGACGTGGTGGCACTGAACCAACCGTCACCGACGCGAGCCTGATCCTCGGCTACCTCAATCCGGCGTCGTTCGCGGGCGGCAGCATCGCATTGGATGTCGATGCCGCACGGTCCGCACTCGAATACTTTGGCAGCCGCCTCGGCATGCCGGGCATCGAGGCCGCGGAGGGGATCCATCGTGTCATCAACTCACGCATGGCCGACGCGATCCGCCTGGTATCACTGAAACGCGGATTCGATCCTCGGGACTTCGCCCTCGTTCTGCTGGGCGGTGCCGGCCCGGTGCACGGAGGCAGACTTGCCGCCGAGCTGGAGATCGGGACGATGGTCGTCCCCGCTGTCCCCGGTGTTCTCTCAGCGCTTGGCCTGCTCGTCGCAGCTGTGGAACACGACGCGGTGGAGACGTTCGCCGTGCGCGCCGATCGAACCTCGTCTCACGACGTCGCCGCAGCCTTCCTCCGTCTCGAGGTCCGAGTGGCGCAGCTCATGGCGGCCGACGACGTTCCCGATGGCGAGACTGTAACCAGTCATTCGGTCGACGGACGGTACGTGGGTCAGGCCTACTCGCTCGAGATCCGAGTCAACGATTTCACCGAGCCCGACGCACTCGAGGCGTTCACGAACGCCTTCCACGATGCGCATCAGCGTGTGTACGGCCACGCCAACCGCCTCGCACCCGTGGAGTTGTTGAATCTTCGTGTGGTACAGACGTGGGAGCTGCCGACCGTGTCACTGACGGCTTCGACGAGTCCGCGCGGTTTGACGAGTGCCGCGTCACGATCGGCGTACTTTGCCGAATCCGGCGGTTTTGTCGAGGTGCCGGTCGCACGCCGCGAGCAACTCGTGACAGGCACGAAGCTCGTGGGCCCATCACTCGTCGACCAGGACGACAGCACGATCGTCATCTACCCTGGACAGCAAGGATGGGTCGACGCAGCGGGAAACATCATCATCACCGCCGGCGCGCCAACGCCTGCCACGACTGCACCTGAGCGCGTATGACAACCTCCATCGATGCCATCAGCCTCGAGGTGCTGCGCAATAAGCTCGACAGCATCGCCGACGAGATGGAACTGACCCTGCTCAAGAGTTCGCACTCGGCGATTGTCAAGGAAGCTCTGGACGCGTCAGCCGCGCTCTTCGACCCGTCCGGGCAGCAGATCGCTCAAGCGGCGGCCGCGCCGATCCACCTCGGGATGATCATCCCGGCAGTTCGCAAGTTCGTGGAGCTCTTTCCGCCCGCGACGATGCAGGACGGCGACGTCTATGTACTCAATGATCCGTTCGAGGGCGGCACGCATCTTCCCGACCTCGTCATGAGCATGCCGATATTCTACGAGGGTGCGGTCGTTGCGATCGCCACGGCCATCAGCCACCAGCAGGACTTCGGTGGCCGCAGTCCCGGCTCGACGCCGGTCGACGCCACGGAGATCTACCAGGAGGGGCTCCGCATTCCCCCGATGAAATTTCACGACGCAGGTGTTCCCAACGCCACGCTCATTGCGATGATCGAGCGCAACGTGCGCATCCCGGTTGTCGTGATCGGCGACATCTATGGGCAGTTGGCGGCGTGTCACGTCGCAAAGACCCGCTTGCGCGAGCTGCTGGGACGCCTCGGCGCCGCCGCCTTTGCGGCGGGTCTCGAAGAACTCCTGAATCGGGCGGAGCGGTTGACGCGCAAGGCGATCGAGCGCATCCCGGACGGGAAATACTCGTTCGTAGACTATCTCGACAATGACGGCGTCTCGCTGGATCGACGCGTGCGCATCGCCGTGGCGGTCACCGTGTCGGGCTCTGACGTCCTGGTGGATTTCACCGGGACAGACCCACAGGTCAGCGGTCCGATCAACTGCGTCCCGGCATCGACGCTCTCCGCCGTCTACTACGTGGTCAAGGTGGCGATCGATCCGGACATCCCCAACAATGCGGGCTGCTACCGCGCCGTTCAGGTGCATATGCCCGAAGGCTCCGTCGTGAATGCCCGACCTCCGGCTGCGGTCAACGCTCGCGCCGTGGTGGTGCGGCGCACGGTGGACTGCCTCCTCGGGGCACTCAACCGGGCGATCCCAGAGCGGCTCCCGGCGGCGTCGAGTGGTCATCCCCTGGTGATGTCGATTGGGGGTATCGATCCGCGCGACGGACATCCGTACGTCACCGCCGAGATCGGCACGGGTGGCATGGGAGCTCGCCCCACCAAGGACGGGGTCGATTCGATCCAGACCGATACGTCCAATGCACAGGACATTCCCGCCGAGGCGATCGAGCTCGAGTTCCCGATCCGGATCGGCTTCTGGCGATTGCGTCCCGACTCGGGTGGGGTCGGACGCTTCCGCGGGGGCGTCGGCTTCGAGAAGCGGTTCGAGGTGCTTCGCGGCGCCGCGCGCGTTTCCCACCGCGGGGAGCGACATCTCACGGCGCCGTGGGGCTTGTTCGGCGGCGGAGCCGGTGCGCAGTCACGATCGTTGCTGCGGCGCGCCGACGGCTCTGAGGTTCAGATCCCGTCCAAGATGGAATTTGTGTTGTATCCAGGCGATGTCTTGGACGTCTGGACGAGCGGCGGTGGCGGCCACGGGGATCCCCTCGAGCGCGACACCGAGCTGGTTCACGCCGACCTCCTCGATGGAAAGGTGAGCGCCTCGGCGGCGGAGAACGCTTACGGAGTGGTGCTGGGCGGCGGGGCCATCGACCCACAGGCAACACGCTCGCGCCGACGTGCGCTCGCGGACGCCCGTGGTCCGATCAGCTGGCGTTACGATCGCGGACCACTCGGCCGCGAGTGATCGCCGCACCGCTTTCGCGACACACGTTGGATCACGCCAGTCCAAACAGCGCTGAGATCGACGTGGGAGCGGTGGCGGACAACGTCGCCGCGATCCGCCACCACATCGGCTCCGGCGTGTGGTTGTGCGCGGCGCTCAAGGCGGACGCGTACGGATTCGGGCTCACCGAGATCGCACCCGTTGTGCTCGAGGCAGGCGCCGACGCGGTTGCAGTGGACGGCGTGGCGAGCGCCGTCGCACTGCGGCGATCAGGGGTGCAAGCACCAATCCTTGTGTACCCGGGCGACGTGCCAAGCGCCGCGATGGTGGCGGCTTTGGAGGCGCACGAGTTGATCGGCACGATCTACGACGAAACGTCATTGCGTGCTTTCACCGCCCACGCGGCCCGCCGCCTGCAGGTGTTCGTCAAGGTCGATTCAGGCCTGCAGCGATTGGGGGTCAATCCCTCGGCCGTCGCCGATGTCACATCTCAGATCGTCGCAACGCATGCGACATCGCTCATGGGAGCGTATACCCACTTGTTCATGCGGGATGAAACACCGGAACGCCCAGGTGCGGTCATCGCACAGTTCGAGCGGTTCGTCACCGCTGTGGCGACGCTGCCGCCTAACAGCATGCGCATGGCGGCCTCGAGCCGCGTGCTCTCCGCGTTCGCAGGCATGCATCTCGACGCGGTCGACCCAGGCCGTGCCGTCTACGGGCTGCCGTGGAGCGGCGATACGCATTTGCAGGCCACATTGCGGCCGGCGCTGCGGAGCCTGCACACCCGCTTGCTCCAGGTGAAAGCCCCAGTGCCAATAGGGAGCGATGAACCCACGGCGGTGGCACTGAGCGGTGTGACGCGGATCGGGATCATTTCGATGGGAAAGAAGGACGGACTCGCACGATTGAATGTGGGATCCGTGCTCATTCGCGGTCGTAGGGCCCCTCTGCTCGGCATGCCTGCGCTCGCTCACTGCCGGGTGGATCTCACCGAGATCCCTGACGCTCGAAGTGGAGATGAGGTCGTCGTCATCGGAGGCGTCGGGGCGCTCGAGATCACCCTGGCTGATGTGCTCCGATCCCACCCCGATCTCGACGCTACCGAGATCGGTCTCGAGATTGGGCGATCCGTTGTGCGGCGGTACGTGCGCCGATGAGCCGTCGGGTCGAGCGCATGCGTGCGCTCATTCGCGAGCATGCTGCGCTGAACGCATTCATCTGTGAGACGGCGGAAACCGGCGACGGCACTGTTGTCGCGGTGAAAGATCTGATTGATGTCCGGGACACCCCCACCACCGCCGGGAGCACGGTCCTTGACAAGACGCCCGCGCGCGCAGACGCGCCCGTGATTCGGCAACTCCGTTCTGCCGGCTGTCTTATCATCGGCAAGACCAACCTGCACGAGTGGGCACTTGGGCCGACCGGCGCGAACCGGCACTTCGGCCCTGTCCGCAATCCATCTGACCCGTCGCGTTTCGCGGGGGGGTCGTCTGGCGGCTCCGCAGTGGCGGTCGCGTTGCGCATGTGCGATTGGGCGGTTGGAACGGACACCGGTGGCTCCGTGCGGATTCCTGCCGGCCTCTGCGGGGTTGTGGGTTTCAAGCCGACATTCGGGTCAGTCGATATGCGTGGCGTCGTCCCGGTGAGCCAGTCACTCGACACGATTGGTCCGCTCGCCCTGTCCGTGGCGTCAGCACTGCGCGCCCACGAGATGCTGACGGGACAGCGCCAGGACTACAGCGAGCCCCCTGGCTGGGCGGACCTGCGCGTCGGGATCCCACGCGGCTGGGTATCCGGTCTCGACGAGGCAACCGCCGCCGCGTGGGCTGTGGTGAGCGACAACATCCGTGAGATCGAGTTTCCCCCTCGCGAAGCGTTTGCGTCGGCCATCCTGCCGATCCTGCAAGGGGAGGCGGTCGCGAACCACCGCAAGCGACTCGCGCAGCATCGCGAGAGCTATGGCGCCGACGTGCTCGCGTTCATCGAAGCCGGCCTCAACGTCACCGCTGGCGCATACCTGGAGGCGAAACGCGAGCAGTCGCGGCTCACCGACGATTTCGAGCTGGCGATGCTCGATTTCGACGCGATCCTGCTGCCGACGACGGCGCGCGTCGCGCCAAGGCTCGACGATGGGGACGCAGCGCGCGAGGCACTGATCCGGTTCACACGTCCCACGAATCTCACAGGACATCCGGCGTTCTCGGTGCCACTCCCGGGGGCGCACCCGCTCCCGATTGGCATCCAGGTTGTCGGCCACCATGGTGGCGATCGCGCGCTCGGACGTGTCGCCCTCGCACTCGAACGTCACCTGGGGGCGACGACGCTCGACTAATCCGGGACCTCAAGATCAAGGAGCGGCGCGTACTGCTGCGCGCCAAAGACATCGGTCTCGCCTGGGTCCCCGCTGGCGCGTTGCCGGCGAACGTTGATCTTGATCACCCGCCCCGGGTCGAATGCGATCACCGAGACGACTTCGCTCTCCTCCATCTCGAACGCGGCAGCGACGCTGCCAGCATCGAGGATATGGCCATCGCGGATGCGCACGTACGTCGCCTCGTCGGGAAAGCCCACGTCATAGGTCAGGTGGAAGTTGCCCGCGTTCTTCGACGACAGGCTGGTGACGATTTCGCGGAGCTTCACCTCCCGACCATCTCCATCTCGACGTGGCAGCACTCCATAGGATCGGTCAGCGTCACCAGGTGATCGATCGTCCATCGATAGGAATCCTGTTGCGGGGAGAGGACTTCATCGTGTGGCAACGCCGCCCCGCCGCCCTTGCCGAACCTCCCCCCGTACTGCGCCCGCAGCGATCCGTACTTGACAAGCTTCGCGATCTGAGTTGCCTGTGCCTCATCCACCGCGATCGCCTCGGCGAGGATTGCTATCTCGTGAATCGGCGCGTCGCGTTCCGGCTCGCGCGCGCCAAGGATCGCGTCGCGACCGAAGACACTGAAGTGGATCTGCCAGCCACCCTCGCCCATCACTCCGCGTACTTCGGATCGGATGTCGGCAATGATGTCGTCGACATGCGCGATGGCCTCGGGATCGCGCAGGGCGAAGATGACCACGCGGCACGCACCAACGCGGCCCGATCCCTCGACCTTGACGCGGTACTCGCGCGCGGGCAGCCATTGCGAGCCGGTCACCTTCACCACCCGGTCGGTTACCGGCAGGTAGGAGACGGCATGAAGGTCCAATTCTCCGCCTGGCCCTGCTTGTTCGTAGGGGTCCATCCGCTCGTACAGCGTATGTCCCGCCACCGACGCGACGGTGCAACGCATGCCTGGGTGCATGGGCTCAACCAGAAACCCGTCATCCAACACCGTCCCCACCACCGACTCGCGCTGCAACGGTGGCTCCGCGACCAGGGGCCCGCATTCGATGCACTTCCCCATGTGCAGCGAGTAGCCCCAGTCCATCCCTTTCCAGATGGGAAACGCGGCGAACAGCGCGTCATCGCAGGATCGCCCAGCGATGATCACGTCGGCGCCCCCATCCAGCGCCTCGAGGTACGGCTCAACACCGACCATCGCAACGGCTCGGCTGGTCTGGGCGAGCACCTCCGCCGTCAACGGCCAGGGAGCGCCCAGCAATTCCGAGCGCCCGAGGCGTTCCGCAAGCCAGTCGAGCGTGAGCTCGCTATAGATCCGTGCGACCTTCAGCTTGCCCATACCACGATTCCGCGCGACCTTGGCGATGATGTCGAAGTAACGATCGACGGCCTGGTCCAGCCCCGCGCCACCCGCGGAGCCCACGATCACCTTCGCGCCGCACGATCGCGCGCCCTCCAGCATCAAGCCGAGGTCGTGCTCCTCCCACGCTTCAGGGTTGTACCAGTGTCCCGAGCCGAGGTACGAGGGTCCGATATCTCCGGAGCCAGCGTCTGCGGCGACGACATTCGGGCGACGGTTGATGCCTTCAGCGAACGACTCCTCGTGGAACGGTGTCAGCCCGAGGGAACCGGACGCGCACAACACGCTGATCTGCAAACCCGTCGCGCTCATGCGTACACCAAGGACAACGACCGGCGAGCTATGGTGCGGTCCAGCCGACGACGAACACTCCCTTGCACCTGCCCGGCAGCGGCCATGACCAACGAGGAGGACACGCGATGACTGATCTGCGCGCACTGCTGCGCTCTGGCGAGCACCGCTGGCGTATCGGGATGATCAACGGACCGAACATGCCGAATCTCGAGAAACGGGACCGACTTCGCTTCGGCGGTGCCGGATCGATCAGCGATCTCGAAAGCCGCGTCCGCGATCTCGCGGAGGCGCTCGGAACCGAGCTCGCGGGCGTCTGTGTGTCCAATCACGAGGGCGACATCCTTGACTGGCTGCAGACAAAGACCGACGACCTCGACGGGCTGCTGGTCAACCCGGCCGGACTCACGTGGTCCGGCCTTGCTACCTGCCACGCCATCTATGACACCGGTCTTCCGGTCGTCGAGATTCACTTTGCCAAACCGAATTGGCATGGGCTCAACTCCGTGTTCACAGAATGGGTGGTCGGCACGTGCCATGGGTTGCGCAAGCATTCGTATGCGGCGGGGCTGGTCGCGCTCGTCGGCATGCTCGACGATGGGGATTTCCAGAAGCCGGCTCTCTACGACCAACGGATGTCCAGGCGCTGACGCTGGCGCGTTACCGTTCCCATTCTTCGTTGTGGTCGATCCACCACTGTGCGATCTCATCACGACGAGCGAACCAGACATCGCCCTTGCCGAGCGCGTACTCGATGAACTCGCGGATCGCGCTCGCTCGAGCCGCCTGCCCCGACCACCGCGAATGCAGGCCGACCGACATCGTCTTCGGATGGCCGCGGACACCCTCGCGACGCAACTCGTCAAGACCCCGCTTCAAATAGTCGAGGAAGTCCGCCGGTGACGCGTAGCTCCCTTCGGACAGAACGAAGCGAACGTCGTTGTAGGTCTGGCTGTAGGGAACCACCAGGTGCTGCTTTCCTCTGACGTCCACGAAGTACGGGATATCGTCGTTGTACGACTCGGAGTTGTAGAGGAACCCGCCCTCCTCGACGAGCAGATCGCGCGTCCAGGGGGACGAACTGTAGCGCCAGTACCACCCGCGCGGACGCTCGCCTGTCGTCTCCTTGATAACCTCGACCGCGAGCCGGATCTGCTCTTTCTCCTCCTCGCGGGTCATGGTCCAGGGCTCGCTCCAGCGATACCCGTGGGAGCACGGCTCATGATTGCCGTTGTGCACGGCGGCGGCGACCTCTCGATTCTTTTGAAACGCCATCCCGCACGCGAAGAACGTGATCTTGACGCCGTATTCCTCGAACATGTTCAGGAGACGCCAGACTCCCGCGCGGCTGCCGTACTCGTAGACAGCCTCCATCGCGAAATCGCGATACTCCTTGCTGAGCGCCCAGTCGAGCTCTGCCAGCCCGTCGGTCTTGGCGTCTCCGTAGTGCGCGTAGTGCTCGGAACCCTCCTCGTAGTTGAGCACGAGGTTCAGGGCGACGCTCGCGCCTCCGGGCCAGATCACTTTCGGTGGGCGTCGCCCATACCCGACAAGATCCCGCGGTCGGTCGTCCTCTCGTCGGCAGTCATCGGTGGTCACCCTCCACATGGCAAGCGGTGTGCACCAAACGCTCCCAGTAAACGCGCGCCCAGCATACTGCATGGTCGAGCCCATGTGGAACGGCCTTCCAGAAAAGGGCGGCTTGCGCGACAATAGGCCGACGCCGGGCGGAGCACCTCTGATTGGACAGTGAGTACGCATAGTCTCGACCCCACCGACCTCGTGGCGACGAGCGATCCTTCGGGGCGCCGTTGGTGGATCCTCGCGGCCGCGGTCACCGTACAGACCACCGTTTCTATCATCGTGCAGGGGTATCCCGCCGTGGTGCCATTCGTGAAGCAGGATCTGCACCTCACACTGGCGGAAGTCGGCGTGTTCGCGAGCATCCCCGGCCTCGGCATGGCAATGGGGGTCCTCGCCGCGGGTTGGGCCGTCGATCATTTCGGCGACCGCTCGGTGCTGCTCTACGGCGGCCTCGCCACCGGCCTGCTCGCCCTCGCGGCGCTGCTGTCGCCGTCGTACGGGATCCTGCTGTTCGGCCTCCTCCTGGTCGGTGTCGGAGCCGCGACCCCGACGCCGGCGGGTTCGACGGCCGTGATGTTGGAGTTCGCCAGCCATCGCCGGGCGCTGGTGATGAGCTTCCGGCAGACCGGCGTCCCGGCGGGCGGCGCCATCGCGGCGCTCGCTCTGCCGTTGATCGCAATCCATCAGGGATGGCGCGCAGCGATTGCGGTGGCAGCCCTCACTGCGCTCGTCGGCGCGGTGCTGTGTGGCGTGTTCTACCGCCTCGCGGGCACGCGCTCGGACCCATACCCGGTCATCGAAGCCGGCGCCCCGCGTTTTCGAAGTCTCTTCACTCGCGATCTCGCGTTCGTTGGCGCGTCCGGGATCATGCTGGTGATGGGCCAGTACTGCCTGGTCAGTTTCCTCGTCCTCTTCCTCAATCAGACCTGGCGAGTTCCACTTGTCCTCGCGTCCTTTTTCCTGGCAGCGACGCAGCTCGCCGGCGCAGTCGGGAGACCCTTCTGGGGTTGGTTCAGCGACATGTTCGTGGGTGGAAGTCGCAAGCTGGCGTTGGTCTACGTCAGCGTCATCGGTGCCGCGTCAATCCTGACCATCGCATGGCTGCCACGGGGTTCACCGTTCATCATCATGCTCATCGCGATCGTTGTCGCCGGCGCCTGCGTCGTCGGGTGGAACGGTGTGTGGATCACGCTGCTCGCAGAGTCGGCACCGGCAGGGCTGCGCGCGCGCTCGATCGCCGCGGGGCTCACCATCAATCAACCGAGCATTCTTTTGGGGCCGTGGCTGTTCGGCCTCTTTGTGGAGGCAACTGGGTCGTACCAACTGGGATGGACGGTGCTGGCCGGGTTGATCCTCAGCGCGGCTTGGCTGATCACGCGAGCAGGAGAGCCCCGATACGCTGCGCTAGGGCCGGCCGCGCAGGCTCCGGCGTGACCGCCGTTCCCGCGCGCCCCGCCGATCCGGCGCCCCGTGTCAGCGAGGACATGTCGATCCTCGAGGCGATTCGAGCGGCGCTCATCGCCGAGATGGAACGCGACGAGCGCGTGGTGCTCTACGGCATGGACGTCGGGACCCTCGGTGGCGTCTTCCGCGTCACCCAGGGTCTACAGGAGCGCTTCGGCCTGGAGCGGGTGTTCGACACGCCACTCGCCGAAGGCGCGATCGTCGGCGCGTCGATCGGTCTATCAATCGGGGGGATGATCCCAGTCGCCGAGATTCAGTTCCTCGGGTTCACTTTTCAGGCCTTTCACCAGATCGGGCCGCAGCTGGCCCGCTATCGAGCTCGCACGCGCGGTCGATTTCACATGCCGGTGACCATCCGCGCTCCGTATGGCGGCGGGGTTCGGACACCCGAGTTTCACCCGGATTCCGTGGAGTCGCTGTTCACGCAGACGCCGGGCATCAAGATCGTATGTCCTGCGTTCCCGGATGACGCCCGACACCTGCTCAGCACCGCGATCCAGGATCCGGATCCGGTGCTGTTCGTGGAACCGCAACGCCTCTACCGGACCGTCCGCGGTCCCGTGCCCATCGATGGCGGCGAGGTGCTGCCATTTGGGCGTGCTCGCCTTGTGCGCCAGGGCACCGACGTAACCCTCATCGCCTGGAGCGCCGCGGTTCACGTGTGTCTGGCGGCCGCTGCAGAGCTCCAGGAGATGGGCATCTCGGCCGCCGTCCTCGACCTTCGCACCCTCGTACCCTTGGATGTAGAAGGACTGGTCAAGGCGGTGGTGAGCACCGGTCGTGCGGTGGTAGTGCACGAGTCGCCACTCACGGGCGGCTTCGGGGCGGAGATCTCCGCCACGCTGCACGAGGAAGCATTCATGTCGCTGGATGCACCGGTGCTGCGCGTCGGCGGACGCGATGTCCCCTACCCACCCGGGACGCTCGAAGACCACTTTCTGCCGACGGTGCCACGCGTCGTCGCAGCGGTGCGGCGAACGGTGGAACGCTGATGGTTCCGGAGAGCGCGCAGACGCCCCTATCGTCGACCGACGATCAGCGCACGTCCCCGCGCCTCAACCCCGACGGCAGCGCCGACGGCACGTCGCCAATGAGCCCAGATCAGCTCCGCGAAGCAATCGCGACTGATGCTCCAGTCGCGAGCGATCGATGAGCTCGCCATCAAGCTGCAGCGCCTCAAGCGGATCGGGCTCTACGCGCCCGTGTCCGGGCAGGAGGCGGCGGTGGTCGGCTCGTCGATGGCGCTAGATCCGCAACGAGACTGGATGGTCCCCGCGTCCCGCGAGCAACCGGCGATGCTCCGCCATGGGCTGCCCCTGGAGAACTTCTTCGCGGCATACATGGGGCGGCTCGACTTCGCCGCCATCCCGCCGGACGTCAAGCTGCTGCCGCGACAACAGGCGATCGGCGCGCAACTCCCTCAGGCCGCGGGGCTTGCCTGGGCGTTGAAGCTGACGCCACGAGCGCGCGTGACGATGGTCTACTGTGGCGATGGCGCATCGTCCGAGGGCGACTTCCACGAGTCACTCAATCTCGCCGGTGTGATGCGCGCGCCGCTGATCATCGTGGCCATCAACAACGGCTACGCCATCTCGGTGCCGTTCCACAAGCAGACCGCTGCGGCCAGCCTCGCCGACCGCGCAATCGGTTACGGGATGCCCGGGATCAGCGTTGACGGCGACGACCTTTTCGCGGTGTATGCAGCGTCAGCAGCTGCAGTGGCGCGTGCCCTCGGGGGTCAGGGCCCGTCGCTCATCGAGTGCCGCACCTACCGCGTCGGCTTTCACAACACCTCGGACAATCCGAGCGACTACCGAGACAATGCCGAAGTCCAGGCGGCGCTCGAACGCGACCCTGTCGACCGGCTCGAGCGCTACATGCTGGCCCAGGGCCTTCTTTCCGAGGACGATCTCGCCACCCTCAAGGAGCGCGATCCGAGCTGAGCTGGACGCCGTGCAGCGCCACGTCGCGACCCTGCCTCGGCCGGAGCCGGACTTCATCTTTCAGCACGTCTACGAAGAATTGCCGGCGCGCCTCGAGCACCAACGTGCCGAAGTGAGGGAGGCGGGATGAGCCGCTACTTCGTCACCATGCCACAGCTCGGCGAATCCGTGACCGAGGGCACGATCTCGCGCTGGCTCGTGAGCTCCAGGTGACAGCATCGCCGAGCTAGACGCCATGGTGGAGATCAACACCGACAAGGTCGATGCCGAGGTGCCGGCGCCCGTCACCGGCGTGCTGACCGAGATTCTGGCTCCCGAGGGCGCGGTGGTCCCGATCGGCGGCAATATCGCGGTCATCGAAGCTGACGAGGCGGCACACGCCGTGGCGCCAGCCGCCGGTGGCCCAACCGCGGCGCTTGCCGCCCCGCCACCACGGCCAGAGACGAAAGCGACCGAGACTCCGGCCGTGCCCGCCGGCGGAACGAGTTCGAGCTCCGTCAGTGGGTTGCTCGACGATGCACCGCCAACTCGCCCCGTTGCTCCGCACGCACAGGTGCCTGCTCTCGAGGGCGATCAAGACGTCCCGCTCTCTCCGGTGCGCCGGCGGATAGCGGAGAATACGGCGCTGTCCAAGGCGACGATTCCTCACGCGTGGCAGGTACAGGAGGTCGACATGAGCGGCGTGGCGACGAGTATCGCCGCCAACCGTGGCGCGGTTCGGCGGCAGCACAGACGCGTCGCTGACCTACCTGGCATATGTCGTCGCGGCCGTTGCCGCCTCGCTGCGAAGCCACCCGAGGGTCAACTCCACGTTCGCCGGCGACCACATCGTCGTCCATCGCGAGATCAACATCGGCATCGCCGTCGGCCTCCCTGACGGAGTGATCGTGCCAGTGATCAGAGGGCCGACCGCATGTCGATCGCCGAACTCGCCGTCGGTGTGACCGACCTGACGACGCGAGCCCGAGAGAAGAGTCTCGTGGTCGGCGACCTCGCGGGCGCGACGCTCACTGTCAACAACTCGGGCGCATTGGGCACGTTGCTCAGCTATTCGGTGATCACGCCCGGGCCAATCCGCGATCGTGACAATGGGTGCGGTCGTCGACCGACCGGTCGCAGTGAACGGACAGGCTGTGGTGAGACCGATGATGTACCTGTCCCTGAGCCTCGACCACCGCGTCATGGATGGGCTCGAGGCGTCCGCGTTTCTCGGGGGCTGCCGGCAATGGCTCGAGGCTGTGACAACCAGCACGGCGCTGTCGTGAGGGGGACATGAGCGAAAAGGTAACGGGAGGGGTACGCGTGGTTGAACGAAGCAATGCGTCTGCCCTGGCAGTCGAGCGAGCAGCGGAGATCCTGTTGCTTCTCGCCGGGAAGTACGACGGAACACTCAGCGTCAGTGAGCTGGCTCGAGAGACGAAAGCAAGCGGAAGCGCGGTCCATCGCATCCTGACAGCGCTTCGGCGCAAGCAGCTGGTCGACCAGGATCCGGAAACGCAACGCTATGCCCTCAGCTGGCGGATGCTGGTGCTCTCCCGTCAATTGAGCTCGCGAGCCGACCTGCGCAACCTCACCTACCCGTACATGGTCCGCCTCCGTGACCTGACGACCGAGACGGTCACGCTGAACGTCCGGTCTGGTTCGGAGCGTGTCTGCATCGAACAGGCGGAAGGAACGCACGAGATTCGCTGGGTCGGGCAGATCGGGCAACTCGCGCCTTTGCACAGTGGAGTCACCGGGGAGATGCTGCTGGCCTGCGCCCCTGCCAGCGAGCGCGAGGCATACCTTCGCAGCCTCAATCGCCTGCGCCGAACATCGCCGGGAGTGCCGGAACGTGCTGACCTTGAAGCGCGCGTCGCCAGGGTAATGGAGAAGGGCTACGCGCTTGCGCAGTCGAGCTTTGTCTATGGCATCGACGCTGTGTCGGCACCGATCATGGGAGCCGAAAATCGGGTCGCAGCCGCACTCACGATCGCGGGGCCCGCCGAGCGCTGCTCGCTCGAGCGTCTCGAGTCGTGGGTTCCCGATCTCACGGCAGCGACCAGGGAGATCTCGGAGCTGCTGGTTCGTCATTTCGCCGCTCCCCAGGTGCCGGCGTCCGAGCCAGGCGAGAAGGCTGCCAGATGAACGACTCAGGCATCTTCCCGATCGCCGGCGACGTTGGCGTTGGCGAGTACGTTCCACCCGTCAAGGTGATGCCGTCGTGGTCGCGAGTCTCCGAGGACCTCCTCCGGCGCCTCCGATCGCTCCCGGGCGCGGCATCGACCGCGTCGGATCTCCTCGATGAGCTCGGGGTCGCGATGGTGACGGACGGCATCCTTCCGCGGCACGTCCACGGGGTTGTCGCCGGCCACGTGCTCACCCTCGCCTACCTTCCAGAGCGACGCGCGATCTCCGACCCGCAGTTACGGCGGACGCCGAGCCGGTTGACCCATCACAAAGTTTTCGAGCTTGCGCAGCCCGGCGACGTGGTGGTTATCGACGCCCGCGGCATCGCCGGGCTCTCCGTTCTTGGGGGCATGGCCGCGACCTCCGCACGCAGTGCGGGAGTGTCGGGCTGCATCGTCGACGGCGGCGTGCGCGACCTTGACGAAGTTCGCGAGACGGGCCTTTCGCTCTGGTCTCGCGCGCTGACGCCCCGCACCGGGAAGTGGCGGCTGGAGGCGACGGCCATCAACCAGGCCGTGATGTGCGGTGGCGTGCACGTCGAACCAGGCGATGTCGCCATCGCTGACGAAACGGGTATCTGCTTTATCCCCGTCGACGATGCCGAGAACACCCTCCGCCGCATCGTTGAGATCGCTGAGGAAGAGCAGCGGCTGCGACATGGCAACTGAGTGTGGCGAACGGCGGTCTCGGACCGAAAGGGACTCTGCGGCAGTAATGGCAACGCCGGTCGCGCAGCGATTTGCGGAATTCCTCCTCGACCTCTCGTACGAGCAGATTCCCGAGCACGTCGCCGCGGCCGCCAAACTTCACGCTCTCGACGCCATCGGGTGCGGCCTGGCGTCGCTGGCCGCGGAGAACTGCACCGCAGCCCTCCGAGTCGTCGAAGAGTCCGCGTGGTAAGCCGGAGAGCACAGCCATCGGGTGCCGGCAGTTGCTCCCGGCTCCAGCCGCCGCGTTCGCGAACGGAATGCTCTGTCACGGACTCGACTACGACGACACGCACACGGCGTCTGGCACCCATGTCTCGGTCGCAGTCGTTCCAGCGGCGCTGGCATCCGCAGAGGCGAGTGGCGCTGATGGGCGCGAGACGCTGACGGCCATGGTCGCCGGCATGGAGTTCGTGACCCGGCTGGGGATGGCGGCGCCCTTCGCGTTCCATCAACGCGGCTTCCATCCCACATCGGTCTGCGGGATCTTCGGCGCGACCGCAGCCGCCGCGCGGTTGCAGGGCCTGGACTCAGCGACCACGATCAACGCGGTCGGCATTGCCGGGAGCATGGCGTCCGGCCTGTTCGCATACCTCACCGACGGCTCGCAGACGAAGCCGATTCACCCCGGGTGGGCAGCGCAGTCGGGGATCATGGCAACTCGGCTTGCCGCGCATGGCGCAACCGGACCGGCTGCCGTATTCGAGGGCCGCTTTGGCGTCTTCCCGGCATTCACCGGGCACGATCACGCTCCACTCGAGGAGCAATTCGCCGATCTCGGGACGCGGTGGGAAACACCGCGGATCGCGTTCAAACCCTTCCCCGCCTGCCATTTCGTGCACGCCTGCCTCGAGGCCCTCAGCGAGATCGTGGTCGACCCAAGGTTCGAAGCCGGCGACGTGGACGAGATCGTGGCCCTGGTGCCCGCCGACGCCGTCCCGCTAGTGCTCGAACCGGTGAGCGCGAAGCTCGCCCCCGCACGGGCTACGACGCAAAATTTAGCCTCCCGTACTCGCTCGGGGCGATGCTGGTCGACGGCCGCGTCGACGTTGCCACGTACGCGGAAGAGCGCATCGCCGATCCTCGCATCCTCGACTACGCTCGGCTCGTGACCTATCGGGTGGTCGACTTCGCCACATATCCGGCCGCGTTCCCCGGAGGCATCACCGTGACTACGAAGAGCGGCAGGCGATTCGAGGCCGACGTCCCCTACCAACGCGGCGACGAGCACAACCCGATGAGTGGAGCCGACGTTCGCGAGAAGTTCAGAGCCAACGCGACGCTTGCGCTCGACCAGGAGTCGGTCGTGGCACAGGCGGAAGCGCTCCTTCACCTGGAACAACAGGACGATCTCCGCAGTGCGCTGCATGCCCTCGGCGGCGCGCGGAGTGTCGGGGATCCGCGATTCGGAGTTGCGGCCTCGCACAACCACCTCGGGGAGCTATCGCCTGCCTTTCAACCGACGTTGACGTCTAGGGTATCGCGATGACCACGAGCACTACGAACGAGCCGACCATCAGCGCGCACCACATCTCGAAGACGTTTGGTGGCCGCACCGTGCTGAACGACTTCAACCTCGAGATCGTGCCGGGAGAAGTGCACGGGCTCGTCGGGCAGAACGGGTCAGGGAAGTCGACGTTCATCAAGATCATCGCCGGCTTCTACGAGCCTGATCCGAATGCGGAGATGTCGCTGAAGATTCGAGGTCAAGAGGTCACATTCCCGATGCGGGCGGGCGAGTCGTCCAGCCTCGATCTCGCATTTGTGCATCAGGACCTTGGGCTCGTCGATACGGCGACGGTGCTCGAGAACATCAGAGTGCGCCGCTACAACACCAGCTTTGCATGGCGCGTACCGTGGCGTCGTGAGCGCCAGTATGTCCGCAAGTTGCTCGCGGAGTTCGGCGTCTCGGCCTCGCCCGACCGGCTTGTCGGCTCTCTCAACCAGGTCGTCAAGGCGCAGGTCGCGATCGCGCGCGCCTTCGATCAAGTGCGCGGAGTCGACAACGGCCTCCTTGTCCTCGACGAGCCAACCCCGTACCTCCCTCGCGACGGTGTGGACCAGATCTTCAAGACGGTGCGCGAGGTGGCGGCGCGAGGCGTCGCCGTCCTTTTCGTGTCGCACCGCCTCGAGGAGGTTTTCGATCTGACGAGCAAGGTGACAATACTTCGCGACGCAAAGGTTGTCGACTGCCGGCCGACTGCATCGCTGAACGAACACATGCTGATCGAGAAGATCCTCGGCTTCGAGCTCGACGACCTTTACCCGCAAGGCAGCGTTCCGGCGAAGGCCGTCGCCATGACGATCGACCACGTCTCGGGCCCCGAGGTCAGCGACGTGTCATTCACGCTCCATCGCGGCGAGGTCCTGGGGATTACCGGCCTGCTCGGGATGGGTTGGGACCGCCTCCCCTACCTGCTCTTCGGGGCAGAACATGCCACACAGGGCACGCTGAGCACCGACACCGCCACGGTTCGACTCGACACCGAGATGTCGTGTGCACGTGCCATCGAGATGGGCCTCGCTCTGGTGCCTGGAAACCGTCTGGTCGATGGATCCCTCCAGACCGCCACCGTGAGGGAGAACCTCACGCTTGCGACGCTCGGAACTTACTACACGCAGGGCCTGCTGAACGGCAGACGTGAACGCAGCAAGGTACGTCGCGTTCTCCACGAATACGACGTCCGGCCTCCCGACCCCGATCGAGCGTTCTCGACACTCAGCGGCGGTAACCAGCAGAAGGTGGTGCTTGCCAAGTGGTTCGCGACCAACCCGAAGGTATTGCTCCTCCACGAGCCGACTCAGGGCGTCGATGTTGGCGCTCGTGCCGCGATCTTCAAGCGCATCCGCGACGCGGCGATCGATGGGACTGCTGTCCTGCTCGCGAGCTCCGAGTACCAGGATCTGCCGCACATCTGCGACCGCGTGATCGTCATGCGGTCGGGGCAAGCGGTCGCCGAGCTGTCCGGTGCTGCGCTCACCCACGAGCGAATCGTCGAGCAGAGCTTCCGCGCCGGCGGCAGGGCGGCGGCCGCCACCGGCTGATCCGAGTCGCGCGCTGCCCGACTCGCCAGGCTAGCTCGCGAGTACGCCCTCGATGACCCGCAGCGCTTCCTGCACGTCGTCACCGTCGATGCCGTAGTGAGTCACGAGCCGTACCCTTGACCCGCCCGGCGACCCGCCCTTGAGTCCTCGCGCTGCACATGCCTCGAGAAACGCTGGAACTGCCATACCTTCGATATCGAACAGCACCAGGTTGGATTGCACGCGGGTGAGATCGATGCTGATCCCCGGGACCTCCGCGAGACCTTCCGCGAGGGCTCGTGCGTTGCTCGTGATCCTCGACGAGCCGGTCGACCATGTTGTCCAGCGCGTATACGCCGGCGGCGGCCACGACACCTGCCTGACGCATCGAGCCGCCGAGCATCTTTCGCCAGTGCCGCGCCTGGGCGACGGAGTCTCGCGTGCCGCAGAATACGCTGCCGACCGGGCAGCCAAGGCCCTTCGAGAGGCAGAACGTGATCGTGTCGCCGGTGGACGC
Source organism: Candidatus Dormiibacterota bacterium (assembly GCA_963768105.1). Classification (GTDB taxonomy): domain Bacteria; phylum Chloroflexota; class Dormibacteria; order Aeolococcales; family Aeolococcaceae; genus Palsa-851. The sequence continues at coordinate 264,951 of CAVYGR010000003.1, read as the reverse complement.
GATCTCTCGCACAGTCGCGTCGATCGCGAGAGCGGCGTTGAAGACACGAGCGCCGTCGATGTGCACCCGCATCCCGGACCGACGCGCTTCGTGAGCCACGTCCGCCAGCTGTTCGAGCGACCAGGCCACGCCGCCGCTGCGGTTGTGCGTCGTCTCGACGACCACTGCTGCGCTCCGCGGGTAGTTGGCTCCGACCGGGCGAATGACGTCGTGCAACTCCGCCGCGGAGAAAATGCCCGAGACCGACATCAGCGGCATGATCTGGATCCCGCCGACCATCGCGGCGCCGGCGGCTTCACTGACGAGCACGTGGGAGTGCCGGTCGGCGATCACCTCGTCACCCGATCGCGCGTTGACGAGCACGCCGATGAGGTTGCCCATCGTGCCGCTGCTGACGAACAGCGCCGCCTCCTTACCGAAGCGGTCCGCCGCCATCTCCTCGAGTTGGTTCACCGACCGGTCTTCACCGTATCCGTCGTCGCCCAACTCGGCTGCCGCCATGGCAGCGCGCATGCCGGGCGATGGGAGTGTCACGGTGTCGGATCTCAGATCGATCATGGATACCCTCCGGGTACGCTGCGCTTCGGATGGTGCCGGCGGCGCGTGACCAGCAGTACTTCTGCACGCCACACGGATTCTGCGGCGACGAGACCGAGGGATGCCGCGACGGCCAGGCCGCCGATGTAGCCACCGCGCGGTCCGCCGTGGACGCCGCCGGCGGTGGTTCCCGCAGCGTAGAGGCCGGGCAGCGGCATGCCGTCGCAGTCGAGGATCTCGGCATTGCCGCCGATTCGCGCTCCACCCATGGTGAACGTGATCCCCGGGATCACGCGCGCAGCATGGTACGGCAGTGTGTTGATCGGCCGACCCGCGTAGCGTGCGTTGTGCGCTTCGATCGATGCGCGAACTACCTCGGGCTCCATGTCGAGCTGCGACGCCAGAGACGGGACGTCGAACGCGGACACGAAGTGACCACCGCGCTTGACGAGCTCGGGATTTGCGACGGCCATCCCGAATGGGTTGTCCTGACCCGCCGTTTCCCAGAGAGCGTCATCGAAGATCGTGGTGAACCCACGCGGGTCGTCGCTGCGCGCAAGCCGCGTCACGAGTTCCTCGACGTGTCTCGCGCTCGCTCGGAAAACGGGTGCCGTTGCGATCCACAAGCAGACCGCGTAGGCAGAGTTCGTCGAGCGGCGGGAACGGCCAGAGGTCTTCGGAATGGAGCGCATCGCGGGAGAGGATGTGGCCGTAGACGCGACCAAGTCCGACGATCGCAGCTCCTGCGTCGGTGAGCATGCGCAGGGCGTCTCCACTCCCTGACCGCATCGCGCGCAGCAGGCAGAGCCCGGCGTTCGGGCCGACGTAGCGCGCGAGCAACTCCGGGTTCGCCTGAAAACCGCCGTCGGCGAACACGACAGCGCTCGCGGTGATGCCGCCTTCTGCGTCACCACGGCGCCAGCGCACCCGCCACGTGCCGCCGGCACATCGTTCGAGCGCGGTGGCGCGCGTTCCGAGGCGGATGTCGCCACCCGCGTGGCGAAACCTTGCGTAGAGCGCGCGCATCGCGCGATCCGGTCCGAACTCGTCGGTCAGGCGCCGGCCCATCCCGGGGCGGTGCGGGTATAGCGCCCAGCGTGCGAATGGAGCGTCGGATTTGGGTCGCATATCGACGCCTTCGGCCGCGAGCCAGCGAATCAACCCGGTCGATTCCTCGGCAATCGTCTTCGCCACGGCAGGGTCGATCTCGCCGTCGGTCTCCTCGAGCATGCGCGCCAACTTCGCGGCCGGCGCCGCGTCCGGCGACTCCCATGCCACGTGCAGCAGCCCGCCAGAGATGCGGACGTTGCCCTCTCCGCCCTCGGCCTCACCCTTCTCGAGAACGACCGGCGCCACAACCGAGTTGCTGCATGCGCCGGGCAGCCACCATGCCCGCCCATCCACCCCCGACGACAACGCAGTCTACGGCCTCCGCGTCGCTCACGCGGACCCGGTCGCCTCGAGGTGCCGGAAGGCCGCGAGGGGGTCGTTCCGCGCGTAGCGGACCAGACGCGCAGCCCATGTCGATGCGCGGGCGACGTCCGCCGAAACCCCCGAGGCGACGAGGTCGAGTGCGGGCAGCGAGGCGAGGCTGCCGGCCTCGATCAGCAGTACCGACGGCCCGTCGCCGGCCGGCGAGAACGCGCGGGTCTGCAGAACACCGGTCGATGCGCGAAAGGTCGAGGCAGCAGACGCAGCGGCGCCGGCGCCGCTGAAGAGGAACATAGCGAGCGCGTGGCACCCCGCATCGATTCGCGCTGCGTCCGGGAGTGCGCTGCTCGAAGCTGAGGCGCCGCCACCCACGGACATCGCGCAGCATGCGCCGGCTCCACGGTGAAAATGCGCCGCCGGTCACGCCCCGGTAGGAGTCCGATTGCAAGGTCGCGATCGTGTCGAGGTCGTAGAGCGCGAGATATCGCGGCCACCCTTCCACGGCAACGAACCGGGTGGCGCTGAGCACCCCTTCGACGCCCTGCATATGGGTCAGGTGCTCGTTGTCATACCACTCGTTGAACTCGTCCTCCTGGCTCGTGGCCGGCTCCATCAGCGCGGCGAGCAAACCCATCTCTGTCATGGCAATCCCTCACGTGTGGTCATGGGGCCTGCGACTCTGTGGCCAGGACGCGGTCGCGGAACTCCTCGTCGGTGATCCCCACCTTTCGCCGCCGCGCAACCTCGTTGATCCACGAGGCGAGCGCTCGCGCACGCGCGCCGTCAAGCGGCGGCAGCGAGAGTTCCGCGAGCTTGGCCTCGACCGCCAGCGGTCCCGTTCCCACGCCGAGGCGGAGGCGGCGCTGATTGCCGACCAGTGCCGGCGCGAACGGCTCGAGGAGCGTCGGGTCCTTGCGGGTGAGCGCCACGTGCATGTCGAGTTTCTGGCTGAATGCGTCGTGACCGACGATGGATTTCGCCGGCGAGATCTGCCAGCCGCTGATCGCACTGACGTATTCGGCGAGGGCAGTCAGGTGATCGAGCTGTACGCCGGTCTCGACGCCGTAGAGGACCTTGAGCGCAACGGCCAGCTCCTCGAGCGCGCAGTTGCCGGCGCGTTCCCCCAACCCGAGCACCGACGCGTCCGCGAGGGTTGCACCCGCTGCCAGCCCCGCGATCGTGTTGGCGAGGGCGAGTCCGAAGTCGTCGTGGCAATGCACCCCGACGCCTCCTCCGCCCGTGACCCCACGGATCAGCGTCACGAGCGCGGCGACCCGCTCCGGCGACGCAACACCGGTGCTGTCGGCGAGGCCGAAACGATGCGCCCCCGCGTCACGCGCCATCTCGTACGCACGCTTGACAAACGCCGGCTCAGCGATCGTCACGAAGCTCGGATCAAAGGAGACGACGGGAACGAGCTGTGTAGCCCGCTGCACCGAGGCGGCGATCCTCTCCAACGCCTGGTCGGGGCCGAACCCCATCGCCGCAAGCTGATCCGGGGCGATGCGGAACAGCACCATGAGGACGTCGACTCCGGCCGCGCTGGCACTTTCAGCGGCTGATGCCCAATCGTCGCGAAAGGCGATGAGCAGAGCGGAGAGTTCGAGCTCGGGGACCGCCCGCTTTAGTGCGGCGATCGCGTCGTCATCGGATCCTGCATAGCCCGCCTGGAGGCGACGCACGCCGGCGCCTGCGATGCGCCGCGCCAGCTCCACCTTCTCGTCCATCGTGAACGCGATCTCTGCCGCTTGCTGGCCTTCCCGAAGCGTCACGTCCTGGATCACGACCTGTGCCGGCAGCGGGCTCACGTCGAGGTCACCTCGCAGCTCGCGTGGAGAGCGCGCCGAATCGCGATGGCAGAAAGGCGTCGTAGTCGGAAGACTGCCGTCCTGTCAAGAACGGCGTCGCGCACGATCTTCGCAGTGACCGCTGCGAGATGAATGCCCTTGGTGCCATGTCCGGTTGCCAGATACACGCCCTCGCGCCCGGGAACCGGTCCGATGATCGGCAGGCGATCTGCGGATAGCGGGCGCACCCCCGCGAGGTGTGCGACAAGTGTTGCGTCCTCCATCGCCGGCATGATGCGAAGCGTGCACTCCAGCATGTGGTTCCGGCCCAACTCGTGCGGCGACAGGTCGAACTCCCAGGGTCCGGTGTCGGCGGGATCGAACACGTGGAGCGCGTGCACGTCCATGCCGCTCATGGTCACGCCGCCGATGCTGCCGACCATGATGATGCCGTCCTTGCGCTGCAGGAGCGGGCCGTGCCGTCCGGTGAGAATGAATGCCGCGAGCGGGTCTCCCGGCAGGCGGACGTTCAGAACCTCACCGTGCAACGGCTTGACGGGAACCGGATAGTCGATCCACGTGCGCGCGGCGCCGATCCACGCCCCGCCGCACAGGACAACCCGTTCAGTTGCGATCGTGCCGCCTGGGTAGGTCACCCCGATCACGCGATCCCCCTCGTACTGCAGACCGGTCGCTTCGCGGAGGAGCAGTGTCCCGCCGAGTCGCTCCACTGCGGTCACGGAGGCGAGAGCCATACGGTAGCCGTCCACCTGTCCGTGGTGATTGAGGACGCCGCCGAGCCCGTGCTCGCTGATCCGCGGTTCGATGCTCCGGCACTCATCGATGTCGATCCAGCGAATCGGGAGTCTGCTCGCTTTGCCACGTCATCACCCCGCGGAAGATCTGCTCCTCCTCGTCGGTGAGCGCGAGCGAGATGCTCGGCAGCTCGTGGTAGAGCGTGTCGATCCCGCTGTCCTCGAGCAGTGCAGCGGCGAAGTCCGCATATAGCCCGGAGGACTCGAGCCCAAGATCGAAGTGCGGCCCGCGCTTGAAGTCATTCCCGACGAGACACATGGCCCCGTGTCCGTGGCCGGATGCGCCACTCCCGATCGCTTCGCGCTCCATGATGCAGACGCGCAGTCCGGCTTTGGCGAGGAGGTAGGCGATCGAGCCACCGATCACGCCTCCCCCCACGACCACGACGTCGTACGAGCCGGCCGGGTCCGATGTCACTTCGGGATTTTGTTCAGGTACTTGCTCGGATGCATCGTGCGAACGTGAGTCACCGCCTGGCGATCGCTCGGGATCCGGGCGCGGATCTCGTTGCCCATCTCGACGATCGAGTTGGTGAGCACCCACGCTGAGGCTGCGATGAGGAACTGACATCCGTCCTCGAGCCAGCTCTCGATCTTGTCGAGATTCCAGGGCGTGAGCACGCCGACGGAGACGTACTTCCCGGCAGCCCGGCACTTCTTCACAACGCCGCGGATGACCTCGTCGAGCTCCTCGGGAGGCGGGTATCCCATCGACTGCGCGAGATCGTGTGGTCCGACGTGGTAGCCGTCGATGCCTTCGACCGAAAGAATCTCGTCGAGCTGATTGACGACGTTGATGTCCTCGATCATCGCCATGACGAAGAGACGCTTGTTCGCCTCCTGCATCCACGCGAGCTCGTCCACGTCGATCCCGTAGTTCGCCGACCGGCCCTGCGTGTAGTAGGTCCGCCGCCCGATCGGATGGAACCGCGTCATCGCAACCAGTTCCTCTGCGTGAGCCTTGCCCCGCAGATCCGGGATCTTCACGCCCTGGACGCCGGCGTCGAGGAAGGGCAGCACACGCTCGGTCAGCGGCATGCGCACGATCGAGCTCATGGAGAGGCTGTCCGCAGTGCGGATGAGGTTGGCGACAGCACTGTCGTCGAAGACCTCGTGCTCGATGTCGATGACCACGAAATCGAACCCGGACAGAGCGAGCAACTCGACCAACCACGGCGCGTCGTAGGCGAGCAGGCAGCCGACGATGACCTGACCGGCCTCCAACTTCTCCTTCAGACTCGGGTAATCCTGCCTCACCGCGTGACCTCCGTAATGGCGTGGAATGGCCCACCGAGTTCAACGGTGAGATCCATCAATGGCGCGTACTGCTGTCCCCCGAACACGTCGGTGTCGAGAGCGGAGCCGCTACTGTTGGGGCGAGGGAAGCTGACCTTCACCGCCAGCGCGCTGTCGTGGGCAAACACACGCACGACGGCGGGATCCTGTCCGAAGAGCCTGGCGACGCGATCGACGCTGAGCACGTCCTGATCGCGAACACTGCGGTAGATCTCGGGGTCGTCGAACATGACGTCGAAAGTCAGCCAGAACGGGCCGGCGTTCTTGGAGCGGATGAGCTTCGCGGTCTCGGCGAGCGTTTTGCGCACCGTGCTCAGACGCTCGTCATCTCGATTGGAAAAAGCGACGTCGGGGACTCGGGGGTAATCAGATGGTTGAGATGGAACTCGTACACTGGCCCGCGGTCGATCTCCGATGGAGCGAATGGGAACGCCACGCCGCTGATGAGGCCATGCCACTCGGGTATGGGATTGTGCACGGCCATGTGGCTCAGGCTCGCGGCGATGGAATGCGAAAGCTCCTGCGAGTCCGAGATGACATCCCACAGGATCATCACCTCGTGGCCCTCGACACGGTTGATCGGCTCGAGAGGTCCCATCACACCGTCGCGGCCGTACACCCGCGTGGCGATCGTGTAGTGCGTGAAGTCGCCGACCGTCTGGCGCAGGCGAGCGGTGATGTTCTCGTTGAGCACCTCCAACCACGCATCGAGCTGGCCGATGATCATCGGATCTCTGATAGCGCCCGGGATGATCGTCGAGTAGCCAACCGAGCGAGCGCCTTCGAGCTTGTTGGTGTACTCCGTCGTGGGATGGAACACCGATCCCGTGATGCGGACCGCGCGGTCGGACACCGCCTCGTACTGCGTGTGCAGCGTATCGAGCACCCCCGACGGTTCGGACAGGTTGAAGGGGTCGGCGTTCTCGTACAGCGTGTGCGATGCGACGCTCTGCGGCGTGCATCGATAATCGGGCCGCAGCGGCTCGATATCGACCGACGCTGCATGCAACTCGGCCATCATGCTGTCCGGCGCGGTGCGCACCGCAACCGCGGCGGCACCGCACTCGAGAATCTTGCCGGCGTGCCAGCACAGGGCGGGCTCGAACCCGTTCAGCAGCGGCAACGCAGCAAAGATCGAGGCATCGCTCGCGCGACCCGCGAGAACGACATCGGCGCCCTGCTCGAGCGCTGCCTGGAGCGGCTCGACGCCCATCATCGCAACCATGTGCAGCGACGAGTCGATCTCATCGTCAGTCAGTGCGCCCATGGGCTCAAGGGGTCGCACGCGTCCTTCAGCGTGAAGCCGGTGCATCGTCTCCTTCGACTGTTCGGCGCGGATCTCCGCGAGGCGAAAATGCAGATCGTGCTCGACGGCGAGATCGCGAACGATGCCAGCCAGCCATGACAGATTGGAATCTCCGCCCGCGCCGCCGGCGGAACCGATGATCACGGGGATCCGCGCGCGGCGCGCCTGGACGAGGATCACCTCGAGGTCGCGTCGCACCGCGGCACGTGAGAACTGGGAGCGCCCGGTCGCGAGCGGATGCGGACCGAAATCGGTGGTGCCCGAATCGCACCCGATCATGGCCGCGCCCTGATCGACGCCACGAACGATGGATGCCTCCTGGAAGCCGGAGCCGAGCATCCCGGTCGCGGCCAGGAGCTTCATCGTCGAGCGAGCGTCGTCATCCGAGGTTGCTACGCGCTCGCGCCCACCGGCACGGCGCTCGGGGACTTCCCCGCAGCGGCGCGCGCCCGTTCCCAGATGCCCAGAGCCTCTGCCGCGGTGCAGACGTCGTGGCGCGCCTTCTGGATCCGGATCGAGGCTTCATGCAGGTCGTCCTCACGCGCGGCCACGAGATCCTCGATCAGCACGTTGTAGTAGTCGTAGTAGGCGGCGTCTCGATAGGTGGCCTCGACACAGCCTGGCGTCTGCTCGCCGATGATCACGACGGTCTTGATGTCGTTGGCGCGCAGCAGGGCGTCGAGGTTGGTTCCCACAAACGCGCTCGAGCGGTGCTTTGTGACGACCAGCTCGCCCGGGTGCGGGGCGCATCCCTCACAGAACTCAGCCCCCCATGTGCCTTCGACCGCGAACGAGTTGACGCCGGAGATCAGTCCCTTGGCGCGCAGCCACGACGGAGAGTCGCTCGCTCCGTCAGGCAGGTCGACGATCCGGACGTGGATGATCGGCACGTGCAGCTCGCGGGCACGGTCCATGAACGAGACCACGCGGGGCAGGAGCTCCTGCATCGGCCCCACGTTTCCGCCGACCTTGGCGACGCTCCCCTCCGGGTCCATGAAGTCGTTCTGCAGATCGATGGGCAGGACGGCGCACCAGTCGGGGTTGAGGACCTCCTCCAGCGTCTCGCATACCTGCTTTCCAAAAATGGTCTTCACCGCGAGGTCCTCCTGTGAATGTGGTCCACGTCATGTTGACCAGTCGCGACCGCGCCGGTGAGGGCCGACGGCGCACGCGACGTGCAGGGCCATCTGACTCGACGGCGGATTGGCACGCTCTCCGACAAGCGAGACGATTATAGAATAGTATTCCACGCTGAGCAAGGCGAGGCGGCGGAGCGAGGCACCCCTCCGCGTGGACCCGCGCCACACCGTCCAATCCATTGCACCGGAGGTCACGGGCGCGCGCCCTGGGAGAAACGCATGCCGCGGAACCCGCTTACTCGAGGACATCCAGGAAGGACGGACCAGCCTCGGTCTCTGGGCCAACAGCACCGACATGGTCGAGCTGTGCGGATTCGTCGGCTTCCACTGGGTGATGATCGATCAGATGTTCACCTCGATGGACTGGCAGAAGACGTCTGAGATGATCAGGGCGGCCGAGGCTTCGGACATCACGCCGGTGATCCGGATGCAGAGCAACCCTTGGCTCGGCTACGACCATCGCATCGCAGTCGATCTCACCCGTGTGATGGGCATCGGTGCTCAGTTCATGCTCGTCTCGAACTCTGGGAAGCAGGAGATCGACGAATGCATCGTCGCCGCGCGTGACTGGCACCGCAAGGCGCTGACCATCCACCCCTACCGCGGCTTCGACGAGTGGGACTCGACGCTAGCGAAGCAGACCCAGCAGACCTTCGTCATCCCGCAGCCCGAGACCCAGGGCGCCCTCAACTCCCTGGAGGAGGTGATCGCGGATCCCGAGATCAAGGTGGTGTTCATCGCCATGACCGATGCGTCACGCATCATCACCGGCAGCCACAAGCCCGACTTCAACAACGAGAAGCTCTGGCAGTACGTCGATCGCGCCGTGGCGCTCGGCAAGCAGTACGGGGTCACCATCGGCGCGAACACCAGCTACGCCTACAACATGGACGAGATGCGCCAGCGCACGATCAAACTTCACGAGCACGGCGTGCGCATGATCATGGTGCAGGGCGTCAACTTCCTGTTCCAGATCGTCGCCCTGCAGTTCCTCGCCGACCTCAAGCCACACCTCGGGTAGCGTCCGACGCACCGTGGATCACTTGGTGATGAACAGCTCCTTGCGCCAGCGGTCCTTGTGGATGGCGAGCACGTCGATCTGGTCGACGTAGTAGAGGATCTTGCCCTCGAGGGGCATCGGGAACTTCGCGGACTGCGGCGTGTGCGTGAGGATGATGTGGCACACCACGTCGGGCAGCCCGTGCTTGAGCGCGAGATGCGCACCCCAGAAACCGTGCGGGTAGAGCTTCCCGACCTCGGTGTACGTGACCGTCCCGTCCGCATCACGACAGTACTCGACCATCTTGGAGGCGTCCTGCAGCAGCCCCGCGGCAACCAGGAGCCCGCGATCGACCACGACGCCGTGGAAGCGCTCGAACGCATCCGCGACGGCAAGCGCCATGGTCAGCACGGCGCGGTTGTGCCGGATGTGGGGTACGGGAAGTCGGGCGAGCTCGGCACCTCGTCGATCAACTCCCACGATGAGAGTTGCCACAACTCTTCCCACACGGCCTCGACTCCACTCGCGCGTACGCGGCGTCGGTGACCAGCGCCAGCTCCGGAAAGATCTGCGCGAGGTCGAGCGGCGCCTTGCTCATGAAGCCGTCCCGCGATCGCGCGCCGGCTGCGCTGAGCCGTATTTCCGCGCGAGCTCATCCTCGGTCAGGTAGCGGTTCTCCAGCTCACGGATGTCGCCGAATCCCATCAGGCTGTTGAGATCCTCGAAATGAGAAACAGAGATCCGGGCGGTCGATAGCCTCGCCGCTGGCGAGCAACTCGGCGAGCGCCTCCATCGCGCGCTGCATGCCCGCAAGAGCGGCCGAGGTGAGTAGACGCGGGAAGATGACCGCGGCGACGCCGAGCTCCTCGAGCCGGCGAGCCGGAAGCACCGGCGTCGTCGATCTGCGCCGGATCCCGAACCCCATGTTGACGAGCACCGGCCCGTGCACCTCGCGCACGAAGGCGGCGATGTCGTCCTCGGACAGCAGTGCGTCCGCGAAGAGCAGGTCCGCCCCGGCGTCGATGTAGATATTGGCGCGGCGGATGGCCTCGGCAAGACCATCCGTCGCGATCGCGTCGGTTCGCGCACCGATCACAAAGTCCGGCGAACTGCGTGCATCGGCGGCTGAGCGAACCTTCATGGCCATCTCATCGGCGGGGATCAATTCCTTGCCAGCCATGTGGCCGCATCGCTTCGGCCACGTCTGATCCTCGATCATCACCGCACCGACGCCCGCCTGCTCGAAGGCCTGCGTGGCGAAATGAACGTTGACGGGATTGCCGTAGCCGGTGTCGATGTCCGCGATGAGGGTCATTCCCGTTCGACCGGCCAGCATGCGCGCGCACTCGAGGTTCTCGGCAAGTCCCATGATCCCCACATCCGGCTGACCGAACCTGCTCTCCGAGACGCCTGATCCCGTGATGAACGCAGCCTGAAAGCCGAGCGAATCGACGAGCCGAGCACTGAATCCGTCATAGATGCCGGGCATGGCGAGAATCGCCGGCGCGCCGAGCAGGTCGCGAAGGCGACGCCCAGGGTTCTCGATGCGGGTGTTCGAGACCGTGGCATCGGGCATGAGAGACCCCCAGAATACGGCGACTGGATCCACCGAGTTGGTATGGCATTCTAAAACCATCAGACGGTGGCGGCACGACCGCGAGCACCACAACCGCCCGACCCCGACATGGGTACCATTGACCGCGGAGTTCGGTGGACGCAGCAGCCGCAACCGATGCAGCGGAGACGCAGATGACTGAGACGCAGCTCGAGAGCCTCATCCTCCACGACGACCAGGTCTCGCGCTTCGAGCGTGGCAACGGTGTGGTTTCGGTTGCGTATGTTGGCCGTTGGAACTCCAACGTCGCGAAGTTCACGACGGGCATGACCATCCTTCCTCCCGGAACGGGCATCCCCTTGCACACGCACAACGTCGAGGAGAGCGTGCTCGTCCTCGTCGGATCGGCGACGGCGCAGATCGGTGAGCGGAACTCCAACTCGGTGCTGGGGATGCAACCTGGGTTCCCGCCGGCGTCGCTCATCGTTTCGCCAACGCCGGGAACACCGAGATGCGGATCTACTGGGTCTACGCAGGTCTGTACGTCACGCGCACGATCGTCGCCACCGGCAAGACCTTCGAGCATCTCTCCGACGAGGACCGTGTCGCTCCCTGACGGGCCGCTCCACGGCATCCGTGTCATCGACCTCGGGCGCTTCATCGCCATCCCGTATGCGGGAGTCGCGCTCGCCGACATGGGGGCGGACGTGATCAAGGTCGAGGACCCGGACCACGACGACGACGCCCGCCGAACCGGACCGCACTTCGTCTGCGGTAAGTCGATGTACTTCCTCGCCCTGAACTGGGGCAAGCGATCGCTTGCGGTTCGCCTCACGAGACCCGAAGGGCACGGGATCGTGCTCAAACTCGTCGCGTCCGCCGACGCCGTCATCGACAACTTCCGCCCCGGCGTGATGGGAAAGCTCGGACTTGACCACGCTGCGCTGCTCGCGGTGAATCCGCGGATTGTCACGTGCTCGCTCACCGGCTTCGGGGAAACGGGCAGCCTACGCCGCTCGCCCCGGCTACGACTACACACTCCAGGCGTTTGCGGGAGCGATGAGCTTAACGGGTGAACCCGGCGGCTCACCGGGGAAAGCGGGCATCTCGTACGTCGACCACAGCGGTGGTCTCGCCGCTGCGCTTGCCGTCTGTGCCGCACTCATCGAACGCGATCGCACCGGCACCGGCCGGCACGTGGATCTCGGGCTTGTCGACACCCAGATCTCGATGCTGTCGTACCTGGCGGGGTGGGCGCTCAACGCGGGGATGACGCTGGACCGAACGTCGCAGGGCGCTCACCATTCCCTGGTGCCGGCACAGAACTTCGCGACCCTCGACGGTTGGGTGTCCGTCTTCGTCGGCAATGATCCGGCGTGGAGCCGTCTCACGACCGTCCTGGAGAACCAGCAACTCCGAGAACTCACGATACGCGGGAAATCAGGGACGCTTCGAGCATCGAAGCGAGTTGATCACGCTGCTCTCCGCCGAGTTCGCTGCACGGCCGACTCTCGAATGGGTCGATGCGTTGATGGCGCGTGGGGTCCCGTGCGCGCCCGTGAACACGGTTGCCGACGCGCTCGCAAGTCCGCCGGCGCGCGAGCGTCATCTCGTACAGTCGGCGCGCAACGAGGCGTACGGCGACTACCTTCATGCGGCGGGTCCCATTCCGGGGCTCGGCGGCACCGGTTCGGTCGGCGCCCCACCACTCGGGAACGACAGCGCCGACGTGCTCCGTGACATCGGCTACCCCGATTCGGCGATCGACGCCCTGATCGCCGACGGCACGGTGATCACATCGCAGCATAGCGCCTGAGCGCGGGCCGGCCAGCCACCAGGATCGACTGCGACGTGGGCAGTTGCCAACCGAGCTGCCTCGAATATATTCTATAGGCATGCTGGTCCGATTCCGCGACCCGGACGGGGTCTCGCGAACTGGCTTCCTCGACGGCGATGAGGTTGTCGCCGCGCCGGGGGACGGCGGGCGGCGCGCGGTGGAGACCGTGCTTCTCGACGGCGATGGCGCGCTCACCCGCCTTCACGCGTCAGCTGCCGATGGTCACCGCTACCCGCTCGGTGGGCTCGCGATCCTCGCCCCGCTGGAGCGGCCGTCGAAGGTGCTCGGCATCGGGCTCAACTACCCGGATCACGCCGCCGAGAACGCGCTGGAAGCACCGACCGAGCCCGTCGTGTTCGCCAAACTGCCGTCAACCATCGTCGGTCCGCATGACGCCATCTGCCTGCCGAGTGCTGCGCCGCGGCGCGTGGACTATGAGGCGGAGCTTGCAGTGGTCATCGGACGGAGCGGACGCGACATTGCCGCAGAAGATGCGATGCGCTTCGTCCTCGGCTATACCGCCTGCAACGACGTCACCGCGCGTGACTGGCAGGTCAAGAAGCCTGCGGGACAGTGGACGCTCGGCAAGAGCTTCGACACATTCCTCCCGATCGGGCCCTGCATCGTCACCGCTGACGAGATTCCGGATGTCACGCAGCTCCGCGTCACCTGCACCATCGGTGGTGCGTTGCTGCAGGACGATCGTGTTGGCAGCATGATCTTCTCCATCCCCGAAATCATTGCGTACGTCTCGCGCGTGGCGACACTCGTGCCTGGTGATCTGATCCTGACGGGAACGCCGTACGGGACCGGAAGCGCACAGACGCCGCCGCGCTGGCTCACGGCCGGGGAGATCGTCGAGGTTGCCGTTTCCGAGATCGGCACTCTTCGCAACCCGGTTCAGGAGCAGGGCGCAACCCGGTGAGCTGGCGCCTTGCCGTGGACATCGGCGGGACCTTCACCGATCTCGTGGCGTGGGACGAGGCGGCAAACCATGTCGCGTCCGCCAAGGTGCTCACCGATCCGGGTGACCCGGTACGCGGCGTCACCGCGGCGATCGAGCGGGCCGGGCTGCAGCTGTCGGACACCACCGCGTTCATCCACGGGTCGACGATCGCGATCAATGCGGTGCTCCAGGGAACCGGAGCAAAGACTGCGCTCCTGACGACGCGCGGCTTCCGGGACGTCCTGGAGATGGGACGCAAGAGCCGGCCTGACATGTACAACCTGTTCTTCCGGCCACGACTCTGCCCGGTGCCTCGACGACTGCGCCTCGAGGTCTCAGAGCGGCACGACGCCGGCGGCCACGAGCTCACGCCGCTCGATCGCGGCGAGTTGACCAGGGTGCTCGAAGGGCTTCCGGATGACGTCGAGTCCCTGGCAATCTGCTTTCTCCATGCATACGCAAATCCCGAGCATGAGCGGATCAGCGTGGAACGTACGCGTGCGCTCCGGCCTGACCTGTTCGTGTCCGCGTCGAGCGACCTGTCAGGCGAGTTCGGCGAATATGAGCGCACCGCCACTGCCGTGGTGAACGCATACGTCGGGCCGCTCGTCACGGGGTACGTCCGCCGGCTAACGAGCCACATGGAGGAGGAGCAGTGCACGGCGCCGCTACTCATCATGCAGTCGAACGGCGGTGTGATGACCTCGGACGTCGCTGCGATCCAGCCAATCCGGACGGTCGAATCAGGACCGGCGGCGGGCGTCGTCGGCACGGCCTGGCTCGGGCACCAGGTGGGGCAAGGCGACCTCATCGCATTCGACATGGGCGGCACCAGCGCGAAGGCGTGTGCCATCCATCGCGGCGAGCCCGACGCGTCATCGCAGTACTACATCGGCGGCCGGCTGGAGGGCCTGCCGGTCCAGGTCCCCTTCCTGAACATCATCGAGGTTGGCGCCGGGGGCGGCAGCATCGCCTACATCGACGCGGGCGGGGGGCTGCGAGTCGGGCCGAAAAGCGCGGGCTCGTCACCTGGGCCCGCCGCGTATTCGATCGGTGGCGTCGAGCCAACCATCACAGACGCCAATGTGGTCGCCGGGCGCATCGATCCCGGCTATTTCCTCGGTGGAGCGATGCAGCTCGACGCCGGCCTTGCTCGCGCAGCGATCGACCAACTCGCGACTCCCCTCGGCCTCACCGTTGAAGCGTGCGCGCTCGGCATCATCCGCGTGGCCAACGCGATCATGTCGGCGGCGATTCGCTCGGTCACGATCGAGCAGGGTCATGACCCGCGCGACTACACCCTTGTCGCGTATGGGGGCGCAGGCCCCGTCCATGCCGCGGCGCTTGCCGCCGAACTCCAGATCCCCGAGGTGATCATCCCCGCGGGAGCGGGTACCTTTGCGGCCTCCGGCATGCTCGTAACCGACCTTCGCCACGATGTCGCCCGGACGCTGGTGGGACGCCTCGATGCGCTCGAGGAAGACGACGTCGAAAGGGGGTTCCGAACGCTCGAGGCCGAGGCGCATGCCTATGTCGGCTCCCATCTCGCCGGCCATGAGCAGACGGACGTCACGTACATCCGCAAACTCGATCTGCGCTATGTCGGTCAGTTCCACCCGCTGACGCTCACCGTTCCGCACGGTGTGCGGGTTACGACCGGGATCCCCGCGCTGTTCCACACGGCACACGCCGAGCGATACGGTCACAATGCGCCCTACGAGCCGATCGAGGTCGGGGCGCTGCGTGTAACCGCGATCTCCGAGGTCCCGAAGCCTCCGTGGCTGCGGGCATCTTCCGGCGGCGATGGCGAGACACCACCACAGGCACGACCCGTGTTGCTCGACGATGGCACGTGGACGCAGTGCCACGTCCTGCGCCGCCATTTGCTCGAGCCCGGTACGGTTATCGACGGCCCGGCGATCATCGAGGATCCCGCCACGAATGTCGTCATCCGACCCGCCGACAGTGCGGTGGTGCTCGAGGGCCGTCACCTGCGCATCCACGTGGGAACGGCGACGGCATGACGAATACCCATATCGACACCGACCCGATCACCACCGCGGTGATTCGCCACGCGCTTGTCGCCGCCGGCGACGAGATGATGACCAACGTCAAGCGCGCGGCGTACAGCCCAAGCATCCATCAGATCCAGGATGTCTGCGTCGGCCTTGTCGACGCCACCGGACGGATCCTCAGCTGCGCACCCGGTCTGCCGATGTTCCTTGCGGACATGGGCGAGGTCGTTCGCGACGGACTGGATCTGGTCGGCCGCGATGCGTTCGAATCGGGCGACGTGTACATAAGCAACGACCCCTTCTCCATCGGGACGCACATCAACAATGTCGCCACCTACTCCCCTGTCTTCGTCGACGGTCTGCTTGTCGCGTTCGCGGTGGTGCGTGGCCACATGGTCGACATGGGCGGCGCCGTCCCCGGATCGCGATCGACGCAGCTCACCGAGATCTATCAGGAGGGGCTGCGCGTCCGCCAGTTGCGCTTCTATGCGGCCGGCGAGCCGGTGACACCGATCCATCGGCTGATCGCCGACAACACGCGGATGCCGGACGCGGTCCTGGGCGACCTTCGCGCGCAGGTCGCAGCGTGTCGCACCGGCGAGCGCCGGCTCATGGCGATGATCACGCGCTACGGGCTCCGGGCGTTCGAAGCCGCGGTCAGCGACATCTTCGACCAGGGTGAGCGCCTCGCCCGTGCCGCGGTAACTGCGATTCCTGACGGTGTGTACCGCGCGGAGGCTTTCCTCGACGATGACGGCATCGTCATCGGCGAGCGCGTGCCCATCCGGGTCATCGTCGAAGTCCAACACGACGAGATGACGATCGACTTCTCGAACTTCGCTGCGCAACGCAAGGGCTCGATCAACACGGGCGTCAACGGTGCGATCTCGATCGCCCGCAACGCATTCAAATGCCTCACCACTGCCCACGAGCCCGTCAATGAGGGTCACTTCCGCCCACTCACAGTGGTTGCGCCGGTCGGAACAGTGGTGAGCGCCGTGCCTCCCGCCGCGTGCGGGTGGTGGGCCCGCACGACGAGCACGACGCTCGACGCCATCCTTCGTGCGCTTAGCCCGGCGCTGCCACTGGAGATTCCGGCCGGTCACTTCGGCGACATTCCGATGTGTCTGATCAACGGCATCGACAACAGCGGAAGGCGCTTCGTGTTCTTCGAGCCCGTCCCGGGTGGGCACGGCGGGCGCCCGCACGAGGATGGCGTGAGCGCGACAGTCTGCTTTCACGAGGGGGACACGCCGGATGTCCCGGTCGAGGTGCAGGAGGCGACGATGCCGATCCTGATCGAGGAGTCGACACTCGACGTTGACAGCGCGGGGGCGGGGCGATTCCGTGGGGGTCTCGGCTATCGTCGCGTTTTCCGGCTGCTCTCGGCCGAGGCAGCCATGCAGATCAACGTCGACCGCCACTACTGCCTGCCGTGGGGCCTTAACGGAGGACTGCCGGGCATGTCCAACCGGGCCTTCATCCAGCGTGACGCAGATACCGATTGGGAGCTCGTGCTCAAGCAGGACGACATCCACCTGGAACCCGGCTCGCGGGTGATGCTGGTCGGCGGTGGCGGTGGCGGCTGGGGTGAGCCGCTCGACCGCGATCTGGATGCCATCGCCGAGGACCTCATCGATGGCTACGTGACCGCCGCTGCCGCCAGCCGTGATTACGAGGTCGTGGTCGATCCCGTAAGCGGCATCCCTGTCCGTGCCGCAAGCGAGCCCGGCCGCGATCGCAGCCTACCGCCGTTACAGGAGACCATCCTGCATGCATGACGATGCCGCTACCAGCCTGGACGATCTTCGCCGTCGCACTCGCGAGGAGCAGGGGGAGGTGGCGCGTCGCACCCAGTGGTTGCGCGCCGATCTGCCGTTCCGGTACCTCCGTCAACAGGCGCATCTCACCGCACCCGCGTCGGAGTTTTCGCTCGCATCGAAAGCGCTCGGCGGCGCCCATCAGGTTGCGGCGCGTCTGCTGCAACGCTACGGCATCGAGCCCCCGGAGCTCGCGAGCCGCGCCGACGTGGATGTTTCCGTGGTCGATGGGCTGCTCAGCGGCGGCGGAGCGCCAGTCGTGCTACTCGACCTGGAGGATGGTGTCGCCCCGCAGATGGTTGCGGAGGCGCGACAGAACGCGATCCGGCTGTTGCGAGAGGTCGACCGTGGCCCGAGCCTGTGTTTCCTCCGCCCCGCGGGCATCGAGGATCCCCGCTGTGCCGATGACCTCATCGAACTGCTGATCGAAGTCGGTGAGGGCCTGGCGCCCGATGACTATCCACTCGACGGAATCGTCGTTCCCAAGGTCCGTCATGTGCACGAGGTCGAGTGGATCGATCGAGTGCTCACGGCAATCGAGCGCGAGCTCGCCCTCGAACCGAACCGCATTCGGGTCAGCTACCAAGTCGAAACCGGTTGGGGGGTGCTCAACCTCCCCGATCTTGCCGCGGCAGGTCGCGCGCAACTCGCGGGCATCATCCTCGGTACCGTCGACCTCAGTGCCGACCTGCTCCTTCCCGAGGTTCGATACCGCCACCCGGTGTGCGAGTGGGCGCGGACGGTGATCGTCGCGGTCGCCGGCGCCACGGGGGTCCCCGCAATCGACGGCATGACCCTGAACTTCCCGGTGGGATCCGCGGACAACACACCCCAGGCCAACCACGAGCTGATCCTCGACCGGATGATGGCGAATATCGAGGACGCAAGGCACTCGATCGACATGGGCATGTCGGGCCGCTGGACGGGCCACCCGCTACAGCTCGTGGCGACGGAGCTGGCTTTCTCGAAAGCGTTTTCTCCGCAGTCGCTCGAGACGCAACTCGACGACCTCGAGGCATTCGTCGAAGCCACAACCGCGGACCGCGGCGCGATCGCGGGCACTGGAGGTCAGCTCCTCGATATCGGGACCGATCGCCATGTTCGCGCGGTGCTACGTCGCGCGGTCGCCTGGGGATACATCCCGCAAGCGCGGGCACTCAAGATCGGTCTGATCAGCGATGCCGAACGGACGGCTGCAGACTGATGACACAGGCCGCGATCGCCGGTGGGGAGTCGACCCAACCGCTTGCGGATGTTCGAAGTCCTCGATATCGCGTCGTTCATGGCCGCACCGATGGCCGCAATGTGGCTTGCCGATTTCGGCGCCGATGTGATCAAGGTTGAGCATCCCACCGGCGACATGATGCGCACGTGGGGCAGCCGGAAGGCCGGCGTCCCGCTGTTCTGGAAGGTGGTCGGGCGCAACAAACGCACCGTCACCCTCGATCTTCATCATCCGCGTGGTCAGGCCATCCTCAAACGCATGGTTGCGAAGGCCGACGTGCTCGTGGAGAACTTCCGGCCGGGAACCCTGGCGCGTTGGGGGCTCGCGTACGAGGATCTCGCTCCGCTCAACCCGCGCCTCGTGATGCTGAGCATCTCGGCCTTCGGTCAGACCGGACCGTACAGCTCGCGTGCCGGCTTCGGAACGCTCGCCGAGGCGATGAGCGGATACGCTCACGTCACCGGCCAGCCTGACGGCCCCCCAACGCTGCCGTCATTCGGGCTCGCAGACAGCATCACGGGCATCTGCGGCGCGTATGCGGTGATGGTCGCGCTGCACGAACGCGATGCCATCAGCGGACGAGGTCAGTCAATCGATCTTGGGATCTACGAGCCACTCCTCACCGCGCTTGGACATCAGTTCATCGAGTACGACCAGTTGGGGATCATCGCGCAGCGCCTCGGCTCGCGGCTCCCGTTCGCATCGCCGCGCAACACATTCAAGACTGCCGACGGCTCGTGGGTGGCGATGTCGTGCAGCGCGCAGAGCATCTTCGAACGCGCCTGTCGCGCGGTCGGCCGCCCGGATCTCCTCGACGATCCTCGCTTCGTGGACAACAGATCGCGCACCCAGCACTCGCAGGTGCTCGACGACACGTTCGCGGAGTGGATCGGACGGCATTCCACCGAGGTCGTGCTTGCCACCTTGAACGATGCGGGGGCTGCTGTCGCACCCATCTACGACGTGAAAGGGGTCTTCGACGATCCACATTTCCAGGCCAGGGAGAACCTGGTCACCGTTGTCGACTCCGAACTCGGGTCAGTCCGGATGCAGGGCGTGGTGCCGAAACTGTCACGCACCCCAGGCAAGGTGGTGCACGCGGGCGCGCGGCTTGGTGAGCACAACAGCGACGTCTACGCGGAATGGGCGGATCTGAACGCAGCGGACCTTGATGAGCTGCGCTCGCAAGGGGTCATCTGAATGACGTCGCGCAGCCGCACCATTCCTTCATCGGCACGAGAGCCCCGCGAGGATGCGCCAGTCACCGCGAGCGACTACGTCACGCGCGAATTGCGCGCACGTATCCTCGACGGCGTCTTTCCCGCGAGCACACATCTCGATCAACAGGTCCTTGCGGATGAGATGGGCGTCAGTACCATCCCGGTTCGCGAGGGCTTGCGCCGGCTCGAAGCGAACGGGCTCGTCGAGATCCTTCCGCGACGTGGCGCATTCGTCGCCGGCCTCTCAGCGAAGGAGTTGTTGGAGATCAGCCAGATCCGCGAACGGCTCGAGGATCTCGCGATCCGGATGGCGGCACCGAACATCGACGCCGGGCTGCTGGATCGCCTCACCGAGGCGAACGAGCGCATGAGGCGGCTCACGCCGCGCGCCAGACCGTCGCAGTGGTTCGACATGAATCGCGAGTGGCACTTCCAGCTATACCAGGCCGCCAATTCGGATCTTCTTGTCGAGATGATCGGGGTGCTCTGGGACAAGTCCAGCCTATACCGGCTCAGCAACGCCGCTCGCGAGGACAACCGCGTCAAGGCCGTTGCCGAGCATGCGGCGGTGATCGATTCCCTCAGCGCAGCTGACGCGGCGGCGGCGGCGCGCGCCATTCGACATCACATCCGCCGCGCGGCTCGGGACATGCTCACGCCGTCAGGGATTCGGGCGCGCGCACCACGCGATCAGTAGGCTGCCGGCTCGCCGACGACACGCTCGGATCGCAGTGCTGCAATCTCGTCCTCCGACAGCCCGAGAAGGCTCGTGAGAATCTCATCGGTGTGCTCCCCGAGCCGGGGCGGCACCGGAATGGGACGCTCTAGCGCCGCGCTGAATGCCAGAGGTGTCGAAGCCATCGGGTACTCCCCGACGCCGGGTTGCGATACCATCGTGAACATCGGATTGTCTGGCGACGCCTCTGCATCCTCGGCCATCTGCTTGAAGGATCGGTACGGGCCCCAGAGCGCTCCCGCACCCTCGAGTTGCACCTGGATCTCGGCCAGATCTCGAGCCACAACCCAGTCAGCGATCAACTCGGCGATCGCCTCGCGTGCGCCCCAGCGGCCGTCATTGGTATCGAGGTCGAACCCGCTTTCCACTCCGAGCGCGTCGAGTACATCGCCGAGATCGGTGGCACGCTTGAGCCGGTGCCACTGTCCTGGAGTCAGCGCCGCGATCATCACGTATCGCCCGTCTCTGGTACGAAAGTCCTTCCCGAATGTGCCGTACGGGAAGTTTCCATATCGTTGTCGAGGCTCTGGATCGAGCACGGCTTCCGCCACGACGCCAAGACGCGAAGCAAACGCGAGCGCCACGTCATTGAGGCTGAGCGTCACCAGCTGGCCGGCGCCTGTGCGTGATCGATGCCTCTCCGCGGCTAGCAGCGCGGCTGCAACGAGGTAACCGGCCATCCCGTCCCACGCTGGAAGCACGTGGTTGACCGGCGGCCCATCTATGTCCGCCCCGGTGACAAGTGGGAACCCGACTCCCGCGTTGACCGTGTAGTCGACGGCCGGAGAGCCGTCCCTTGCTCCCAGAAGGTGAACCAGGATCACATCCGGGCGCACCTCGCGCAAGCTCTCGTACGAGGCCCAACCGCGCGCGCCGAGGTTCGTGATCACCAGTCCGCCATTGGAGCCGCCAGTGCCAACCAACCGCCTGATAATCTCTCGACCGGGCGCCGCACCCATATCGACCGTCATCGATCGCTTGCCCGCGTTGAGACCCGACCAGTAGAGGCTGGTGTCGTTCTGGCGAGGCCAGCGATCGATATCGATTCCGCCTCCGACGGGGTCGATGCGGATGACGTCGGCGCCCATCGCGGCGAGGGTTGCGCCTGCCAGAGGGACCGCGACGAACGCCGAGATCTCGATGACCCTGAGCCCGGCGAGGATACCGGCCCCTCTCTGCTCGGCCACGATTCGCTCAGCTCTCGGGCTGGATCTGAGGCATCGTCGGAGCCTTGCCGCGCCGGTAGATCATCACCGTGCGCCGGAAGGTGATGACGATCTTGCCATATTGATTGAAACCGGTAGTTCGCACCGTGACGATGCCGACGTGTGGTCGAGACTTTGATTCCCGCGCCTCGAGCACCTCGCTCTGCGCGTAGATCGTGTCTCCCTCGAACACCGGGTTGGGGAGTCGCACCTCGTCCCAGGCGAGATTGGCGTAGGCATTCTGCGAGACATCGCTCACGCTCTGGCCGGTCACCAGCGAGAGTGTGAAGGCGGAGTTAACCAGCGGACGACCGAAGTCGGTCTGGGCAGCATAGTGATGGTCAAAGTGCACCGCCGCCGTGTTCTGCGCGAGGAGCGTGAACCAGATGTTGTCGTTGGTCGTGACCGTCCGCCCGAGGGCGTGCTGATACACGTCTCCGACAGCGAAGTCCTCGAAGAAGCGCCCCGACCAGCCAGCCGTCACCCATCGCCCCACATTGGAATGGCATTCTATATTCCCCGGCGGTCGGAGCAGGTGGGCTGACCTAGTCCGTCGCAATGCCTCGATTGCGATTCGCGAGGTCGCGAACGCTCTGGGCAGCCTCGCGGTTCGACCGCTCGTAGGCTGCCATGTCGGAGCCAGCCAGGAGCATGGTCGAATCGGCCCCGCAGACCTCCACGAGGAGCTCGGGTGGACGAACTCCTGCAACTCCGCTCACGACACCCGCCCCGCGACATTCCGCCTGCACCGTCCGTATTGCGTTGCGAACCACCTCGGAGCCGTAATGAAGCGGCACGCCCAACTCGACCGAGAGATCGGAGGCCCCGACGAGTAACGCGTCGATCCCATCGACTGCCGCGATGGCGCCAGCCGCCTCGACGCCCAGCTGAGTCTCGATCTGGGCGATACACAGCACGCGATCCGACGCTGTGTTGATGCCGGGTCTGCCTCCGACCGCGGCAGCGCGGCGCGGCCCCCAGCCACGTGACCCCTGCGGTGGATACCGGAGTCGGGAAACGAGGTCGGTGGCCTGTGCACTGCTTTCTACGTGCGAGACCACGACCCCGACTGCCCCGACGTCGAGAACCGGCGCCAGCAGTTCGCTCGTTTCCGAGGCGACGCGTACAAGCGCGGGTGTCCCTGCAGCTCGCGCTGCGATGAGGATTCGGTGGAGATCATGCAAGCCGATGGCTCCATGCTCCATGTCGACCATCACGAAGTCCCATGGGGCACATGTGATTTCGGCAATCGCGGGATCCGCGAACATGATCACAGCGCCGATGACCACCTGCCTCGACATGACAACGTCGATGAAGTCGGATCGTTCAGTGCTCACGGCTCACAACAGTAGCCGTGGGGCGCATGGAAGTGACGAGGCTGGTTGGGCGCGATCGCAACCTGTGTCCATTTTCGGACATTGAGCGCGCGCTGGTCATCAGTGACGCGGCGGTGCAAGCCGTGCACAGTCGCGACGAGGCGCGCAACCTGGTTCACGTGCGGCCGTTCATGGCGAGCGCCTGTGAAACAAGGGCTCGAGGGGTCCGTCGCAGTCTCTCTAGGGCTCGGCACGGCGTTCTGCGCTCCCATTGGGACCGACGCATGATCGGGGTACCGCGGTCAGTCGGGAAGGCGAAACTCGGTGAGCCCGGCCTCGAGGCAGAGCCGTGCCGCGGCCAGGATGTCCGCTATCGCCCGCGACGGCGTAGCCCCACAGGCTCGAGTGCAACACAAGGTGATCCGCGGACCCCGGTCCTCATAAGTGATTGCGCCGGTGACGGGATCTGTGCCGGTACCCATGCGCCGGA
Organism: Candidatus Dormiibacterota bacterium; assembly: GCA_963768105.1. Classification (GTDB taxonomy): domain Bacteria; phylum Chloroflexota; class Dormibacteria; order Aeolococcales; family Aeolococcaceae; genus Palsa-851. Next base: position 241,275 of record CAVYGR010000003.1, on the reverse strand, counting down.
AGCCCGTGACGCTCGAGGCCACGTACTCCCGCAGCGGATCGATCCAGAACTCGCCGCTCGGTTGCGGCGCCCAATTTGCCGTCCAACGACGCCGCGTCCCTCGGCAGCGGACGTAGGCGACCGGCCGTCGGCAGGCGGGACAGAGCACCGCCACCGAGGGGCGCCGACAGCAGGGGCACACAGACGGCCCCCGACCAGCACGGCGCATCACTGCGCGGGTCATCGCATGCCTATGATCCTCTCTGGCGACCCCGTTGAGCGATCGCCCCGGGCGGTGACGACCCCGGCCACAAAAGCGTGACGTCCGCGGGCTCTGAGGCACCGCCGGAGGCACACGCCCATGGCTGGCACCGCCGAGACTCCGAAGCTTCTCCTGTCGACCCCCGAGGTTGCCCGCGCTCTTAGCGTTTCTGAGCGCTTCGTCAAGCAGCTCATCCGGTCGGGCAGCCTCCCCTCGCTCAAGGTCGGCCGACTGCGCCGTGTCCACGCCGATGACCTGCGAGCGTGGGTTGAACTCCAGAAGGCTTGAGGAGCTCCTCAGCCTCGCGGGCGACTTGTGAGCGCACTTTCCCAGGGTGAGGACCGGGCTCAAACGAGCGCGACCGCGGTGACCCGCGCCCGATCCGTGTTGGCGTCGGCCCGCTTCACAACGGAGCCCGTTCTTAGCAAATCCCTGTTGGGCGTAGAACTCAACCTCTGGGCCGCCGGGCGCCGCATCTCCGGCAGTCACCGGCCCGATGTACCGCCGCTTGCAGGGCACCGAGATCACCGAGAGTGGCCCGCGGCAGGATGGCAGCAGGGAGATGCCGGAGGCGTTCCCGCTTCAGCGTGGAGAGGCCGTTGGCGAAAGATCACCGCGGCTTCGCGATCGCCGCCATCCTCCGGCGCGCCGGGGGGCGCGCCGATTCGAGTCCCGGAGCCTGTCTGTGCAGACAGGCTGAACGGGCATCCGAACGAATGTCTGAACGGGTAGACGAACAGCTAGCGGAACAGGAGTAATGAAGTGGCGAGGAAGCAGCCGACCACGAAACGTCGAGCCCCAACTCGCGTCCGTTACGACGCGACTCATCCCGCCCTCACCGTGCACTTCGACCTCGAGACCTACGCCCAGGTCGTTGAACTCAGCAAGCGCTCTGGCCTCACCAGGAGTCAGGTGGTCCGTCGAGGCCTCGGGGCGGTCGAGCGCAATGTGGACGCGGTCCTCGCCCGGGGCCATGAGCAGGGTGTGCAAGAGGGCCATGAGGCCGGGTACGCGGCCGGGTACGCACAGGGCCGGAGCGCCAGCGCGGCGCAGGCTCGCGATGCGGGATACGCTGAGGGGAGCGCCGCCGGATACGACGAGGGGTACACGGCCGGATACCACGAGGCGGTAGGCATTTACCGCATCACCTACCCGTGCTACAGGTGTGGCAAGCCCATGGAGATTACGACGGACCTGGACAAATTGGTGGCCTTCACCCGCCGAGCCCTGTCCCGGTGGGGACACGACGTTTGCCCCTAAATCCCCACCCTGGCCGGTCCAACGGGGTGTTCATCGATCTCACGGGGGTGCCGTTTTCAGCTTCCTGGCGTCCGATAACGGGAGGGTATCGGACGTCAGACCAAGCGCTCGCGCTTGACCCATGAGGGGCATCGGGCTTGCGACATTTCCGCCCGATGGTCGGCTCATTCCCCACGACGGACACCTCCCAAAGTGCCCGAGGATCCCAGGCCCCACCATCCGGCTCCCGCTATGTTGATCCCGTGTGGCCAGGCCCTACTGGACCACTGCCCACCACGTCCTCCACCGGAGCCACCGTGGGGTCTCCGACGTTGCCAACCTCGTCCTTCGTTAATACACCCCCTTTTCGGGCGAAATTAGCGGAGGTGACGCACCCCGCCCTGACGCTATGACGCTTAGGTCGTCCGCCCCGCCATCCCGCGCATCTGAAGCGGACATACGATCCGGCACGCACCCAGCTCCTGCTTACTACCCGCGTGAGCTCGGCTTGCGACGCTGCGTGACACCGTGACCAGAACCTCCCAAACCCTCACGAGTAGGGATCTGACGGCCCGAGGCGCCCCAAGCCCTACCGATAGAGAATGAACGCCGAACATGACGGCTGACATCTATCGGCCAGACCAGTGGCATGACTACTTCATAACCGTCGGCGGGGCATCCGCCGCGTTGACGGGCTTGGTGTTCGTGGCGATGTCACTCAACCCCAGCGTCATCGCACAGGATGCCACCCATCGCTACCGGGCCGTCGGCACGCTCGCCGGCTTCACGGCCATCTTCGTGATCTGCGGCCTCGCGGTGATAGGCGGTTAGGATCATCGAGCGGTCAGCCTCGAGTGGCTCATCGTCGCGGTCGGGGCCGCGGTTGTCTACGTCTATGGCTACATCCAGGCGCTTCGACCGGGGGAAGCGCCGTTGGGCTTCGATCCTTCCGTCTGATAGGCGGAACAGCGCTCCACGTTGCCGAGATCGTCGGTGCAGCAGGTCGGGTTCGTGCGCCCGCGTACACGCAGCGCCTTCGCCGGCTGGTCGAGTTCGGACGCCCAGCGATAGGAGCGTCCATGCGCGCCACGCAATCTTGGTGGCCGCGCGACGGCTACTGCGATCCCGCGGCTATGCCGCCACGACCATGGAGGCGGTCGCCACGAAATCGGGGGTCAGCAAGTCACCGTCTATCGACGCTTTCCGTCCAAGGGTGCTCTGGCACTCGAGGTCTTACTGGCATTCCAGGACTTCGATCCGGCTCCCGATACGGGGACGACACGAGGCGACCTGATCGACATCGTTGGACGTCTGTATGCCGGTCTCGCCCACCTCACGGCGACCGCGATCATCCCGGGGCTGGCGACAGACATGGCGCGATCCGACCTTGGCAGAGGCATTCCGCAACCGCTTTGTGGCGCCCCGCCGGCAATCGGTTTGGGGAGCAATCGACCGCGCCGTCGAGCGCGGAGACCTATCCGCTGACGTTGACCAGGACTTGCTCGTCGATCTGCTCGTCGGCCCTTCTACTACCGGATCTGCATCACGGGCCACCGAGTTGAAGCAGACCTGACCGAGAAGCTTGTGGATTTCGTGCTCAGCAAACAGGTGACGGCAAAGTCATAGCTGTCGCTAGAGTTGTTATTGGTTGCGCTAGGTTGCGACTTATTGCTCTGACAGCTAGCGGCGCACAAGAGTAGGCTTGTTCAACCTCGGATAGGGGCCGGGTACCAGGTTCAAAAGGGAAGGGCATGAAACGCGTTATCACGGGAACGGTCGCCCTTGCCATGGCCTTCGCCAGCCTGGCGTTCGCTGGGCGACCGTCATTTTCGCCGTCCGTCCCAGTCGTGCATGCCGCGCCGCTGCGCCACGTCGTGGGTGTGCGTGGCGTTGACTACGGATCATCCAACTGGTCCGGCTATGGGATTTTGTACGGGGCGTCGTTCACGTACGTGACCGGAAAGTGGCAGGAGCCGAAGGCGACGTGCCTAGGCACGACCGATGAGTCCCATGTGTTCTGGGTCGGACTTGATGGCATGTTCATCAACCAGACGGTCGAACAGGGGGGCACCTTCGCGTTCTGCTCTGGCACTAATCCGTATTACTACGCGTGGTGGGAGATGTATCCGACCAACTACATCACGACCCTCTATCAGATATACCCAGGCGACATGATGACGGCGACCGTCTCGTACGCGAGTGGACACTTTAAGATCACCGTGGCCGATTCCACCCGGGGCAAGTCGGCCACTGTCACTACGACGTGTGCAGCCAATCTCTCCTGCGACCGCGAGACTGCAGAGTGGATCGCCGAGGCGCCTACTTACGGCACCACGGTCGGAAACCTGGCTGCGTGGACTAATACCAAGGGTCAGTCCCAGGTGGGGTTCTTCGGTGGCTTTGCGAAGGAAGCCGGAGGAAAGAAGCTCCCAATCGGCCAGTTCCATAACAACTCGATCGAAATGGTCAATCAAAGCGACACCTACGCTTTAGCCGCACCGGGCAGTCTCGGCAAGCTGGGCCAGGGTTTTCAAGACTACTGGTACGCCGAAGGCTAAGTCGAAAGAGCCTTGCGAGGAGGATCGTCAACGGGTCGACGACCCGGAATTTCTGAGATGAGCTGTAGCGGGGCCAGCGGTCACAGTGACCCACCGTGGCATACGGCTATAGGTATCGCTGAGTGGCTGGGCGATGCCGTCGTTCCGATGGTGTTGGAATCGGGCTCATCGGAGTGCGGACTGCCGTAGTCGACGTGGTGCACGAGACCTGCATGACAGCGCTCCTGCGGCCAATTGACACTTTCGAGCAGTCTCGCGTAGGTTGTGTTGATCGCGATCCCTTGTCCTCTTGTGGTGTACAGCCGCCACATGGCCGCGGATTCGTGCTCGTTGCGATGCCAACAGCTTACGCGCATGGCGGTGATCATTGATCGTTTTGAGGTTACGAACATCGCCTTTACCTCACCGAGCGGTTTGGCGTTTGGAATCTCCTGCAACATCTGTGCGATCCATTCATCGCGCATTCGGATCGTCTTCGCGCTGACGGAGCCTTCGAAGGGATCACCGAGTAAGTCCGCTCGCGACAACCAAAGAGCCGAAGTCTCGAGGAGTGACACGAGTTTCGGGAAGTCGAGGTAGCGCCAGAGAACGGCATCTGCGCTCGGCTCGATGATCGTCGCCTCATAGCAGCGAGCAGCGCTGCGTCACGCTCGTCCAGGCTAACTCAGCATGCGACCGCGGCCAACTGGCTCGGCGCAGCGCCGACTAGCTAGCGCGTTCCTTGACGGAACCGAGGCGGGCACCGAGTGCGCGCTTTATGGCGTTGTCGATGTGGTATCTGGGCATCACGGCCGCAGTAAGTGCTTGTTCAGACAGCAGGGCTTCCATATCATCGATCGACCAGAACCGGCCGCTGCGTAGAGCTTGCGCACCCAGAACGGTTTCTATTAGATTTTGCTCAAACCATTCGCGTACGACTTCAGTTATGGTGGTCTCGGCGCCGGGAACATCGCTGTAGCGGTCGGTGTAACGTTTGATCATGTCACTGAATACGCGGAAGTCGGCGTTAATGAGCAGTCGGTTGGAGGCGGGAAGGAACTTAGCTGCGCGATCTTCTAGATCCGGTGGCACCCGAGTTCCCATCGGCAGCGCGGATCCAGTCAACGTCAGGATCCGGGTCGGCGCGGACCTCTTCGCCTGGGAGGCCGTCAGCCGCTAGAAATAGGGAGTAGATGTCGCCGGCGCGGCCTCCGCGAGTGCCACTGCGTGCAGCCTCCCCTTGCGGACGGCCATCGTGACTCTTGTCAGGCTGACCACCTCTAGTGAGCCCCTCGTCGGCAATGGCGAGGTTACCGCGTGAGGCCGACCGATACCGGCTGATCCGGAGGAGGTCTCGGATTTGCTTCAGGCGATCCCTAATCGCTTGACGATGGTCCGTTGTGGAAGCTCCGCCCGTGGCTTCCATCAGATTGATGATGGCGTCGGGAAGTTGGCTTCGGAATTGGGCTGCCCAGTCGGCCCACGGTAGCGGCTCGCGGTTGATCATGAGTAGCGTCCGCGCCGTGTTGGATGACAAGTCCGCGTTGGCGCCATTATGGGGCTCTATGTAGATGACGACCCGATGGTGGCCAAAGATGACACCAAAGAGTTGGAGGCGCGCGGTACCTGCCCTACCGGTCATCATTTCGTACAACTCATTCTGGTAGAGAGCAGCGACATGCCCCTTCGATTCGTACACATTGAGCATGTTCTGAAGGGCGGAGTCGTCTTTGAGTATCCACCAGAACGCTGTAGCGCTTACAAGGTCGATGGTCCCGGATTGATCCGAGTGCTCGCTTAGGTAAGCCTGCTGTCCAAGGACGCTGCGAAGCATCGGGTGATTTGGGTCGCCACGCGGGAGATCCCAGCCTTCGCGGGCCCGAACGGTGATGCCTTCGGGAAACCTGAAATAGCGAGTGTTGAGATACCGAGCAATCCACCGTGAAGGGCGTGCGGCTTCGGGCGGCGCTTGCATTGTGTCAACGTCAACGTCGTTGCCCAAAAAGACGACCATGGTGCCGTGTGTAGTGATGGACTCCGGTTTGACATCATCAGTTACGTGGGCCCAGTGGTCGAAAGTTCCGTCAGGCCGCTCGAACTGCACTAACCCATACGAGCCGGTGGCTGGGTCGCGCCACAGATGGATCATTGATCCCACGCCATCCTTCCACGACAGATAGATGAGGCCAGCCCTGTTGCGCGGGGCGGCAGCGATCTTTGCGCCGACACCGAAGTTGCCAGTAAAAGATTGCTCGTGCACCGACGAGGAGAGTTGGTTGATGTAACGAACCATCTCCGGCCCTGTCATCCCAACACCGGTGTCGACGACAGCCAACTTGTAGACCTTAGTGAGGGTGTACCTAGTCCAATCGGCGTCCCACACGATCACGCCAGTGCGCTCGCTCGTCTTCTGAATGGCCTCGATTGAGTTCTGAGTGAGCTCTCGCAGGAATTGCAAGGGCGCACAGTCCTCGCCGAGCCTTTCCAACATGAATCCGACTTTGTCAACAGTCATGTCGAGCGTGCCCGTGGCGGACATGGCCCGTCCTCCTAATGCCGGGTAGGTAGGATCGCGACCGTCTCCGGCAATGATCGCTGCCGTTCTCGGCGCCGAGGGAGGAAACTTATGCAGAATCGGCCCGCGAGCCCGATAAGGAGCGTGGCGGAATCGTATCACGAAGCTCGGGAATCATTGAACAGTGCCCCTCTGCTACTCAAGCCACCTATACGGCAACAACGGGGTCGCCAAGGTCGATCCCGTGGATCGGCTTGGCGCTCCATTCGTCCGCCTGAACGGCAGCCTCGACGATCGTTCTCAGTAGATCCTCTCCGAGGGCTTCGTCACGGTCGCGACAGTAGCGCGTTGCCAACGCTTTGGCCGCGCTGGCGTATATCCCGCCGCTCCCCGCGAATGCACACTTCCGGGTTCGGGCCATATCGAGAGGCCCGACCGCATCGAAGATGCCCGGCTCATCCCCGATCTTGCCAGCGACGACCATGGCCACGATCAGGCTGCACGGTTTGCCGCTGTTGAGGTTGTCGACGATCGTTCGAGTTGCCATTTCGAACGTGTCCGAGTCCAGGACGGGCAGCTTGCGAACTTCCGCGACGATCTTCCCGAAGTCGCCTTCGCCACCCGCGAATCCGATGGCGAGCCTATCTGTGAAAGCCGTCATCTTCGGGCCGACCGACGATTTCTCCGACAAGATGCTGGTCCGCCTGTCATCGGACACCATGCAGAAGGGGTCGCGCCAGGCGACGATCGTGGTCATTTCAGTCCCGAAGCCTACGCTCAGCCGTGGAGGATGACGACGAGGGTACTGATCGCGCCGACCGTCGGCAGGTGAACGGTCGCCCGTCTGAGTAGGCTGCGAGTCTGCACTCGGAGACACTGAGGAGGGCGAGCTATGGTGACGTTGTACGACGGCGATGCGAGGGCTGATCACGGACCACCGACGGAGGATGGAATGAGACCTACACGGCGACACTTCTGGCTGCCGGTCATCGCGGCCATTGCGGTTGTCCTTGCCGGACTGGGCGCGGTGAATGCGACCGCATCCACCGGTCCGAAGCTTGGCGTGACGCCGCTTGTCTTGTCATACGATGGCAGCCATTGCACCGTTATCACGAGCAGTGGACAAACCTGCACTGTGACCGTGTCCAACACTGGGACATCGGGCGCACTGAGCTGGGACGTCCTCGGAGAGCGAGACGGATCCAATAATTCGCTCGACGACGCCACCTTCGAGCCCTCGGATTTTGGCTCGCTAAATCCGGGGCAGTCGGTCAAAGTCAAGATCACGACCAAGGACTGCAATACAGGCGCCGTGTTTTGGGCGTTTTTCTTCCTGAGCACCAACGGAGGCAGCCGAACCGTTACCCTGGGCTGCGGTTGAGAGCCTCGGAGTGAGGTCTTAGCAGCGCGACCGCCATCCTGCCGCTTCAGCGTTCGATCAGGGCACGGAACTCCTCGAACGCCGTTCCCTCGCGAGAAGTAGGTTGTAATACGGCGGATGGATAGAACCGATCGGTCAGCGAGCGCATCCCCGAAGCTGATCATCCTGCGACACAGGGTCAAGTTTGCGCCGGCCGTTTACAGCGCTTGAGCAAGCTCGTCGTCATCGAACATGCCGGAGACGCGACCGCCGCGGGCGCGCACTCGGGCCACGCGTTCGCGCACCTCATCGAGAGTCATCGAACCAAGCGCGCATCCCGATCGAGTGCATGCCATCCCTCAAAGTCAAGACCCCCCAGGATATCAATCGTTCTTCGAAGTTCGGCTTTGGAACAAATCGGCGCGCCCCTCCTTCGGCTGCCCGCTGGAATTGGAGGCAGACGAGCTAGCCAGCTTTCCGCATGATCCGGACCCGACCTACCACGAGCTCGTAGCGCCGATGGAGCGTGGGTTTCTTACGGAGTGAGGTGTTTGTTCGTGACCGGACAACGACCGGCGGGACCCGCCCGGTTGGTTGAACTGCCTTCCCCCTTAACCGTATTCGTGGTCGATCGACGGACAGCGTGCGGACCGTATGCTCAAGCGCGACGGCCCCCTTGGACCCACATTTGTGGATTGACGGGCACCACGTTCTCCACTGGGGCCATGGCGGGGTCTCCGACCTCGCCAACCTCGTCAATCGCTAATGCAACCCCTCGGCGACGCGAATCCATAGCTCTGATAAGGGGACAATTGGGAGCATGGCCGACGTCGTGTACCTCCTGGGAGCGGGATTCAACTGCTCTGTCGTCGACCCATCGAGAGGATTCAAAGCGCCGTTGGGTCGGAGCTTCTTTCAGGCGCTCCTCGGGTCAAGGAGGTACCGCGATGGCTTGGATGCCTTTCGCGGGCGCCTGTTCGTGGAGATCTTGTTGGAGGAGATCGAACGCTACTGGAAGTTGGACCTCGATGCATTGAAGTCGACGCCATTCGATATTGAGGAGTGCCTAACACTCTTCGAATCGCAGCTCGCAGATCGACTTCCAGACGAGCGTGACCTACGACTACGCCGCGCCGCATACGCCTTGCGCAACCTTCTTCTCACGTATTTGGGTGAAATTAGTCACTCTGGGTATACGCCTATTGCGCAGAGGTTCGGGTCGGACGTCCTCGCGTTGTGTGCGGACGTGCTGACATTCAACTACGACACACTCGCCGAAGAAGCAATTGCGAGCGCAAGTGGCGTTGGTCCGAAGCCGCAGCCGTCGCGCGACGCCGGTGTAACACCCTGGGATGCGAATGTTCCAGAGAGCGATCTCGACGCGAGTCACCTGACCTGGAAGTCCGCTTTGGCGTGCTCGTTCAAATTCGATGAGATTGACCTGCCAATTGCCGGCATCCCGCCGCAGGTTAGTGGGGCTCGGTACTACGGCCATCCCAACAACGCGTTGTACAAGCGGACGAGAGTTCTGAAGCTACATGGGTCTATCGACTGGTTGAAGTACACTTCGCTTCGGTTCGTCCCGCCAGAGAACGAAGGGCAGCCTGCGCCTCCCAAGCCTGTGGGACTAGTACTCGAACGTCACCCAAATTATTGGTTGGGCGAATCACCGACGCGCAACGGCTGGCGAATGGAATCGGTCGTCATAGCTCCGCAACTGTACAAGCAGTATGGTGAACATCCCTTTCCGCAGGTTTGGGCAGAAGCTGCGAACACACTATCGGATTGTCGGACTTTGATTGTTGTTGGGTACTCGTTTCCGCCGACCGATTTTCGGACCCGGCGCCTTTTTCTTGAGGCATTTAGTAGCCACGGACTCAGTCAGTTGGTCGTCGTCAACCCAGATACGTCCGTCGTTGGGGTGGTGCGGAAGCTCACTGGATACGCAGGGCCCGTAACCTCCTGCGACAGTCTACAGTCGCTTTACGGCTTGCCCTTGTCGTGGTTCGACGTGGCTCGACAGGCGCAGCCTGACGCTCCGTCTTGACTTGAATATGGAACGAAACTCGTCAGGGTTTCGCAGGGGTACTGGGGGCTAAGCGCCGAAGGGGCGGCTTTGGCGGCGACCCGGAGGAATCGGGAAGGGTGGCGGCGCGCCGGGCGCGGACGCAGATGCGGAGGTACTGCGCCGCCAATCGCTTGAACCGACTGGCGACACGCATGCCGATCCGTAGGGGAGCCCAACCTGAGGATTGAACTCACAGCCTACGCCTGACCAAGCGTTGCCCAACCACCTCCAATCTCGTGGCCTGACTCACGTGCGCGAGCCTCAGCATCACGTGCACACTCGAACGGCGAGGATCCAGTCTGGCTGGCGGGTGTCCGTCAGGAGTCCATGTTATTGCAGTCACGGCGCTCCCAATAAGTCATCCATTACCTGCGCCGCATCCCGGTGCATCGTGGGTGAGACATGGCTGTAGGTGTCAAGCGTGATTGCTACCGTGGAGTGGCCCAGCATCTCAGACACCTTCTTCGGGTTGACGTCCCGACCCAGCAACAGGCTCGCTGCCGTGTGACGGAGATCGTGGAAACGAATCCTGGGGAGACCGGCGGCACTCAATAGCACCCTGAGCTCGCTATTGAGTTGGACGGGGTGGAGATGCGCGCCTGTTGCACCAGCAAACACTAAGTTGCGATCTACCCAAAGCGTCCCGGCATGAAGACGTTGCTCGACTTGGCGACGCTGATGCTCGCGGAGCGCAGCGAGCGCAAGTGTCCCGATCTCCACGCGACGGCGCGACCGCGCCGACTTCGGTGGCGCAGTGACACGGTGCGTCTTGCGGTGACCGTCGATGGGCACATCGATGTCGATGCGGGTCAACGTGCCGATCACGCGCACCGAGCCACCCTCAAGATCAACCTCGGACCACTGCAGGGCAAGGAGCTCACCCTGCCGGAGACCGGTGGTCACAGCCAGCACCCATAGCGCTTCGAGCGGCATGCCTCTGGCGGCCTGGAGGAAGCGTCGCGATTGGACGGCATCAAGTGCCGCCATTTCGCGCTGTTCCACCCGGGGCGGCGTCACCAACGAGGCCGGGTTCGAGGGAATGAGTTGCCAGCGCAGCGCCTGCATGAGCGCGACGCGCAGGGTTGCGTGAGCGCGTCCCACCGTCGCCGGCGCAAGACCCCTCGCGAGCAGTGTGTTGTTGGCCCGCTGCACGTCGGCGGGCGACAGACGGGTGAGCGGAATCCGCCCGACGGTCGGAGTCAGATGCAGCCGGACGTGTTCCTCGTAGCGATGCCATGATCGCGGTCGGAGGGTTGGCTTCGCCCCCTCGAGCCAGCTCGTAAGGAAACGAGCCATCGTCTCGCGACTTCCTGGCGTGATGATCCCAGCCTCGCGCTGCGCGACGACCTCACGAAGCCGCCGTCGAACGTCGCGCTCAGTCGCCGCGAAGACTGACTGGCGATGCAATTTGCCCGTGGCATCCACAACTGCGACGCGAGCTTCCCATCGCCCATTCGATCGCTGCCGGATACTGCCATCGCCGTTGGCTGCACGGGTGCCCTTGGCAGACCCAGCCATTACAGTCGCCTCCATCGCAATCGATACTCGCCGAGCTGGGCTCGCCGGTGCTTCGCCCATCGCCAACGAGCATCGTAAGCCCTCCGGCAGCAATTGGGACTTAATTGGGACTCGGGGGCCGTATGACGCGGTTGCCTCGCTCCTACCGGACTTCCGCTGTGAGCGAATAACCTTTACCGTGTAAGGGAAATCCGGAGCGAGAGGGATTCGAACCCTCGATACCAGTTTCCCGGTATACCGCATTTCCAATGCGGCGCCCTCGACCAACTAGGCGATCGCTCCGCCCCCGATTGTATCCGGGCACAGACGGCCGGCCCGACCGCCGGCCAGGTTTCGCCGGCATCCCCACCCGGGTATCTACTCTCCGAGTTACAGATCACCTCAGGGGGTGTCCTCGACATGTGTGTCCTCTTGGCTTTCCTCCTCTTCACCGTCCTGCTCTTCGGGCTGGGCTTCGCGCTCCATGTCCTGTGGTGGATCGCTTTGATCTTCCTTATCTTCTGGCTCATCGGTCTGGCGTTCCGGCCCCGGGGGAACCGCTGGTACTACTGGTAGCCATCCGTCCGAGCGCAACGACCCGGCGCGTGCTCGGAACTCAGGCCGGCTCGGGATCCGCCCGTATACTCGACGCTCCCGGAGAGGTGTCCGAGTGGTTGAAGGTGCCGCTCTCGAAAAGCGGTGTGGTTAATAGCCACCGTGGGTTCGAATCCCACCCTCTCCGCCATCGGCGCGACCGTCACAACCCCAATGGCGAGCTCGAGAGGGTAGGTCTACAGCTTCGCAGCCGCGGCCTGGGCGGCGGTCCCCAACTGCGCGTCCATCGCGGCCCCGGAATTCGTCGACGACGAGATGTTGATCACGACGACGTAGGCGTCCTTCGCGAAGGCATACGTCGCCGAGTTCGCGTCGATCTCCTTGATCGCGGCGGTCCCCAGCCCGGGGACAGCCGCCACCGTGCCGCCGTTGGCGGTGACCCCGCCGCTGCTGAGGGCCACGTTGAGGGCGGCCTGGAGCGCCGCCTGGCTCGCCAGCCCCGGGATCGCCTCCACGATGATCACGCCCCCGCCACCTCCGGAACTCGTCGTGTCCGCATAGGCGCACGTCGTCGCCGAACAGCTTCCACTCACCGGCGCGACGTTCGGATCACCGCTGATGGTCTGCACATCCGCGACCGTGAGTAGCGTGTTCGCGCCCGGCGTGGTCCCGCCCGGCGTGTTGGCGCCGGTCCCCGTGCCGAGACCCGGAATCGTGATCCCGCTTGGCGACGGCGTCGGGGTGGGAGTGGACGAACCACCGCAGCCCGCAATCGCGGCGGCCGCTCCGAGTGAGATGGCTCCCAGCATGAGCGGCTTCGCGGTCATCGCATCCCTCGCTGTCGTGCGCCGGCGCTCGCTCCGCGCCGAATCGCCGCCGATGATAGACCGCCTCAGGCGATATCGCGGCCCATTTAGCAAATCGGAAAATCAACTTGACCTTGCTACAGTCGAATTGATGACGCCCGCTACCCTCTCGTGTCCTGGAGCGCTCCCGTGATCCACGGCGGAGGCTTCATGGGCGGCGGTCGCAAACGGGACAAGCCCTCCGGCCGGGTGTCCAACGCGCACCTGGTCCGGCAGACCGCCGGCCTCTTCAGGGCCCACCGGGCCGGCATCGCGGGCATCGCCGGCCTGGTCGTGATCACCGCGGGGGCCGGGGTCATCAACCCGATCCTCATCAAGGTCGTCTTCGACACGGCACTGTTCCCCACGCGGGTGGTCGGCGGGCACACCGTGTACCTGCCCGTGGACGTCACGCGCCTCGAAGTGCTCGTCGGCATCATGGTCGGCATCTCGATCGTGACCGGGGCCATCGGTGTCCTCCAGACCTACGTCACCAACCGAGTTGGTCAGCGCGTCATGGAGGAGTTGCGCAACCGCCTCTACGAGCACCTGCAGGGGATGTCGCTGCGCTTCTTCACCGGCACCCGGACCGGCGAGATCCAGTCCCGGCTCACCAACGACGTCGGAGGGATCCAGTCGGTGGTGACGGATACCGCGACCTCGCTCCTCTCCAACATCGTGACCTTGCTGAGCACGCTGATCGCGATGCTGGTGCTGTCCTGGCAGCTCACCGTCCTCTCGCTGGCGATCACGCCGCTGTTCGTCTTCTACACGTACCGCGCCGGGAAGGTTCGCCGCCAGATCACCATGCAGGCCCAGGACTCCAAGGCGGAGATCAGCGCCATCACCGAGGAGACGCTGTCGGTCTCGGGAATGCTGCTCGCCAAGGTGTTCGGTCGCGGACCCGAGGAGGTCGCCCGCTTCCGCAAGGAGAATCACCGTCTCGCCAACCTCGCCATCCGCCAGGAGATGATCGGCCGAGCCCTCTTCGCGGTCATCGGTGCCTTCTTCAGCAGCGCGCCTGCGCTTGTGTACCTGATCGGCGGCTACGTCCTCGCCAGCGGCCACGGCACCGCGTCGATCACCCCGGGCACGATCATCGCCTTCACCACGCTGCAGAGCCGCCTCTTCTTTCCCATCGGCAGCATGCTGTCGGTGTCGATCGAGATCCAGGCGAGCCTGGCGCTCTTCGAGCGCATCTTCGACTACCTGAAGATGCCGCACGACATCGTCGACAAGCCCGACGCGCGCGTCGTGAACCCCGCGGACGTCCGCGGCGAGGTCCAGCTCGACCATGTCTCATTCCGCTACGACCGTGGCAGCTTCGGACCGATGCTCGACTCCCCGGAAGAGCCCGCCGTTCCGCCGTCCAACGGCCACGTCCCGGAGGGTGATCCGGTCCCGAACGAGGTGCGCCGGCCGTGGGCTCTGGACGACGTCAACTTCACGGTGCGACCCGGGCAGCTCGCCGCGATCGTCGGCCCCAGCGGCGCGGGCAAGACGACCATCTCCTACCTGATCCCGCGCCTCTACGACGTCACCCAGGGCGCGGTGCGCCTCGACGGCATGGACGTGCGCGACCTCACGCTCGGATCGCTTGCCGGCGCGATCAGCATGGTCACCCAGGAGACCTATCTCTTCCACGCGTCGGTGCGCCGCAACCTCGTGTATGCGAAGCCGGACGCGACCCAGGAGGAGCTCGAGGCCGCGGCGCGCGCGGCCTTCATCCACGACCGCATCGTCGCCCTCGACGACGGCTACGACACGCTGGTCGGCGAGCGTGGCTATCGAATGTCGGGCGGCGAGAAGCAACGCCTCGCGATCGCGCGGGTCGTCCTCAAATCGCCGCGCGTGCTCATCCTCGACGAGGCGACCTCGGCCCTCGACACCACCAGCGAGCGCCTCGTCCAGGCGGCCCTCGAGCCGCTCCTGACCGGCCGGACGACCATCGCCATCGCGCACCGCCTGTCCACCATCCTCGCCGCCGACGTGATCTTCGTCATCGACCAGGGACGGCTCATCGAACAGGGCACACATGCCGAGCTGCTGCGACGCGGTGGCGCATACGCCAAGGTGTACGAGCAGCAGTTCCAGGGGGGCAGGGTCGAGGCGGTCTGCGAGGACGGCATGGTGCTCGCCAGCGGCGAGGTGGTTGCGGGCGCCACCGCCTAGCGTGGCGGATCCGCTCGACGCCGTCGTCATCGGCAGCGGACCCAACGGGCTGTCGGCGGCGGTCGAGCTGGCTCGCAATGGCGCCTCGGTGCTGGTGCTCGAAGCGGCCGAATCCATCGGGGGCGGCACCCGCACCGCCGAGCTCACCCTTCCAGGGTTCCACCACGACGTCTGCTCCACCGCGCACCCGCTCGGCAAGCTCTCCCCGTACTTCGCGAAGCTGCCGCTCGCCGAACACGGGTTGACCTGGATCCAGCCGCCGGCGTCGGTCGCCCACCCGATGGAGCGCGGGCCGGCCGTCATCCTCGGTGCGTCGCTGGACACGACCGCGAGCGGGCTCGAGGAGGATGACGCCGCCTATCGCCGCCTGATCGGACCGCTCCTCCGCCACCCCAGAGAGCTGCTCGACGAGGTCCTGGGTCCCGCGCACCTCCCGCGGCATCCGCTGGTGCTCGCCCGCTTCGGCATTCCGGCACTCCTGCCTGCCACGGTGCTCGGACGCTCGTGGTTTCACCATCAGCGTGCCCGGGCGCTGTTCGCCGGCTGCGCCGCCCATTCGGTGCTGCCCCTCTCGAGACCGGTGAGTGCCGCGGTGGGGATGCTGTTCCTGTTCTCCGCGCACGTGGAGACCTGGCCGATCGCGCGTGGCGGGTCGGCATCGATCACCGACGCGCTCGCCGGATATCTGCGGTCGCTCGGTGGCCGCGTCGAGACCGGGCGCCAGGTCCGGTCGCTCTCGGAGCTGCCCCCGGCCCGCACGCACCTCTTTGACACCAGCCCCGCCCAGGTCGCAGACATCGCGTCAGCCCAGCTGCCCAGCGCGTACCTCCGGAGCCTTCGCCGTTTTCGCTACGGCCCCGGCATCTTCAAGATCGACTGGGCGCTCGACGGGCCGATCCCCTGGAGCGACCCCGCCTGTCTCGACGCCGCCACGGTCCACGTCGGCGGCACCCTCGATGAGATCGCCGCCGGTGAGGCAGCGGTCTGGCGCGGCGAGCACCCCGACCGGCCCTTCGTCCTCGTCGTTCAGTCGAGCCTCTTCGACCCCGCTCGAGCCCCGGCGGGCAAGCACACGGGCTGGGCCTACTGCCACGTGCCGTCGGGCTCGACCGTCGACCTCACCGACGTCGTCGAGCGCCAGGTCGAACGCTTCGCCCCCGGGTTTCGCGATCTGATCCTCGCCCGCCACGTGATGCGGACCGCCGATCTCGAGCGATACAACGCGAACAACGTCGGCGGCTCGATCACCGGTGGGGTCACCGACCTCGGCCAGCTGTTCACCCGCCCGGCCGTTCGTGCCAATCCGTATTCGACCCCCAATCCGCGTCTGTACATCTGCTCCGCATCGACGCCCCCCGGCGGAGGCGTGCACGGCATGTGTGGCTACTACGCGGCGCGCGCCGCGCTCCGCCATCTGCCCGGCACCGCTGTGTGAAGATGGACTCATGATCCTGGTGGTGTTCCGATCCCGCGCGCGACCCGACGGCGATGTCGACGAATACGCGAAGCGCAGCAAGCGCATGCACGAGCTCGTGCAGCGGCATCCGGGCTTCATCTCCATCGAGAACTTCGAGACGCCCGACGGCGAGGAGGTCTCGCTGGAGCTCTTCGAGAGCGACGAATCGGTCAAGGCATGGCGCGCGAACCCGGAGCACCGCGAGGTGCAGCGGTGGGCCCGCGAGCACTTCTACGCCTGGTACTCGGTGCAGGCGAGCGAGGTCATCCGCGCCTACGAGGTCGACCTCATGGCAGCGAACGCGACGACCGCCTGACGGCGGCCCTCACTCGCCGCCCTGACTGCCCCCCACGACACCAGCCCGTCGCGCCTGGAAGAACTGTCGCAGCAGCGCTCCGGACTCACCGGCGCAGACCCCGCTCGTTACCTCGATGCGGTGATTGTTCCGCGGGATGGCGGAGCACGTCGTAGACGCTCCCGTCCGCACCCTTCTTCGGGATCTCGCGCCGCGTAGACGCAGCGGAGATGCGCGCCTGCACCATCGCGCCGGCGCACATCGGGCACGGCTCGAGCGTCGCATAGACCGTGACGCCGTCGAGACGCCAGCCACCGACGTCGCGCGCGGCGCGGCGCAGCACCAGCATCTCGGCGTGCGCCGCGGCGTCGCCCGTCGCTCCATGGCGTTGCCGGCCGCCGCAAGCACGGCGCCGTTGCGGACGGCCACAGCACCGACCGGCACCTCGCCGCGCTTGCCCGCCGCTCGCGCCATCCCGAGCGCGCGACGCATGAAGCGCTCGTCGGGCTCGATCGGAGGCCTATCCGACTGCGACGAGCGGGAGCTCGACCTTCAGGTCCGGACGCTCCACCACCGCATGGTGTCGTCGACGAACCGCACCCGCTCGAAGGTGATGCAGTTCACCGGGCAGTGGTCCTCGCAGATCCTGCAGTTGGTGCAGCGGTCGTAGTTGATGAAGATCTCGCCCTCGTAGCCGCCCGACACGGGATCGCCGCCGGAGGTCCGGCACACCAGGGTGTCGCCGCCCGAGGAACGCTCGCGGTCCTCGCCGAACACCACGACGTCGATCGCCTTCTCGGGACAGACGTCGTCGCACGCGCCGCAGAGCACGCACACGGTCTCGTCGTAGTGATGCACCGAGTCGCACTGGAAGCAGCGGATCGACTGCACGATCGCCTCGCGGTCGCTCCAGGACTGCTCCACCTCGGTCATGTCGTAGCGCTTGGCCGCCTCGAGAATGCCCGGCTCGGTGCGGGCGAACAGCTCCGACTGACGATGGTCGTCGGTCCGCTCCACCACGGTCTGGTAGATGCGATCCCCCGCGGCCTCCATGTCCTCGCCGAGGTACTCGCGAATCGACCGAGCCACGCGATGACCCCAGCCGGCCGCGTCGACGATGAACGACGGGCCCTGCACGCAGTCACCGCCGCAGAACAGCTTGGGAACGCCGGTGTGTCCACCGCGATCCGCCGAGAGCAGGCCGCGCTGCGTCACCGGGACCAACTCGTCGGGCGCTCCATGATCTGCCCCGAGGCGAAGATGCAGTAGTCGGCCCGCACCGTCCACAGCTCGGCGTTCTCCTGCTCCTTCACCGACGAGAAGATCAACTTGCCGCTGAGCGGGTCGAACTCCAGGTCCTTGAGCGGCGCGAACGACACCGATGTGACGTTGCCCTTCTCGTCGGCGTCGCAGCTGCTTGACGATCACCCCGGACTTGATGCGCAGCCCGATCTCCTTGGCCTCGTGCAGCTCGTTGCCGAATGCGGGGAGATGATCCTCGGGCTCGATCGCGACCATCCACACCTCGCGGGCGCCGAGCTTGATCGACGTCTGGCACGCATCGGTGGCGACCGCGCCACCGCCCACCACGACCACCGTCCCGCCGATCGGAAAGTGCTCGGGGATCTGGTCGTACGACACGGTGCGCAGGAAGCTCATCGCGTCGATGACCTGGGGCAGATCGCTCCCCGGGATGGGCAGGATCCGTCCTTTCATCATGCCGATCGAGAAGAACACCGCGTCGTACTCGTCGAGCAGGTCCTTGGTCTTGATGTCGTCGGGACCCGGCCGACGTTGCTGTTGAGGCGCACGTCGATCCCTGTGGACATGATCATGTCCAGCTCCCACTGGAGCTGGCGGTGGTCGAACCGGAACGGCGGAATCGACGTGCTGAGCAGACCGCCGACCTTGGCCTCGCGCTCGAACAGCACGACGTCGTAGCCCTGGACGCGCAGGTCGAGCGCGCAGGTGAGCCCGGCGGGTCCGGCGCCGACCACCGCAACGCGCCTGCCGTTCGCGGGCGCGATCTTGTAGTCGATCCAGAGCCCCTGCTGAAACGCGAAATCGGTCGAGAACCGCTTGATGGATTTGATCGTCACCGGCTCCTCGCCGGGATCCCAGCCGCGTTTGCAATCCGTCTCGCAGGGGTGGTTGCAGAGCCGCCCGAGCATGCTCGGAAAGGGATTGGTCTCGTGGATCACCGACCACGAGTCGACATAGCGACCCTGGCTGACGTAGTCGATGTAGGTGGCGATGTCCTGACGGATCGGACAGTTGCGCTGGCAGGGAGTGATCGGGACGTTGAAGCCCAGGTCGCGATGCCCGCTCATGATCTTCATGGGCGCCTTGTCGACGACGTTCTTCGCGATCGCGCCGAGGATGTGCGCGGCGCTCACCATGCCGACCGGCGAGCTGCGCGAGAAGATGCCACCGTCGACAGCGGTGACGATCGCCGCCTCGGCGCGACTGGCGCATCGCGCGCCGCCCCTCTCGATTCGTTCTCCGAGGTCGATCCTCGGCGCCGGTCGCATCGCGTCCCGGACGCTGGTCTCGTCGAGCGCGTCGAACCAGGACACCACGGCTTCGAGGCCGACCGTGCCGAGCATCTCGTCGCCACGCACGACCAGCAGGGGCACCGGATCCTGCAGACGCAGCACCTGCAGGATGTCGGCAAGCGTGTCGTCGGGATCGCATTCCGCGCCGAGCGGCGACGCGATCAACTCGAGCTCAGGCATGCGTCTGCGGCGCGAGAGGGCGAAATCGGCAAGCTCGCGCGGGGTGATCATGCCGACAACGGTCTCGTCCTCGTGGGTCACGATCGCGAGCCTGCGTTCATGCTGCGCCATCAACGCACCACCTCGCTGAGGCGCTGATGCTCGTCCACCAGCAGCGGCGAGGGTCGCAGCAGATTTCGCGCCTGCACCGACGTCGACGGCGGACGCACCGCGAAATCGCTCCCTGCGACCACGATGTCGCCCGCGATCAACCTGTCGATGATGTCTTCCTTGGCGACGTAGCCAACCGGTCGCCGGTCGACGAGGACCACCACCTCGCTCAGGATATTGTCGCCGAGCAATTTGGCGACGGCGTCGGCCGGCGTGCTGGGAAGGCAGAACACCACCTCGTCACGCATGACCGTTCCCACCTCCGGGTCGTCCGCCTCCGGCGCCAGCCGGTCGGGATCCAGGGAGGCAGCCACCGGGGTACCCGTCACGCGCCCGCCTCTTGGGACATCTGCTCCTGCAACCGGCGCAGGACGTCCTGCCACGTCTCGGTGGTCTCCACCGGCCGAGCCAGGGCACGCGGGGCGGCACGCTGGATCTTGGTCCGTGTCTTGGTGATCTCGCGCTCCCGTTTGCGGTCCTGTACGGATCGCGCCGATTCGACCGCCTGACGCACCTCGTTCTCGACTTCGGTGATCTCCTCGGCGGACGCCGCCGCGCGCAAGGACCGGCTCAGCCGCGAGGTGACGTCGGGCTGGAGTTGCGGCCCCGCATCACGCAGCAGGTCGCTGCCACGCCGCCGCAGCAGGTCGAGCGCGTGCGCGGCGCGGGCGCGCTCCGCATTGGCGGCACGCTGTTGCGTGTTACAGCGTCATGCCGGTGGCGATCAGCTGCGGGTACTGGAACGCTTGACTGAACTTTCCGGCGTTGATGCGCTCGGTGATCTCGTCGATC
The DNA here is from genome assembly GCA_963768105.1 of Candidatus Dormiibacterota bacterium. Taxonomy (GTDB): domain Bacteria; phylum Chloroflexota; class Dormibacteria; order Aeolococcales; family Aeolococcaceae; genus Palsa-851. The sequence goes on along the minus strand of CAVYGR010000003.1, from coordinate 220,818 downwards.
GCGTGCTGCAACTGATCGCGAGGCGCACCCTCGAGCGCCCCAGCAAGTCGCCGAAAATCGGCCGCGCTTGCGCATACGCCCGCTTCACCCACGCCGGGAGGTGATGGTGCGATGGCTCGGCCACCGGTGCCGGTGTCGTTGCGCGCGGAGCGCCGACTGGACGGACGATGGCCGGGAAAGCGGTCGTGAGGGGCGCCTGGTGCTGGCTGCGAGCCCTCGTCTGGATCACTGCGATACCAGCATCGTACCCGGCTGTCGGGGTGTCGCGGCTTCCCCGTGCCTCGATTAGTCAGCTTGCCGACCGTGGCCATCCCGGAGAGTCTAACGATCGGTGCGCGAGAGGGCCGTGGCACCGCCCGAGGCGGCGGCGAGAGGCCGAGTTGAGCCGACGGACAGATGTCGGCGAGGACACATTCGGGGCAGCGCGGCCGTCGCGCGATACAGATCCGCCGTCCGTGGAGAATGAGTCGCAGGCTCAGATTGGTCCACTCGGATTCCGGAACGATGCTGCACACGTCTTCTTCGATCTTCACAGGATCGGTCGCCGACGTCAGGCGCAGCAGGCGGGTGAGCCGTGTGACATGGGTATCCACAGCAAAACCGGGCACCCCGAAGGCCACGCCGAGTACCACGTTGGCGGTCTTGCGACCGACGCCGCGGAGCTGGACCAGGTCCTCCATGCGCGACGGTACCTCGCCGCCGTGCAGCCGCACGAGGTCCTCACTCATCTCGATGATCGCGCGCGCCTTGGAATGGAAGAACCCGGTCTTGCGGATGATCGCTTCGACCTCCTCCGTCGACGCGGACGCAAGCGCCTGTGCAGTCGGGTAACGAGCAAAGAGCACTGGCGTCACAGAGTTGACATTCACGTCGGTGGTCTGGGCGCTGAGGATCACCGACACCAGCAGCTGCCACGGGGTCGCAAACGCAAGTTCCGTGTGCGCTTCGCCGTATTCGAGCTTTAACCGCTCGACAACGATGGGCGCGCGCTCCCGCGCCCCCGCCGGCAGCCGCCGCTTGCGAGGAGTCGCCTTCTTGGCTGTTGCACGTGGCGATCGTGTGGGCACGAAGCGGATGCTACGCACCAGCAAGGGCAGATGGCGCCGTGAGGACGCGTGGCATCGCGGACGGTGGCGCAGGCGAAGTGGCGGAGCGGATAGGCATGCCGCACGGCGCGCCGATCCAACGCAGCGCGACGAGCGAACGGTGCCAAACTCCACGAGAGCGGGTGGCGGCGCGGGGGGCAGCGCCGATCGCAGGCCGGGCAAGCCTCGCCATGCTCCAGAGACGCAGGAGGGGTAAGACCCGGCCGGAGAGCGGCGAGGGGTCCCCGCGACGACAGGACCCGCGTCCAGACCGGAGAGCGGCGAGGGGTCCCCGCGCCGACAGGACCCGCGGCCCAAGAGGAAGGCGCGAACCAGCCCAGATGACTGGCTGCGTAGAATCCGCCAGCGTGCGTACGAAGATCACCGTAGTAGGCGCCGGCAACGTCGGCGCGACACTCGCCCAGCGCGTCGCCGAGCGCGACTACGCGGACGTCGTCCTGGTGGACATCGTCGAAGGCCTTCCACAGGGCAAGGCTCTCGACATGCTCCAATCGGGACCGATCGTCGGCTATGACTCGTCGATCATCGGCACCAACGGCTACGACGAGACCGCGGGATCGCACATCGTCGTGATCACGAGCGGCGTGCCGCGAAAGCCCGGGATGTCGCGCGACGACCTGGTGATGACTAACGCGAAGATCGTCTCGGCTGTCGTCCACCAGGTGGTCGATGGGTCCCCCGACTGCATCCTGATAGTGGTGGCCAACCCGGTCGACGGCATGACCCAGTTGTCGATGGCGGTGTCACGGTTCCCGCGCGCCCGCGTGATCGGCATGGCCGGTGTCCTCGACACGGCGCGATTGCGCACGTTCATCGCGCAGGAGCTGGACGCCTCGGCGCACGACGTCCAGGCCTACGTGCTCGGCGGCCACGGCGACAGCATGGTGCCGCTCACGAGATTGACCACCGTCGCGGGCATACCGGCCGCCGACCTCATCCCCGCTGACCGGCTCGAGAGCATTGTGCAACGTGCGCGAGACGGTGGCGCCGAGATCGTCAATCTCCTGAAGACCGGGAGCGCCTACTACGCGCCCAGCGCCGCGGTGGCGCAGATGATCGACGCGATCGTGCTCGACACCCGCCAAGTGCTGCCGTGCACGGTGCATCTGGAGGGCGAATACGGGATCACCGGGCTCTTCACCGGGGTTCCCTGCAGGCTCGGCGCGGGCGGCCTCATCGAGGTCATCGACGTCGCCCTCACCGATGCGGAGCGAGCGGCATTGCATCGCAGCGCCGAGGCGGTGCGTCAGGTGGTCGAGGTGATGGATGCGCGCCGCGAGGAGATCGACCCGGGCCTCGGCTCACTCACGGACGGAATCAGCATCGGTTGAGAGCAGCATCGCGGGGGTGAGCTCGACAAGCGAGTCGATCACCACGTGCGCGTGGCTGATGTCGCCACTCAGCTCGCCGTGCGAACGGACCCCGATGCAGCGCATGCCGGCGGCGACCGCCGCACTCACCCCCACCGGCGAGTCCTCGATTGCGACACACAGCGTCGGCACCACATCGAGCGCCTGCGCGGCGCTGAGGTAGACGGCGGGATCCGGCTTGCCACGCACCTCGTCGTCGGCGGTGCACACGGCATCGATGAGCTCCCCGACGCCGAGGCGATCGATGACCGCGTCGATGAGCTCGCGGCTCGACGACGACGCGATGGCGATGCGCAGCCCCGCCGCGCGAGCGATGCCGATCGCCTCGAGCGCCCCGACCATCGGCACCCCGTCTCTCCGGACGTACTCGACCATCTCGCGGATGATCTCGCGCTGCACCGCCTGCGGCCTGATCCCGTTCCAGGGGCGCTGCTGGTACCAGTGCTCGACCACCTCCTCGATGCGCATGCCCCACGTATCCCGAAGCTGGTCGTCGGTCAATGCGACCCCGACCCTCGCGAACACATCGCGCTCGACCTGACGCCAGACCGGCTCGGTATCGATGAGGACGCCATCCATGTCGAAAACGCACGCCCTGCACATCCTCCCCATGGCGCTGATGCTACTCGTCCGGGCCCGGCGGCAGAATCAACGCGGGTCCCCCGCGCTCGTCGTCAGGTCCCGGGGCTGAGATGCTCGTCGGCTCGGGAGGATCCTTCTTGTAGTGCATGCCGAAGATCGGGCCGACCACGATCATCATGTTGAGCAGCGCCTTGCGCGTGTCGGACTCCCCCCACGCAAGCGTTCGCGAGTACACGTAGAACCACAGAAAGGCCACGACCATCGCCACCACGACGGCGCTCAGCACGATGACGCCGGTCAATCCTTGCCGGCGCCGAAGAGCTTGCGCCCGACAAAGCGCACCGGGTCCCAATGCACGTCGGCCACCCGCTCCTTGAGCGGGATGATCGCGTTGTCGGTGATGTGGATGTGCTCCGGACACACATCGGTGCAGCACTTGGTGATATTGCAGTAGCCAAGGCCGCCCTCGTCCCGGGTCTGGTCGCGACGATCGAGGACGTCCTTGGGATGCATCTCCAGCGACGCGACCCGAACGAAAAACCGCGGGCCGTAGAAGCGGTCCGCGTAGTCGTGGCTGCGGATGATGTGGCACACGTCCTGGCAGAGGAAGCACTCGATGCACTTGCGGAACTCGTACAGCCGGTCGATGTCCTCCTGCTGGATGCGCCACGGGGTGCCGTCATCGGGCGCCGCGGTGAACGGAGGGATCGAACGGTTGACCTCGTAGTTGCGCGACACATCGGTGACCAGGTCCTTGATGAGCGGGAACGATTTGAGCGGGTGCACCGTCACCGGGCCGGCGGGGAGGTCGTCGACGCGCGTCTTGCAGAGCAGCACCGGACGACCGTTGACCTCGGCGCTGCACGAACCGCATTTGGCCGCCTTGCAGTTCCACCGGCAGGCGAGATCGGTGTCGAGGTTGTGCTGCACGTAGTGGACCGCATCGAGCACGACCATGCCGGTGACCACGGGAACCTCATAGGCGAACTCGGATTGCTCGCCGTCCGGCATTCCCTTGAGCACGCGCAGCGTGAGCGTCTCGCCGGTGAGCCCGCTGGCAGTGAGGGCGGACTCCGGAGCCTCGGCGGCGATCGCGGCGGGTTGGTCGACGAGTGCCACTACGTTCGCTTCCGTCTGGTGCCCGGCACGGTCTTCCGGGCAATGCGTGCCGCGCTCTGGGTGGAGGTCACGGCGGCGGCGACCGGCTCGGTGAGATACCCCTTGGGCAGCTTCGCCGGGTCGTAGAAACGGCTCCGCTCGAGGAGTGGCCGCAGCCGTTCGGGGAGCGGATCGAGGGGCACGCTCACCACCCGCATCGCATCGCCGTCGCGGCGCGTCACGAAGTTGACCTTGCCGAATTCGACCTCCTGCTCGAGGTGATCGAACCGCCACTGCGATCCCCGACTCTCGCGCCGTTCGATGGCCCCGCGAACGATCGCCTCGGAGATGTCCAGCATGTTGGTGATGTCCCGACAGGTGTGCCAGCCGGGGTTCAGCGCCCGGCCGCCGGACACCCGCATGCGAGCGCTCCGCTCGCGCAGCGACAGGATCGCCGCGAGCGCGCGCTGGAGCGACGCCTCGGAGCGCCCGATGCCCGCATCGTCCTGCATCGCCGCCTGCAGCTCCTCGTGCAGCTTGTAGGGGTTCTCGCCGGGTGACGCCCCGTTGCCGTCACCGGCAAGCGGGCGGAGCAGATCCGCCTGCTCCGCCGCGACCTGGTTCTCGTCGATGGTGCGCGGCGCGCCCGCGCCCCTCGCGTGCGCCGCCGCGGCCTCGCCCGCGCGCCGGCCGAAGACGAGGATGTCGCCGAGCGAGTTGCCGCCGAGGCGGTTGGCGCCATGGAGCCCGCCCGCCACCTCGCCCGCGGCGTACAAGCCGGACAACGTGGTCGCCGCGGTATCGGGATCGACGCGCACGCCACCCATCGTGTAGTGGATCGTGGGACCGACCTCCATCGGCTGGCTGGTGATGTCGATCGACGCCAGCGCGTGGAACTGCTCGTACATCGACGGCAGCTTCCGCTTGACGTAGTCGGCGCCGAGATGGCGGACGTCGAGGTAGGCGCCGCCGTGCGGTGTCCCGCTTCCGGCCTGGACCTCCTTGTAGATGGAGCGCGCCACGACGTCGCGCGACGACAACTCCTTCTTGACCGGGTCGTAGTCGAGCATGAAGCGCGCGCCTTCGGCGTTGAAGAGCAGGCCGCCCTCGCCGCGCACCGCCTCGGTGACGAGGATGCCGCGCGCGCCCGGCGGCCAGATCATGCCGGTGGGGTGGAACTGCACGAACTCCATGTCGAGGAGGTCGGCGCCCGCCTGGTACGCCATCGCCGCGCCGTCGCCCGAGCACTCCCACGAGTTCGATGTGAAGCGGTACATCCGCCCCCAGCCCCCACTGGCGAGCACGACGGCGCCGGCACGGAAGGCGACGAAGCGCTCCGGTGTTGCGGTCGTACCCGAAGGCGCCGGACACCCGATCGCCGGACTTGAGCAGCGACGTCAGCGTGTACTCCATGCGGACGTCGACCCCAGCGGTGTGCACCATCCTGTCCTGACAGGTGCGGATGAGCTCGAGGCCGGTGCGATCGCCGACGTGGGCGAGACGCTTCCAGGAATGGGCCCCGAAGGCGCGCTGCATGATGCGTCCATCCGCGGTGCGATCGAAGATCCCGCCCCAGCGCTCCAGCTCGAGCACGCGGTCGATGACCTCGTGCGCGTAGAGCTCGACCATCCGCCAGTTGTTGAGCAGCTGGCCGCCAAGCATGGTGTCGGCGAAATGCACCTCCCAGCTGTCCTCCGGGTCGACGTTGCCGATCCCCGCCGCGATGCCACCCTCGGCCATCACCGTGTGCGCCTTGCCGAGCAGCGACTTGGTCACCACCGTGACCGTGCACCCCGCATCCGCGGCGGCGATCGCCGCGCGCATGCCCGCACCGCCGGCGCCGACGACCAGGACGTCGCAGTCGATGGTGTCGTAGGGCGCGTGAGCGGCGTCGCCATCTCAGAAGACGATGTGCGGGTCGACGAGGATGCCCGCATGCAGCAGATGGATGTACACGTCGGTGATGACCACGCTGAACATGCTGCACCACGCCCAGACGGGGTGGCGCTGGTTGAGCACGGTGACCCAGCGCCACGCGCGGTAGCGCGCGTTCCCCAGTCTCGCCTTCGAGTAGCAGTCGAGGCCACCACCGACCAGGTGGCGCCACGAATGGCAGCCGAAGGTGTAGCCGCTGAGCAGGATGACGTTCGCGAGCATGATCCCGGTGCCGAGCCCGAGCTGCACGTGGCCGTTGGGCGCGAAGAAGGCGAGGTACACGTCGTACCAGAGGAACCCGGTGACGATCAGCACCAGATAGAAGAGGAATCGGTGCAGGTTGTTGAGGAAGAGCGGGAACGCCGTCTCCCCGCGGTACGAGCGGTGGCGGAGCTCACCGACCGCGCACGCGGGCGGGTCCCAGAAGAACGAGCGGTAGTACGCCTTGCGGTAGTAGTAGCAGGTGGCCCTGAATAGCAGCGGCGACCCCAGCACCCAGAGCGCCGGGCTGACCGGGCCGGTCTTCCATATCGTCGGCGAGTAGAACGGCGACAGATAGGTCCCGCTCTGGTTGATGCCGCCCGAGAGGAACGCCGTCCACAGCGAGTACAGGCTGAACAGGCCGAGGACCGCGACCACCGTCGCCGGCAGCAACCACCACGGAGCGCCCTTGAGGATGCGCTCCAGCGGCCCGGGGCCGCCGTGCGGAGCGGCCGTGAGCGATGCGGGCGATACCCGGGTGACCTGCGTGGACAAGCGCTGCCCATCCTAGCGTTGCCGCTCGCGCAGACGGCCCTGGGCGGCCGCAGCGCGGCAGTGCGATAGGGTTGGCTGCTCAGCCAACCGACTCCCGTGCGGCCTCCGCCGCGGCCGCCACGTTGGGGCTTGAACCGGCATCCCTCGCATGAGACGCTACACAGGTATCGGCGAATTGACGAACGCACCGCTCCCGCATCGAGGTCTGTTCGAAGCCGCGCTGGAGCACGATGCCTGTGGGGTGGCATTCGTCGCGCGGATCGCCGGCGGTCGCGCGCACTCAGTCGTCGAATCGGGCATCGAGGCGCTGGTGAACCTCGGTCATCGCGGTGCGTCAGGCGCGGAGCCCGACAGCGGCGACGGGGCGGGCATCCTCCTCCAGGTCCCGGACGAGTTCCTCCGTGATGCGACCGGCGTCGCGTTGCCCGCACCCGGTGCGTACGGGGTGGGGATGGCGATGCTGCCACAGGAAGCGTCCGAACGCGCGCGCTGCGAGGCGATCACCGCGCAGGCGTGCCGCGGCGAGGGCATGCGCGTCCTCGGCTGGCGCGACGTTCCGGTCGTCGCCGATGCACTGGGAACCAGCGCTCGGGCGACCCTCCCCGTGATTCGACAGCTGCTGGTGGCGGCCATCGGAACTCGATGGGAACGTCCTCGAATCGCGGCTCCTCGTCCTTCGACGGGTCATCGAACGCGCTGCTCTGGCCGCCGGCATCGGCCGCGATCGTTTCCATTTCGCCAGCCTCTCGAGCCGGACCATCGTCTACAAGGGCATGCTCACCGCGGCTCAGCTCGCCGGCTTCTATCCCGACCTTCGGGATCCGCGACTGACGTCGACGCTCGCCCTGGTGCACGCGCGTTTCTCCACCAACGTCCTGCCGCGATGGGACCTGGCTCAGCCGTTCCGGATGTCGGCGCACAACGGGGAGATCAACACGCTGCGCGGCAACGTGAACTGGATGCGCGCCCGCCAGTCCAAGTTCCGCAGCCCGCACTTCGGGGACGACATCGCAAAACTCGTGCCCGTGCTCGACGAGACCGGGTCCGACTCGTCGCAGTTCGACAACGCGCTCGAGCTGCTCGCCATGACCGGCCGGTCGATCGAGCACGCGGTGATGATGATGATCCCGGAGGCGTGGCACGACAACCCGCTCATGGACGAAGAGCGCCACGCGTTCTACGAGTTCCACAGCTCGTTGCTCGAACCCTGGGACGGACCGGCGGCGATCGCGTTCACCGACGGTCGTTGCATCGGTGCGACCCTCGACCGCAACGGCCTGCGCCCCGCTCGGTACCTGATCACCGACGACGGGCTGGTGGTGATGGCGTCCGAGGCCGGCGTGCTCGACCTCCCGGAGGAGCGGATCGCCCGCAAATGGCGGCTCGAGCCGGGCAGGCTCCTGCTCGTCGACACCGTCGCGGGACGGGTCCTCGACGACGGCGACGTGAAGACGCAGCTGGCGGGCACCCACCCCTACCGCGACTGGATCCGGTCCGGCACCGTCCACCTCGACGAGCTCGAGACCCCGGAACACCTGCCCGCGCCCGATCCTGGAACGCTGATGGTCCGGCAGCAGGCATTCGGGTGCAGCGTCGAGGACGTGGAGATGCTGCTCGGGCCGATGGGACAGACCGGCGAGGAAGCGGTCGGTTCGATGGGCAACGACACCCCGCTGGCGGTGCTCAGCGAGCGTCCACTCCCCCTCTTCAGCTACTTCAAACAGCTCTTCGCGCAGGTGACCAATCCGCCGATCGACCCGATCCGCGAGCAGCTGGTGATGTCGCTGGTCACCACCCTCGGCGCGGGCGGCAACCTGCTCGAGCAGGGGCCGGCCCAGGCGAAGCGGCTCGAGATGCCCCATCCGGTGCTCACCAATCACGACCTCGAAAAGCTTCGGCACGTCACCCAGCGTCAGTTCCCAGCCGAAACCATATCGATGGTCTTCCATCGCGACGCCGGTGCGAGCGGGCTCATCGCCGGGGTCGAACGCATCTGCAGGCTCGCCTCCGAACGGATCAGAGCCGGGGCGACGGTGCTCATCCTCAGCGACCGGCACATCGACGCCTCGCATGTCCCCATCCCGTCGCTGCTGGCCACCGCGGCGGTGCACCACCACCTGGTCCGCGAGCAGACCCGCACCGGTGTCGGTCTTGTCGTCGAGACCGGTGAGGCTCGCGAGGTCATGCACCTCGCACTCCTGATCGGCTACGGCGCGGAGGCGGTGAACCCCTACCTCGCCCTCGAGACCATCGCCGACCTTTGCCGCCGCGGATTGATGCCACCGACGGTCGATGCCGAGCGCGCCGAGGGACTCTACGTCCAGGCGCTCGTGAAGGGGCTGCGCAAGACGATCGCGCGCATGGGGATCTCGACGATCCAGTCCTACTGCGGCGCGCAGATCTTCGAGTGCCTCGGCATCGACAGGAGCGTGGTCGACCGCTTCTTCCCCAACACGGCGTCGCGCATCGGCGGCATCGGGATCGACGTGATCGCCGCGGAGGCGCTCGCGCGCCACCAGCGGGCGTTCCCCGATGTGCGCATCATCCCGCCGAGCCTCGAGGACCGCGGCGAGTATCGCTGGCGTCGCGACGGCGAGCACCACCAGTGGAACCCCGAGGTCATCGGCGCGCTCCAGCACGCCGTCAAGTCCGGCGACGAGTCGGCATTTCGCGAGTACGTCGCGCTCGCCGACGACGAGTCACGACAGCGGAAGAACCTGCGCGGCCTCTTCGCGCTTCGCGAGGCGGCGATCCCGGTCCCGCTCGACGAGGTCGAACCGGCGACGGAGATCGTGCGCCGCTTCTCCACCGGGGGCATGTCGCTTGGCTCGCTGAGCAAAGAGGTCCACGAGCTGCTCGCGATCGCCATGAACCGGATCGGCGCGCGCTCCAATACCGGAGAGGGCGGCGAGGATGCATCGCGCTACGCCCGCGACGACAACGGCGACTGGCGCAGGAGCGCCATCAAGCAGGTCGCCTCCGCACGGTTCGGGGTCACCGCGCATTACCTCGTCAACGCCGACGAGCTGCAGATCAAGATCGCGCAGGGGGCCAAGCCCGGCGAGGGCGGGCAGCTCCCGGGCGCCAAAGTGGACGACGCCATCGCGCGACTCCGTCACTCCACGCCCGGCGTCGGGCTGATCTCTCCCCCACCGCATCACGATGTGTACTCGATCGAGGACCTCGCGCAGCTCATCTGGGACCTGCGCTGCGCGAACCCGCGCGCGCGGATCAGCGTTAAGCTCGTCGCCGAGGCGGGCGTCGGCACCGTCGCCGCGGGTGTCGCAAAGGCCCGCGCCGACCACATCGTCATCGCCGGCTACGAGGGAGGCACGGGAGCCTCGCCGCTGACCGCGATCAAGCACGCGGGCGTGCCGTGGGAGCTGGGGCTCGCCGAGACACAGCAGGTCCTCATCCGTCAGCGCCTGCGCAGCAGGGTGTCGTTGCAGGCCGACGGTCAGATGAAGACCGGACGGGACGTCGTCGTCGGCGCGCTGCTCGGGGCGGACGAGTTCGCGTTCGCTACGGCACCGCTGGTGGCGGCGGGCTGCGTGATGATGCGCGTCTGCCATCTCAACACATGCCCGGTCGGGATCGCGACCCAGGATCCGGTGCTGCGCGGCAGGTTCGCCGGCCGTCCCGAGCACGTCGTCGCCTTCATGATGTTTCTCGCCGAGGACGTGCGCCGCTGGATGTCCCGCCTGGGATTCCGAAGCTTCGAGGACATGATCGGACGCGTCGACATGATCGAGGCGTGTCCAGCGGTCGACCACTGGAAGGCCCGCGGACTCGATCTCCAGCCCCTGCTGGCCGCGCCCGAGATCACCGTCCCGGAGGATCGGCGGCACAGCCGTCGCCAGGCGGCGGACCTCGGCGACATGCTCGACGTCGAGCTGATCGCGCAGAGCGCTCCCGCGCTCGACGGTCTTCGCCCGGTCAAGGTGCGCATGCCGGTGCGCAACGTGCATCGCTGTATCGGCGCGATGCTGAGCGGTGAGATCGCCCGCCGCCATGGTGCCGACGGGCTCCCCGACGGCAGCATTGACATCGAGCTCGACGGTGCGGCCGGGCAGTCATTCGGAGCCTGGTTGGCGCAGGGGATCACGCTGACACTGCGCGGCGAGGCAAACGACTACGTCGGCAAGGGTCTCTCCGGAGGGAGGCTGGTGATCCGGCCGCCGAGGTCGTCGCGGCGCCGTGCCGAGGAGAACATCATCGTCGGCAACGTCGCGCTCTACGGCGCGACCTCGGGTGAGGCGTTCATCCGAGGGGTTGCCGGGGAGCGCTTCTGCGTGCGGAACTCCGGAGCGACGGCGGTCGTCGAGGGCCTCGGGGACCACGGCTGCGAGTACATGACCGGCGGCACCGTGCTCGTGCTCGGCACGACCGGGCGCAACTTCGCGGCGGGGATGAGCGGCGGCACGGCATTCGTGCTTGACGAGGACGGTCATTTCGCGGTGCGCTGCAACGCAACGTCGGTGGCGCTCGAGCCTCCGAACGGCGAGGACCTTGTGCTGGTGCGAGCCCTCCTCGAACGCCACGCGTCGCTGACCGGCAGTGAGGTCGCCAAGCGGTTGCTGCGCGGCTGGCGCCAGACCCGCGAGCGATTCGTGAAGGTGATGCCCGAGGAATACCGCCGCGCGCTGCGGGCGCAGCTCGAGCTGGTGGGCTGAGGGTGGCGCGCACCGGTTTTCTGGAGCACGCAAGACACACCGCGCCGAAGCGTCCGGTCGCGGAGCGAGTCGGTGACTATCGCGAGGTCTATCTCCCCCTGCCGCTCCAGGTGCTGCGCGATCAGGGGTCGCGGTGCATGGACTGCGGCGTCGCCTTCTGCCATCACGGCTGTCCGCTGGGCAACCTCATCCCAGAGTGGAACGACCTGGTTGCGCGCGACGACTGGAAGGCCGCGGCGCGCCGGCTCCACGCCACCAACAACTTTCCGGAGTTCACCGGCCGGCTCTGCCCCGCCCCCTGCGAGCCGGCGTGCGTGCTCGCGATCAACGACGACCCCGTGGCCATCAAGCAGATCGAGCAGTCGATCATCGATCGCGCCTTCGCGGAGGGATGGGTGCGCGCCGAACCGCCGACCCACAGGACCGACAGGCGCGTCGCAGTCGTGGGATCCGGACCGGCCGGCCTGGCGGCAGCCCAGCAGCTCAACACCGCCGGGCACCACGTCACGGTCTTCGAGCGCTCCGACCGCGTGGGGGGACTGCTGCGCTACGGGATCCCCGACTTCAAGATGGAGAAGTGGGTGCTGGATCGCCGCGTCGGGCTGCTCGAGGCTGAGGGAATCACCTTCGAGACCGGGTACGAGATCGGCGTCGACATCAGCGCCGCCGAGCTTGCGCGAGCGATTCGACGCGGTGGTGCTCGGCGGTCGGCGCCGAGCGGCCTCGGGACGTCGAGGTGCCCGGACGCGAGCTCGGCGGCATCCACATCGCCATGGACTATCTCGTCCAGCAGAACCGGCGCGTCGCCGGCGAGCGTGTGACCGGCGCACCCGAGATCACGGCCAAGGACCGCACGGTCGTGATCATCGGCGGCGGCGACACCGGTGCCGACTGCCTCGGCAACGTGATTCGTGAGGGCTGCGCGAGCGTGCAGCAGCTGTACATCTACCCGCAGCCACCCGACACGCGGCCCGAGGACAACCCCTGGCCGCGGTGGCCGCTCATCCTGCGCACCTACCCCGCGCACGACGAGGGTGGAGCTCGCGAGTTCGGCCTGATGGTGACCGGCTTCGAGGGCGACGGTGGATCCGTCCGGCGGGTGCGCGCCCAGCGGGTCGAGCCCCGCCGGGAGAACGGCATCCGCGGCTTCGCGCCGCCGCCCGGTGCCATCGACATCGATGCCGATCTCGTGCTCATCGCGATCGGCTACCAGGGGCCGGCGCGGTCACGGTTGCTCGACGAGCTGTCGATCGGGCTCGACGGCGAGGGCAACGTCGCCGTCGGAGGGTCGTTCGCATGCGTGACTCCGGGCGTCTTCGCCGCCGGCGACGCTGTTCGCGGCGCATCCCTGATCGTCTGGGCGATCGCCGACGGACGAGCCGCCGCGCGAAGCTGCGATGCGTACCTGATGGGGACCGTCCGGCTACCCTGACCGACCAGTCCATGGTCCAGCGTTCATTTCTCGGTGCGCCCACCGCGATCGCCTTCGCCCATCGCGGTGGGGGCGGCGATGCCCCGGAGAACACCCTGCCCGCATTCGACACCGCGGTGGCAATGGGCTATCGGTACCTCGAGACCGACGTCCAGGTCACCCGCGACGGTGTGCCCATCGCATTCCACGACAGCCGGCTCGAGCGGATCACCGATCGATCTGGCGCCGTGGACGAACTGAGTCTCGCCGAGGTCCGCGAGGCCGACGCCGGGTACACGTTCACCCCTGACGGCGGCGCCACCTACCCATTTCGCGGGAGGGGCATCGCCATCCCGACGCTCGAGGAGCTGCTCATCCGCTGGGAAGGCGTCTTCCTGAACATCGATGCGAAGACGGACGCGACCGTCGGTCCCCTGGTTGCGCTCATCGAGCGCCTCGGCGCCTTCGACCGGGTGTGCATCGGGTCCTTCTCCGATCGTCGCGTCGCCCGGATCCGAAGGCTTGCCGGCGGGCGCATCTGTTCCTCGATGGGACAGGTGACAACGGGGATGGCCTTCCTCGCGTCGCGGTCCGGCCGGATCCCTCGCTTTCACGCCGACTGCCTGCAGGTGCCGCCGCGCTGGGGCGTGCTGCGTATCGACCGGCGATTCGTACGGGCGGCGCATCACGCCGGCCTGGCGGTGCACGTCTGGACCATCGACGATCCGGCTCAGATGGAGTTCCTGCTCGATCTCGGCGTCGATGGGATCATGACCGACCGGCCCGGTGTCCTCAAGGAGGTCTTCGAGGCGCGCGGTCTGTGGTGACGCGAGCCACGCGCTATCGTGAGCTCGATGCTGCCGTCTGATCCAGCGGTCCGGTACATCCCTCCGGCGGATCGAGTTCGATTGGTACCAGCCGGATGAACATCTGCGCTGGCTGGCCCGGCACACGATTGGAGAGTCGGCGTGGCCGGTCGCCGACGGCGCGCTCCGGGAACTGGGAACGCTCGTGCCCCAGGTCGTCGAGCCGCTCGCCCGCTCCGCCGACCGCAATCCGCCGACGCTGCGTCAGTACAACGGGCGCGGCGAGCGGATCGACGAGATCGAGTTCCACCCGTCGTACCGGGAACTGGAGCGAACCGTGCTCGGCTTCGGCGCCGTGCGCGCCGGCTATGCGACCGGCTGGCGCGGTCTCACGGAGCGGGCGCCGCGAACCCTGGTGACAGCGATGCTGTACCTGCTCCTCGAGTCCGACCAGGCGGTGACGGGCTGCCCCATCGGGATGATGGACGCGGGCGCGCGATGCCTCGAACGTAACGATCCGACGCTGGCACGCCGGTTCCTTCCGGGCATCACCGACGACACCGGTCACCATCTGACGGTTGCGATGTTCCTCACCGAGAAGGTGGGCGGCTCGGACGTCGGCGCCAACGAGACGGTGGCCACGCCGGCCGGTGACGGCACGTGGCGGCTCAGCGGCGAGAAATGGTTCGCGAGCTGCGCGCACAGCGATGTGATCCTCGTGCTCGCCCGGCCGGCGGGCGCGCCATCGGGGCCGCGGGGTCTCGGCCTGTTCCTGATGCCGCGCCTGCTCGAGGACGGCACCCGCAACAGCTTCATCATTCACCGGCTCAAGGAGAAGTTCGGTACCCGGGCCATGGCCTCGGGCGAGGTCGGCTTGCGCGATGCGTTCGCGTGGCAGGTGGGCAAGCTGGAGCGAGGGCTCCCGCAGATGATGGACATGGTCAACGCCACGCGCATCGGCATCGTCACCGCCACCGCCGGCGCGATGCGGCGGAACGCCTTCGAGGCGATCACGCATACGCGCGGGCGGTCGACCTTCGGTCGAAGACTCGACACGCACCCATTGATGCGCGACACGCTCGCCGAGCTCGTCGTCGACTCGGTGGCAGGGCTCACCGCCGCGATGGGCGTCGCCGCACTCGCCGACCGCGGCGACGCGGGCGACCACGAGGCAGCCGCAGCGCTGCGCCTGCTCACACCCCTGTTCAAGATGCACGGCACCGAGCGCGCCCGCATCTGCGCCACCGAGGGAATGGAGGTGCGCGGTGGCAACGGCTTCATCGAGGACTGGCCCGAAGCCCGCATCCTCCGAGACGTGTATGTGCACGCCATCTGGGAGGGATCGGGCAACGTGATCGCGCTCGACGTGCAGCGCGCCATCAATCACGGCGCGCTTCCCGGGTACCTCGGCGACACCGAACGGCACGCCGAGGCGGTGTCGGCGGGAGGGCCCGCGGCGCCCCTCGGCAGCGTGCTGATCGACGAGCTGCGGCGCATCGAGGCGCAGCTGAGCGCCCTGCACAGCAGCGATGATCCCGACGCGACGCAGCTGCCGATCCGGCGCGTCGCCCGGCGCATGGCGACACTCGCGATCGGGGCGCGCCTGGCCGAGCAGGCCAACCAGTTCGCCGCCGACACCGGCAGCGGACGCCTGGCGTGGATCGCCGCGCGCTATCTCTGCCGCCTGGGAGGAGCCCCTGCGCTCGCGGCCGTCGCCGACGACGCGTCGTGGCTCGCGCACGCCGATGCGCTGCTCAACGGGGGCGAGGTGCCGGTGGACATCGCGACCGCGGCGGTGCGGCGCACGGAGTCGGCGCTGGGCACGCCGGGGGAACTCGTCCCCGTCTGAGCAGCGGCCTAACGGACCAATGCGAACGCGAAGCCGTCCCAGCCCTTGACGCTGACGGTCTGGATGACCGCAGGGCTGATGCGGGGATTGGCAGCCATGTTCTCGATGAGCCGGCGCATGCCCACCGAGTCCGGGTCGTCGCTCTTGGTGTCGATGAGCTTGCCGCGGCGCACCACGTTGTCGACGACGATCAGGCTGCCGGAGTGAGCGAGGTCCACCGCCGCGCTGAAGTACTCCGGTGTATTGGCCTTGTCGGCGTCGATGAAGACCAGGTCGAAGGGTTCCTCGCCCTCCGTCTTCAGCTGCGCCAGCGTGTCCAGGGCCGGCGCGACCTGCACGTCGACCACGCCGTCAAGGCCCGCCCGCGCGATGTTGCGGCGCGCCACCGCCGCATGTTGCTCGCTGATCTCGAGGCTGATCAGGCGTCCGTCCTTCGGCAGCGCGCGCGCCATCCAGATGGCGCTGTACCCACCGAGCGTCCCGATCTCGAGAATCCGGCGGGCATGGATCGCGAGGGCGAGCAGGTGCAGAAACTGTCCCTGCGCCGGCGCCACGGCGATGTTGGGCAGCGACGCGCTGTCGCGAATCACCGCCTCGAGCACCGGGTCTGCCGGTTGGAGCAGACCCGTCGTGTATTCGTCGACCGCGGTCCAGAGTTGCTCGGTCATGGTCCGGGAGTCTAAGGATTGGCGCCGACGCGACGCGCCACCCATACCTCCTCCGACGGCCAGCGTCTCGCCCAGTCGAGCGCGACGAACGGGTAGCGCGTGGTCGCCCCTTCAGGAGCCTGGAGTTCGATCAAATCCTCGACCTCGAATCCGCTGCGCCGGAGCAGCCGGACCCAGTCTCCATGGGTGAGGTGAAATTCGACCCCGTCGCCGTCGGGCCATTCGAAGCGATGCATGCCGAAGTAGTCGCGGCGCAACGTCGTTCCTGCGGGGCCTTCCGCGTCCAAGTCGTACATCGCAAGCATCAGCAGCGCTCCGGTGCCGAGGAAGATCAGACGGCCACCGGAGCGTAGAAGCCGGGCCGCCTCTGGAATCCAGCGATACGGGTCGCACCAGATCGCCGCGCCGTACTCGCTGATCGCCAGGTCGAAGCTGGCACCGGCGAATGGCGTCGCTTCAGCATTGCCCTGCACGAGCGGAAAGTGGAGCGCGTGCTCGTCCTGGAGTGCGCAAGCTGTGGCCAGCTGCTGCTCCGACATGTCGAGCCCCACCGGCCGGGCGCCACGACGCGCAAGCCACGCCGACACGTAGCCCGTCCCGCATCCGAGCTCGACGACATCGAGGCCCTCCACGGCAGGAAGGATGTGGACATCCCTCTCCGGAATGTTCCAGATGCCCCACGACGGCTCGGACGACCAGTGGCGCCGTCCGGATTCGACGTACTGCGCGGCCTCAACGTTCCAGGCAGCGCGATTGCGAGCGAGATGGTCGTTAGCACTCATAGCTCACAAATGATGCTTGAGCTCGGATGCCAGTCGCGGCATGCCGGTCGCGGCCTGCTCCGATCGCCTCGTGACTCAAAGGTCCCTGCGCTCGCAAGATTGGGGTGGCCAGCGGGATTCGAACCCGCGACCTCCAGGGCCACAACCTGGCACTCTAACCAGCTGAGCTATGGCCACCATGGATCGTCAGCGAGGAGGCCTGGCGATTATATGGCCCGGTGGCCGGCGTCCCGGACGAATTCGCGAGGGTAAACTCGCCGCGCGCCCCCGTAGCTCAGCGGATAGAGCGGCGAGCTTCTAACTCGATGGTCGTGGGTTCAACTCCTACCGGGGGCGCCAGCTCAATGTGCGCCTTAGGCTGACGGTCGCAAACGGCCTTCGGCCGATGTGTCCCACACCTTCGCCTGATATGTCCCACCGGTTCCAGTTGATCCGGCGCAGCGCGCGCATCCCGTAGCATCGCCGTGAGTGAGCCAAGCCCCGGTTGCGACCCGCCTCTACCTGGTTCGCCACTGCGACGTCCGCAACCCCAAGGGTGTCCTCTACGGTCACCTTCCCGACTTTCCCCTGAGTGACAAGGGGATCGCGCAGGCGCACGCGCTCGGCAGGTTTTTCGCGCAGCGGAAGGTCCCTCAGATCTACTCGAGCCCGCTCGACCGCGCGCGTGCAGACCGCCGAAATCATCGCCTCATACCTCGACTCGGTCCCGATCACCTACACCGACGACCTGATCGAGACCCGTTTCGGCCTCTACCTGCAGGGTGTGCCGCCCAGGCAGGTCCCCTGGCGGCGTCCGCTCTGGTACATCCACATGCTCTGGCCGGGGCTGCTCCGCAACGACGAGATCCGTGGCCGCGCTCGCCGCGCGTATCCGCCGCCCGCTGATGCGCCTGCTCGCCGACCATCCCGGGTGAGGGCGGGATCTGCGTCAGCCACGGCGACCCGATCCAGGGGTTCTGGGTCGCCGCGGAGGGCCGGCCCCGCTACGCGCTGCACCGGCTGCAGTGCGCCAAGGGCGGCATGCTCGAGCTCGACTACGAGGGCGAGAGCCTCCAGCAACCTCGCCTACCTCCCCCCCGCCAGGATCGCCGAGCTCGCGCCGGAGCCGGGTCAGACCGCAGGCCGGTTCTCGGTCGGGATCGGCGCTGAGGCTCACCGCTCGCGTCCGACGACCAGCGACGGTCGAGGGTGATCGGCTGGCGCCGCCTGCGCTGGCGGCGCTCGAGGAAGGGACGCAGGTAGAGCTTGGTGAGCAGGCCGGTCATGATCAGCACGAACGACGTGTAGACGAGCAGCACACCCTGGTCGTCGTTGACCTGGAACAGCGAGTACTGGTGTCACCGCGGGGAAGGAGACCGTGAAGTTCGACGGTCTTGCCGTTGACGGTGTCGATCGGCAGCTGCAGCGACTGACCGAGCAGCGATCGGGATGCACCTGCCCGTCGCTGAAATACGGCGTCATCGCCGACGTGTCGAGCTGGTTGACGTTCTGCGGCGCGCCGCTGTTGAGGCCGAGATTGCCGACGTACAGCTGCATCTCGATGCACCGGGTTGCGCGGCGACACCCCGCCAGGACCGTACGTCGTGGCTGTCGGGTCGATGGACTCCGTTGCTGCCGACCGACGGGAGCAGGGTCGCGTCGGGGAAGAACGACATCTTGGCGCCGATCTGAATCGCCTGCGAAGACGCCCTGGATCGTGTAGCCGAAGTCCGGGACCTTGAGCACGCCGTCGCCCAGCGCCTTGTTGCCGATGTTGCTGGGATCGTCGAAGAACTGGATCGGTCCGTCGAACACCATCTGCCGGCGGGATTCTTCACGACGATCGTCGGCGCCCAGCCGTAGTCCTGCTGGTAGACGTTGACGCCGTCGACGCTGAGGAAGTCGTTGACCCGGATGTTCCTGGGTCTGCAACTCCCTGCCGCGGTCGAAGACGCTGACGTTGCTGACGTAGTCGCTGGCCTCGCCGTTGGCGCGCGTATGTGGCCTCGAAGCTGTTGAGACGCAACGGTGAACGGCGCGTAGTTGCCGCTGAAGAGCAGCCCCTGCTGGAGGGTGTCGTACCCGGAGGGGGTGTTGGTGAAGCTCTGCCCTTCGGTGAGTGCGACGAGACCCTGATAGCCGGTCGCCTTTCCCCAGACCACCGCGATGAGCAACAGAAAGAACGAGCTGTGGAACAGCCACGACCCCCACTCTCCCCAGTACTGCGGCGTGCGCTGGTACCCGCGCAGTGTGCGCATGATCAGCGCCCGCCCGCGCCGGATGACGCACCATCCCAGCGAGACGTAGAGCAGCCCGAGCAGCACGTAGAACACCGGCGACACGAACACCTGGGTGAGCGGCAGCTGCAGGTCCGCGAAGACCACGTTCAGGTTCGGCCACGCGGTGAGAAAGGCCTCGACCTTGCCCGGATCCGAGGTGTTCTGCTGGGGCACGAATGAGCCGATGAGGACGATGAGCAGGATGCCCAGCAGCAGGAAGATCGCGGTCCGCATCCGCGTGTACTCGTGCCAGTATCGAGCGGCCGCCCTGCCGAGCTTGTCGCTCACCGCGGCGCGCCGGACCGCAGCAACCCCTTGGGGTCGAAGGCGCCGGCGAGAGCCGGTTGCCAGGCGCGGGCACCGGGCGGCTTGGAGGTGGGTGTTCGCGCTGCGGCCGGCTCGAGCCTGAAGGTCACCGCCACGATGATGGCGAGGCGGCCCGCGCTGCCGAGCAACGCGGCGAGCAGGTCGTAGCCGACGACGTCCTTGAGCATCGCCCCGCCAGCCTTCACGGTTTCGCCGGTGGTCAGCACCGCCTCGATCCCGGCAAGGGTGCGCCTGGGGACGTCGCCGCGCGCGATCAGGGATCCCACATGGCCCGAGCCGGTCTCGGCGCCGAGCCCGACCACCGCGAGACGCGCCGTGGCAGCGGCGTTGCGGAGTTTCGCGACGGTGGCACCGGCGCCGGCCCGGACGGTCAGCCCCGGCGCGGCGACCTCGATGGTCGTTGAGACGGTGCACGCTGACCACGATGCCACCGTCGGGAGCGCTCTGCTGCGTGGAGGGCGCGCCGCTCCTCACCGCAATCGCGATGCCGTGCTGGTTGCAGACGCCGGCCACGGCCGCCACCGATCCGGGATCGGGCGGGCTCACCACATCGCCGGCGACACCCTGCGCGCCGACGATCTCGGCAAGCTCGTTGAGGATCGCCTCGTTCACACGATCAAGCCCTTGAGCGATGCGGTCGCGGCGGTGTAGACGAGCGCGATCAGCACGCCGAGGATCAGCGTCCCCGCGGTGGTTGCGACCAGCACGGCGCTGCCCGGGAAACCGGTGCGGGACCAGCGGTATTGCTCGGTCGCACTGGTGGGGCGCTGATACATGAGCAAGCCGACGCGCAGATAGTAGAAGGCGGAGACGGCGCTGGTCGCGATGCCCCACAGGGCCAGGGGCGTCTGGTTGGCGTTGATCGCCGCGGTGAAAACCAGGAACTTGGCGAAGAAGCCGGCCGTCGGCGGGAAGCCGCCGAGCGAGAACAGGAACAACGCCATGCTCGCCGCAACGAACGGACGCCGGTACGCGAGGCCGCGGAGACCGTCGTAACTGTCGAGGTCCTCACCGCGTCCGGCCATCACCGTGATGACCGCGAAGGCTCCGATGTTGGTCACGGCGTAGGCGGCCAGGTAGTAGAGGACGGCGATCGTCCCCAGTGAGCTGGACTGCCCCGACGGCAGCACCACCGCGCCCACGGCCACACCGATGAGGATGTACCCCGCCTGGGCGATGCCCGAGTAGGCGAGCATGCGTTTCACGCTCGTCTGCGTGAGCGCGGCGACGTTGCCGACGACCATCGATGCGATCGCGACCAGCGCGACGACCGGCTCCCAGTTCGTGTAGAAGTTGGTGCTCCCGCCGTCGAAGGTGTAGGTGAAGACCCGCACGAGCGCCGCGAACGCGGCGACCTTGGTGGTGACGCTCATGAAGGTGGTGACCGACGTCGGCGCTCCCTGGTAGACGTCGGGCGTCCATGAATGGAACGGCGCGGCGCTCACCTTGAACGCGAAGCCGATGAAGAGAAGGATCACGCCGGCGAGGAGCAGCGGATCGATCGCCCGCTCGCCCTGGATCGCCGCCGAGATCTGCGCCAGCTGCGTGTGCCCCGTCTCGCCGTAGATCAGCGCCATCCCGAAGAGCAGGAACCCGGAGGCAAACCCACCGAGCAGCAGGTACTTCAGGGCCGCTTCCTGGGAGCGCTCCTCGTGGCGCGAAAAGCCGCTCAGCACGTAGAGGGCCAGGGACAGCAGCTCGATGGCAAGGAAGATGACCATGAGGCTGGTCGCACCGGCAAGCAACATCATCCCGATCGTCGCGGCCAGGATGAGCGCGTAGTACTCCCCGTAGTGGATGCCCCGGCGGTTGAGGTAGTGCGGGCTGATCATCAGCACGAGCGCGGCGCTGACCAGCAGGATGGCATCGACGAAGAGGGCGTACCGGTCGTAGGCGAACGAACCGGAGTACACCTGCCGGCCAGGGTTGGCGTTGAACCAGCAGAAGATCGTGACCACGAACGTCGCGACCACGCCGAGCAGTGCGAAACCGGCGAGCCAAGTGCGCCGCGATGCGGGGACGACCAGGTCCAGCGAGCATGAGCACCAGGAACGCCCCGCCCAGGACGAGTTCCGGGAGGATGCCGATGAGGTCGTTGCCGCCGGGGAAGGTGAGCGGAACGGGGCTCGCCGCGATCAGCGTCATTGCGCGCCCGGCGTGCCAGGCTGCACGAGCGCGACGTAGGTGCTGACCGAACCCTTGGCAACATCGCTGATCGGTTTCGGATAGACACCGAGGAAGATCATCAATGCGACCAGCGGCACCAGCAGCAGCGCCTCGCCGAGGTGCAGATCGTGGACCGCCGCCGTCCGCGGCCGCGGTGGGTCATGCATCAAGCCCTGGTGCAGACGGAGCATGTACCAGCAGGCGATGATCACGCCGCCACCGGCGAGGACCGCATACATCCAGTTGAGCTGGAACGCGCCCAGCATGATGCGTGAATTCGCCGACAAAGCTGTTCATGCCCGGCATGCCCAGACCGGCCAGAGTGGCCACCAGGAAGAAGAAGTAGAGCCAGGGCATCCGCCGCTCGAGCCCGGACAGCTCGCCGAGGTCGCGCGTCCCGGTGCGCGCCTCGATGAAGCCGACGATGAGGAAGAGCGCGCTGATGATGATGCCGTGGTTGATCATCTGGATCACCGCGCCGTTGATGCCCGTTGGTGGTGAGGGAAAAGATGCCGAGCGAGATGAAGCCCAGGTGGCTGATGCTCGCGTAGGCCACGATGCGCTTGATATCGCGTTCCGACAGCGCCATCAGCGCGCCGTAGAGGATGCTGAGCACGGCCAGCGCGGCAAGCACGAATCGGTACTTCTCCATCTCGCCCGGGAAGAGCGTCAACGCGAACCGGATGAACCCGTAGGCGCCGAGCTTGCTGACGATCCCGGCGAAGAACACCAGCACCGCAGGCGGGCAGGCCTCGTAGAGGTCGGGCAGCCAGGTGTGGAAGGGAACGATCGGGATCTTGATGGCAAACGCGAGCGCGAAACAGATGAACGCCAGTTGCTTGGGCGTGAAGGTCGTGACGTGGATGAGCGGTATGACCTAGGCGGCGCCCCGCGCTGATCGGCTGGGCGAGGATGCTCTCGAGATCGAAGGAGCCCGGCGGCGACTGGATGTACGAGATAGATGATCGCCACCAGCATCAGCAGGCTGCCGGCGACGGTGTACATGATGAATTTGAGAGTCGCCGGCCCGCGCTTGTCGCCGCCCCAGTTGCTGAGCAGGACGTAGAGGGGGACGAGCATGCCTTCCCAGAACATGTAGAAGAGCAGCAGGTCGATCGACAGGAGCACGCCGGTGGTGGCCGCCTCGGTCAGCAGCAGCAACGTGCAGTAGAAGCGCAACCGGTCGGTGGTCTTGCGCGAGATCGCGAGCGCCCCGAGCAGGAACACGCCGGCGTTGAGCGCGATCAGCCACGCGGAGACACCGTCGATCCCGACGTGGTACGCTCGCGTTGATCGCCGGCAGCCACGCGTGCGTCTCCGCGAAATGCAGCGGCAGCGGCCCGCCGGTCGCCTTGTTCCCCGGCATCCAGAGCAGGAGCAACGCGACGATGACCGCGACCGACACGCGTCGCGAAGATGGTCAGGCCCTTCACCGCCGCGGTCAGCGCGCCGCGGGACGAGCTGCAGCAGGATGGCCGACCCCGCGGGGATGACGATCAGCAGCGTGAGCCAGGGAATGTGGTCTCATCGCGCGATGAACACCCACACGACCACGAGCACCACGGCGAACACGGTGAAGATCGATGCGTAATCGCGGATCAACCCGGTCTGCACGAGGCGCAGGTCGACGCTGAATCCGCGCAGCAGCTCACCGATGCCCTGACCCAACCGTCCATGACGTCGGGCTCCACCACGCGTCTGCGCCGTGCGCGCGACCGTTTTGCATCGGTCGCACCAGCGCGCGATCGTAGATCTCGTCGAAGTAGAACTTGTTGTACGAGAGCAGCGGAATGACCCGGGGCAGCCTCGCGAGAACCGAGCTGCGGATCGGGACGGTGCTCATACCAGAACCGCATCGCCAAGCCGATGCCGATCAGGCTCGCCGCCGTCCCGATGACCAGACCTACGAGCGCGAGGCCGAAGGAGGGGTCGTGGAGCAACGGAGATTGCGACCCGGCAAACACCGGGCTCAGGAAGTCGCTGAAGAGATGGAGCGTGTTCGGGAGCGGGAACTGAAGCGGCCACGCGACCACGACCGCCGAGCGCACCGAGGATGACCACCGGGATCAGCATCGGGCACCCCGCTTCCTTGACGCGCGAAGACCGCGCGCGGTCTGCGGCTCGCCCTGGAACACCGTGAAGTACAGACGGAACGCGTACAGACCGGTGAGCACGTTGACGCCAGACTCCACCGCGTAGAGGATCCAGGGCCGGTCCCGGACCGGACAGCGTGCCGAACCCAGCAGGTCCTCCTTGCTGAACCAGCCCGAGAAGAGCAAGAAGCCGGCGAGCGCAAGCGAACCCGCCCAGGAAAGCCAGAGTGTGTCCATCGCATTCGCGCGCTGGAGACCGCCCATGAGGCGGATGTCCTGCTCGTCGTTGAGGGCGTGGATCACGTTGCCCGCCGCCATGAAGAGCAGTGCCTTGAAGACGGCGTGCATCGCGAAGTGGAACATCCCCGCGGTATATGCGCCGATGCCGACCGCGTAGATCATCAGGCCGATCTGCGACATGGTCGAGTAGGCGATCACGCGCTTGATGTCGATCTGCGAGAGCGCGATGATGCCCGCCATCACGGCGGTCCCCATGCCCACGCAGGCGACCATGCCCTCGGCGACGGGCGCCAGGTTGAACAGCACGTGGAAGCGCGCGATGAGGTACACGCCGGCGGTGACCATGGTCGCCGCGTGGATCAGCGCAGAGACCGGCGTCGGGCCCTCCATCGCGTCCGGCAACCACGTGTGCAGCGGGAACTGCGCGCTCTTGGCGAATGCCCCGATGGCCAGCAGCGCGCAGATGCCGGTGATCAGCGCGCCGCCGGCGGGGAACGCCTGGGTGCGCGCAAAGATGTTCGGCAGGCTCAGGGTGTGGGTGTTGAGCACGATCAGGAAGGCAGCGATCACCAGCGCGACGTCACCGATCACCTGGGTGATGAACGCCTTGCGCGCCGCCAGCACCGCGCTGGGCCGGTCGTACCAGAACCCGATGAGCAGATAGCTGCTCAGCGCGACGAGTGCCCAGCCGATGATCAGGATCACCAGGTCCGCAGCGAGCACGAGCATCAACATCGAGAAGATGAAGAAGTTCATGTAGCTGAAGAAGCGGGCGAATCCCGGGTCGTGCTCCATGTAGCCGACGCTGTAGACGTGGATCAGGAAGCCGACGCCGGTGATGACCATGCAGCATCAGCGCGCTCAGCGCATCGAGCGTGAAGTCCATGCCGACCGAGAGATTGGTCCCGCCGCCGAGATTGATCCACTGCCAGAGACTGATGGTGATCGCGCCGTGCCCGGCCGGAGCGCGACGACGCTGGCGAGCACGAGACAGGCGACCACGAACGACGCGAAGATCGAGACGGTGCCCACGATGTTCACGAAGCGGCGACCCAGCACCGGCCCGAGGAAGCCGTTGAGCGCGGCGCCGAGCAGCGGGAAGAGCAGGACGAGGATGACCAGCGTGGACGCGGTGTCGACGCTCACTCTTTCATCTCGCTGAGGTCGTCGACGTCCAGCTCGCGGCCGAGCCGGAAGATCTGGGTGATCAGCGCCAGACCGACAACGACCTCCGCGGCGGCGACAACGATGACCATGAAGGCGAAGATCTGGCCTTCTTCGCTGTTGAGGAAGCGGCCGTACGCGACCAGCGCCACGTTCGCCGCATTGAGCATCAGCTCGATGCACATGAAGACGACGATGGGGTTGCGCCGGATCAGCACCCCCGCAGCGCCCACGGTGAAGAGGAAGGTCGCAAGCCCGAGCAGGAATGGAAACAGGTTCGGGTTCACGCACATCACTGGCTCGAGCGCCGCGTCAGGTAGACGGCGCCGATCGCCGCGACCAGCAGCAGCATCGACGTGATCTCAAAGGGAAGCAGGTAGTTGGTGAACAGCTGGCCCGCGACCGTCTGGACGTTGCCGGCATTGTTCACGGCGTCGGGAGGGAACGAAAAGGTGTGGTACGGGTCGCTCCCCGCCCCCGCCGCGGTCGCGTGGAAGCCCTGGGTGCTGTAGGTGATGCCGTTGCGAGCCGCGATGAACACCAGTGCCGTGACCACCACCACACCGGCAGCGCCGATGACCGCGCGCATGTCCAGCGCCGGCCGGTCCTCGGCATCCGGGCTCAACAGCGCCACGATGAACACGAACAGGACCATCACCGCGCCCGCGTACACGATCAGTTGCACGGCGAACAGAAATTGCGCGTTGAGGAGCAGAAACAGCACCGCCAGCATCGAGACCGTGATCACGAGGCTGAGGGCCGAGTAGATGGTCTGACGCGAGAGCACGACACCCAGCGAGCTGACAGCGGCGAGCGCCATCACCACGGCGAAGAGCACTGTCATGGCCTGGTACCGGCACCCGGCTCGATGACGGTGGGCACGTCGACCGGGATGCCGAGGTCGCCGGGATGCGGCGCGGTCTCGTGGTCCAGCTTCGCCTCCTCGGGAGCCCAGGCGGCGCGGGACTCACACCCGGGTCCAGGTCTTCGCGACCGGTCTGGTCGGCGCCGGCCCCGACCGGGCTCATGGGGCGGCGAGACTGTGCCATTCCCGGCCACGACTCGAGCAGCTCCGCCTTGGTCACCACCGTCCGCTCGCGCCGGTACTCGGCCAGCTCGAAGCGCGGCCCCAACGTGATCGCCTCAGTGGGGCATGCCTCCGCACAGTACCCGCAGTAGATGCAGCGCATGAGATTGATCTCGTACCGCTCTGCGTAGCGCTCCCCGGGAGAGACCGGGTTGTTCGGATCGTTCTGCGCGGCGAGGACGTAGATGCATCCGACCGGGCAGGCCGCGGCGCAGAGTTCGCATCCGATGCATCGCTCCAGCCCGTTGTCGTACCGGTGCAGGATGTGCCGGCCTCGATGCCGCGGAGTCGCCGGTTTCTGTTCCTCGGGATACTGCACGGTGATCGGCTTCGTGCCCATCTTGCGGAGCGTGAACATCAGCCCCTGCACCAGCTCCTTGATCACCGCATCCCCTCCACCGCTAGGCCCGCAACGCGACGACCGCGCCGGTAACGACGATGTTGATGAGCCCGATCGGGAGGAGCACCTTCCAGCCGAAGTTCATCAGCCTGTCGTAGCGCAGGCGGGGAAGCGTCCAGCGCACCCAGATCATCACGAAGAGGAGCACCGCGACCTTGCCGAGGAACCAGATCGGTCCGGGGATCCAGTCGAACGGATGGAACGGCGGAAACGGCAGCGAGCCGCCAAGGAAGAGGGCGGTCGCAATCGAGCAGACCGTCACCATGTTGATGTACTCCCCAAGGAAGTACAGGCCGAAGCGCATCGACGAGTACTCCGTGTGGTAGCCGGCGATCAGCTCGGTTTCGGCCTCGGGCAGGTCGAAGGGCAGCCGGTTGGTCTCGGCGAACGCCGCGGTGAAGTAGAGGATGAATGCGAGCGGCTGCAGGACGACGAACCACAGGCCGCGCTGCGCACCGACGATCTGCTCGAGGTCGAGCGAGCCGGCGAGGATCACCACGCCGATGAGCGCGAACGACACGGCCATCTCGTAGGAGATGAGCTGCGCGGAGGAACGCAGGCCCCCGAGCAGCGAGTACTTGCTGTTCGAGGCAAACCCTCCGAGGAACAGCGAGTACACGCCGAGGGAGGTGATCCCGAGGATGAAGAGCAGCCCCACGTTGACGTGGGCGATGTCCCAGTGGAAGTCGTACCCGAAAAAGTTGTTCGTCCCCCACGGGATCACCGCATAGGCGAGGAGTGCGGCGCCGCCGGCGAGGCTGGGCCCGACCAGGTAGAGCAGCTTGTCGCGCTCCGCGGGCGCGACATTCTCTTTGAAGAAGAGCTTGAGCCCGTCAGCAGCAGGCTGCAGGAGCCCGAACGGACCCACACGGTTGGGGCCGTAGCGCAGCTGGATGCGCGCCGAGATCTTGCGCTCGGCAAGGGTCAGATAGGCGAAGGCCGTCAGGAGGAACACGACAAGGACGGCGCACTTGAGGAGCAGGACCTTCCAGTCGTCGCCGCCGATCACGCCACAGGCTCCAACGCGAACAGCGCACGTCCGCCGTTGCCGGCAGCCGCGTACGCGGGGAGCACGTCACGGATCACGCGGTTCACCGCGAGCGGATCGCCGTCGCCCCATTCCTCCGCGCCCATCTGGTTGGCGATGCTGGTGAGAATGCGGGTCTCGACGGGTGTCCCACTCGCCGGGGGGAGTGCCGTACGGATGCGTTGGACGCGGCCCTCGACATTGGTGACGCTGCCCGCCTTTTCGAAGATGGCGTGGCCGGGAATGAGAACGGTCGCGGCTCGCGAGACGATCCCGGGGCGGGTGTCGATCGCGATGACGCACGCGGCCGCGCGGAGCGCCCGCTCGAGCAGATCGGCCTCGGTCTCGAGCGCCGGGTTCGGGCCCAGCAGCACGACCCCGCGCAGCTCGCCGGCAGCAAGACCTTCCAGGATCTGGCGGCCGTTCCGGCCCGCCTCTGGCGGCGCGGCGTAGCCCGCGCCCATGTTGGGCAGGAGCCCAAGATCCTTGGCGCCGCGGCCGTTGACCCCGCGCGTGATGGTCAGGCGGCGCACCGCTCCCATGGCGGTGGCGATCGCCCCCGCATGCCCGCGGTTGGTCTCGTCAGCGATCAGCCCGATTCGGGTACCTCCGCGGGCCGCCGCGACAGCCTCCGCGACCGCCACGTCGCTGCTCAGGCGGACAACTCGGGCACCGCGTTTGTGTTCGGCCTTGTACAGCCGCAAGGTGAGCACGGGAGCCTGCTCCTCCGGTTCGGGACCGAGGACCACGAGGACATCGCATTCCTCGATCTCCGCGATTCCGAGCGCGTGCTCCGCTGCGGAGATGCCGTCGAAGCTCTCGAGCTGATGGTCGATGTGGGGCGTCTTGATCACCTTGCGAGCGAGGCGTTCGAGCAGGAACAGCTCCTCGTTGGTGCTGGCGGCCGAGCCGAGGACACCGATCGACGCCGGGCCGTACTCCTCGGCGATCTCACGCAGCCGCTGCGCCGACTGCCCGATCGCCTCCTGGACGGAAACGTCGCGCGGGCCGTCATCGGTCAGGAGTATCGGCCGCCGGACCCGTTCGGAGCTGTTCCATGTGGGGAAGCTGTAGCGGCCGCGATCGCAGAGCCACATGTCGTCGACAAGGGGATTGTCGCGCGAGGCGAAGCGGCGCACCTCGAAGTCACGGCTGTCGACGTTGATGTTGCAGCCATACGAGCATTCCGGGCAGACACTCGCAGTCCGGAGCAGATCCCATGGGCGCGACACGAACCGGTACTCGCGATGTGTCAGCGCGCCGACGGGACAGACCTCGGGAAGGTTTCCCTGGAACTTCGACTGCAGCGGTTGATCATTGAACGTGGAGACGAGCGTGTCGACGCCACGTTGCTGGAGCACGATCTCCTTCTCACCGGTGATCTCGTCGTAGTAGCGGACGCAGCGCCAGCAGAGGATGCATCGCTCCTGGTCGAGCTCGATGTGCTGCGAGAGCGGCACCGCCTTCTTGAAATGCACCTTCTCCGTGATCGGGAAGCGCGAGATGCCGGGGCCGTATCGAAACGTGAAGTCCTGGAGGTCGCATTCCCCGCCCCGGTCGCACACCGGGCAGTCGAGCGGATGATTCAGCAACAGGAACTCGAGCATCCCCTCGCGGAGCTTGACCACCTCGGGGATGTTGGTGCGCACGACCATGCCCTCACCCGCGATGGTCGCGCACGCGGGTTGCGGCTTCGGGAATTTCTCGATGTTGACCAGGCACATCCGGCAGACGGCCACCGGCTCCATCTTCGGATGCGCGCAGTAGATCGGGATGTGGATGCCGAGCTCGGTCGCCGCGTCGAGCACGAGCGTGCCCTTCGGCACGCGCGTCTGCCGCCCATCGATGCTGATACCGACGCGACCATCATCCGGCTGCTCCGGCGGTGTGTTCGCCGAGTCCGCCATGGCGCTCAGGCCACCAGGGCCGTCGCCTGCGCCGCCTTCACCGGGCAGCGACCGGCGCCGCAGTGGGCTTCGAACTCGTCGCGAAAGTACTTGTAGGCCGACATCACAAACCAGGTCGCGGTGTCGCCCAGCGGGCAGAAGCAGCGCCCGTCCATGTTCGAGCAGATGTCCGCGAGGCTGGCCAGCTCCGCCGATGTTGCGTGCCCCGCCTCGAGGCGATGCATCAACTCGGACTTCGAAGTACGTGCCCTCGCGACACGGAACGCACTTGCCACACGATTCGTGGCGGTAGAAGTCGACCAGCCGCATGGACACGTCGACGAGACACGTGGTCTCGTCCATGAAGATCATCGCCCCCGCTCCGAGCGACGAGCCCGCCTCCTGCACGGCGTTCATGTCGAGCGGCAGGTCGACGTGCTGGGGGAGCAGCACCTGCATCGATCCGCCCCCCGGCTGGAACGCCTTCAGCGACCGTCCGTGCCACATCCCGCCGCAATGCTCCTCGAGGAGCTCGCGGATCGGTGTGCCGAGCTCGATCTCGTAGTTGCCCGGGCGGTTGATGTGGCCGCTGCAGCAGAACACCCGCGTTCCGCTGCTCTTCTCGGTGCCGATCGACTTGAACCACTCACCACCCCGCTGGACGATGTGGGGCATGTTGCACAGGGTCTCGACGTTGTTCACCACGGTCGGCTGGCCGTACAGTCCCTTGATCGCGGGGAACGGGGGCTTGAGGCGCGGCTGGCCGCGGAGCCCCTCGAGCGAGTCGATCAAGGCGGTCTCCTCGCCGCAGATGTAAGCACCGGCGCCACCGTGGACGATCACGTCGCAGTCGAAGCCGCTGCCGAGGATGTTCCTGCCGATGTACCCCGCCGCCCTGGCCTCCTCGACGGCTCGCTCGAGGAGCAGGCGCTGGTCGTGGTACTCACCGCGGATGTAGATGAAGGACGTGTTGACCTGCAGGGCGTACGAAGCGATCAGAAGGCCCTCGACGAGCTGATGCGGGCTCTCGTCGATCAGGTATCGGTCCTTGAAGCACCCGGGCTCGGACTCATCGGCGTTGCAGCAGAGGTAGCGCGGGAAGACGTCCTTCGGCAGGAACGACCATTTCATCCCGGTGGGGAATCCGGCGCCTCCCCGACCGCGGATGTTGCTGGTCTTCACCTCGGCGCTCAGCGACTCGGGGGTGAACTTGGTGAACGCGTCGCGCAGCCCCTGATACCCACCGGTGCGCTCATACCCCTTGAGGGTCTGCAGCGCGTCCGCGCCGAAGTCCTTGGTGAGGAGCTTGTATTCAGCCACGCGTGCTCACGCCCCGACGATCCTCGTTCCCATTGCGACGCGCATCCTACTTAGCGTCCCTGCTTGGGCGTCGAGTGCGGGGCTTGGCGGGCGGCTTCGGCTTCGCGGCCGAACTCTGCTCGGGACGCGCCTCGGCGGCCGAGTCGTCGGGAGCAGCGGGTGACGTCGCGGGGGGCAGCGCCGGTCGGAGGCTGGGCGCCGAGATGCCCGTTCCCAGAACGGACGACGACCGAGAGTCAGACCCGGCCGCAGAACGGCGAGGGGTCCCCGCGGCGGCAGGACCCGCGCCGCGCAGCGCGCCGAGGATTTCGTCGACCCGATCAGCTGTGAGGTTCTCTTCAAAGTGGTGGTCGACCTGCATCGTGGGGGCACCGCCGCAGCCGCCGAGGCATTCGACGGTGCTCGACCAGGTGAACTCGCCGTCGGCGGTGGTCTCGCCCGACGCGCAGCCCAGCGAGCGTTCGAGGTGATCGACGATCTCCTCGGCACCACGGAGCGCGCACGAGACGTTGATGCAGACGATCACCTCGTGGCGCCCGTGGGGGTGCTGGAAGTACATGGAGTAGAACGTGGAGACCGCCTCGACCTCACTCGGAGCGACCCGCAGAATGCTCGCGACCTCCCCCATCGCGTCCGGGGTGATCTGCCCAAGCTCGTGCTGGACCGCCCACAACGCCGGGAGGATGGCGCTGCGCGGCAGTGGGTAACGGTCGCGGGCACGCTCGATCGCGGTCCGCGTCCCGGCCCGCAAGGTCATGCCCGGACGTCCCCCCGGCGGGCCACGGTCGTGGCGAGCCCGATCATCGATCGACGTCCCCGAGCGTGATGTCGATCGACCCGATCACCGCGACAACATCGGCGATGAGCTCGCCGCGAACCATGTGCGGCAGCGCGCTCAGATTGCTGAAGGACGGCGCCCGCACCTTGCATCGATACGGCCGCGTGCCCCCGTTGCTGACCAGGTAGAACCCGAGCTCGCCGCGCGGCGACTCCACGGCCTCGTAGACCTGTCCCGCCGGAACGCGCATCCCCTCGGTGACCAGCTTGAAGTGATAGATGAGCGACTCCATGCTCGTGTTCAACTCGTTGCGTGGGGGCAGCGCGACGCGCCGGTCAGTCGTGTTCACCGGGCCGTCGGGGAGGCGCGCGAACGCCTGGCTGATGATCTTCAGCGACTCGCGCATCTCCTGCATGCGCACCAGGTAGCGGTCGTACACGTCGCCGGTGCGGCCGATCGGCACGTCGAAATCGAAGTGGTCGTACGAGCTGTACGGCTTCGCCTTGCGCAGGTCGTAGGGGATGCCGCTTCCTCTGAGCACCGGTCCGGTGGCGCCGTACGCCATCGCGTCCTCGGGGCTCAGCCTGCCGAGCCCCACCGTCCGCTGCCGGAAGATCGGGTTCCTCGTGATCAGCAGCTCGTGCTCGTCGATGAGCTTGGGAAACGTCTTGATGACCTCTCCCACCAGCGCGTAGAACTCGTCGGGCACGTCCGCGAGCAGCCCGCCGACGCGAATGAACGACGTGTGCATGCGCACGCCGCTCACCAGCTCGTTGATGTCGAGGAGCTTCTCGCGATCGCGCCACGCGTACATGAAGGCGGACGTGGCTCCGAGGTCGAGCGCGCCCGTCCCGTACCAGAGCAGATGGCTGGCGATCCGGCAGAGCTCGCACATGATCACGCGCAGGTACTGCGCGCGAGGCGGCACCTCGATGCCGAGCAGCCGCTCCGCCGCCAGCGAGAACCCCAGGTTGTTGAAGAGCGGAGCGAGGTAATCCATCCGGTCCGTGTACGGGATGCACTGCTGATAGGTGTGGCGCTCGAAATCCTTTTCGAATCCGGTGTGGAGGTAGCCGATGTCCGGACGGCATTCGCGCACGACCTCGCCGTCGAGGTCGAGCACCAGGCGGAGCACCCCGTGGGTCGAGGGGTGCATCGGACCCATGTTCAGCTCCATGGTGCTGTCACCGATCTGGACGAGGTCGATCGAGTCGAGGCCGTGCTCGACGCCGAGCCGCTCGCGGCCGGCCTCGTACTGCTCCGAGAGCGGGTCCGTCGGCGCCGTGGGCGTCGCCGAACGGCGGCAGCGCCGTCATCGCGTGGACCCGGGCATGTCTCGCGGTCGTTCCGCGGCCGGCAGCGCCCATTCGAGGTTGTGCGTGAAGGCGATCGGCTCGCCGAACGAGGCGTAGTCCTTGCGCAGCGGATGTCCATCCCAGTCGGTCGGCAGGAGGATGCGCTTGAGGTCGTGGTGGCCGGTGAACGTGATGCCGAGCAGGTCGTAGCACTCGCGCTCGTGCCAGTCCATCCCGGCAAAGACGCGTTCGAGCGTCGGCACGTTGGCGTCGTCCTCGGTGACCTGCACGATCAGCCGGCAGGTGTCGTTGTGCTGCAGCGATCGGAGCTCGTAGACCACGTCGAACCGCGGCTCGGCGGGCTCGCGGTCGGGCCAGTCCACCGCGGTGACGAAGACCGGGGTCGTGTACGCGGCCTCAGGATGGTCGCGCAGCAGGGTGCACGCGGCGACCAGCGCATCGCGGTCGATCCAGACGGTTTCCTCGCCGAACCCGACCTCGCGGCGGCGCACCGCGGCCGGAAGCTCCCGCTCGAGGAGGTCCGCTGCGCGCGCGCCGCTCATGGGCGATCCCACGGCGGTCACCGCGCTACCCGAGCAGCGAGCCGGGGAGCTCCCCGGCGATCTTTTTCTGCAGCTTCATCACTGCGTCGATGAGCCCCTCGGGTCGGGGTGGGCAGCCGGGGATGTAGATGTCGACGGGAACGACCTTGTCGACGCCCTGCACGATCGCGTAGTTGTTGAACATGCCGCCGCTCGAGGCGCACGCGCCCATGCTGATGACCCACTTCGGCTCGGGCATCTGGTCGTAGATGTGGCGAAGGACCGGCGCCATCTTCTGCGAGACCCTCCCGGCGACGATCATGAGGTCGGCCTGGCGCGGCGACGCCCGGAAGACCTCCGCGCCCGAAACGCGACATGTCGTAGCGCGACGCCGGTCGAGCTCATCATCTCGATGGCGCAGCACGCCGAGCCCGAAGAGCGCAGGCCACAACGAGCTGTACCTCCCCCACTGGATCACCTTGCCGAAGGTGGTGGTGACGACTCCGCTCTGCAGCGCGGTGCGCTCGCGCGGCTCCGGTTCGCGGCAGCGGGATCGCACCGGCATCGGCGTCGGCGAACAGGAGGCACGGGCGCCCCGCCGGGCACGCTCAGCTCGTTGCTCAGTCCCATCGCAGCGCTCCCTTGCGCCAGATGTAGAGGAGCCCCACCAGCAGCGTGGCGATGAAGATCCCCATCTCGACGATGCCGAAGACCTTCAACTCCCGGACGATCGTCGCCCAGGGGAAGAGGAAGATCGATTCGACGTCGAAGATGATGAAGAGCATCGCGGTCACGTAGAAGCTCACCGAGAAGCGGCGCCGCGCGCTCTCCCGCGGCACCATCCCGAACTCGTACGGAAGATCCTTGGTCGGCGACGGTCGCTTCGGCCCGAGCGCCGCGTTGAGCAGCTGTGCAAAGACGGCAAAGGCCGCGCAGATGCCGAAGAAGAAGAGGATCGGCGCGTAGCCCGACAGCATCGCGGCCGATCGTAACAAACGATCCGCGACGGACGACAGTCGCCTCTCGACCAGCTCGCCCGCCGTTCGGCGACCTCGGCCCGACCCCATGAGGACCAGGGGCGTCGATCGCCTCGAACACCCCCGCGACGAGAGCCCATGGATCCCTGGGGCGAGTTTAGTAGGCTTCGACTCGTGACTGTGACCACGCTCGACAAGCCCCGCTCCAGGACAATCTCACCGAATCCGACGCTCGGGCCCGCGCCGCGCTGCTCTCCAACCTCTCCTATGAGGTTTCGCTTGTCGCTCAGCGACGACCCCGAGCCGAGACCTTCCAGAGCGCGACCACCGTCGTCTTCGACGCCGCCCACGAGGGCTCGGAAACCTTCATCAACATCGCGGCGCGCTCGATCGACGAGTGCACGCTCAACGGCAAGCGGCTCACCGCCGCGCAGCACGGGTTCGACGGCACGGTGCTCCGGCTACGCGGCCTCCGCGCCGGATCCAATCGACTGTCGGTGACCGCGCAATGCGAGTACCAGCACACCGGCGTCGGGATGCACCGGCTTCGCGACCCGGTCGACGGCGAGGTCTACGTCTACACCCACTTCGAGCCTTTCGATGCGCACAAGGTGCTGGCGTGCTTCGACCAACCCGACCTGAAGGCGGGGGTCACCATGACCGTCACCGCCCCGAGCGCCTGGCGCGTGTGCGGCAACGGCTCGGTCATCGCGCACCGAGGCGCGAGGCGACGTCGAAGGCCTGGCACTTCAAGACGACGCCACCGCTGCCGCCGTATCTCATCGCGGTCGTCGCGGGCAAGTACCACACCGTCGAGCGCAAGCATCGCGACATCCCCATGGCGCTCTGGTGCCGCGAGTCGCTCGCCAAGTGGGTCGACGAGCAGGCCGAGGAGATCTTCGAGATCACCGCCGCCGGCCTCGACTTCTTCGAGAAGTACTTCGGGCTGAGCTATCCCTTCGACGAGTACAACCAGCTCTTCGTCCCCGAATTCAACATGGGCGCGATGGAGAACCCGGGCTGCGTCACCTTCAACGAGGCCTACATCCATCGCGGCCAGGCGAGCGAGGCGCAGCTGCAGCGGCGCGCCGAGACCATCCTCCACGAGATGGCGCACGTGCACGGCTTCGGCGACGTCACCACCATGCGCTGGTGGGGTGACCTCTGGCTCAACGAGACATTCGCGACCTACATGGCCAACCTGGCGCTGGAGAAGTCGACGCGCTTCACCAACGCATGGGTCGACTTCGCCAACAGCGTCAAGTCCATCGCCGCGCGTCAGGACCAGCTGGTCACGACGCATCGGATCGCCGACCACGTGCCCGACACCGTGTCGGTTCGTCAGAACTTCGACGGCATCACGTACCACAAGGGCGCGTCGGTGATGCGCCAGCTGGTGGCGTGGGTCGGCGACGACGCGTTCAAACGCGGCGTGCAGGACTACTTCAAGCGCTACCGCTGGGGCAACGCCGATCTCCAGGAGTTCCTCGACTGCCTCCGCCGCGCATCCGGCCGCGACCTCACGCAGCTGGGGTCAGGACTGGCTGCAGACCACCGGGATCAACACGTTCCACGTCCGCCTCGCGGAACAGAACGGGCGCTACACAGTCCTTCGCGATCGAGCAGTCCGCCATCCCGGAGCATCCGACGCTGCGCGCCCACCGCGCGGGCGTCGGCCTCTACGACCGCGACGCCAAGGGCGTGCTGCGGCTGCGCAAGCGGTCGAGACCGACCTCACCGGCGCGGTCACCCCGATCAGCGAGTTGGTCGGCGAGCGGGTCTGCGACCTCGTCCTCCTCAACGACGGCGACCTGACCTTCGCGAAGCTCCGCTTCGACGAGCGCTCGCTCGAGACCCTCAAGCGCGACCTGTCCCGCCTGGCCGACCCGCTCGCGACGCGCGCTCTGCTGGGCGGCGATGTGGGACCTCACCCGCGACGCCGAGATGCCTGCCCGCGAGTTCGTCGAGCTCGTCGCTCGGCATGCGCCCGCCGAGGAGGACTCGCTGCTCGTCGAGCGGGTGACCAGCCAGGCGCGCTCCGCTATCGACCTCTACGGCGACCCGCGCAACCGCGCCGCCGCGCGGGAGCGCCTCCATCACGTCGCGGTGGAGCAGGTCGAACAACCCGGACCTGGCCATCGAGCTGAGGCTGATCTGGGCGCGCATCCTCGTCGCCACCGCCGCCTCCGAAGACGTCGCTCGAGAAGGTCGACGCGATGCTCGACGGCCGCGAAAGCATCCCCGGCATCGATGTGGACACCGACCTGCGCTGGCTCATCGTCGGGCAGCTCGCCGAGGAGGGACACGCGGACGTGGCCCTGATCCAGGCGACGATGGCCGACGGACCCTTCGGACATCGGACGGCGGCGCGGCACGGCGTGCCTCGCTGCCCGGCCGACCGCCGCCGCCAAGGAGGAGGCGTGGCAGCGCGTTGCCGATCCGAGCGTGCCGATGCCCGCCGCGTGGAAGGGAGCCACGGACGGCGAGCTCTCGGTCGCATCGATGGCGGCGATCCTTCGGGGCTTCTACATCGGCTCGGTCGGCGTCGCCGGCATGATGGCCCACGGTCCGGACCCGAGCTGCTCCGGCCCTACGTGCCAGGTACCTGGAGGCGCTGCCGGCGGTGTGGGCGGAACGCACCATCGACGAGGCCGAAACCTTCACGGAATGCCTGTACCCGAGCCATCTCGTGGATGACGAGGTGGTCGCGGCCATCGACCTGGCACTCGAAGTCGGGTGAGCTCCCGGGCCCGCGGTGCGGATCCTGCGCGAGGGTCGCGACGGCACCCTGCGCGCCCGGCGGGCCCGCGACCTGGACGCTGCGGCCGGGCCCTAGCTCGCCGCGCTCCCCATCAGCGCGAAGGCCTCCTCGTCCTCGTAGCCGCACGGGCTGCCCGACGGCTGGCCCTCGACGCTGAGCCGGTCGTAGATCGCGGCCACCCGGTCCACGGCGCGGAGCCACGTGAATCGCCCGGCGCGACGCCGCGCCTCCTCGCCCATCTCCGCCATGCGGAGTGGATCCTCGAGCACGTCGGCCATCGCCACGAGCGTAGTCGGCGGGTTCGTGGCCTTCGACCAGGAACCCGGTCACGCCGTCCTCGACGATTTCTCGCAGGCCGCCGACCGATGCCGCGACCACCGGCGTGCCGAGCGCCTGCGCCTCGAGGGCGACCAGCCCGAAGCTCTCGGTGAGCGAGGGGACGACGCAGATGTCCGCCATCGCGTAGTAGTCGGCGAGCTGCTCGTGGGGGACGGCGCCGACGAAACGGACGTCGCCGGCGAGACCGATCCGCGCTGCGTGGCGCTCGAGACGGCGACGCTCGCCGCCGCGAGCATCGTTGCGCGCCGTCGCCGCTGTCGTCGCCGGCGATCACCACGGCGAGGTCGCGCGAACGCCGCTCCACTGCGGAGCAGCGCCACTGCGTCGAGCAGGATCTGCGCTCCCTTCAGCGGCTCGAGGCGGCCTGCGAAGAGGGCGACGCGCGCCGTCGTCGAGACCGAGCCGGCGGCGGAGCCCGGAGCCGTCATGGTCCGCGAAGAGGCGGGGGTCGACGCCGGGTTGGGCGACGCAGATCCGGTCGCGGGAGGCGTGGTACAGGCGGATGAGATCCTTCGCCTCCGACGACGCTCGCCGCGACGAGCCGGTCGGCCTGGGCGGCGAGTTCGCCCTCGGCTTGGGCACGGAGCGCATCGAGCGGCAGCCCGGCGCGCGCCTTGGTGAGCGCCAGCGTGTGAAACGACTGCACCCACGCGACGTCCCACGCCTTGCGCAAGCTGCCGGCCCACGACGCCGCCGTGCCAGTAATGGCCATGGATGGCGCGATATGCGCGCCGTTCCGAGCGCGCGTGGCGGATCGTGGCATCGGTGAACTCGTCGAGCAGCGCCCGGATGTCCTCCTTTCGGAGTGGCTGTCGGCGGTCCCACCGGCAGGCGCACCAACCTGCTCAGCGGCGCGATCAACTCCTCGTCAGGACCGGGTCCGTCGCGACGAACGAACACGTCTGTCGGCACCCCGCGGAGCGAGAGCCCTTCGCACAGTCGGCGGATGGCGAGGTTCATCCCCCCGTTCTCGCCGCTGCCCAGATCCGACAGTGGCGAGGCGTGCACGGAGATGACGGCGACCGCCCGCGGGCCGGCTTGGGGCATGGCCTCAAGTGTACCCACCGACCCCTTGACGAATCCGCCGGCGCCCGGCGCATACTCGACGGCCACAACTGAATAACGCTCCGGGTGACGGGAAGCCGGTGGAAATCCGGCGCTGTCGCGCAACTGTGAGCGGGGAGCCGGCGGCCATCGTGCCACCGGGAGAGCGCCTCCCGGGAAGGCGGCCGTGATCGGCGTTGATCCGCAAGCCAGGAGACCGACCCGAGGCGTCGACCTCCATCCCCGCGCACGACGGGAGGAAGCCTCATGCGGCGAGGACAACTCCGGCAAGGGTGGAGTCCCCTTCGCCGCGTGGGGTCCCGACATGGGCAGGATCAGGAGAGTGGCCGCATTGGCGACCACTGCGAGCCATCGGCGCAGCGACGCTCGCCTTCGCCATCGGTAGCGGCAGCGGAGCCACGCAGGTCGACCCTGCGATCGAGGGCGCTGCTGTACCTGCAGGCGCAGCAGTCGTCGAGCGACGGGTCGATCCCGGTGGGGCCGAGCACCGCCAGCGGTCAGCGAGGAGTACGCGATCGGCGCCGCCGCCGCCGGCTATGACCCCAACGCGCTGCGCCAGGGCAGCCGGTCCCTCGGTGATGACCTATCTCGCCGCCCACGCCGCCTCGGCCTGCGCCACCGCCGGCGGCTGTGGGGAGCTCATCCAGGCGGTGGTCGCCGCCGGGCTCAATCCCGCCGCCTTCGGCGGCGTCGACCTGCTCACCACCCTCAACGGCTTCTACGACAGCGCCACCGGCGTCTTCGGCGACGGCGAGGCGTTCACCCAGTCGCTCGCCGTCCAGGGGCTGGTCGCCGCCCGGCAGCCGGTCCCGCCGGCCGCGCTCGGCCATCTCGTCGCCGCCCAGGACAGCGACGGCGGCTGGGATTTCAGCTCATCAAGAACGACACCGGCATTCGACACCAGCGACACCAACTCCACGGCGATGGTGCTGATGGCGCTCGACGCCGCCGGGATGCACAGCCGGGACGCCTCCGCGCTCGCCTGGCTGCACACCCAGCAGGACGGACGACGGTGGTTTCCCCTACCAGGTCGGGGCTCGGCACCGACCCCGATTCCACCGCGCTCGTGCTCCAGGCGCTGCTCGCCACCGGGCAGAACCCGAACGCCCCCGCCTGGGCGCCCGGCGGCCACACCCCCCTCGCCGAGCTGATCGCCACCCAGGACAGCGATGGCGGCTACGCCTTCCCCGGCAACCCCGCCCCCGATCCCTTCACCACCGCCCAGGTCCCCCCCGCCCTCGAGCGCGCAGCCCTATCCGGCGCACGTCGTCTTCGTCGACGGTTTCACGCCCGGGACGGAAGCCGCGGCCGCCACGCGTTCACTGCTCTACCTGCAGGGGCAGCAGTCGTCGAGTGACGGGTCGATCCCGGTGGGACCGAGCACCGACAGCGGTCAGCGAGGAGTACGCGATCGGCGCCGCCGCCGCCGGCTATGACCCCAACGCGCTGCGGCATGGCAGCGGTCCCTCGGTGATGACCTACCTCGCCGCCCACGCCGCCTCGGCCTGCGCCACCGCCGGCGGCTGTGGGGAGCTCATCCAGGCGGTGGTCGCCGCCGGGCTCAATCCCGCCTCCTTCGGCGGCGTCGACCTGCTCACCACCCTCAACGGCTTCTACGACAGCGCCACCGGCGTCTTCGGCGACGGCGAGGCGTTCACCCAGTCCCTCGCCGTCCAGGGGCTGGTCGCCGCCCGGCAGCCGGTGCCGCCGGCCGCGCTCGGCCATCTCCTCGCCGCCCAGGACAGCGACGGCGGCTGGGATTTCATGCTCATCAAGAACGACACCGGCTTCGACACCAGCGACACCAACTCCACGGCGATGGTGCTGATGGCGCTCGACGCCGCCGGGATGCACAGCCGGGACGCCTCCGCGCTCGCCTGGCTGCACACCCAGCAGGACGGAAGACGGTGGTTTCCCCTACCAGGTCGGGTGCGCGGCACGCGACCCCGATTCCACCGCGCTCGGTGCTCCAGGCGCTGCTCGCCACCGGCCAGAACCCGAACGCCCCGGCCTGGGCGCCCGGCGGCCACACTCCCCTCGCCGAGCTGATCGCCACCCAGGACAGCGAGCGGCGGCTACACCTTCCCCGGCAACCCCGCCCCCGATCCCTTCACCACCGCTC
This sequence comes from Candidatus Dormiibacterota bacterium, assembly GCA_963768105.1. Lineage (GTDB taxonomy): Bacteria > Chloroflexota > Dormibacteria > Aeolococcales > Aeolococcaceae > Palsa-851. The sequence goes on along the minus strand of CAVYGR010000003.1, from coordinate 179,935 downwards.
AGGTCCCCCCGCGCTCGAACGCTCCGGGCTACCCGTTGGCCTGTGGCCCAGCCCGTGCTTCCAACCGGGCTGCACGCTCAACGGGCCCCGACACGACACCCACGCCGCACGCCGAGACCAACGCCCATCCGCGACCCGCTGCGACCCAGGAGTCACCGCCCATCGCGAACGCCCGTCACAGCGTCGCCGACGGGTGCGGTGCAAGGAGTCACCACACCCCCGACACCCCAGGTACACGTTCGCCATCCAGCACTCCGCCACCGTCTTCCAACCCGATCGCCGACCGGCACCCCGGCTCTCGCAACCTCGCCTCCGCCCGCGCTGGGCGCGTTCCCTGTAGCGGCCGTCTACGCTGCTCGTCGCTCTCGCGGCGGCTGTACTCGCCGCTGGCGTGGCCGTCGGCATCCGCCGCCGGCGAGGAGCGTGACGTTGCGGTGATCGAACCGCCGCTGCGGGCGTGTCGCGCTCGCCGTTGCGCTTCCTGACGTGCGGGTTCAGCCGCCGGCTCAACCGTCGCGCGCGTCGGACCGGCGGCGCCGCTGTGCGCGCAGGCCGCGTACGCGCACCGCGTCGGCGCTCGTGGTCGAGCACGGCGACGGCCGGGTGATCCGGCGCTGCGTCGGCTTCAACAGCCCGACCACTCACGGCGCTCGCCGTCGCTGCAGGCCACCGGCCTCGAGACTCGGGACCGAATCGTACGGGTCGCTCGGCACCGGCCATCTGCCAGATCGACCATGAGCCGACCCAGCTACACGACGTGCCTCCCGGCCTCCGGCTCGTACTGGGTCCTGTTCGTCTCACATCCGGGAGGCGCCTGGACCCCCTCCGACAGGGGTGCGTCGAGCGTGACCGTCGGGAGCGGCGACGATGTCGGCTTCCGCTATGACCCGCAGTGCGGCGCCGATCCGCCGCCGGCTCGCCGGCAGGGACCTGCCCGCTGCGACGCCGCCGCCGGACATCGTCGACCCTCCATCGCCGGCCCGGACGCTCGGCGCCGCGGACCGCTGCGCCATCCGTCACCTGCCAGCGCGCCGCGTCCGACACAACGCCGACGCGCGGCGCGTGCCTCGGCAGCTGCCGTCGCTCGCCCGAGCACCGCACCCTCGGCCCGGCTCGCTCTGGCCGCGACCGAACGGCCCCCATCGGTCAACCCCGGACTGCTCGCTCGCGGTGTGTCGCGGTCGGCTGGCCTGCTGGGACTCCTCGGCGCGCAAGGCCTGCGCCGCCGGCACCGATGAACCCTCGCGCGCTCGCGTTCGTGGTCGACCGTCGGGCATCACGATCGCACTCGCGTCGGGCAATCCCGTGTACCGCGCAGCTTGTGCTCCTCTGCGCGCTCAACGTGCTCCTTGCCCTGCGCCGGCCCGGATCTCCCTGCGGGGCCTGCTCATCGCGCTGCTCGTCGCGGCTGCGCATCGCCATCGCGGTCACCACGCTGGCCAGCCACACCGGCGACCACGCTTCCTGGTCGCTTCCCGTCCGGGATCCCCGTGATCGGCGGAGCGCTCACGCTCGAGGCGGCGCTCTTCGGGGCATCGACCGGCCTCGGCATCGCCGCAGCGGTTCTCGCCGCGGCGCCGCTCTCGCTGGTGCTGCAGCCACATGAGCTGGTCGACGCGCTGCCGGCGGCGCTGGCGCGAACCGGCGCGGCGGTCGGCACGGCGCTCAACCTCATCCCCGGCATCGCGCGCAGCGCCACCGAGATTCGCGATGCGCAGCGGATGCGCGGCTGGCGGTCGCGGCGGGTCCGCGAATGGCCCGACCTCGCGGTGCCCATCGTGCTCACCGCGCTCGAGGGCTCGATCACGCTCGCCGAGGCGATGGAGGCGCGCGGCTACGGGTCGGGAGCGCGCACCCACTACAGCGACCAGGTCTGGCGCGCGGCGACATCGTCGTTGCGGTGCGTCGCGCCGGTCGCCTCGGTGCTGTTCGTGACGCTCCGCGTCGCCGGAGTGATCGGTGATTGGTATCCGCTTCCCGAGTCTGTCGTGGCCGGCGTCGAGCTCTTCGGAGTTGTCGTGCTGCTCGCGCTGTCGATCCCGCTCCTGGTCTGGCACCGATGACCGGCGCCGTCGTCGCGTCGCTTGCGGGATTCAGGTACTGGTACCCGGACGCCGCCGTCGCCGCGCTCGACGGCATCGACCTCGACATTGCCGGCGGGCTCACGCTGGCCGCGGGCGCCTCCGGCTCCGGGAAGTCGTCGCTGCTGCGCGTGTTCAACGGTCTGATCCCCCACTTTCACGGCGGCACGGTGGTCGGAAGCGCCACGGTGTGCGACCACGACGTGATCACCACCCCCACGCGCGTGCTCGCAACTCGGGTGGGGTTCGTGTTCCAGGATCCCGAGCTCCAATCCGTGTACGCCGACCGTCGACCGTGATGTGGCGTTCGGCCTCGAGAACATCGGCGTTCCCCGTCGGAGATGCCGAGCCGGGTCGCCGGCGCGCTGGAGCAGACAGGCATCTCGCACCTGCGAGGCCGTGCGGTCGCGACCCTTTCCGGCGGCGAACGCCAGCGGCTCGCGCTCGCCGGGGTGCTGGCGATGCGACCGCGCATGCTCGTGCTCGACGAGCCGCTGGCGCAGCTCGACGAGCAGGCGCGATCCCTGGTTGCGACCCTCGACGCGCTGGCCCGTGCCGGCACCGCCGTGGTGGTCGCCGAGCATCGGCTCGAGCACCTCGGCACGTTGCCGGGACGGCGGCTCGCGATCGAGGGAGGACGTCTCGTCGAATGCGACGGAGACGGGACGCGGCCGATGAGCGCGGAACCGGCTCGCCGTTCGCACAGCGCCCGATCGCAGCCCGGCCACGCTCGCGTGGCGGCTCACCGGCGTCGCCACCGGTCCCGCGCGCACGCCGATCCTCGAGGGCGTGTCGCTCGAAGGACGCGCCGGCGAGGTGGTCGCACTGGTCGGGCCCAATGGGAGCGGCAAGACAACGCTGCTGCGGACCATCGCCGGGCTCATCGCCCCGATGGCGGGGACCGTCGAGCGCAGCGCGGATCGGATCGCATTCCTCCCGCAGAATCCGATGTCGCTGCTCCACCGTCCGAGCGTGGCCGCGGAGGTCGCCTGGACGGTCCGCGCCGACAAAGCCGCCGGAGACGTCGGACACATGCTGGCGGAGCTCGGACTCGCCCATCTCGCCGAGCGCGATCCCCGAGACCTCAGCAGTGGCGAGCGGCAGCGCGCGGCCATCGCGGCCGTGCTCGCGGGTGACCCCGGCATCGCGCTGCTCGATGAACCGACGCGCGGCATGGACGGCGCCGCTCGAGACGCGCTGTGCCGCGTGGTCGGCAAGATGCGCGCCGCAGGCTGTTCCATCGTGCTGGCGACGCACGACAAACCCCTCGTTGCGGCGCTGGCCGATCGCACCGTCGCGGTCGGTGCCGGAAGCGCGCGTCAGCGCGCCGCAGTGGCGGTCGCATGAAGGTCTCGGCGATCTCGATCGCCGGACTGGCGCTGTTCCTGTGGCCGTTTGTCGCGTCCGGCGCACCCCCGGCGGCGGCAGCCGTGGCGCTCAGCATCGGTGTGGTGGCGGTCCTGCTGTTCGTCGAGGCGTCGACGCGCGGGCTCGACGCGCGGCGGTTCGCACTGCTCGCGGCGATCGCGGCCATCGACGCGGCGTTGCGGCTGGTTCTGGTCACCGGACTCGGCGGCTTCAGCCCCATCTTCTTTCTGATTCTCGCGGCCGGGTATGTGTACGGCCCGTCCTATGGGTTTCTCGCAGGCTCGGTCGCGCTGCTTGCCTCCGCGGTGGCGACCGGTGGCATCGGGCCCTGGCTGCCCTACGAGATGATCGGCTGCGGTTTCGTGGGGCTCGTCGCCGGGATCGCCGGCCTGCGTCGCACCGGACGGGTGACCTGGCGTGACCTTGTGGTGCTCGCCGCAGTCGGCGCGGTCACCGGCTTCGCGTACGGCGCATTGCTCGATGTCTGGGACTGGACGACCTTCTATCGCAACACCCCGGGCTTCGGCTGGCGGCCGGGACTCACCCCGGGCGCCGCGCTGGTCCGCTTCGGACGGTTCTACGTGGCCACATCGCTCCTCTACGACAGCATTCGCGCCGCCGGCAATGTGATCGCGGTGGTGGTGCTCGGTGCTCCGGTCCTGGCCGGATTGATGCGTATCCGCGCCCGGTTCACGGTGGCCATCGTGCGTCCCGGCGCCCAGCAGGCCGCGGGTGCGGTCAGCCCGACGTGAGGGCCAGCACCGCGAAGGCGAGTGCGACGATCGCGCCCGCGACCAGCGGGAGCTTCGACAGCGGCCACGGAGTTCGCCGGCTCACCGCAAACGTGATCCCGAGCGTGACCGCCGTGCCGGCGCCGTACAGGTAGTGCAACTCGTGGACGGGACGATGCCCGCCGAGGTAGAGGGCGGCACCGAGGACGACCTGCACGACCACCACCAGGAGCAGCAGGCGCAGGTAGAGCTTCAGCACGGTGGCAAGAAACGGCGTCACCAGTGAGAGCAGCCCGAGCAGCGCACCGACGACCGCGGCGACGACGATGAAGAACCCGACCCTGTTGTGCAACGTCACCCAGTCGATCGATGCCGGCATCAGTCCGGCCAGTACTGCTCTTCGCGGATCGCCTTGTCGTCGAAGCCGGCGCGGCGCATGATCGCGCGCGCGGCGCTGATCATGCCGGGATGGCCGCAGAGAAAAACGCCGCCGCTGCCGGGCCGGATCCCGGCGGCGTCAGCGTATTTGCGGATCACGTCCTCGACCCTGCCGAGCTCGCCGCGCCACTCAGGGTCTTCCCACGGCCGGCTCACGGTCGGGACGTAGGTGAACCAGTCGAACTCGCGCTCGAGCTCGGTCAGCTCGCCGGCGTAGCCGAGCTCCGTGGACTTCGCCGCCCCCTGGATGGTCACGATCGGCAGCGGCGTCCAGTCGCCCGATCGAGCCCGGGCGGCGAGCGTGCGCAGCAGGCTCACGAAGGGGGCGATGCCGGTCACGGTGGCCACGAAGAGGTGTGGCTGATCGAGCAGCGGTGCTTCGCGCAGGAAGAGCCCCTTGGTTCGGCGGCGCACGATCACCTCTCCACCGACCCCCAGCTCGAAGAGCGGATCGGAGAGCTCGCCTTCCGGCACGCGTTCGATGAAGAGCTCGATCTCGTCCTCCATCGGCGACGAGCAGATGGAATAGGGGCGCTCGACGATCCTGCCGTTGGACGCGAGGCCGAGCGTCACGTACTGCCCGGGGCGGTATGGCAGCTCGGCGTCTGTGCGGATCCGGATGATCCACAGGTCAGGAGCGGGATCGCGACGCGCGACGACGACTGCTGAAGCGTACTTGTCCGGATCGATCATGAGCGCCGTCAGAGTGTAGGGGGAAGCAGCAGACGCGCCTCTTTGGCGCGAAGGAGCGAGACTGTGCGCACATGTACGGCCCACTCGCCCTCGTCGGCGGCGACGAGTTCCGACCCGGCAACGAGCGCCAGGACCAAATCCTTCGCGACGCCTGCGCGGGGCGCCCAGCCTACGTGGTCGCCACCGCGGCCCAGGAATACGCCTCCGCCGCCGTGGAAACGGCCCGCCGCTGGTTCAGCGGTCTCGGTCTGGAGATCCGGGAGCTCCAGGTACGGAGCAAGAAGGACGCCCGGTCCGCCGAGATCGCGACCGAGGCATCCGGGGCCGGGCTGGTCTACATCGCGGGTGGCGATCCCGGGTGGGTGGTCGAGGTGCTTCGCGCGACCCCTGTGTGGCGAGCGATCGCCGCCGCGTGGCGAGCCGGTGCCGCACTCGCCGGGTCGTCTGCCGGGGCGATGGCACTCTGCCAGTGGTGCCTGGTGCAGACCAGCTGGCCGGGAGAGGTCCAGGAGCGGTCGGTCGACGCGCTTGGGCTGGTGCCGGGGTGCGCCGTCCTCCCCCACTTCGACGTGCTCGGCGACGCGTGGGTCCCCTGGGCCCAGGAGGGCCTCGATGACCGGGCCAAGGTCGTGGGCATCGACGAGCGCACCGCAGCCGTCCTCCGCCACGGCAGATGGGAGGTGTTCGGGCCGGGCGCAGTCACCATCCTCCATGGCTCGATACGCGATCGTCACGTCGAGGGAGAACTGATCGAGGGGCTCTCGAATCCGGAACCTTGAGCTTATCCAGGCCGTAATCCGAACGTAACCCTGTTCCGTTTACATCTATGCAAGGCTGGATAACCTCAACAGCGAAGGATGACATGAGCTTCAAAGGCGCAATCATCGACATGGACGCGGCGAAAGCCCGCGCCGCGGACGAAAAGGCGCGGCGCCAGCTGCGCATCGAGCACATTCAGCGGCTCGAGCGCGTCCTCGACAGTGTCGAGCATCACAATCTCCAACGCGATCGCCAGGTGCCGCCGGCAATGTGGCGCCAGCTCGCCGAACTCGAGGGCCTGCTCCCGGTGCCCGCGCCGCCGGCGCTCTGGCAGGCGCGCAACACCGCCAGGTTGCACGACGCGTTGCTCGACTGGGAAGCCGACCTGCTCGACGAAGTCGCACCGCACCGCGTCGCGTACGACGACACGCACGACGACTGAATCCTCACCCGCTCAGGCGGGTCTGGCACACTCAGCGGTCGTGACCAACGCTGATCGGATGGCGCTCATCGAGCGCAACACCGCCGAGGTACTCGGCGCCGACGAGCTTCCTCCGCTGATGGACGCCGGCGTCGAGATTCGCCATTACATCGGCTTCGAGATCTCCGGCAAGGCCCACCTCGGGACCGGGATCGTGAGCATGGCGAAGGTCCGCGACCTCGCCGCTGCGGGCGTTCGGTGCTCGGTCCTCCTCGCCGACTGGCACACGTGGATCAACGACAAGCTCGGGGGCGATCGCGACCTGATCCGGCGCATCGCGACCGGCTATTTCACCGAGGCCCTGCGGGCCTCACTGCTGTGCGTCGACGCAGACCCGGGATCGGTCGACTTCGTGCTCGCATCGGACCTCTACCGGAACGACGACGCGTATTGGGCGTCGGTGATCGAGGTCAGCAAGAACACCACGCTGGCGAGGATGCAGCGCAGCATCAGCATTCTCGGCCGCCAGGAAGGCGAGAGCATCGACTTTGCGAAGCTCATCTACCCGGCGATGCAGGCCGCCGACATCTTCACCCTGGGCGTCCATATCGCGCACGCCGGCGTCGACCAGCGCAAGGCGCACGTGATCGCTCGGGACGTCGCGCTGCAGATGCGCGTGCACACCGTGCGGGGCGCGAACGGCGAACCCATCAAGCCGGTCGCGCTGCATCACCCCCTGCTCCTGGGATTGCGCCGGCCACCGGTCTGGCCGGTGCCCGCGGAGTCGGCTCGCGACGTCTTCTCGGCGATGAAGATGAGCAAGAGCGATCCGGGCTCGGCGGTGTTCGTTCATGACAGTCCCGACCAGATCACGGACAAGGTCCGGCGTGCCTTCTGCCCGCCCGGCGAGGTCACCTTCAACCCTGTCCTCGACTGGATCGACAAGCTCGTGTTCCGCATCGCCGGTGGACCGTTCGTCGTCGATCGCAGCGCGGCCAATGGGGGCAGGATCGTCTTCGATACCCCCGCGGAGGTCAACGCCGCCTACATCGACGGGTCGCTGCACCCGATGGACGCCAAGGCCGGCCTGGCGGTGCGGCTCATCGACCTGCTCGAGCCGGCCCGGGCGCACTTCGCCAGGCCCGAGACGCGCGCCATGCTCGACGAGATCGAGGCGGCGACCTCGGCGTCCTGATCAGCGGAGGCCCACCGCGTCCTGGACGCGGTGCAGGGTCGCGTCGGCCACAACGCGCACGCGGGCGGCCGACTCTTCGAGCACGCGACGCAGACCGGGCTCGTCGGTGCGCAGCTCCGCGTAGCGGGATTGGATCGGCGCAAGCGCATCCACGATGGCGTCGGCGACGGCGTCCTTGAGCACGCTGTACCGCTTGCCCTCGAACTCGTGCAGCGCGACCTCGGCGCTGAGACCGCGCAGCGCCGCATAGATCTCGAGCAGGTTGGCGACGCCCGCCCCCACCGGCGCGCTCACCCCGGGATTGGTGTCGGTGGTGGCGCGCGCGACCTTCCGGCGCACCGCGTCGGGCGGGTCGAGCAGCAGCACCGCGTGGCCCGGACGCTCCACGGCGATGCTCTTGCTCATCTTCTCCTCCGGGGAGTCGAGGCCCATGACGCGTGCGCCGACGGTGCTGATCAGCGGCGCCGGAACGGTGACGATGTGACCGCGCTGGGAGTTGAGACGCTGTGCGAGATCGCGGCAGAGTTCGATGTGCTGGCGCTGGTCCTCGCCGACCGGAACGAAGTCGGCATCGTAGAGCAGGATGTCCGCCGCCTGGAGGACCGGATAGGTGAACACGCCGGTGTTGATGCGCTCCCGGCCCTGGGCCTGGATGCGTGCCTTGAACTGGGTCATCCGGTCTAGCCAGCCCATCGGGGTCAGCGTCTCGAGGATCCAGCACAGCTGGGTGTGGGCGGGCACGTGCGACTGCACGAAGATCTCGCATCGGGCGGGGTCGAGACCGCAGGCCATGTACATCGCGGCCAGTTCCAACGTCAGCGAGCGCAGCCGCTCTGGATCCGGATGCTGGGTCAGGGCGTGCAGGTCGACGATGCAGAAGAAGTTCTCGAAGCGATCCTGGTCGCGGGCCCAGTTGCGCAGGGCGCCGAGGTAGTTGCCGAGGTGCAGGCCGAAGTCCGGCTGGATGCCGCTGAGCACGCGGGGACGAGCGGGGACGCTATCGGCCATTTGGGTGCGCAGCCTAGAGCAGTGGCATCGTCACGCGGAACGCCGGTGACCGCGGCCGGTGATTCCGTCCACCTGTCCTAGAGTTGTCAGGCATGGGCATGCTCACCCGCACCGCCGCCCGCGCGCTGCTCTCGGGGATTTTCATCTACTCCGGGTACGGCATGTTCAACAACGCCGAGCGGTACGCGAAGCTGGCGTCCGAGGCGCTGCCGATGATCCCCGACGAGCCGAAACTGGCCAAGGCGCAGGGCGCGACCATGCTGGTGGCGGGCTCGACGCTTGCGCTGGGCATCCTGCCGAAGCTGTCAGCGCGCCTCCTCGCGCTGACCATGATCGCCAACACCTACGTCGGCCACCCTTTCTGGAAGGCGACGAAGCCTGAGGACCGGCGGCCGCAGCTCGTGCACTTCCTGAAGAACCTGGGCCTGTTCGGCGGCCTGCTCTACATCTCTGCCGACCGGCGCCCCACGGCCGAGCGGCCCGAGTGATTCAGTCGCGCGGCTCGAGAGTCGCCAGATAGGCACGCAGCCCCTCCTGCCACGCCGGCAGCGAGGGCTCGCCGAGCTCGTTCCATCTCCGGTTGTCGAGCACCGAGTAGGCCGGACGCGTCGCGGGGGTCGGGTACTCGGCGGTGCTGATCGGCACCACGCGGGTGTCCAGGCCCCAACTCCGGATCGCGGCGAGCGCGAGTTCGTGCCACGTGGCGACCCCGCTGTTGGTCACGTGGTACGTCCCCGGCGGTGCGATCTCGACCAGCCGCAACACGGCGGGGGCCAGGTGCCCGGTCCAGGTCGGCGCCCCCCGTTGATCGGCGACCACCCGGACCTCCGACCGCTCCGCGGCGAGGCGCAGCATGGTGAGCACGAAATTGGGGCCCTGGCGGCCGTAGAGCCAGCTGGTGCGCACGATGAGGTGGTCCGGACAGCGTTCACTCACCGCCAGCTCTCCATGGAGCTTGGTCCGCCCGTACGCCGAGCGCGGCGCCGGAGCGGCACTCTCGTCGATCGGCTCCGTCGCCTCGCCGTCGAAGACGTAGTCGGTGCTGATGTGGCACAGGCGCACCCGGGCGGCGGTGCATGCGTCCGCCACGATCCCCGCGGCGGTCGCATTCACCAGCTCCGCCTCCGCCTCGTGATCCTCGGCGGCGTCCACCCGCGTCCATCCCGCGCAGTTGATGACGGCATCGGGACCGCTGGCGGCGATCGCCCGCGCCACCGCCGCAGGATCGGTGATGTCGCACGCGGCGCGGTCCGCCGCGGTCACGGCGTGGCCCAGAGCCCGGGCCGCGTCGGCGATGTCGCCACCGAGCTGGCCCGATGCGCCGAGCACGAGGTATCTCAGCGGCGTGGGCCCTTGATGGGCTGGGAGCTCTCCTCGATGCGCACGATCTCGACCGTCAGAGCTCGACCCGCGAGTGGTCGCCCAGCATGAGACGGACGGCCGTGGGCCGGGCCGGCGACGTGCACACCTCGCACTCCTTGCCGATGAGGGACCCGTCGATCTTGCCGGTGACATCGTGGATGCGGGTGCCCTCGAGGACGATGCTGTTCTCGATCTCCGCGTTGCGAATCACGCAGTCGTAATAGATGGAGGTGAACGGCCCGATGTAGGCGTTGTCGACGACGGTGCCGCTGCCGACGATCGCGGGTCCGCGGACCACGCAGTTGCGAAGGGTCGCACCGGCTTCGACCACCACCTTGCCGTGGAGCCGGACGTCCTCGCCGACCGTGCCCTCGCAGCGGGCCTCGAGGGTGTCGAGGATCATGCGGTTGGCCTCAAGAATGTCGTCGAGCCGTCCCGTGTCCTTCCACCAGCCCTCGATGATGTGCGGCATCACGCGCTTGCCGGTGTCGATGAGGTGCTGGATGGCATCGGTGATCTCCAGCTCGCCGCGGGCACTCGGTTCGATGGCGTCGATCGCCTCGAAGATCACCGGGGAGAAGAGGTACACCCCGACCAGCGCGAGATCGGACCGCGGCACCGACGGCTTCTCCACCAGCGAGACCACCCGGCCCTCCTCGAGCTCGGCCACGCCGAAGCGCTGCGGCTCGGGAACGCGCGCGAGCAGGATCATCGTGTCCGCCGCGGAGCGCTCGAACTCGTCGACCAGCGTGCCGATCCCCTGGGCGATGAGGTTGTCGCCGAGGTACATGACGAAGCTGTCCCCATCGAGAAAGTCCCGCGCGATCCCCACCGCGTGGGCGAGTCCAAGCGGCGCCTCCTGCGGGATGAAGGTGATCTCGGCGGCGAACTTCGATCCATTGCCGACGGCCGCACGCACCTCGTCGGCGGTGTCGCCGACGATGATGCCGATCTCGTGGATCCCCGCCTTGGTGAGCGCGTCGATGGCGTAGAAGAGGATCGGACGGTTCGCGACCGGGATCAGCTGTTTGGCTCCGGTGTGCGTAATCGGCCGGAGCCTTGTCCCCTTGCCGCCGCTGAGGATGAGTCCCTTCACGGGAGGTGGGCCACGCGCATCGCCGCAGCGTACCAGCCATCTGTCCGGACACTCCCACCCGAACGGCATGTGGTGGCGATGCAACGCCTCATCGGACTGTCGGCGCAAACGCTTCGAACGCGGCTAGGCTGGCGCAACGGCGGCGCTTCGCGAGGGGGAGCGTCGTCATGGCCCCTTGTAGGATGCGCCGGTGGCCCGGCATCTGATCACGAGCGCCTTGCCGTACATCAATGGCGTCAAGCACCTCGGCAACCTGGTGGGCTCGATGCTCCCGGCGGACGTCTACGCGCGCTATCTGCGCCTCCGCAGCCACGAGGTCCTCTTCATCTGCGCCACCGATGAGCACGGCACTCCCGCCGAGCTGGCGGCCGCGGCCGCCAGCTTAAGCGTCGCGGACTATTGCGCCGAGCAGCACCAGATCCAGGCCGACCTCGCGCGGAGGTACGGCCTGTCCTTCGACCATTTCGGCCGCAGCTCCTCGGCGCAGAACGCCGAGCTCACGCGCCACATGGCCGAGCGCCTCCGCGACAACGGGATGGTCGAGGAGCGCGTCACCGACCAGGTGTATTCGCTCGACGACGAGCGCTTCCTCCCCGACCGCTACATCATCGGCACCTGCCCCCACTGCGGGTACGAGCGCGCCAACGGCGACCAGTGCGAGAACTGCTCACGCCTGCTCGAGCCGTCCGAGCTCATCCACGCGCGGTCCGCGATCTCCGGGAGCACGAATCTCGAGGTCCGGGCCACCAGGCACCTGTTCATCCGCCAGTCGCTGATGGCCGGCCGCGTCCGCGAATGGATCGACTCGCACGCCGAGTGGCCGATCCTCGTGACGTCGATCGCACGCAACTGGCTCAACGTCGGTCTGGAGGATCGCAGCATCACGCGCGATCTCAAGTGGGGCATCCCGGTCGGCTGGCCCGGGTTCGAGAACAAGGTGTTCTACGTCTGGTTCGACGCGCCCATCGAGTACATCGGCGCCACCAAGGAATGGGCGGACCTCGACCCGGACGCGCGCGATTGGCGCTCCTGGTGGTACGACGCGCGTGGTGTTCGCTATACGGAGTTCCTCGGCAAGGACAACATCCCCTTCCACACCATCAACTTCCCCATCACGCTCATGGGCTCGGGCGAACCGTGGAAGCTCGTGGACTACGTCAAAGGGTTCAACTACCTCACCTACTACGGCGGCAAGTTCTCGACCAGCCAGCGTCGCGGCATCTTCATGGACGCGGCGATCGACCTGCTCCCGGCCGACTACTGGCGCTACGCGCTGCTCGCTGCGGCACCGGAGTCCGATGACACCGAGTTCACCTGGGAGGGCTTCGCCATGACCGTGAACAAGGACCTCGCCGGCATCTTCGGCAACTTCGTGCAGCGCACCCTCAAGCTCACCGAGAAACTCTTCGGCACGACCGTGCCGGCGGGCGGCGAACCGGGGCCGGCGGAGGCCGAGCTGGCGTCCTCGATCGACGCCGCCCTCGCGACGTACGCGGGTGAGATGGATGCGATGCGCTTCCGGCCCTCCGCGTTCGCCCTGCGCAGCCTCTGGACACTTGGCAACCAGTACCTCGACCGGTGCGCGCCCTGGCACGAGACCGACACCGCGCGCGCGGCGTGCATCCTCCGAACCGCCATCAACATTGCCCGGATCGAGTCGATCGTCTCGGCTCCGTTCGTGCCGTTTGCCTGCGATCGTCTCGCCGCGGCGCTCGGGCTCGTCACGTCCGAGCGGGCCTGGCCTGGCGCGGCCGCCGCGGAGCTGGAGCGGCTTTCGCCCGGCCGGATCCTCGACCCGGGGGACGCGCTCTTCCCGCGGATCGGTGACCGCAGCACGTTGGCGGCGTGGGTTGCGGAGATGGAATCCCGCTTCGGCGGACCGTCCTGAGCGTCCGCCAAGTCCGGTGCCGCCGAGTCATGGCGAGTTCTGCCGGATCGCCCGCGCACGCCGCCGCACCTCGCGACGGCGCGCAGCCATTGCCTGAACGTCGCGAGCGGAGTTCGATTCGGGCCTGCTCCCGCTCGAGCTTGCGCCGGGATTCGAGTCGAGCCAGCACCGACGGATCGTCGGCGGCGGCGGCGCGCACGGCGCAGCCGGGCTCGCTCAGGTGGCGGCAATTGCGGAACCGGCAGCTCGCCGCGACATCGGTGAGATCAGCGAATACCTCCTCGATACCCGAGCCGGCGTCCCAGAGACCGAGTTCCCTGGTGCCCGGGGTGTCGATGATCAGCCCGCCGTTCGGGAGCTCGATCAGCTCCCGGTGCGTGGTCGTGTGGCGGCCCTTGCCATCCGCGCGCACCTCGCCGGTCGCGAGCGTGTCGGCGCCGGCGAGGAGGTTCACCAGCGTCGATTTGCCGGTGCCGCTGGGTCCGACGAGCACGGCGACCGACCCCACCGGCAGCAGTTCGCGCACCCGTTCGACGCCCTCGCCCGACGCGTTCACCGCGACGACCTCGGTGCCTGCCGCGACCGACCGCGCGCTCCGGAGATCCGCGGCCAGGTCATCGCTGAGGTCGGACTTGGTCAGCAGGACAACCGGTGTGGCCCCACTCGACCATGCCATCGCGAGCGATCGCTCGATGCGCCGAACCCTGAGTGTCGTACCCAGCGCGACGGTCACGAAGACGAGATCGATATTGGCCGCTACCGCCTGCCCGGCGGTGGCGACGCCGGCTGCACGCCGCATCAGCACGCTGCGCCGCGGTAGCAGACAGACGCCCACGCCGTCGTCGATCACCAGCCAGTCGCCGGTGGTGATGCCGCCGTCGTCGGGTGCGCCGGAGAGCGGCGATGCGAGCGGGACTTGCAGGGTGCCGGCGTCGGTCACCACCGTGACCACGCGACCATCGACGCGGGACACGAGGGCCCTGAGCCCGTGGCGAGCTGCAGCGTCAGCGAACGCTGCTTCGAGTGTGCCGTCCCAGCCGAGCGCGGTGAGACGGCGAAGATCGTGAGACAAATCGGAACTCCATGCTGCATTGAGAACCCGGAGCTCCGGTGACGGCCGCGCACCAAGGTGCGGCGCGAAGTCGACGGACGATCAGGCGGCGGAGCCGCCGGGTGCGACGTCGGAGGGGCGCGCAGGTGGCGCAATCGCCGGTGCCATGTCCGTGCCCTCCATGTCGTGCTGATCGGTCGTCGGAATGGTAGCGCAGGCGAGGCGTCCGTGCATTTTCGGTGGGCGATTACGCGCGTGTGATGCGCATGACCAGCCACGCTACGGCGGTCCCCAGAACAAGGCCACCCCCCAGGTCCGCGAGGTAATGCTGCTTGACCAGGACGGTCGACGCGATGATGAGCGCCGTCCAGAGGGTCGCGAGCACCCCGATACGCCGGTCGATGCGCCACCAGTGGATCGCGATGATCGTCGACAGCGACGTGTGCAGGCTTGGAAAGTCGTTGTACGGCCGGTCGCTCGCGTAGATGCCGCGCACCAGTATGGAGAACGGATCGGTGCCCGGGATGTTCGGCCGCGCAACGTAGGACTGGAGAAAGAAGTAACAGGCATAGCTGATGAACCAGACGACGATCATCGTGATCGCCGCGGATCGATAGACGCGCGCGCTGATGAAGAGGAACGCCACCAGGCTGATCCCGATGTACGGGATCAGCGAAATATATGGAATCGCAAAGACCGGCACCACCGGGAGCGCGCGGTCGAGCGGTGTCTGCAGCATGATGCGGTAGGGGCCATGGTTCAGCTGCTCGTAGATGAGGTTGGTTCCAAGGATGGCCGGGATGAGGAGCAGATTCGCAGCCAGCCCCCAGCCGCGCTCCGTGACGATGCCTCGGAGCCGGCGTGGCGAAGCGGCCGGCATCCCCGAGATCCCGCTCATGTCCGTTGTCCTCTGCGACGACCTGCGCGTGCGACTGCGAACGCTACAGCCTCCGCGTCCAACCGGCCGGCGGCAGATACTATGAACGCACGCGGGAGTAGCTCAGTTGGTAGAGCGCTAGCCTTCCAAGCTGGATGTCGAGGGTTCGAGTCCCTTCTCCCGCTCCACGAGCTGCTCGTCGACCGATTCGCAAGGCGTTTAGTGCGAGTACCTCGCGAGGCCAGCGGCGAAGGCTGGATCGACGACGGCATTCCGCACGTCCCATGCGGTTGGACTCTCACCAGAGCATACTTGCGGCCGAATTTGCCTTGTCGTCGCCATGGATGGGGGAACAGATGCGGATGCAAGTGCCTGTGGTTCTCCTGCTGGGGGCCGTATCTCTCGTCCTCACCTCGTGCTCGGCGGGAGGCGCGGGTCCCTCGCCCAGCTGCGCCAACACGGCTGCTTCATCGCTGGTTCGGCCTCGACGTCCGTGCTATGCGGTTCGACGGAGACTTCGACCCCAAGTCCCATAGGAGCCACAGCGGCGACGTCGTGGAAGGGCACCATGACCGAGACACTCGTCCAAAACGGATGCACGAGCACCGTGCAGGCAACGATGACTCTCGGGGTAGGAACAAATGGCGTCGCGGTGGGGACGTGGAAAGGGGCGGAGGTGGTGGTCGGGTGCAACGGACGTCCTCCTTTCGAGCTGGGTCAGGTCCCAATCTCAGGCAAGCTGACCGCCCAGAAGTTTTCATTCCCAGTGTTCCCCGCCCTGCAGGGCTATCCCCCGCCGATCTTGATACCGCTCGTAACCTCATCGTCCGCGTTGGCGCACTTTGAGTGGACCATTCCCTACACCACGGGACCCGACGCGGCGGATGTCAGCCTGACCTGCACGAACTGCTGAACGAGCATCGCGGCTCGACGCCACGGCACACTTGATTGCCGGCTCACTTAGGCGGGCCAACTCGTGTATCCGGCTGGTGAGTTACAGTTCTGACAAGCTCCAGTTTGGAGCTCCTGTCGCGAGTTCGAGTCTCGTCTCCCGCTCCCACAGCGGGCGGTAGCGCAGGCCGTCAAGCAGCGGCGTCAGTTACTCTCGGTGATGACGGCGCGCAGCTTGCGGGCGAACGCTTCGGGCTGGCCGGCGTATCCGGAGTTGCCGCCCACGAAGCCCCCGTGATGGCTGGGGAAAACCGTCGCCTGCTGGCCGAGTTGTTCGGCTGTGGCCACCGACGTGCGCCCGGTAAAGGTCCCCGCCGACTCTTCGCCGAGGGCGATCACGATGCGTGTCGGCGTCGCGGCCAGAGCGTCGAAGTCGGGGCGGTAGCTGCTGACTGGCGAGGAACGGTCCGAGAGCAGCGGATCGTCACGAGCGCCGTCGTCCTCGGTCGGCATCCCGAACTGCGCAGGATCCGGTGCCGGCCGCTCGAAGTATTCCTCGGTGAACGCTCCCTGCCACGACGTCATGGCGATGAAGGCCGCCATTCCAGACCCCCACCCCTTGGCCGCGTACGCGTTCCGAAATTGGGCCGCGGCGCGCTCGGCGGCCTCCGCGTCCGGAAGCACCGGAACGAGGGGCGGCTCATGCGCCACCAGCAGGGTGACGTCGTTGGGATATGCCGCCACGAGCGCAAGCGCGGTGACCGCGCCGCCACTGCTCGCGAACATCTCGACCGGGCCGACGTCCAGAGCCCCGATGACGGCGTGCACATCCTCAGCTTGGACGGTGGGCACGCTGTCGACCCGGCCGTCCTTGCGGGTGCTGCGGCCGAGACCGCGCGGGTCATAGGTGATCACAGTGCGGTCGGGGAAGTACGACGCCAGCGTGCGGAAGCCGCTGGCGTCCATCGGCTGCCCGATCATGAACAGCGGTGGGCGTCCGTCGGCGGTGGGCAGCGGGCCCTCGACGTCGTAGACGATGTCGGCCTCGGCGGTTTTAAGCGTGTGTGTCTTCATTCCAGGTTCTCTCGCTCAGTCCGCGAGGAGCCGCTCGAGCTTGTCGAGCTGCTCGGACCAGCCCTGCTCGGCACCGGCCATCGCGTCGGCAGGCGGCATCGGCTCGAAGTAGGACTGTCGCATGGTGAGCGCGGTGCCCCCGTTGCGGGCCTCAAAGGTCACCTCGATGAGGGTTGCGAAGAGCTCGCCCTGCTCGTCGTTGACGGCCCGGCCGCTCATGACGAGGCGATGCGGACGGTCGATCTCGTAGTACTCACCACCCATGTAGTGGGAGAACTGGGCCTCGGCAGGGATGGAACCTGGCCACTCCATCGCGAGCCGGTACCTCCCGCCGACGCGAAGGTCCACCTCTGCGGCGGGGCAGGTGAAGCCGTTGGGCCACCACCATTTCTTGAGCTGGTCCGGGTCTGTGAAGGCGTCAAAGACCCGCTCCGGCGAGGCCTTGATGGTGCGCTCGATGACGAGCTGCCTGTTCGGGGTCGCAGAGCGGACGTCCACGGCGGTGCGGGTATCAGGCATCGGGGTTCTCCTCCGTAATGGTTGATTCGGTTTCGGCGGCAAGATGGGCCTCGAGGCGGTCGAGGCGGTCGGACCATTCGGTGTGGGCGCGTCGCAGCCAGTCGTCCACGGGGAGCAGGCCCTCGAGGTGCAGCCGCGCAGGGCGGCGCTGGCGGTCGCGGGCCCGACCGATGAGGCCGGCCCGCTCCAGCACCTTGAGGTGCTTGGTGATGGCAGGCTGCGTCAGCGTGGAGGCGTCTGCGAGCTCGACGACGCCGGCCTCTCCGGACGCGAGGCGCTCGAGGATCGCCCGGCGGGTGGGGTCGGCAAGCGCCGCGAAGGCGCGGCTCAGGGGATCGTTTGTATCCATTACCACTAGGTTATATAACTTGGTGGTAAAAGTCAAGGCATCTCAGCGGTGCGGTAGCCCGCAAGCGCCCGAACGTCCGTTAGCTCCCGGCTCCATAGAGTCAAGCGTCACGGCACCAAACCTCGCCCCGAAGACCTGGTACGGGATGCCGGCGTACGCCAAGGACGGCGACATCATCTGCTTCTTCCAAAACGCAGGGAAGTTCAAAGCCAGGTATCAGACGCTCGGCTTCAGCGACAAAGCGAAGCTCGACAACGGCGCCATGTGGCCGAACTCGTACGCGATCATGAAGTTGACTGCCTCCGAAGAGGCAAAGATCACCGTGCTTGTGAAAAGGGGCGCGCGCTGAAAGCAGCCGAGCATCGCGGCGCATCACGGTGCTCCGAACCAGGTGGTCAGCGCAGTGTGCAATCCGGTATCTGTGCCGTTGCCCACCCAGGCGACGTATCCATCGGGTCTGATCAGCACGGCAGCGGGCGATGCTACCGGGCCCAGGACCGGAAGCTCCCAGAGACCGACGTGTTCGGCATCGACCAGCTGGACCCGATCGGCGCAGGGAGCAATGTCCATAGCGCCATGCTCGCCGAGGTTGAGCAGCACCGGCTTCGCGTCGTGGAGCAGCTCGAAGACCCGGAGGGGGCCGTCGGCGGTCATGAGGTCCAGGTCGAGCATGCGGCGTCCTAGCAGCGGATGGCCTTCGCCGAGGTCGTAGTGGATGTCGAGACCGGAGAGCATCGCGGCGATGTGCTTTCGCGGCTCATCCATGCCCAGTAGCTCAGTGAGGATGTCGTGCAATGCCGTTGTGCGCTCATCCGGCCGCCGCAGTGCAATCTGCGCCATCGTGTTCTGCAGTACGCGTGCACCAACCGGGTGCCGCTCGGCATGGTAGGTATCCAACAGGGCATCGGGTGACCTCCCGTTGACGACCTGGGCCAGTTTCCATCCAAGGTTCACTCCATCCTGCACACCGATATTGAGACCCTGCCCCCCGGTCGGGGCATGCACGTGCGCGGCGTCGCCGGCGAGCAGGATGCGTCCCTTGCGATAGGACGCCGCCTGCCGGGTCATGTCGGTGAAACGGGAGATCCACCTGGGGCTGTGAACTCCGTGATCTGTCCCGTCGACGGCAATGAGCGCCTCACTGACATCCTTCAGGGTGGGCTCACTGGTGTGTTCGAGGTCCGGTTCGGTCAGGGTCACTCCGAACAACCCTCCTTCCGCCCTGCCGACGCCACCACCGCCGCGCAAGCCGATCTCCGGCTCCTCCTCCATCGCAACCTCGGCGATGATCCAGCTGGTCGTCGGATCCCAACCGGCGAACTCGATGCCGGCCGCCCTTCGGACCACACTGCGTCCTCCGTCGCACCCGACCAGGTATTGCGCTCGCAGCGACTGTCCGTCTGACAGCTCGACGTCAACACCGGAATCGACCTGGACGAAACCGGTCACCGCACGATCGCGAATGATCGGTACGCCCAACTCGCTGATCCAGCCAGCCAGAATTCGCTCGAAGTGGCTCTGCAACAGCGCCAGTCCGTAGTTGTGGCGAGTGGGGAAGTCGCTGATGTCTAACGGGGTACCGGCGAACGCCTGGACCTGCACCGCCTGCCCCTCGGCGAGGAATCGATCGGCAACCCCACGTTGATCGAGTACCTCGATCGTGCGCGAATGCAGACCGCGGGAGCGCGAGCCGCCGAAGTCCTGTGTCACGCGTCGCTCGACGATGACGACGTCGACTTTCGCCAACGCCAACTCAGCCGCCAGCATCATCCCCGTCGGACCTCCTCCGGCGATCACCACCGCATGCTCGGCCATACACCACCTGTTCTGGTTTCGGCCGGAGATTCTGCAGGACGGCCCGGGTCTTGCCGCAAGTACCCGGTGCGCTGATATATTGAAGTGGAGGGAGTTGGCACTCTCGCTTTTTTCCGCTCTGCATGCTTCCCCAGCCTCTCCTCGGTCGAAGTGCGCCGTGTTGCCGCGCTACGACGAGGCGTCGAGCGCGGCCATGACCATTCGTACGGCCGTATCAGCGAGGGTTGCGGCGGCCAAGCATTGATGAGTTCGATGAGCTGCCAGGTTGCAACTCCATGTGACACGGCCGATCCCGCGCGGTCCACCACGGCACGTCCGGCCCGCTGCGTCGCATCGTCCGTGTCGGGGATGCCTGAGGCGGCACGCTGACGTTCTACGCGGGCTCAATGAGCCTGCCATTTCTGGACAGGTTCGGGTCGGTGCACGCGGCAAGGTTGAAACAGCACGGCCGCCGCTTGCCGCTCTTCATTTTCGAAATGCTCACGTCGACCCGTCGTTGGCGCGTATCGGGATTTTGGGTTGCGTTGACCCAGCGAACCCATTCCCAACGGGCCATCGGCGTAATACCTTTCCACAGGTCTTGGATCTTCTGCGGGGCGGCTGCCAGCGCTGTCTCAAGATCCCGTGGCAGGGTCGGTTCGGGCCAGCTTTTGAGTGACTCGATTTCGAGCGTCGCGGTATCACCGACGCCCACCGAAGCAGCTCGTTGCAGCTCTCTATCAATCCGCATCCAGTGGCCAAAATAGCCGTCTGGTTCCAACACCGCGTGGAACCCATGGCCATTGATCGTTCCTCGTACTGCTACCTGCCCGCGCGACGGCAGTTTCGCGCTCGCCTCCTCAGGCAGGCGCAAAACAGTCCACTTGTCGATCGTGCACAGCGTGGCGCCAAAACGAATCGTTGGCACCCCTTTGCGCTGAGTCATGGTAGTCAGATATTTTGCAGTCCTACGACCGCAACCTCAAGGGACACAGCCTCGGTCTGTGCGCGGGCTCACCCGAGGGCGCGAGGCCGCGCTCGCAGCTACGCGGACGACGCCTCAGACCAGAGGAGATCCGAGAGTGCGCCGGCTGTGTGAGCGATCCCGAACACCGGCCCATCCGGCTCGAGGGAGCGGCCCGCCTCGAGCGGCCCGGCGTCGACGGCGTCGAACCCGAGCCGGTCGATGAGCTGCATGACCGCTGCGACCGCGGCGCGGTCATCGCCCGCCGCAGCGATTGCGATGCGGCCCGGCGTACCTCGTGGGCGCCTCCCCCTGTCGAACTCGTAGTAGCCGAGGTGATTGAGACTCTTCACCACTCGAGCCGACGCGAACCAGTGCTGCACGACGGCGCTCGTTCCTTCCGCTGCGCCGGCGAGCTCGTCGTCGACGCCGTCGATCTCTTCCCAATAGTTCATCGCATCGACGAGGATCTTGCCGTCGAAGCGATCGCGGGAAAGCTCTCGAAACCGGTGCATCGGGACCGCGAGGATCACGACATCTGCGAAACCGACAACCTCGTCCGTCGTGACGGCGCGAGCGCCCGGTGCGAGCACATCGACGATCAGGGCAATCCGTTCGGCGCTCCCGGATCCGGAGATGGCAACGTCGTACCCGGCTCCCATCGCCGCACGGGCGATGGTCGTACCAACCTTGCCGGCACCGACGATGCCCAGACGCCGGTCGGCGCCCTCACCACTAGCCATTGGATCCGGTGAGCGCGACCTCGGCGTCCACCCTGCGGGCGTCGGGCTCAACCGCGGGATCTGCGAGCAGCTCCCTGACTCGAGGAATCACCTCACGTCCGTACAGCTCGATGGTCGCCATCTTCTGTTCGTGGGGCATTCGCCCGGTGGCGTATGCCAGATCGAACCGGCTCAGCCCGAGCAGCCGGATGACCCACGCAATTTTCGTCGCCACGGTTTCCGGCGACCCGAGGTAGAGCGATCCGTCCGTGACCTCGGCTTGGAATCGGTCCATGGTCGGGCGAGCCCAGCCTCGCTCGGCCGCTGCTTTCTCGAAGATGTCGGCCCAGTGCGGCCATTGCATGTCAACGGCTTCCTGGTCGGTCCTCGCCACGTATCCATGCGAATGCATACCGATCCGCAGCGGCGGTTGCCCGAACTTCTCAAGAGCGCGCTTGTACAGCTCGACGAGCGGTGCGAATCGGCCCGGAGGTCCACCGATCACAGCCAGCATGAGCGGGAGACCGTAACGGGCGGCACGAATCACCGACTGCGGGCTGCCGCCGACGCCAACCCACGTGGGCAGGTGCCCCTCGGCGAGAGGCGGACTGAGGTACTGGTTGGTGAGCGGGGAGCGGAACTTGCCCGACCAGGTGACGGGTTGATCTCGCAGCAAGCGCGTGAACAAGTCGAGCTTCTCCTCGAAGAGTTCCTCGTAGTCGCCGAGGTCGTATCCGAAGAGAGGAAACGATTCGATCAGCGAGCCACGGCCGACGATGAGCTGCGCCCGTCCGTTCGATACGGCGTCGAGGGTCGCGAACTGCGTGTACACGCGAACCGGGTCCTGTGAGCTCAGCACCGTCACCGCGGTGCCGAGGCGGATGCGTTCGGTGCGGCCGGCGATCGCGGCCAGGATCACGTGCCCCGCCGAGTCCATCATGTCGGAGCGGTAGTGCTCGGCGACGTTGAACGAGTCGATCCCAACGGCATCGGCAAGCACCGCCTCCTCGACGGTGTTGCGGATGACGGCGTCGCCGCTGAGCTCCTGACCGAACTCGTCGACGGTGACAGCAACGAACGAGTCCAGTCCGAACTCAACGTCCTGGTAGGTCGTCGCAGGCTCCTGTGTGGGGTTGTTCATGCCGGGCACGGAGGTTCTTCCACAACATCGCAGGGAGGTGATGCGACTCCGACAGCGCGGACCACGAGGTCGTACAGCGTCGCCCTCTCATCAGCGCTCAGGGCGCCGAACAGGTCGTCCTCGACAAGCCGGAGACGGCCGTAAGAGAGACAGAGCTCCTCCTCGCCTCGGGGTGACAACTCGACGATGTGACGGCGACGATCGGCTGGATCGCGTCGGCGCGTGACCAACTGGCGGTCCTCCAGCTCGTTGAGCAGCCCCACCACATTGCTCGGATCCAGGCTCAGCGAATCGGCGAGTCCCTGCTGGCTCGCGGGGCCGTGCTCGTTAAGGAGCCGCAAAGCGATGAGATGACGGGGGCGAAGGCCCCCGGGCGCCAGCGTTGCCTCAACGGCGCGACGGCCGACGCGGGCGAGATATTCGAGGAGCGGGAGCAGCCGGTTGTCCACCGATGTCTTGGTCTCGGGGTCGCTTCGGGTCTCGGGCTTGGTGACGGCCATACCCGCTAGTAGACCCATTACAAGCTACAGGCAAACCACCGATGATTTGTAGTGGGCGATACATCTTCAACCCCATTGCGAGAGGTCATGGGGGCTGCGCTCGCAGGCCAGCGTAAGCGCTGGCATAACCCCTTCCCGGCGCATCGATCCAGGCTATTGCAGCTAGCTTATAAGCTATGCATAATAGCCGCCATGAACACCACCACCGCTACCGACGCCGACACGACCAGGTATCTCACCCGCCCGGGCGGGCGGATCGCGTACGACATCGGCGGGGACGGCCCCCTCGTCGTCCTTGTCCCCGGGATGGGGGATCTGCGGACCACCTATCGGTTTCTCGCTCCGGCACTTCGTGACGCCGGCTATCGGGTGGTCAGCACCGACCTTCGCGGTCACGGCGACAGCGACTCCTCCTTCACGGCCTATGGCGATGTCGAGACCTCGGGCGACGTCCTTGCCCTCATCGAGGAACTCGGCGGACCCGCGGTCATCGTCGGCAACTCGATGGGTGCCGGTTCCGCCGTGCTCGTGGCCGCTGAACGTCCCGACCTCGTCCGTGGCCTGGTCCTCATGGGACCGTGGGTCCGCGACGGCAAGGTGAGCGCGGTGCAGCGCCTCGTCTCCCGCATCGCCATGGCGCCGCTCTGGGCCGCCTTGGTGTGGAAGTCGTACCTCCCCAGACTGTACGCAGGCCGCCGGCCGGCCGACTTCGAGGCGTACCGAGCTCGAGTAGTCGAAAGCCTGCATCTCCCCGGACATGCGAAGGCCTTCTCGCGGACCACGCACACGACTTACAGGCCCGCCGAGGCGCGTCTTGGCGACGTCAGCGCCCCGACGTTGGTGGTCATGGGCGAGCTGGATCCCGACTTCGCCAACCCCAAGGACGAAGCCGAATGGATCGCCAGAACGCTGCACGGAGAGCCGGTCATGGTGCCCGAGTCCGGGCACTACCCCCAGTCGCAGCGACCCGACCTCGTCACCCCTGCGGTCCTCGGGTTCCTCACGACACTGGGCCGGCGTGCCTAGAGCCGGTCTCAACGAGACCCTCGTCGTCGAGGAGGCCGAGCGAATCGCCGACGAGGGTGGCCTGTCGAACCTGACCCTGGCGGCCCTCGCGAAACGGCTGGGGGTTCGGCAACCGTCGCTCTACAAGCACGTCGCCGGCATCGAAGGACTGCGGCGCAGCATCGCGATCCGTGCCAAGAACGAGCTCGCCGCCGTCCTCGGGAAAGCGGCAGTCGGTCGTGCCCGGGGCGATGCCATCACGTCGATGTCCCGCGCCTACCGCGCGTGGGCGCTCGAGCATCCGGGGCGATACGCGGCGACACAGCGCGCTCCGGCGCCGGGAGACGTCGACGATGAGCGCGCAAGCGCCGGTGTGGTGCGGGTTGCCTTCGACGTCATGGAGGGATACGGTCTGCGCGACGACGATGCCGTCGATGCGATCCGCGCACTGCGCGCCGGGCTGCACGGCTTTGTAACACTCGAAGCAGGACATGGCTTCGGCATGCCCGTCGACGTCGATCGCAGCTTTGATCGGCTCGTCGCCGGACTTGCGACCGCGTTCACCGCGTGGAGTGAGCGTTCGGTGGCGGCAGGCCGATGAGCACCGGGCGGCGCGACCGCGGTCAAGCCGCCCGCGAAAGACGGGTGACCCCCGAATGCGTATCATCGGTCTCGCGACGAGAGTCGATGTGACCCTGCGGCGTTGGGCCGGCACAACCGAGGTGGAGAGGCAATGGGGGTGAGCAGCATGGGTCGAATCCTGATTGGCGCGGTTATCGGGGCGACCGGTATCGCTCTGGCGGCCCCACTCTCGAACACCGGCGTGGGCGCCGCCGCGACGACGACCACCGTGTACGCATCCGCAGCCACCGGCATATCGACGCCGTCGCACGCGACCCCCGTCGCTGCCGGCCAGACCACCCTTCATGCACGGCGCGGCGTCCGGTCCGCGCCAAGATCCAACTCTGGCCCCTCCCCCGCGGCCGGCGTATCAACCGCCTCCGCTGCGGTGACGCCCGTGACGAGCTCGGTGCTCCACAACTTCAACGGCGTGAGCAGCAACGACAGCCGGATCACCAACTTCAACCTGGAGTTCGAGCCTCCCGACCAGGGCCTCTGTGTCGGCAATGGCTACGTGCTCGAGGCGGTGAACTCCGCATTCCGGATCTACACGTCGAGTGGCAAGACCATCGTGGGGCCCAGCAACGTGAACGACCTCTTCAACGTCGGTTCCCTGGAATTCACCAGCGATCCGCGCTGCTACTTCGACGCGAGCACCAATACCTGGTTCGCAACCATCCTGTTCATCAGCGCAGATTCCAAGTCCTCGCAACTCCTCATCGCGGTGAACTCGTCAGGCAATCCGCAGAACGTCTGGAGCCAGTATCAGATCGACACCACGCACGCGGGAGGACGCGGCTGCCCGTGCTTCGGCGACCAGCCGACGCTGGGCATCGATCAGAACAACCTCTACGTCACCACCAACGAGTTCTCCATCCTCGGACCGCAGTTCAACGGAGCCCAGATCTACGCCTTCTCCAAGCAGGACCTGATCGCGGGCGTGCCCATCCACTTCGCCCACTTCAGCCATCTCACCATCGGCGGAGCGGTCGCAGCCTCGGTGCAGCCGGCGATCAGCACCGGCGGGCCCAGCGCGGAGTTCTTCCTCAACGCACTGGATCCAACCGGAACGACCGATCACCGGCTCGGTGTGTGGGCGATGACCAATCGCACCGCGTTGCAGCACGGCCAGTCGCCGACACTGTCGAGCACCGTGATCACCTCCGAGGCCTACGGACTGCCTCCGGCCGCGGCTCAGCGTGGTTCGAATAGCACCCTCGACTTCGGTGACGACCGCATGCAGCAGACCCAGTACATCAACGGCATGATCTGGGGGGAGCTCACCACCGTCGTCACGATTCCACACGATTCGACGCCGCGCGCCGGGGCCGCGTGGTTCAGCGTCCGTCCATCGCTGAGCGGCACGCGCATCGGCGGCGCGGTGATCGCGCACCAGGGCTACGTCGTGCAGGCCGGAAGCGACGTGATCTATCCCGCGCTCCAGTCGCTGCCGTCGGGCAACGCGGCGATGGTGTTCACGGTGACCGGCCATGGTCTGTTTCCGAGTGCGGCATACGCAGCCCTCGGCGCCGGTCAGTCGTCGTTCGGCCCGATCACCATCGTTGCCAGTGGCACGGGGCCATACAACAAGACCTCGACTCGATGGGGCGACTATTCGTGGGCGGTCATCGATCCCGCTGCACAGGGGGTGTGGCTCGCCACCGAATACATGCCTCCACTGTCCAGTCAAACCCCGGACGGCCAGCAAAACTGGGGGACCCGCGTCGTCGAGGTGGCCGTCGGGTAGCCAACCGCGGCAACCGATGACGGCTGCGTCCCCGCCGTAAGCTGTGCGGCATGGCGCGCGCGCCCGGGAAGCAGCATCGATCCGCGGCACCGCGGATTCCGCCGGCGTTCTCCCGGGACACCAGGCTCGAGGCGCTGGCGGATTCCTGCACGCGCATCCTGAACGGGCATGGACCTCGCCGGGGGCGCGACCTTCTCGCCACCATCCCGGCCGACACCGAGATCGACTACTACGGCATCGGCGGCGCCGTCGCCGACCTCGAAGCAGAGGTTGCATCGCTGCTCGGCAAGGAGTTGGCGATGTTTCTGCCGACGGGCACGATGGCGCAACAGGCGACGCTGCGCGTGCATGCAGATCGTCGCGCAAGCCGAAGCATCGTGTTCCACCCCATGTGCCACATGGAGACCAACGAGGAGCGCGGCTACCAGCGCCTGCACGGCCTGTTCGGGATACCCGCCGGTCCGCGCGACCAGCCGCTGTCGTCGGTAACCCTCGCACAGGTTCACGAGCCCATCGCGGCCCTGCTCCTCGAGCTGCCGCAGCGCGGACTGGAGGAACGCTGCCGGCGTGGGACGAACTCGTCGCCCAGGTCGAGTGGGCACGGGATCGCGGCGCTGCGGTCCACCTCGACGGCGCACGTCTGTGGGAGGCCGGCCCGTTCTACGCAAAGTCCCACCACAAGTCGCTGCAGGACGTCGCGGCGCTCTTCGACACCGTCTACGTCTCGTTCTACAAGGGACTTGGTGGCATCGCTGGATGCTGCGTGGCCGGCGACGCCGGCGTCATCGAGGAGCTCTCGGTCTGGCGGACACGCCACGGAGGCCGGATGTTCATGATGTGGCCGTACGCCGCATCCGCGTTGACGGTGCTTCACTCACGACTGCCGCTGATGCCGCGCTACTACCAGCACGCGCGCGCGATCGCACGCGCTGTGCGGGACATCCCCGGGGTGGAGGTGCTCCCCGATCCCGTCCAGAGCCCGATGATGCACGTCCGATTCGCCGCCCGTCTCGACGAGGTGCGCGCGCGCGTCGTCGACGTCGCGAAGTCAGAGAAGATCTTCACGTTCGCCCGGCCGTGGATCTCGGAGGGGCCGTCGCTGCAGCGGTTCGAGCTGCAGGTGGGAGACGCCACCCTCGCGCTCACCGCGACCGAGATTCGCGGACTGTTCGAGCGGCTCGCGGGCTTGCGCTGACCGCTAGATCGCGGGTTGCCCGGTCGGCGCCGGCGAGGCCGTGGACGCTCCGCCGTTCCCATAGCCGCCCGGGGGCGTCGTGGTCACCAGCGAGGACCAGGCCACAGCCCCCGACGGGGTGCTCACCGATGGCGCCGTGCCCCATTGGCTGTACGTGGTCGTGGACGTTCCCCCGGTGAAACCGGCCACGTAGGACACAGGTATCGCGGAGGCGGTGACCAGGTCGAGGTGAGCGGGGTGCAAATTTCCTGCCTGATCGCGAACCGAACCGAGGATCCTAGTGGCCGGAGCGCCGGTCGTGCTCACCGGGGCCAGACCGGTTGGCATCAGCGGCATCTCCTGCGCCTGGTCGGCCACGGTGATCCCCGGCTCCAGGCCGCTGGCGTCCGCGGACCGTGCATACGGACCGTTCCCGCTCACGACCGACACCCACTTGCCGGCGACCTTGGGGGCGTTCGCCGCGGCAACCCCCAGCTGGTCCTCGACCGCCGGCGCATTGCCCTGGAAATAGACGGTTGCGCCCACGAGCAGCAGGGTGAAGTGCTCGCTGCCGTACGAGGAGTTGAACGTGATGTCCTGACGTCCCGCAGCCTGGCCGGCGACCCCGGCGATGGTCTCGCTCTGGACCCCGGTCGAAACCGAGACGTACGCGAATCCAGGGGCGGCGCGAGTGGCGTCGAGCATGCGCTGGTAGAGCACCGATGCCTGAGACGCGATCGGGCTCCCCGAGCCCGGTGTGAGCGACGATCCCGGAGCCGGGGTCGGTTGGCTGCGGGTCGCGAACGCCACGGCAACGCCGCCGACCGCACCGATGAGGACGGTGGCGGCGATCGCCGCTACCAGCGTGAGCGGGCGCGCTGTCCGTTTCGGCGGCTGGGCCGGCGGCTGCGGCCAAGACGGAGGCTGCGGGGGAAACGCCCAGTTGTCGAAGCTGCCGGCGGGCGCGCCACTATCGCTCATGGACTCCCATCATGCATCGCCGGTCCTTTCTATTTGCTT
Source organism: Candidatus Dormiibacterota bacterium (assembly GCA_963768105.1). Taxonomy (GTDB): domain Bacteria; phylum Chloroflexota; class Dormibacteria; order Aeolococcales; family Aeolococcaceae; genus Palsa-851. Next base: position 151,446 of record CAVYGR010000003.1, on the reverse strand, counting down.
GCACGTCAGCCACCGCCGATGGTGAGCACCACCTTGCCGGTGACGCGACGCTCGAGGAGGTCGCGCGCCAGCTCGCCTGCGCGGGACCAGTCCGCCTGCGCGTCGATGTGGATTTTCAGCCTGGCGGCGGCGATGAGCGCGCACAGCGTGCGCAGGTCCGAGGCGGCACTCTGCGTGTAGCGCAGCTCCTCGAATATGAGGAACGATCGAAGGGTCGCTCCCACGTGGGCGCCGAACCAGCGCGGCCCCAGCGTCGCCGGTTCCAGGAGCGTCGACGCATACGACACCACCATGCCGTACGGCGCGACCACGTCCAGGCACCCGCTGAGCACCTCGCCGCCGACACCGTCGAGGATGTGGTCGTACGGCCCGCGCGCGTCGTGGACGTCGCGAATCACGTGATCGCACGCCGCCGCCGCGGTGGCGTTCGCCTGAGGATTGCGGATCAGCCCCGTGACGGTCATCTGGGCGCCTCGAGCCAGCTGCACCGCCATGTGGCCAACTCCGCCGGACGCACCGGTGATGAGGACACGCTTGCCCGCGGGAAACCCCGCCAGCGCGAGCGTCCGGAAGGCCGTGATCCCGGCGACCGGCAGGCAGGCGGCCTCGGCCGGCGTCACCCCGTCGGGGACGGCCGCGAGGACGTCGGCCGGGACGGCGACGCGCTCGGCCCATGCGCCGCCGTTCACGACGCCGACAACGGTGGATCCAACCGGCGGACCGCCGCCGCGTCCGGGGGCGCGCTCGACGACCCCGACGACGTCCCATCCCGGGCGCACGCCCGCGGGGCTGTTCAGGCAGCGCGCGATCTCGCCACGATTGAGGCTCGTGGTCGTCATTCGGACGATCGCCTCGGTCGCCATCGGCTCGGGCTCCGACACCTCGGTGAGCCTGAGTAGGTCGGCGTCTCCGGTCGTGGTCAGGGCGAGCATCGGCGGTCTCCGGCGTGTCGATCTGGGGCTGTCCTCACCCTACCCCACGCGCCGTGCCCGACGAGGCGCCCCCATCCCGCAGTTCGCGGACCCGTCTGGCCATTGGCAACTCGTGCAGGATGCCGGCCGATGTCCGAACACACCCCAGAACGGGTGAGGGATCGTCGTGCTTCAATGATCTCGACGGACGCCGCAGCGCACGCACACCGACGCGCTCGAGCATCTGGCGATTCCGTCGTGTCGAGCACGTCATCATCGCGAGGGCCACACAGCCATGACCACGATCACACTGAGCCCCGAGACCGTCGGCGTGCCGACGCAGCTGCTGGTCGGTGGTCGCTGGATCGACGCGTCGGACGGGCACACCTTCGAGGTGCACGATCCAGCCACCGGCGAGGTGATCGCCGTGGTTGCCGACGCCTCGGTCGAGGACGGGCTGGCGGCCGTCGGCGCCGCCGCGGCGGCGCTGCCCGGCTGGGCGGCGACCCCGCCGCGCCAGCGCGCAGAGGCGCTGCGGCGCACCTTCGAGCTCATGACCGCGCGGACCGAGGAGCTGGCGCGGCTGATCGTCAGAGAGAACGGCAAGGCACTCGCCGACGCGCGCGGCGAGGTGACCTACGCCGCGGAGTTCTTTCGCTGGTTCGCCGAGGAGGCGGTGCGTGCCGGCGGCGACCTGCAGACGGCGCCGGCGGGAACCAATCGAATCCTCGTCCTGCGCCAGCCGATCGGCGTCAGCATCCTGATAACCCCCTGGAACTTTCCCGCAGCGATGGCCACCCGCAAGATCGGACCGGCGCTCGCGGCCGGGTGCACCGTCGTGCTCAAGCCCGCGTCGGACACGCCGTTGACGGCGCTCGCCCTGGGCGCGTTGCTCACGGATGCGGGTGTGCCCGCGGGCGTCGTCAACGTACTGCCCTCGCGACGCTCGGGAGCCGTGGTCGAGGCGATGTTGCACGACCCTCGGGTGCGCAAGCTCTCGTTCACGGGCTCCACGGAGGTCGGTCGCGGCCTGCTCCGTCAAGCAGCGGATTGCGTCGTCAGCTGTTCCATGGAACTGGGTGGCAATGCCCCATTCATCGTGTTCGATGACGCCGACCTGGAGAGCGCGGTGGCCGGCGCGATGGTGGCGAAGATGCGCAACGGCGGCGAAGCGTGCACCGCGGCCAATCGTTTCCTCGTCCAGCGCGGCATCGCGACGGAGTTCGGGAACCGGCTGGCCCAAGCCATGAGCGGGCTGCGGGTGGGGCCGGGCCTCGAGGAAGGCGTCCAGCTGGGTCCGCTGATCAACGCCGCCGGCCGCGACAAGGTCGTGGCGCTCGTGGACGGCGCGGTGCGTGACGGGGCACGTGTCGCCACCGGCGGCGAGAGCCCCGAAGGACCGGGCTTCTTCTATCCGCCGACCGTTCTTGTGGACGTGCCCGCGGGTGCGGCCATCCTCCGCGAGGAGATCTTCGGTCCGGTCGCGCCGTTGGTTGTCTTCGACACCGACGCGGAGGCGATCGCGATGGCCAACGACTCGGAATACGGCCTGGTGGCCTACGTGTACACCCGCGACCTCCAGCGCGGACTGCGCTGCAGCGAAGCGCTCGAGTCCGGCATGGTTGGACTCAACCGTCCGATCGTCTCCGACCCGGCCGCGCCGTTCGGCGGCGTCAAGCAGAGCGGCCTCGGCCGCGAGGGCGGTCACGACGGCCTGCTCGAGTTCCTCGAGAGCAAGTACATCGCTGTGACCTGGTGAGCTAGCTCCGCGCCGTCGGACTCCGGCAGCGCGTTACTGTGGGGAGCCGTATCGACGTGACAGCCCCCCAGCCACAGACCCGCACGCCCCACGCGAGTGGATTGATCTACGGCGTTGCCGCCTATGCGTTGTGGGGTCTCTTCCCGCTTTTCTGGCCTCTCCTCGAGCCGGCCAACCCGCTGGAGATCCTGGCGTGCCGGATCGTGTTCTCCTGCGTGGTCGTTGCCGTGCTCCTTGCGGTGCGTCACGAGCTGCGAGCGGTGCAACGCATGGAGCGTGCGACCCTGCTGCGTCTCTGCGCGGCCGGCATCGCCATCGCGGCGAACTGGGGCGTCTACATCTGGGGGGTCAACAACGGGCACGTCATCGAGACCAGCCTCGGCTATTTCATCAATCCGCTGGTGACCATCGGGCTCGGCGTGATCATCCTTCACGAGCGACTCCGCGTGGTGCAATGGATGGCGGTCGCGCTCGGCCTGGTCGCGGTGACCGTCTTGAGCATCGATTACGGCCGGCCACCGTGGATCGCGCTGGCGCTGGCGTGCTCCTTCGGCACGTATGGATTCATCAAGAAGGGTGTGCGGGCGTCGCCGCCGGAGGGGCTGCTGATCGAGGGCGCCGTCCTCACGCTTCCCGCACTCGCGGTGCTCGCCGCGCTGGCGCTCGCCGGGAGCGCGACCTGGGTCGGCCCCGATGCGACCGCGGGGCACCTCGCGCTGCTGATTTCGGCAGGGCCGGTCACCGCCTTGCCGCTACTGTTCTTCGCGGGCGCCGCCACTCGCCTGCCACTGTCCACGATGGGGCTGCTCCAGTATCTGACGCCGGTCATGCAGTTCGCGATCGGCGTGCTCGTGCTCCACGAGACGACGACGTTCGCGCTGCTGTGCGGCTTCGCACTGGTGTGGATCGCGCTCGCCGTGCTCGCCGTGGACGGCGTCCGGCATCGCAACCCCATGCCGGACGCCGTTGCCGCCTGACGACCGCCGTCGTCTCGTGGAGCGCGGCTTTGGACGGCCTTACTTGTCTTTGAGCCCTTCGTGGACGCCCCCCGATCCCGCGGCGTAGCCTTGCCAGCGCATGACTGACGCCGAGCTGGTGCATCTCGCGGTCGACGGCGCCATCGCCACGATCACGCTGGACTCGCCGCACAACCGCAACGCCCTCTCCACGCAACTCGTGACCGAGCTCACCGATCGGCTGCACGCGGCCGATGCCCATGCGAAGGTCCGGGCCGTCGTGCTCACCCACACCGGGACCACCTTCTGCGCCGGTGCCGATCTCTCCGAAGCCAGGAGCGGGTCGATGACCGGGGCCGCATCGACGCTGCTCGCGCTGATCCGGTTGATCATCGACCTCCGCGCGCCGGTTATTGCCAAGATCGACGGTAATGCGCGGGCCGGCGGGCTGGGCTTGCTCGGTGCGTGCGACATCGTGGTGGCTGGACCGCGCTGCAGCTTCGCGTTCACCGAGGTGCGGCTCGGGCTGGCCGCGGCGGTGATCTCGGTGGCGCTGCTGCCGCGGATCGACCAGCGCGCGGCCGCCCGCTACTACCTCACCGGGGAGACCTTCGACGCCCCGGAGGCGGTGCGGATCGGCCTGGTCACGATCGCGGCCGCGGAGGTCGACGAGGCGGTGACCGGCGTCACCGACCAGCTGCTGCTGGGATCGCCGCAGGGCCTCGCCGAATCGAAGCGGCTGACCACAGCCCGCGTTCGCGAGGCGATCGACCGCGACGGGGATCGCATGGTGGAGCTCTCCGCGCGGCTGTTCGCCTCGGAAGAGGCACACGAAGCGATGCTCGCCTTCCTCGAGCGGCGTCCCGCCCCCTGGACCCGCTGACCCAGACGCTGACGGACCGAGGACATAATCCGCGCGGTGACCAGCGAAGCCTGGGGGTCGTACCAGCCCTCCCCCGCTCCCGCCGGCGCGAGTCCCGCAGCTGCGCTCCGCCACGTGCTGCTGTGGGCGTCTCGGCGCCCGCAGATCAAGCGCGCGATCACCGCGGCGCCGGTGACCCGCGGCGTGGTCCGTCGCTTCGTCGCCGGCGAAACCATCGACGATGCGATTCGGGTCGCCCACGCACTCATCGCAGGGGGGCTGCTCGTCTCCCTGGACCACCTGGGCGAGGACACGCGCGACGCGGCCTCGGCGAGCGCCGCCGTTGATGCCTACCGCTCGTTGGCGGAGCGCCTCGCGGGTGACGGGCTCGCTGCGAGAGCGGAGATGTCGGTGAAGCTTTCGGCGGTCGGACAGGCGCTCGACGAGGAGATGGCGCTCGACAACGCCCGTCAGATTTGCGAGGCGGCGCGCTCGGCAGGCACCACCGTGACGATCGACATGGAGGACCACACCACGACCGACTCGACGTTGCACCTCGTCGGCCGTCTCCGCGAGGACTTTCCGACCACCGGGGCGGTGCTCCAGGCGTCACTTCGCAGGTCGGAGGACGACTGCCGCGCGCTCGGGGTTCCCGGCTCGCGGGTGCGCTTGTGCAAGGGCGCCTACCAGGAACCCCCGTCGCTGGCCTGGCAGCGTCGCGACGACATTCGCGCGGCGTACCTTCGGTGCCTGCGGATCCTCATCGCGGGTGGCGCGCTGCCGATGGCCGCGACCCACGATCCCAAGCTGATCGAGGCCACCGGTCGTCTGGTCCGGGCGATGCGGGACCCGGGCTTCCCCCATGAGTATCAACTCCTCCACGGCATCCGACCCGACGAGCAGCGCCGCCTCGCCAGGGCCGGTGAGACGGTTCGCGTCTACGTGCCCTTCGGGGTGCAGTGGTACGGCTATCTGATGCGCCGCATGGCGGAGCGACCGGCCAATACGGCGCTCTTCCTGCGCGCCCTGATGAGCCGGAATTGATGTCCGGCGAACTCAACGGCCGGCGGGTCGCGGTGACCGGCGGCGCCGGTTTCATCGGCGTGCACACCGTCGAGGCGCTGCTCGACGGCGGCGCCTCGGTGCAGGTCATCGATGACCTCCGTCACGCGTCCTACCGGCCGCTGCCGGGGTCCGCCGCCATCGAGGCCGTGGATGTCGCCGAAGCTCCCGCTCGCAACGCCATCCAGGCCTGGAAGCCGGACGCACTCCTTCATCTCGCCGCCCAGGGCGGCGTCAATCGCTCGTGGCGCGAGCCCGCCGCCGACGCCCACATCAACGTGCTCGGAACGGTGAGCGTCCTGGCAGCGGCGATCGCCTGCGGATGCCGCCGCGTGGTGGTCGCGTCGTCGGGCGGAGCCCTCTACGGGGCCGCGGCCCGGCTGCCCACACCCGAAGACGAGCCCTCCCAGCCACGCTCGCCGTACGGCACCGCCAAGCTCTGCGTCGAGCACTACCTCGGCCATTTCACCCGCGCCGGCGCCATCGATGCGCTGGCGCTGCGGTACGGGAACGTCTACGGCCCCGGTCAGGATGGCACCGGCGAAGCCGGCGTGGTGGCGATCTCCAGTCACCGCCTCCTCGCCGGCCAAGCTCCGGTGATTCGCGGCGACGGCGGCCAGACACGCGATTTCACCTACGTCGGCGACGTCGTCGCGGCCAACCTGCTCGGACTGGGCTCCACGCTCACCGGGGCGCTCAACATCGGCACCGGCGTCGAGACCAGCGTCGGTGACCTGATCCGGCGGCTCGCCGCCCTCGCCGGGTACCGCGACGAACCGGACCGCGAGCCACTTCCCCCTGGAGAGGTGGCTCGCAGCGCTCTCGACAACACTCGTGCGGCGGATCTCCTGGGCTGGCGCCCGAAGGTCAGCCTCGACGAGGGGCTCGCGCGGACGCTCGACAGCTTTCGCGGCCAGGCGCGCTGATCAGGCGGCCGTATGTGCGGCGGTGATGAGCCCGGAGGCGTCGAGCACGATCGCGACACCCACCAGGGCGGCGATCGCCGGTCCACGCAGCGGGGAGACGCTCCCCGGGCGACCTCCCGCCAGCGTCCAGGCCGCGATCGGGGCCGCAGCGGCGACGGCGACGAGCAGGTAGCGCGCCTGCGGCTGCAGATCGAAGGTCGCCGAGTTCAGGAGCGATTGCGCCGCGGCGATCAGGATCATCACCAGGAGGAACACCGCGACGCCCCGCCGCGACGAGTCCCAGTGCGGCCACGCGCGGACCACCGCGACGGCGGCCGCCACCGAAAGCACGCCGACCGCCGCCACCGCGACCAGGCTTGGCAGCGGCCGAACCCCGAGGATCGAGATGGCCACGAAATGCGCGCCGTTGCCGTACATCCCGACAAGGCTGACCGCCGTGGCGGCTATGTAACCGCGCACCTGAGCGAATGAATCGAAAACCTGTGGCTGGCTGGTGATCGGGTGCAGCGGCGGGAGCGGACCCCCGAACGCCACCGCATTGCGCGCGAACCACCACCCGGCGAAGACCACCGACGGACCGATCAGCGCAACGGCCTGGACCGCGCGGATCCGGCGGCCGAAGCGCACCGCGACCAGGACCAGGAGGGCCACGGCGAGCAGCCAGACAGTCTCCTTGGCCAGCACCGCCAGCGCGACCGCGCACCCCGCCCCCAGGGACAAGCGGTTGGTGAGCGTGCCGGTCTGGAGCACGATCACTCCGGCGAGCACCAGCAGGGCACCGGCGAGCCAGGCGAGGTTGTCGTCGTTGACGGCACCGGCGAGGTACTGTGCCTCGGGGAGCAGGCCGATCATGGCCGCCGCGCCGGCGGCGAGGACCGGCCGGAGCGGGAACAGCCGTCGAGCGACCAGGTACACCGTGAGCACGGTGAGCACCCCAAGCGCCACCGAGAGCAGGCGGATGATGCGTGGATCCCCCCCGGCGAGCTTCGACAGCACCGCACCCATCAGGTAGTAGAGCGGTGGTTGCTGACGCTCGGGCTCGCCGGCCGGAGGAAGGCGGAGGTGGTCGGCGATCCCGTTGATGTAGCTCAGGTGAGAGAGCTCGTCGGGAGACGCGCCGACCGGGGTGATGCGCGTGTAGGCGATGGCGAACCCCGCGAACACCGCGATCACGGCGCCGAGGATCATCCGCTCGACCCGGCGCCCGGTCGGGCCGGCCGCCGGTGCGGCCGTCATCAGTGCAGTTGTGCGGCGCTGTCGGCTCGCACCCAGACCGCGTCCGGATAGCTCTCGAACTCGTTGACGTACGAGACTCCGTCGAGGAGCTTCAAGATCTCCGGGTACTGCTGCAGCGCATCGTGAGCGGTGACGATGACGACCGGACGGGCGACGGCCACGAACTGCTCCACCGGGCCATGAAACCCGAGCAGGACCTCGTCGTTGTAGATCGGTGGCGTGGGCAGGAGGACCTCGAGGTTGGCTAGCGCGTAGACCCATGCGTCAGACGACCAGACCACGGCCGACGAGCCGTCCAGCCCCTTGTCGTCGAGCCACGCCACCACTGCCGCATCGCCGGCGACCCGGGCGTCGAACTCGTCGTCCCACGTGGTCCGGTCGGTGGCGCTGAGCGCGGCCGGCACAGCCCCGACGTAGTACTGGCTCATGGAGTGTGTCGACCCCGGCGCCAGGCTCACCAGCGGGAGCCAGTCGAAGCCCGCCACGCTCGCCATGATGCCCGCGATCGCCACGCCGGCGACCTGCGGAGCGGTCCCCGCGATCGATGTCCAGCCGCCAGCACGGAGCGCGTGCACCCAGGGGGCGCCGGCGCCGGCGGCGAGGATGGTGAGCGGCGCGACGGCGGGGACCAGGAAGTGCGCGTACGGCTGTCCCGCGATCGCGGTGACCAGCAGGGTCGCGCCGGCCCAGAGCAGGAGGACCCACTCCGCCCGCCCGCGGGTGCGGGCCACCACGGCCCCGCCGGCGATCAGCAGCGCGGCAACCCCGGCCAGCGCGAAATGCGCGAACGCCCCCGCCGGGGCGGAGGGGAGCACCTTCTTCGTGTAATCGATGTAGAAGCCGGCAAGGGCATAGGCGACCTTGTCTGCTCCCGCCGTGATGACCGCGAGGACCACCCAGGCTGCCGTGATCGTGAGCACGGTCCCGAGGAAGACCAACGCATCGCGGCGGAGCAGTCTGGGCGCCAGCAGCATCGCCAGGAAGAACGCTGATGCCTCGGCAACGGCGGTCTGCTGATATCCGATGGCGGCAGCCATGAGCAGCCCGGCGCCAACCGGCCAGCGCGGGATGCGCCGCACCGGACCGGCCCCGTCGCCGCGAAGGATCCTGACGATGACGATCGCCCCGGCCCAGGTGAGCGGCGCGATCATCAGGCTCTCCGGGATCGCCAGCTCGGCGTCGAGGAGCGGCGGTCCCAGGACCAGCGCGGCGACGACCCCCGCGACCATGGCCCGCCGTGGCGTGTAGAGGCGGTCCGCGGCCCAGACGACGGCCGCGACCGCCAGCAGCCCGGTGACCAGGGTGAGCACGTGCAGCCCGATCTCGCTCGAACCGAACAATTTGACCTCACCCGCGATCGTCCAGAGCATCAACGGGGGCTTGTTGTTCCAGGTCTGCAGGTAGAGGATCTTGCCGCGGAGCAGGGACCGCGCCACGTTCACGTAGCCGGCCTCGTCGGTGTACCAGTGGGGCTCCATCAGCGAGGGCAGGCGGAGGACGGCCAGGACGATCAGTCCGGGCAGCGCCGGCTTCGGCAGCTTCGGCATCAGGGTTGCTCCCGGCGGGCGCCCTCCGGTCGCCAGGTCATGGCCAGCGACACGCGAAGGCGGATCACGTCGCGCATCGCCCGGGCAACGGGGATGAGCCGGCCGCCCGAACGACGACCCGGCCAGTCTGGGGAGATGGTCCACCGGGATCTGGACGACCCTGAAGCCGAGCCGGTGCGCCTTGAAGAAGATCTCAGGGTTGAAGACGGCCGATCGTGCCCGGATCGGGGTGACTGCGTCCCACAGCGCGCGGGTGAATGCCTTGAGACCGCAGTCGAAGTCGCGCTCACGAATGCCGAACGCCAGACGCACGACGCGGTTGTAGACGCCGCTCACGACCGATCGGTACCACGGGTCGGCGCGTCGCGTGCGGATCCCGGCAACCATGTCAGCCCCTTCCAGTCCGGCGATGACACGGCCGAGATCGTGTGGATCGAACTGCCCGTCGCCGTCCATGAAGGCAAGCACCTTGCCTCGCGACGCGCGCAGTCCGTCGCAGACGGTGATCGCATATCCGCGCTGCTGGCTGTGGGTCACCACCGTCAGATTGGCGGCGGCATCTCCCATTGCGGTGCGAGCAGCACCAACCGTGCCGTCCTTGCTGGCGTCGTCGACGAGCACGATCTCATACGTCTTGCCCCCTCGCCCAGGACGTGCATCGACATCCCGGAGGACTCGCCCGATGTTCAGAGCCTCGTTGTGTGCCGGGATGGTCAGGCTGACGTCGACCGCGGGTAGCGCCACGGCGCTACGCCACCGTCTCCGCTGCCGGGGCCGCGACCTGCGCCTTGCCCTTTGCCGCCCGCGACTGGCCGGTGACCCAATCAACATCCGACACGCCCACGTGCGCCAGGTCGACTCGATCAACGTGCTCCTCGACGGTCTTGATCACCGAGTTCGATCAGCGTGCTGCGCAACTGGTGCGGCTTGAGACCGAGGTCGACGAGCAGTTGGTGTTTGGCGTTGTAGAAGTGCGTGTCCTTTTCGAAGCGCGGGTTCGGGAGGTGGTCGATGATGGTCTCGCCGCCGTGCGCGGCGCGCGCATCGCGTACCAGCTCGGCCAGCTGCAGCACCGAGAACTGCTCGGTGAACTGGTTGAACACACGGAACTCTCCCGGTTTCGCGGGGTGCTCGATGCTCAGCTGCACGCATGCCATGGTGTCGCGGATATCGAGGAATCCACGGGTCTGACCGCCGCTGCCGTACACGGTGAGGGGCTTGCCGATTGCGGACTGGACCAGGAAACGGTTGAGCACGGTGCCCCAGATGCCGTCGTAGTCGAACCGGGTCGCGAGGTCGGGGTGGAGTTGCGTCTCATCGGTCGTACAGCCGTAGACGACCCCCTGGTTGAGGTCGGTCGCGCGCAGCCCCCACGCCCTGCAGACGAAATGGATGTTGTGGCTGTCGTGCACCTTGGAAAGGTGGTAGAAGCTTCCGGGAAGCTTGGGGTACGGCAGCGTGTCGGACCTGCCGTTGTGTTCGATGGTGATGAACCCTTCCTCGATGTCGATGTTCGGGGTTCCGTACTCCCCCATCGTGCCGAGCTTCACGAGATGGCAGTCGGGTGCATGCTCGTGCAACGCGAAGAGCAGGTTGAGCGTGCCGGCAACGTTGTTGAGCTGGGTCATCACCGCGTGCTCGCGGTCGATCATGGAGAACGGTGCCGAGCGCTGCTCGGCGAAGTGGACCACCGCGTCGGGACGCGTGGACTCGATCAGCTCGGCGAGCGCCTCGGCATCGGTGAGGTCGACGTTGCGCCACTCGATCTCTCGCTTGCCCTCTTCGCGCCAGCGTTCGACCCGCCGCTCCATCGTCGAGATCGGGATCAGTGACGAGGTGCCGCACTCGAGATCCCAGCGACGGCGCACGAGGTTGTCGACAGCGATGACCCGGTAGCCCTGATTGGACAGGTGCATCGCCTGCGGCCAGCCGAGGTAGCCGTCCCCGCCGAGCACGATCACCGTTCTGTCACGCATGCAAGAAGCTCCTGAGACTGTTCATACCGTGCGACCTTCGGAAAGAAGAGCTTTCGAAGGGGTTATCGACTGGATTATGCCTGCAGCGCACGCCCACTGGCCATCCCGCCTCGACATAGACGTCTGAGCCGGTGGCGGTTTGCGCGCATTCGCGCTTGATCCAAGCTCTGCGATATTCACAGCGGGCCTGCCCAGGATTGCACCCATGATCACCTCGAGCCGGACAAAAGAGCGACAATCTTCATTCGTGTCGATCTCCGGTTCTGCTCGCCGCGGGCTTCTGATCCGCGCGGCGATCACCAGCGTCGTCACCGTCCTGGTGCTGGTCCTCGTCTGGCGGCTGCTCGGCCACGGTGTGGCCTGGCACGGAATCGACCTCTCGGTCGGCTCCGTCCTCCTCGCCGCATTCGGGGCCGCGTGCTTCCTGGTGGGGCGGGCCTGGCGATTCGCGGCGCTGCTCCCGAGACGCCGGGGAAGCGCGCGAGAGCTCCTCGGAGCCACCGCCGCGTCCTGGGGGGCCGGGTTGCTGCTTCCCGGGCCGTCCGCGGATGTGACCTTCGTCGCCCTGGCCCGCACCCGCTTCGGGGTGGGGGTCGCGCGGGGCTCGGGGAGTGCCATCGTCGCCCGGATCCTGGACGTGGTCAGCCTCGCGCTCGTGGCGGTGGTGGCGTCCTTCTTCACCAGCTATGTCGAGCCGACGGCGGTGATCCTCGTGGCCGCGGGCGCTTTCGTCGTCGGCCTCGGGGTCCTGCTCTCGCTCATCATCCCTGGCCCACGAACCGTGGTGACCCGCCTCGCGAGCCGCATCCCCAGGCTCGCCGGTCTGGCGGCGAGAGCGGAAGCCGAGCTCGACGAGCTCAACAGCCGGGCGCGGTGGGCCAACCTGGTCGGCAGCACCATCTTCTGCCGGGTCGCCACCGCCGTCCAGTACGCGGCGCTGATGAGCATGGTGGGTCTCCACCTCGGGTTCTGGCAGACGTGGTTCATCCTCTCGATCAGGACGTTGCTGCTGACCATCCCCATCCAGGGCATCGCCGGGATCGGTACCGGACAGGCGTGGTGGGCCGGCGCGCTGCTCCTCGAAGGGGTGCCGGCCGAGCTGGCGGTCGGCGCCGGCTTGACCTTGCAGGCAATCGACCTCGCCGTCTCGCTGCCGGTCGCGGGGATCGCCAGCACGCTGCTGTTCCGCCGCCACCCGGCCCCGGACCCGGAGAACCCGGCCCTCGACGTGGTGGGATCGCCAGCCCCGGCGGCTCGCGAGCCGATTCACGCGGGCTGACCGACCCCCCTCGGCTGCTCGAAACACAGGGAGGCGAAGCCATGCCCCAAATTGACCGCGACGCGGAGTACGACGTCGTCGTCATCGGCGCCGGATCGACCGGCGAGAACGTCGCGGGTCGCATCACCAAAGGCGGCCTCACCTGCGTCGTGGTCGAGAACGAGCTCGTCGGTGGCGACTGCTCGTACTGGGCATGCATGCCGAGCAAGGCGCTGCTGCGGAGCGGACAGGCACTCCGGGCGGCTCAGGCGGTCGAGGGCGCGCGCCAGGCGGTGACCGGCAACATCGACAGCCGGGCGGTGCTCCGCCGGCGTGACGCGTTCACCTCGCACTGGAGCGACGACGGTCAGGTCAAGTGGCTCGAGACCAGCCGCGTCGACCTCGCACGCGGCAAGGGGCGCCTCGCCGGCGAGCGGGCCGTCACGGTCACCCCGCCCAAGGGGCCCGTCTTCACCCTCACGGGGCGCAAGGCGGTGGTGATCTCGACGGGTACGCGTTCTTCGATCCCGCCGATTCCAGGCATGGAGACGGCTGCGGTGTGGACGAGTCGCGAGGCCACGAGCGCCACCGAGGTGCCGCGCCGGCTCCTCATCCTGGGTGGGGGTGTCGTGGGGTGCGAGATGGCCGATGCGTGGCGGACGCTCGGCACCGAGGAGGTGACCCTGATCGCCAAGGATTCGCGCCTCCTGGTCAACGCCGAGGATTTCGCCGGGGAGGCGGTGCGCGCCTCATTCGAGCAGCGCGGCATCTGGGTGCTCCTCGGGACGACCGCCGACCGCGTCGCGCGCGCCGCCAACGGCGAGGTGACCGCCGAGCTCGACCGGCGGGATCACCGTCGCGGGGGACCAGCTGCTGGTCGCGACCGGCCGAGCGCCGCGCTCCGACGACATCGGCCTGGACACGGTCGGGTTGCGTCCGGGCAGCTGGCTCACGGTGGACGAAACCTGCCGGGTGGAGGGCGGCGGTAGCTGGCTGTACGCAGCCGGCGACGTCAACCACCGGGCCCTGCTGACCCACATGGGCAAGTACCAGGGTCGGGCCTGTGGCGACGCGATCGTCGCGCGCGCCAAAGGCGAGCTTTCGGAGGACCCGCCCGCCTGGTCGAAGTTCGCCGCGACGGCCGATCACGCTTCGGTGCCGCAGGTGGTGTTCACCGATCCGGAGGTCGCCTCGGTGGGGCTCACCCACGACCGCGCGGTTGCCGCCGGGTTGAACGTCCGATCGGTCGACTACGAGCTCGGCAATGTCTCCGGAGCCGCGCTCCTCGCGGACGGGTACGCGGGACACGCTCGCATGACCGTCGATGAGGATCGCAAGGTCATCGTGGGGGTCACCTTCAGCGGGCCCGGCGTCAGCGATCTCATCCACGCCGCCACCGTCGCAGTGGTCGGGGAGGTGCCCCTCGACCGGCTCTGGCACGCCGTCCCGTCGTATCCGACCATCAGCGAGATCTGGCTCCGCCTGCTCGAGACCTACGGCCTCTGATTCGGGTCAGTTCCCGATGTGGTTCGCCGGAATCACGCCCATCCTCCCGGCCTGGTAGTCGGAGAGCGCCTGGGCGATCTCCGCATGGGTGTTCATCACGAACGGTCCGTAGTGGGCCACGGGTTCGCGAATGGGGCGCCCACCGAGGATGAGGAGTTCGAGATTGGGAGACCGACTCTCCTGGTGGGTGCCACCGGTTGCCGCGACGACGTCACCCGCACCGAGCGCCGCGAGCTGACCGATGTGCACCGGGCGCTCTTCGGCGCCGACCGTCCCGTTCCCGGCGAGCACGTAGATGAGCGCGTTGAAATCGCGCGGCCAGGGCAGTACGAGGCGCGCCCCGGGTGCCACGGTCACGTGCGCCAGCGATATGGGGGTGTAGGTGATCCCCGGGCCGCTGTGGCCCGCCACCTCGCCCGCGATCACGCGCAGCAACGCGCCGCCGTCGTACGACGTGAGCAGCGCCACGCTGCCGGCACGGATGTCCTGATAGCGCGCCGGCACCCACTTCTGCGCGGCGGGAAGGTTGACCCACAGCTGGATGCCGTGGAAGAGGCCACCACTGGCGATCAGTGTCTCCGGAGGACGCTCGATGTGGAGGATGCCGGCGCCGGCGGTCATCCACTGCGTGTCGCCGTTGGTGATCAGGCCTCCGCCGCCGTTCGAGTCCTGGTGCTGGAAGGTCCCGTCGATCATGTACGTGACGGTCTCGAAGCCGCGGTGGGGATGCCAGGGTGTGCCCTTCGGTTCGCCGGGTGCGTATTCCACCTCACCCATCTGGTCCATATGGATGAACGGGTCGATCAGCGCGGGGTCGGCGCCTGCGAACGCGCGCCGCACCGGGAATCCCTCGCCTTCGAGCCCATGGGGTGCGGTGGTCACGCTGATCACCGGACGCAGCGAGGCCGCGGCAGGGTCGGGCTGGGGGATGTGCGGCAGCGTCGTGACGTCGTCAACGGTCACAGCAGGCATGGCAAATTGTCCTTACAGAACAAGGGCTTTGATGGGCGCCATCACGTGTTCGAGGTCCCAGCTCACACCGGGGACGTCAACGTACAGCTCGATCTCATTGCCGTCCGGATCGAGGATGTACAGGCTGTGGCTGACGGTGTGGTCACTCGTTCCCACGATGTGCACGCCGGACTCCTCGCAACGCCTGATCGCGGCGCGCAGCTCGTCGTCGCTGTCGCCGACCTTGAGCCCGAAGTGATACAGACCGACGTGCCGGCCGGTCGGCAGCGGCTGCGCATCCTCGCCGACCTCGATGAGCAGCAACTCATGGTGCGTCCGGCCGCTGCTGAAGAGCGCCACGGGGATGCGTCCCAACGGCCCATCGTGCGCCGACGTGAGTCGCTTCCAGCCGAGCACGTCACCGTAGAAAGCGGCGGATCGATCGATGTTGCGGACATAGAGGACGAGGTGCCCCAGCTCTTTGATTTCCATGCCGCCAAGCGTACCCGGCAGGGCACAGGCCAAACGAGGGCGCCGCTCCTGTCTCGCCTGGGGCAGGGAGTGCCGGCCGGGCCGACCTACGAGGTCAGTGCGAGCAGGACTTGGCTTCGCCCGCCGAGTTGGCCGTCTGGAAACTGTGGCCGCAGCCGCAGGTCCGGACCGCGTTGGGGTTGTGGATCGTGAACCCACCCCCCATCAGCTCGTCGACGTAGTCGATCTCAGCGCCCTGGAGGTACTGCGTGGAGTACGCGTCGACGTACACCTTGAGGCCACCGTCCACGTCGACGACGAGGTCGTCCTCACGTGGCGGATTCTCATCCAGCCCCATTCCATAGGAGAAGCCTGAGCACCCTCCCGATTGGATGAAGACTCGCAGCCCGAGTGCGCGGTCGGCCGGCTGGTCGGCGATGAGGCCCTTGAGCTGATCACGGGCGGCGTCGGAGATCGTGACGGTCGACGGAGAGGTAATTGCCATGGTCTACCCATCATACGTCACGCCCCCGTTCGCGACACCTCGCCACCGGACCGGGACGGCTCCGCGACCGGCGCTCGACCAAGGGGCTGCGTGCCGAACATTCCGCGCGCGTCGGGCTCACCTGCATGCAGACGGTTGGCGACCGCGCCGAGCAGGATGAACTCGGCGAGAAAGTAGAGCCAGCTCGCGAGCACGAAAAAGAGCGCGAGCGCGCTGCCATACGTCGAGAAGTTGTGGGAGAGACCGGCATACAAAGGCCACAGGAGGGTCAGGATCTCCATCGCCGTGCCGGCGATGACCACTCCCGGCCAGAGTTCGGCGACGCGGTAGGTGCGGTTCGGAACCAGGCGATAGACGGCGAGCATGAACGTGAACCAGACCACCAGCCCCACGATCGGCTCGAAGAACCACACCACACCCGGAATCGCGACCAGCGAGTTCACGCCGATGCTGGCCACCAGCGACACCACGAACAGGATGGTCATCGCCAGGGCCATGCCCCGCTGGCGGAGAAAGCTGCGCTGCCTCGCACCGATGATGATCCCCAGCGAAAACTCCATTGAGGTGAACAGGCTGCTCCCACTCCACAGGAGGCCGACCAGGCCGATGATGCCGAAGAGGCCGGAGTGCTGCTGGACACCGGTGAAGGTCTTCACCAATTCGTCGTGCGCACTCTGCGGGAAGAACCCGAGAATGGCGTCGAGCACCCTCGTCTTGGTGCTCGGCGCCTGGGTCGCGAAGCCCAGGATGGCGAGCAGTCCGAGGATCAGCGGGAACATGCTGAGGAAGGCGTTGAAGGCGAGCCCCGACGCGTAGTTGCCTGCCTGGCTCGAGCCGAACGCGGCGATCAGCCGCCCGGGGTACGTCGCGCCTGCCCAGGTCGCGATCGAGGTGATCAGCCGCTTCACGGCGCCCAGCGTGACATGACGTACCGCTCTGCACCATGACCACAGCCTGCCTACTCGTCGGTCGCGGCTCCGGCGGCTTCCGACGCGTAGCGCGGGAGGTGGACATCATCAGATCCCACGAAGCGCATCGCCCCGGCCACCAGGTGGTGCCCCGCCACCTCGTCGATGAGACGGTGCATCTCCTGACAGATCTGCCGGTAGCTCGGGTGTCCCTGCGGCGACGTCCGCAGCTCGATGAGGTGCATGGCTTCGCGGGCATTGAGCTTGACCAGGTAGCGCACGCGGTGCCCGAGGGTCACGAGGTAGGACGCCTGCTGCGGGAAGGCGCCGGCAATCTCCTTGTACGCGGCCTCCGCCTCCCCCACCGCCGCTCGCCAGGTGGCCGCCAGGCCGGCCTCCGAGACCGCTGCAGGCACGTCGTATCCCAGTGCAGGCGTCAACTCCTGCCACTGGATGGTGAGCAGGCGGTGTCGCTGCAGGTCGCGGAAGGCGCCGTAATCGGAAATGATCTCGAACGTGTAATCGCAGTGCTCGAACCCGCGTCCCGGCCGGTGGCGTCGATTGCCGCGCTCCCCGACCGCAGCCGCGAACAGGGCGGCTCGGCGTGCCTCGTCGAGCGGGCGAACCGCGGCGAGCAGGCGCTCTTCGGAAGCGTGCGAAAACGGAAACAACGCGGCCGCAAGGATGCGATCCTCGCCGTCGCCATCCCAGTCGACCAGGGTCATACCGGCAGGACCCCACTCGTGTTCGGGCGCGAGAGCCTCTGCCGCGACGCCGAGGGCCGCGGCGGTGTCGCGCAGGTAGTCGACCCAGACTCCTCCCCGTTCCGGGCGGTCGAGGCGGGTGAGGAAGTCGGGGATCATGCGCTGCAGCTCGACATTGATCAGCTCGGCGTACCCCGACGCCTCGGGGAGCGGATGCGCACGCAGCCGGAGCACCAGCTGCTCGTACGCCTGCGGCGACGCGAACATGCCGACGTTGCTCACGGTTCCGGCGGGCAGCAGCCCCCGAAGCAGGTCGAGCACGAGAGCTCGGATCGCCCGGGTGCGCGCCTTCGCGTCCGGTTCGGGCGGCAGCATCTCGTCGAGGTGCCTCGTTAGCGGTTCGCGAAGCTTGGCGTAGGTGTCGAACAGCCGGTCCATGGCCCGCTCATAGATGGCGCCCAGCGGCGACGAGAGCAGCTGCCGATCGCGGATATAGCGGTACCGGCCGTCGCGACGGTCGGTGTACGCGATGTAGCGGGTCGACTGCTCGAGGTAGGCGCCGAGGCGCCCCCACTCGATCGCCTTGGCGAGCGGCTGCGAGACCTGCTCGCAGGCGAGATGCACGCCGGCGAGCTGAGCCACCGAATCGTCCCCGTACGCGGCGAGGACGCGGCCGAAGAGGTCGGATGCGCGCGCGCTCCCGGCGTCGGTGCTTGCCGGAGGGATCGTCGCACCGTCGTTGAGAAACTCATCGAGGAGCAGGCGTCGCAGGCTTTTCGAACTCCGGCTGTAGCGAGCGAACAGCGCGGCGGCGGTCACCTGGGGAAGGTTGGTCAACCCGAAGACGGGTCGATCGAGGTTCGTGACGTACGGCTCGAGCCGCCGGCGCTCCTCCGCGCTGAACGACTTGACGTGGTAGTCCGCGACCATCGCCGGCAACTCTACGGATCCGCGCGGCTTCTCTCCCTCGTGGAGCGGTTCGCGATCTCGTCTACAATCCCCGCCCAATGGCCGGCCTCGCCGTCCCGCCCCCTCGCTTCCTTGCCGACGTCTACGAGGCGGCGAGCGAGTGCAACAAATGCTCGCTCTGCCAGGCGACATGTCCCGCCTACGTCGTCAATCCGGTGGAGTGGGAAACCGCGAGGGGACGTATCGCGCTGATTCGCGACGCGATCGAGGGCAGGCTCGAGCTGCGCGACATCGCCGACGGGCCACTCTCGACGTGTCTGACCTGCGACAACTGCGTCGCCGCCTGCGCTCCTCGGGTCCCGACCGGGCACATCGTCAGCCGGGCGCGGCAGGAGCTGCACGCACAGGAGGGATATCCCTGGGGCCAGTCCTTCGCGCTGCGCGGCGTGCTGCCTCGACCGGGCGCGCTTCGGGCGCTGCACGGGTTCGCGCGTCTCACCCGTCGCGCCGGCCTGTACGGGCTTGCACGCCGCACCGGGCTGCTCTCGTGGCTGGGGACGGTCGGGGCGCTTGCCGAACAGGGCGGCCCTCCCCCCGACCGCACCGTGCATCAGCGCCTTGGCGAGCTTCCGGCGGCGGCGGAGCCGGTCCGCGGCACCGTCGCGGTCCTGGTCTGCTGCCTGTCGAATCTCACGGCCCCGGAGTCGACCGAGGCGACCATCCGGGTGCTCCTCGCCTCCGGATACGCCGTCGAGGTGCCGGTGCTTGGCTGCAGCGGCCTGCCCGCACGCACCCTCGGCGATCGCGACGCGATGACCGACATGGCACTCAGGAACAGTGCCGCGCTGACGGGCATCCAGGTCGACGCCTACATCGGCGACAGCGCCTCGTGCACCGAGCACTACCGCGAATACGGCAGCATCGCCGGCGACGATCGCCAGGTCGGCGCCCGCGCGCGCGACGTCGCGCGCCACACGGCTCTCGCCAGTGACTTCCTCGACCGCAACGGCGTGCGCGGTGAGCTCGGTCCGCTGCGCTGGCGCGTCACCATCGACGAGCCGTGCTCGCTGCCGATCGACGGACCCGAGCGCGGCGCGATGGGCCGGCTGCTCCAGCAGATACCACACCTCGAGATCGTTCCCCTGCATGAGCGCGCCATGTGCTGCGGGGGAGCGGGCACGTACTTCGCTCGCCAAGCCGAGCGCAGCGAGGCGATCCTGCGGCGCAAGTTCGACAACATCCGTGCCAGCGGCACCGAGGTCGTCGTCACCGAGAACATCTCGTGCCTCCTCCAGCTCCGCGCCGGAGCCGCGCGCTACGCGCCCAACGTCCGGGTCATGCACGTGATGGAGGTCATGCTCGCCTCCCTGCAGGGCGCCCAGCGCCGGCGCGCGGTGCTCGCGGGCTGACCATCGCGCTCAGCCGACTGCGGCGAGCACCCCGTCGATGTCCATCGCGATGCACGTGAACGACGGCACGTCGCGCACCGTGTGCGTGGAGGCCTCACTCCCCCGCATCTCATGCACGAGGTCGAGAAAGTCCGCAACCGAGTCGCTTTCGAACGCGACCACGAACTCCTGGTCATCGAGCCCGAACGAGTAGGTGGTGTTGATCTTCACGCCCGGATACCTGTGGCCCATCGCGATGTGCTCGCTCATCTGGCGCTGCCGTTCCTCCGGGCTCAACCGGTACCACGCTCGTGTTTTCACGAACGGATAGACGAAGAGGTAGCGGCGTCCGGTCGGCGCGATCACCAGACGGTTGCTTCGCCCCTCCTGGCCGGCGTGCTGGTGCTTCTCGACGTACATGCTCTGCTTGGTCATCGAGAAATAGCTGTAGGGCGACTCGAGGTAGGCGGCGAGCCGGGTGCCGTTGAGCTGCGCGGAAAATTCATGCAGATCGTCGATCCGCTCGCTGACCAGCCAGAGCAGGAAGTCGGCGTCCCCGCGCGTCCCGACGGTGCTGTACGACCGGATCAGGACACCATCGCGCGCGCCGATATTCCTGACGAGCGCAGCGACCTCCTCCCGATCGGCGGCGCGCTCAGTCGCAGAGCGCAGGCGCCACTCGGGGCGTACCCGGTAGAACGAAAAGCGGATGTGCTGGCGGGCGGTTGGGACCGGCGCGGTCGCGTCGCGCACCGTGACCGGTGCCGTCACCTCAGCCATGTCACGGCCATCCTACCGAAGCCGCCGAGCGAGCGGCGATCACCCGCTCCGATGCGACGCATCGGCGAGGGCGCGCTTGCGGATCAGACGCTGGTCCCTGCGGACGCGGGCCTCGGCCTGGCGGTGGTGGTCCTCCTCGGTGACCGCCACGACCTTGGCGACCTCCGCCGGCCTGCCGTCGCGGTCGAGTCCCACGTAGACGAGGTGAGCGCTGGCAACGTGCAGTCGCTCTCCCGACGGAATCCGCTCCACGTCGACGCGCACGCCGATCTCCATCGAGGTGTGGTGCGCGTCGTTGACCCGGGCGCGGACGGTGAGCAGGTCCCCGATGTACACCGGAGCGAGAAAGCTCATCTCGTCCATCGCGGCGGTCACCACTCGACGGCGGGCGTGCTTGACGGCCGCGATGCCCGCGGCGGTGTCGACGAGGCGCATGATCGTGCCGCCGTGCACGTACCCTGAGTTGTTGGCGTGCTCGATCTCCATCGCCACCGAGAGCACCGTCTCCGAGTTGGCGGTCGGGCGCGGGGTCAGGTCGACGTTGCTGTAGAGGTCGTTGCGATCCTCGCGCGTGCGAATGAACTCCATCAGCCCAGGACCTCGAGCGCGGCGCGCACCAGGGTCTCGACGCCCACCGGCAGCGCGGCCTCGTCGATGTCGAAGTACGCGCTGTGGTGAGGTGGGACCCAGCCCCGCTCGGGATGTCCGGCGCCGACCAGGAAATAGCAACCGGGAGTCCGCTCCAGGAAGTACGCGATGTCATCGCCGACCGTGATCGGGGCCGCGATGTCGACGTGGTCCTCGCCCACGGCCGCCGCCGCTGCACGATGCACGAGCTCGGCGGTCGCCACGTCGGAGACGACCGGCGGGCATCCGGCGACGTGCTCGAAGCGTGCCTCCGCGCCGGCCCCGGCAGCAACCGCGGTCGCAACTTCAGCGATTCTCGTGAGGAGCCGCTGCCGCTCGGAGGCATCGATCGCTCGCGTGGTGCCGAGCAACTCCGCGGAGTCGGCGATCACGTTGAAGGCGGTCCCGGCGCTGACGCGCCCGATCGTGATCACCGCCGGTGAGAATGGCGAGGTCTCGCGACTGATGATCGACTGCAGCGCGAGGATCACCTGCGCACTCACGACCACCGGGTCGATCGCCGTGTGGGGCATGCCACCGTGGCCGCCGCGTCCCTGGACGGTGAGCGAGAAGCTGTCCGCGCTCCCGAAGATAACGCCGGATTTGACTGCAACTCGTCCGGTCTCAAGTTGCGCCCAGAGATGGATGCCGAGCACGCGGTCGACCCCGTCGGCGGCGCCGTCCTCGATCATCGGCATGGCACCCGAAGCGGTCTCCTCCGCGGGCTGGAAGCAGAGGCGGAGACGGCCGGACCAGGAGTCCCGCAAGGCGATCAGCGCATCGGCGGCACCGAGCGTCATCGCCATATGGCCGTCATGTCCGCACGCGTGCATGACGCCGGCGGTCTCCGAGGTGGCGACGCGACCGTCGCCCCGCTCGAGAATGGGCAGAGCGTCCATGTCCGCGCGGAGCATGAGCAGCGGCCCTGGCCTGCCGCTGTCGAGGTCCGCAATGACTCCGGCGCCGCCGACCCCGGTGCGGACGGTGAATCCCAGCTCGGCGCTGCGCGCAGCGAGCAGTTCGGCGCTGCGGTATTCCTGCCCGGACAATTCGGGGTGCCGGTGCAGCGTTCGCCGGACCTCGATCACCTCATCGTGGGTCCCGGCGACCGCGGCGCGCACGCGCTGGTCGAGGTCGGTGGCGACGTCCGTCATGACAACACGCCCGAGAGGCGCAGCGCGACCGCCTGGAGGGCGCCGTTGTTGATGACGCGCGTCGCGCCGCTGCTCCGCGCACGGCGGCGCAGCTCGCGCTCGGCGTGATGGCAGAAGCCCACGATCTCGAGGTCCGGGCGTTGCTCGCGCACGCGCGCGATTAGCGTGAGGCGCTCGTCGACCGCCGTATTGAGGTCGATGAAGACCACATCGACGTCCGGGATGTTGTCCCCTGCCACGAGGATCGCGCTGCCCCCGGCCTTGCGCATTGTGGTGCTGATCTGGCTGGCGAACATCAGATCGGAGCTGACCAGCGCGATCGCTCCCGGTGACCCCATGCCGACCATGATAGGTGCGCGAGCGCCTCGCCCTCGGGCAGACTGCGAGCTGAACGGGAACTTCGCCACTCGTCGGAGGGTCATCGATGGAGATCGGGAGCGTGGGGATCATCGGCGCCGGGCTGATGGGATCGGGCATCGCCGAGGTCTGCGCCCGCAACGGGATCCGAACCCTGGTCACCGAGGCCGGCCCCGAGCAACTGGCAGCGGGACAGCGCCGGGTCAACGCCTCGCTCGAGCGCGGCCGCCAGACCGGCAAGCTCAGCGACGAGGACCTCGATCGGATCAGCGGGCTGCTCACCTTCACACCACGCCTCGAGGATTTCGCGGAGTGTGATTTCTGCGTCGAGGCGATCGTCGAGCAGCTCCCGGCGAAGGTGACGCTGTTCGAGCAGCTCGACCGCATCGTTGCCCCTGAGACCATCCTCGCGACCAACACGTCGGCGCTCCCGATCATCGAGATCGCGCGGGCAACCCGCCGGCCGGACCGGGTCATCGGCACCCACTTCTTCAACCCCGCTCCGGTGATGAAGCTGATCGAGGTGGTCCGGAGCATCGCCACCAGTGACGAGACGCTCGACGAGACCCGTGCCCTCGGCGAGCGATTGGGCAAGCGCATCATCGTCGCGCAGGACCGCGGTGGCTTCATCGTCAACCTGCTGCTGATCCCATTTCTCACGCATGCGATCCGCTTGTACGAGTCGGGCTTCGCGACGCGCGAGGACATCGACGAAGGCATGCAACTCGGTTGCGGTCATCCCATGGGTCCTTTGCAGTTGCTCGACTACATCGGCCTTGACACCGCGTTGTTCGTCTGCGAGTCCCTGTACGACGAGTACGCCAACAGCGACTACGCGCCGCCTCCCCTGCTGCGCCGGATGGTGTCCGCCGGATACCTGGGCAAGAAGAGCGGGCGGGGCTTCTACGAGTACTGACTCGGCGGCCACCCGCGGTCAGTTGGGACGTTCGGCCGGGACGGGTGCCGGCGGGGTGCGCTCCTCGACGTGGAGATTCACCGCCCCCAGCTGGTTGCCCTCGCTCCAGAACTCGACCGTGTACCTTCCCGGCTCACCCAGCATCGGCTGCAGCACCGTGACCGTTGAGATGCTCACCTCCTGGCCGGGACTGAGCTTGGCGCCGGCCGACTGGAACTGCAGATTCGCAGGGGCGATCACGAGCTTGCCCTGAGCGTCGAGGAGGCGAAGCTCGACCTGGTGCGCCTGGCCGATGTCCGCCGCCTCGAAACGGAAACCCGCGACCACGGCGAAGGCCACGCGTCCGGGCAGCTGCGCCATCGAGAGCGTGCTGAACCCCCCACCGAGCACGTAGAGCTTTCCGTCCGGAGGGACGACCGCGCTGTCGGCGAAGAACGCAAAGTTGAGGTCCATGCTCGCGCCTAGCTTGTCATGGCGCTCATCGGAGGGGTGCGGCGGCGCGGGTGCGCTCGGGTGGGCGACCATTGACGCCGATGGGCGAACCAGGTCACCGCAACCTCCACGTGTTCGTGTGCACGACAGTAGGCCGCCACCACTGCGGTGGCCAGGGGTCGGAACACATTCTGCAGCGGCTGCGCGACGAGGTCGAGCGGCTCGAGCTCACCTGGGTGCGCACAACCAGGATGGGGTGCAACCAGCAGCACCATCAGGGTCCCATCCTCATCGTGTACCCGGATGGCGTGTGGTACGGCCGGCTGCGAATCGAGGACGTCGACGAGATCATCGCCGAACACCTCGTCGGTGGACGTCCCGTCGAGCATTTGCAAATCGTCCCCGACGGACCGTGGTCGGCGACGTCGCTCACCTGACGAGGTCCGGGGGAGTAGGGTGGGCTTCGTTGGATCGATCGACAAAGGAGGTCGCCGGCCATGGCGTACATACGGGGTTTCATGCACGGAGCGTTGGTGGGCACGGTGATCGGCTTGTGCGTTGCGCCGCAGACGGGCGACAAGACGCGCGCCCAGCTGCGCGTGGCCAAGGACGCGGTCCGCGAGGGCGCGATCACGACCGGCCGGGCGCTGCGCCGGGCCCAACCCATCGCGAGCAACGCCGTGCACATGGTCGCCAGTGCCCGACACCGCGGCGAGCACGCCGCCAACGGGGCCGGCTCCGCCCGCAGCGCTCCCGTCTAGGCCGGCGAGGGCTCTCAGGTCGAGACAGGCTCGGCCGCGGTCCCGCCCAGGCCGCACAGCACCCCGAGCGCACCGGCGATGGCGTCGAAAATGTTGATGACGAGCGGGAAATGGAGATCCGCGATGCTCCTCGTTCCCGCCACGTTGTCGGGATATGCGAAACCGATCACGGCCAGCACGAGCAGCAGTACGCCCACGGTGAGGACGATCTCGCCGCCGATGCGGTCGCCGGCCCGAAAGCCCGCGAATCCGAGGACCGCCGCAATCGCGAGATCGAGGATGTCGCGGGCATAGGTCAGATGCAGCGTCACCCCATCCAGGTTGCCGCTCGGGTGGTGGTGCACGAGGGTGCCCGCATCGCCGGTGAAGAAGCCGCCGAACCCGACTGCGAGGAAGACCACAGCAGCGAACTGCGCGTACAGACGTGCCATCGACGTCAGAGGGTAACGGACGGGCGGGGAAGCCAGCGAGCCGCGACCATGGTCACGTTGTCGGTGCCGCCGGCCGCCAGGGCCGCGTCGCAAGCGCGCGTCAGCGCGACACCGAGCGCGTCGGGCGAGGCGATCACCGCGCCGAGCGCCGAGTTCGGCGAGCGGCTCCCAGACGCCGTCGGAGCAGAGCAGCAGGACATCTCCGGTTTGCGCGTCGACCTCGAAGACATCGACCTCCACCGGGTCGCCCATCACTGCGCGCTCGATGAGATTCCGCTTCGGGTGGTGACGCGCCTCCTCGGCATCGAGCGCACCGGCGCGCACCTGTCCCGCCGCCCACGAATGGTCATCGGTCAGCTGGGTCACACCGGTCCCGCGGATCAGGTAGGCACGGCTGTCGCCCACGTTGGCTATCGAGGCGTGCGACGGCGTGAGGATGGCGAGCACGAGCGTCGTCCCCGGGTTGCCGCCGATCTCCGCGCGCACCCCCGCCACCGACTCGCCGGCCCGCCCGACGGCGCGGCGCAGCACGGCCGCCGCGTCGGAATCCGGCACCGCGCTGGTGAACACCGACATCGCGCCCCGCACGGCGGCTTCCGCTGAACTCGAGTCCCCCTTGTGCCCGCCCATGCCATCGGCGAGCGCCAGCACGGCGGTGGTGCCATCCGGACCCATCTGAGCCTCCCAGACGTCCTGATTCTGGGTGCGCACGGGACCACGGTCGCTGATCCCCGCAATCTCCAGAATCCCATCGCCATCAGGAATGGACCGCGAGACGCGGTCGTCGGTCACGCCCCGGCCCCGGCCTCGGCGGCCGCCGGGTGCCCGAGCAGGCGCTGGACGACCTCATCGGCGACGGCAACCGGGTCGAGGCAGAGGATGGTCTCCATCCCGAGCGCGCTCGCCGCGTCGACGTTGCAGAGCAGATCGTCGATGAAGAGGCATCGCTCCGGCGCGAGCCCGAGGCGCGCGCAGGTGAGGCGGTAGATTTCGGGGTCCGGCTTGCGCAGCCCCACCTTCGACGAGTTCGATGACGACGTCGAAGAGCTCGTCGACGGGGAAGAGCGTGCGGAACAGGGCCTCACCCTCTCGAGAGATATTTGTCAGGAGTGCCGTCTTGTACCCGGCATCGCGGACCTGGCGGACCGCGTCGGCCATGGCAGCGCAGGCGACCATTCCTCGTCCAAAGATCACCCGCTGCGCGGTTTGGGGGTCGACTGCTTCGTTGCCCGCCTCGACGTAGCGTGCGCACATGCGCTCGAAGAACTCGTCATCGCCGATCTTTCCGGTCTCGAGCAGGTGAAGGTCGTGGGCGCCGGTCGGAAGGTGGTAGTGGTCGCGGAACTCCGTGAGAAAAAAGGCGACGAGCCCGAGGTACTCCGGGGGCACGTCGCCGCGGTGGCGAAACAGTGGCTCGGTCATGACGCCGCCGAGGTCGAAGATCACCCCGTCCAGATCGCGGCTCGCTGTGGTCGTCGGCTGTTGAAGTCATCGGCTCCATTGTGCCTAACCATGCCAAGATGGCCGGACCTGGCGGCGGGATCGAGCGGGCTCGGCGAGGGAGCGGAACTCGACCTCTGCCGGCGATTTCGAGGAGTCCGACCGATGACCGACGCAGCCCTCACCGCCGTCTTCGACCACCTCGCTGCGAGACGTGCACGCGATATCGATGCACTCAGCCGGGGGCTCGATCCGGATGTCGTGCACCAAGGAGTCGTGCCCAGCCTTGTCTGTACGGGACGCGACGCTGTCCTCGAGCGGATGCGGTCGAGCCTCGATCAGGTCAACTCGGGGATAGACAGGCTCGAGCTCATGGCGGCGGGCGAGCACGTGATCATGGGGATCGCGGGCCCGCGGTTTCGTGAGATCCCCTTCCTCGACGGCGAGATTTTCATCGTGTTCACCCTGCGCGACGGATTGATCGTGCGGATGGACGACTACCGCACCCGCGACGATGCCGTCGCCGCCGCGGGGGACGGAGACGCCATCGGCTAGGAGCCGCCCGAGATCACGGGGGAGGAGCCGCCGAATCCGGACTGTGGCAGCTGCGCCGGAGGGTTGAAGCCGGACTGTGGCAGCTGCGCCGGCGGGTTGAAACCGGGCTGCGCAATCGCCGCTCCCTGGTTCGGACTGGGGTTCTGAGCTCCGCCCTGTGCCGATGTGGGTGCCGCCTTACCGGGCGCGGTCGCGGCGGCGACAAGCATGAAGACTCCGGTGAGCGCCGTGGCGGCGACCGCGGCGGACACCGTGAGCCGTCGCCGCAGCACGAGGCTGAGATCGCGCCGCCTGCGGGCGGAATCGAGATCGCCGTGTCCGCGCACCCGGCCAGGCTAGCCACCACCTCCTTGCGAAATCATGAGGCCGCAGCACACGAACGGGGCCCCGAAGCTGCCATGCTGGCGGCCCTGCGGGAAGGGTCCGGTGGCGGCGCCGGCATTGTCCGTCCGCTGTCCGGCGTCCGCGGCGAGAGTATGGGGTGTGGTCGTGAGAAGGCTCGCAACAGCAGCGATGGTTGGCGCCTTGGCGCTGGCGCTCGCGCCGGCCGAAGCAACCGGCGCGGGTAACGCATCGGGCCCCGGACCCTTGCCTTCCAGCCTCGGTAGCGCTGCGGTCACCCACGGCAAGCTCGTGGCCGGCGCCGGGGGTACCTACCTCCCCGTCACCCCGAGCGGCGCGGCTTCGAGCGGCAGCGACACCAACCCACTCTCGACCCCACCGCACGGTCCCGATCCCCAGGGGATGTCCTGCCCGGCTCCCAACATCTTTCACATCGGACCGGGCTCGCCCGGTCCGGGCGGCGGGGTCATCGCGGTGCTTGCCATACATCCCAGCTTCACGATCAACAAGCTCGGCGGCTACGACGGCGTTGACGCGCCGTTCGGGTACGCCGCCGTCGACGCCATTCCACCCGGTGGCGATCCGCTCGCCATCGCCGTGGGAAGCCCCGCCACTGCCGCCAACGTCGGTGGGCACCTGGTCGCCGTCACCGCATTCCTGCGCGTCCGTGGCACCTGGCAGGATGCGCACACCGTGGCACCGTACGGCGGGAGTTGCGTCGGAGCGATCTTCGCGTTCAGCTCCCCATACCTCGCGGGGGATATTTCGCCACCCTCGCCGTCGCAATCGGTGCTCACCACACCCCCCTTCCCGACCGGGGCGGACCTGGTGGCGGCTCTGACCGGCGCGTGGACCATCGGCAGCGTGGCAACGCTTCCCGGACCCGCGCCGACCGCGCGCACCTTCGTCCACATTCCCACATGCGCGTGGACGCCGTCGGACGTCCCCACGGCGGCCGTGCCGTTGCACGCCCTCAGCGCGACGCGGGTTGGCGGTTACACCTTCTTCCTGCTGTACGAAGTCACCATCACCCCCGGACCGGTCACGTGGCGTTGGGGCGACGGAATGAGCACCACGGTCGCGGGTCCGGTCGAGCGTGGCCCGGCGAGCCTGCCGGCGTACGAACCGTCGGCGCAGCGCTGGACGGACCCGTGCCAGGTGAGCCATGCGTATGCCACGGTGTCGACCGGGGCGACGATCACGGCGACCGAGACGTTCACGATCACGATCTCGGTGAGCTGGAGCGATGGGATCGCAGTGCACACCCAGCCGGTCGGCTGCGATGCCGCGACCGGCGGCGCCTGCCGGCTGACCCTCGGCCCCGGCGACGGTTGGCAGAGCGGACCACACCCTATCGATCAGATCGAACCAGTGCCGTTCGCGCCGGCGAGTCCCACTCCCCGGTAAGTCGCGAGGTCAGCGGTCGAACAGCGATCGTCCGCTCATGTCCTCCGGGACGGCCAGTCCCATCGCGCTCAGCACGGTGGGAGCGATGTCGCGCAAGCCACCACCGTCGCGGAGCGAGCCGTCGCCGCCGGCCCCGCACACCACCACGGGGACGGGGCTCGTCGTGTGTGCGGTCAGGATCGATCCGTCGCGTCGATCAACCTTGTACTCGGCGTTGCCGTGATCCGCGGTGATGAGCAGCCCCCCGTGCGCGGGCTCGATGGCGCGCCAGATACGGCCGATGCACGCGTCGATGCATTCGACGGCGCGGACGGTCGCGGCGAAATCACCGGTGTGTCCGACCATGTCGGCGTTGGCGAAGTTGGCCACGATCAACGCCTCGCCGCCCGCCGCAACATGCGCGATCACGGCGTCGGCGACGCCCGCGGAGCTCATCTCCGGCATGGTGTCGTAGGTCGGTATCCGCGGTGAGGGGACCAGGAAACGCTCCTCGCCGTCGAAGGGCCGTTCGCGTCCGCCGTTGATGAAGTAGGTGACGTGCGCATACTTCTCGGTCTCGGCGACGTGGAACTGGCGAAGACCCGCCAGGCTCACCATCTCACCGAGCGTGTGCTTGACATCCTCTCGCGGAAACGCGATCCGCGCCGTGAAGGTTGCGCTCGTATTCCGTGAACGTCACGAGCTCGACGTCGCTGAGCACCCTCGTCCGCGTGAAGCCGTCGAACGACCGTGTCGATCAGCGCGTGGCAAAGCTGACGGACGCGATCGGGACGGAAGTTGAAGAAGATGATCGAGTCGTCGTTCTCGATGCGGATGCGCCTGCCGCCGTGGAGGATCGAGACGGGCGGCACGAACTCGTCGGTCACGCCGGCGGCGTACTGGTCCTCGATGTACGCGACCGCGTCGACGGCGGTGCCGTCGCCCGCGCCGACGATGGTTTCATACGCCCTCGACGTCCGGTCCCAGCGCCGGTCGCGGTCCATGGCGAAGTACCTGCCCGAGACGGAGGCCACCGCACCCACCCCGGCGCGACCCAGCTCGTCGATGAACCGGCGGAGAAAGCCGGCGGCGCTGGTCGGTGGCTCGTCGCGACCATCGAGGAAGGCGTCAAACCACACCGAGCGCAGCCCTCGGCGCTGCGCCAGCTCGGCCAGCGCGACGGCATGATCCTGGTGGCTGTGCACGCCACCCGGAGAGATGAGGCCGAGGCAGTGGAGTGCGGCACCACGATCGCGAGCCCGGTCCATCGCCTCGCACAGGGCCGGGTTCTCGAAGAAGCTTCCGTCGGCGATGGCATGGTTCACCCGAGACAGGGGTTGCAACACGCGCCGGCCCGCGCCGATGGTGAGATGACCCACCTCGGAGTTCCCCTGCTGTCCGGGCGGTAATCCCACCGCGTCGCCGCTTGCCGCCACCTGCGTGTGCGGCCATCGGGCTTCCAGCCGGTCGATTTCCGGCGTGGCCGCCGCCGCAATCGCATTGCCGAACGGATCCGGGTTGCACCCCCACCCGTCAAGGATGACCAGGGCAAACGGTCGTACCCCGGTCACGACACCGTGCCGTGACGGCTCATCCGCGCTCGGCCCAGGAGTCCGCGGCCGCCGCGACAATCGTGGCGAACTCCGCCACGCGCAGGCTGGCGCCGCCCACAAGTGCGCCGTCGATGTCCTGCTCCGCGAAAAGCGAGGCAGCGTTCACGGCCGTGACGCTGCCGCCGTAGAGCACCCGCGGCGGTGCTTTCGACAAACCTCGGGCTGAGGTGCGCCTTGATGTGGGCGGTGACCTCCTGAGCCTGGTCGGGCGTCGCCGTGCGCCCGGTACCGATCGCCCACACCGGCTCGTACGCGATGACGTATGCATCGGTGGGCATCGGATCGACGATCGCGCTGAACACAGCGTCCAGCTGACGGTCGACGACGGCAAACGTCTGGCCCGCATCGCGCTCGTCGCCGGTCTCTCCCACCGCAAGGATAACTCGCAATCGTTTCGCCGAGCGAGGCGACGAACTTCCTTCCGACGTCGCCGTCGGTCTCGCCGAAGATGTGACGCCGCTCGGAGTGTCCCACCAGCACCAGGTCGCACAGCCCGGCGAGCATCGACGCCGAGATCTCGCCCGTGTAGGCGCCGGCCTCCTCCCAGAAAACGTTCTGAGCGCCGAGCAGCACCCCGGTGCCATCGAGAATGGGTCGCAAGGCGAAAAGGTGCGTAAAGGGCGGAAGAACAGCGATCTCCACCCCCGGATGCGCGACACCGACGCACAGACCGCTGCAGCGAGCTCCACCCCATCGGCGACGTTCGTGTGCATCTTCCAGTTCCCGGCCACCAGGGGCATCGAAGTCGACCCGGCGGTGGGCCCGCCGTCAACGACGGGCGACCTCGCGGTCACGCAGCGCGGCGACGCCCGGCAGCGTCCTGCCCTCGAGGAACTCGAGGGTCGCGCCGCCACCCGTGCTGATAAAGCTCATCTTGTCAGCAACACCCGCGTCCTGGACGGCGGCCGCGAGGTCGCCTCCACCGATCACGCTCGTGGCCTGCGATGCTGCCACGGCGCGCGCCACGTCTCGCGTGCCCGCGGCGAAGGCCGGAATCTCGTAAATGCCGAGGGGACCGTTCCAGATGATCGTCCCGGCCCGCACGACAGTCGGCGGCGATGCGCTCACGGTGTCGGGGCCGGCGTCCACGACCATCCACCCGTCCGGGATCGCCTTCCAGGCGACGACCTGGGCCGGCGCACCGCCATCGATCCGCTCGGTCACGACGGCGTCGACCGGCAAACGCAGATCCGCGCGCCGTCCCGCCGCGCCGTCCAGCAACGTCGCGCGGTCTCGATCTGCTCCTCCTCGACCAGGGACGTCCCGGTGCTCTCGCCCAGAGCACGGTAGAACGTGCAGGCCATCGCGCCCCCGACCCAGAGCACGTCGACACGGTCGAGGAGATGGTCCAGCACCCCAACCTTGGTGGAGATCTTGGAGCCGCCGACGATCGCGACCACGGGAGCGCGTGGGTTGTCCATCACGCCGCCGAGCATCTCCAGCTCACGCGCCATCAGTTTGCCGGCGACCGCGGGGAGGAGATGCGCGACGCCCTCGGTCGACGCGTGGGCGCGGTGGGCGGTGCCGAAGGCGTCGTTGACGAAGACGTCACCGAACGCGGCCAGCTGGCGTGCGAACGCGGGGTCGTTGGCCTCTTCCCCCGGCTCGAATCGAACGTTCTCGAGCATCCCCACGTCGCCCTCGCGAAGCGACGCCACCATGCTCTGCGCGCTGTCACCGACGACATCGGAGGCAAGGCGCACATCGGCGCCGAGCATGCTGCCCAGCCTCGCGGCGATGGGGCCGAGGCGGGCGCTGTCGTCGATCCGCCCTTGGGCCGGCCCAGGTGGGCGACGATGATGAGGCGGGCGCCCCGGAGCGCACGGCCTCGATGGTGGGGATGGCTTCCCTGATACGGCGATCGTCGGCGATGGCCCCATCGCGCATCGGCACATTGAGGTCCTCACGGAGGAGCACGCGCTTGCCGTGAACGTCGATGTCGTCGATGGTCGCTTTGTTCAGCACAGGCATCAGGGCCCAGAGCCGGGACGCGATCAGGTCGACGAGGTCGACGACACGGCACGAGTAGCCCCACTCGTTGTCGTACCAGGACAGCACCTTGACGGTGTGATCCCCGAGCACCATCGTCGACGGCGCGTCGAGGATCGACGAGTGCGGGTCGTGGAGGAAGTCCACGGAGACGAGCTGCTCTTCGCTGACGGCGAGGATGCCTTCGAGCTTGCCGCTTGCGGCCTCGCGCATCTCGCCGTTGACATCCTCCGCGGTCGCGCTCTTCGTCAGCGTCGCGGTGAGGTCGACCAGGCTCACGTCGGGCACGGGAACGCGGAGCGAGATGCCATGGAACTTGCCCTTCAGCTCGGGGAGCACCAGCGATACCGCTTTGGCGGCGCCGGTGGTGGTGGGGATGATCGACAGCGTTGCGGCGCGGGCACGGCGCTTGTCCTCGTGGGGCGCGTCGAGGATCACCTGATCCTTCGTGTACGCATGGATCGTGGTCATGAATCCGGTCTCGATGCCGAAGGAGTCGCTGAGCACCTTGGCGACCAGCGCGAGACAGTTGGTGGTGCAGGAGGCGTTGGAGATGATGTGGTGCTCCGCGGGGTTGTACATCGAGTCGTTGACGCCGATGCAGACCGTGAGATCCTCGTTCTTGGCGGGAGCGGTGATCACCACCTTGCGCGCTCCGGCTTCGAGGTGCCCTCTCGCCCGCTCGGCGTCGCTGAAGAGCCCGGTCGAACTCCACCACGATGTCCACGCCGAGATCTCCCCATGGAAGGCGGTGCGGGTCGCGCTCGGCCAGCACCTTGAGCACATGGCCATCCACCGTGATGGTGTCAGTATCGGCAGCAACAGTCCCGGGAAAGCGGCCGAGCACGCTGTCGTACTTGAGGAGGTGGGCCAGCATCTCGGGTGTGGTGATGTCGTTGACCGCAACGATCTCGAGATCGGGTGAGCGCTCTCTGGCGGCGCGCAACACGTTTCGACCAATCCGGCCGAAGCCGTTGATGCCAACTCTCACGCCCATACCGGACAACCTCCTCGCGTCGGATCATCGCCAATGCGGTGGCGCGACTGCACGCTCACCGAGCTGCTTCCACCCTATCACCGGTCACGCCTGCCGCGGCGACGAGGCGATGCAGGCGACCGGCCATCGCCGGACGGCTGCATCCGGCCCGCGCCGCCAGCTGAGCCAGGTCATCGTCCGGGTGGCGAGCCCGCAGCGCCGCAGCCTCACGAACGGCAGGAGGGAGCATCTCCCACCGCGCCAGGTCCGCGTGGAGGACGGCGATCGATTCGAGCTGGCGCACTCCCGCCGCGGCGGTCCGGCGAAGGTTCGCCGTCTCGGCGTTGAGCCGCCGGTTGACGCCGCTGCGCACCTCGCGGACGACCCGTCCGGACTCGAAGCTCAGTCGACCGGCCTGGGCGCCGATCGAGCTCAGCGCGGCGCCGACGCCTGGTCCGGATCTGACCGTGACCATCCAGCGACCGCGACGGCAGCGGATGCACGCGTCCACGCCGAGGGTCGCAAAGTCGGCACAGAGCTTCGCGGCGCCGGCCTCCTCGGCGCAGCCGATCTCGAGGTACGGCTCTCCGTCGGGCCGGATCAGACGGCCGGCGCTGAGAAATGCGCCGCGGAGGCGGCTTCGGGCGCAGCACACGCGCTCCGACGATGGTCGCGGCACCTCGGGTTCGATGCCGATGAGCACGTACTGCGTACGCCGCGCCGCCGGGACCCTGGACACGTGAGCAGTGATGCGTTCCGCGTGGAGC
This sequence comes from Candidatus Dormiibacterota bacterium, assembly GCA_963768105.1. Classification (GTDB taxonomy): domain Bacteria; phylum Chloroflexota; class Dormibacteria; order Aeolococcales; family Aeolococcaceae; genus Palsa-851. The sequence goes on along the minus strand of CAVYGR010000003.1, from coordinate 117,085 downwards.
GCCTGCATGGCGGCGCGAGCCGCGACCGGACGTGTGGTCGCGATCGCGCCGGCCTGCGCCGTGACCAGCGCCACTCCCTCAACAAGGGAGCGCCGGCAGCAGCTCAGCAGCGGAGTGTGCGGGGCGAGCTCGGCCACCACCCGCTGCGTGAAAGATTGCGCGCTATCCATCCATATACCGTCCTCGCACTGGCACGCCGGTCCGAGCGGCGCAGGCAGTCACCAGCGCGGATCCGGCTTGTCGACGTCGCGATGGCTCACCGCCACATCGAGCCCGTCGTGACGCAGTCGGGTCGCGAGAGCCTCGACGATCGCCACCGACCGATGCCTGCCTCCGGTGCACCCGACACCACAATGCAGCTGCTCCCGTCCGCGCTCCGCGAAGCGCTGCGCGGACCAGAGCAGCAGCGCGTGGGAGCGGTCGATGAGCTCGCGCGCCACGGGATCCCCGAGCACGTACTCGCGGACCGGTGCATCGAGCCCGGTGTGAGGTCGCAGCTCGAGCACCCAGAAGGGGTTGCGCACCATGCGCACGTCGATCATCCACTCGGCCTCGGCCGGTACGCCGAACTTGAAGCCGAAGGACGACATCGACACGCGGATCGCGGTGGGCGACGGCGACTTGTCCGGGCCGGGCGCCTCGCTCACAGCAGCTCCTTCACCCGCAGCGCCACGGGCCGCGGGACCACAGTCGTGAGCTGCTCCAGGGGCGCCTCGCGAATAGCGTCGACGCTGCCGAACTGACGCAGCAACGCGCGCCGCCGGACCGGGCCGAGCCCCGGCACGAAATCGAGCCTGGAGCGCAGCGCGGCCTTGCTTCTGCGGGCCCGATGGTGTGTGATCGCGAAGCGGTGCGCCTCGTCGCGCACTCGCTGCACCAGAAAGAGCGTCGGGCTGTCGCGCTCGATGATGATCGGGCGCGCGCGCCCCGGCTTGTAGAGTTCCTCGTTGCGCTTCGCGAGTCCGAAAACCGGGACGCGCTCCAGGCCCGCCTCGCGCAGCGCGTGCACCGCCGCGGTGAGCTGACCCTTGCCGCCGTCGATGAGGATCAGGTCCGGCAACACCGAGAAGCTGAGATCGGCGTCGTCGCCGGCGCCGCGCGACGTCCGGCGCGGGCGCTCCTCGGCGCCGTTGGCACCGGCCGGATCGAGCACCGGGACATCACCATCGACGCCGTCGACCCTCGGGCCGAGGCGCCTGAACCGGCGGCGCAGCGTCTCCTCGATCGAAGCGAAGTCGTTGGAACCCTCGACGGTCTTGATGCCGAAGTGGCGGTAGTGCGCGGGGGCGGGGCGCCCCTCTTCGAAGACCACCATCGAGCCGACCGAGTTCGTCCCCATCGTGTTGCTGATGTCGTAGCACTCGATGCGCCGGGGTGGCGACGGCAAGTGCAACCGGGCCGCAAGGTCGTCCAGCAACGCCTCGGTCTTGGCGGCGTCGTAGTCGTCAACGATCCGCTGCTGGCGAAGCGCGACCAGCGCCGTCTCGGCCGCCTGGGCGACCAGCCGGCGGCCGTCGCCGCGCTTGGGAACGTGCACCTCGACCGGACCGCCGCGCTGCTCCGCGAGAAACTCCTCGAGCACCTCGCGCCCATCGGTTTCATCAGATACCAGCAGCCGGCGCGGAGTTGACGTCACGCTCGCGTAGTACTGGGGCAGAAATCCGCTGAGACAGGCCGCCGCATCGAGGCCGGCGACACCCTCCAGCTCGTGGGTCTCCATGGCCATGACCCGACCCTGGCGGATGCTGAGCACGGCGACCATCGCACGGCCCGCCTCCAGCGCAACCGCGATGCAGTCCTCATCGGAGCGAGCTCCTCGCAACACCGTCTGGCGTTCGCTGATGCGCTCGATGGCGCGCAGGCGGTCACGGAACCGCGCAGCCAGCTCGTAGTCGCGGTTGTCCGCCGCGGCGTCCATCTGGTCGCGCAGCTCGTCGTGGAGCGCCTCGGAACGTCCCTCCATGAACTCCTGAACCTGTTCGAGGATCTCCGCGTAGGCGGGGCCGTCGATCTTGCCCTCGCACGGCCCCGAGCAGCGCTTGATGTGGTAGTCGAGACAGACGCGGCCGCGCCGGAAGATCTCGTCGCTGCAGGTGCGAAACGGAAAGATGGTGCGCAGCGAGCGAACCGTGGTCCGCAACGACTGCGCGCTCGTGTACGGGCCGAAGTATCGCGCCCCGTCGCGGATCACCTTGCGCGTGTAGTACGGACGGGGGAACAGGGTGGCGCCCTCGGCGCTCTTGCCGCGCGGCTTGCGCACCTCCTCGCGCGCGGTGCCCGGCGCCACCGCATCGTGCACGCCGGGGCGGGGAATCTTGAGGTAGAGATAGCTCTTGTCGTCCTTGAGCCGCACGTTGAATCGAGGCCGGTGCTGCTTGATCAGCGAGTTCTCGAGCACCAGCGCCTCGTGCTCGCTCTGGCACGCGATCACCTCGAAGTCGAACACGCTGACGATGAGCTGGTGGGTGCGGGGCTGCAACGTGTCGACTCCGCTGAACCAGGAGCGAAGACGGTTGCGCACGTTGGCGGCCTTGCCCACGTAGATCACGCGGGCGTCCGTCCCGCGCATCACGTACACGCCCGGACCGCTCGGGGATGCCCGAAGCCGGGCCTTCAGGAGTGCGGGGTCATCGAGCAGGCGCTCCGAGCGCCGAGTCGGCACCATTGCGGCCACTGTATCGCGGCTCAGCCGGCCCCCTCGGCGCGTGCCAGCTCGGTGAGGAACGCGGCCTCGTCGAGCACCCGCACCCCAAGCCGCTGGGCCTTCTCGAGCTTGCTCCCCGGCGACGCACCGGCAACCACCGTATGGGTCTTGCGACTCACGCTAGACGTCGGGTTGCCCCCCAGGGCCCGGATGCGTGACTTTGCATCGGTCCGGCTCATGCCGTCGAGGCTGCCCGTGAGCACCCAGGTCTGCCCGCTCCATGGGCCGCCCCCGCCCGCAGCGTGCTCCGGGTCCACACCCACCGACCGGAGATGCTCGAGCACCTCGCGCCCCTCCGGCGACGCGAACCACGCGGCGACGTGCGCCGCCACGATGGCGCCGATCCCTTCCACGGCCAGCAGGTCGTCCTCGGTGGCGGATGCGAGCGCCTCGATACTGCCGAAGTGGACGGCAAGGGTGTCAGCGGTGTGCTCGCCCACATGACGGATGCCGAGCGCGTTGATGAATCGCGCCAGCGGCACTCGACGCCGGGACGCGATCGACTCCACCAGCTTGGTCGCCGAACGATCCGCAAATCCGTCGAGCGTCAGCAGCTGCTCAGCGGTCACTCGGAAGAGGTCGGCGGGCTCGGTGGCGTACCCGAGATCCAGGAGCTGATCCACGATCGCGGGTCCGAGGCCTTCGATATTCATCGCGCCGCGAGCGGCGAAATGCAGCAGCCGCTCGCGGCGCTGGGCGGGGCAGAGCGGGTTGAGACAGCGCCGCACCACCTCTCCCGGCTCGCGGACCAGTTGGGTGTCGCACGCAGGACAGCGCTCGGGCATCTGCCACGGCGACGCGCCCTTGGGGCGCTTCTCCAGCACCACGCGAACAATTTCGGGAATGACGTCGCCCGCCTTGTGGAGCAGCACCGTGTCGCCGATGCGCACGTCCTTGCGCGCGACCTCGTCCTCGTTGTGCAACGTGCAGCGACGAACCGTCGATCCCGCGACGACCGTCGGTTCGAGGATCGCCACCGGGGTCACCGCCCCGGTCCGTCCCACCTGCACGTGGATGTCGAGCACCTGGGTCTCGTGCTCCTCCGGCGGGAACTTGTACGCGATCGCCCAGCGCGGCGCGCGCGAGATCTGACCCAGCTCGGCCTGCTCGGCGAGCGATGCAACCTTGATCACCACGCCGTCGGTGTCGTAGTCGAGCTGATGGCGCCGCTCCGACCACTGTTCCAGAAAGGCGAGCACCTCGTCGATCGAACCGGCGAGCTGGCGGTGCGGATTGACGCGAAGGCCCAGCGCCTCGAGGGTGTCGAGCACGTCCGCCTGGACTCCGCGCGGCTCCGGGCGGATCGATCTGGTACATGAAGGTCTGCAGCCCGCGCCCGGCGGTGACCGAGGGATCGAGCTGGCGCACCGCGCCGGCGGCGGCGTTGCGAGGGTTCGCGTATCCGGCCTTGCCGGCCTCCTCGAGACGGGCGTTGGTCGCGGCGAAGGCGGCTTTCGGGAGGTAGACCTCGCCTCGGACCTCGAGCTCATCGGGCAGCCCGCCATCGACCGGCACCAGCGTCATCGGCACCGAGCGGATGGTGCGCACGTTGGCGGTGACGTCCTCGCCTTCGACACCGTTCCCCCGCGTCGCCGCGCGCACGAAGGCGCCCTTCCGGTAGGTGATCGACATGGCGAGCCCATCGATCTTCAGCTCGCAGACGTAGCCGCTCACCGGGCCGATCGAGCGCTCGACCCGGACTCCGAAGTCACGCACCTCGTCGGGGCCGAACGCGTTGTTGAGGCTCAGCATCGCGGTCCGATGGCGGACCTTGCTGAAGCTGGCGGCCGGCTCGCCGCCGACGCGCTGCGTCGGAGAATCGGGGCTCTGCAATTCCGGGTGTGCTGCCTCGAGATCGACGAGCTCGCGGAAGATAACGTCGTACTCGGCGTCGGTGAGCTCGGTGAGTCGAGCACGTAGTACTGGCGAGAGTGATGCTCCAGCTCGGCGCGGAGCGCGAGCACCCGCTCGCGAGCCTGCTTCGACTGCGCAACGCCACCTGTCATGACTCCCCCAGCGGCCAGAGTGTCGCGTCGGCGACCGCGAAGATCTTGACGCCGTGCTCGTCGAATTTGATGACCAGCTCCTCTCCCGCCCTGGTCATCGTGCTCTTCAACACCGTGCCGTCGCCGTAGCGTTGATGGCCGATGCGCATGCCCTCGCTGAATCGCTGGGGAGCGAGGGTGACCGGATTGGGTCGCGTCGCGTACCCGACGACGGCGCGCCGCACCGTGCCAGAGGCGCGGATGTCGCCCAGTGACGGCGCCCCCGGGCGCACCGCCACCTCGATCATCTCCCTCGGGATCTCGCCGAGAAATCGCGATGCCTCCGCGAGCTGCGCGCTGCCGTACAGGTGACGCCGGAAGGCATGAAGGAGGTACAGGCGCCGGCGCGCGCGGGTGATCCCGACGTAGGTCAGGCGGCGCTCCTCGGCGATGCCGGCATCGCCTTCCTCCAGCGCCCGGGAATGCGGGAGGAGCCCCTCCTCCATGCCGGCGATGAACACGACGCCGAACTCGAGCCCCTTGACCATGTGCAGGGTGATCAGCGTCACGCCCGGCGCATCGTCGCGCATGGTGTCGACGTCGCTGACCAGGGCGACGTTCTCGAGAAACTGCACCAGCCCGTCGGGTGGGGGCACGTCGGTGTACTCACCTGCGAGCCCGGCGAGCTCGAGGACGTTCGCCCAGCGTTCCACTCCCTCCTGGGTGCCGTCCTGGAGCATCTCGCGGTACCCCGTCTCGTCAAGCACGCGTTCGATGAGCACGGGCAATGGCACGCGTTGGGCGTCGGCACTCAGCCGCTCCATCAGCCCCGCAAACGCTCGCAACGCGCTCATCGCGGCCGGTCCGATCGCATCGTCGACGTCGAGCCGCTGCGCGGCCTCGAGCGGGCTCAATCCCTTCTTGCGGGCGAGCTTCTCCAACTCGGCGACGCTGCGGTCCCCGATCTTGCGCCGGGGTGTGTTCACGACGCGCGCGAACGACACCGCGTCGCGTGGGTTGACACAGAGCCGAAGGTATGCGAGCACGTCCTTGACCTCGCGGCGGTCGTAGAAGCGCAATCCGCCGACGAGCTGATAGGGGATCCCTCGACGCAGGAACACCTCCTCGAAGGCACGGGACTGCGCGTTGGTGCGGTAGAGGACCGCGCACTCCGAGAGTGAGACTCCCTCGCGCCCGATGAGATTCTCGATCTCGGCGCCGACCGCGAGCGCCTCCTCGCGCTCGTCGTACACGGAGATGAGGCGCACCGGATCTCCAACCGTTCGCTCGGTCCAGAGCCGTTTCTCGGCGCGTTCGGTGTTGTTGCGGATCACCGCGTGCGCGATGTCGAGGATCGGCTGCGTGGATCGATAGTTCTGTTCCAGCGTCACCGTTTTCGTATCAGGAAAGTCACGCTTGAAGGAGAGGATGTTGCGTACATCAGCTCCGCGGAAGGCAAACACGGACTGATCGTCATCACCGACCACAGTGACGTTGCGATGTTTCGCCGCGAGGATCTTGACCAGCTCGTACTGCGCCCGGTTGGTGTCCTGGTATTCGTCGACGAAGAGGTGCAGAAACCGGTCCTGGTAGCGCTCGCGGACCGATTCGTCGTCACGCAGCAGCACGACCGCGCGCAGCAGCAGGTCGTCGAAATCGAGTGCCGAAGCGGCATCGAGCTCGGTCTCGTAGGCGAAGTAGATGCGCGCGACCTGCTCGTCGATGGGCCCTGTCGCCCGTGCCTGGAAGTCGCGCGCGTCGATCATCTCGTTCTTGGCGGCGCTGATCGCGTGGGCCACGCGGCTGGCGCTCAACCGCTTCTCGTCGATCCCCTCAGCGCGCAGCGCGTTGCGCATCGCAGCGAGCCGGTCCGATTCGTCGTAGATGGTGAACCCCGGGGGAATGCCGATCGCATCGCCATCGCGCCGCAGCATGCGGGCGCCGAGGGAGTGGAACGTCCCCAGCCACATGCCTTTGATGCTGTCGCCGATGAGTTGCTCGACGCGAGCGCGCATCTCGCGCGCCGCCTTGTTCGTGAAGGTGACCGCGCAGATCTCGTCAGGCCGCACTCGACGGGTCGCGATGACGTAGGCAATCCGGTGGGTGAGCACCCGGGTCTTGCCGCTTCCAGCTCCCGCGAAGATGAGCAGCGGGCCGTCCGGCGCCTCCACGGCCTCGCGTTGGGGTGGGTTCAGGTCCTCGAGCAGGGCGGTTGCCCCGATCGTCGCGCTCAGACGGGTGCCCCAGCTGCCGGCGCTGTGGTGTGGTAGGCGTCCGGCCTCCGGTCGGTAAGCAGGTGGTTGCGCGGGGTGCGATTCTCGCGCGATCGACCGAGTTGAGGTCGACGTCCGCGACCAGCAGTTCCTCCCGGTCCTTGCTCGCCGGGCCGGCCACCGGCCAGCCGTCGGCGCCCACGATGATCGAGGCGCCGAGGAAGGGAACGTCGCGCTCGGTGCCGACCCGGTCGGCGCAGGCCATCACGACGCCGTTCTGGGCCGCCGTTGCCATCGCCACGTAGTCGCCCTGGCAATAGCCGCGATCGTCCCAGACGGTGCGCTTGAAAGACGCCACCCAGTTGGTCGGGACAGCGATGATCTCCGCCCCGGCGAGCGCGAGCGCACGGGCCGGCTCGGGGAACCAGAGGTCGTAGCAGATGATCATGCCGACACGGCCGATGGGCAGGTCGACGATGGGCAGCTCCGCACCCGCCTCGAACCAGGTCCGCTCGTTGAAGAAGAGGTGGAGCTTGCGGTAGGTGGCCATGCGTCCCGAGGCACCGACGAGCACGGCGCTGTTGTGCCGGCAGCCGCCGTCGCGCTCGTTGAGCCCGGCGACGATGTGACATCCGTTCGCGGCGCACACGTCGCGGAGGGCGCGCACCATCGGCCCGTCGTCGGGGTCCTCGGCAGCGCGCTGCGCCTCCCCCTCGTCGACGAACGCATACCCGCTGGACGCCAGCTCCGGCAGCACGATGAGATCCGCACCCTGGGTCGCCGCGGCGGTCGCCCAGCGCACCGCCTGCGCGAGGTTCGCGTCGAGCTCGCCGACACGCGGCTCGTACTGGGCAACGGCGACTTGCACCGGGCGGCTCATACCCTCACGGTACCGCAGCGGCAGCGGTGCCAGGCAGCCGCTCGATCCCCTCGCTGATCCCGCACAGCACCTCGTGCGGCAGTGTCCCGGTGAGGTCCCCCACCTCATCCGCGCCGATGCGCACGCCGCCCCGGTGCCCGATGAACATCGCGGTGTCTCCGACCTCGATGCCGTCGACGTCGGTGACGTCAACCGTTACCTGATCCATGCTCACGGTGCCGACGATCGCGCAGCGGCGGCCGCGAATCGCCATGTGCCCGCGGTTGGACAGTGAGCGCGGCAGCCCCTGGCCGTAGCCCATCGTGGCGGTGGCGATGCGGCGCGACGTCGCCGCCCGCCACGTACGTCCATATCCGACCGTTTCGCCTCGCGCCAGCGTGCGCACCTGGGCCACGCGCGAGAAGACGTGCATGGCGATGCGCAGCGCCGTCGGCCCGGGCACCGGCGGATAGCCGTAGAGCGCGATACCGACCCGCACCAGGTCGTGGTGCATGGCCGGTTGCGCGAGCACGGACGCGCTCCCCGACGTGTGCAGTAACGGGTGAGGCGCCACCGCGCGCAGCGCCTCGACCGCCTCCAGGAAGCGATCGTGCTGCGCGACGGTGAAGGCGGGATCCCCGCCGGGGTCGGCGAAGTGCGTGAAGACTCCGGCCACCTCGACGCGAGTCCCCGCCTCGCGCAGGGCGCCCACGAGCGAGTCCAGCGTCTCGGGGAGCGCGCCGAGGCGGTGCAGCCCGGTGTCGATCTTCACGTGGGCGCGACCCCTGCCCTCGGTGGCCGCCGCGGTGGCCGCAAGCTGGCGGACGCCGTCCGCGTCGAAGACGCTGACGTCGACATCAGCGGCCACCAGCGCGGCGAGCGCCGTCGCCGGGCTCCAGCCCACGACCAGGATCGGCACACGCACACCGGCGCTTCGCAGGGCGAGCGCTTCCTGCGGCGTGTACACGCCGAGCCAGGTCGCCCCACCGTCGAGCGCCGCCCGTGCCGCGATCACCATCCCGTGCCCGTAGCCGTTCGACTTGACCATGGCCATCACCTCGGCAGGGTGGGCCGCGGCCCTCATCACCTCGGCATTGCGCGCCAGGGCGTCGACATCGATCTCCACCCAACGGAGGAGGCCTTCGGCCGCCGTGCTCACGCTCCGACCGGCACGGGCTCCCGCGCTCTGGCATCCGCGCCAACCGGCGCAACCCGACGGACGAGCCCGAAGGGCGTCTGCTCGTCGGACTGCCCAAGCGGGTTGTCGGCGACCATGGCGAGCACCTCGGACGTGTCGACGTCGACGGCCGCGAGCACCTCGGCGGCCATGTCGTTGGCGTCGATGATCGCGACCGCGACACGGCGTCCAGTGCGCCGGCGCACCTCCGCCGCGATTCGCACCGCCTCTCCCGGCGCATCGCTCGGCGACATGGTTGCCCAGCGGTCGTAGGGCGGGAGATTGAGCGACGAGGGACCGTCGATGGCGTTGACCCCGTGTCCGGCGACCCGGTAGAAGACGCCGTGCATGCCCAGCGGCCGGGTGACCGCAGCCGCCGCGGCGGCGAGCAGGATGCGGGGAACGCCAGCCTCGTCGATCGCCAGTTGCATGGTCGTCGGGTGGGCCAGACCGACCCCGGTCGGCTCGTGGCTGACATATCGCGACAGCCATCGCGCGGCCCGCGACACGGGTATGTCCTCGATGGGATGCGAGCGCCCCTGGCTGATCGCGAGCGCCTTCTCGCTGATCAGCAGCACATCCCCGTCCTCGACGGCGACCCCCTCGCGTTGGAACCGGTCGAGGCTGTCGCAGAGCACCTCGACGAGGTCGCTCCCGGGGATGATCAACGTCGAACGCAGGGGAAAGCGCGCCCAGATCCGGCCCTTGTCCTCGAGGAAGAGGTGCCGGCCCCAGTTGAGCCGGGCTGCCTCGAGCAACGCACCGCCATTCGCCACGGTCGCCGCCGTGGCACGGTCGCCACGGCGCACGAAACCGCCCAAGTAGCTGTCTTCGTCGAGGGCACGGGTCGCGCCGTCGATGTAGATCCGCAACCACACCTCGGCGTTGACGGCGCGCCAGAAGAACATCAACTCCTCGACCTCGCCGGCGCAGGCGCGGCGGAACCCCTCGGCCACCGCCGCGGCCTTCCAGTAGGGACGCGCGCGGAACGACGGTGATCGCATCAGGCTCTGCAGCACGGCGCGCTGGCGCCGGTACCAGCGGAACTCAGGGGTCGTGAAGCCGATCTTCTTGCGGCGCCGCGCCACCTTCCTGGGCAGCACGCCGTGGAGCGCATCGCGAACGATCGCGCGGGTCCAGCCGTTGTGGATGATTGCGGTCCGCGGGAGGGTGAGGATGTACTCGACCAGCTCCTGGTCGAGGAAAGGCAGCCGGGCTTCAAGGGAATGCGCCATCGAGGCCCTGTCCTCGTAGCGGAGCAGGGGCGGCAGGCTGTAGGTGCGGAAGTCCTGGAGCAGGCGTCGCTTGAGGTCGTCGGCGACTCGATCGTCCTCAGGTGGGCGGCGCCCCTTGGAGAACGTCGGCGACAGCAGTGATGCGACGTCGACGCGCTGACCGCGCTCACGAAGGCGGCGGCGCACCAGCGGCGCGACGATGTCGCGCAGCAGCCATGCCTCGTGCGCGAACTCGGCGTAGCGACGCTCGCGCAGCAGCTGACGGAGCAGGACGTACGGATAGTGGTCGTATCCCGCGAGCAGTTCGTCCCCCGCCTGTCCGTCGAGCGTGACCGTCACCTGCCGTCTGGCCAGCCGCATCACCATCCACATTGCGAACGGCGCCGACGACACCATGGGCTCCTCCATGTGCCAGACCCACGCCTCGAGCTCACGGATGAAGTCCTGGTCGGTCGGTTGCACGGTGCTGTTGTCGGCGCCGGTTGTGTCGAGGACGCTCTGAATGTAGGTGCTCTCGTCGATCCGGTCGCCGGGGAAGACCGCCGAGAAGGTTTTAAGGCGGTCCCCGAGTGACTCCGTGTCGGCGACGTGGTCGCGCAGCTGCTGCGCCATCACCGTGCAGATCGACGAGGAATCGAGGCCACCGCTCAGGCAGATACCCACCGGGACGTCGGCGACGAGCCGTCGCTGCACCGCACGCTCGAAGACCGAGCGGAACGCCTCGGGACTGGCGTCGCCGTCCTCGGAGAGATGCGGAGCCCAGTAGGTGGTCTCCGAAAGGGAGCCGCCCTCGACGACCGCGAAAGCTGCGGCAGGGACCTGGCGCACCCCGCGGAAGAAGGTCCCGTCGTTGTGGTCGAAGAGCCCGAAGCGCAGGTACTCGTACATCTGCTGCTCGTCGACCTCGCGCGGGAAGGTCTCGTCCTGCAGGATCGCCTTGATCTCCGACGCGAACACGGTGCGTCCGCGATGACGCGCGTAGAACAGCGGCTTGATGCCGAAGTGGTCCCGTGCGAGCACCAGCTTGGGAGCGGCGGCACGCTCATCGAGGATCGCGAGCGCCCACATCCCGTTGAATCGGCGGAAGCAATCCGTTCCCCACTCCGCGTAGGCGTGGAGGACGACCTCGGTGTCCGAGGTCGTATGGAACGTGTGCCCGCATGCCTCCAGGAGCGCGCGCAGCTCGCGAAAGTTGTAGACCTCGCCGTTGTAGACCATCTGCAGTCGGCCGTGATCCATGGACATCGGCTGGTTGCCGTGCTCGAGGTCGATGATGCTGAGGCGGCGGAATCCCAGCGAGGCGACCTCGTCCTCGAAGTGGCCGTCGTCATCGGGACCACGATGGCGCAGCGAGATGGTCATCGCCGCCAGCAGCGCGCTGTCCGGCGCGCCCCAGAACCCGGCTATGCCACACATGTCAGCGGTGTGCCGGCGTCAGATGGGGACGGTGCATGACCAGCGCAACGGTACGACAGCGTCCATGGTCACGGACCTTCGCACCGGACGAGTTGCTTGGATCGACCTTCTAGAAGTCCATGTCGTCGTCGTCCATGCCGCCGCCACCGTGCGAGTGACCGCCGCCCGCGGCGGCCTCCTCCCGTTCCGGTGCATCGGCGATCAGCGCGTCGGTGCTGAGCACGATTGTCGCGATCGACACCGCGTGCGTCAGTGCCGAGACGACCACCTTGGTGGGGTCGATCACCCCACGTTCGATGAGATCTCCGTAGGTCTCGGTGAGGGCGTCGAAGCCGCGGTCGCCGGTGGACCCGGCCACCTCGTTCACCACGACCTGCCCCTCGAGGCCGGCGTTGTTGGCGATGATCCGCAGCGGTTCGCGGAGGGCGCGGGCGACGATGTCGGCGCCGATCCGCTCCGTGCCGGCGAGATCGAGTGCCGCGACCGCCGGGATCGCCCGCAGCAGCGCCACGCCTCCGCCGACCACGACGCCTTCCTCGATCGCGGCGCGAGTGGCCGCGAGCGCATCCTCGACGCGCGCCTTGCGCTCCTTCATCTCCACCTCGGTGGCGGCGCCGACCTTGACCACGGCGACCCCGCCGGTGAGCCGCGCGAGTCGCTCCTGCAACTTCTCGCGGTCCCAGTCGGACGTGGTCTCCTCCATCTGCTGGCGGATCTCAGCACAGCGCGCATCGATCGCCGCCCGGGTCCCACCGCCGCGCACGATCGTGGTGTCGTCCTTGGTGATCGTGACCCGCCCGGCGACGCCGAGATGCTCATCGCGCACGGCGTCGAGGCGGAGGCCCGTCTTCTCACTGATCACCGTCGCGCCGGTGAGCACCGCGATGTCCTGGAGGATCGCCTCGCGCCGGTCGCCGAAGGCAGGCGCTTTCACCGCCATCGCGCTGAAGGTGCCCCGCGCGCGGTTGACGACCAGGGTCGCCAGTGCCTCCGCCTGGACGTCCTCGGCGATGATGAGCAGCGGACGTCCCGCGCGCATCACCAGCTCGAGGCTGGGCAGGAGGTCGGGCACCGCCGAGATCTTGGCATCCGTGACCAGAACTCGCGCGTCCGAGAGCACCGATTCCATGTTCTGCGGATCGGTGACCAGGTGCGCCGAGATGTAGCCCCGATCGAACTGCATGCCCTCGACGACCTCGACCTCGGTCTCGATGCCGGTGCCGTCCTCGACGGAGACGACGCCCTCCTTGCCCACCTTGTCGAAGGCGTCGGCGATCATGGCGCCGATCGCCTCGTCGCCTGAGCTGATCGTGGCCACGCGCCGGATGTCGTCGCCACCCTTGACGGGAAGCGATCGGGAGCGGATGGCCGCGACGGCGGCATCGGACGCGGCCATCATGCCGCGGCGAAGCTCGTTCGGAGGCGCGCCGGCAGCGAGGTTGCGCAGTCCCTCATCGAGCATCGCGCGCGCCAGCACCGTCGCGGTGGTGGTGCCGTCGCCGGCGATGTCGTTGGTCTTGATCGCCACTTCCTTGAGCAGCTGCGCGCCCATGTTCTCGAAGTGATCCTCGAGCTCGAGTTCACGGGCGATGGTCACGCCGTCGTTGCTGATCAGTGGCGGACCGAACTTCTTGTCGAGCACGACTGTGCGGCCGCGGGGTCCGAGGGTGACCGCGACTGTGTCGGCGACCAGTGCAGCGCCGCGCGCGAGCGCGGCGCGCGCAGGCGCCTCGAATCGAAGCTGCTTGGCGGGCATGTTCCCTGTCTAGCTCTTCTTGCCGTTCTTCTCGACGACGGCGAGGATGTCCTTCTCCGCGAGGATCAGGTACTCGGTGTCATCGATCTTGACCTCGCTGCCCGCGTACTTCGCGTACATGACGCGGTCGCCGACCTTGACGTCGAGCGCGACCCGAACGCCGGTCTGCTCGTTGTAGCGGCCGTTGCCGACCGCCTCGATGATGCCTTCCTGGGGCTTCTCTTTGATGGTGTCGGGAAGCACGATGCCGCTCTTGGTCATCTCGTCACGCTCGACCGGCTTGACGACGACGCGATCTGCGAGGGGGCGAAGGTTGAGGGACACGATGGGACCTCCTGGGGTATTAGCACTCTTAGTGGGTGACTGCTAACACTCTAACGAACCGAGTGCCAATCGTGCAAGCCCGAGGTTGCGATCGCGACCTGGTCAGACGGCGGCCGCCGAGGCGGGCGGCGGCACCGCGGGTCGCCTCGCCGGGCGCAGAAACAACGTGAGCCCGACGGCGAGGAAGGCGACCCAGAGGACCGCCTGGAGCGCGGTCGGCGCCGCGCTGTAGCCGAGGAGCCCGTGGAGCACGTCGCCGATCCCGGTGTTGTCCGGCAGGGTGCGGCTCATGTCCCACAGGGTCATCGACCCGCCCGGCAGGACGCCGAGCTCCTGCAGGTTCTGTACGACATCGGCGAGCAAACCCGCTGCGACCACCATGAGCAGGCTGCCCACGATCGCGAAGAAGCGGCCGAGGTTGATGCGAATGCCCACGCGGTACATCGCGAAGCTCACGCCGAGCGCGATGCACATGCCGATGACCGCACCAAACGCGAGCTGGAGCGGCGAGCTCTGGTAGGCGATCGCGAGCAGGAAGATCACGGTTTCCAGTGCCTCGCGGCCGACCGTGACAAAGGCGACGACGCCCAGAGCGACCCCGGAGCCGCCGGCGACCGCGCCGGACACCCGGTTCCGAAGCTCTCGCCCCATGCTCCGGCTGTGGCGGCGCATCCAGAAGGTCATGTAGGTGAGCACCGCCACCGCGACGCCGAAGACTCCGGTCTCGAACCATGTCTGCTGGGTCGACCCGATGAAGGCGTCCCGGCTGGCGACCCAGAGCACCACCCCGGTCGCGATCGCCAGGAGGACCGCAAGACCGGCACCGGCGAACACGTAGCCGAAGAGATCCCGCCTGCCCGCCGCGGCGAGGCAGGCGAGCAGGATCGAGCAGATCAGCGTGCCCTCGAGACCCTCGCGCGCGAAGATCAGCAGGCTTCCGGCCACCTCACGGCCTCCTCAGACAGAGTGGATCACGCAACTCGCAGCGCGTTAGCTTAGCCTAATCGAATTCGCCACGGTGGCCGTGCCAGCCCGAGAGTGCTCCGATTTCCAGGGAGCGCCACAACCAGCGCCATGCAGCACAGAACGGCGGCACAAAATGGTAGCCGTTCGCTCTGAACTCGTCCTCGCCCTCGAACTCGCCGGCGGATGGCTGCCCAGGATGCCCCCGTCACGCCCACGGGAACGCCCAGGAAACCCTAGAAGTTCAGAAGCCGAGGGAAGTCGTCGCCCACGGGCCTCCCCGGTAGCCTTTTCCAGTCAGCCTCCGCGAACTGTCGTAGAGTTCGAATCCGGGATTGGGTTGTCGGAGGCACGGGGATGCGGGTAGCCGAGGGAGAAGCACTGCACCCATGAGAAGGCAAACCCTGCTCCGCAGATTCTTGATCGGCGCCGGGGTTGTCGTTGTGGTCGTCATCGTCGTCGTCGGGCCGCTGCTCCTTTCTCACCTCACCAAACCGCAGAAGGAGCCCGCCTTGGCCACGGTGGAGCGGCAAACCTTCCCCGTCGTCGCGACGGCGTCGGGCGTGCTTCAGCCCTCGCAATACCTGAATGTGAATTTCGGTATCGCCGGGCAGGTGACAGCGGTCAATGTCCAGGCGGGGCAGAAGGTGGCCAAAGGCATGCTCCTCGCAAAGTTAGACGATAGTAAGCAGCAGGCGAGCTTGACCGCCGCGCATGCCCTCGTCAGCTCAGGGGAACAAGTGCTTGCCGTCGCCGAGGCAAGCGGGTCGAACGCTGCGATTGCGTCGGCACAGTCGCAGGTTGCCAATGCGAAGCTTCAACTAGTGCTCGCCCTCCAAGCGGAGGCCGCGACGTCGCTGATCGCGCCCGAGGCAGGCACAATCCTCTCTGTGAACGGCGCAGTGGGCGACGGGGTCATTGCAGGCGGCAGTGGGCCTCCCGGGCCGGGAGCCACGAGCGGGAGCCAGGGCTTCATCACCATTGGTAGTGCCGCGAACTTCGTGGTGTGGGCGCTGTTCTCCGAGAACGAAACGGCAACGCTCCGGGTGGGCCAAACGGGGACGGTCAGTGTTACTGCACTGCCGGGCCTCAATCCTCCCTGCAAGGTGACATCGATTGCGGCGAGCGCAACACTGGTGGGCGGTGTGCCCATGTTTTATGTCGAGAGCGCTATCGGGACGGCCGATCTGAACTTGCGCAACGGGTATACAGCAACGGTGGACATCGATGTCGCCAAGGCCACGGATGTGCTGGCTGTGCCAGTACAGGCTGTGTTCAGTAACGCCAACGGCGCGCTTCAGGTGGACGTTTGGTCAAACCATGCGGCCTACGCGACTACGGTAACCGTCGGTCTAACCGGCGACAAATGGACGCAGATCACCTCGGGCCTCCAGCAGGGCGAACAGGTTGTGCTCTCTCCCTTAGGGCAGGCACTGCCTTCGTCGCCGAGCCCGACCTGACGCGCCGCCTTACGCCATTTGAGCCCTGCTCGTCTGCTGCGTGCAAACCGGGCTTCTTCCCCCGCGCCGCCGTAGCCACCCCCGCCAGCCGCTAGGCTGCCGGTGTGACTGATCGGCCTCTCATAGTAGAAAGCAGCCCGCGCTCTCGAAAGCTCGTCACGTGTGGCCGCCTGATCATGGCTTGCCGTACCGCGCTCGAACGCATGGCACAGAAGTCCGCCCGAGAAGACGACATCTTTGCCGAAACTGGCGAGGCGCTCTACTGGCTGTACTCGCTCGGCAACGTCGGCTCGAAGACATCGGCGATGTCGCCGGGTTTGCGATGGGCACGCAATCGTTACGGGCACGGGCAACTGGTTTCGTGGGCAGCCGCGTATGACGATGAGGGCGCTGCGCTTGAGCGCCGCTTCATCCGTGACGACGCACGGCTCGACCCGCATCACTGCTGGCTGCCGCGCCTAGCCATCATCTGGGACGACGACAGCGCATTTCCCGACCCCGACGGCGAGAAGGCGTACGACGCGGATGTTGCGGAACGCGCTGTGGTCGTGACGTTGCGTGCCGAACTCAACCGGCTCGTCATGCTCATCTGATGCGACCCGAGGTACCGCCCACCTGAATCCTACTGCGCCCTCGCAAAGCCAACTGTGCGTACCGGAGAATCCGTTGTCAGCCATAGCCCAAGTTAGTACGCCAGCGAACACACGTGGTTACAGCAATAGGCGCACTCTTTCGACTACGGGCTTTGGGACGTCGGCTGTGGCCGCTCGTGCTGATGCCTCTGGAGGAATGTGGTGAGACACATCAGGAAGGCACCACTGCCGTGCGCGGCTATCCTCATGCCGTCGGCTTGCGGCGCTTCGACGATCGCAACGACGCGACCGGCATCGACGCCGACAGCTGCCCCAACCCCGCCGCCAACGCCCTCGCCAACCGTCGATCCCATCGCAGCCGCCGCGCAGTTCTACGTGAGCACGGCGAACACGCACAACGCTGCCGAGGGTAAGGTAGCGAAGGAAGAGCCTGCCGGAACGCTCTACACGAAGCTCGCCGTCACCGAGAAGCAGTCAGTGGCCGCTCTGATGACCTTACAGAACGCGATCTACAGCTATTCGTGGCCAACTGATGTGCAGGCGCAGATCACCGCTCTTACCTCAGCCGACGAGGCTGGGATTTCAGCCATCCAGGACTTCATCGCTGATCCCGGTCAGACAACGTGGAATGCTGATCTTGCCACTGGACAGTCTGCGACCAACGCCACTGCTGCTGTCCGTTTAGCGCTCCACCTACCCCCGGTGGCTCAGTAGCAGCACAGGCGCAGCAATGTCTGAAATACCCGCCCCGCCACCGCCACCACCTCCCCCGGACGCGCCGCCATCACTATCTGCATCGCAAACCGGTAAGTCGTGGTGGAAGCCTCGAAAGTCATGGAAGTGGTGGGCAGTGACATCGGTCGCGGCCCTAGTCGTGCTCATAGTCGTCGCCGCGATAGCGGCGCCGCCTAACAGGCCAGCAGTCGCCAATACTCCAGTGCCGACCGCAACCCCAATGGCCGCCCAATCCTCGACTGCGACCACAGCGCCGACTGCCGCGCCCACGGCAGCGCCAACCGCTGCGCCCACTGCCAAACCCACCGTACCGGCTGTGGTTGGATTCGCCAAGACGGGGCATGGAGACAGTGTCTTCACCATCCCCGCCCCGTACAACAACGAATCGGCGCTTGTGAAGGTGAAGTACACGGGATCGTCAAACTTTGCACTACAGACGCTTGGCTCAGACAACAGCCTGAGAGAGCTACTCGTCAACACGATTGGCAGCTATGCCGGTGTGGAAGCAATGGACTTTGACGGGTCGGCCCCTGCAGCACGCTTGCAAGTTACGGCCAGCGGCCCCTGGTCTGTCACATTCAGCGATCCCTCCACCGCTCCGACCTTCGGCACGGTAGCTCGGGGTAGGGGCGACTCCGTGATCGCGTACAACGGAAGTGCGAATACTGCAGCGTTTACAAGTAATGGCCAGGGCAACTTCGCGGTGTTGCAGTTTGATGCAACGGGGCAGTCGGAGAATCTGCTCGTGAATACGATCGGAGCCTACAGCGGCAGCGTTCCAGTCGATCCCGCTGGGTATCTCGTCATAACAGACGATGGAAGTTGGACGGTAACGCTGTCGAGTAGCTAGAAAACCGCTTCGGGCGGCGGCGGGCTCAACCTATGCATCGACACTCTGGCCGCTATCAAACATCTATACGCCCACGGCGTGGGATATCTGTTCTTACTAGGAAACCCCTAACGTTCCGCGCGGCGCCTCCACCCAGACCGCCCTGGCGGTGCCCACATCGACGCTCACCTCCCTGCCGCCGGCGCGGAGCGTCAACGCCGCCGGAGAGCGCGCGAGCACGATGACCTCGACGCCCGGGGTCAGCCCGCGTTCATCGAGGATGCCGAGCAGCTGCGGCGCCTCGTGCTCGGCGACCTCCGAGATTCGCGCCACCCGCGCCCCGTCGCCGTCGGCGAGGTCCAACAGGCGAACAAGGTGGCCGCCCTCCGGCGGAAGGCGTCCCGGAATGACGTTGCCGTGCGGGCAGGTGGTCGGCCTGCCCAGCAGGTCGTCGAGGCGATCGAGCACCAGCGCCGACATGCCGTGGGTCAGCGCCATCGCCTCGACATCGGCGGTCGCCCAGTCAAGCCCGAGCACGTCGGTCAGCCAGCGCTCGACGATCCGGTGGCGGCGCACGATCGTCGAGGCCGCCTCGGCCCCCGCGTCGCTCAACTCCACAGACCTATCGCCCGCAATCCGGATCCAGCCGTCGCGGGCGAGCCGTTGCAATGACACGGTGACCGTCGGCGCGCTGACGCCGAGCCACTCGGCGAGGCGGCCGGGCCGGGGCACCTCCCCCTCGTGTTGGATGTAATAGATCGCCTCGAGGTACCGTTCGGCGGTCTCCGAGCGATGCGCCGGGGGGTCGTCAGCGGTCACGCTGAGCGACACTACGCGCACTCCGCGAGCGACGGGTCGACATCAAAGCCGGGTTCGTCGGGACCGTGGACGCGGAGACGGTGCCACCCCGCCGCGGCGATCATCGCCGCGTTGTCGGTGCAGAGGTCGAAGGGGGGGACCACGACGCGAAGCCCTTTGAATCGCGCCGCGACCGCGTCCCGAAGGGCTCGGTTGGCCGCGACACCCCCGACCACCGCCACGATATCCACGCCGGTGCGATCCACGGCGGCCGCCAGGCCCGTCACCAGCTGTTCGACGGCCGCGATCTGAAAGCTCGCGGCCAGGTCTGCGACCACCTGCGGGTCCCTGGGAACACCGGCGGCGGTGAGCGATCCCTCGCCGAGGTCCCTGACCGTGTAGCGCACCGCGGTCTTCACCCCGCTGAACGAGAACGCGCCGTCGAGGCTGGTCCGGGGCAGCGGGTATCGTGTCGGGTCGCCGCTCGCGGCGACGCGCTGGATCGCGGGGCCACCCGGGTACTCGAGTCCGATGAGACGCGCGACCTTGTCGAATGCCTCACCGGCGGCGTCGTCGCGGGTGGCGGAGAGCCGCTCCGCCCTCCCGTGCTCGCGGAGCAGGACACACTCGGTGTGACCGCCGCTGACCAGGAGCGCGAGGTACGGAGGTTCAAGCTCGGCGTCGGCGAGCCATGCGCTGTACACGTGTCCGGCGAGGTGCGACACGCCGACGATGGGCAGCCCTCGTGCGAGCGCCGCGCACGACGCGTACATGGTGCCGACGATCAGACAGCCGGCGAGCCCCGGGCCCCGCGTCACCGCGACGGCGTCGATGTCGTCCCACCCGCCGGGCATGGGAGCCAGCGCGCCGTCCACGACGGTTGCAAGCCCCTCGAGGTGCGCCCGGGCGGCCAGCTCGGGGACGACCCCGCCGTGCGACGCGTGCAGGGCGATCTGGGAGGAAACCACCGACGAGCGGACCTCGCGCCCGTCGGTGAGCACCGCGGCGGCGGTCTCGTCGCAGGAGGTTTCGATGGCGAGGAGATTCAGGCGGACGGGTACTCCATCGAGGGTCCGCCTCCAACTCCGGCGACGTCGATGCCGCTCAGGATCGCATTGAACCCGCGCTTGAACTCCGGCGCGTGGATGCTGTCGCTCCACATGATCACCGCGTCCTCGCCGTTGTCGGTGTAGTAGCCACGCCGGCGCCCGATCGCCTTGAAGCCGAAGCGTTCGTAGAGCCGGATTGCGTGGTCGTTGCTGTCGCGCACCTCGAGCGTGATCCAGCGCGCGCCGAGTGCGTAGGCGCGCTGCACGAGAGCGGCGAAGAGCACGGTCCCGTACCCCTTGGAGTGGTCACCGGCGCGCACGCCGATGGTCGTGATGTGGGCCTCGAGCGCGACCCGCCACAGGCCCGCGTACCCGACCAGCTCACCATTCTGCCGGAGCACGATGTACGACGCCTGGCGGTTCTGCGAGAGCTCACTCGCATACGCATTCTTCGGCCACGGGGACGCGAAGACCTGACGCTCGATGGCCTGGACGGGACCGATGTCCTCGTAGCGCATCGGTTCGACGGAGAGCCGGGGAACGACCTGCATGGACACCTGTGGTGTTGGTCTTCGCATCATAACCGCGACCTTGTGACGCAGCGCCCCATGACGGATGTTGGCAGGCGCGCGACTCACTCCGTGTACATCGCGGTGAGGCGATCGAGGTCGAGCGGGGGACGTGTGAGGGCGAGCTCGACGGCATGGGCGAGCGCTCGTTCCGGGTCGACGACCATGACCGAGCGGAGCGGGATCGGCTCCGTGCTCAGCACCCCGACGCCGTCGGCGTGGAACGCGGTGGCCACGAGACGCCGCGGCGTCGCCGCCGCCGACCGTCGCGCGACGTAGAGAGCCCCCCGGCCGGCGTCGGCGACCACCCAGGGATCGCCATCGCCGTCGACCTGCGGCCAGGACGCGGCGACCTCGAGCGTGCCGATCCCGTAGAGCGGCAGGCCCCTGGCCTGGGCGATCCCGAGCGCGCCCGCCATCCCCGCTCGGACTCCGGTGTACGTACCGGGTCCTGTCACGACCACGACGGCGAGGGTGAGCTGTGGGAGCAGCGCGGTGATGGCGGCGGGCAATGACGTCCCGACCGGTTGCCCGCGTACCGCAACACCTCGAATCTTCTCCCCGTCTGGCGTGGCCACCACGACCACGGTCCGCGACCGGGTCGCCGTATCGATGGCGAGCACACTCATCGCGACGCTCCCCCGCCCCAGGCGGGTGCGAGCCGCGCGGGCGCGGGTGACAGCGTGAGCAGGCGCGTGCCGTCGTCCTCGATGTCGATGACGATGCGGAGCGTGGTCTCGGCGAGATCCGCATGCTCCCCCCATTCGACGACCACGACACCGCCCGCCTCGAGCATCTCATCGATGTCGAGGAGCCGGATGTCCGCCTGCGGACCGAGGCGATAGAGGTCGATGTGGTGGAGGACCCGTTCGCCGGCGCGGTAGACGTGGTGCAGGACGAAGGTCGGGCTGCGCACCGCGACCGGATCGATGCCCATCCCGGTGGCGATGCCGCGGACCAGCACGGTCTTGCCGGCGCCCAGCGGTCCGCTCAGCAGGATGAGATCCCCGGGCTCGACGCGGGTACCGAGACGCTCCCCGAAGGCAAGGGTGTCGGCCTCCGTCGCGCAGCGCACGACGGGTGCGGCGATCATGCGAAGTGACGCGAGGTCGGGTGCGGCGTTGGGATCGAGGTGCCTCCCTCGCCGTCCAGGACCACGACTCCCCCGCCTGCGCGGAGACGCCCGGCGACCGTGAGGGGCACGAGCTCCGGAGGCCACGCCTGGAGCAGCGCCGTCGAAGCGGCGGCGGCAAGCGTGACCACGACCTCGAAATCCTCGCCGCCACCAAGCGCGAGGTCGGGCCATGCGGCTCCGAAATCCGTGATCAGCGCCGTCTCGACGGGCACGCGATCGAGCCAGATCTCGGCTCCACAGCCGGACATCTCGGTGATCCGCTCGAGCTCGACGATCAGTCCGTCGCTGATGTCGCCGCCACAGCGGATCCCGGCAGACACCAGACGCATGCCTTCGGCGATCCGGGGGGTCGGGGCGAGCTGTGCGGCCACCCATGCCTGCTCCTGAGGGGTCAGATCCCCGCCGCCGTCGAGGAGCAGACGGAGGCCGGCCGCCGCCCGGCCCAGCGTCCCGGTCACGAGCACGAGATCGCCGGCCGCTCCGTGGTCGCGGCGCAAGGCGTGCCCGGACAGCAGCGTGCCACCCACCGACACGTCGATGACCAGCGGCCCGTCGATGGCGCTCACATCCCCTCCCGCGACCGCGCAGCCGGCACTCATGGCGGCGGCGCACAGTCCGCGCTGCATCTCCAGGACATCCTCGGCGGCCGTCGTCCCCGGCGCGCAGAGGGTTGCGGCGCACCATGCGGGCCTCGCCCCCATGCCGGCGAGGTCGGACAGGGCGACGGACAGTGCGC
Organism: Candidatus Dormiibacterota bacterium; assembly: GCA_963768105.1. GTDB lineage: Bacteria > Chloroflexota > Dormibacteria > Aeolococcales > Aeolococcaceae > Palsa-851. Next base: position 94,549 of record CAVYGR010000003.1, on the reverse strand, counting down.
GGGCCCCGAGCTGGCGCGGCGTGATCCAGGAACGCCGGAAATCCACCCCCTCGACGAGCGCGTCCTGGCTGATGGCGATCTCACGGCCGGGCTCCGGTGCCCAGATCGCCGCGTCGTCCCCGCTGCCGAGGGTGAGACCCGGTGAGGCGGCCCGCGCGATCTCGGCGAGCGCTGTGAGCAGCGTCGCCTCACCCATGTCGATCAGGGTCGGACCACCCGCATCGAATCGGCGCTCGGGCATCAATTCATGCACCAACGTCACACGTCCGCAATATACGTGGACGGTCTCCGGGGTACGTTGGGGCGCGCCGGAGCCTCAGTTGCACACGGCGCATCCATATCGCTAAGGTGCGGCCTGGGGAAAGCATCCATCGATGCCTCTTCGGGTTTTGGCGGCAGAAAGCACGGAGGAATGGCATTTTGAGGTTGAGCCGGAAGGTGGCCCTGACCGTGGCAGGTGTCATCACCCTTCTGGCCACCGGACTCGGAACCATCCCGAATTCTCAGGCGAACAGCTCGCACACGCCGAGCTCTGCCATCGCAGCGCTGCAGCAGCGGCGCGCGCAACTCATCGCAGAGCTCGCCGCGATGCAGCCGAGCTTGAGGGCAGCCGGTGGGTCGGTGAGTTCGGCGGAGGCGTCGTTCAACGCCCAGCAGGCGAAGGTGCTGCTCGAGCGGAACCAGCTCGCGCATCTCAATGCAACCCTGCTCTCGCTGAGCAGTCAGCTGGCCAGCAACGACGCGACAGTGGCGCAGGACAAGCAACAGCTGGCCGCGATCACGCGCGCAACCTACGAGACCAGTGGTGGCGACCAGGTGCTCGCTGCGGTGTTGAGCGCGCCGTCGTTCAACCAGGCCATGGATGAGTTGAAGTCGGCGAATCAGGTATCGCAGCAGGTGCTCGCGCTGGTGCAGCAACTCGCCGCCGCGGACCGGGCGATCACCACCGAGCAGACCGCCATCCGTGGCGACGCGACCCAGGCCGGAGCGATCGAGGGCCAGCTCGCCGCACAGAGCGACCAGATGCTGCTGTTGCTCGAGAAGTCGCAACACGGTGTTCGCCGGGCTGACCGGTCCGGCGCGACAGCTCGCCGCCGACATCGCCAACATCGACAACCAGATCGCCCTGCTCGAAGCCGGACCCCGCGTCGGCTCGGGCGCGTGCGGCGACCACTTCGCGTACGGGTTCTGCACGTATTACGTCGCGACGCGGCGCTGCGTGCCCTGGCTTGGCAACGCCAAGGACTGGTACAGCGCCGCCGCGGCGATGGGATACAAGGAGGGCCGGGTGCCGGTCGCCGGCGCGATCGTCGTCTTCCGGCCGGGTGTCAGCGGTGTGAGCTGGCTCGGGCACGTCGCCTACGTCGAGGCCGTGGGGCCGGCGCAGGGGATTCCGGCGGGGTCCTTCAAGCTGTCGGAGATGAACTACGCCGGCTGGAACAGGGTCGACTATCGCGTGATCGGCGACAGCGACGTCTCGATCATGGGATTCATCTACGGGAATTAGCAGCCTCGATTGCCTGCCTGAGCTGCTCCTGGGCCGCCGGCAGGGCGTCGACGAGGTCTGACGCAAGAGCGCCCGCTCGGCCGCGGCGAGCCTGCACCACCAGGCCCGCCTGGGCGTGGACGGTCACGCCGGCAACCGCGGCATCGCGCGCGGGAAGACCCTGCGCCAGCATCGCGCCGATGAGTCCCGCGAGCACGTCGCCGGTGCCCCCGGTCGCCAGCGCCACGATGCGATGGTCATCCACATGGGTGGGGTGGCCGGTGGCAGCCACCACGGTGCCGGCCCCCTTGAGCACGACCACCGCGGTGTGCGCCTGCGCGTAGCGCTCGGCCACGCCGATCCGATCGGCCTGCACCGCGCTGGTGGCGATGCCGGCGAGGCGGGCCATCTCGGTTGGATGGGGGGTCAGCACGACCGGCTGACCGCAGGCTCGCCAGTCGAAGCCCGAAGCCGCCGCAAGATTGAGCGCGTCGGCGTCGACGACGGCCGGACATGGCAGATCGCCGAGGAGGTCGAGCAGGGCCGCAGCCGTATCGGGGGAGCGTCCCAGCCCGGGACCGATCACCAACGCGTCGGCGGCGCGCATCCGCTCGCGGAGCGCCGGCAAGGCCTCGGCGCGCAGGATGCCGCTCCCGCCGTCCGGGAGGGGGGTGGGCATCACCTCGAGGGAACCGGTGGCGACGATGGCGTGAATCGCCTCCGGAACGCAGACCTCCACGAGGCCGGCTCCGCCACGGGCGGCACCCATGGCAGCGAGCCGCGGCGCGCCGGTCAGCGCTTTCGAGCCGGCAACCACGACGACGCGACCGAAGGTTCCCTTGTGGCCGTCGTCGGGGCGGTCGGCGAATCGCAGGTCGGCGGCCACCTCCGGGAGTGGCCGGCGGCGTCGCGGGACGCGGCTGACCGCGACGGCGATGGCAAGACCGCCGTCATGGGTCAGCGAGAGCGCGATCGGTGTTTCCTCCCCGCGAATGTGGACACGCGGCGGTCCCCCACGGATTCGCACGGTCTCGATGTCGCGATACGCGGGCATCGGATCTCCCTGCGACGAGCAGAGCTTGCGGACCGCCTCCTTCGCGGCCCAGCGGCTGGCCCAGCGCTGCGGTTTGCCCGCGCTGATGCGACGCTCTCCCGGCGTGAAGATGCGCTCGGCGAATCGGGGCTTCCGCTCCAGGAGTGACGCGATGCGCTCCACCACGGTGACGTCGACGCCGACGACCAGGGTCATGCAGCGACTATTCCACGGTCACCGATTTGGCGAGATTCCGCGGCTGGTCAACGTCGCACCCGCGCTGCACCGCGACGTGATACGCGAACAGCTGCAAGGGGATGACATTGAGCAGTGGGGAGAGCACCTCCGAGCACGCCGGCACCGGTATGGTGCTGGCGAAGCCGGCGTCGAAGGGATCCTCGCCCTCGGTGACGATCGCGATCACCGGCGCGTCGCGCGAATGCACCTCCTGCACATTGCTCACCATCTTCGGCAGCGTCGCGGAGCGGGTCGCGATCGCGACAACCGGAACCTCGGGATCGAGGAGCGCGATCGGACCGTGCTTGAGCTCGCCCGCCGCATACCCCTCGGCGTGCACGTAGGAGATCTCCTTGAGCTTGAGCGCACCCTCCATGGCGATCGGGAAATTGATCCCGCGACCGATGTACAACGCGCTGCGCGCGTGCGCGAAACGCTGGCCGAGGTCAACCAGCATCGGTTCCAGCTCCAGGGTCCTGGTGAGCTGGTCGGGAAGGTGTTGCAGCTCGGCCACGAGCCGCTGATGCTCGGCGACATCGAGCGTGCCGCGCGCATCGCCGAGTCGGAGCGCGAGCAGCAGTCCGCACACCATCTGGGTCATGAACGTCTTGGTGCCGGCAACGGAGATCTCCGGTCCAGCCTGCATGTACAGCGCGCCATCAGCCTCGAGCGACAGCGCGCTGCCCACCACGTTGGTGATCGCGATGACCTGTGCGCCGCGCACTGTGCGCCTGACGCACCGCGGCGAGCGTGTCCGCGGTCTCACCCGACTGCGACACCGCGATCACCAGGGAGTGCTCGTCGACGAGCGCCTCGCCGTACCGGAACTCGCTCGCGGCCTCCACCTTGCAGCGCAGCTTGGCAAGGTGCTCGATCGCGTACCCGATCACCATCGATGCGTACCAGGCTGACCCGCACGCCACGATCACGACCTCGCGCACGGTCGCGAGCCGGTCCTCTTCGAGGCCAATGTCGGGGAGCACCACCATGCCCAGGTCGGCGACGCGGCCGCGAAGCGCGTTGCGAACCGCTTCGGGCTGCTCGTGGATCTCCTTGAGCAGAAAATGGGGATACCCGTTCTTCTGGGCCTGCTCCGCCTCCCAGTCGACCGTGACGACCCGCGCCTCGACCGCGGTGCCGTCGAGCTGCTGCACGCTGATGCCACCCGGGGTCGCGGTGACGATCTCACCTTCACCGAGCAGGGCGATCCGTTTCGTGTACGGGATCAACGCGGTGATGTCGCTGCTCACGAAGACCTCGCCGCGGCCCAGGCCGACGACGAGGGGCGCGTTGACACGCGCTCCGACCACGCGGTCCGGCTGGTCGGCGGAGATCACCACCAGCGCGCACGCGCCCTCCATGCGGTTGAGCGCGCTGCGCACGGCGGCGGCAAGGTCGCCGTGGAACTGGTCTTCGATGAGATGGGGCACTACCTCGGTATCGGTCTCGCTCAGGAACTCATGGCCGCGCGCCATGAGCTCGGCGCGCAGCTCCCGGTAGTTCTCGACGATGCCGTTGTGGATGACGTGGATGCGTCCGGTGCAGTCCTGGTGCGGGTGCGCGTTCTCCACCGAGGGACGTCCATGGGTTGCCCAGCGCGTGTGCCCGATGCCGACGGTGCCGGAGGGAGCGCCCTCCGCCTCGACCTGGCGAGCCAGCTCGGCGACCTTGTTGGTGTTCTTGACCGTGGTGACGTCGCCGGAGGCGTCGAGGATCGCGACGCCGGCGGAGTCGTAGCCGCGGTACTCGAGGCGCCGAAGGCTGTCGAGCAGGATCGGAGCTGCTGGACGGGGACCGGCGTAGCCGATGATGCCGCACATAGGACCTCTCTGGAACGCTCGGAGGACGGTCGAGTTACGGGGTGGTACTCGGGGTCGGCGATGGGGTTGGAGTCGGCGTCGGTGTCGGCGGGGCGGGGATCGAGCCCATCTCGATGGTCACCGTGACCTTGCTGGTCGACGTCGTGACACCGGCGGGGAGCACGAGGGTGACGGTTTCCGTGAAGGTGCCGAAGGCGCCGTTCAGGACGATCGGCGACGTCGATATCGAGTCGATGCTGTTCAGCAGGTCCTGGCGACCGGTGATCTCGATGGTCAGGGGCGTGACCACGATCCCGGTAAGGTAGTGTCCGGGCGACGCCGTCCCCTCGGTCCGCGGGAGCACCGGCGACGATGCGATCGGTGACGTCTCCGGTGATGGCGATGCTGACGCTGACGTTGGTGTGGTCGATGCCGACATCGTTCAAGCGAACGCCCTTCGCATCGTAGGCGAGCACGGGGAGGTCGGCTTGAAAGTTTGCCTTCTGTGCGCCCAGGTCGACCGTGACGCGCGCCTGGACGCCGGCCAGCTGGCGTGCGGGTCCGTCGATCACCACCGATGACGGCGTCGCCTGCATGACACCGCTCTGATATCCGGCCGGGGGCGGGTTGGTGATGATGATCGTCACCGGGACCGATTTCGACTTGAAGGCATCCACGTCCACCTGCACCGTCGTCGGAGGGTCGATGAGTTCGATGCTCGGATCATCGCTGACCACGGAGATCGGGATCGCGTACGTGCCGACGCGCGTCACCCTGGACCACGCGACGGTCGCCGTGAGCACCGAGGGATCGAGTGATTGCAGCGTGTTCTGGTCGCCGCCGACGCGAACCTGGATCGCCTGGACCGGGTGCACGAGGACGAACTGCGCCGGAATCGTGCTCTGCGGCACCGGCACGGTGACGAGTTTCGTCGCCGGGGGGTTGCCCGCATAGACGACGCCCACCCAGGTCACCAAGGCGATCAGCGTGCACCCGACCTTGAGCTTCCAGTTGCGGGTGATGAAGCCCGGGATGTTCATGGGTGCGAACGACGTCCGAGCGTGCGCAGGGTTCCGACCCTGGACAGCGGGCGCAGCCTGCCGATGCGTCCGGTCCCACCCTCTTTGGCAAGCAGGTCGACGAGCATCTCGTGCAGCTTTGCCTGGTCGAGACCGCGGTAGATCTTGCCATCGTGGGCGATGCTGATCAGACCCGTCTCCTCGCTGACGATCAGCACCACGGCGTCGCTCTGCATGGTGAGACCGAGGGCGGCGCGATGGCGCGTGCCCATGCGACCGAATCCCGGCAGCGTCTCGGCGAGCGGGAGCACGCACCCGGCCGCGATCAGGCGGTTCTCGCGGATGATCACCGCCCCGTCGTGCAGCGGCGAGCCGGGGATGAAGATGGTGGCGAGCATCTCCGCGGTCACCTCGCCGTTGATGTGCACGCCCGTCCCGGCCAGGTTCTCGAGTCCCGTCTCACGTTCGAAGACGATCAGGGCACCGACCTTGCGCTCCGCAAGCGACTCCGCCGCGCGCAGCACCTCGTCGACGGTCCGCGAGAAGGCGAGCTCGTTATGCCGCCCCAGCAGGGTGCGCATCGCCCCGAGCCGGCCGACCTGGTCGAGGGCTCGGCGCAACTCCGGCTGGAACAGGACGATCGCAGCGATCACGATCGCCTGGGTCCCGTTGCTGAAGATGAACTCGAGCAGCCGGAGGTGGAGCAGCTGCGCACCCCAACCGACCACGAAGATGACCCCGAGGCCGAGGAGCAATTGCACCGCCTGCGTGCCCCGGATGAGCTTGAGCAACTGGTACAGCAGGAAGGCCACCACAAGGACATCGAGGCCATCGCGCCAGCTGAGGCTCTGGAGGAAGAAGTGCGCGTTGCGGAGCAGGTCGCTCACGCCGCTACCTCGTCGGTGCTCGGCGAATAGATGAGCGCCAGCAACGCCTGCTGCACCCAGAGGCGGTTCTCAGCCTGGTCGAAGACGATCGAATGCGGCCCGTCGATGACGGCGTCTGTGATCTCCTCGCCGCGATGCGCCGGCAGGCAGTGCATCACCCGCACGCCAGGCGGGGCCAGCGCCACCAGGGCGTCGTTGACCTGCAGCGCCGCGAAGTCCTCGCGGCGCTGCTGCTGCTCGGTTTCCTGGCCCATGCTGGTCCAGACATCGGTGTAGATGATGTCGGCGTCGCGCACCGCGGGGTCAGCCTCGTGCACGATCTCGAAGCGTGTCTCGGGGTCGCGCAGCCCGGCCGCCTTGCGCACCACGGCGGAGGGGGGCTCGTAGCCCGCCGGACAGATGACGCGCAGATGCACGCCCAGCCGAGCGGCGGCGTAGATCCACGACGTGCACACGTTGTTGCCGTCGCCGATGTACGCGACCGTCGCGCCGGCGAGGCGGCCGGTGACCGAGCGCACTGTCAGGCAGTCCGCAAGCACCTGGCACGGGTGCTCCGAGTCGGTGAGCGCGTTGATCACCGGCGACGACGCGGCTCCGGCGATGGTCACCAGATCGCGGTGCGACACCAGCCGGGCCACGATCCCGTCCGCGTAGCGGTCGAGGATGCGGCTGATGTCCGCGGCCGAACTCGCGCTCACCGAGCTGCACCTCCGGGTTGAACAGCGCGATCGGGTGTCCACCGAGGCGATGGATCGCCACCTCGAAGGAGACGCGGGTGCGGTTGCTGGGACGCTGGAAGATGAGCGCCAGCGAGCGGCCCGCAAGCGGGCGGCCGAGATCGCGCCCCGACTTCGCGGCAAGCGCCAGGTCGAGGACTGCCGTGATCTCGTCGGTGCTGAGGTCGGCGATGCTGAGCAGATCGCGACCGGCGAGAGAATCGGTCATCCGCCTCATATGGTTGCACCGTCGCGGCGATCGCGCGCCCCGTGACCAAACCGGCGCGGAATGGCACACAGGCTATACCGTGCGCGAGTGGATATCGCGGTCGTCGTCAACGGTGGCGTGGCGGAAACCCTGCAGTCGACTCCTCTGCTCCGCACGCTCCGAGCCGGGTTTCCCACCGCGCGCATCGTCCTGGTCTGCCCCTCCACCGCGGCCGATCTCGCCGACGGGATTCCACCCGTCGACCGCGTCATCCCGCTTGCGGGGCTCCGGGGTGCGCGCGCGGGTGGCTTCCGTCTCTGGCTCACCTTGCGCGGACTTCGGCTGGACGCGGTGTTTCTGTGCACGTCGGGGACCGGGCCCGTGGCCTCGGCGTACTTCGCGGGAGTCCCACAGCGCAGTGGCGTCGGCGGCGGGATGCGAAGCCTTCTGCTCACCGGCAGGGTCGCTCCCGGACGCGCGGAGAACCGGGCCCAGACGTGGCTGCGGCTTGCCCAGGTGGCCGGGGTCCACCAGGAGCTGCACAGCCCCGTCTTCGAGCCGGGACCGGAAGCGAGGCGCCGGGCCGAACAGGTCCTCCACGGCACCGGGCTCGCGGACGGACGCCTCCTGGTCGCGATCGCGCCGGGCTCCGGCTTTGCGGACACCCAGGAGGTACCGGCGGCCGCGACCGCGTGGGACCCCGAGCGCTGGGCGCACCTCGCCAACCAGCTCGCGCAGCGCCACGGGGCGGGGATCCTCCTGGTCGGCTCGCCCCAGGATCGCTACGTCGCGGAGCGGACCAAGATGGACCTCCGCGCCGACGCGACCGACCTCGTCGGGGAGATCGACCTCGCGACGCTCGCGGGGGTGATCGCCCGCTGCGACCTCCTGGTCGGCAGTGACACCCCCCTGCTCCAGCTCGCCGCGGCGATGGGCACCCCGACGGTCGGGTTGTTCGGTCCGACCGACGGGGCGCTCGGCGGCGGCTACGGCCGCGCCCACCGCGTGATTCAGGCCCTGGCGCCGCCCAAGTACGAGAACAGCGAAGCGGACGACGCGAGCATGGAGCAGATCCGGGTCGAGGACGTGCTCGCCGGGATCGAGGCGACCCTCTGACCCGCGGCACCGAGCCGCGCTTGGATCCGCAGCTGCTAGCGGATGTACATCAGGGCGCGTTTGAGCACGTCGAGGTTGTCGAGCGCGTAGCCGGTCCCGCGCACCGCGCAGAGCTGCGGCTGGCTGTCGCGATGGACCTCGATGCCGGCCGCGGCGGCGATCGCGCCATCGAGGCCCTCGAGACGCGCCCCTCCGCCACACAGAATGATCCCCTCGCGCTCGATGTCGCCGATCAGGCGCGGCGGGGTGTCCGCGAGCACCGCGTCGAGCGCTCCGAGGATCGGTCGGAGATGGCCGTCGAGGCACGCGGCGAGCTCCGTGGAGGTGATCGCGAGGTCACATCGCCACCGTCCCGCCGTCCCGTGACGTCGAGGCGGCGCTCCTCGTGGGGTCCGACCCTGCGAGCGAGGCGATCAGCTCCTCGATGGTCGCGGGGTCGAGGACCGCCTTGTGCATCGAGCGCACGTGGTCGGCGATACAGCCGTGGAGGCGGACCCCGCCGTGGCCCGGGAGACAGCGCCCGCTCACGGTTCCCTCCAGCGCCAGCGCGGCGATGTCGGTCTTGCCGGCTCCGATATCGATGACCAGGTGGCCGTTGGGCCCGTTGAGCCGCACCCCCGCGCCCATCGCGGCCGCGAGCGGGGCGTCGAGCAGGTAGACGGTCCGCGCGCCGGCGAGCGCGGCCGCCTCGAGCAGGCCCCGACGCTGCATGCCGGGCAGCGACGACATCACCGCGATGACCACGTCGGGCTTGAAGATGCGCTGACGTCCCGCCGCACGGATCATCGCGTGGTTGATGAGCCACCGCGCCGCAGGCGCATCGACGATCTCCCCCGCCGGCGAGGGGGCGGTGGAGGCGGAGCTCGCCGTCCTCCGCGGCCGCCTCGAGGGCGGCCGTGCCGAAGAGCGCGGCCTGCACCTCGCCCCCACGTATCGCGACGGCGGTCGGCTCGCTGCCGACCATTCCCTCACCCTTGACGATGATCCTGGTGGTGGTCGTCCCCAGGTCGATGCCGACCTTCTTGCCCAGCACCTGTTTGCGCGGCCCTCAGTCGCCGATGACCCCGGTGAGGTCGCGCACCTCGCTCCCGGGCTCGTCGGTGGTCACGCGTTCGATGTCGGCGCCGATGCCCGCCAGCTTGACCTCGAGGTCGTCGTAGCCGCGCTCGATATGGAAGACGTTGTCGAGCTCGGTGACGCCATCCGCACACAGGCCGGCGATGACCAGCGCGGCTCCGGTGCGGATGTCGGAGATGCTCATGCGCATCCCGCGCAGCCGTGCCGGGCCGTTGATCACCGCGCTGCGCCCCTCCACGCTGATCCGAGCCCCCATCTGCTGCAACGCCGCGACGTGGCGAAAGCGGTTCTCGTAGAGCGCCTCACTGATCACGCTGGCACCGGTCGCCTGGGTCATAAGCGCGCAGAACTGCGGCTGCATGTCGGTCGCGAAGCCGGGGTGCGGCCATGTGGTCATGTCGACGCCGCGCAGGTGCGAGCAGCTCACCCGCACGTGGTGCGCGCCTTCGACGATGTCGCACCCCGCAGATCGCAGCTTGCTGAACAGCCAGCGCAGATCGCTGGGTCGCATGTGCTCCACGACCACGTCGCCGTACGTTGCTGCGGCGGCGATCATGTACGTGCCCGCCTCGATGTAATCGGCGGTGACATTGTGAGTCGTCCCGTGGAGGAGCCCCCCGCTTCCCTCGATCACGATCAGCTCGGTGCCGACGCCGGTGATGTGCGCGCCCATGCCGATCAGGCAGCGCGCGAGGTCGTACACATGGGGCTCGCGAGCCGCGTTGCTGATCACGGTGATCCCCTCGGCCAGCACCGCCGCCATCATCAGGTTCTCGGTCCCGGTCACGGTCGGCATGTCGAGCGCGATCCGCGCCCCGTGAAGTCGCCGGGCCCGGGCGAAGTACGCACCCTCGCGCTCTTCGACCTCGGCGCCCATGAGGCGCAGGCCCTCGAGGTGCTGCTCCACGCGGCGCATGCCGATGTCGTCGCCACCCGGTTTGGCGATGCTCGCCTCGCCCGCCCGCGCCACCAGCGCCCCGAGCAGCAGGAAGGAGCCCCGCATCCTCCGGCTCAGGCCGGCGTCCACCTCGGTGGTCCTGAGCTGCCGCGCGTGCAGGCTCCAGGTGTGCGCGTCGGGATGCTCGATGGCGACCCCGACGTGCTGGAGCATCCGGGCCATGGTCGAGATGTCCTCGATGTCCGGGACGTTGCCCAGTACGACCTGCTGATCGGTGAGCAGCGCCGCCGCCATGACGGGGAGAGCGGCGTTCTTGCTCCCGGAGATCGCGACGCTCCCCTCGAGCCGCCGCCCGCCGCGAATGCGCAGGAGTTCCATCTGCGCCTACCGTACTCGACGATGGCGGCTGAACGGGTAGATTAGGGACAGGCATCCAGACTGATCGCCGCCTCGCATGGGGAGACACCATGGCAACCGCAACGCTTCCCTCCAACCCCACCATCGAGCAGCTGCTCGGCGACCAGGCTGTGTCGCTCCTCGAGCATCGCTCCGAGACGGTGTCGCGGACGCTGCTGCACCTGCCCGGCCCCGATTTCATCGACCGCGTCTGGACCGGGAGCGATCGATCCAATCAGGTCCTGCGCAACATCGGCGCCATCTACAACCACGGCCGTCTCGCGGGAACCGGCTATGTCTCGATCCTCCCGGTCGACCAGGGCATCGAGCACTCCGCGGGAGCGTCCTTCGCGCCCAACCCCGAGTATTTCGACCCGGGCAAGATCGTCGAACTCGCGGTCGAGGGCGGCTGCAACGCGGTGGCGTCGACCTTCGGCGTCCTCGGCGCGGTGTCGAGGCGATGGGCGCACCAGATTCCCGTTCATCGTGAAGTTGAATCACAACGAGCTCCTCACCTACCCGAACGGCGCCGACCAGATCATGTTCGGCACCGTCAAGGAGGCGTGGGACCTCGGCGCCGCCGCGGTCGGCGCCACCATCTACTTCGGATCCGACGGTGCCGACCGGCAGATCCAGGAGGTCTCGGTCGCGTTCGCCGAGGCGCATTCGCTGGGGATGGCAACGATCCTCTGGTGCTACCTGCGCAATCCGGCGTTCAAGAAGGACGGGGTCGACTACCACCTCGCCGCGGACCTCACCGGTCAGGCGAATCACCTCGGCGTCACGATCGAGGCCGACATCATCAAGCAGAAGTTGCCGACCACGAACGGCGGCTTCGTGGCACTGAACTTCGGCAGGACCGCCGAGGCCGTCTACACCAAGCTGACGTCGGACCATCCCATCGACCTCTGCCGCTACCAGGTGCTCAACTGCTACGCGGGACGCGTCGGGCTCATCAACTCCGGCGGCGAGTTCGATCGGCGCCGCGCGATCTTGCGGAAGCCGTGCGCACCGCGGTCATCAACAAGCGCGCCGGCGGCACGGGATTGATCAGCGGCCGCAAGGCGTTTCAGAGACCGATGCGCGAGGGTGTGCAACTCCTGACCGCCGTCCAGGACGTGTACCTGAACCCAAGGTCACCATCGCATAGCGCCGTGGAATACGACGAGATTCCCCGCAACGGCGACGAGCGATCGACGCTGCTCGCCTTCCTCGGGTGGCAGCGGGCCACGCTGGCGACGGAAATGCGAGGGGCTCGATGCGGACCAGTTGCGCCTGCGCGCGGCGGAGCCGTCGACGCTCTCGTTGCTCGGCTTGGTGCGGCACATGGCCGATGTCGAGCGAGGGTGGTTCCGCAGGACCCTCGCCGGCGAGGAGATCGACGACCGATACTCGTCAGATGACGATATCGACGGCGAGTTCGACAACGTTGACGACCGCCGATGTCGAGGAAGCCTTCGCCAGCCTGGCGCGAGGAATGCGCGCTCGCAGACGAGATCATCTCCCGCCGGGCACTCGATGCCACCGGTCGTCAGCGCACGGGCCGCGAGGTTTCCATGCGCTGGATCCTCGCGCACATGGTCGAGGAATACTCGCGCCACAACGGCCACGCGGACCTTCTGCGCGAGAGCATCGACGGCGCGACCGGCTACTGACTCAAGGCGCGTCCTTCCTCGCGCTGCAACTCCTCGCGACCGATGATGGAGAGATGGACCTCGTCGGGTCCGTCCATGAAGCGCGCCGACCGCGCGTAGGCGAACATCTGGGTCAGCGGCAGGTCCTGGGAGACCCCCGCGCCGCCGTGCACCTGGATGGCACGGTCGATCACCGCCTGGGCGACGTTGGGCGCGACCACCTTGATCGCGGATATCTCGAAGCGCGCGCCGCGGCTGCCCTGCGTGTCGAGCAACCATGCCGCCTTCTGGCACAACAGCCGGGCCTGCTCGATCTCGATGCGCGAACGCGCGATCTGCTCGCGCACCACGCCCTGCTCGGCGAGACGCTTGCCGAACGCGGTGCGCGACTTGGCGCGCTCGCACATCAGCGACAGCGCGCGCTCGGCAGCACCGATCAGGCGCATGCAGTGATGCAGACGCCCCGGTCCGAGGCGCGCCTGGGCGATCATGAACGCGGTGCCCTCGTCGCCGATGCGATTGCTCTGCGGAACCCGCACGTTCTCGAGCAGGATCTCGCAGTGGCTGCCCGGGTCGTCGAAGCCGAACACCTTGAGCTGGCGGACGATGGTGACGCCGGGTGCATCGATGGGCACCAGCACCATGGTGTGACGCGCGTGGCGCTCCGCATCGGGGTGGGTCACCCCGATGAGCAGGATGACCCTGGCGTTGGGATGCGCCGCGCCGCTGGTGAACCACTTGCGGCCATTGATGACATAATCGCTGCCGTCGCGATCGATGCGCGTGGCCAGCTGCGTGGGATCCGAGCTGGCCACCTCGGGCTCGGTCATGCCGATGCACGAGCGGATCTCGCCGGCGAGGAGCGGCTTGAGCCACGTCTCCTGCTGCTCTGGCGTGCCGAACTGCGCGAGCACCTCCATGTTGCCGGTGTCGGGCGCCGAGCAGTTCATCGCCTCCGAGGCGATGGCGCTCCACCCCATGATCTCCGCGAGCGCGCCGTACTCGAGGTTGGTCAGGCCCGGCCCGAAGCGCTTGTCGGGGAGGAAGAGATTCCACAGCCCGCGCCTCCGCGCCTCCGCCTTGAGCTCCTCCATCACCGGCGAGATCCGCTGCGGGATCGTCTCCGGCAGAGAATCCTCGCCAGTACTCCGGTTCCGCCGGCCGGATGCGTTCGTCCATGAAGCGCCAGACCTTCTCGCGCAGCTCGCGGACTCGCTGTGTCTCCGCGAAATCCATCGTCAGCCTCCTTGCGTGGATCGCAGCCGTCGCCAGCGCGTCGAGGCCGCCCTCGACGATCGCCGGCACCATCTCCCCCATCGTCTCGAAGCCCTCGCCGACGGTCATGCCCATCAGGAATCGCGCGGTGATCCCTTCGGCGATGATCGCCAGCTTGTAGGCGCCGAGCGCGATGTACCAGTCGAGCGCCGTCAGGTCGCGCTCGCGTGCCCGCGGCGTAGTCGCGCAGGATGTCGGCGCGCTTGTAGAAGCCGTCCTCGACGGTGATGGCGCGGCCGTGCAGCGTGCGCGCCGCGGCCTCGGACTCGTCGTCCGCCCAGTACACGCAGAGCAGGCCGAGGTCGCACAGCGGGTCGCCGATCGTGCACATCTCCCAGTCGATCACCGCCACGATCCGCGACGGGATCGGCGGGCGCGTACATCACGTTGTCGAGCCGGTAGTCGCCGTGCACGATGCCCGGGCGCCGACTGCACGGGCACGTGTCTCGTCGAGCCGCCGGTGCAACTCCTCGATGCTCGGCAGCTCGCGGGTCTTCGACGCCTCCCACTGCTGCCACCAGCGCCGCACCTGCCGGCCCAGGAACCCCTCGGGATGCCCGAAGTCGTCAAGCCCGACGTCGCCTCGGGGTCGATCCGTGGAGTTCGCAGCAGGGTGGCCACCAGCGCCGACGACATCGCGCGCCGCGTCTCAGGTCGCATCCGGGAAGTCGCCAGGCAGCGAGTCGCGTACGACATGGCCGTCGACCCATTCCATCACGTAGAAGGGAGCGCCGATCACCGATTCGTCGTCGCACAGAGCGATGACGTGGGGCACCGGGATGCCGGTGTCGCTGGAGCGCGGCCAGTACTCGATACTCGCGCGCCATGTCGTGTGCCGTCGGCAGCACGTGGGCGAGCGGAGGACGGCGTACGACGAAACGACGCTCTCCGTCATCGACGATGTACGTGAGGTTCGAGCGCCCGCCGGGAATCACCTCACCGCGGAGTGCGCCGGCGAATCCCCCGACCCAGGACCCCAGGTAGCGTTCGAGCGCCCCGAGGTCGAGCCCGGGAGGCGAGGTCACTGCGCGGGCGGATGCCCGTGACGACGGCGCCGGACCTCAGCGACGCGAAGGCGCAGCGTGGCGCGTTCGAGCTCAGCCGCAGCCTCGTAGTTGCCAATGTCCTGGGTGAGCAACTCCTGGGCGCGCTTGCGGGCCTCCTCGGCTCGCGCCTCGTCGATGTCCTCGGCGCGTTCCGCGGCATCGGCAAGGATAGTGACCTTGTCGGGAAGGATCTCGAGGAACCCGCCCGCGACAAAGAGAATGTGCTCGGCGTCGCCGTTCCGAACGATGACCTGACCGTTGCGCAGCGGGGTCAGCAGCGGGATGTGATGCGGCAGCACGCCGAGGTCACCGTCGACGCCGGGAGCGAGCACGAAGTCGGCCTCCTCGCTGAGGGTCCGTCCCTCAGGCGTGACCAGCTCGACTTGCAGCTTGGCCATCCGGCTACTCCTTGGCGGGCTCGCCGCTGGACGAGGTCTCGGTTGCCGAGGTGTCGGTTGTGGAGGATGCGCCGGCAGCCTTCTCCTCTTCGGGCGCGGGGTCGGCGGTTGCGTCCTCGACTTCGACGGCGGGAGCCGCATCCGCCGCAGGCGTCTCCGTTGCCGCGGCCGCCGGTGCTGCCTCGGCGTCCGCCACCGCAGGCGTCTCCGTTGCCGCGGCCGTCGGTGCTGCCTCGGCGTCCGTTGCCGCGGCCGCCGGCGCCTCCTCGCCCTTCAACTCAGCCGCGCGCTGCAGGGCCTCGTCGATGCTTCCCACCATGTAGAACGCGTCCTCGGGCAGATCGTCGTGCTTGCCGTCGAGGATCTCCGCAAAGCCGCGAATCGTCTCCTCGAGCGGCACGTACTTGCCCTCGCGTCCGGTGAACACCTCGGCCACGAAGAAGGGCTGCGAGAGGAAGTTGCGCACGCGCCGCGCCCGACGCACCGTCTGCTTCTGATCCTCGGTGAGCTCCTCCTGCCCGAGGATCGCGATGATGTCCTGGAGCTCCTTGAACTCCTGGAGCACGCGCTTCACCCCCTGGGCCACGCGGTAGTGCTCCTCGCCGACGACGTTCGGATCGAGCACGCGGCTAAAGGACTCGAGCGGATCGACGGCCGGGTAGATGCCTGCCTCGGAGATCGACCGGCTCAGCGTCACCGTCGCGCCGAGGTGGCCGAACGTGGTGGCGACCGCGGGATCGGTGAAGTCGTCGGCGGGCACGTAGATCGCCTGGACCGACGTGATGGATCCCTTGTTCGTCGAGGTGATCCGTTCCTGCAGGTCACCCATCTCGGTCGCAAGCGTGGGCTGGTATCCGACCGCCGACGGCATGCGTCCGAGCAGCGCCGAGACCTCGGCGCCGGCGAGCGTGTACCGGAAGATGTTGTCGATGAAGAACAGCGTGTCGGCGCCCTTCTCGTCACGGAACCACTCGGCGATGGTGAGTTCGGTGAGCGCCACGCGCGCGCGAGCGCCGGGCGACTCGTTCATCTGACCGTAGACCAGCGCGGTCTGGTCGAGCACCTTGGATTCCTGCATCTCGCCGTAGAGCGCGGTTCCCTCGCGGGTGCGCTCACCGACTCCCGCGAACACCGAGTATCCGGCGTGCTCGCGTGCGATGTTGCGGATCATCTCCATGACGATGACGGTCTTGCCGACCCCGGCACCGCCGAAGAGTCCGATCTTCGAGCCCTTCGAGAACGTGCAGATGAGGTCGATGACCTTGATCCCCGTCTCCAGGATCTGCGTGTCGGTGGACTGCTCGGAGATGGTCGGCGCGACGCGATGCATCGGCATCCTGCCCTTGCCGGCGAACGGGCCCTTGCCGTCGATCGTGTCGCCGATGACGTTGAACATGCGGCCGAGCGTCTCCTCGCCGACCGGCACCTGGATCGGGGCGCCGGTGGCGCGCACCGAGTCGCCACGACGCACGCCCTCGGTCGTATCCATCGCGATGCAGCGCACCGTGCTGTTCCCGAGGCTCTGCTGCACCTCGAGGACCAGGCGGTTGCCGCCCTCGCGATCCATCTCCAGGGCATCGAGGATCTCGGGCAAACGTTCGTCACTGAACTCCACGTCGACCACCGGGCCGATCACCTGTACGACCGTCCCGTCCCGGTCCCTGGTTTGATGTCGACTACTGCCATCTCTCTGCTCCTCAGCCTTCCAGCGCGGCTGCGCCGGAGACGATCTCCATCAACTCTGTCGTGATCGACGACTGCCGCACCTTGTTGGCGGTGAGGGTCAGGTCCTCGATGAAATCGCTTGCATTGTCGGACGCGTTGCGCATCGCCACCATGCGAGCGGCCTGCTCCGAGGCGCTGTTCTCGAGCACGGCCCGATAGACCTGCGCCTCGACGTATCGGGGCAGCAGGGCGTCGAGCACGTCCTTCGGATCCGGCTCGTACTCGAAGTCGGCGCTCACCGCCTTGGCATCCTCGGGCGCAACCACCGGGATGACGCGCTGCAGCGTGGTCTGCTGCCTGCCGACGCTGATGAAGCGCGCATAGACGATGTCGATCTGCTGGACCTCTCCCTTCTCGAACTGATCCATGGCCACGCGCGCCGCCGGCAGCACATCGCCCATGGTCGGCCGATCGCCGAGCATGCTCTGATCGGCGATCAGGTCGCGGTGCAGGCGGCGGAGCACGTCGCGGCCTCGGCGGCCGATCGTGACGTACGAAACCGGCACTCCGGTCCGCGCGGCGTCCGACAGTGCGAGGCGGGTGTTGTTGCTGTTCAGCGCTCCACACAGGCCGCGGTCGGCTGTGACCAGGATGATGAGCCGCTTCTGGACGTCGCTCACTTTGAGAAAGGGGTGTTCGTACTGCGGTGAGCGCCGCATCAGTTCGGTCATGATGCTGGCGATCTCATCGCTGTACGGCCGCGCCGCGAGCACGCGCTCCTGGGCTCGGCGCATCCGCGCCGCGGCGACGAGCTCCATCGCCTTGGTGATCTTGCGCATGTTCTGGACGCCCTTGATGCGGCGGCGCAGATCGCGCAGGCTCGGCATCGAACGTCAGTCTCTGGTGCGACGCGTGGCGCGCATCGCCAAGGAAGATCTCATCCGGCGAAGGTCTTCTTGAACTCTTCCACCGCGGCGCGCAGCGACTTCTCCATCTCGTCGGAGATGCGCCCGCTCTTGGTGATGTCTTGCTCGATCTCGGGATGGGTCTGATCCATGAAGCGCAACAGGCTCTTCTCGAAATCGCGGACGCGATCGAGCGGCACGTCATCGAGGTATCCGCGCGCGCCGGCGAAGATGCTGATCACCTGCTTCGCGAACGGCATCGGCTCGTACTGCGGTTGCTTGAGCAGCTCGGTCATGCGCTGGCCGCGGTCGAGACGGTCTCGGGTGCCCTTGTCGAGGTCGGCCGCGAACTGCGCGAAGGCGGCCAGCTCGCGGTATTGGGCAAGGTCGAGGCGCAGCTGACCGGCGACCTGCTTCATCGCCTTGGTCTGCGCGTCGCCACCAACTCGCGAGACCGAAAGACCAACGTTGATCGCGGGGCGGATGCCGGCGTTGAAGAGGTCGGTTTCCAGGTAGATCTGACCGTCGGTGATCGAGATGACGTTGGTCGGGATGAAGGCCGAGACGTCGTTGGCCTTGGTCTCGATGATCGGCAGCGCCGTGAGCGTGCCCCCGCCCTCGGCGTCGCTCATCCGCGCCGCGCGCTCGAGCAGCCGCGAGTGCAGGTAAAAGACATCGCCCGGGTACGCCTCGCGAGACGGCGGGCGCCTCAGCAGCAGCGACAGCTCACGGTACGCATCGGCGTGCTTGCTGAGGTCGTCGTAGATGATCAGCGCGTGGCCGCCCTTCTGCATGAAGTACTCGCCAATTGCACAGCCCGCGTACGGGGCGAGGAACTGCAGCGGTGCCGGGTCCGACGCGGTGGCTGCGACGATGATGGTGTGCTCCATGGCGCCGTGCGTCTCGAGCGTGGCCTTGATCTGCGCGACCTTCTGGGCGTTCTGCCCGATCGCAACGTAGATGCAGATGACCCCGGTGTCCTTCTGGTTGATGATCGCGTCGACGGCGATCGCCGTCTTGCCGGTCTGCCGGTCGCCGATGATGAGCTCGCGCTGACCGCGACCGATCGGGATCATCGCGTCGATCGATTTCAGGCCGGTCTGCAGCGGCGTGTCCACGTTCTCGCGCTGGATGACACCGGGCGCGACCCGCTCGGTCGGAAGCGTCTGAGCTGTCTCGATCGGACCGCGATCGTCCAGCTCCTCGCCGAGCGCGTTGACGACCCGGCCGACCAGCTCGTCGCCGACGGGCACCTCGGCGATGCGGCCTGTGGTGCGAACCGCGTCGCCTTCCTGCAGATGCTCGTAGGGACCAAGGATGACGGCGCCGACACCGTCCTCGCGGAGGTCGAGTGCGAGTGCGAGCACGGTTCCGGATCCGCCCGGACCGGGCAACTCGAGGAGCTCGCCCGCCATGGCGTGCTCCAGCCCGTAGATGCGCGCGATGCCGTCACTCACCGATGTGATCACGCCCTCATTGGCGTCGACCACCGGTGCCTCGAAGCTCGCGATGCGCTGTTTGAGGATCTCTCCGATCTCGTCACTGCGTATGGCCATCAGTTCGTCGTCCTCTCTCTCATTCAGGCAAGCGCTGCCTGGAGCTGCTGAAGGTGGGTGCGCAGGCTGTCGTCGATCACGCGATCGCCGACCCGGATCACCAGGCCGCCGAGGATCGTCGGGTCGCTGCGCACGACCGTTTGCACGTCACTGCCGAGTTTCGCGCTGAGCGCACTACGGATCCGCTCCTCGAGCGCCGCGTCGGTGGGCACCGCGGTGGTGACTTCGGCGCGCACAACGCCGGAGGCGCGGTCGGCGAGGTCGTCGTAGTGGGCAAGGATTTCGCCCGCAAGGCCAACCCGGCGGCGCTCGATGAGCAGGCGCGCGAGATTGCGCGCCGGTGCCGAAACGCCGTCGAGCAACTGGAGGCCCATGCGCACTCGCTCGGCGAGACTCGTCCTCGGATTCGCGAGCGCCTCGCTCACCCTAGGGTCGGCGAGCACTTCCGCGAATCCTGCGAGTTGCGCCCGCCACCCGGCGATATCGCCCGCCTCCTGAGCAAGCGCGAAGTACGCCTCTGCGTAACGGCGGGCGAGGATGCTCGCGCGGACCACGTCAGTTCTGCTGCGCTTTCGAAGCGGCGCCGTCGCCAACCTTGTTCAGGGAAGCCTCGATGAGCCGTTGGTGCGCCTTGGCATCGACCGCCTCGCCGAGCAACTGCTCGGTGGCCGCCACCACAAGGCTGGCCACCTCGGCTCGCAGGTCCTGGATGGCTCGATCGCGCTCACCCTGGATTTCGGTGCGAGCCCGCTCGATGAGCCCCTCGGCATCGCTCCGCGCTTTGGCGATCACCTCGGAAGCCTCCGCGCTGGCCTCCCCGTGCGACCGGTTGATGATCTCGCGTGCCTGGGTACGTGCCTCCTCGAGAAGCTTTTCGACCTGCGCCTGGACCGCGGAGAGTTGCTGCTCGGCCTCGGCCGCTGCACGAAGCCCCGCCTCGATCTTCTCCTCCCGCGCCGTGGCCGCCTTGATGATGCGCGGGTACACGTACCTTCCGAGGATGAGGATCATGAGGATGAACGCGATCAGTTCCGCGAAGAACGTCCCGTTCGGCGTGAGCAGGCCAGCGTCGGCAACCACCGTGGTCAACAGCTCTACTTCGGCGCGGCGATGACGTAGATAAAGAAGAAGCCAAGCGCGAGATTGATGAAGTACATGCCCTCGACGAGGCCGATGATCAGGAACATCGTCACCTGTAGGCGACCCTGTGCCTCCGGTTGGCGCGCGGTACCGGCGATGGTCGCGTTACCGGCGAGGCCGTCACCGATGGCGGCACCGACTGCGCCACCGCCGAGTGCAAGGCCGGCTGCGATCAGCGCTCCCATCTGGAGCAAGGCTTGGGCGGTCGTCATGTGGTCTCTCTCCTCAACTCGTTGCCGTGCGTTGCAGCGCCGTGGTGCCCCTCCTCGAGGCCTTCACGTGCCATGCCGAAGTAAATGATTGTCAATAGCATGAAGATGAACGCCTGGATCGTGCCGATGAGGAAGACATCGAAAAGCTTCCAGCCCGCAAGCACAATGACCCAGAAAGGAGACGCGATTGTCTGCACCAGGGACGACCCAGCAAACGCCACGTAGCCAAGCGTGAGCAGGAAGACCATCACAAGGCCACCGAAGATGTTGCCGAAGAGCCGGAGCGCGAGGCTCAACGGTTTGGCGATCTCCTCAATGATGTTGAGCGGCGTGAAGAGGATGCGGGCGGGAAGCGGCAGCTCGAAGGGCTTGGTGAATCGACGCAGATAGCCACGAAACCCGAGCACATGGATGCTGTACCACTGCACGATCACGATCACCGCAAGGGCCATTGACAGAGTGAGGTTGATGTCGGCCGCGGCGGGTTCGATCGGTTTGGTCAACGGGAAGAAATCGAGCCAGTTGGCGAACAGGACGAAGATGAAGATGGTTGCGGCGATTGGCGTGACGAACTCGGCGTCCTCACCGATCATCTCCCTGACCAGACTTCGCACATAGCTCAACAGGAGCTCCAGCACCATCTGGAGGCGACCAGGCTTGCCGGTGCTGAGGCGGTAGGCGACGCCGAAACCGAGCCCGAGCGTTGCCACGATGGCGATGGCACTCGAGATCAGCGTGTCGTAGTTGAACGTGCAGAGGAACGCGTTGCCACAAACCTGGATCGTCGGATGCGTGCCCGGAGGCGGTATGAGCGCGGCGACGATCATCTCAGGCGCAACGACTCACGCAATGCGGCAGCGGCAAGCACCACCTGCGAGATGCCAAGTCCGAGGATGACCAGCCAGACGTTGGCCAGTCCGAACGCGAGGCCGATCGCGATCCCGATCATGCTCAAGGTGACGATGCGCAACAGGCTGGTGGCCAGGAACGGGATCGGCAGGGCGATCAACTTCGCCGCCATCGCCCCGTTGATCGAGCCGATAGCCAATCCGGTCGCCAGCGCGCCACCCGGGCCAGGGTGCCCCAGCAGGATTCCGACGACCGCGGCGACGACTGCCGCCGCCGCGCAGACGAGGGCAGCGTTGCGCACCAGGCGCAACGCATTGGCGGCGGTCGTCGGACGTGAAGAGGCGCCTTCCGAGATCACCTCTGCTCACACTGCCTTACTTGGACGATCAAACCGAGGCAACGATATCAATTGGGCCTCGCGACACGACGCACGGCCGGGTCAGCTGTAACGCCTGAACTGGAGGACTGCGGCGTAACAGGCGGCGCCGATGCCCACCAGGAGTCCCACGAGGACGCCGATCGGGCTGGTGTGCAGGAGCAGGTCCACGCCGACCCCCAGGAACAGCGGCACGATCAGGGCGACGGCGATGCTGATCCCCATGCCGGCAAGCTCGCTCCCGGACGGCTGGCGTGTCGGTGGTCGGCTGCTCAGTCGACCTCGCCACCGTGGTGGATGTGCGAGGGGAGCGACCGGCGTCCCTCGACGAGGACGTCACCATCCTCGACGGTGACGAAGGGGAGTTGCGGCGTCCGGCGCCGGTTTCGCCAGATCAACGCCACGAGCGACACGACCAGCAGCCCAAGCGCGATGTCGATGATCCGGCGGTGTCCGTAGATGGTCAGCGCCAGGCACCCGAGGATCGCGGTGACGAGATAGAAGGTGACCGCAGTCTCGAGTGGGGTCATCCCGACGGCACGAAGCCGGTGGTGCAGGTGACCAGCATCCGGGGCGGCGGGATTCCGGCCCGCGGCGGTGCGGCGAACGATGGCGAAGGCGGTGTCGCCGATCGGAAGGCCGAGCGCGATGAGGGGTACCAGGATCGAGAGACCCACGACCACCTTGGCGACCCCCAGGATCGTGATCACCGCCAGGACGACGCCGAGGAAGTGGCTGCCCGAATCCCCCATGAAGACGCGCGCCGGGGGCAGATTGAAGACCAGGAAGCCGAGACAGCATCCCATCACGGCTCCGCTCAGGATCACGACACCGCTCTGGACGTTGGTCTGGACGTCGTTGCCCATCCCGATCCGGTTGATCGCCGCAAGCAGGCACACGCCCGCGACGATCGCGATGACTTCGGCGGCCACCCCGTCCGCGCCGTCGAGCAGGTTCACCGAGATCTGCATCCCGACCAGCCACACGACCGTGACCGGCGCGCTCAGCCACATCAGGTCGACCACCGAGGTCGAATGGCTGCCCGGGATTGCGAAGAAGGTGATCGTGATCCCGAGCACGACGGTCAGCACGCCGGCACCGACCTCGATGGCGAGCTTGCTGCGCCAGGAGAGGTCGAGGATGTCGTCGATGGCCATCGCGACCGTGATCGCGCCGGTGACGGCGAGCACCTGCCAGCGATAGGTGATGCCCGATCCGAAGATGGCGATCGCGACCGCGAACCCTGCGAACATCGCGATGCCACCGAGCCTCGGGGTCGCGTCGACGTGGAGGTGACGATCGTCATCCGGCTCCGCCACCGCGCCGGTTCGGCGTGCGAGCCACATCGAGGCCGGCACCGCCGCCGCGCAGACGGCGCTCGCCACCAGGAACGGCGGCAGCGCCGACAACCACGGCGAGGCTGCTGCGATCACGCGGAAGGAGCGTCCCGATAGGGCAGCGGGAAGCGCCGGCAGAGCGCGAGGCTGCGCTGACGCACCTCGGCGCGGACCTCAGCGTCGTCGAACCCGGTCAGCATGCGCTCGACCAGGGCCGCGATCTCGTCCATCTCCACCTCGCCCATCCCTCGCGAGGTGACCGACGGGGTGCCCAGCCTGATCCCGTTGGGGTTGAACGGGGTCCCCCCGTGGCCTGGGAAGGTGTTGGCGTTCACCGTGACGCCGACCTCGTCGAAGGCGGACTGCACCGCGCGTCCGCGCAGCCCGGTCGGACGGAGGTCGATGACCATGAGGTGGTTGTCGGTGCCCCCGGTGGTCAGCAGGAGCCCGCGACGCAGCAAACCCGCGGCAAGTGCCTTGGCGTTGTTCACGACCCGCTTGGCGTAGTCGCGGAATGCCGGCTGGGCGCACTGCTGGAACATCACCGCCTTGGCAGCGATGGCATGCATCTGCGGTCCGCCCTGGACGCCGGGGCACGTCGCCTTGTCGATGGCATCAGCGTTCGCACTGCGGCAGAGAATCACCCCGCCCCACGGTCCGCGCATGGTCTTGTGGGTGGTGAAGGTGACGAAGTCGGCATGGGGAACGGGGCTGGGATGCGCGCCGCCGGCGACCAGTCCCGCGAAATGGGCCATGTCTACCATGAGGTAGGCATCGATCTCGCGCGCGATCTCGGCAAAGGCCGCGAAATCGAGGATGCGCGGGTACGAGCTGTACCCGGCAACGATCATCCTCGGCCGCACCTCGAGCGCGCGCTTGCGCACCGCGTCCATGTCGAGGATGCCGCTCTCCTCGTCGACGAAATAGGGCTCGAAGTGGTAGATCTTGCCGCTGAAATTCACCGGGGAACCGTGGCTGAGGTGGCCGCCCTGATCGAGCGCCATGCCCAGCACCTTGTCGCCCGGATTGAGCACGCTCTCGTAGACCGCCATGTTCGCCTGGGTGCCGGAATGCGGCTGGACGTTCGCGTGCTCGGCGCCGAAAAGCTGCTTGGCACGGTCGCGAGCGAGGTTCTCCACCTGGTCGACGATCTGACAGCCGCCGTAGTAGCGCTTGCCCGGTACACCCTCGGCGTACTTGTTGTTGAGCCACGAACCGAGCGCCTCGAGGACCGCCACCGATGCGAGGTTCTCCGAGGGGATGAGCTCCAGGGTTTCCTCCTGGCGCTCCAACTCCGCGTCGAGCAGGGCTGCGAGCTCCGGATCGGTCGCGCGGACCGCGGGCTTGTCGGTGAATCCGGCACCGGTTGCGGCGCTCGGACGAATATCGACAGGTGTGCCGGTCACAGGAATCACTGCCCCTCCGTGCTGGTTGACGGGAAGCCCCCGAGAAGTGAGCGCAACACGGCGGCGGGAATCGGGCCTTCGCGAAGCACGCGGGGGATGGCGGTCGTGCAGTCGATGATAGTCGAGGCAAGTCCGCCACAGCGACCGCCGTCGACGACGGCGCCGACCTCGCCGTCCAGGTGCGGCCGTCACCTCCGCGGCGCGTGCCTGCGGGTGGCTCGCCGTGCCGGTTCGCGCTCGTCGTCGCGAGCGGCCCGGTTCGGCGGAGCAACTCGAGGGCGATCGGGTGATCGGGGATGCGGACGCTCAGCGTATCGCCGGTTCGCGGGATCCCCCAGCGACGCCGGCGCAGCGCGCACACGATCGACAGGGCGCCCGGCCAGCACGCACCGGCCAGCGTTCGCACAGCCGCGGTGAGCTCCACGTCCTCCTCGATGTCGGCCAGCCTTGCGCCAGCAGCGTGAGTTCGAGGTCGCCCGGCCGGCGCTTGATCGCGTAGATGCGATCGATCGCCGCAGCGCTGGCGGGATCGCACGCCAGGCCGTAGACGGTATCGGTGGGAATCGCGACCACGCCGCCACGCCCGATAACGCGGACGGCCTCGTCGAGGCTCACGGGATCCGGACGTCGACGACCCGGATCGCGCCCGCGAGATCGGGTACCTCGGCGACGAGTGGCTCCGGAGAACGCGGCGCCGAACATCGCGCCGACCGCGGCGGCGCGCCTCGGGTCAACCTCGAGCATCACCCGCGACGCGGTGACGTGGGCGCGCAGCGACTCCATTAGCGCACGGTAGGCATCCAGGCCCAGGTCGCCGCCGAGCAGTGCGCGGTGAGGTTCGAAGTCGCGCACGTCGCGGTCGGCCGACTCCAGCTCGGCGGTCGTGACGTAGGGCGGATTGCTGACGATCAGGTCGAAGTGGCCGCTGAGCGAGTCGGCCCACGAGCACTCGACGAACGTCACCTCCGCATCGAGCCGCTGGGCGTTGCCGCGAGCAACGTCGAGTGCCGGCGAGCTGAGGTCGGTCGCGACCACCTCGATGCCCGTCGCCTCCGCAGCGAGCGAGATTGCGATGCAGCCGCTGCCGGTGCCCAGGTCCGCGACGCGCCGAACTGCGGGATGGGCGCCGTTGCCGTCCCCCGGGCCCAACGCCGCGAGTGCCTGGGCGACGAGCGTTTCCGTCTCGGGACGGGGGACCAGCACGTCAGGCGTCACCGTGTAGGCGCGACCGTAGAACTCACGCCTCCCGGTGATGTACGCGACCGGTTCCCCCTTCCCTCGCCGCCGGACCAGCTCGCGGATCGCGCTCAGCTCGTGCTCGTCGAGCGGGCGATCGAACTGCAGGTAGAGATCGAGCCTGGCAAGCCCGAGCGCCTGCGCGCAGAGCAGTTCCGAGTCGAGCCGTGCCGAGCTGCTGCCGTGGTCGCCGAGGTACGTGGTGCTCAAGCGGAGCACGTCGATGAGCACGGGCACCGCGGATGCCACCTCAGGCGTCGTGCCCTGCAACGGCACCGTCCGGTTGGTCCTCGAGCAGACGGCGGGCTTGATCCTCGTTCGACAACGGCTCGATGAGCAGATCCAGATCGCCGTCGAGCACCCGGGGGAGCTGATGCACCGTGAAGTCGATGCGGTGGTCGGTCACCCGCGACTGCGGAAAGTTGTAGGTGCGAATCTTCTCGCTGCGGTCCCCACTCCCGACCATGGATCTGCGCGTGGCCCGGAGCTCGGCCTCGCGCTTGGCCTCGGCGAGGTCGTAGAGACGCGCCCGGAGCACACGCATCGCCTTGGCGCGATTCTTGATCTGCGACTTCTCGTCCTGGATCGTGACCACGAGACCGCTCGGCAGATGGGTGATGCGCACCGCGGAGTTGGTGGTGTTGACGCTCTGACCGCCGGGACCGGTGCTGCGATAGACATCGATCTTGAGGTCGTTCTCATTGACCTCCACCTCGAGGTCGTCCGCCTCGGGGAGCACCACGACCGATGCCGCCGACGTGTGAATCCGTCCCTGCGCCTCCGTCTCGGGTACGCGCTGCACCCGGTGCACGCCCGGACTCGAATTTGAGACGCGAGTACGCGCCCTGACCGTGCACCTCGAACACGATCTCCTTGAAGCCGTGACCGGCCGTTTCGTTGCGGTCGAGCACCTCGACGTTCCAGTGCTGGCGCTCGGCGTAGCGCGCGTACATGCGGAACAGGTCCGCTCCGAACAGCGCGGCCTCATCGCCGCCGGTGCCGGCACGGATCTCCACGACGACGTCGCGGTCGTCGTTGGGATCCGAGGTGAGCAGCAACGCGCGCAGCTTTTCGTAGTCTGCCTCGGCCGCCGCCAGCTGGCTCCGCTCCTCCTCCTCCGCCATCAAGACCATCTGGGGGTCCGCCTCCGCGCGCGCCATCTCCGCAGCCTCGCGAGCGGCGGCCTGTGCCTCACGCCAGCGACGTGCCGCCTCGACCACCTCGCGCAATTTCGCCTGCTCACGCGAGAGCTGTTGCACGCGGTCGAGGTCCTGGTAGGCGTCCGGCGCGCTCAGCAGCTGCTCGAGCTCGACGTACCTCGCCTCGAGCGCGGCGAGGCGCTGTTCGAACGCATTCATCTCTGGTCCCGGCATCACCGGGTGCCTGCCGCTTCGAAGGCGACGCCGTCACCCTGACGTGCGGCGTCCAGCGCGGCGATGGAGACCTCGATCTGCGAGTCGTCGGGGATCCGGGTGCTGAGCAACTGGGCGCCGAGCACCGGCGCCAGCGCGATCCTGCCGACGACGGTGTTGCGGACGCGAATGAGCGCGCGGATGATCTCGTACGACACGGCTGCGACAAGTGGCACCAGGGCGATCTGGCACACGAGCCGCACCGCGGTGGGCAGGAGTCCGAGGGGCGCGAAGACACCCACGCTCACCAGCGCCACCACCACGAGAAATCCGGTGCCACATCGCGGATGCAAGCGGCTGGATGCACGCACGTGGTCGACGTCGACGCCACAGCCAGACTCGAGCGCGTTGATGGCCATGTGCTCGGCGCCGTGATACTGAAAGAGACGGCGCACACTCGGAATGAACCCGATCAGAACCAGGTAGCCGACGAGGATGACCCCGCGGATCACCCCCTCGATGAGCACCGATGTGATCGATTGCGTGCCGTGATGGAGCAGTCCGCCGAGCAGCAGTGGGATGCCGATGAACAGCGCGAGCGCGAAGACGAGCGACGCGATCATGGCGCCGCGGATCGCGCCCTCGCCGATCTCAGCCTCCTCGCCGAGCTGGACGATCGCCGACCACTGCAGCGCGCGCATCCCGAGATGGATGGTTTCGTACAGCCCGGCAACGCCACGCAGGAACGGGCGGCGCCAGACACTCCTCGTGTAGACGCGCGAACGCAGTACGTCGGTGCAGACGGCGATCTCGCCGTCGGGACGCCGCGCGGCGACCGCGTAGCGGTTCCGGCCACGCATCAGCACACCTTCGATGACCGCCTGGCCACCGTAGAAAAACGTCCCCGGAGGTGCGCTGACGACGTTCACCGCGACCGTGAGGAGGAGGTCGCGGCAGCGTTGAGCGGACCTCATCAGCGGCATGCTACCCCGGTTCCGGCACCACGTCGGGCGCCGCCGGGATCAGTGCTTCTGGGCGCGCTCGGCGCGGCGGCGGAAGCGCTCGACCTGCCCGCCGGTGTCGACGATCCGCTGCGTGCCGGTGAAGAACGGATGGCACACCGAGCAGACCTCGGTCTTCAGCTCCGACAACGTGGATCCGGTCGTGAAGCTGTTGCCGCACAGGCAATGGACCTGGGCGTCGGTGTGGTACTCGGGATGGATGCTGGCTTTCATGGGCGCTCTGGTTCGCTGGGAAGGGACCACCTCACGATACCACGGCTGTGGAAGGCTCAATCCACCGCCACGGCGACGGGTCGGGTGAAGTTGCCGTGAGACACCGCGGGAAGCTGTTCGACCATCCGGTGATATGCCGCGGCGAGGCCGATGCCGTCGTCGGGGAGCAGGCCGCGCCCGCCGAGCACCTCGACAAGCCAGTCGTGGTCGCAGTTCAACGACCGCCACTGGATCTGGGCAGCACCCATCTCGACGGCTGCCGCGACGGTGCGATCCAGCTCGGCCACCGAATCGGTGAGGCCCGGGAACGTGAGGAGGTTGACGCAGACCTGCCCGCCCGCACGCGACATGACCCTGCCGCACTCGACGAC
The DNA here is from genome assembly GCA_963768105.1 of Candidatus Dormiibacterota bacterium. Taxonomy (GTDB): domain Bacteria; phylum Chloroflexota; class Dormibacteria; order Aeolococcales; family Aeolococcaceae; genus Palsa-851. The sequence continues at coordinate 65,684 of CAVYGR010000003.1, read as the reverse complement.
ATCGTCTATCGAGTATCCGACGGGCCGGTAGTAGGCGCGGAAGACCGGGTCGTGAAACGAGATGGCGCTGATCCGCACGCTGTTGCAGCCTGCGTCGACCAGGCGTTGGAGGATGTGCGGCCGGCTCCCGTTGGTGTTGATGTGGATGGTCGCGGAGGGATGGGCTCGGCGGATCGACGCGACCGCATCAGCGAGCACATCGTCCCGGGTCAGGGGCTCGCCCTCGCAGCCCTGGCCGAAGGAGACGATCCCGGCGTCGGTGCCCCCGAGGTGGAAGCCCGCCATGCCGGCGAGCTCCGCGGCCGTCGGTGCGAAGCGCATCCTGGGTTGCGGGGCCGGCGCTTGTCCGTCGCTCTGCAGCGAGATGCAGCCCAGGCAGTCGGCGTTGCAGGCCGGCGATGCGGGCAGCGCGCCCTCGTAGCGGCGGAGAAACGTGTTCTGGGCTGTGTAGCAGCGCAGGTCGGTCGCACAGATGGCGAGATGTTCGACGAGGCGGTTGCCGGGAAGCGCCTCGCGCGCCGCTTCGATCGCCTCGGCAAGCGCAGCGCCGGTGTATCTGGACGGCTCCCACCAGCCGAAGGCGTCGGTGTTGAGCGCGGCGACCCGCAGCTCATCGTGATGCTCCACGACGGCCGCATATCCATAGAGGGGCAGGCGGCGGCTCCCGGGCAGCGGACGGCTGGCGGGCAGAAGGGTCCGCAGGTGACCGACGGGCAGCACCGCGGCGACCGGGAGCAGGTCTGCCTCGACATCGACGGGCCGCTTCTTGGCGTCGAGAGCGATGGCCCTCCGGCCCGGCAGGTGCATCAGCGACGTCCCCTCAGGGAGCGGGATCAGCTCGGACGGATCAATCTCGACGATCCTGCCGCCCGAGCGGGCCGCGGGACGAAAACCTCCGAGCACCTCGAGTTCACCGTCGGGGCGGGCGACGAGGGGGCGCACCGTCCGATTCTCCGCTATGCGTCAGGTGCCGCCATTGCCATCCGTGCTCGGTCGGCCCTGTCAGTCCGCAAACACCGGGTGCAGCCGGGGTGCCTTGACGCCTCGGGGCGCCGTCTCACGTCGTCTCGGGGCCACTGAACTCGAGGTCAAATTCGGCGGCCGGCACGGGCCTGCCCATCAGGTAACCCTGGGCGGCGTCGCAGCCGAGGTCGTCCACAAGGGCCAACGTGTCGAGATTCTCGATGCCCTCCGCGACGATCCGCAGGCCGAGCGAGTGGGCAAGGTCCACCGTGGAGCGAATCACCGACACGGCTCGCTGGTCACTCGGTGCGCCGCTGAGAAACGTGCGATCGAGCTTCACTTCGGTGACTGGAAGCCGGCGCATGTAGGTGAGAGAGGAGAAACCCGTGCCGAAATCGTCGATCGACAGGTTGATACCGAGCGCGCGGAGGCGGTCCAGGACAAGCATTGCCTCGTCGGGGTTGGCGATGAAGCAGTCCTCGGTGATCTCCAGCGTGATGTGGGTGGGATCGACGCCGCGCGTGGACATCAGTGCACCAATCTTGTCGGGCAACGCTTCATCGCGCAGGCTGGCGGCTGAGATGTTGATCGAAACGCCGAGGTCGTATCCCCGCTCGGCCCATGTCGCTTGCTGCGTGAATGCCTGGTCCAGCACCGACATCGTGAACGGATCCATCAGCCCGGCATCCGCCACCAGGCCGAGGAACGTGACCGGTGCGAGGATCCCGCGCGACGGATGTTGCCAGCGCGCCAGGGCCTCGGCTCCCACGACTCTCCCCTTGGAAAGGTCGAGGATGGGCTGGTAGTACACGACGATCTCGTGGCGACGGATGGCGTCTCGCAGGTCTTCCATGAGCTCCAGCCGATCCAGCGTGTTTTCGTCGTGCTCGGACGAGTAGATCTGCCAGGGGGCGTGCGATCGCTTGGCGGCGAACATCGCCACGTCCGCCTTCTGCAACACACCCTCGGGGGTTGTGGCATGGTCGGGCGCCAGTGCGATGCCGATGCTTGCGTCGACTCGGAGGCTCATGCCTTCCAGGTGAAACGGTTCCCGCAACACCTCGCGGACACGCTCCGCGACGGCGATCGCCGCGGATGGATCCACCAAGGGAGAGAGCACCAGGCCGAACTCGTCGCCGCCCAGGCGAGCGACCGTACCCGTGCCCCCCACGGCGGTGGTGAGCCGGGGACCGAGTTGGCGCAGGACATCGTCCCCGACCTTGTGCCCGAGGCTGTCGTTGATCTCCTTGAAACGATCAAGATCGATCATCAGCACGGCAAGTCGGTGCGGTGTGGGGTTTGGCTCCAAACTCACCGCCAGGCGTTCAAAGAACAGTCTGCGGTTTGGCAACCCTGTCAGCTCGTCGGTTCGCGCCTCGCGCTTGCTCTCCGCGAGCGCGCGCAATTGGCGAAATGCGTATGCGGACCGAGCGATGGCGATGACGAGCGTTGCGGTGGCGAGCACGACGCCGAGCGGGAGCACTGGGCGTGCGGTCGCGTAGACGACGATACCCAGCGAGCTCAGCAGAAACAGCGCCGGCACGATGTTCGGCGGCTGCAGCAAGACTGCGTTCTGTTTCGCCGCGCCCATGCCCTGCCACGCCGCGAACACCATCAGGAATGCGCCGATCAGCCAGAGACTGTCCAGTGGCGTTCCAGTCACGTACGTGCCCGACGTCACTCGCAAGACGTAGACGCTGTCGGCCGCGGCGAACACCACAAGACCCGCGCCGAGAGTCCACCAGAGCCGGCCGGGACGCCAGCCTCGCACGCTGAAGACGGCAACGACCATCGTGACCAGCACGAGGTCGCCGATCGGATATGCGATGTTCGTCGCCACCGTTGCGAAGTCGCCCCGGTTTGCCTGGGAAATAGGACCGATGACCAACGTGGCCTCGAGGGCCGCGACGCCGACCGCGGCGATCACCGCGTCCACCCAGACGGTCCTCGACGTCTTCGGCACGGTCTCGCGAACCAGGAGCCCGATTCCGAGGAACGCCATGAAAAAGAAAGCCAGGAAGGAGAAGTCCGCCACCGACGGGTACGGGACGGGATTGAAGAATTGCACCCACGTCGTCCACAACACGGATCCGGTGGTGAAGAGCAGCAGACCACCGGCGAGTGCGCCCCACGCCCACCGTCCGGGGCGACGGGCGATCGCACGCCAGGCGCAGAGTGCCGTGCACCCGGCATAGCCGACGTTGGCCACCCAGACGTCAAAGAACGTGCTGTATGACCCCGGCGAACGGAGGATCGTCGACGCGACATACAGCAGGATGATCGCGCCGGTGACAACCTGCAGAATTCGCACGCCGCGGGGCACACGGATGTGCCCGCCACGGGGCAGCCTGATGCGCCCGATCCGAATACGGGACGCGAGTTGGCGCACGGCTTTGCCCTCCGGCAGTACGCGCGTGCCATGGTGAGCACTGCCTGGTGTGATCCTCACGGTGGCAACAAGCCGCCGCAGGCTGTGGGTTCAGGGTATCGGCAGTTCCCGGCCGTCTTCGTCGATCGGGTAACGGATTCGAAAGACGGTGTGCCGATCTCGCCGTTGTAGCCTTAGGTTGCTCTGAAGCTTCGTTGCTATGTGGAAGGACTCGTGCATCAGCGCCTCAGTCGCGTTTGCGTGTCGAGGCTTGCGCTTGGGAGCATCGCCGTTGTCCTCGCATCGTGCGGCGTGGCAGGCATGGCGCAGCCGTCGACCTTTGTGCCCCGATGGGGGGCTGTGAGCTCGCCGCCCGACACCCCCGGGCCGGTCGTCCAGACGAGGGCGGTGACAGCAAGACTGATCTTCTCGGGGCCCGCCGGCAGTGACGGTGTCGCCCTCACGTTCGACGATGGTTTCTGTGCCGTCTGCATCGGTGGCCTGGTCACGGGCCTGGAGCACACCGGGGCCCACGCGACGTTCTGTCCGAACGGCATCTATGCCTGGGCATGGGATCGCTACGCCGCGCGCATCAGAGCCCTGATACAGAAGGGGCAGGTCGAGATATGCAATCACACGTGGAGCCATCTGGACCTCACGCGGCTTTCAGACGCCCAGATCCGGAGCGAGCTGCTCAACGATGAGGCGTGGATCGAGGCCACCTTTGGGGTCACATCCAGACCGTTCCTGCGCCCTCCGTATGGCGCGTACAACCGCCGGGTCCTCGCGGTGGCGGCCTCGGTGGGCTTCACCGACGTGGTGATGTGGTCGGGGAGCTTCGCCGACTCCAAGATCGACAGCACCGACGCGATTTCCGCGGCGATCGGCCTCGAGGCGCGACCCGGATTGATCATGCTGGGACACGCCAACTATCCGGCAACCGGCGAAGACTTCGAGAGGATCATCGACGTCATCAGCGTCCAGCGAGGGTTGAGGACCCTCACGCTCAGCGAGATGCTGGGGTAGCCGGCAAGCGCAGCCTCGCGGGCACCCGCGAATGGGCCGACCCTCAGGCGGAGCGGCGCTGACCCCAGCCGACGACCGCCACCGACCCCGCGCCAACGGCGAAAAGCAGGCAGATCACCACTCCCAGGACCGAGATGCTGGTGATCTGGCCGATCGCACCCGAGAGCAGCAACCCGGCAATCACCAGGGCCCCAACGCAGGTGCCGACGGTCAGCCAGTAGGTCGACGGCGTGACCCAGGTGGTCCGAAGCGTGCCGCTCGATGGCCTCGAGAACATCGCGACCATGAAGAAGTCCGCCAGCGGGAGGACTGCCGACCCGATTGCGCCGGGCGGTGGGACGGGTGCGTCGGGGACTCGCGTGAAGCGGTTGGGCATACGGCCCAGGGTATTACGCGGCGGCGAGCTCGTCCGGGATCGCGGTCACAACGTGACTTCGCTCCCGCGCGCACCACGCGGATCACCATGAAACGCTCGATCGGACCGTCGACCATGAGGCGCTGGATGTCGCGAGGGCTCTCCACCGGGCGGCCGTCCACCTCGATGATGATGTCGCCGGCTCGTAGCCCGGCCGCGTCGGCAGGGCTGCCCTTGACGACCTCGACCACCTCGAGACCCTGACGCCGGCCGAGGGCGCCCTCCCACCGCGGCGGAATCGGCCGCGACGCGCCGGCCACGCCGAGGTGAGCGCGCCGGACACGCCCATCGCGCACCAGCGCTCCGATGATGCGCTGGGTGGTGGCATTGATCGGCACCGCGAGACCGAGCCCGACACCGGCGAGCGCCGTGTTGATCCCGACGACTTGCCCGGCGGAGTCCGCCAGCGCCCCGCCGGAGTTGCCGGGGTTGAGCGCGGCGTCGGTCTGGATGACATCGTCGATGACCCGCACCTGGTCGCCGGACCGAGCCGGGAGGGAACGGCCCAGCGCGCTCACCACACCGGCGGTGACGCTGCCGGCGAGGCCGAGCGGGTTGCCGATGGCCACGACGAGCTGGCCGACCTTCAGCGCGGCGGCGTCACCCAGCCGCGCCGGTTCGAGATCGCCGTGCTCGGCGACCAGGACTGCCAGGTCGGACAGGGGATCTCGGCCCTGGACGCGGAACCGTAACCTGCGGCCGTCGGCGAGGTCGAGCCTCCCGCCGTCACCGCCCGCGACCACGTGGGCCGAGGTCACCAGGTAGCCGTCACGGGTGAGCGCCACCGCCGAGCCGCTCCCGGCGGGTGCTCGGCGAGGCCCGCCGGACGCGACCATGACCGCGGCGACCGAAGGCGCCAGCTCCGCGGCAACCCGCGTCAGCGTGCGCGAGTAGGCGTCGAGCAGCTCGCCGTCATCGACGAGGGGGTCAGGCGACATCCGGCCCTTCGGCCCGAGCCTTCTGGACGGCGGTGAGGGCACCGCGCAGGCTCTCGATCCAGTCGGATTGGTGCTGGCCCACGAGGCGGACACACCACGCCAGCGCCTCGCTGCGGCTGCGCGCGACCCCCGCCTCGATCAGGGTATCGAGCACCCGCCGGTCCTCGATGCGGAGCCGGGTCATCACCGGGACACCGAGCGTCGTGAACAGCTCCTCGACGCCGCCGCAACGGGCTCCCCAGGAGACCTTGCGACCGAAGAGACGCTCGGCATCGCGCGCCACCCGGACCCGGGCCTCGCGGGTCTCGCCACGGAAGCGCGCGATCCTCGCACCGCGGGCGGCGGCCCTGGCGCCCTCCGCCGCGTCGGCGGGGAGCTCGGGCTCGTCGATCTCGCCAACGATCAGGATCTCGTCGTTGTCGGAGGTGATGGTCGGAGGGGTGCGGTACAGGCCCTCGGGAAGGCGGCCGGCGAACCAGCCGGCGAGTTCGTCATCGGTGAGCGGAGCGGACGAAGTGTTTGCTTTCATGATTACATGATTACACAACGGCTACAGAAGGGCAATGCGCGGTGCAGGCTACACGGAGTCCTTCGATCCGGGCATCTCGAACCGGAACAGCGAGGCGCCGGTGAGGTTGTAGCGCCGGCGCGCGAAGAGGTAGCAGATCCAGCCGATGACGGTGTTCAGTCCCTTGTCCGCCAGCCGCTGCATCACCGAGATGGCGGTCGCGATGTCGAAGCTCACACCGAGGGCCACCAGGAGGCCGGCGGTGCTCGCCTCGACCGCGCCAAGGCCGCCCGGTGAGAAGCTGAGCCACGCGGCGCCCTGGGTGACCGCGTACACGAAGCCGGCACTCGTCCACGAGAGCCGTCCCGGGTCCACCGCCTGGGCGACGGCCCAGAGCAGCGTCACGGCCATGATCGCCTGACCCACGCTGAGGGGCAGCCACTTGTAGGTGTCCGGGTGGCGGAAAAGCACGCGTGTATCGCGGTGCAGCTCGTCCACCGCCGGCCGCACGCGTCGAAGCAGCGGCACCCTCTCCACGACGCGGCGGACGCGCGCGTACAAGGCCTGGACGGTGAGGATCGCGACGATGACGATCACAAAGACCATGGGGACGACCACGGCGATCGCCACGAAATGCAGACCGATCGCCTTCGGCAGCGCGAGGGCGAAGAGCATGAACACGAAGAGCAGTTCCTGCACGGTCACGCTCGCCACCACGGTGCCGAGATGCACCCCTGCGGCCTTCGAGACGAGCAGGGCGCGGGTCAGCTCACCCAGTGGCAGGAGCGCGGTCGCCTGCCCGGTCTCGGTGAGGAAAACGGTGTCGCGCAAGGGAAATCGGATACCGAGGGCGCGGTTGAGCGTCCACCAGCGCACGCCCTGGACGATGTAGAACCCCACCGACAGCGCGACGACGATCGGCACGTACTCGAGGTTGAAGCGCTGAATGGCGACGCCGATCTTGTGTGGATCCGCGTACACGAGCAACGCTGCGATCGCGCCGAGCGCGAAGAGCAGCGGAAGGTACGCCAGGTAGCGCCGTCGCCGACGCTTCGACGGGCCGGTCGTGCCGCCACCCCGCGAGCCCCGCTCGTCAACAGGGGCGGCCTCCGTCACCATCGCTCGATGGTAGGCGCAACGACTGTCAGCGGTGCCCGCCGCTCAATCGGGAGGCGCGCCGCCCGGCCACGGGAGGGCCGCGAAACCGATCGTCCCCGGTCCCGTGTGTGCGCCGAACATCGGGCTCAACGGAAGGGTTTCCCAACGCACGGCGCGCACGGCACCGGTCAATCTCGTGGCCAGCTCCGCGGCCTCGTCCGGGGCGTCGGCGTGGAAGATCATCAGCCACTGCGGCTCCGACCCGAGCTCCTCGACGGCCGCGCGCTCGAGCTGCCGGATCGCTCCCCCGGGGGTCCGGGTGAGCCCCACCCTGCCGGTGTGGCCGCCGTCGACCAGCTTGAAAACCGGCCGCACCCGCAGCGTGTTGGAGACCCCCGCGAGCAGGCCCGGGACGCGCCCGCTCCGCGCGACGTAGCTGAGGGTCGCGAGCGCACCGTACACCCGCACCTGGGAGCAAGCCCTGCGCACTGACTCTTCCCAACCGGCCGGATCCGCGGTCGATGCCGAGAGGTACGTCGCGCATCGTGCGATCAGGGAGAACCCGGCCGCCGCCGTGCCGGTGTCGATGACGGTCACCCTGCGCCGCCCCTCCTCGGCTTCGAGCATGTCCGCCGCGAGCGTCGACGTGGAGTGCATGCCACTCCAGCGCTCGGGGATGGTGAGACAGAGGATGGTCTCGGCGTCGCATCGTCGGAAGGCGTCCAGGTACGACCCCGGGGAGGGGGTCGCGGTGACCGTCGTCGCGCCGCCACGCAACAGCCGGTAGAAGTCCCGGTACGTCTCGGGCCTCCCATCGTCGATGAACTCCTGGTCACCGACGCCGATGCGCTGAGGGACGACCACGATGCCGCGCTCGAGGTTCTCCTCGAGGGCGGCGCCGCCGTCGACCACGAGCGCGCGATCCGTCAATATCATCCCCCGCTCCTAAGCCGCATCATTGGCGGCATCATGATCTCCCCGTGGGTCGTGGCGGGTTGGTGCTTCCTCGCCTACCTGGTCGGAGGGCTGCCGGTCGGCTGGTTGCTGGTGCGCTGGCAGCGCTACGGCCTCGATCTGCGCAAGTTCGGGACCGGCAACATCGGCACGAGCAACGTCTACCGGCACGCGGGCGTCGACGTGGCGGTCGTGGTCGGCCCGCTTCAGTTCGCCCAGGGACTTCTCCCCGTGCTCGGAGCGCGCCTCGCCGGCTTCCCCATCGACGCCCTGATGCTCGTCGGCGTATGCGCGGTGGCAGGCAACGGCTGGCCGGCCTATATGCGGTTCAACGGTGGGCGGGGGGTCGCCGTCGCCACCGGGGCGATCGCCGCGCTCTCGGTCGCCGGGCTGATCGCTCTGCTCATGTGTTATGCGTGGGGCGCGATTCGCGGCCGGATCGCGCTCGCGGTCCTGGTGGCCTTCGTGATCCTCCCGGTGGTCGTATTCCTCTTCGGCGGCACCAACGGCTGGGTTCTCGGGACGGGCTGCCTAGCCATCCTGGTCCTCCTCCTCCTGCGCCGTCTCGAGGGTCTCCCCAGTGACGCGCGCGTCTACGGCCATTTCTGGCGGCGCGTGTATCAACGCCTGGTCTTCGACGAGCGCCCCGGGCGGCCGCTCATGGGTCCGCGCACGGATCCGGGCGCCGAAACCCTCCGACAATGACGGCTGGGGTCCGATAGACGTCGCCGAACGGGTACCACCATTCCGGCGCTCGTCGGATCGCGGCCTCGAGCCCGGTGGCGACCCCCTGCATCACCTCGGCGTCGGTGTCATCCGGTTGGATGGCGACCGGCGGGTGCACCACGAGGCGATAGAGCCCTCCGATGCGCCAGCACTCGACCGGCATGACCGGCACGTGCGCAACCCGGCCGAGCCATGACGCCGCGGTGCTGAACGCCACCTCGCCCCCGCAGAAATCGACGAGGACGGTCTCGCCGCGGTCCGGGATATCGCTCAGGATGGCGGCGAACCGACCGCGGCGGACGGCGCGGACCAGGCCCCGCGCGGCGTTGGAGGACACCAGCACCTCGAGATCCTGACGCCGTCGCGCCCAGGCCGCGATCCTGGTGACCAGGTCGGTGCCGACCGGCGCCATCACGGTGGTGATGTGCAAACCGGAGGCGAGCCCGCAGCCCGCGGCGACATCCCAGCTGCCGAAGTGCGCCAGCGCGAAACTCCCCGCCGGATTCCTCGAGCGCTCGGTACGCGTGCTCGAGGCCGTAGGCTCGAAAGTGACGGTGCATCTGGTGCGCGGGAAGGCCGTACTGCCAGACGAAGTCGACCGACGTACGCGTGTAGTTGCGAAAGGACTGCAGGGCTCGCCGCCGCGCCGCGCGCCGGCCGAGCGTCGGATCGAGGCGCCGATGGTTCGAAGCGCAGCGCCCCCGAGCGGTCGGCGAGCATGCATAGATGCAGGTGCCGATGACATCGGCCAGGGCGTACCGGCCGGTGCCGAGCGCACGCAACCCCAGGCTCGCCGTCCAGAGGCCTGCCCGAAGCGATCTCGGCGGTGGTTCGAGCAGCGTCGCCGAGGACGATCGACCAGCGCTCAAAGCACCTTGGGAGCCTGGTCGGGCTGCAGTGCCACGTGGTGCTTGGCGATGATCTCGCGCACCGTGCCGCTCTGCGCGCGCATCACGAGGCTGTGGGTCTCAGCCCACCAGTTGTGATACTGGACTCCCCGGAGCAGGCCTCCACCGCTGATGCCGGTGACGGCGACGCTGACCTCGCGACCGGGCACGAGCTGCTCCATGCTCAGCGACGCCTCCGGGTCGAAACCCGCGGCCCGCATCGCGGCCGCCTCATCCTCGTGACGCACCCACGGACGGCACTGGAGCTCCCCGCCCAGGCAGCGCATCGCGCACGCAGCGACGATCGCCTCGCGGGTACCACCCGATCCGATCATCACGTCGATGCCGGAGCCGGGCCACGCCGCCATCATCGCGAGCCCGACGTCACCGTCACTCACGATTGCAACGCGGGCGCCCAGGGCACGCAACCGCTCGAGGAGGGCCTGGTGCCGCGGCCGGTCGAGCAGCACGACGGTGATGTCCTGCACCTGGACGTTCATCGCGAAGGCGACTCGGCGCAGGTTGTTCTCCGGCGTGTCGTTGATGTCCACGGCGCCTCGCGCCTGTGGCCCGACCGCGATCTTGTGCATGTAGGCGACCGGCGGGGGCAACAGGATGCCGCCGGTCTCGGCAGCGGCCGCAACGCTCAATGCCTGGCTCAGTCCGCCGGCCACGAGGCTGATGCCGTCCACCGGGAGCACCGCGAGGTCCACCCGGTCGCGGCCGCCGCCGATCGTCCGGCCGGCCACCAGCCGGTTGTTGGAGCCCTCGGGGCCGATGACGATGCGACCCTCGAAGGGCATGCCGGTCAGCGCGTCCTCCATCGAGGTCTGCCCGGCATCTCGCGTGCCGCTCTTGTCACCTCGTCCCAGCCAGCGGCCGACGGTGAGCGCCGCCGCCTCGGTGGCGCGGAGCAGCTCGAGGCCGCGGTTGCGCCCCCGAGACACCCTCTCCGCGGACGTGGCGCCTCGCGCAGCCGTGCTCATCGGCTGCAGCGTAGCGGCCGGCTGCCGCTACATGATCCCGACGAGTGCCGCGCCGGTGGCGAGCCGCGTCACCGCGAAGGTCGCGGGGTCGACCGCGGCGAGCCAGGTCGTCGATCCGATCGTGAGGCCGCCGTAGATAGGGCCGGTGGCTGCCCAGGCGGCCGGGGTGAAATCGCCGAGATTCCGCGCCACCGCGCTGCCGGTCGCAATGTTGAGGACGCGCAGCGTCGGTGTCAGCGTCGCGCCGCAGGTGTTCTCGCTGACCGGGATGGTGACATACGCCAGCTGCGTCGCGCTCGGCGGAGAACACCGCATCCCCGCGAGATTCGCGCCGGACAGGCAGTAGGTGTGGACGGTTGTGCCGCCCGAACCGATCCGGATCGCGTCGGTCGCGTTGCGCCGGCGGCGAAGCACACGGCTCCACGCCGGTCCGACGTGCTCAGCGGGCAGGAGGCGTCAGCGGTCAGGGTGGTGACACCTTCCGGACGAGGGATCGATGACGCCGAGTACGCCGACTGCATCTGCATGTCGAACGAGCCGCAGCCGCACCCGGCCGACGGCACCGCTGCGAATGCGATCCCGGGCGCAGTCCAGCCGACCAGGTAATAGGTCCAGCTCGGCGGCGCATCGGCTGTCGGATGATTGGGGTCGGAGACACGGTCGGCCACCACCTTGGGCCCCCCACCGGGACGACCACAACGATCCGGTTGGTGATCGAGCCGCTCGCCGCTTGGTCCTCTGTGGCGTACGCGTAACGACGAGCCATCGGGACCGATGACGACGCCGGTCGCGTCCTTCGGCACCGAACCGAGCGATCGAACGGCGCCCGACGGTGTGAGCTCGTGCTCGACCCCGTTCTCGAGTCCAGTAGGCGCCGCCGGCACCGGCGCCGGTCATCCAGACGAGCGTGGGGTTGATCTCGGTTCTCGCGATCATGCGGCCCGACGGACTCGAGGATTTCCAGCCACTCGCTTCCGGCGCCGATCGGGACGGTCGCCACGAGCTCGGTCCTCGAAGGCGCAGGCGCGGCGGTCGCAGGAGCCGGCGTCGCGGACTGGGGCACCGAGGGTGCAACGGGCGGCGCGAGGTGTGGCGCGGCGTCTCGAGACGCGACCACGTCGGTGGTGGTGCGCAGCGTGGTCGCCGACACGGGCCCGCAGCCGGACAGCACCAGGAGGGCGGGAAGCGCGAGCGCCGCGCGGGTCGGGATCATCGAATGAGCCTCCGTCGTCATCTGGTCGAGTGACCATGCAACGCGGCCCTGCAGGCGCGGTTTCGCGTAACGAATCGACGGATCCGGCGTTGTGCGCCGGGTCAGACCGCGGTTGGCGTCTCGGCGTGAGTCGCGGCGGCCTCGGCGGGCGCCGGCGCGAGACCATCGACGTTCACACCCTTCGTTGCGGCGACCATGAAGGCACGGAACAGTGGGTGCGGCCGGCCCGGGCGAGAACGGAACTCGGGATGGAACTGCGATCCGACGAAGAAGGGATGATCGCGGAGCTCGATGATCTCGACCAGGCGGCCATTCGGCGAGGTCCCGGAGAACACGACGCCCGCATTCGCGAGAGGCTCGCGATAGTGGTTGTTGAACTCGAAGCGGTGACGGTGACGCTCGTACACGACCGGCTCACCGTACGCGTCGGCAGCGCGAGTTCCCGGACTGAGCTTGCAGGGATAGACGCCGAGTCGCATGGTCCCGCCCTTCTCCTCGATGTCCCGCTGCTCGGGAAGGAGGTCGATCACCGGGTGTGACGTGAATGCATTGAACTCCGTCGAGTTCGCGTCAGAAGCGTCGAGAACCTCCCGGGCGATATCCACGACCGCACACTGCATTCCCAGGCAGAGCCCCAGGTATGGCACCAGGTGCTGGCGCGCGAACCTCGAGGCGAGTACCTTTCCCTCGATGCCCCGATGGCCGAAGCCCCCGGGCACCACGATGCCGTCGACGTCGTTGAGCGGGCTGACATCCTCGTCGAGTTGCTCACTGTTGACCCAGACGAGTTGCAGGTCCGCTCCGCAATGGACGGCCGCGTGGCGCAACGACTCGATGACGCTGATGTACGCATCAGGCATCTCGACGTATTTGCCGACCAGCGCGATGCGCACGCTCGGCTTGGGCGCGGCGATGCGGTCGCAGAGATCCCGCCACTCGGTGAGGTCTGGAGGGGTGGCGTTGAGACCGAAGAGCTGCACGATGTACTCGCCGAGCCCCGCTTCCTCCAGCATCAGGGGAACCTGGTAGATGGAGCTCGCATCCGGCACGTTGATCACCGCCCGGATGTCGACGTCGCCGAAGAGCGCGATCTTCTCCTTGAGGGGCTGGCCGATCGGCTTCTCGCTGCGTGCGATGATCGCGTCCGGCTGGATACCGATCGAGCGCAGCTGGTTCACCGAGTGCTGCGTCGGCTTGCTCTTGAATTCCTCGCTCGCGTTGACATATGGAACCAGGGTCAGATGCACGTAGCAGACGTTGTTGCGTCCAACGTCGTTCTTCATCTGGCGGATCGCCTCGAGAAAGGGAAGCGACTCGATGTCACCGACGGTACCGCCGACCTCGACGATCACCACGTCCGGTTCGGGGAGCTCGTTGTCGGCCACACGAAGGATGCGATGCTTGATCTCGTTGGTGATGTGCGGGATCACCTGCACGGTGCCACCGAGATAGTCGCCACGCCGCTCCTTGGCGATCACCGATGCGTAGATCTTTCCGGTCGTGACGTTGCTCGCCTTGCTGAGCGCGACGTCGACGAAACGCTCGTAGTGGCCGAGGTCGAGGTCGGTCTCGGCGCCGTCATCGGTGACGAAGACTTCACCGTGCTGGTACGGCGACATGGTGCCCGGATCGACGTTGAGGTACGGATCGAGCTTCTGCATCCCGACGTGCAGGCCGCGCGCCTTGAGGATCGTTCCGATCGAGGCGGCAGTGATTCCCTTGCCAAGAGAGGAGACGACTCCGCCTGTCACGAATACGAACTTCGCCATGCGCAGAGCCTCCCGGGATGGTTTGCGTGATTGTATCAGCAGTGCCCGACGCGCACGCACCGATGTTCGAATATGACCGTCAGCCGGCGTTCCTGACCTCGAGGAAAACGACGCGGGTGTCGTCGGTCTCGCCGGTCGATCCCGTGAGCACCAATTTCGGCTGAGGCTCCCACGCGCCCTCGGCGAGTCCCATCTCCTTGGCGAACTTCCCGACCGGGTCGTACTCTCCGCCGCCGCCGGCGCCGTACCTGGCTGGAACCACGATGCTCGGCTCGACAGCGTTGACGAGAGTCGCGGCGTCGATGGCCCCCAGGGCATCGCCGCCACCCACGGGGATGACCAGCACGTCGACGTGCCCGAGGCTGTCGATCTCGTCCTCGGTGAGTTGGCGACGCAGCCGTCCGGCGACGACGACCCGAACATCGTCGACGGCGACGCGCATCACGGTGGTCTCGCCCGCGGCCAGTCCGAGAATGCTGACGCCTCCGATCTCGAACTCACCGGGTCCAGAGACCTCCTGGATCTCGCCGTCGCGAGCGCGCAGACGCTCGGGATCGGTCGCGCCCTCGGTGCGCACGATGATGCCCTGCGTGCCCTTGGCGAGACCGGGAAGCGCGGTCTGCGGCGGGTCGACGACCACCGTCATCTCCCGACCGCGGAGGCGGACGCACGAATGGCCGTGATAGGTCAGTTCCATGAACAACCTCCAGTGTGCCGTCTGCGGCCCATCAGCCGCTTCCCACGACCAGCTGCAGCGTCCTGGTCGTTCCGTCCCTGGAGATGGTGATCGACACCTGCTGGTCGGGCGCGAGCCCCAGAACCGTCGGGTCGAACGGATGGGTGGCATCGAGTGAGGTGCTGCCCACCGCGGTGACCACGTCGCCCGCGACCAACCCCGCCTGGGCCGCCGGGCCTCCGGGGGTCACCGAGAGGATCAGCGCCCCGACCGGCAGTCCGGCGGCGGCGGCGGTGGCAGGGTCGATCACCTCGGAATCTGCCCCGAGAGTGGGCGCCGGCGCGCTGGCGCCGTTTCCGGTCGCCGCAGCCACGAGGTCGGAGGCAGCTGTCATGGAGAGCGCCACCAGGCCCGGGGCTGCCCCACCGGCGTCGACGACGACCCCGATCACATCGCCGTTGCCGCTGAGCAGGGGGGCGCCATCCTGTCGGGGATCCGGCGCCGCATCGACGGTGAGCGCGTCGTGCAGGACCGGCTCGGCGTCGGTCAGCGTCACGGTGACCCCTACCGAGCTGATCGTTCCCGTGCTCAGCGTGAGCGACGAGAACGGACTGTGCGCCACGGCGATGGCCAGGTCGCCGACACGCGGCGTGACCGTCGCGAAGGTGAGCGGGGTGAGGCTTTGGGCGCCGACCGCGTGCAGCAGCACCACCCCATGCGCCGGGTCGGCTCGCACGATCGTGGCCGAGTAGCTGTGCCCATCGGCGGTCGCGATGCGCAGCGTCGCCGCGCCCTGGATCGCGTGGATGCTGGAGAGCACCAGGCCGTCGGTGGAGACGACGAAACCGTCGACGATGCCGGTCGGGCCGGTGAGCAGCGACGCCGCGGTCACCGGCCTGGTCAACACCTCGACGATCGACGGCGACTTCGCCTGGGCGATCGCGGCCGCGGTGAGCGCCCCACCGTTGCCGTTGCCGGATCCCACCACCGTCTGGGTGATCACCCGCTCCACCGGACCGAACCGCGCGTAGATGCCCCAGGCTGCGATCCCGCCCCCGATCAGACCGATCACCGCGCTGAGCACGACCGCGGCCACGAGCCGGTCGCGCGTCCGCGCCGCGGTCGTCATCCGTTGGCTGCCATGGCCCTTCGGCTGAGGTAGCGCACGATGCCGGCTGCATTGCTGTGCACACCGTTGAGGATCTCGAATTTCTCGCGTGCGCCCTCCGGCAGGGTTTCCGGGGCGAATGCGAAGGCCTCGGCGAGGGCGGCGGCGACGTCATCGATCCCCGCATCGGCAGCCTGTTCGATCACGCCGGCCGCCACCTCGACCCAGGCGTGGAGCATCTCCTCGGCCTCGGTGAGCGTGGCCATCGGATCGCTGACCGGGCCGTAGTGGGTCAGCACCAGACGTTCGGGACGGAGCTCGGCGAAGCGGCGCAGGCTGTGCGTCGCCTGTTCGAGGTCGAAGTCGGGCGGTGGCGTGGCAGGCCGGAGGACACCGAGGTCGGGCAGCAGGACCCCGACGGCGTCGCCGACCAGCAGCGTTCCGGTCTGCTCGTCCAGGACCGCGTGGTGATGCTTCGCGTGCCCCGGCGAGTTGACGAGCACCAGCTCGCGGCCATTGCCCACGTCGACCCGAAAGCCGTCGCCGGCGGCGATCAGTCGATCCTCCGGGACGGCGGTCATGCGTCCGTAGAGGCCGTCGAGCAACGGTCCGTACACTCGCGACGCGCTGTCGATGAGCCTGCTCGGATCGACGAGATGCCGCGCGCCGCGCTCGTGCACCACCACGGTCGCCGACGGGAAGTCGGCGGCGAGGTCGCCCACCCCGCCCGCATGGTCGAGGTGAATGTGGGTGACGATGATCCAGCGGAGGTCGGCCGGGCCAAGGCCCAGCGCCGCCAGGGCCGCGTGCACCGCGGGAACGCTCGACTGCGAGCCGGTTTCGACCAGTGCCGGCATAGGGCCGTCGATCAGGAATCCGGCGGTCAACCGGTCCATCCCTCCGAGGAGCGTGTCGAGCTGACGTACCCCCGGTGCGATCTCGACCGCGTCGCTCATCGGTGCAGCGACCTCACCCTACGGGCCCGGGGTCGGACTCGACGTGGCCTGCTGGGCGAGCAGCGTCTGCAATTGCTGCAGGTCCTTCTGTACCTTGGCTTCGTCGACGCCGTAGAGGGTGAAGTTGCCCGCCATGAGCGCCGCCTCGGCGGCGGAGTTGTCGACAACGATTTGATTGTCGAGTGCGATGATCCGCTGCTGCAGGGTGCCGGTCGGCGTGGGTGTCGGGGTCGCGCCGGGGCTTGGCGACCCACTCGGCGACGGCGAAGGCGACGGACTCGGCGTGGTGCCGGGGTTGGTCAAGCCGGGGATCGGCTGCGTGGTGTTGAGCAGCGCCTGCAAGGCGGCGGCGAACGACGTGCCCTGCTGGACCTGGTTCTGGGTGCCGACGATCACCTCCTGCAGCTGCGGGAACGCCGTGCCGCCGTTGGCCGCGGCGGTCACGTAGAGCGGCCGGATGTAGAGGAACGAGTTGTTGTTGAAAGGCAGGACGATCACGTTGCCGAGGGTGACGATCGACTGGTGCTGACCAAGCAGAGTGATCTCCGAGCTGATCGTGGGATTGGTGTTGATGTTGTTGTCGAACTGCAGCGGACCAAGGACGTTGTCGGCGTTGTTGAGGCGAACAGCAACGAGCTGGGGGTCGTTCGTGTTGGTGTAGTCGCATTCGGCGGCGAGCCATGCGGTCATGTTGTTAGCGGTGGTTCCCCCCCCGCTGGCTCCCGGAGAAAACGTCTGGAGGAGCACGAACTGCGGGCTGCTGGTGCCCGGGAGCGTCACTTCGACGTAGTACGCGGTGGTCGCCTGGTTGGTCCCGTTGAGATTCTCCTGGGCGATGTTGAACAGGTCCGCGCCCTGGTAGAACACCGACGCGCTGTGGATGTGCACCGAGGCGAACGCCTGGGCCTGGGCGTTGAACAGGTCTTCCGGATAGCGCAGATGCGTGCGGAGGAAGGGCGATATCTTGTCGAGGGGGGTGAGCAGACCTGGGTAGATCGCATTCCATGCCGCGGTGATCGGCTCGTTGATGTTGACCGCGTACAGCGTGATGGCGCAGGTCTTGGCATCGATCACCGCCTTCACCGCGTTGCGCATGTACGAGGTCCCGTCGCTCTGCTGATACGACTCGGGGAACAGCGACGACTTCACGTAGGCATCCGCGATCCACATCAGGTGACCTGTGTTCGGATCCACGACGATGTACGGGTCATGGTCGACGGTCAGGAACGGCGCGAGCGACGTGATGCGCGCGCTGATGGTCCTGTTCACCAGCGCCCGGCTGTCGGCGGTCAGCGAGTTGTTGAGAAAGAGGTTGAAGCCGCCGAAGTCCTGCAGCGACAACGCCAGTTTGTCGATCGGGTTGGTGATCGGGATCCCCACCTCGGTCCCGTTGGCGTGCACCGTGGTGTCGCCGCTGCCGGATGGGTAGTTGAACTCGGCCTGGGTGGTGCCGGAGACGACGTTCTGGGTGGTGTCGAGGCCGCAGTAGATGCTTGGATCGGGGTTGGGATTGTTGCCGAACGACAAGTCGGGTGGTGAACCCGCTGTCACCTGCGTCATGGGCTGCTGCCCGACCAGGACCTGCGGCTTTCCCTCTCCGGCGACGGCGTTGACCGACACCGCCGTGACCCCATACCCGTGCGTGAAGTTGAGCGAGGAGTTGACGAACGATGGGTTGGGGATGTCGCCCTCCGCGATCTCCCGCGGTCCGACCATGACCTCAACGTCCTTGCCGGGGCTGCCCGCGGCGGGGTACCGGTCCACCGTGATCGTCGGATAGGTCTGGTAGCTGCGGCTCCGATCGATCTGTGCGAGGGCATCGGGAAGTTGGGTGGTGTCCTGGATTCGCACGTTCTGCAGGGTGCCGATATCCGCCTGGAGGTCGGAGAGGGTTGGGGCGTGCGGCGTCCCGAAGGTGCGGTTGTCCACCTGCGGGTTCGCTCCGGTGTCCTGGAGCGCCCAGGCGTAGCGGCTGGTGGTGAGGAAGTCGCTGATGGTCGGTGTCTGCGCCGTCTGTCCGTTCGGGCCGACGCTGGTTGCCTGGTACACCGCCGCTGGCACGGCCTGGGTGAGCCCGGCCACCAACAGCCAGCCGCCGAGCATGGAACCGAGTGCGATCGCGGTCCCGGTGGAAGCGTGCCGGGCGCGGACTCCGACAAGCACCAGAGTCGCGACGGCGAGCACCAGCGCGAGCACCTGCAGGAACCCGAGCACGGGCTGCACCACCGCGCGCTGGGTGGCGTCGAGTCCGACGTAGCTCCCGCCCTGCGTGTGCGCGCTCGTGGCCAGATGGTAGACGCCGAAATGGGCGCCGAACGCCGCGAGGACGAAGACCGTGGCGAGCCCGATGCCACCGGTGATCACCGCCACCCGGAGCGCGTCCTCGGGCGAGCGCCCGGGCGGGGGCTCGAGCGGCAGGGGCAACTCCTCGGGGGCGTTCATGACAGTGATGGCGACGACCGCCATCGCGATCGATCCGAGCACCCCGAGGATCACGCCGCCCCAGAGCAACCCCATGAGGTCGTCGACGGCGGGCAGGGTGAAGACGAAGAACGAGTAATCGAGATGGAAGACCGGGTCGGTGGCCCCGAAGGGCACGGAGTGCATCCAGACGAGGATGTCCTGCCACTCTCCCGAGAGCGTCGATCCACCGATGATGCCTCCGAGCACGGCGATCACCCCACCGCTCCAGAGGACGATGCTGCGGCCGCGCCGGTCGAGGTTCGCGGCCGCCATCGACCAACCGATCGTGCTCGCGCCGATGAGCACCGCCACAATCGCAAACCCGATCAGGAACAGCACGATGTGCGCGATCAGCGGCGTCCAGAAGACATTGGTGTGCCCGACGCTGGCGTAGTAGAGGTAATCGGCGCGCAGTCCCAGGATCCATCGGATGACGATCAGCAGCACGATGATCGCCGCGATCACGCTGATCACGATGACCCGCCGCCGGAGTTGACCGGGGGGCCTGACGATCCGCGGACGCGAGCGCCGGCGCGCGAAGATCTGCTCGGGATCGAAGCCGAAGGCGCTCATGGGCTCACCGAGTGTACAAGCGGAGTGTCCGCTCGCCGTCCGAGATCAGCGTCGTTGGAGCAGCAGCCGCACGTCAAAGGGGTCTCGCCGGCGGCGCACCCTGCGGGAGACCTCGGGTCGGATCTGCACCATGTAGGGCTCCTGCTGGCGGAGCACCTCCTCGATGGCGTCGGCGATGAGCATTCCGGGATGGACCGTCGGCACCCGCTCGCTGAGGGCCTCCGCCATCCGCTCGGTGACCTCGGTGAGATTGAGCTCGTGTGCCTGCTCGAGCACGTCGAGGCAGTCGTCGAGACGCCTGAGACGCAGGCGCCTGTCCTCCCCATCCATCGATGTCATCGTCCCCCCACGTTAGCGCACCGGCCGGGGAAACGGATGGGGGATCAGGTCGAGACGGGGACGCGTCTGCGTGGTCGGAGTGGCGCCACCCGGGTGCCGGTCACGCGCGGTACCTCGACGCGGGCCGCGGGCAGCATGCGCACGAGGTACTCCCCGGTCGCGCTCCGCGGGTTGGCCGCGACCTCTTCAGGAGTACCCGCTGCCACGACCTCGCCGCCCGCGTCGCCGCCGCCGGGTCCAAGGTCGATGATGTGGTCGGCTGTCTTGAGCACGTCGAGGTTGTGCTCGATGACGATCACGGTGTTGCCGGCGTCGACGAGACGGTGCAGCACGCTGAGCAGCTTCTCCACATCCGCGAAGTGCAGCCCGGTGGTCGGCTCGTCGAGGATGTAGAGCGTGCTCCCGGTGTCGCGGCGCGACAGTTCGGTGCTGAGCTTCACGCGCTGCGCCTCGCCGCCGCTCAGCTGCGTCGCCGGTTGCCCCAGCCGGATGTAGCCGAGACCGACATCCTGGAGCGTGCGCATCCGTCGCAGGATGCGGGGTTGGTTCTCGAAGAGGACCGCTGCCTCGTCGACGGTCATCTCGAGCACGTCGGCGATGCTCTTGCCACGGAACTTCACCTCGAGTGCCTCGCGGTTGTACCGCCGTCCCTTGCACACCTCGCAGGGCACGTAGATGTCCGGGAGGAAGTGCATCTCGATCTTGATCATCCCGTCGCCGGCACACGCCTCGCAGCGGCCGCCGGCGACATTGAACGAGAAGCGACCCGGTTTGTAGCCCCGAACCTTCGCCTCGGGCAAGCGCGCGTACAGGTCGCGGATGTCGGTGAAGACACCGACGTAGGTGGCCGGATTGCTGCGCGGGGTGCGGCCGATCGGCGATTGATCGACGTCGATCACCTTGTCGATGTAAGCCATCCCCTCGACGCGGTCGTGCGCGCCGGGGCGGTGCTTCGCGCGGTACAGCGACTGCGCGAGCTTGCGGTACAGGATGTCGTTGACCAGGGTGCTCTTCCCGCTGCCGCTCACCCCGGCCACACAGATGAATGAGCCGAGCGGAAAGGCCACGTCGACGTTGCGCAGGTTGTTCGCTCGAGCGCCCCGCACCACCAGGCTCTTGCCGGACGCCGGGCGCCGGATCAACGGCAGTGGAATGCTCCGCTCGCCGCGAAGGAACTGTCCGGTGATGCTCTCCGGGGTGACGAGCACGTCCTCGACCGTGCCGGACGCCATGATGAAACCACCGTGCTCGCCCGCGCCGGGACCGATGTCGACGACCCAGTCGGCCGCGCGGATCGTCTCCTCATCGTGCTCGACGACCAGCAGCGTATTGCCGATATCGCGGAGCGCGATCAGCGTGCGGATCAGCTTGTGGTTGTCGCGCTGATGCAGTCCGATCGACGGCTCGTCGAGGATGTAGAGGACCCCCATGAGCTTGCTGCCGATCTGGGTCGCGAGCCGGATGCGTTGCGCCTCGCCGCCCGACAGGGTCGCGGCGCCGCGATCGATGGTGATGTAGTCGAGCCCGACATCATGCAGAAACCCCAGTCGCTCCTTGATCTCCTTGATCACCTGCCTGGCAATGGTCTGCTCGCGCTCGCTGAGTCGCAGCGAGTTCGAGCCGGCGCAGGGCCGCACTGATGCTGTGCCTGCAGAACTCCGCAATGTTCATCCCGTCGATGGTCACCGCCAGGTACTCGGGCTTGAGGCGCGCGCCGTTGCAGGCCGGACAGGGCTTCTGCATCATCAAGCGCTCGATCTCCTGCTTCACCCAGTCGGACTCGGTCTCGCGATACCGGCGCTGGAGGTTGTTGATCACACCCTCGTATCCCGCCTCGAAGCTCCGCGAGTGACCGTTGTGCGAGACGTAGCGCATGCGCACGGTCTCGTCCTTGGGAAGTCCATACAGGATGAGCCGGCGCTCCTTGGGATCGAGGTCACTCCAGGGGACGTTGAGCGGGATCTTGAAGCGCCTGCAGACGGTCTCGAGCACCTCCATCATCCAGTGCTGCGACGGTCCGCGGGTCCAGCCCGAGAGCGCACCTTCGTCGATGCTCAACGACGGGTCGGGTACCACCGCGTCGGGGTCGACCTCGAGGCGCACGCCGAGGCCGGTGCACGCGGGGCACGCACCGTGCGGGCTGTTGAACGAGAAGTTGCGGGGTGCCGGCTCCTCCATCGAGATGCCGCAGTACACGCACGCGTAGTCCTCCGAGAAGAGCATCTCCTGCATGCCGCTCTCGGGGTCGGCGGGTATCAGCAGGATGAGGCCGTCACTGAGCTTCGACGCCTGTTCGAGCGACTCGTTGAGCCTGGAGCGCAATTCGGGCCCGATGATGATCCTGTCGACGACGACCTCGATGTCGTGCTTGAACTTCTTGTCGAGCGTGATCGGATCGGCGAGGTCGTGCAGCTCCCCGTCGATCCGCACGCGCACGTAGCCGAGGCGCTTCGCTTCCTCGAGGACCTCGCGATGCTCGCCCTTGCGGCCCTGCACCATCGGTGCGGAGATGAGCAACCGCGTCCCCTCCGGCAGGAGCAGGACCTGATCGGCGATCTGTTCGATCGACTGCTTGCTGATCTCACGCCCGCAGTTGGGGCAATGGGGGTGCCCGATCCGCGCGTACATGAGCCGCAGGTAGTCGTAGATCTCGGTGACCGTGCCGACGGTCGACCGCGGGTTCTTGCTCGTTCCCTTCTGGTCGATGGAGATCGCCGGGCTCAGCCCCTCGATGTGATCGACATCCGGCTTCTCCATCTGACCGAGGAACTGGCGCGCGTATGCGCTCAACGACTCGACGTACCGGCGCTGACCTTCGGCGTAGATCGTGTCGAACGCGAGCGACGACTTTCCGCTCCCCGACAAACCCGTGATCACGATCAGCTTGTCGCGCGGCAGCGTCAGGTCAACGTTCTTCAGGTTGTGCTCGCGTGCACCGCGAATGACGATCTGATCGTTGGGCATTGACCGTCTAGCGTACCCAAGCGCCGGCGGTGGACAACATCCGGGTCACGTGCCCCGGCACTCTAGCACAATGCCCGTACATCTGTTCGACGGGCTAGAAGGACGGGCACGGTCGAGCGGAGTTGCGGATTCGAGGCCCACCCTGCCCGCCGGCGTGTCAGCCGCCGGCCGTCCTATTCCGTGGGAGGTGCGCTCGGCGGTCCGGCCGCAGCGCCCGCAACCGCCTCGGCCTTCTCCTTCTTCTCGCGGCGGACACCCTTGGGCACCAGGCGCATCTTCACCTCGCCGTCGACCACCTCGACGATCACCTGGTCACCTGGGCCGTGCTTGAGACGCAGCAGCTCCTCGCTCAACGGGTCCTCGATGACGCGCTGGATCACCCGGCGCAACGGGCGCGCGCCGTAGATCTTGTCGAAGCCTTCCTCGACCAGTTTCTCCTTGGCGTCGTCCGCGACGGTGAAGGTGAGCTCTTGCGCGGCGAGATGGATCGCCACCTTGGCGAGCAGCAGATCCACGATCTGGCGCATCTGCGGATGATCGAGACGCTGGAACACGACCACGGCGTCGACACGGTTGAGGAATTCCGGGCGGAACTGCTTCTTGAGCTCATCCATGATGGTGTCGCGCATCTTGGTGTGCTCTTGCGACGACGTCCGCTCGTCGGGGATCGCCGGCTGGAACCCCAGCGACATGTTGAGCTTCAGGCCGTGCACGCCGAGGTTGCTGGTCATGATGATGATCGTGTTGCTGAAGTTGACGGCCTTGCCCTTGGCATCGCTCAGCCTGCCGTCCTCGAGGATCTGCAACAGCATGTTGAAGACCTCGGGGTGCGCCTTCTCGATCTCATCGAAGAGCACCACCGAGTAGGGGCGGCGACGCACCGCTTCGGTGAGCTGCCCTCCCTCGTCGTACCCGACATACCCCGGCGGCGACCCGACCAGTCGCGCCGTCGAGTGGCGCTCCATGAACTCGCTCATGTCGAGCCGGATGATCGCGTCCTCGTTGTCGAAGAGAAACGCGGCGAGCGCGCGCGAAAGCTCGGTCTTCCCGACACCGGTCGGCCCGAGGAACATGAAGGATCCGATCGGCCGCTTGGCGTCCTTGAGGCCGGCTCGGGCGCGACGCACGGCTTGCGAGATCACCTTGACGGCCTCGTCCTGACCGATCAGCCGCTTGTGGATCTCGTCCTCCATCCGGAGCAGACGCGATGTCTCCTCCTCCACCAGGCGTGACACCGGGACGCCGGTCCACGACGAGATGATCTCCGCGATGTGCTCCTCGGTGACTTCGGGGATGTTGGCGCCGAGCTCGTCGCGCCACTTGGCCTCGAGGGACACGTACTTGTCCTTGAGCTTCTTTTCCTTGTCTCGGAAGTTCGCAGCAGTCTCGTAGTCCTGGGCGGCGATCGCCTCCTCCTTCTGCGTCTGCAGCTCACGAATCTCGCGCTGCATCTGGCGAAGGTCGTCGGGCGTGGTGGTGAGCTTCATGCGCACCCGTGCGCTCGCCTCGTCGATGAGGTCGATCGCCTTGTCCGGCAGCGAGCGATCGCTGACGTAGCGCACCGACAGCTCGGCCGCGGCCTTGAGCGCGTCGTCGGTGATCGTGACCCTGTGGTGCTTGTCGTACAGCGGACGGATGCCGTGCAGGATCTCGATGGTCTCGGCGAGTGTCGGCTCGTCGACGAACACGGGCTGGAAGCGGCGCTCGAGCGCCGCGTCCTTCTCGATGTACTTGCGGTACTCGTTCAGCGTGGTCGCGCCGATGCACTGGATCTCGCCGCGCGCGAGCGCGGGCTTGAGGATGTTGGCGGCGTCGATGGCGCCTTCCGCGGCGCCGGCGCCAACCAGCGTGTGCAGCTCGTCGATGAAGAGAATGACCTCACGCGAGGCGCGGATCTCGTCGAGGATCTTCTTCAAGCGCTCCTCGAACTCTCCGCGGTACTTGGTGCCCGCGACGAGCGCGCCCATGTCCAGTGTCAGCACGCGCTTTCCCATCAGCGATTCGGGGATGTTTCCCAGGATGATCTGCTGGGCAAGACCCTCGGCGATGGCGGTCTTGCCGACGCCGGGCTCGCCGATCAGCGCCGGATTGTTCTTGGTGCGCCGGCTCAGGATCTGCACGACGCGCTCGATCTCCATCGCACGCCCGATCACCGGATCGAGTGAGTTCTTGACAGCGAGATCGGTGAGGTCGCGGCAGAACTGATCGAGAAGCGGTGTTTTCGAAGGCTTCTTCTGCGCCTCTTTGGACTCCTCGTCGATGCCCGAACTCGTGGAGCAGCTTGTCGATCTCACCACGCACCTTCTCGAGGTTCGCGCCGAGGTCCTCGAGAACGTGAGCGGCGATGCCCTCACCCTCGATGAGCAGTCCGAGCAGGAGGTGCTCGGTGCCCACATAGTTGTTGCCCATGCGCCGGGCCTCTTCAAAGGAGATCTCGATGACCTTCTTGACGCGCGACGTCGGGATGATCTGCTGGATGATGATGCGCTCGTTGCGACCCAGCACCAACTCGATGGTGCTGCGAACCTTGTTGATCTCCACGCCGAGATTGTTGAGGACCTTGGCCGCAAGTCCCTCGCCTTCACGGAGCAAACCCAGCAGCAGGTGCTCTGTGCCGATGTACGAGTGATGCGAA
Source organism: Candidatus Dormiibacterota bacterium (assembly GCA_963768105.1). Taxonomy (GTDB): domain Bacteria; phylum Chloroflexota; class Dormibacteria; order Aeolococcales; family Aeolococcaceae; genus Palsa-851. The sequence goes on along the minus strand of CAVYGR010000003.1, from coordinate 40,119 downwards.
CGCTCGGCCTCTTCCTGCGCAAGCGTGAGCACCTTCTTCGCCCTTTCGGTGAAGCGCTCGAACGGGTACAAAACCGCCTCCATTGCCCTTCCGGCCCCCCCGATGATGGAAGAGGTCAGAAGCCGGGCACTGCCGTAACGCCACCATTATGCCCGGCATGGCCGACAGCTAAGCAACTTTGCAAAACAGACAAGTAGCCGGCGCGAAACGGCGGCGTCGCTGCGCGGCGCCCGCGCCGTCCCTCGCGTGGCGACCCAAGCGAGGCGAAGTGCTTACGGCTGCTGCGCTACCGGCTCGGCGGGCGACTCGGCGGCGGGAGCCGGTTCGCGCGTCTGCGCGTCCGCGTCAGCCACCGATTCTGCCTCGTCGTCGGCGGCTCCGGCCTGAGTAGCCGAGTCGCTCAACACGGCAGCAGCGGGCTCGGGCGCGGCGGCGACAGGCTCGGGCGCAGCGGCCGGATGGCTCGCGGCGGCGACAGGCTCGGTCGCGGCCGCCGGCTCGCTCGCGGCGGCGACAGGCTCGGTCGCGGCCGCCGGCTCGCTCGCGGCGGCGACAGGCTCGGGCGCGGCGGCGGCGGGCTCGGGCTCGGCACCCGTCGCGACTTGGGCATCACTCGCCACGACCGGCTCGGGGACACTTGCGCGTGCCGAAGTTGCGACCACACGCGTCGCCGCCGGCTCTTCGTCGTCGTCATCCTCGGGGTAGTCGTATGACGGCGGGGTGATCTCCGTGCCCTCGCCGGTCGGACCGCCGCCGTGCAGCTGGCGCAGGGAGAGGCTGATGCGCCGGCGCACCTTGTCCGCGCTGAGCACCATGACCTCGACCTCCTCGCCGACCTTGAGCACGTCTTCGGTGCGCTCGACGTGATCCCAGGAGAGCTCGCTGATGTGGAGCAACCCCTCGACCCCGTCGGCGATCTGGAGGAATGCCCCGTACTTCTTGGTCTTGGTGACGATCCCGGGGACGGCCTTGCCGGGCGGGAACTGATTCTCGATCGTGTCCCACGGGTCCTGCGACATCTGACGCAACGAGAGGCTGATGCGCGACAGCTCGGGGTCGAGCTTGATGACCTTCACCGACAGCTCGTCGCCGACGGTGAGAACGTCGCTGACGTTGTTGATCCGGTCCCACGACAGCTCGCTGATGTGGATGAGCCCGTCGGCGCCCCCCAGGTTGACGAATGCCCCGTAGGAGGTCACGCCGCTCACCTTGCCGGTGATCACGTCGCCGACCTTCAACTTCTCGAAGAGCTCCTCGCGCAGGCGCGCGCGATCCTCATCCTGTGCGGCGCGCTGCGACACGATGAGCCGGTTGCGCTTGCGGTTGACCTCGAGGATCTTCACCGGGATCTTGGTCCCGACCAGCTCCATGAGGTTGCCGCTGAACTGGCGGGCGACCTGGCTGCTCGGCAGGAAGCCGCGCAGTCCCATGATGTTGACGATCAGGCCGCCCTTGTTCTGCTCGCGGACCTCGGCATCAAGGATCTCGCCCTCGGATTCCTTCTCCGCAACGGCCTGCCAGATCCCTTCGGCGCGCGCCTTGCGCAGGCTGAGCACGACGTTCCCGTGCTCGTCCTCCGGCTGGATGATGTAGACCTTGACCTGGTCGCCGGAGTTGAGCGTGACCGGTTGCTCGCCGCGCGCCGAAAGCTCGCGGTTGGAGATGATCCCCTCGCTCTTGGCGCCGATATCGACGAGGACCTCGTCGGGATCGACGCGGACGACGACACCATCGACGATGTCACCGTGGGCCAGGGCCCTGATCGAATTCTGGTCCTCCCGCAGGAGGTCCTCCATGGTGAGCGTCTCGGGCTCCTGTGCCGTCGTCGGGGTCAATGCGCTCCTTTGCTCTCGCTCCTGCCTTCAGAACTTTCCATCTCGCCGGTCAGGGGGCGGGATATTTCCCGCAGAACGATCGCGCCAGGGCGGTGATTGGCGCGTTTGCGCCAATGCCATCACGATCTCGCCGAGTGTATCACCCGAGGCGGATCGATCCCCTTTCGCCAATTCGTTGCAACCGCTTGGCGCGCCCGCGACAGTGCCATCAGCGGGGCGTCGCAGCGCCCGTGCGACGCTGCCCCCGCAATGCGAGTGACCATCACCTGCGAGGAATGCGGCGAGCGCCATCGCCTCGAACGACGCGTCAGCGAGCCGGGACCGATCTGGATCGTGTGCCACAACTGTGAGCTTCCGCTCCAGGCGGTGCTCGATGGAGTGACCACCCCGACTTCAGCCCCTGCAGCGCAGCCCATACGGACTCCGTCCGCATGGGCCGGCGTGGTCGACTTCCGCAGCGTGGCCTAGCGGCGTCGCTCCCACGGGGAGCCCCGCCATCAGCCGGCAATCGGAGTAGGGGGACGCGGGACAGGCGCGCCCGTGGTCCTGGACACGGGACCTGAGCTACGCTAACCCGGATGGCGACCACCTCCGCGCCGACGCCGACCAAGGCACCGGCCCCGGCGAAGTCACCGGACCGCCAGGAGCGCGACCAGCGCGAATTCGGCTGGAACGTGGTGGTCTGGAACGATCCGGTCACGCTGATGTCGTACGTCGTTCTGGTGCTCCGCAGGCTGTTCGGATACGACCATCCCACCGCCACGCGGTTGATGCTCCAGGTGCACAACGAGGGACGCGCGGTCGTGGCCACTCAGCCGCGCGAGCAGGCCGAGGTGTCGGTGGCGCAGCTCCATTCTTTCGGACTCCAGGCGACCCTGGGCCGTCCCTGAGCTCGCGGAGCCTCGGATCATGGCGCAGGTGCTTCGCCGGCGCGGGCGCATTCAGGTGCGCGTCGACAGCCGCGAACGCGAGGCGTTGATCGGAATCCTCGACTCGCTGGGTCCGCGACTGGCGGCGCCGCTGGCGTCCGCTCCCCGAGCCTATGACGAGGACGACCTGCAGGCCGAGTACGACCGATGGGTACGGCCAGACATCGATCGCGGACGCGAGGCGGACCTCAACATGGTCCGCGACGCATTGAGCGCCGGCGAGGACACGCTGCCTCTGACGGAGGCGCAGGCCCTCGCCTGGCTGCGCGCGTTCAACCACCTCCGCGTCGCCGCCGGCGAGATCCTCGGCATCGAGGACGACGGTTGGGACGAGACGGCCACCGACGTGACCAAGCAGACGCCGGAGTACGGCGTGCTGATCGCGCTCGGATATCTCCAGGAAGAGCTGGTCGTCGCCCTGGGGTCGTGACGGCATGAGCCAGTGAGCACGGCCATTCGGCGACCTGGGGTCATGCCGGCCGTCCTCGCGGCGGTCGCAGCCGCCGCCACGGATGGGGCCTACGCCTCGCTCATCGTCTCGCAGAACGCGACCGGTCCGAACCCCGGCATCGTGCCATTCCTCATCGTCTACATCGGCGCTATCGCAACCGCAGCCGTCCTGTCGGTGGCGTTGATCCTGCGAGAACAGACATCAGCCGCCTGGGCACTCCTCGTCTCCGCAACCACCGGCAGCACGGCGCTGGGTCTTCTCGCGATCTTCAGCATCGGCCTCGCGCTGCTGATCACCGCCGTCCTCTTGGGAGCAGCAGCGTTCCGCCTCGAGCACACAGTCCCGCGACCGACGAGATGGTTGGCCGCTCTCGCAGGATCCGCAGTCGCCATCGGCACGCTCATCGCCGGCTTCGCCCTCTGGGGCTTCTAGGGCACCCAGAAAATCAGCAGGGGCCAGGACAGGCCAAGCGTCGCAACCCAGTGCCCCGCGACTCGCCCAACGAGCCCTGACACAACGCAGACGGTGGGTGGCATCGCGGGGGGCAGCGCCGATCTGCAGCCGGGCAAGCCACCAAACGATCGCGCCGACGCAAGACGGGTAAGACCCGGCTGCGGAGCGGCGAGGGGGCCCTGCGATGACAGGACCCACCTGGCTCAGCGTCGGGTCAGTAGCGAGTGACCACAGGACCCACGCACCACCACGTGCGCCTAGTAGCGAGTGACCTTCATGGAGAAGTCCAAAGCCACGGCGGAGTGCGTCAACGCACCGACGCTGATGAAGTCCGCACCCGCGAGGGCGTAGGCCCGGGCATTGGTGACCTGGACGCCGCCGCTGACCTCGACCGTGGCGCGGCCGCGAATCAGCTGCATCGCCTCGCGCACCTGGCCGCAGGAGAAGTTGTCGAGCAGGATGTGCGACGCCTTGTCGGTCAGCGCCTGCTCAAGCTCCTGCAGGTTGCTCACCTCGACGTGGATCTCCATCTCCGGGTAGGCCTTGCGCGCCGCACGCAGCGCCGGCGTGATCCCGCCCACCAGCGCGAGATGCGTGTCCTTGATGAGGACCGCGTCATACAGGCCCATGCGGTGATTCACCGCACCGCCCATGCGGGTGGCGTACTTTTCGAGCGCGCGGAGTCCGGGCGTGGTCTTGCGCGTGTCGAGGATCTTGGCCTTGGTCCCGTCCACCGCCTTCACGTAGCGGCCGGTCATGGTCGCGATGCCGCTGAGGTGCTGGAGGAAGTTGAGGCCGACCCGCTCGGCGGTCATCATGCCGCGGGCAGGGCCGAAGAGCCTCGCGACGATCTGGTCCGCCTGGACCTTCTCACCGTCCTTGGTCTTGGCGTCGAACTGGATCCGCTCGTCGACCCGTTGGAAGACGCGCTGAGCGATGCTCAGACCGGCGATCACACCGTCTTGCTTGCAAACGATCTTGCCCCGACAGGTCATGTCCGCAGGGATCACGGCCTGGGTGGTGACATCGCCAGCTCCGACGTCCTCGGCGAGCGCCGCCTCGATGAGCATGTCGATGCTCTCCGACGAAAGCGCCTCGGTGATGGGTCTAAAGGTGACGGTCAAAGCGTGCTCCTCTGTCCTTGTGCATGACGAGATCGCCATGCCATTGATCGCTTGCTTGAGGGAGATCGGAACGGAGGTGGCAGCCGCGACTCTCCTCGCGAGCCAGGGCGGCGGTGCACACGAGCGATGCGGTCGAAGCGGCGGCGTGCAACTGCAACATCGGCAGCGCGGTCGCAGCGGCGGTCGTCGCTGCGACGGCGTCGCACTGGCGCGCCGCGGCCCGCAGGCCGGCTGCGTCGCGGACCACACCCGCCCCGGTCCAGAGGGCGTCGTGGAGGGCATTCCAGCCCTCCCGTGGATCGAATGTCGAATCCCGGGGAGTCACGGCGGGGGTCGCGGACGCGGTGTCGGCGGGCGGCGCTTCGGCGGCCCATCCCAGCGCCGCATGGACCGCGCGCCTGGAGAAGACCAGCGACTCGAGCAAGCTGTTGCTCGCCAGCCGGTTCGCGCCATGCACACCGCTCTGGGCGACCTCTCCACAGGCGAAGAGACCGGGGATCGTGGTCGCGCCGTCGACGTCGGTGCGCACCCCGCCAACCATGTAATGCGCCGCCGGAGCGATCGGAATCGGCTCGTGTGCGATGTCGAGCCCGTACTTCGCGCAGGTGGCGGCAATGGTGGGAAAGCGCATCGCCGCACGGGCGCCGATGGGGGAACAGTCGAGGTACACACAGGACTCACCGCTGCGTCCGAGCTCGTCCCAGATCGCGCGGGCGACCACGTCGCGTCCCGCAAGCTCGCCGCGAGGATCGGCGTCGAGCACGAACCGGTGCCCCTCGCGGTTGACGATCAGCGCGCCTTCGCCGCGGACTGCCTCACTGATCAGAAACCGCGGCGCACCCTCCATCGCGAGCGCCGTCGGGTGGAACTGCGCGAACTCCATGCCCGCGACCTCGGCTCCGATTCGATAGCCGAGCGCGACACCGTCGCCCGTGGCCGACATCGGGTTGGTGCTGTTGCGCCACAGGCGGCTCGCGCCCCCGCTGGCGAGGACCACCGCCGAGGCCGTCAGGCTCGTGCTCTGGGCCTGGGGCCCGTTGGTCGTGATCGAGACGCCGCAGCAGAGACCGTCGCTCGTCGTGAGGATGCTGGTCACGTCGGCATGCTCGACAACACGCGCGCCGCTTGCGCGAAGGCGCCGAATCAACGCGGTCTCGACTTCGAGCCCGGTCCCGTCCCCGCGTGCATGCAGGATGCGCGCCCGCGAGTGCGCGGCTTCCTGCGCGAGCAGCAACTCGCCATCCTGGGTGTCGAACACGACGCCCCATTCGATCAACTGGCGGATGCGCGCAGGGCCTTCCTCGACGAGCACGCGAACCGCCTCCGGGTGGCACAAACCACGTCCGGCAGCCACTGTGTCCTCGAAGTGCAACTCGGCCGAGTTGTCGTCGCCCAGCGCTGCGGCGATGCCGCCTTGCGCGAAGCGGCTGCATCCGTCGTCCAGCGCCCCCTTGGTGACAACCGCCACCCGCGCGCTTGGTGCTGCCGTCAGTGCCGCCGAGAGTCCTGCGATGCCGCTGCCGACGACGACGACGTCGTAGTCGGTCGGTGCGGCCGCCCTGATCACGCGAATGCCGCCCGCTCGCGAACGCTGCTGAGCGCATCCACTTGCGCAAGCGTCGAATCAGAGTCGAGGTTATCCGGCACGCCAAAAACCCCGTCGGGTGCGCACAGCAACCCGGGCGCGATACCGCACGCCCCGTCGAAGTCGACCCCCATCCGCGTCACTGTGGCGCGGTGGATCTTCGACTTCATGATGACCCGCTGCATGATCTCCCCTAGACGCCACGACCAACGGGCGCTGTGTCGACCCCCAGCCGAACGACATCAATCAACCGTGTGCCACCTATTCTAGCAGCCAGTACGATTTGGTTTGTGGGGACTGCGGTTTCGACCTCGGTGAAGTCATCGGGCTCCACCACGGCGACGTAATCGACGTCCAGTCCGGCTGCGTCAAGTGACGCGCGGACGGCCGATTTCAGCGTTGCTGCATCATCTTCGCCGCTTTCGAATCGACCCAACGCGACCCCCAGGCTCATCGGGATGGCACGCGCCCGCGCCCGATCCTCCTCGCTCAGATAAACATTTCGGCTCGAGATCGCCAGGCCGTCGGGGTCGCGAACCGTCGGGCAGATCACGATATCGACCCCGGTATCCAGGTCACGGGCGAGGTGCCGGACCACCGCGCATTGCTGGGCATCCTTCTGACCGAAGTAGGCGCGGTCGGGCAGGCCGGCGACCAGCAGCTTGGAAACAACCAGCGCGACGCCATCGAAATGGCCCGGGCGGCTCGCACCTTCGAGGCCGCTCCCGAGCTGGCCCTCGACATGCACCCTGGTGACCTGCCCAGGCGGGTACATCGCCTGCACGCTCGGCACGAACGCCGCATGGACTCCGGCCGCTCTGACGACCGCGAGGTCGGCGTCGAGGCTCCGAGGGTAGCGGGCGAAGTCCTCGCTGGGACCGAACTGGGCGGGGTTGACGAAGATGGTGACCACGACCCGGTCGTTCTCCGCCATGGCCTGATCGATCAACCCGCGATGCCCGCCGTGCAGGAAGCCCATGGTCGGCACCATGCCGACCGACCGACCGGCGTCATGGCACGCGACTGACCATCGGCGCAGGTCGGCCGGGGTCTCGAGGAGCTCCAGGACGTCAGTGGAACGAGTGAGCATCGTCCGGAAATCGCCCCGCGCGCACGTCGTCCGCATACGCGCGCGCCGCGGCGACGATGCGATCGCCCAGGTCCGCGTAGGGCTTCACAAATTTCGGACTGCTCCCACGGAGGTGGCCGGTGATCCCGAGCAGGTCGTGGATGACCAGGACCTGGGCGTCGCAGTCGGGCCCCGCACCGATACCGATCGTGGGGATGGCGAGCTCGCGGGTGACCTCGGCGGCGAGATCGCGCGGGATTCCCTCCAGCACCAGCGAGAACGCACCGGCATCCTGCAGGGCGCGCGCGTCGGCGAGCAGACGCGCCCGGCCGTCGTCGCTCCGTGCCTGGACCCTCATGCCGCCGAACGCGTTGACCGATTGGGGCGTCAGGCCGAGATGCCCCATCACCGGGATCCCACGCTGGGTCACGCGGGCGACGGTCTCGACGACCCAACCCCCGCCCTCGAGCTTGACCGCATGCATTCCGGCTTTCAGGAACTCTGTGGCGTTCGCGATCGCATCGGCGCACGAGCTTTGGTAGCTGCCGAAAGGGAGATCTCCGACCAGCAGCTGGTCCGGCGCGCCCCTCGCGACGGCGCGGGCATGGTGCAGCATCTCGGTCATGGTCACGGGGATCGTGTTGGCGTACCCCAGGACGTTGTCGGCAACCGAATCGCCGACCAGGAGCACCGGCACCTCGGCCTCGGCAAGCAGCCGGGCCATTGGATAGTCGTACGCGGTGAGCATGCTGAAACGCGTTCCTGCGGCCTTCCATGCCGCTAGGTCGCGGATGGTGATCGGCACGCCTAGGCCACCTGGTCGCCGGCTGCCGCCGGCCGCTCGCGGTCCGGCCCGAGCAGGGACTCCATTGCGCGGGTGAGATGCAGGTACAGGTCGCGGGCCTGCGGGTGGGCAGCGAGCGCGTCGAGGTGAGCGGTGATCGCGTCCGAGTTCGCCTCGCGCGACCGGCCCGGTGAGGGCGGACGCCGGGCCGGCGCGTCGGGCGTTGCGGGCGGCTCCCTCGAGCAACGCGGTGAGGGCCTCGTGGGCCGCGGCGCGACTCACCCCCGCGGCCTCGAGCAGCCTGGTTGCCTCCGCGAGCAGCGCCAGCGGGGCATTGCCGGCGAGCACCGCCGCGGCGTGGTAGAGGGGCGCCTGCGCGGGGTCGATCTCCAGCGGGCGGCCACCGAGCGCTGCGACGAGCGCGAGCAGGCGATCGCGCAGAACCCCGGTCGCGTCGATCCGGAAGGAGGCGCCCGAGAGCAGCGATGCGCTGGCAGGACCGGCCAGGGCCTGCAGCGGGTGGAGCACGCCGATCTCGGCGCCCGGGGCACGCAGCGACGCGATCACCTCGGGGCCGAAACGCGCGCCGAGGTGCACGACGCCGCGGCCGCGAAGCGAACGCCCGCCCGTGGCAATCGCCGCCGCGACGGGAGCGATCGCGCCGTCCGGGACGGCAAGCAGCGTGACATCGGCGGAAAGGACGGCCTCGAGGGGCGTCTCCACGGCCCGCGCGCCGACGGTGGCGGCAAGCCGGACTGCCACCTCGCCCCGCCGGCTGGCCACGGCCGGCACGCGATATCCCGCCTCGTGCGCGGCGATGGCGAGCGCCGAACCGGCGCGACCGGCGCCCACGATCGCGAGCGACGGCGCGACCTTTCCCTCCACGTCTCGGTCCTCCTGGATCCAAGCGTTGCCGACCCCGGCCGTCTCCCCCGTCGCCGGCGGCTCGCCCTCGAGGCGCCAGCGGCGTCCCCGGGTCGGTAGGTCCGTCGACGGCCGCTACGGCCGGACGATCTGAGTGTACCCCTAAGCCCCGGCTGCCGCCTCAGCTGGTGGAAGCAGGTCGGGATCGGGCGGCGGCAGCGGGACGTCGTTCGCCGGCCCGGTTCCGTTGACCGGGGCCACGCCGTTGTGCGACTCGGCCTCGTCGATGATCCGCGCCATCTCGGGCGCGTCCATCGTCTCCACCTCGACGAGGCGATTGGCGAGGGCGCGGAGCACATGCTCCCGGTCGCGCAGCACCTTCTTTGCCCGCTGGAAGGCATCGGCGACGAGCTGGTGCACCTCCTGGTCGATCTCGGACGCGATGCCCTCGGAGTAGTTGCGCTGCTCGCCGAGGTCGCGACCCAGGAAGACCATCTCCGGACGCTCCCCGAAGGTCAGTGGGCCGAGCTTGTCGCTCATCCCCCACTCCGTGACCATCTTGCGGGCAAGGTTGGTCGCCTTGCGGATGTCGTCCGAGGCGCCGGTCGTGATGTTGTCCTCGCCGAGGATCAGGTCCTCGGCGCAACGGCCGCCGAGAATCTGCGCCAGCTGGTCGACCAGTTCGGCCTTGCTCACCAGGTAGCGGTCCTCGATCGGCAGGCTCATGGTCCAGCCGAGCGCCTGCCCACGGCTGACGATGGTCACCTTGTGAACCGGATCGGTGTGCTCGAGCGTGGTACCGACCAGCGCGTGACCCATCTCGTGGAACGCGATCGTGAGCTTCTCCTTCTCGCTGATCATCCGGCTCTTGCGCTCCGGACCCGCGATCACCCTGGCGATGGACTCCTCGAGGTCGTTCATCACGATGACCTTGCGGTTGCCCCGCGCCGCGAGGATCGCGGCCTCATTGATCAAGTTGGAGAGGTCGGCTCCGCTGAACCCGGGGGTCTGCTTGGCGAGCACCTCGAGGTCGACGCCGGGATCGAGCGGCTTGTTGCGAGAGTGGACCTCGAGGATGGCGCGGCGGCCGCGGATGTCGGGGCGGTCGAGCATCACGTGGCGGTCGAAACGCCCCGGACGGAGCAGCGCCGGGTCGAGGACGTCGGGCCGGTTGGTGGCCGCGATCACGATGACGTGCTGGTTGGTCTCGAAGCCATCCATCTCGACGAGCAGCTGATTGAGGGTCTGCTCGCGCTCGTCGTGGCCGCCGCCGAGGCCCGCGCCGCGCTGCCGGCCGACCGCGTCGATCTCGTCGACGAAGACGATGCACGGCGAGTTCTTCTTGGCCTGGTCGAACAGGTCGCGGACGCGGCTCGCGCCCACGCCGACGAACATCTCGACGAACTCCGAGCCGCTGATGCTGAAGAAGGGGACGCCGGCTTCACCCGCGACGGCCTTGCTGAGCAGGGTCTTGCCGGTCCCGGGCGGACCCACGAGCAGCACGCCCTTGGGGATGCGCGCGCCGACCGCGACGAACTTGTCGGGGTACTTGAGGAACTCGACGATCTCGTTCAACTCCTGCTTCGCCTCGTCGACACCCGCGACGTCGACGAAGGTGATCGCCGGCTTGTCACCGGCGAGCAGGCGGGCGCGGCTTCGACCGAAGGACAGCGCCTGGTTGTTGCCGCTCTGGGTCTGACGGAAGATCCACAGGAGGATCAGGGCCATGAGCCCGAACAGGATCAGGTTGGGAAGGATGACGCTCAGCAAAAAGTTGCCCCCACTTCCGGAGTCGACTTTGTAATTGTAGAAGTCGGCATCCTGGAACTCCTTTGCGACGACGTCCGCCGACGTTTCGATTGTGGTGTATTGATTTGGAGGGGACTGGTTGTCCCACCAGACAATCGTCTGTCCATCACTCTGAATCTCGGCCTGGTGCCCACCGGTGTTATTGATCGCCGTGATTGAGCTGGGGGCGGTCTTGAAGGTCGCGATCGCCTGGTCGAGTTGCCCCGCGCTCCTGGTCGAACCGGAGTTGCTCGGGAAGGTCCTGTAGAGGAGTGCCGCGACCACGATCACGGCGAGCGCGATGAAGATGTACGTCAGGCTGCGACGAGACGGGGGCACGAATTCAGTCTACCAGGGGTCCCAGATCTGAACCCTGCGGGTTCACGCCCGCCGTCGCGGTCACGGCGAATCGGCCGCTGCCGGCGGCGCGAGGAGGTGGCGCTGGCGATCGGCCAGGACCGACCAGCCGCCGGCGCGCGCCGGGGAACACCGCCTCGAGCGCCGGGATCAACTCGTGGCGAACCCGGCTGCGCAGAAACCTCGGATCGGCGTTGCTCGGATCCACCAGCGGCTCGATGCCGAGCGCGGCGCAGTAGGCGATGGTCGCATCGCGCCAGACCCGAAGCAACGGTCGCACCAGTCCTCGTTCTCGCTCGGCCATGGCGGGCAGGCCCGCCGGCGACGCCCCGGCCAGCAGGCGCATGAGCACCGTCTCCGCCTGGTCGTCGGCGGTGTGCCCGAGCGCGATCACCCCGGCACCGGCCCGGGCCGCTTCGGCACGAAGTGCCCGGTGACGGGCGATGCGGGCGTGGTCCTGCAGCGACCCCCCCGGCTCGACGTCGACGCGGAGCGACCGGAACGCAAGCCCACGCGCCGACGCCAGCCCAGCCACAACCTCGGCGTCCGCGGCTGAGCCGGGGCGCAGGCCATGGTCCACATGGGCGACCGACAACCGCCAAGCGCGGGGTGGGGCCAGCCGGGCCAGCGCATCGAGGAGCGCCGTCGAGTCGGGTCCGCCGCTGCAGGCGATCAGCACCGTCTCGCCCGGAGAGATGACATGCGCGCCGGTCCGCGGCCGTGGCGACCGCGCGGCGAACCCGGGCCACCGCGGCAACGCGCTCGGGCGGCGTGAGCTTCGCCGACCCGCCGCGCATGGTGGCGGTTCCTGGATTCGAACCAGGGACATACCGGGTATGAACCGGCTGCTCTACCACCTGAGCTAAACCGCCAAGCAATGTGCTGGGGAAGAAAATTGCGGCGGTCGGATTCGAACCGACGACCTTCGGGTTATGAGCCCGACGAGCTTCCACTGCTCCACGCCGCTCTCAGAGGATACCGCACAGGATCGCGGGATCAGTGGGGGGTCGTGCGACGGCGACGGGAGTGTGACCGGTCTGGCCGTCGGCGTTGGAGTTGGGCTCGGCTTTGCCGACGCGGACGGGCTCGATGTCGGCGTGGGTGGAGGCCGGAACGTTGGCACCGGCACCGACACGCCACCGCTGGCGGGGAGGCCGTCGTGAGGGGGCACGATGACGTAGAGATGCTCGCCGGGGAAGATGTAGCCGAGCTGGCGCGCCTCCTGCTCGAGCCAGGCGACCGTCTGGGCGTCGGCGATCTCGCGCTCGCGGTCGGAAATCTGCCGGATCAGGGACGCGTTCTGAGCTGCAAGCGCATTCACCTGGGCGTCCAGGTTGCGGCTCTGCGCGACCTGACCGTACACGGCGAACGCGACCAGTCCGCAAATCCCGGCGATGAGCACGATGGCAAGCCGTCGCAACGTGATCGGACTGTCGATCGCGGGACGTTGACTGGGACGGATGACAGGATCCTCTGCGGCGCCGGGTGTGACGAATGGGACGACGTGACGCCGGGTGTCGGCATAGAATGGACTGCAATCCCGCTTTTGACAAGGGCACGCGCGCGGATCAGCCGGCGGTGCTTTCCCAGCGGTCGAGCCATGCGGCCCCGTCGAGGTCATGGAGGTCGACGCCCTCCTCGCGGGCGCGCGATCTCGAGGGCGCGGAACCGCTGCGCGAACTGCATCGCCCGCGCGCGCAGCGCCTCCTCCGGATTGACGCGCAGGCGGCGCGCCAGCGCCACCACGGCAAAGAGCAGGTCGCCGACAGCGTCCTCCGCGTCGCGCTCACCGGCCGCCCAGTCCTCGCCGCGCTCCGCCTCCCGCGACATGGCGTCGGCGATGCCGGCGACCCGGCGCAGCGCCGTGTGCACAGCCTCCAGTGCCACCGGCGCCGAGGGCGTCTCGTCGAATCCGACGCGGGCCGGGCGTTTCTGCACCCCCTGCGCGTGTGCGAGCGCGGGGAGCGCGGCCGGCACTCCGTCGAGCAGCGAGAGCCGTTCGCGTTTCTCGGACGGTCTTCAGCTTCTCCCAGTTCACGACCACACCGGCAGCGCCGTCCACCGAGACGTCGCCGAAGACGTGGGGGTGGCGATGGATCATCTTGGCGCGCACGTCTGCGGCGACGTCACCGATGTCGAAACCACCCTCCTCCTCCATGGCGATCGCGCTGTGCATGAGCACCTGCAGGAGCAGATCGCCCAGCTCCTCGCGGAGTGTCGCCGGGTCGGCGCGCTCGATCGCCTCGAGCACCTCGTAGGTCTCCTCGAGCAGGTATGGACGCAGGCTGCGGTGAGTCTGCTCGCGGTCCCATGGACAGCCGCCGGGTGCGCGCAGCCGCTCGACGACCTCGTTGAGCGCGCGCAGCGCGTCGACGGCCTCGTCACGCATGGGCGTTCGACCGAGCCGCAACCGGCTCGCGCAGCCGCGCCCGGACCAGACGGCCGAGCTCGCGGAGCAACGGACGTGAGCGTCGTCTGCCAGCGCGTCGCCGACGTGGAGCTGGGACGGCGTCGCGGTCACGCCGCGAAACTGGTCGGCGACGCCCTGCAGATCGAGGCCGTGATCGAGGGTCAGGCGGACCACGACGCCGCGGCCGCGCTCGGTTTCGACGCCGAGCGCCCCGGCGGCGGCGGCGAGCAGGCGCACGCGCAGCGAGTCGATGAGCGCCGACGTCGGTGCGGGCATCGGCCCGAATCGATCGACGAGCCCCCGCGCCCGCTGGTCCAATTCCGACTCGCTCGCGCACGCGGCAAGCTCCTGGTAGCAGCGCAGCCGGAGGCGCTCGTCGACTGACGTAGTCGCCGGGAAGGAAGGCGGCGACCGGCAGCGATACCGTGACCTGGGCGGGCGATTCGATCACCGGTTTGCCCTGGAGTGACGTGACCGCGTCGGCGAGCAGATGGTTGTAGAGCTCGAGCCCCACCGCGGCGATCTCCCCATGCTGCTCCTCGCCGAGCAGGTTGCCCGCACCGCGAATCTCGAGGTCGCGCATGGCGAGCTTGAAACCAGCGCCGAGGTCCTGGAGATCGCCGATGACGTCGAGGCGCTTGTCGGCCTTCTCCGTCAAGGAGCGCGCCGGCGGGTACATCATGTACGCATACGCACGCTGACCCGCGCGTCCGACGCGGCCGCGCAATTGGTAGAGCTGCGCGAGCCCCAACCGATGGGCGTCGTCGATGACGATGGTGTTCGCGTTCGGGATGTCGAGGCCGGACTCGATGATGGTCGTGCACAGCAGCACGTCGATCTCACCATCACCGAAGCGCCGCATCACCGACGCGAGCATCGCCCTCCGGCATCTGGCCGTGGGCGACCTCGATGCGTGCCTCGGGCACCAGCGCGCGCAGACGGTCGGCGACCGCCTCGATGCCGGCAACGCGGTTGTGCAGGAAGAAGCACTGCCCGGCGCGCGCCAGCTCGCGGGTGATCACCTCGCGGATCAGCGAGTCCTCGCGAGCGGTCACGTACGTCTTGATCGGCTGACGCTCCTCCGGCGGAGTCTGGATCACCGACAGATCGCGGATGCCCGGCGAGCGACATGTGCAGGGTGCGCGGGATCGGCGTCGCGGAGAGCGACAGCACGTCGACGGCGACGCGCAACTCCTTGAACCGCTCCTTCTGCAGCACGCCGAACCGCTGCTCCTCGTCGATGACGACCAGCCCGAGGTTCTTGAACTCGACGTCGCGCTGGAGCAGGCGGTGGGTGCCGACCACGATGTCCACGGCACCGCTGCGCAAGTCCGGCGAGGGTGCGGGCGATGTCGTCGTCGCTGCAGAACCGCGAGAGCTGGCGAACCGTGATCGGGAACGCCGCGAGGCGCTCGGTGAAGGTGATGAAGTGCTGCTGGCAGAGCACCGTGGTGGGCACGAGCATCGCCACCTGACGGCCCTCGATCGCGGCCTTGAACGCCGCGCGCACCGCAAGCTCGGTCTTGCCGAATCCGACGTCCCCGCAGACGACGCGGTCCATCGGTCGGGACGCCTCCATGTCGCGCTTGATCTCCTCGAGGACGAGCACCTGATCGGGCGTCTCCTGGTACGGAAACGAGCCTTCGAGCTCCTGCTGCCACGCGCCGTCGGGTGCGTACGCATGACCCTGCGCCTGCTCGCGGCGCGAGTAGAGACCGAGCAGCTCGCGGGCGACCTCCTCGGTGCGCTCCTTGACACGGCGGCGCGTGCGCTCCCATTCGCCGCTGCCGAGACGCGACAGCTTCGGGTGCGACTCGGCGCCGCCGACGTAGCGGTCGACGCGATCGAGGTGCTGGGTGGGGACGAACAGCCGATCCCCTTCGGCGTACTCGAGGAGCATGTACTCGTGCACCGCGCCGGTGTCGTCGGTGACCGCGCGCATCTCGACGAAGCGCGCGATGCCGTGATCGCGGTGGACGACGAGGTCGCCGGGCGCGAACTCGAGCACGAACGCCTGTCGCGCGGCCGCTCCGCTTGCGGCGCGCCGTGACCCGCGCGCCGACGTCGACACCGCGCTGCGGGCGCCGCGCGCGAGCACCGAACGCCGCCGCTTGCTGGCGCCGAACAGCTCCGCGTCGGTGTACACGTGCACCGATCCGTCCGCGACGGCGAATCCCTGGGTCAGGTCGGCCGACGCGACCACGATCGCGCCAGGCGGCAGCGGCGTTTCGCGCCGCGGTGAAGTCGGTCGCGTCGACGGTGTCGGCGCCGTGCTCGGCGGCGAGCTCCTCGACCCGGTGCTGCTGACGCGACACGACGAGGACGCAGCCGCGCTCCTCCCGCTCGTGGAGCGCCTCGCGCACGAAGGCGTCGAAACGGCCGACGTAGCTGTCGACACCGCGCCAGCCCAGGTCGGCGACCGGCGCCACCCCGTTCGGCGCCTCGCGGAAGAGCTCGAAGCAGGGAAAGCGATCCAGCGCCGCGAACAGCGTCGTCCACGTCGACGAGCCCCGAGGACGCGCCGTGGGGCAGCTCACCGCGTGCCTCCTCCTGCGCGCGCAGTCCCTCGATCTCGGCGGCGTGGCGTTCGCGCCGCTGCGATCAGCCGCTCGCGGCCTCCGTCGAGAAGCACGATCGGCGCGTCGAGATGATCGAGCAGCGTGGAAGCGTGGTCGGCGCCGAGGTACGGGAAGAACAGGTCCAACCCCTCGTCGTAGACACCCGACGCGAGCAGGTCGCAGTCGCGCTCCCACTGCTCGCGGACGTCCTCGCGAAGCGTGGCGACATCGAGCGCGGCCACCGCTGCAAGCGCTCGATGCACCGACGCCGGGCTGAGATCGAGCTCGCGCGCCGGCCAGACCTGCGCGACCTCGAGCTTCGCGATCGACTCCTGGGTGGCCGGGTCGAAGGCGCGCAGGTCCTCGACGTCCTCGCCGAACCATTCGGCTCGCCACGGGCGCTCGCGGTCCACCCCGAAGACGTCGACGATGCCGCCGCGGACCGCGAAGTCCCCCGGTATCGACACCGCGCTCTCGCGGCGGTAGCCGAGCTCGACGAGGCGGGCGATGAGGCTGTCGCGAGGGAGCCGCTCCCCCCGCTTGACCTCGGTCACGCCGGCGTTGACGACGTCCGGCGAGAGCGTCGGACGGAGCACGCCTCGCGGCGATGCCACCACCAGCAGCGGCTCGGCCGCCCCCGCGTGCAGACGCATCAGCGTCGCCAGGCGAGCCCGGGTCACCTCCTCGGACGGCGGGACCCTGTCGAACGGCGGCGTGTCTCCCGCCGGAAAGATCGCGACCCCCCGGCCTCCGGCCCACACCAGCGAGTCCGCGTAGACGCGCTCCGACTCGGCGGCGACGACGAGCACGGTCCGGCCCGTCCGCTCCCGCAGCCACCAGGCGATGCAGACCGACCGCCCCCGACGGCACGCCGGCGACGGGCCCGCCGCGTGCGCCGGCGAGCCCGGCCAGCTCGGGAAGTTGGTCGAGACGCTCGCGCAGCGTCGCCGCCGCCACGGCAGTCGAGGTGGGTCGAGGGTCAGTCCGTGCCGGCACGGTTCCAGACGTTCATGGCTGCTTCGAGCCCGTCGCGCATGATTGAGACGGCCATGCCGGCGGCGCGCTCGATCGCGGCGTCCGCCTGGGGCCGTTCCTCGGGAAGAAAGGGATCGAGGACATGCTCGATGAGGTCGTTGCTGTCTCCTGCCCGTCCGACCCCGATCCGGATCCGCGCGAACTCGTCGGTGCGCCATGCATCGATCAGCGACTGCACACCGCGATGACCTGCCGCGCTGCCGCCGAACTTGATCTTCACTCGCCCAAGAGGAAAGTCGGCCTCGTCGTGCACGACGATGACGTCGCGGGGCGCCGCCCCGTGTTTGGTGGTGAGCTGCACCGCAGCCTTGCCGCTCAGGTTCATGAACGTCTGCGGGCGGGCGGTGACCACGTCGTAGCCGTCGATGGTGCCCTCCCGGACACGCGCCAGTCCCTCGCGCCGCTCGCGGCCGAACCTGCCGCGCCGCTCGAGCTCCTCAAGGCACATCCATCCCACATTGTGCCGGGTCCGAGCATATTCGCCTCCCGGATTGCCCAGCCCGATGATCAACTGAGCCAAGACGCTCCGCGGTCAAGCACCGGCGACCTCCAGCTCGGGGACGTCGATCTCGGGCAGCAGGGCACGGGTCAGCGCTGTCATCAGCCGCGCCGGTCCCGGGTCAGCATGGTCGTGGCCAAGGCAGTGGAGCAGGCCGTGGACCGCAAGCAGGCGAAGCTCGGCCGCCCCATCCGAGGACTGCGCTACCGCGCGTTCGACCGAGATCGCCACGTCGCCCACCCGATGCGGATCGCCGGCTGGAAACGCAAGCACGTCGGTCGGCTCGTCGACACCGAGGAAACGTTCGTTGAGAGCGCGAAGCTCGGCATCGCCGCTCAGACGCACGCAGAGGCTCGATCGTGACGCCACGTCCAGCCGGTCGCCGCATGCCCGGAGGAGAGCCCCAACGCGCGCGGCCGCGACGACACGACGCTGCCGCGAGGTGAGGGACGGGTCGCGGATGACGCTCACCCGCATGGGCGCAGTTGCGTCAGGTGCTCTTGACGCGACGCTTCCGCGCTGCAAGCAGCTTTCGCTTGCGACGCACGGACGGCTTCTCGTAGTGCTCGCGCCTGCGAACCTCGGAGAGGATGCCGTTCTGCTTGATCTTCTTGTTGAACCGTCGTAGCGCGCTCTCAAAGGTCTCGCCTTCGCGGACCTTTACTTCCGACACGGTCGGAAATCACCTCCTTTCGGCTGGACCCGCGCTTCGGCAGCGCGGAACTCAAAGTCTACCTTGAGTCCCCGTCATCAAGGAGCGCCGCGGTGAGCTCCGGCAGGACCGCGCCCGCGCGTCCCGGAATGAGCGCGGTCGCCATGGCATCGAGATCCGTCGCTCCGTCGTTCAGGATGAGGAGTCTTCCGCCGTTGCGAACCGTCTCGACGGGGACGGCCGCCGCGGGCCAGACCGACAGCGTCGAGCCCACCGTTAGGCAGACGTCACAGCGGCGGGCCTCGTCC
Source organism: Candidatus Dormiibacterota bacterium (assembly GCA_963768105.1). Classification (GTDB taxonomy): domain Bacteria; phylum Chloroflexota; class Dormibacteria; order Aeolococcales; family Aeolococcaceae; genus Palsa-851. The sequence continues at coordinate 21,418 of CAVYGR010000003.1, read as the reverse complement.
AGGGCACGATCCATGTCGGCGGCGATCATCGCCTGACCGAAGCTGATGGTCGCGGTCTTGAGGAGGCCGCCGCAGATCTCGCAATGCGGATCCAGGTCGCCTTCGCGTACGCGGTCCAGGGCAACCTCGATCGGCATTCTCCTGGCGCAGTCGAGGCACATCGCCTCGGCCGACGTCCCGTGCAACTCGATCACATCGGTGGTTCCGGCCTTCTGGTGTAGACCGTCGATGTTCTGCGTCACCACCACCGGGGCAAGCCCGGCGCGCTGCAGCCGGGTCACCGCACGGTGGCCGGCGTTGGGTTCGACCTCGGCGAGTTGCGACGCGAGCCGGTCCTGCCAGCGCTCGATGCGCACCTCGCGCTCCGAGATGTATCGCTGCATCGTGTACCGCTGCGGGTCGCGTGTCTTCCACACACCGTTGGGGCCGCGAAAGTCGGGGATCCCCGACTCGGTGGAGATGCCGGCGCCGGTAAACACGAGGATGCGGCGCGCCGGCCGAAGCCACGTGAGTGCGGCGGCGATCTCGGGCGCTAGGGCACGGACCGGCCGCTCTTCAGCCTCCATGCGCCGCATTGTCCGCCGACGGCGACAGCCTCTTGTCGCTGCGGCGGCCCAGAATCAGTTGGGTGACGACAGACGCCCCACCGGCTGCCGGGCTCGACGCCGAACAGCGCATCGCCGTCGACCACGGCGACGGTCCCTGCCTCGTCCTCGCCGGCCCCGGAAGCGGCAAGACCAGGATCATCGTCGAGCGGTTTCATCGCCTCTCCAGCCTCGGAGTCGGCGCCGGCCGGCAACTCGTGCTGACCTACACGCGCAAGGCCGCCGACGAGATGCGCACGCGTGTCGAGCGCGCGCACGGCAGCTTCGCGGATGACGCTCCGCTCACCAACTACCACTCCTTCGCCCTCCGAGTGGTCCGCGAGTGGGGGTGGCTGCTCGGCATCTCTCCCGTGCTGCGCATTGCGGACCCGGCCGAGCGCTGGCTGCACGTCGAGGCCGTGCTCGACGAGTTGCGCCCGGCGCTGCTGTGGAACCCCCTGCGCCCCCATGACCTCATGGACCCGCTCCTCGACATCATCGCGACCGCGAAGCAGGAGCTGGTGACCCCCGACGCGTACGCCGCATGGGCGGCGACGCGGTTGCAGGACTGCGATGACCCGGCCGAGAGCATCGTGCTCGAACGCCACGCCGACGTCGCTCGCGTGTACGCACGCCTGGACGAGCGCTATCGGAGTGCCGGCGTCTTCGACTTCGACGATTGCATCCTCTACGCCGAGCGCCTCATCCGCGAGCAGCCCGCCGCACGCCGCGCCATCGCGGACCGGATCACCCACGTCATGGTCGACGAGTACCAGGACACCAACTACGCGCAGGCGAAGCTGGTCGAAACGCTGGTCGCGGGCCATCGCAACCTGTTCGTGGTCGCCGACGATGACCAGTCGATCTACAAGTTCCGCGGAGCGAGCCGGGCCAACCTGGACAGGTTTTCACGCGAGTACCCCGAGCATCGTCAGCTGGTGCTCACCCACAACTACCGGAGCACTCATCAGATTGTCACGGCCGCACGTGCGGTGATCACGGTCGCGCACCCCGCCACGCGCATCGAAAAGCACCTGGTGGCCGACCGGGGATCGGGCGTCGCGGTCGAGGTGTGGCGCGCCCCGGACGAGCGCAGCGAGGCGATGGCGGTGGCGCGGGAGTGTGCCCGGCTCATCGCCGGTGGGCTCAGACCCGCGGATATCGCGTGGCTGTTTCGCCAGCACGTCGACATGCAGCCCGCGATGCGGGCGTTGCGTCAATGCGGTGTGCCATATCAGGTGGCCGGGGGGCGTGGTTTCTTTCAGGAGCGCGAGATCAAGGACGCGCTCGCCTTGCTCGCCGCCGTCGAGGATCCCGACGACGGGCAGGCGCTGCTCCGCTGCCTCACGCTGCCCGGCTGGGGGGTGACGACCGCCGGGAGGGTCGCCCTGGTGCGCGCCGCCGGGGCGCACGATCTCCCACTGGCGACGCTGGTATCCGAGGCCGGCATCGACGGCCTCGACGACGCGGATCGTGCCGCGTCGCAACGGTGCGTCGGGGACATTCGCGCGCTCCATGCCGCCTCGCAGCGTGAAGACGTTCGCGACCTCTTCCAGATGGCGCTCGAGGCGAGTGGCTTCCTCGGGATCGTCGACGAGCAATCCGGCGTTGCGCGCCTGCAGATGGGCGCCAATCTGAACAAGTTCGGCGAGTTGCTCGAGGCCTTCGCCGACTGGAGCGACGACCGCCGGGTCAGCACCACGCTTCGCTATCTCGGCGTGCTTCGCGACAGCCGCGAGGCGGGCGAGCTTGCCAGCATCGAGCCCATCGAGGACGGTGTCGTGCTGCTGACCGCGCACGGGTCGAAGGGGCTCGAGTGGCCCGTCGTGTTCCTGTCCCGCTGCACCGAGCGCCGCTGGCAGGGACGGACGAGCTCATCGTTCGACCTCCAACTGCCCGATGAGCTGGTCCCCGAACCGTCCCCACCCGGGGATGTCGCCGTCGACGAGGAACGACGGCTTTTCTATGTGGCGTCGACGCGGGCGCGCGACCGTCTGGTGTACACGTGGGCGCGCTCGTATCCCCAGCCGGCAAGCGACGAATCCTGCACGCCGCTGCTCACGACCGCGATGTCCTTTCGGGGCGAGGTCCTGGCGAAGGAGGTTCCGGCCGACAGCACCGTCGCGATTCGTGAGCCGCGCGCCGCCGGGACTCCGGTGCTGCAACGTTTGTCCATCGCGGTATCGGACCTCGGCATGTTCCGCAGCTGTCCGCGTCGATACAACTATCAGCGCCGGTGGCATCTCCCGGTCCGCACCGACGCGCGCAGCTGGTACGGAACCATGATCCACGAGGTGCTGCGCTCGGCCGCCACGCAGCGCATCGCCGGGGAACCGGTCACCGCTGACACGGTCGCCGCGCTGTGGCAGACAGCCTGGGAGCAATCACGCGGACCCAAAGGACGTCACGCCGACCTCCGCGGGCACGGCGACGAACAATTGCGACGCTACGTCGAGTCACAGGGATGGACCGACACGAGCATCGCCGGCGTCGAGGAGCCGGTCAGCATCAGCCTCGACCACGCTGACGTGGCCGGGCGTTTCGACCGCGTCGACACCCGTTTCGACGGCATTCCGACGGTGGTCGACTACAAGACGGGTCGCCCGAAGGACGACGCCGCGCTCCGTGGCGATTTGCAGCTGCGCGCGTACGCGGTCGCGCTCGCGCAGCGCGAGCGGGTCGAGCGGGTCGCCATCGAGTTCCACTACCTGCAGGGCCCTGTGACCCGCGTCGTCGCTGACAAGGGCTTCCTGCGCAAAGCGCACGGCCATCTCTCGGCGACCGCGCGCGAGCTCGCGACGGCATCGAGCATCGGAGCCTTTCCGCCCAAGCCATCGCGCTGGCAGTGTCAGCGCTGCGATTTCCGGACGGTGTGCGACGAGGGCCGCGCCGCCGCGCTCGAAGGCTAGCGGGACGTTCCCTCGCCGCAGACTGCTCGCTCCTTGGCGATCAGGGTCCGGATGATGGTCACCGCCAGCGTCGCGGGGCCGGCACCCGGCCCCGAATCGATGCTCAAAGCGAACATCAGACGGCCGTCGCGCACCTCGATATTCGTGTAGACATGTCCGACGTACGGGCCCGTGTGTGGGACGGAGTTGTAGGTCGCTCCATCATCGATCTGGTAGAGGAACGTGTCGTCGCCGATCGGCGGCGCCGTCGCGATTCGCTCGACCCCATTGCCGTAGTCGGGGATGGCGTTCGGCTGATTCGACCCCCGCTGCGCCGCCATCCATCGCTCCGCGTTCGCGAGCGTGCCCCAGTCGTCGATCTCTTCGGCGAGCTGAAAGACCTGGGTGGGATGCGCGTCGTAGATCGGGCCGCCGGCCGGCACGTCCTGAATGGGACGGGACGAGAAACCGGTCCATTGGAAGTACTCGGTTGCTTTGCCGACGGAACCCGGATACACGGGACCGCCTCCCAAATCGTGGTAGGGACCTATGTCTCCCGTTTAACTCGACGCCGGCGACTCCGGTGTGAGGTTGGCCGGCAGCTGCGCGGAGGTCAGCAGCGCCGCGGTCTGAATCGCACACGGACGTGATGAGAGATTGAGCTCGGGAGAGGAGATGGTCGTGCCGGGAGCAGACGGAAGGCCGCTCGGCACCACCCCGCAGCCACCGCTGACGAGGCAGAGAGACAGGCCGAATGCCACGCGAGCGATGGGGTTCCATCGTCGTGCCGGCAGTGGCTTCGGTTTGGGTTGCATGGTGGTGAGTGGGCTATTCAAGTAGATACGGGATAGACCCGAAAGTCACGTACCCCCCCTGCCGTTCTCGTAACAATTCGGCACCGACGGCGGCCGGCCGGGTGCGACGCCGTCGCTACTGTCGCGCGCTCAGGTCGTCCAGCATCGCGAAAAGTCGCGCCGCCACCCGCTGCGGGTCGACTCTGTACGCACCGTGCTCGTACTCGTTGGTGATCCAGGGGCTGCAGGTGCCGAGGAGGGCGACGGTCTCCAGCGCCATCCGGCGCTCCACGTACTCGTCATCCCAGTACACGGTGCCGACCACCGGAACCGTGTTCGCACCCAGGCGAACGACGTCGTACAGCGGCGGCCAGCCCTCGTGAGCCGCCAGCACCTCCGCAGCATCGCGGAGCGGGTGCAGAGGCGTCAGTTCCTCCAGCATCCACGGGAAAACCGCCTCACCCGTGAAGTACGGTGCCGGCAACCTGTCGAGCGCAAAGCGGCTGTCCGCCTGACGCGCGCGCTCCGCCGCCCATCGTGTGGCCGGACCGCTGGAGTACGCGGCCTCGTGCAGCACCGTGTAGATCGGATTGGTGGCCGGCGACATCATCGCTGCGACGTCCTCGTGAATCGCCCCGCCGAGCATCCCGAGCTGTTCGAGATCGTTGTCGGCCCGCTCGACGATTCCGTGCAGCTCAGCTTCGCCGTGCTGGTGTCCGAGCCTCGCACCGAGCATGAGAAATCGCCGTGCGCTCAATCGGCGCCCGAAACCGTCCAGGTCCGGCGCCGCCTCGAGGTGATCGACGATGCGTCGCACCCGAGCGGCGTCATCGGGAAATCGAGCGTAGTACTCGGCGTTGCGCGAGGCCACATGATTGAACAGGCGTGTGCACACCTCCCCGGCCTCGTGGAGCACGGGGGCGAACCCTCCGGTGATGATCACGCCGCGCAGGCGCTCGGGCAGCAAGGACAGATACGTCAGCGAGCAGAACCCACCAAAGCTCTGGCCGAAGACATACCAGTCGGCGTCCTCACCGTAGAGCGTCGCTCGCAGCCGATCAGCGTCTCGGATGATTGAATCCTGACGGAAGTTGCGCAGATAGTCGGCGACCGCGATCGGGTCGTCGAACGGGAGCGAGCGAGCATCAAGCGGTGTGCTCAGCCCGGTGCCGCGTTGATCCAGCAGGACAACCCGATACCGTGTCAGCAGCTGCTCGAGCCAGCCACCGCGATGCTCCGGGAAGGCACTTTCGAAGCCGGGTCCTCCCTGGAACCAGACGATTGCCGGAAGCTTCGGATCGTCGGCACGCTCGGCCGCCACGACCTCGCGTGCAAACACGCTGATCCGCGGGCCGGACGGTTCGTTCCAATCAAGTGGAACATCGATCCGATGCGCCGTGACCACCATGCGATCGATAGCAACACGCGAAGCCATCCGCGGATTTTGGCGCCAACAGCGGCTGATCCGTCTCGGACACTAGGCGAGGCGGCGCTGGGGCAAGTCTGAGACAAGGAGGCGAGCACCGCAGAGAGGGAGCGCACTTAAGTGCGTGACCGAACGAGGAGCACAAGCCGACGCCGTGTCAGGCACGAGCGGCGGCGCTGGGGCGAGTCTGAGACAAGGAGGCGAGCACCGCAGAGAGGGAGCGCACTTAAGTGCGTGACCGAACGAGGAGCACAAGCCGACGCGTGTCAGGCACGAGCGGCGGCGCTGGGGCGAGTCTGAGACAAGGAGGCGAGCACCGCAGAGAGGGAGCGCACTTAAGTGCGTGACCGAACGAGGAGCGCAAGCCGACGCCGTATCAGGCCGGCCCAGCGCCGCCTTCGCGCTACGGGTGCAGGCGGAACTCTCTCCAAAAGCCCACAAGCGACGCCTCGTCGCCTTCGGGCTCAACGTCCTCAGGCAGCTGGGTCCGCCACGGAAGCATCAGGTCGAAGACAACCTCCTGGATGGTCCAGAGAATGTCCATCACCTCGGTGATCTTGACCTGACGGCGCGCAAGCGAAGCCTCGACCGTGGCCATCGCGTCGATGTCGCCCGTCTTGCGCACCGCGCCGCGGGCGAAGACGAACACCTTTCGAGCCCGCTCGGCGACGTCCGGCGGAACCTCCTTGATGCCCTGCAGGTGGGTTTCCTCGCAGAGCTCGATGGCACTGTCGACCCGTTCGACCAGCCGGCGGAGTCGGGTACGCTCGACGACCTCGTGGCGGTGACGGCGGCGAGCAGCGTGCACCTCTTCGGTGGCGCTCCCGATGAGAAGCCCCGGGTCGACTACCTGATTACGCTCCAGTACCTCGGGTTCTCGTATCACGATCCTAAGGGTACCGGCTGCGGTCATTGACATCAACAGCACATTTAGGGTGAGATTGATGCATGGATCGCATCAATGCCGACCTTCTTCGGACTTTTGTCGAGGTCGCCAAGGTTGAACACCTGGGCCGAGCCGCCGAAATGCTGCAGGCTGATCAATCAACCGTCTCCCGCAAGGTCGCCCGCCTCGAGCAGGAGGTCGGGGTGCTGCTTTTCGAGCGGATCGGCCGCAATATCCGGCTCACCCAGGCCGGCCGCCGCCTGGTCGGCCGTGCCGAGAGGATCCTCGACGATCTCCGGGACGCGATCGCGGACGCCGAGGGAGCCGTGGCCGCCGAGAGCGGCCGGGTCTGCGTCGCCTTCCTGCACACGGTTGGCGCCCGCTGGCTGCCCGAGCGCCTCGCCCGCTTCCTGGAGAGCTACCCATCGGTCCGCTTCACGCTCGAGGAGGGCACGACCGCCGAGGTGGTGAGCGGCGTCCTGGGCGGCGACTATGACCTCGGCATCCTGGGCCCACCCCCCACCGGCGTCGCCGACCTCGAGATCCATCCGCTGTTCCGGGAGCGCGTGGCGGTCGTCGTGCCGATCAACCACCGCCTGGTCGGGCCGCAGCTCGTGCACGCTCGAGGACGTTGCCGGCGAGCCACTGATCCTGCCGCGCTCGCGCAGCGGGCTGCGCCGGGTCATCGACGCCGCTTTCGCGTCGCAGGGCCTGACCACCCATGTCGCATACGAGGGCGACGACTTCACCATCGTGCAGGGGCTGGTCGAAGCCGGTCTCGGGACGACGTTGATGCCGATGCCGCTTCCGGTGCCGAGCACTCGGGTGGCCGTCATCCCGCTTCGCGATCCGCCGATCGCGCGTACCATGGCCCTCTGCTGGGACCGGCGGCGCACCCTTCCTCCGGCCGCCAACCTCTTTGCCCAGCGGCTGATCGCCGAGGCCAGCGAACCCTTCGACCTCGCCGCCAGCGCCTGACCACACACATGAGCATCGCAATCGTTCTGATCGTCCTCGCCACCCTCCTGGTGGTCGGCGGACTTGCCGCGCTCGCGCTGGCCACCCGTGCGAGGGCCCCTCATCCATCTCAGCAGCCGGCCATGAGTCAGGGTCTCACCGACGCCAACCAGCAGGCCGCAACCCTGGTCGCCGAGGCTCGAACCGCGGCCCTTCACGCCCATGAGGCGGCGATGGACGAGGTCAACGAGCGCCTTGCCGCAGTCGAAACTCGCGAAGCGGTGATCGCCGAGCGCCACAAGCATCTGCGCGAGCGGCGCGAGGTCTTCGACGACCGGCGCTTCGCCTACCGCAAGCGCCGCGACGAGATCGAGGAGCGCCGCGCCAGGGTGGCGGAGCAAGGCGAGGACATCGCCGCAACGCTGCGAACCAAGGCGGCGCTCGATCGCGATGCCGCTGCAGCCCTGGTGCTGGAGCGCGTGCAGTCCGAGCTCGTCGCCGAGCGAGCCGCACTCGTCGAGGCGACCGTGGCGGACATCATCGGTGCGCGGGTCGAGGCCAGCGCGAACGACCTCATCGTGCAGGCCGTCGAGCGTCAGGACGCGTCGAACGTCGACAGCGCCCCGAGGATCTCACCGTTCTCGCTCGACGGCCTCGACGAGCACGCCGAGGGACGTGTGCTCGCCGCGCTGGCCGTGATCGCCGAGCAGACCGGCGCCGAGCTTGGGGTCGACACGGAGAAGCATCAAGCGACGCTCCGGACGGTGGACCCGATCGGACGCGAGATCGCCAGACAGGCTGCCCTCGAGGTGGTCGATCGGCGCATGCAGGCGACCGAGGTCCCACCCCTGATCCAGAAGACGCGCCGGACCACCCAGCGACGCGTCGTCGAGATCGGCGAGCGCGCCCTCTGGCTCATGCAGATCGAGGGGCGCCCCGAGCTCGCGGAGCTGGTCGGCACGCTCCACCATCGCTTTTCCTACGGGCAGAACGCCCTGCTCCACTGCGAGGAGACCGGCCACCTCTGCGGCGTCATCGCGGCTGAGCTGGGCCTGCCCCAGAGCCTCGCCCGTGAGGCGGGGATGCTGCACGACATCGGCAAGGCGGTGGACCACGACGTCGAGGGGGTGCACGCGATCATCGGCGGCGAATTGCTGCGCGTGCTCGGAGTCGACGCGGCCATCGTGCACGCGGTCAAAGCGCACCACTTCGACGAGGAGCCCTCGACCGATCTCGCCATGCTGACGATCTGCGCCGACGCGATCTCCGCATCCCGTCCCGGTGCCCGGCGCGACACCTTGGCGACGTACCTCCTTCGCCTCGAGCAGCTCCAGACCATCGCAACGCGACACGGTGGGGTTGATCGTGCCTTTCCCCTCCAGGCCGGCCGGGAGCTGCGTGTCTTCGTCAAGGCGTCGCAGGTCAAGGACACCGACATGCCCCCGTTGACGGCCGAGATCGCGAGGGAAATCGAATCGGAGATGCAGTATCCGGGCGTCATCAAGGTGACGGTGATCCGCGAGACCACCGCGATGGCGACCGCTCCGGCACAACTCGTCCCCGTACGCGCGGCTGTTGCCGAGCACGCCGGTCATCACGATCCGGAGCCCGGCGAAAACGGCGACACAGCCGACGACACATCCGCCGGCGAGGGCTGAGCCGCCCAGCGGATGGCTCGCTCGGGCCGCAGGGGAGCGCCCCTCAGCTGGGCCGGAGGTGTTCGCCGACGACGCGAGCCGTCTCGGCCGGGCGCTCGTGAAAGAAGAGATGCCCGCAGCCGTCGAAGGGACGAAGCTCCGCCGTGGGGATCTGGCCGGCGAGGATGCGCGCGTTCTCGAACGGCGTCACCACGTCCTCCGTGCCATGGAGCACGAGCGTCGGCGTTGTGACCCCCGCCAGCTTTTCGAAGGATTCGTCCGGCTGCGCCATGGCGGTGAATTGCGCGGCGAACACCCGGGGGCGCACCGGGTGGCGCGCCCGGTCGAGGATCTGGGCCTCGATGAACTCGGGGTGAGCACGCTGAAACTGCCGCGAATACAGCACGGTGCAGGCGATTCGATACGCCTCCTCAGGGGTCCGGGCACCCCTGCCGAGCAACGCCGCCTGAAACTTGGGTTCGGCGTCGACGCCGTGGTCGCCGCCCGGCGCCGTGGCCGCGAGCACGAGGTGGTCGACGCGGTCGGGGTGTTCGACGACGACGTGCTGCGCGATCAGCCCTCCCATCGAGGCCCCGAACACCGCGGCCGTCGCGACGCCGGCGGCGTCGAGAACCGCGATCGCGTCCAGCGCCATATTGGCCAGGGTCAGGTCGCCTCCGTTCCCGGACTCGCCAATGCCGCGCGGGTCGAAGGTGATCACCCGATGCCGGCGGGACAGGTCGGGGACGATCGGGTCGAAGATGGTGGCGCGCGCGCCCAGACCCGGAATCAGCAGGAGCGGATCGCCGGCGCCGGCCGCGAAAACGGCGAGCGGTACGCCGTCGCTGCTCGTCGCGGTGAGGTGTTCGCTCGGCATCGCGGTCACCATAGCGGGCGACCGGTGCCGCACCATGCACGCTGCCATGCCCCGGTTCTTCGTCGATCCTGGCCAGATCGCGGACGGCCGCGCAACCCTGACCGCCGCCGACTCCGCGCATCTTTCGCGCTCGCTCCGCGCTCGCCCCGGCGAAACCATCGTGGTGGTCGCGGGGGGCAGCATCGAGCACGGTGTGCTGCTGGAGGAGGTCAGTCCACCTCGCGTGTCGGGGCGGGTGATCTGGAGCAGGGCCGTGTCGGGGGAGCCACACCTCGCCGTGCATGTGCTCCAGGCGCTCCCCGCCCAGGCCATGGACGCGACGGTGGAGGCACTCACCGAGGCGGGCGCGACGTCGATCCGCCCGATATTGACGGCTCGCACCGTGACCCGGCCCGACGTGTCGCGAGCGTCGCACCGGTTGGAACGCTGGCAGCGGATCGCCTGCGAGGCGGCGCAGCTGGCCGGCCGCGCCGCGCCGCCCGAGGTGCATCCGCTCGTCCTGCTGCGCAACGCGCTCGACGCTCTCCCCGCAGGCGTTGCGGTGCTCGCCTGCGTCGCTCGTCCGGAGGCCGCGCCGATTTTCTCTGCGGCGCCGGCACCGCCCGCCCAGGTCGCCCTCGTGATCGGCCCCGAAGGTGGACTCGACGCGGCCGATCTCGGAGTGCTCGACGAGGTGGGTGCCAGCTGGGTGCACCTCGGTCCGCGCACCCTGCCCAGCCGGCTCGCGGGCGCGGTTGCGACCGCGCTGCTCCTGGCGGGCGCCGGCGATCTCAACTCAGCGGCGGCACCCGTGCCGCAGTGAGCGCTGCGCCGGACGGGCCGCTGCGCGTCGCGCTCACCGTGCTCGGTTGCAAGGTGAACTTCGCCGAGATGGCCGATCTCGCCGGACAGCTGGCCGCGGGCGGCTGCGAGCTGGTGCCCGAGCGCGAGCCCGCGGATGTGCGGGTGCTGAATTCGTGCACGGTCACCACCCAGGCCGACGCCACCACGCGCCAGCGGATACGACGGCTCCGGCGGCTGGACCCGGACGCGCACCTGGTGCTCACCGGGTGCAGCGTCGACGCCAATCCCGGCGCCTACACCACCGTCGACGCGACCTTCGCGAATCGCGACAAGGAGCGCATCGCGGCTCACGTGCTCGCCATGGCGGATCGGCGCATCGCGGCCGCCCCACGCGCGCCGGCGCCGATGCGTGCGCGTGCGTTCGTCAAGGTGCAGGACGGCTGCGATCACCGTTGCACGTACTGCATCGTGTGGAGGGCGCGCGGGACGTCGTGGAGCGTCCCGGCCGGCGTCGTGCGGGAGCGCGTCCACACCGCGCTCGCGGCCGGTCACGGTGAGGTCGTGCTGTGCGGCGTCGACCTCGGATCCTACGGACGCGACATCGGTACCGATCTCGCGAGCCTGCTCGAGGCACTCCTGGAGGCGTGCGGAACGGCGCGCATCCGCCTGAGCAGCATCAACGCCAACGATGTCACGCCCGCATTGATCCGCCTCAACGCGCATCCCCGCCTGTGCGCGCACTGGCACATGCCCCTGCAGAGTGGCAGCGACCGGGTGCTGCGCGCGATGCACCGAGGCTATCGACGAGCGCAGTACCTGCGCGTCGCGAACGCCCTGCGCGCGGCGAACCCGTTGACCGAGTTCACCACCGACATCATGGTGGGCTTCCCGAGCGAGACGGCCGACGACCACGCGGCGACGCTCTCGATGATCGAGGAGGTGGGCTTCCTCGCGGGTCACGTGTTCCGCTGGTCGCCACGACCGGGGACGCCCGCGTCAGACCTCGGCGTGCGGGTGGACGGCGCAACCGCCCGCCATCGGAGTGCGGAGGTGCGACTCGCGACCCGGCGCTCCGGCGCGGCGTCTCTGGCGCGCGCGTGCGGCCGGGTGCACGAGGTGGTCTGGGACGAGGTCGACGGCGCGCGTGCCCATGGCCTTACCGCCGGGTACCACGAGGTGACGGTGGCGGCCCCTGTTGGCGTGCGACCGGGTGGCCTGGACCTGGTGCGCGCCGAAAGCGTCGAGGGCGAGTGTCTGCGCGCTACCCTGCTGCGCTCATGAGCGATTGCATCTTCTGCGACATTGCGGCACATGACCTGCCCGCCACCATCGTCCGCGAGGACGACGAGGTGCTGGCGATCCGCGACGTCAACCCGCAGGCTCCCGTCCACGTGCTGGTGATGCCGCGCGAGCACATCGTATCGGTTGCGGAATTGACGCCGGCTCAGGACCACCTATGGGGCAGGCTGCTCCACGTCGCCCAGTCGATCTCCGAGGATGAAGGGATCGACGAGACCGGGTTTCGACTTGTGGTCAATACCGGAAGCGACGGCGGGCAGACTGTGGACCACCTGCACATGCATCTGCTTGGTGGACGCCACATGACCTGGCCCCCGGGGTAGCGGTCCACCGAGAAATTCGCGCGACGCGCGCATCGTTGCCGATGGCGCGCCGCGCTTTGAGGGGGGCGGAGACTTACGCGCTCGGCGTGTGCTCGACGATGCGCTCGGGCTTCGCGGCGCCGCTCGCAGTGGTCACGGGGATCCGCTGCGGCGCTGCCTTCTGCGCGCGGGGTATTTCAATGGTCAGGACGCCGTTCTCGAACGATGCCTTGATGTCCTCGGCGCGCACCTCGGCGGGAAGACCGACCTGACGAAAGACTGACGTGGCGCGGCGCTCGCGGCGCACGTACGTCCCGTCCTTGGTGGTCTCGGTGGAGCTGCGCCGTCCGCTCACGGTGAGCACGCCGTCATCGAACGTCACCTCGACATCATCCGGGCTGAAACCCGGCACCGAAGCCTCGACGAAAAACGCCGCGTCCGTCTGGCGGATGTCCACGGGCAGGCTGCTGTACTCGATGCCGTTTCGGGAAGCCGTCGTGGGCGAGAACGCCTGAAAGAGATGATCCATTTGGGTGTGCAGATCGGAGAGGTCACTCCACGGGTTCCAACGAACTACTGCCATGTCCACATTCCCTGTGTGAATGTTTGCTGTTATCCGCACTGTCTGCGGGTACGTGCTTTTTACCCGCGACGCAGGCCCGATAAACATCGCCTCAGAGGGCGGGGGGCTCAGCCGCGGAACGCGTCGCGCAGCGAGTCGAAGAAGCCCTTCCTGACCTCGGCGGGCTTGCCCTCGCGTCCCCCGAGTTGCTCGTACAGGGCGCGCTCGTGGTGGGGTAGATGGCTTGGCACGACCACGCGCACCACGCAGATCAGGTCACCACGGCGTCCGGTGCGCACGTGCGGCACGCCCAGGCCGTGCAATTTGATCTGGCGTCCGGGCTGCGTGCCGGGGGGCACGTCGACGGGGTGTTCGCCGTCGACGGTGTCGATGCTGATGGTGTCACCGAGCACGGCCTGCGGCACCGAGACGGGCAGCTCGTAGAGCAGGTCCTGGCCGCGCCGCACCAGGTTCGGGTGCGGCTTGACACGGAAGCCGAGGTAGAGGTCGCCCGAGGGCCCACCGCGTGGTCCGGGCTCGCCTTCGCCAGTCAGACGCAGGGTGACGTCGTCGTCGACACCGGCCGGAATCGTCACCTCGACCGCCTGCCGGCCCTGCAGACGGCCCTGGCCCCGGCACGTCAGGCACGGATCGGCAATCACGCTCCCCTCCCCGTGACACGCGGGGCACGGCGTGACGTTGGTGACCTGGCCGAAGATCGACTGCATCTGGCGGCGCACCTGGCCCGCGCCCCCGCAGGTTGCACACTGGGTTGCGCTGCTGCCGGGGCGGGCTCCCGAGCCGCCGCACTCGGTGCACTGCGTCGCGCGGGGCACCTCGACGGTGCGCTTCACGCCGAAGACCGCCTCCTCGAACGAGATCTCGATGTTCATGCGCAGGTCGTCACCGCGTTGCGGGCCGGTGTGCGTACGCCTGCGCCCGCCGCCACCGAAGAACATGTCGAACAGATCGAAGGCGGAGTTGAACGAGAAATTGCCGAAGTCCGGCTGGGCGCCGTCGGCGACATGACCGAATGCGTCGTACCGCTGGCGTTTCTGGGGATCGCTGAGGACCGAGTACGCCTCACCGACCTCCTTGAACTTCTCCTCGGCGCTCTTGTCGCCGTTGTTGCGATCGGGGTGGTACTCCATGGCGAGCTTGCGATACGACGCCTTCAGCTGCTCCGGCGTGCAGTCGCGCTGGACGCCGAGGACCTCGTAGTAGTCGCGCTTGATCGTCGCCATGGGTCAGCTGGCAGCCGGCGCCTTGCGGGGATGCACGACGCGCACGATTGCGGGCCGGAGCAGCCGGTCGTGGAGGCGGTACCCGGGGACCAGCTCGGCGACGACGGTGTCGTCGTCGACCTCGTCGGACTCGTCGGCGGCGATCGCTTCGTGGATGGCCGGGTCGAATCGCTCGCCGACCGCGGGGACCGGGACGACCCCGAGGCGCTCGAGTGCGGTTTCGAACTCGCGGACGACGAGCTCCAGGCCGCTCACGAAAAATTCTTCCGCGCCCGCCTCACTCGCGTGCTCGACGGCGCGACGCAGGTTGTCGAGCACGGGCAGCAGTGCAACCGCCGCGTCCTCACTCTCGTAGCGTCGGAGGTCGGCCAGCTCCTGACCCTTGCGCCGCTTGAAGTTCTCGAAGTCCGCGGCCAGGCGGAGGTAGCGGGCATCCCGGTCGTCGACCTCTTCGGACGCGGCATCGTCGGGCGGACTGGACTCCACCGGAGGCTGTTCCGCGTCGTGCTCGTCCGTCTTCATGCGCTCACTATGCCCACGCTCAGCTCAAAGCACGCTCGACGGCCCGGCCGACCCTCTGGGCGACGTAGCGCACCCGAGGACCCACCTGGGCATAGGCCATTCGCGTCGATCCGAGCACCCCGATGGTGCCCCGCCGCTCGGCGCCGGCGCGATACGTGGTGAGCACCAGGCTGCATCGCGACAGTTCGGCGACCCCGCTCTCGCGGCCGATCATGATCTGGACCCCGTGATCGAGGTCCGCTGCGCTGATCAGTGCCGCCAGCATTCGCTCCTCCTCCACCACCTCGATGACCTGCTGGAGCAATTCCACGTCGCCGAACTCGGGCTGATGGAGGAGATTGCGGACCCCGTCGTGGAGGATGAGCGTGTCCTGCTGCGCGTCGCAGACGGTCATGAAGGTGATGATCTGGGCGAGCAGGTCGCGTACCAGCGCCGAGTTCGGGCCCGCCGACTTCGGGCAGCCGCGACAGGGCCGCAGCATTCAGGCCGACCGCCACTCCGTTCAACCCCGATGCGATGGCGCTCAGCACCGATTGATCGGTCGGCGCCGACAAGCTCAGCGCGTGCTGGCGCACCAGGTTTCCCTCGAGCACGAGCACCAGGAGCGCCTGCGCGTCATTCAGCTTGACGAGATCAAGGTGTTTGACCCTGACGCCGAGCGCGCGCGGCGCCGTGACCAGGCTGACGGCGTCGGCGGCCTGCGCCAGGGCCGTGGCGGCGATCTCCAGGATGTCCTCCACCCCGGACGGCATCACGCTGAAAAACGGATCGACCTGGCGGCGCACCCCCGCCGGCACGTCCTCCTCATCCATGAGGAAGTCGACGTAGTACCGGTAGCCGAGATCCGAGGGGACACGCCCGGCCGAGGTGTGCGGCTGGATCAGGTAGCCGACCTCGCTGAGCGTCGCAAGTTCATTGCGGATCGTGGCCGACGACCATGTAGCGAGGTGCACGGCGAGCGACGCGGAGCCGACCGGCACACCCGTGCGGGTGTAATCGGCGACGACAGCTTTGAGGATCTGCTGCTTGCGCTGATCGAGAGGGACTTGTTGTTGCACGTCGGGCCTGAAGGCGACGGTGCGGCCACGGCCTATCGCCGGCGTTTAGCACTCGTCATGGTTGAGTGCCAAGCGTACCAGCTAGGCCGCCTCGGCGCCCACCAGCCGCAGGGTCACCAGGTTGAGCACCGCCTCACCGCGGGCGGTCGCCCGCACCCGGTCGCCGTCGACAGCGAGGAGCCCGAGGTCCTCGAGCGATCGCGCCTCCGCCACACGGCTCGAGTTCGATGCGGACCCCCTCGCGCAGCCGGAGCCCGAGCATGAGGCGCTCCTGCTCGCGCAGTCCGGGTCCGACCATCTCCGATCCGGTCACCCCCGAGCCTCCCCGAGCGAAGCGCGCGACCGTAGGCGGCGATCCCGCGTCCGTGCCAGTAGCGCACCGACACGGCGCCGGGTTCGACCTCGAGGCCGAGCGCAGCCGCCGCCGTCGCGGGGAGGTGGCCATGCGCTCCAACTCCGGCCGCCGCGTAATACCCGTTGCGCCAGTAGACGAGGTTGTGCCGCGATGCCTGGCCAGCGAGCGCAAAGTTGCTCACCTCGTACTGACCGTAGCCCGCGCGCTCCAGGAGCTCGACGGCGATGCGATGCTGGCGGAGCGAACGCCCGCCATTGACGGGCGTGACCTGGCCCTGCCGGACCCGGGTGTGGAGCGGAGTTCCCGGCTCGACGGTGAGCTCATAGCAGGAGATGTGCGTTGGCGAGGCCGCGACCACCCGATCCAGCGTCCTGCGCCATCTCGTGTCGCCCAGTCCCGGGACCGCGTAGATCAGGTCGCAGTTGATCGACTCGAAGCCGGCCGCTCGGACCTCGGTGACCGCCGCCAGCGCGCGATCCGCGTCGTGGACCCGGCCGAGGAATCGCAGCGCATCGGCTTCGAGGCTCTGCACGCCGATGCTGATCCGGTTGACGCCGGCATCCCTCCAGACACGCGCGCGCTCCGTGGTGGTGCTCGAGGGATTTGCCTCCATGGTCACCTCGGCGTCGACGGCCACCGAGAACGTGCTCCTGACCGTCGCAACCAGGGCGGCGAGCAGCTCCGGCTCGACCAGCGACGGGGTGCCGCCCCCGATGAAGACGGTGTCGAGCGACAGCCGTCCGAGCCGCTCGCCAAGGCTGCGGACCTCCATGGTCAGCGCCGACATGTACGCGGCCGAACCGGTGGACCCGGCGACGCTGGTGAAATCGCAGTACTCGCATTTCCGTTCGCAGAATGGAATGTGCAGGTAGAGCGAGCGGACTTCGTTGTGGGAGCTGTTCAGGGCGTGGGATCCCTCGAGGCGCGTTCCTGCGCCGCGGCGTCGTCGAGCCGCTCGACATTCGACTTCGCACCCCTCGACGGCGGCTCCTTCGGGTCCTTCCGGGGCCGCGGAGTCCGTGGAGGTGGCTTGATCCGCATCCGCCGGTACAGCGGCGGATAGATGTAGAAGGTAGCGATGTAGCTCACGACGTCGATCACCGCGAGCCCAGCCACGACGACGGGCGTGGCAACGATGGTGGGTGTGCTGGCGGCGTTGGCGGTCGCCGACGACGGTGACGGCGACGCGGAGGCCCGCGCCGCTGGAGACGCCGACGTGGTCGGCAGCGGCGTGGCCGTGGGAGAGCCCGACTTCGGGGTCGACGTGGAGCCGAATCCTCCGATCACGTAGGTGAGGGCAACGAAGAGCACCAGCCAGACGAAGTACTGGATGATGCCCGCCATCGCCGACTCCATGAAGCGCAGCGATCGCGATTCCTTGCTGATGAACTTCGCGATCGGCGCGGCGACGAGCGCCGCCGCGAGCACCACGAGCGGGTTGTAGCTGAGGGCGAGGAGATAAACGCCGAAGATTGGTTTTGGCGACGCGAGCGTGAAGTACGCGCCCGCACCGACCACCAGCTCCGCGGCCGCGATGCACGCAATTAGGATCGCGTACGAGCGCTTCGCCCACGGCACGAAGGGTGCATCGATGCGTCGGGCGCGCGGTGGCGGACCGCCCTTCGTCGCCCTCGCAGAGGGCTGCGGCTTGGCGTTTGATGACTTGGGCTCAGGAGCACCGTTGCGCTCCTTGAACTGCGCCGTCTGCTTGGTGAGCGAGACCTCTGCGCGGGACGCGCGCTCCAGCGCGTCGGGCCGGCGGCGCAGGCGTTTGCGTGGGGGATTCGGGCGAGGCATCAGCTCTCCACCTACTCCTCGTCCATCTTGAGCACGGCCATGAACGCCTCCTGGGGAATCTCCACGTTGCCCACCCTTTTCATGCGACGCTTCCCCTCGCGCTGCTTCTCGAGCAGCTTGCGCTTTCGCGTGATGTCCCCGCCGTAGCATTTGGCAAGCACGTCCTTGCGCATGGCGGACACCGTCTCGCGGGCGACGATCTTGCCACCGATCGCAGCCTGTATGGGGACTTCAAAGAGCTGGCGGGGGATCAACTTGCGCAGACGCTCGGCCAATTTGCGGCCATGGGCGTTCGCCCGGTCGCGATGGACGATCATGCTCAGCGCGTCGACACGCTGGCCGCCGACGAGGATGTCGAGCTTGACCAGTGACTCGGCCCGGAAACCGGTGATCTCGTAGTCCAGCGACGCGTACCCCCGGCTGCGCGACTTCAGCTGATCGTAGAAGTCGTGAATGATCTCGCCGAGCGGCAGGTCATACGTGACCGCCACGCGATCCCCCGGCTGGTAGTCCATGTGCTGGAACTCACCACGGCGCTCCTGACACAGCTCCATGATCGCTCCGACGTAGGCGCTCGGGACGATGATCGTCGCCTTGGTGCGGGGCTCTTCGATGGCCTCGATGTTGGATGCGTCCGGAAGCATCTCGGGGTTGTCGATCGCGATCACCTCGCCTGAGCGCAATCGCACCCGATACTCGACGGTGGGGGCGGTGGTGATCAGCGAGAGGTTGAACTCGCGCTCGAGGCGCTCCTGGACGATCTCCATGTGCAGCAGCCCGAGGAAGCCGCACCGGAAGCCGAAGCCGAGCGCCGCCGACGACTCGGGCTCGAACACCAGGGAGGCATCGTTGAGGTTGAGCCGCTGCAGGGCCTCCTTGAGGTCGGTGACGTCGTCGGAGTCGACCGGAAAGATTCCGGCGTAGACCATCGGCGTCACCGCTCGGTACCCGGGCAGCGGATGCGTGGTGGGGTGCGCGGCATCGGTCACGGTGTCGCCGACCTTGCTGTCGCGCACGTTCTTGATGGAGGCGATGAAGTAGCCGACCTCGCCGCACAGCAACTCGTCAACGCGGGTCATCGCCGGGGCGAACACCCCCACCTCGTCGACGACGAACTCACTCTTGTTGTGCATCATGCGAATGCGCATCCCGCTCGCCAGCCGCCCGTCGACCAAACGCACGTAGACGACCACGCCTCGGTACGCGTCGTACTTGGCGTCGAAGATGAGCGCCCGCAGCGACGCCGTCGGGGTCGCCCTTCGGATGCGGCACGCGCTGCACGATCGCCTCGAGCACCGCGTCGATGCCGGTGCCCTGGCGCGCGCTGGTGAGGATGGCATCGGCCGCCGAGATGCCGATGACCTCCTCGATCTCACGCCGGACCAGGTCGGGATCGGCGTTGGCGAGGTCGATCTTGTTGATGATCGGGATGATCGCGAGGTTGTTGTCGATGCGCCAGGTAGACGTTGGCGAGCGTCTGCGCCTCGACTCCCTGGGTCGCGTCGACGACGAGCAGCGCGCCCTCGCACGCGGCGAGCGATCGCGAGACCTCGTAGGCGAAGTCGACGTGTCCGGGCGTGTCGATGAGGTTCAGCTCGTAGGTGATCCCGTCGTTCGCCGTGTAGCGCGAGACGCACCGCCTGCGCCTTGATGGTGATGCCGCGCTCGCGCTCGAGGTCGAGCTGATCGAGCACCTGGTCCTGCATGTCGCGCAACGCGACGGTCCCGGTTGCCTCGAGCAGGCGGTCCGCCAGCGTCGATTTGCCGTGGTCGATGTGCGCGATGATGCTGAAGTTGCGGATCCGGTCGAGGCGCATCAGTGAGGAGGAGAGACCTAGGATCC
Organism: Candidatus Dormiibacterota bacterium; assembly: GCA_963768105.1. Classification (GTDB taxonomy): domain Bacteria; phylum Chloroflexota; class Dormibacteria; order Aeolococcales; family Aeolococcaceae; genus Palsa-851. The sequence goes on along the minus strand of CAVYGR010000003.1, from coordinate 1,604 downwards.
TGTTGCGCCGACGCCGTCGTGGGCGGCGCGCAGGATCTCGGCGATGTCGCCGACGCCCCGACGGCTCCCGGTCAGCCCCGGCTTGACCCGATGCGCCAGCACCATCGGCGCCACGTGCTCGACGTCGTCGATGTCGACCGCGGCGCGATCCTCGTGCGCCGCGAGGGCCTGTGACGCCTTCCGCGTGACGATGTCGGCTCGATGCCCATCCACCTCCAGCTCGATGCTCAGCGCCGCGATCGCGACCAAAATGTCGCGGTCCACGACGACGTCTGAGAGCATCCGCATCGCCCGCGCGATGCGCTCCGCCTCCGCGTGTTCCGCGGGCTCGAACCGCGCGGCGAAGGCGGTGGGATCCTCCTCGAAAGCCTCGCGGCGCTCGACGATCTCCACCCGCTGGCGCACATCGCGTATCCCCTCGACGTCGACGCACAACCCGAAACGGTCGAGCAACTGCGGCCGCAGCTCGCCCTCCTCCGGATTCATCGTCCCCACCAGGATGAAGCGCGAAGGATGCGACACCGATACCCCCTCCCGCTCGACGGTGTTCTGCCCCATCGCCGCGGCGTCGAGCAGGACGTCGACGATGTGGTCGTCAAGCAGATTCACCTCGTCGACATAGAGGATGTTTCGGTTCGCTTCAGCGAGGACGCCCGGCTCGAACTCCTTCTCACCTCGCTTGATCGCCGCCTCGATGTCGATGGCACCGACGACCCGGTCCTCGGACGCGTTGATGGGCAATTCGACGACGCGCATCTGGCGTCGCCCGCGTGGCAGCGTGTCGCCCCCCGCCACGCGCTCGGTGCACTCGAAGCACTGCAGGTCGGCGTCATCGGGCGGGCACCCGTACCGGCAATCGGCCACAACGTCAAGACCTGGCAGGAGTTTCGTCAGCGAGCGCACCGCCGTGGATTTCGCCGTGCCCTTCTCGCCGCGGATGAGCACGCCCCCGATCGCGGGATTGATCGCGTTGAGAATCAGCGCCTGTTTCATGGTGTCCTGTCCCACGATCGCCGTGAACGGGAACACGCTTCGTCCGGTTTGCATCTTGGTCATTGTGCCATGCGCCCGCGAAGGCTCTTCTCGACGCCTTCGAGAATCGCCCCCTGGGAGAGGTCGAAGAGACCGAGGTACTCGCCGCCGGAACGGTCCGCGAGGTCGCGGCACGCGTTGAACCCATAGCCGCCGAAAAGCGGCGGACGGTTGTGGGCACCGACGCCGACGCGAGGCATCGGCCGTGCAGTGTGGTCTACGTGCGGAGTCGATCACGAGCGTGTGGACTTCCATCGGCGCCGAGTTGCTCGGCGACACGCTGCGCCTCGACGAGCGGTTCCTCGCCGAAGAGCGAGATGTTGCCTCTGCCGTCGCTGATGAGCACGAGCAGCGGGTAAACGCTCGGGTCGCGAAGCGCTCGGTGCGAACGATCCGCAGCCCGGCAACAAGTCCGTGGGTCAGCGGCGTCGTGCCCCCGACGGTGAGGCGTTGGAGGCGTTGCTCGGCAAGGTCGACCGACGACGTCGGCTGCAGGACCACGCGCGCCGCACGACCCGGAGAAAACCACGAGCGACACCTTGTCTCGGCGCAGATATGCATCGCGGAGCAGC
>CAVYGR010000002.1:0-596643 GCA_963768105.1 Candidatus Dormiibacterota bacterium | reverse complement strand
CCAAGACGGGGGACGGCCTGAGGGATGGGGGATCGCAGCGCTCCTCGGTTCAGTGTGAGCCGAGGAGCGCTCTGCGAATTGCGAAGCCCTGTACAAGGCTGCAGACCGACGACGCGGGACCGCCTAGGACTGCCGATCCCCGTTCACGCCGACGACGAGGATGCATTACGGCTGTTCGACCCCGTAGCGTATGTACCGGAGGGTCGTCCTGACCCGCATCAACTGGACACAGCCGTCCGCATTTAGGGGGACACGCCGTGCGAGGAAGCCGCACACTCGTGGTCGCGCTCATCGTTCTTGCAGTGATCTTCGCTGTCGGGGCCGTCATCTACTTCCAGAAGACAAACTTTCTTGCCTCCGGACGTCCGATCCACCACACCGAACGAGCCGTGGTGCTGGTGGTGCTCGCGGTTGTCTGCCTGGCGGCGGCCGTCTTCGCCCGGCCCCGACAGACCCGGATCTGAGCCGGCGCTTTCAGCGCCGGCTGGGCTCGGACCGTGCGTGATTGCAAGGCGGGCTGATCGCCGGACCGGGTCCAGCTCCGCGCCACCGCTGGGCCGTCTAGAGACGCCTGCCTACCCGATAGGTCTCAGTGGAACGCTGGAGAAAGATCGCCGTTGGCGGCGGTGGGGCCTGATGCCCCGAGGAGTCCGACCCCGTACGCCTCCTCGATGCCTCGGAGCGTGCCGTAGTGATTGCCACCGGCGCTGAAGGGTCCGGTGGCGGTCGTGGATATCACGATGGTCGGGACGTGCCCGCCTGACCCCGTGTGGTTCCAAGAGGAACTGTCAGCAGTCGTCGCCGCGTCCCAGGTGATGATGATGACGCCGTTGCCCTGCGTGTACCACGTGCTCTGTTGTATCAGCGGTATGGCATTGCTCAGCCACTGATCGCCCTGTTTGATGTGGTTGTTCAACGGCGAGCACTTCGAGTTCATGTCGTCGCACTCGTTGGGTGTCACCCACACGAAGTCGGGAGGATTGCTGCTGTTGAGATTTGACGTGTCGAACATCGTCGAATTCTTGGTCAGTGGGGTCGCGACGGGGACGACGTTGTTGCACAGAGCCGTGGTCCGGATCGATTTGAAGTACACAAATGGGTTGTGGAGTTTGGAGTAGTTGCCGATGCCCGGTCCCGTGTAGCAGACCGAGGGCATGTCCTCCATGTACGCCTTCCAGGTGATCGCAGTGCCGAATTCGCCCACAAGAGTTGGGGCACTGTAGACTCCGGTCATCCCGGAGATCAGGGCGACGTAGTCGGAGAGACTGCTGTGCTGCAGGCCGTACCAGTTGGTCGCCGACCGGAACTTGAGTGCCAGGGAATTGATGTACGGAGCTTGCGAGGTGTTCCCGATGATCTGCGCGTACCCCTCGTTCTCCATCACGATCAGCATGATGTGCGGTGGCGTCGTCACCGCCCGAGTTGTGGTGGCGCCGGCCAGACCATACGTTGAGACCGAAAGCACGACAACTGCAGCGGTGATGCTGAGCCGAAGTGCCCGCACACCACGCAAGGCTGTTCGCGTCTCCCCCATGGCTTCCCCTCCGGAAAATATCCCTTGGGCGGAGTCTATCACGGTTGACGCGTGCGCCACGATTGCGCCAGGAAGGCCAAACACCCCGACCACCGCGGGCACGCGATGCGCCCTTGCCGGCGCACCCACCGCGCGGGCCTGCCGTAGGGGTCGGCAACCCCCATATTGGCTCTGTTACTCTCCCGTCTCGCAGTAGCGACCCGACGGTTGCCTACGCTGAGAACGGCACCGAGAGGCGAGGGTACCGAGTGCTTTGGAAGGTTGCTCGTATAGCGGTCGTGGTCAGCGTCTGCGCGGTGGTCACGTCGGCGGTCGGCAGCGAGCAGCTCATCCGCGCAATTCCCCACGGGCCGACCGGCGCGCTGCAGCCCGCGCCGAACGCCGCTCAACTACCCGAGGCGGGGTCGACGCCAAAGAGCTGGAATCCGGGTTTCGCCCGTACGCCGGGCGCGCACCCGACCCCCACCGCCGGGGGCGGGGCGACACCGGCGCCGGCTGCAACGGCCGGCACCACGCCTCCCGCGGCTGCGTCGGCATCCGCGCCACTGGCGCTCCCGATCACCAGCGTCTCGGCGTTCGGAGCGATCGGGAACGGGCGAACCGACAGCACCGTCGCGATCGCGAACGCGGCGCTGGCGGCCGAAGCCCGAGGGGGGACGCTGTACTTCCCGCCCGGGCACTACATGCTGGGTGGTTCCGGCATCGGCTCGGCGATGGAGATCCGCGGCGGGCGCCCGATCACCGTCGCGGGCGCCGGTCGCGATCTGGTGACCCTGACCAACACCAACGCGTCGGGCGGCCTGCTGAGCATCCGCGTCGATCACACGATCGTCCAAGGCTTGACCCTGGACGCGCAGTCATTCAACTCCCGTCAGGCCCTGGGCGCCCTCGCCAACGACGTGACGGTCCAGAACTGTCGGATCCTCGGGGGCAGGCAGTTCTTCGCGATCTATTACGCCGGGCCGGCGTTGGCAACACCGGCCGCACCGACGTACAACTCCGGCAACCGGTTGCTCAACGACATCGTCGGCGACCTCGTGCAGAACGACGGCATCTCGTGGTCCTTCCAGGAGAACAGCCTCATCGAGAATCTCCAGCACACCGGGTCCCGCCTGGCGCTGTACGTGGACAGATACGTGACCGTGCAGAACGACACCTACCGTCCCGGGCCGCAAGGCGGCGGCACCGCGGGATTCTGGATCTCTTCACCGTCCGATCACATCGCCATCAACAATTTCACCAGCTACGGCATGGGCGGGATCATTTCGGACAACGGAACCACCGAGAGCAGCAACATCACGATCTCCAACGAGCGGTTGCTGGTCCCAGGTAACACCTTGAGAGTGGACGCAGCCCGCGGGCTGACGATCAGCGGCTGCAACTTCGGCAACGACAGCACGCTCCTGTTCACCGGGTCGATGGCGACGAGCGGCGTGGTGGTCGAGCGCTGTACGTCGCTGCCCATGGTTCGATTTCAGGGAAGCGCCGGCATCAGCGCGGCATTCCTCGCTGACGTGTACCCGGCCGTCGCAGGAACCGTGCAGCACCGCCAGACGTTCTTCAACTTCAACGCAGCCCGTCCCGCATTCGCCGTCAATGGCGGGGTGTGGTTGAACCGGTCCGGCGGGTTCTTCGGCGGCTTGCCCGCCAGCTACACGGTGACGAACCTTACCGGCTACCCCTGACCACTGCGGGGCCCGACCACGAGCGCACGGCGCTCACGAGGACCTGGCGCACCGGCGGAGCTCAGCCGGTGCACCAATCCAATCAGCCTACTGAAACCATCCCTCGACATCGACGACCACGTTGATCGTGCCAACGGAGTTGAAGATGTTCACGTGGCCTGGAGTCCCGCCCCCAGACAGCTGGACGGCAGTCATGTTGTCCAGGTTCACGTGTGGGAGCACATTCAGGTCCGCCGCGTTCGGCCGTACGGCGTCGGACGGATAGAGCGTGAGAAAGGTCGATGCTGAACCGTCAACAGCTGCGACGTTCGCAATCACCGCGAGAGCGCCGCTCGAGATGCCAGCCTGACCGGCCACCGAGACGTTGAGCGTTCCCGCCGACGTCAGCGGATGCCCGGAGCACAGCGTCCCCGTCCCCGAACGTGTGTCGCAGACGCGCGTCGGCGACGTCGCGAAATACTGGGCTCCGGTTGCGGCCGTTGGACCGCCGAGCCAGCCGTTGGCGTCGACAACGAAATTGACCTTGCCGGAGTTGTTGTACACGCAGATGTTGATGGGATTGGTGTTGATGCCGAGATCGACGACCACCCTGTTGTCCAGTGTCTGACCGGCGTTGACGTTGATGGCCGAGAACGGGGCCGGGCCTTTGTTCCCGCCGAACTCGCAGCCGCTCAACGTCCAGCGAACCACGCTCAGGTAGGTGTTGGCGGTCGGTGCGATCGCGACCAAGTTGATGACCGCAAACTCCTCGGTTCCGTCAGTGGGGATCGAAGGGGTGCAACTCGGGGAGCACCATGCGGGCTGGCCTGCCACGGTCACCTTGACCGCCGAGTTGGGTCCCAACTGGTGTGGATGACCGTCGTTGAGATTGTTACACCCGTTGCTCGGATACCCCGGACCGCTACGGGTGTCGCAGACGCGCAGCGGTGGAATGCTGTGGTATTCGCCCGATGGATCGCTCAACGGCTGAGGCTGGAAGTAGCCCTCAACGTCTGCCACAACGTTGACGGTTCCAGCGGAGTTGAATATGGTGAGGGCGCCGCCGCTCCCCAGCTTCGACGTGACCAGATTCGCCAGGTTGGCGTGTGCCGGGAAGTTGAGGTTGGACGCTGTCGGCCTCGATGTTCCAGCCGGATATACCGTCAACAGACTGCCGGCTGAACCGTTGACCGCCGTGACGTTGATCACGACCGCAGTGGCGGTTGTCGGCACGGAGCCCCCCGTCTTAGGATCCACGTACCCCGTGATCTGAAGGTTCAGCGTGCCCCCGGCTCCCAGGGCGTGGCATACGCTCCCACCACACAGGCCCGACCTGGTGTCGAGGATTCTGAACTCAGGGGTTATTGGCGCGTAATTGCTGGCCGCCGTGACCGTGGGCGCGGTGGTTGCGGCCCGAGCAGCGGCGACGACTGGAACCTGCTGGGAACCGAAAATTGCGATGGTCGACAGGATGCCGAGCGCGGTGGTGAGGCCGCTCCCCCTTCTGAACTTCATAAGCGGGAATCCTACACGACAGCCAGCTAGCGCGTCAAATGCAGCAAAAGCTGCTTGGTAGAGCCTCCGCCACGAAGGGTCTGCCGGTGCCCGGCCGCTGACGTCGGAGGCGGCGAGATGCGCATAATTGAGCCATGGGGATTGAGGGAAGGCGGGGGTGGCGCCTGCGAACGCCCGCCGCAGGACGCGGCTTCAAGGCCCTTGGCGAGGTGCAATCGGATCCATCCGGGGTGCTGGTTGCGGCACGCTCGGAGGTGAGCGATGCGCTCGTCGATGTTCGCGTGCTCGCGCCCGCTCTGACCGCCGACCCCGCTTTGATGCGCCGCCTCGGCGGGGACATGAGCGTGCTCCGGGACCTGCGTCACACCAACCTGGTTTCGGTGATGGACTACGACAAGCGAGCCGGTGCCGTCGTCTGTGAGTCGGTACCAGGGAGCACCGTGGCGGAGTTGCTCGACGCGCGCGGCGCGCTGGAGCTTCCCGCAAGCCTCGTCGTCCTCGACGACTGTGCGGCCGGGCTCGAGGCACTGCACAACGTCGGTGTCCTGCATCGCAACGTCACGCCCCATTCGGTGGTGGTGGAGACCACCGGCGCCGTGCTGCTCCGGGATGCCGGCCTGGCCACCGCGCCATCCTCGGGGCTGCTGCCCGAGCAGCGCGCGCACCTCGCCCCCGAAGTCGCCGCAGGGGCAGCATACACACGCTCGGCGGACCTGTACGCAGCCACAGCCGTCTTTGTCGAATGCATCGGCGGCAGAGCCTCGAAGACCGGGGTGCGCTCCGATCTGCGCCCGCTGCTCGCCGCCGGGATGGCCGCGAACCCCAGCGAGCGCAGTCCGAGCATCACCGACTTTCGACGCAAGTTGGATGACTACGCTCGGGGCAGCGTTGGCGAGAGCTGGCGGAGGGAGGGGAGAGCCCAGCTGGCCGCCGCCGCGTCCGGACAGGCGACACGGACGATCCGGCTCGCGTTGGCGCCGGAGGCGACGGACGACGGGGCGGGCGATGCCAAGGCGACCGTCGCCCTGCTCCACAGCGAACGGCCGAGCAATACGAGATGGCTCATCGCTGCGGGGACCGTCGCTTTCGCTGCACTCTTGGTGGCGACCTTCGCAATGCGTGTGTATGGGGCATCGAATCCGCTTCGGTACTCGGTGCCGACGGGCCTTGTCCCGCCGCCGGACATTTCGCGTTTCTTTCCGCCCATCGGCGTTCAATCACCTGCCGCGACTCCCGCCAATCCAGCCCCGACTGGTTCGGCGCCGGGGGCCCCGATCATTCCGGGGCCGATCACTCCGTCGACGCCAGGGTCCACCCCCGGGAGCCAGCGATCGACACCGGGGGCGACGCCGATCCCGAACCCGGCGCTCGGTTCGCAAACGGTGAGGTTTGTTTCCTCACCGCCGGCAGGAGCCCGGTATGGCGGCTCTTACGTCGTCTCCGCGACGGGTGGGGCGTCGGGCAATCCGGTCGTATTCAGCACCGCTCCGTCGAGCGCGGGATGCACCAAGAGCGGCGCGAACACGTTCAGCTTCACCGGGGTCGGGACGTGCGCGATCATTGCGTATCAGGCGGGGAACTCTCGTTACAACCCAGCGCAGAGTGCGCAGTCGTTTACCATCGCTCAGTCTTCGCAGACTATCGCGATAATAACCAGTCCATCCAATCCCACGTATGGCGGCAGCTACACAGTGCAGGCTCACGCCGCGTCGGGGTTGCCCGTGACGTTCTCCGCCGACGCGTCGAGCGTCGCATGCGGTGTGAGCTCGTCCGGGGCAGTGTCCTTCACCGCGGCCGGCACATGCGTCATCGACGCGAATCAGGGAGGCAATGCCGACTACTTTGCGGCGCCAATGACGCAACAGACCTTCGACGTGGCGCAGGCGTCGCAGACCATCAGCTTCACTTCGCCGAACCCCTGTCCCTGCGCTACCCAGACGACGTACACAGTGACCGCTAACGCGTCATCCGGCTTGTCGGTCTCGTTCAACATCGCCAGCTCGAGCACACCGGGTGCCTGCACCATCAGCGGCAACGTCGTGACCATCAATGGAGGGCAGGGATTCCCGGGCACATGCGTCATCGACGCCTTTCAGGCCGGAAATCAGAACTACGCTGCTGCGCCGGTGCAACAACAGGATCTGACCGTCTCATAGCTCGGGTATCCGCACGGCTGACGTGACCCAGACAGTTCAGCCGCTCCGGACCTCATCCGATCCAGGTTCTCGTTCATCGTGGCAACTGCAGCGTAGACACGTGAGCGGCACACTCCGGCTCGCTTTCCGCCTGGCCGTTGCGACGACCCTGGTGACCGCGGTCGGATGCGCCGGGTCCTCGAGCTCTGTCAAGGCGCGGGCAACCGCTGCACCACACGTGATTGGGGTGGCTTTGCTGCTCCCCATGCCCGCCGGAACGGTCACGCTCAGTCGCGACCCAAACTCCGGCCGGGTCACGATCGACTTCGATATGTATGGCCTGGCTTTGCGCAGCACCCATGCAGTTGTCATTCGGTCGGGGCGTTGCTCTTCATCCGGAGGGCGGATTGTGGCGATGTTTCCGGATGTCGCCGCCGACCCGTACGGGGCACTGAAGGGACCAGTCAAGTCACGAAATGACGTCGCCGCGGTACCAGCCACCTCGCACCTCGATATCGAGTTGGGTCCGGCGGCTGGGGCAATCCCAACACCCGGATCGACTCGAATCGCTTGCGCCGACATCGCCGGCGCGCACCTCGAAACGCGACTGACGTTGATTCCGCTCGCCGGACAGCAATCCTCAGGTACGGTGACCTTGACGTATCTCGGCGGGGGGCGTGTTGACATCCACATCGTCGTCCGGGGATTGGCGCCGGGTTCCGTCCACGCCGGCCATGTGCATTTCGGGTCATGTCGTCAGCAGAGTGGGGTGCTGTTCACGTTGGGCAACGTCTCCGCCGACGCACAGGGGAACGTGAATTCATCGACGACACTGACCGGGATCCCGATGCCTCCGTCGGCGCACGAGTGGTACGCGGACCTGCACCTCGCGCCGGTGAGCGGCCTCGAAGTGAAGGGGCAGCCCACGCTCCTCTTCCAGCCGCTGTTGTGCGGGGACGGTTAGCAGCCGATCGTTGGGGCAGGGTCGACCCAGCCGTGCGCACCATATGCCGCGGTCATGGCTGACGAGTCTCGCGAAGTTATTTGAATACCAGATCAACCGGGCTCGACGAGCCAGCGAAACCAGCGCCGAACATGTATTGATCCGTGGTGTTCGGTTTCGGGGCTGTCTCGCCGACTAGATTGGTCGACGATAGATTGATGCCGATATAGAACGGTCCGGTGCCTGTGCCGACCTTGACGGTGATGGCACCGCTGGTCGCCCCTTGGGTGATGGTGCTGCCAACCGTCGTGCAGCTTCCGGTTGATGAGTTGTAGTTGTCATACACGGCACTGCCACTCGTCAAGATCATGTGACGGCTGGTTTCGCTGATTGTCTGGGTGATCTTGTAGGTCCCGGCGGAAGCGACCTTGACCCAATAAGCGATTGACCCTGGCGTTACCGTGGCGATCTTGGTTCCCGTCAACGTGTACTGAATCTGGGACAGCCCAGTTGCGAAGCCTGAGGCGAACTGCGCACAGGTGGTCGTGCTTGGTGTTGACTCGCTCACCTGCTGAGCGACGACCACCGGCTCTGCGGCGCAGCTGCTGCCTACCGCGTTGTTGTTGGCGTCGCCGCTGAACCGAGCCGTCCAGTGGTACGTACCCACAACCTTTGCCACAAATCCGATCTTGGTGCTGAACGGACCGGTGGTCGCGATGCCGGTCACGGTCTCGCTGTGCAGCGCCGTGGCGCAGCTGCTGTCGCCCGGGCCATACAGGCTGAACGTGATCGAACCGGTTCCGAGCAGGCCGCTCGTCTTCGCCAGCGTGGCGCTGTCCTGGAGAGTGCTGCCCGTGCCGGCCGACGTGGGTGTTGCCTTCGTAGAAATCGTCGGCGTCGCCTTCGCGATGGTCACCTGCTCGTTGGCGGCGCCGCAGGTGGTGGTGTAGCCGCTGTTGTTAGTGTCCCCTGGGTAGCTGGCGATCCAGTGGTACGTTCCCGCCGCCGTCGGCGTCCAGTTGACGCTGAAGCTCGCCGTCGACACCCCTCCGGTGGTGCTGATCGTCCCGCTCCCGCTCACTCCCGACACCGCCGTCTTGCAGGTGGCGTCCGAGTACAGGGTGAAGCTCACCGATCCGGTCGGCGCCACCGTGGTCGTGCCCACGAACGTCGCCGTGTCCTTGACCGGGGTGATCGCCACTCCCGCCGTCCCCGACGTCGGGCTCGCCTGCGTGGTGATCGTCGGCGTTGCCTTGGCGATGGTGACCTGCTCGTTGGCGGCACCGCAGGTGGTGGTGTACCCGCTGTTGTTGTTATCCCCGGGGTAGCTCGCGATCCAGTGGTACGTCCCGGCGGACTTTGGTGTCCAGGCGACGCTGAAACTCGCTGTCGACACCCCACCGCTGGTAGTGATCGGACCGCTGCCGCTCACCCCCGACACCGCCACCGTACAGTTGACGTCCGAGTACAGCGTGAAGCTCACCGACCCGGTGGGCGCCACGTGGTCGTGCCCACGAACGTCGCCGTGTCCTTGACCGGGATGATCGCCACTCCCGCCGTCCCTGACGTCGGGCTCGCCTGGGTGGTGATCGTCGGCGTCGCCTTGGCGATGGTCACCTGCTCGTTGGCGGCACCGCAGGTGCTGGTGTAGGCGCTGTTGTTGGTGTCCCCTGGATAGCTCGCGATCCAGTGGTACGTTGCCGCCGCCGCCGGCGTCCAGTTGACGCTGAAGCTCGCCGTCGACACCCCGCCGGTGGTGCTGATCGGACCGCTGCCGCTCACTCCCGGCACCGCCACCGTGCAGTTGACGTCCGAGTACAGCGTGAAGCTCACCGATCCGGTCGGCGCCACCCTGGTCGTGCCCACGAACGTCGCCGTGTCCTTGACCGGGGTGATCGCCACTCCCGCCGTCCCCGTGTCGGGCTCGCCTGCGTGGTGATCGTCGGCGTTGCCTTGGCGATGATGACCTGCTCGTTGGTGGCACCGCAGGTGCTGGTGTAGGCCGCTGTTGTTGGTGTCCCCTGGATAGCTGGCGATCCAGTGGTACGTCGCCGCCGCCGCCGGCGTCCAGTTGACGCTGAAGCTCGCTGTCGACACCCCGCCGCTGGTGCTGATCGGACCGCTCCCGCTCACTCCCGGCACCGCCACCGTGCAGTTGACGTCCGAGTACAGCGTGAAGCTCACCGACCCGGTCGGCGCCACGTGGTCGTGCCCACGAATGTCGCCGTGTCCTTGACCGGGGTGATCGCCACTCCCGCGATCCCCGACGTCGGGCTCGCCTGGGTGGTGATCGTCGGCGTCGCCTTGGCGATCATGACCTGCTCGTTGGCGGCACCGCAGGTGCTGGTGTACCCGCTGTTGTTGTTATCCCCTGCGTAGCTCGCGATCCAGTGGTACGTCACCGCCGCCGCCGGCGTCCAGTTGACGCTGAAGCTCGCCGTCGACACCCCGCCGCTGGTGCTGATCGTCCCGCTCCCGCTCACTCCCGACACCGCCACCGTGCAGTTGACGTCCGAGTACAGCGTGAAGCTCACCGACCCGGTCGGCGCCACCGTGGTCGTGCCCACGAATGTCGCCGTGTCCTTGACCGGGGTGATCGCCACTCCCGCGATTCCCGACGTCGGGCTCGCCTGGGTGGTGATCGTCGGCGTTGCCTTGGCGATGATGACCTGCTCGTTGGCGGCACCGCAGGTGCTGGTGAACCCGCTGTTGTTGTTATCCCCTGGGTAGCTGGCGATCCAGTGGTACGTCACCGCCGCCGCCGGCGTCCAGTTGACGCTGAAGCTCGCCGTCGACACCCCGCCGGTGGTGCTGATCGTCCCGCTCCCGCTCACTCCCGACACCGCCACCGTGCAGTTGACGTCCGAGTACAAGGTGAAGCTCACCGACCCGGTCGGCGCCACGCTGGTCGTGCCCACGAATGTCGCCGTGTCCTTGACCGGGGTGATCGCCACTCCCGCGATTCCCGACGTCGGGCTCGCCTGGGTGGTGATCGTCGGCGTCGCCTTGGCGATCGTCGACCTGCTCGTTGGCGGCACCGCAGGTGCTGGTGAAGGCGCTGTTGTTGGTGTCCCCTGGTAGCTGGCGATCCAGTGGTACGTCACCGCCGCCGCCGGCGTCCAGTTGACGCTGAAGCTCGCCGTCGACACCCCGCCGGTGGTGCTGATCGGCACCGCTGCCGCTCACTCCCGGCACCGCCACCGTGCAGTTGACGTCCGAGTACAGCGTGAAGCTCACCGACCCGGTCGGCGCCACGCTGGTCGTGCCCACGAATGTCGCCGTGTCCTTGACCGGGGTGATCGCCACTCCCGCGGTTCCTGACGTCGGGCTCGCCTGGGTGGTGATCGTCGGCGTCGCCTTGCTTACCACCATCCGCTCGCTGTTGCAGAGGCTGCTCGTCCCGCTGTTGTTGCCATCACCGGAGTACACCGCTTGCCAGTAGTAGGTCCCCGCGGTGTTGAAGCTCAGCGTGCTCGAGTTCTGCACCGCCCCGTTGGTCGGATCACACTCCCGGTTCCCGCGGCCCGCGGATTCATCACGCAGCTGTTGTCGGTGTAGACCGTGTAGGTCACTGTTCCCCGCCCCCGCCCGCGACGAAGCCGCTCAGGGTCGCGGTGTCATAGTCCGTGCTGCCGACCGGGATCGAGCTTGCATGCAAGGTCGTGCTCAGCGTCGGCGCCGCCATGTTCACCGCGATCTGCTCGTTGCTGTCGCTGCATCCGGTGGTGTAGGCCGCTGTTGTTGGTGTCCCCCGGGTAGCTGGCGATCCAGTGGTACGTCCCCGCTGCCGTCGGCGTCCAGGTGGCCACGCTGAAGCTCGCCGTCGAGACGCCGCCGCTGGTGCTGATCGCCCCGCTCCCGCTCACCCCCGCCACCGCCGTCTTGCAGAGTGCTGTCCGAGTACAGCGTGAAGGTCACCGATCCGGTCGGCGCCACCGTGGTCGTGCCCACAAACGTCGCCGTGTCTCCGGCCGGCGCGATCGCCACCCCCACCGTCCCCGCGGTCGGGCTCGCCTGGGTGGTGATCGTCGGCGACGCCTTGGTCACCACCAGCGGCTCGCTGCTGCAGGGACTGCTCGCCCCGGTGTTGTTGCCGTCCCCGGAGTACGCCGCCTGCCAGTAGTACGTCCCCGCCGTGTTGAAGGTCAGCGTGCTCGAGTTCGGCACCGACCCGGTGGTCCCGTCGACATTGACCGTGCCCGCGCCCCGGGCGTTCAACGAGCAGTTGCTGTCGGTGTAGACGGTGTAGGTCACCGTCCCCCCACCCCCGCCCGCGACGAAGCCGCTCAGGGTCGCGGTGTCATAGTCCGTGCTGCCGACCGGGATCGAGCTTGCATGCAAGGTCGTGCTCAGCGTCGGCGCCGCCATGTTCACCGCGATCTGCTCGTTGCTGTCGTTGCATCCGGTGGTGTAGGCGCTGTTGTTGGTGTCCCCCGGGTAGCTGGCAATCCAGTGGTACGTCCCCGCTGCCGTCGGCGTCCAGGAGGCCACGCTGAAGCTCGCCGTCGAGACGCCGCCGGTGGTGCTGATCGCCCCGCTGCCGCTCACCCCCGGCACCGCCGTCTTGCAAGTGCTGTCCGAGTACAGCGTGAAGGTCACCGATCCGGTCGGCGCCACCGTGGTCGTGCCCACAAACGTCGCCGTGTCTCCGGCCGGCGCGATCGCCACCCCCACCGTCCCCGCGGTCGGGCTCGCCTGGGTGGTGATCGTCGGCGCCGCCTGGGTCACCACCAGCGGCTCGCTGCTGCAGGGACTGCTCGCCCCGGTGTTGTTGCCGTCCCCGGAGTACGCCGCCTGCCAGTAGTACGTCCCCGCCGTGTTGAAGGTCAGCGTGCTCGAGTTCGGCACCGACCCGGTGGTCCCGTCGACATTGACCGTGCCCGCGCCCCGGGCGTTCAACGAGCAGTTGCTGTCGGTGTAGACGGTGTAGGTCACTGTCCCCCCACCCCCGCCCGCGACGAAGCCGCTCAGGGTCGCGGTGTCATAGTCCGTGCTGCCGACCGGGATCGAGCTTGCATGCAAGGTCGTGCTCAGCGTCGGCGCCGCCATGCCCACCACCAGCGGCTCGCTGCTGCAGAGGCTGCTGGTCCCGGTGTTGTTGCTGTCCCCCGAGTACGCCGCCTGCCAGTAGTAGGGCCCCGCCGTGTTGAAAGTGAGCGTGCTCGAGTTCTGCACCGCCCCGGTGCTCGGGTCCACGCTCCCCGTGCCCGCGCCCCGCGCGTTCAGGCTGCAGCCGCTGTCGCTGTACACTGTGTAGGTCACCGTGCCCCCGCCGCCCCCCGGCGCGAAGCCGCTCAGGGTCGCGGTGTCGTAGTCCGTGCTCCCCACCGGGATCGAGCTCGCATGCAAGCTCGTCGCCAGCGTCGGCGTCGCCTTCGCGACCACTGCGATCTGCTCGTTGCTGTCCCCGCAGGTGGTGGTGAACCCGGTGTTGTTGTTGTCCCCCGGGTAGCTGGCGATCCAGTAGTAGGTCCCCGCCGCCGCCGGCGTCCAGCTGGTGCTGTAGCTCGCCGTCGAGCCGCTGATCGGCCCGCTCCCGCTCACCCCCGCCACCGGCGTCGCGCAGCCGGCGTCCGAATACAAGGTGAAGGTCACGTTCCCGGTCGGCGCCGCCCCGCCACTCAAGGTGGCCGTGTCACTCAGGGTGGCAATGCTCACCCCCACCGTCCCCGTGGTCGGGCTCGCCTGGGTGGCGATCGTCGGCGTCGCCTTCGCGACCACTGCGATCTGCTCGTTGCTGTCCCCGCAGGTGGTGGTGAACCCGGTGTTGTTGTTGTCCCCCGGGTAGCTGGCGATCCAGTAGTAGGTCCCCGCCGCCGCCGGCGTCCAGCTGGTGCTGTAGCTCGCCGTCGAGCCGCTGATCGGCCCGCTCCCGCTCACCCCCGCCACCGGCGTCGCGCAGCCGGCGTCCGAATACAAGGTGAAGGTCACGTTCCCGGTCGGCGCCGCCCCGCCACTCAAGGTGGCCGTGTCACTCAGGGTGGCAATGCTCACCCCCACCGTCCCCGTGGTCGGGCTCGCCTGGGTGGCGATCGTCGGCGTCGCCTTCGCGACTACCATCGCTTCGCTGGTGCAGTCGCTCGTGGCCCCGGCGTTGGTGCCGTCACCGGAGAACACCGCCTGCCAGTAGAAGGTCCCCACAGAGGTGAAGGGCAGGGTGCTCGAGATCGGCACCGACCCGCTGGTCTCGTCGACATTGACCGTGCCCGCCGCCTGCGGATTCATCGAGCAGCCGTTGTCCGTGTATACCGTGTAGGTCACCGTCCCCCCGCTCCCGCCCGGCACGAAGCCGTTCAGTGTTGCGGAGTCGAAATCCGTGTTCCCGGCCGTGATCGAGCTCGCATTCAAGCTCGTAGTCAACGTCGGCGTGCCGCCCGCCGCGGCGTGAGACGGCGGTCCAAAGACCAAGAGACCAACCGCCATGGCCGCCGCCGAGCCAACGCCGACGGCCCGGCGGACACGCGAGTATCTGCTCGGAAGATTCCGATGCCCCCTCACGTGTTGACCAATCCCCCACCCGCCTCTGGCTATTGCCGATTTCTAATCCCTGAAGCTCACGCAACAGCGGCTGTTCCCCTGGCGCCATCCATGAGCCGCTCCCCGATGCTCAGCCGGGTAAATGATGCGCTCGGGCGACCCCTAATTGCTAGTCGCAGAGGGCACGGTCGGCAGGGGGTGCGTCGGTCTCTTTACGCCCTCCTCAGCGCCCGAGTCCGGGAGGCGAAGCCGCCGGAACGCAAACCGCCCCGACCGCCGAGACGAATCACTCAGCGGCAGGAGCGGCAAGGGCGAACGCAGCGGGCGTTCGGGTCAGCAGGTAGCGCCGGTTCCGCGGGTCTGGTTGACCACGGTGATCGCGGTCGCGGGGCCGTGTAGCAGCGAGTTGTGGATCACCCCGAAGCCGGCGTAGGTCACCACGTTCTCCACGAGGATGTTGTTGGCGGGGCCAGTCACGAACCAGGCTGGCTGGCAGGCGTTGACGCCGTAGTAGGTCTCGCCGTTGAGCACGACGTTTTCGTCCTGGTAGAGGGCGAGGATCCCACCATGGATGTTGATGTTGGACAGGCGCGCGCCATTCTGGCAGTCGATGTCCACCGCGGCAAAGCCACCGGTGCCGTGATTCACCATGGTTACGTTCGATACCACACTGCCTGTGATCGGAAAGAGGTAGCACGGGTTAGAGCCGGTCAGGCGCATGCCGAAACCAGTTCCGGTCTCCGCAGTGATGTTCATGACCGTGGTGTTGTTTGCATTGCTGAAGAGCACTGCGGGCACCGGATCCTTCTGAATCGGCACGATACCCGGATTGAAGGTGCCGGTATCCAGGTTCATGGCTTCGACAGTGTTGCCGGGCGACGTGATCTGGAAGATGTTGCTCCGGCTGTGTTGCACCAGGAATGTGTTCGCTGCCCCTGCTCCCTCGATCGTGACACCATTCGCGCCGTTGACCGCAATGCGGCCGAAGAGGGCGCATGTGCCCGCGGGAATGGTCACGACGCTACCAGCCTGCTTGCCGGCAGCCACAACCGCGGCCTGGATTGCCGGCGTGTCGTTGGTGACACCATCGCACTTGGCCCCGGAGTTGAACACGGATGGGTGCAGAGCGCGCGCCGCAGCGAGCGGACGGCTCCCGGTGGCGCCCGTCGCACCCTTGGGTTTGCGGGCCGACGTGGCGGCATGCGGGGTCCCGGCGACCGAACTCAGGTGAGTCGTTGGATGCGCCGGCGAATAGGGGACGGAAACCGCGGTGGGTGTCATCCCGGCGTGCGCCAGAAGTGCTATGGATCCGACGGCAACAACGGCGGCGACGCGAGAGAGGGAAAGTTCATGCCGCGACCGTCGCACCGATTCCCGGCCCCCGATCTGACCATCGGAAACCGGAATGTGACAGGTCAGCGACATCGGCAATGCCGGGTGACCCTGAAGACCGGACGTGTATGCTGCAAGTGAGTTGCGTGCGGATGGGGAGTGGATGGTGATCAGAGGCGGGCCGCGGCGTGACACATCGTTGATCGCGCACGTGACCTGCTCATGAGGATTCTGCTCACCGGGACGGCGCGGTGCGGGAGCACCTGGGCGGCGAATGTCCTGGGGCGCGCGGACGGCGCCAAGGCCGTGTTCGAACCCGATGGCCCCGCATCCGACGTGCTCGGCGCCATGGTGGCCGCGCGCCTCGGCTCGCATCCCGCCCTGGATGCCGCGCAACGCAGCTTCTGGTATCGCCAGTTGTGGGACCTCGCGTTCGTTGGCGGCTGGCCGATGGCACGGGCTGAGGGCGTCCGCGCTGCGGGACGGCGCGTGAGCCGGCATGCCGAAGGGATTGCGCGACGGTCTGGTTGCGGGGCTGGCGATGGGGACGAGCCGGGTCCGTCAAGCGTCCCCGCCACGTCATCGTCAAATCGGTGAACTCGACGTTCTCACTGGATTGGATCGCGCGACGCTACGCGCCAAGGATGGTGATCATGCGACGCAACCCGCTCAACATCGTCTCCAGCTGCACCGTGCTCGGCCTCTACACGAAGCGCAACATCGGGGACCTTCCCGCTGTCCGTCGCATGGTGGTTGCGCCCCTTGGGCTGACTCCGCCTGGCGATGATGCGTCGGCGGTAACCAGAGTTGCCTGGAACGTCGGCCTCCTCACCACCGGCCTCAAGCAATCGGCGGAGCGACATCCCGACTGGATCGTCGCGTCACATGATCGACCTCTGCCTCAGACCCGATCAATGGTTTTGAGGCCCTCTCCGCGCGGCTCGGCCTGCGCTGGACGAGCGCCATGGAGGAGTACGTGACCCGGTCCGACGATCCGAATTTCACCGTGTACGGCGGCAGCCAGCGGGTGCACCCGAATGCGGCCACATCGACCACCGGCAGCAGCCGCAGGAGTGAGGCGACCACGCAGTTCGTCCGCCGGCTCACCGCCGCGCAAGTCAGCCGAGGCGCGCGCGGTGCTGAACGAGTTTCCGCTTGGGGAGTGGGGCCCGGACGCCTACTGACGGTCAGCGCGCGTCGCCCGCCATCTCCGGCTGGCGCTGGGGCTCGCGTATCCATCCGTCGCGTCGGGAATTGCGCGAGCACCGCTTCGATTTCCTCGAGCTGCTGATCGCTGAGTCGCTTGCGCCATCGATTTGGTTGCTCACGGGTGACACGGATGTGGCTGAATCCCTCGCCGGGGCGGTTGGATTCGCTGAGAAAGCGCTCGATCCCCTCGCTCCAGGTCAGCCCCACCTGATCGCACACCTCACGGATGCGGACCTGTGGATCGACACACAGCTCCTCGTGCGTGACCAGCAGCCATTCCGGATGACGCTCCACGTGACCACCGAGCACGGTGGTGAGCAGGCCGACCCAGGCGGCCGTCCGCTGCGTGACGCTCGCGCTCGAGTCGGGCACGCTGATTCCCAGAGGCTCGAGGTAGCGCTCGCGAACCGCCGGCCTGTCGAAGAGGTCGAAACCGTGGACGCCGAGCTCGATCCATGACGAGATGGTGTTCAGGGGGTTGCGCTGGATGACCACCACCCGAGGCTCGTAGTGGCCTATCAGCCAATCGACGTAAAAGTGCGCGTAGATCGACTTGACGATCACGTGCGGCGAGCGTCCCGGCAGCGCCGACATCGCCTGCGCGGTGCGGCGCAGCAACGGATCGCGAATGCTTCGCGGGAGACGGAGGGCGGCCCTCGCCGCACTTCGCCTCAGTCCCGGCTTGTTGGGCACGCGATCGCTGAACGAGAGATCCCAGAGCGCTCGGAACTGCGGTGCCGGGTCGTCGCGCTCGATCATCGGGTAGGGGCCGAAGCCGAACCTGCTGACACCTGACCCGGTCGGGTCCGCGTCGACGTTGTCCGGTTCCTTGACCACGCGGGTGGCCTCCGCGTGGCCGAGGGCGGTCGCCAGCCAGCGGGTCCCTGAGCGCGCAACGCCCAGGAGCAGGACGCGGTCGGGGCGCCCGGGGACGATCGGGGTCGGGGTGTGATCGGACATGCTCAGCGCGTCTCCTGGTTGGATGTCATTCGTCCTTCTTTGCGGTCTCGATGTACGCCTTGATACGAGCGCGGGTATCCGGGGCCGCGCCCGGAAGCGAGCTCAGGGCTGTCTGAAAGTCGGTGACGGCGCTCGGCGTCTGGCCGAGTTGGATCTCGATCCAACCGCGGGCGGCGTACAGATTGGCGAGGCCGAAGCCGTCGACCCCGTCGGGCTGGGTGTACGGCCCGGCGTTGCCGATGAAGTTGCTGATCGCGGAGTTGATGTCAGCGAGTGCGGCGCTCAGATTCCCCAGGGCGAGATTGGCCTGGGCAAGGTCGTCGTACGCCCCCGATCCCGACGTCGACAGATTCGCCGCGTTCCGCACAGTCTGTCAGTCGCCTTGAAATACTCGTGGCGGAACACCTCGGCCTGGCATTGGTGGGCGAGCACCTGCGCGAACTCCGACCTCTGCGAGGCGAGTTGCCACGCCGTTGCATAATCCTGATCCGCGAGATTCGGATCGCCCCGGGCGATGGCGAGATCTCCGCCGGCAACGTACAGCAGTGAGGACTGCGGGTCGAGCGTGATCGCGCGAGCGTATGCCGTCTGCGCGTCGGTGAAGTCAGCGATCGACACGAGCCCATCGATCGCGATCAGCTGCTGGCCGGCGTTGGCGGACGGGATTGAGCGCCGCTTGCTTGTAGTCGGCTGCCGAGGCCGCCAGATTGCCGATGACGCGATAGGCAACGGCGCGGCGCAGATACAGATCCGCCGAGAGGGGCGACAGCACGATCGCCTCGGTGTAGTCGTGAACCGCCGCGGCACCGTTCTGCCCACCGTTCAAATAGCAGTCGCCACGACCGACGAACGCCGAGACCAGCGTTGGGAACTGCTGCAGCGCCTGCGTGTAGTCGGCGATGCACAGGTCCGGTTGCCTGGCCGCGCGCTGCAAACGTGCGTCACTCAGCGACGAGCCGATGATGCTCGGAGCGACCGAACCGGCCTGCTGGGCCTGCGTGATCAGGTTCTGGAAGTCGCTCGCGGATTCGCCGCATGACGCGAGAACCGCCGCCATCACCAGGCTGACCATGGCCGCGCCGACCGGCAGGCGTCCGGTCGGGACGCGCGCTCGGCGCGGGCTCCTCACCGTGTGCCGGGACCACGTCCTCCCGGGACGCGCCGCGTATCCCCGCGATGAAACGCACGGCCAGGGAGAGGAGCAGCAAGGCGATCGCGACACCGCCGTACCCCACGTCCACCGAATACGGGTCCGGGGCGACGGTCGCCTCCGGGATCGCAGAGGGGATGCCGAACCACTCGAGGGTCACGCCCACCGCGGTGACGGCGAGCATCGCCAACCCCACCCCGCCGATCCAACGTGCGAGCCGCGAGGGCGGAAAGCTGGCGCCGACGGTCGCCAGGCTCGGCACCACCGCGGTCTCGCGCAGACGCCGGGGAACCCGGACGATCAGCCAGATCGCAACCAGAACGGCGACGACGGCCACACCCTGGCCGATGTGCTCCCACGGCAGCGTCGAGAAGGCGAACGCAAGGGTTGTGTGCGAGGTCTGCGCCGCGTCGAGGTGATAGAGGTTGAACAGCCCGTTGCCGAGGCTGATGGGCTTGTGGGTGTCCAACCGCCATCCCGGATCGTAGTAGCGGAGCAGCTCAACCCACGTTCCGTTCGCTCCGCCCGTCGCGGCGGTGATCTGCTCGCCAGAGGACGTCAGCGTGATGGAGTTGACCGAGCTCTTGTGGACGCCAAGAGCGGCGGCCGTCAACTGCGACCAGCCGAGGCAGGGCCCGAGCGTCAGGGCTGCACTCGACGCAGCGCCGGCGGTCACGGAGTTGGCACCGGCCGCGATCGAGAACGGCCCGTAGACGCCCCAGCCCGGCAGACGCGGCGAGGTCGTCAGCAGCGGCAGGTCCTGCAGCGATCGGCCGATGGTCAGCTGCACCGAGCTGGCGGTTGTCTCGACCATGACCGCGGCCGACCCGGCCGCATCGCTCCGGCACGTGTTGTTCAGACGCGGCATCACCATGACACTGTCGGGGAGCGTCTTCGGCGACACGGGATACTGGTTGTTGTCGAAGCTCTGGCGATACGCGGCGGGGATGCCGAGTGCTTTGAGCGCAGGGATGGACGCTGCTGTCGCCCACGTTCCGGAATCCACCATCGCGACCGCCGGGGCGGTCGTCACGACCGGCTGAGGTGACGGCATCCGCCACACCCATATGGCAGTCGAACCGCTGCCAAGCAGCATCGGCTGACCGAACATCGACGTCATCTGGTCATGGAGCCAGGTGCGGGTGATCCCTGCCGGGATTGAGCCGGCCCCCTGGCCGGCGGGCACCACGACGTAGCCCGCGCCTGCCATCTGCGTGAGATACGGGAAGAGCTGCGAGTCGACGTAGCAAAAGGCGATGAGGTTGTCGGCGCAATACAGCTGAAATGGATCCCGCTGATTGGTTCTGCTTCCACCGAACTTGCCTGTGAGGTTCACCGCGGGATGCGTCGGCGACGCGATGAGGAAGTGGTGGTTGTGGATGCTGTTGCCGATCAGCGGCTGGCCGAACCAGAGCACCGGTCCGGGGCGCGGATCGTTTGCAAGGATGGTCGAGAGTGCCGCGAACGAGGCGGGTTCCGGCGTCGGCTGCGTGGTCGACCCGAGACTGCCGGTCTGCAGCGCCACGACCGACCAGGCGCTGAGCGCGACGACCCCCACGACCGCGGCGACCGCGCCGATGCGCAGGAGTCGGGCTCGAAGTTGCTCCAGATGCGCCGCGCACCACGCGAACGCGCTGGCCAGCGCCATGGGTATCAGGATCGCGTACGCGAGCGTGACGATGTAGAGGAACTTCGACCCTTCGCGGAACAGCTTCCAGCCGGGAACGTGCACGTACATCCAGTCGTAGATGCCGCCCAACGGAGCATTGTCGGTCTTGGCGAAGAACGCGAAGAGCAGCGCCGCGACGGTCAGCCACAGCACCTCCGGACGCATCCTGCGCGCCAGCAGGGGCATGAGCGCGAGGAGTGGCAGGATCATGTACGCGGGATTCAGCGGGGCTTGGACCAGCTGCGCCGGCGTGCCTCCTGTCCAGAAGGCATCGACGGCAGCCAGGCCGTGACCGAGCGCGAGCACGTTGAAGTTTGGCGCCTGCGGAATCGGCAGACCGACGCCGCCGTGATACGTCAGCAGCGGGAAGAGCCAGAACGCCTGGCTCCCGATGAAGACGGCGCCGGCGGCCGCGCCCAGCGCGGTGCGCCGAGCCAGGACGTGCCAGTCGCGGTCGATCACCGCGACGATGACGAAGTACATGAACATGAGCAGCACACACAGATATGCCGGCCGCACGTCGTACGCCGCGACGACGCCGAGCAGCAGCCCCGTGATCAGCGCCCAGCGAAAGGACAGCCGGCGCACCGTGCGCAGGAAGGCGATGAGCACGAAGAACGTCAGCACCTCGGCGAGCGCGAGGGGCACCTCGCCGTCGGCCTCGAGCATGAAATACGTGGCGCCCAGGAGGATCACCGGCGTCAGCAGCGCCCACTTGGTTCGCCCCATGATCTCGCGAGCGAGCAGCCACCCTCCGACCGGGAGCAGCACGGCGAACGGCACGAAGTACAGAAACTTCTCGGTGAACGTCCAACCGATGCCGAGCACCGCGAGCAGACCCGAGATCGCATACACGGGGAACCGGAACACGGCAGAGAAGCGGTTCTCCCCGCCCAGCCCGAGCGAGCTGTCCCACACCACGGGCCACGGGCTGTAGTTGGCGAGCACCGGGTTATCGGGCCAGTGCCAGTCCCCGGAGGAGAGCGGCTGGGGCGACAACCACGCATGCCTGATTCCCAGACCGACGAGGGCCAGGACCACGACAGTCGCCCACGGACGGTCAGCGACCCATCGCACCTTTTCGCTCGACCAGGCGAAGACTTGCTCGCCCCAGTCGCGCACTCCGTTACGCGTGCTCATCGGCCTAACCCGGCACCGCGGCAATAGTCCCGTCGGTGCCGTCGAGGCCGGCGTCCGGACCAGGATTCAGACGCACTCGTCGCTCGGTGATCAGGTACTGCGCGGCAAGTGCCACGAGGACCGCTGCGATCGACAGATCGCTCATAAGCGAGACGACGAGCAGCGAGCTGTGGAAGAAGATGATGAGCAGCGGCTTGATCAACGTCCCCGGGATGAGCACCCACAGAAGGTTGAGGTCGGCGAGCGACTGCTGCGTGTTGCTGAGCATCACAACCGCGGCCAGCAGCGGCATGCCCAGTGCGTACCAGCCGATATAGCCGGCTCCGCCCTCATAGCCCTTGCCGGAAAAGTCATGAAGGATGGTGGTGCTGAGGAGTGAGAACACCAGCAGCCCGAGCAGGCCTCCGACGAGCGCAATCCCCACCGATGCGAAGACGACCGACCGGGTCCCGCGCTGCCTGGCGTGACGTGCCGCAACCTTGGGGAAGAGAACGCTGGTCACGCTTCCCATCGCAAAGAACAGTGCCCTGGCGGTCACGGTGACCGCGCTGAACTGGCCGGCTTGTTTCCCGGCGAAGAAGTGCTGGACGATAATCACGTCGCTGCCCATCAGTACGGACACGGTCACCGTGGAGGTCACCGACACCACCAGGAATCGCCAGAGCGGCCGCCATTGCGACGGTCCCCGGCCGCGCCGCATGCGCGGCCATACCATCGCGAGCGCCGTGAAGTAGAGCACCGCCGCGGCGACGCTGATGCCCAGCAGCACATTGCCGGGACCGAGCGCGCTGCCGAAGAGCCAGACGAAGATGACGACGAAGACGATGCGGCTCAACGCGATACCGATGCTGAGGGAGCTCCACGGGATCCAGCGCTGCTCCCCCTGGAGCGACGCGAGCATCGGCGACGTGGCGAACATGAAGGGCACCCCTACCGCGCCGAGGATCACATACAAGACGGGGACGTCGAGGTAGTGGGCCAGCGGGGCCGCTGCAAGGACGAAGACGAGTCCGATTGCGGTGCCGAGCAAGGTCAGCCGGCGAATGGTCAGGCGCAGTAGCGCACTGCTCTCCAGGTCGGTCCCGTGGGTCGTGGCGAGCTCGCGGCTCGTCGTCCACGCGATCATGCGGCTGAACCCGGCAGCGGGTTGGGTGAGGACCGTGAAGAAGCTGAAGATGGCGAACACCTGGCCGTATTCGCCCGGTTTGAAGTGGTGACTGACCAGGGCCTGCAGCAGCAACCCGAGGATGCCGGCGACCCACGTCCCGCCGGCCGCCATGGCGTTGTGCGTGATGAACTGGCGACGTTCGCGGTTCGCGGCACGGCGCGCGATCAGGTGACCGTCTGCCACTCCGCCTGAATCACTCACATCGACCCCTCAGTGACCGCCGCGTGCACGGACGCCTCGGAACGGCTGATCGAGACAACTCCAATCCTGCCCGCAATGTTCCGGCGTTCGTCCGCTTCCCTGACCAATTCTACTCGAAACTCGCCAAACGTCCCAATCAGCGCCGTGGCTCGCGCCTCCGCAGGGTCGTCACGACGCGGTCACCGGCGGGCGCACCCAGCCCCTGGTGGGGAACTCACCAAGGACCGCCTCGATCTCGGCGATCTCGGGAGCGCTGAGCCGATCGCGCCACCGCGTCGGCTCCTCGGTTGCCACCCGAACGGGAGCGAGCCCTTCGCCGGGCCGGTTGTTCTCCTTGAGGAAGCGAGCCATCTCGTCGGTCCATGCGAGTCCGACCTGCTCGCAGACGGCACGGATGGTGGTCGCCGGGTCCTGACAGAGATCCTCGTGGGTGACGAAGCACCACTCTGGGTGCCGGTCGACCGCCTCGGCGATCACGTGGGTGAGGAGGCCAACGTGCCAGGCGATCCGGGCAACCTCGGACGCGCCCTCACCAGGACCCTGAATCCCGAGCGGCTCGACGTACCGCGACACGATGGCGGGACGGGTGGCGAGGTCGAACAGCGGGAATGTGCAGCTCCCTCCAGCTCGAGACCACGTTGAGCGGATTTCGCTGCATGGCGATGACCTGCGGCTGGTAGCGCGCAACGAGCCAGTCCAGGCTGAAGGTGGCGTAGATGGTCTTGACAACGATGTTCTGGGCGCGTCCGGGCATTCGAGCCGACAGCGCCGCGGCGGTCCTGACCAGCGGGTCTCGCATCGACCGCGGCAGGCGCAAGGCGAGATTGGCTGCAGGGCGGAGGCGGCGGCGCTCGCGCAGCGCGAAGGGCAGCCGGCCGGAGAAGACCAGGTCCCACAGCGGCGCGAACTGGCCGGCGTCCTCGTCGCCATCGATCACCGGGTAGGGGCCGAAACCCCGCCGACCCGCGGTTGCCACCGCAGCGGGATCCGCATCGACATTGTCGGGTTCGTAGTAGAAACGGACGTCGCGCGCTCGTCCGAGCGCGTGTCCGAGCCATGAGGTGCCCGACCGCGCGACACCGACCAGGACCAGGCGATCCGACCGCGCCGTGCTGCCGCCCGTGGTCATGTGTCGCTGACGCATGCGAGCACATTCCTCCACTGTTCGACGATGAGCGGCCGCCCGTGATGTTCGGCCAGCCACGCGTGCTGTGCGGCCACACGCGACCGCGCCGAGTCGACGGTCTCCGGCGTGGCAATCGTACGCCTCACGAGATTCGGAAGATCCTCGAGCGCTGCCTCGAGCAACCCCGGGGCTCCGCTCAATCCTTCAAATGCGATCGGCGTTCCCGCGACTCGCTTGCCATGCGCCAGATAGTGCAGGACCTTTGTCTTGACTCCGGCGCCCGTGGCCAGCGGAGCGAGACAGAGGTCGGCGGTCGCGATGATCGAGTCGATGTTCTCCACCGCGCCGAGCAGCACCACTCTCGCGCCGGGCTTGCCTCCACCCGGGAGCTGATCGCTTCCCGGTCCGCAGATGACGATCGTGGCTGTATCCGCCAGCGCGGGAGCGAGAACGTCGATGAGCCACCGCGCCGCCACCGCATTGTGCTTGGCGGCGATGGTACCGACGAACAGCAGCAGCGGACGATGCATCGCTCCACCCACGCGACGCGCGAGCTCGGCGTCGCCGTCCGTCGGTCGGCGGTCCGGGACAAACGCCGCGTGATCGACGGTCATCAACTTGCTGCGAAGCGGAGCGTGGATACGGCGCCACTCCGAGGCTTCAGCGTCGCCGATTGAGATGGCAACGCGACACCGAGTCGCGGCCCACCGTTCCAGCCCCCACCAGATCATCCGCTTGCTTCGGTTCGCGGCGTTTCGTTCCAGCCGCTCGTAGTGAAGGGTCTGGCACTCATTCGTGTCCCAGATGATCGGGACGCGCGTACCCGACAACTCGAGCGCAGGCATGAACATGGCGTTCGCCACGATGAGCACATCGGCATCGACGGCGTGGTGCCGGATCAACCGTGCCCACTCCACCGAGAAGCCCCGCCAGGGCCTCCTGCTTGGAACATGAATCGAATGCGCCCAGGGCGGTGGCGGCGCGGATGGATCCGCTTCGCGGGTGCTCAGAATGGTCGGGGGCATGCCGAGACTTGCCAGGCTTTCAGCAACGACCCGGGACCGAACCTGCAAGCCGCCGTCCGGCTCGATGATGGAACCGAATGTTATGAGCAGCGGGCGAAGCGCAGGCGCGCGGTGATCATTTTCGCCGTGTTCGCTGACGGCCGGTCCCCGAGTGTCTGACATTGCTTACTTCATAGACCTCGTTGCTGCGATCGCGCGTGTGCCCTCGGAGTTTTGTATCGACTGCCACGTCGATGACGGCTGCCAGCTCGACGGCCTTGAGCGTGAACATCCCGGCCGTGAGCAACGGATGGCGACCCAATGTGCGCCAGTTACGAACGTACGCCGCACGAAGGAGCGGATTGCCTTGCGCCACGGCCCCGCGCCCGTGCTTGCGTAGGAAAGCGAGATAGCCTGGTGCATAGTAGCGCCGCTTGGTGTAGACGGTCCGGAGGCGGGTCCGACCCTCATCATGATGAATGATCGCCCGAGTCCTGGGCAGCCGGCGCCCCATCGCAACTCGTCGAGACAGGTCCCAGTCTTCGCCGCCGTTGAGCTGGAGATCGAACCCGCCGGCCTCGAGGAACGCGGCGCGCGTGTAGAGACGCGCGGCTTCGATCGTGTCGTCGCCGTTGTAGCATCCCCGCTCCAGGGCGCGACACGCCGTCCAGAACCCCTCGCCGATGGTCTCCTCGGGGACCACCACCGCGGGGAGTCCCTTGGAGCGCAGCAGCGCGACCCCCTCGGCCACGACCTCGGGGTCGAGCACCATGTCTGCATCGATGAAGAGCAGATGTGCCCCAGACGACATGTCGGCACCATGGTTCCGTTGCGCGCTGCGCTCCGGGCCGAAGGTGTCCACTGTGTCCGCATATTCGTGGGCGATCGCCAGGGTGTCGTCGCTCGAATGATTGTCCACGACCACGAGCTCCACGCCGGGATGTGACTGCCGCCGGATGCTGGCCAGGCAAGCTCTCAGCGTTTGACCCGAGTTCCGTGTGGTCACGACGACCGCGACTGTGCCCTCGGCGTCAGCCGGCATTGGAGATCTGCACGTCCTCCGCCGGTTCGATGCCGGCCAGGGCATGGGGAGCGATCTCGAAGGTCTCCCCGCGACGATCGGCCTCGATGGCACCTACCAGGACGACCCTGAGCTCGTCGGCACTGCGCTCCCACGTGTGCTGCGCTGCCCATTCGATACCGGCTGCACTCATCGCAGACCGGCGTTCGGGGTCTCCGATGAGGTCGACCACGGCGTCGGCCAGCGCACGCGTGTCCCCGTGTGGCACCAGCAGACCGGTGATCCCGTCTCGAACGGAGTCGCGAAGGCCGTTGACATTCGAGGCGATGACGGGCAGGCCTCGAGCCCCGGCTTCCACGGAGTTGACACCCCAGCCCTCGAACGACGACGGACATACCGCGACCCATGCCTGTGCCGCCACGTCATCACGAGCGGCTACCGGGCAGATAACCATGGAAGCGAACGTGTGTCGCCAGCCTGAGTGACCACGCGAGCCGTTCCAGGCGAGTGCGGTCGGGACCCTGGCCGACGATGTCGAGCTGCGCGTTCGGCAGGGCTCTCAGCACCAGTGGCATTGCCCTGATGATCACGTCCACGCCCTTCTGCGGGGTCAGCCGTCCGTTGCAAACGATTCTGGGCTCGGGCGCGGGCCGACGCCGCAGCGGCGAAACCTCAGCCACGCCGTTGTGGACGATATGGATCCGCTCCGACCGGAAGCCCAGCCCGACGAGGTCATCACGCGTGCTCGCGGAGACGGCGACCACCGGGGTGTTCCGTACACCCTCGGCATCAACCAGCCCTCGAGCCAGTAGCCCAGCCAGCGAAGGGGCGGGTGGGTTTCGCGACGGAAGATCTCTCGGTGAACGTGGTGGACGAGGAGGACAGTCGGAACCCGCGCGAAGAGCGGCGAGAAGAACGGGATCCCGTTCTCGCAATCCACGATGACGTCGTAGCGTCCGCGCAGGCTGAAGAGATACGTGAGCGCCGCCCGCGGGTACAGCGTGAAGCGGCCGCCGACGCGACGGATGTGAATCCCATCCAGGATCTCATTGCGGCTGCTGCCGGCATGCCGCTGGCAGAGCCAACCGACCTCCATGCCCATGTCGACGAGGCGCCGGCCGATCTCGTGCATGTAGATCTCGGCGCCCCCCGACCAGGGGTGACTGATGTCGCGCCAGTTGATGATGAGCACGCGCTGCGCGCGACGCCGCCTGCGGATCGGCGAGATCTCGCCGAGGCTGGGTCCGAAGAACCCACGGACGAAGAACACACCATAGGTCAGGGAGACGAGCGGCAATCCGAGTGCTGCGAGTATCCGGTCGCCGATGCGCACGGGTCCCTTCGCGAACAGCACGCCAACCGCCTGCAGAAGGTAGAGGGCGATCAGCAACGCCCCAACGCTGAGCTCCACCTTCGTTCGATGCAACGGGAGCAGGGCGAGCTCGAGGATCACGAAGATTGTGACGAGCGTTGGAAGCGCGTACGGGAAGAAGGGCGCGACCTCGCGGAAGCGGCGCGCCATGTCCCCACGCGCGCGTCCGTATGCCGCGGTGTCAGCCAGGAACGGACCCGGGAAACGACGTGCCGTTGCAACCACTGCGAGCGCCGGCTCGTAGAAGATGTCGCAGCCCGAGCAGGGAGCGCACCTTGTAGCAGAGCCGCACCGCCTCGCCGCCGACGCTGGGAGACTGGAACCCTCCGACATCGCGGAAGACGTCGTCGCGAATGAGGAGGTTGGCACCCGTGAGTTCCTTGACGAATCGCGGACGCTCCCTCCTCGAGACGTGCCCGGAGGGGGTGCTGCCGAGGTGGCTGTTCAGCAGGAGTGCACTCACGCGTTCCGCCAGCCAGCGGCTCCGCGGAAGCACCGGACCGCCCGCGACGGACACCGCGGGATCCTCGAAGAAGGCGATCACGCGCTCGAGCCCAGTGGTCCGACAGGCGGACGCGGTCGTCCAGGAAGGCGAGGATCCGGCCGCGCGCTTCGCGGCGGCGCGGTCGAACCGATCACCACGCGAAGCGGCGTTGTAAGACGACCACCTTCACGCCATCAGGTGCGTCCGGCCACTCCTCGCGGGACGCCACGATGACCTCACACGGAGCGTTGCCGACCGCACTGCAGCATATCGACGAGCGATCTCGCCGTCCCGTCGTGCACAGCGTCAACAGCGACGATCAGGCTCAACGCCGGCGCGCCATCCGACTGGCGCGCAGCATCATCCAATTGGAAGATCTCCCCATCCCCGTCGATCCCTTTCCCGGCACGCGTGTCTCTCCCCCAGGGACCCTTGTTGTCCGGCCGCCAACCCCCTGCTGCGGCCCCTTCCCTAACGGAGGACGCAACGTGTCCCACAGTATGGGGTGCCCGAACACAGGCCGTCAAGCGAGCCGAACGGAGCGGACGCTCCCCGACCTCAGAAGATCATTTGACGACGGCGATCTGCACCTGCGCGGTTGCCGCCCCGCTTCGCACCAGCTGCCCGAAGCTGCAGTGGAGACACGGTACCCTGGGCGATCGCCTGGGCACTGATGACGATGTCGTTGTGGCCAAGGCTGCAGCCGGTCAGCGAGCAGGTTGCTGACGTCACCGATCGTGAGTGTGTACCCACTCGCCGTCATGGTCAGCCCCTGAATCGTGACGTTCCGCGCAACCTTGCCGACCCCCGCCGGCCCGATGATGCCCACCTTGCCACCCTCGCCGCTGCTGGTAAAGCCCATGATGGTGATGTTGTTCGCCGGTGGCGTCAGCCAGAAGCCGTTGCGCGCACCGCATTGCTGTGCGCCGGGGGTGTAGCGGTAGTCGGTCACGGTCGTCGATTGGTCCACGTACAGAGCGAGCCTTGATCCCGTATGCGTGACGTTGGTGATCGAGCTGTTCTGCTGGAAGCTCCAGGAGAATCCATCGTTGCAGTCGAGCTCGTTCAGATACGAGATCTTTGACGACATTGCCGGTGTTGTAGAGCGGCGACGCGGGCTTCGCGCCTTTGGGTCCTGCGTAATAGATCGCGAAATGGTTCGGACCGCCAAGCACCCTGGTGCTCAGCAGGCTCGTGTCGTTCGCCTGTACGAACAGCGCAGCGCCGCCGCCGTTCGTCTGCGTATCGAGCGTCAGATCTTCCACGACGCTGTGATCGACGTGGACGCCGAGGAGGCCCTTGTTCGCCTTGGCTTCGATCAAGTAGGTCTGGTCGCGGCCGGCGCCCTCCAGGGTGATCGGAGCGGTCCCCGCAATGACCACCGAACCTCCGGTGCCGGTCTTGGCCGCGCTGAACACATACTTCCCCGCGGGGACGTACACGACCCCGCCGCCCGCGGCCTCGGCTGCGGCGATGGCAGTCCGCGAATGCGTGGGTGTTGTCGCTCACGTCGTCGCCCCGTCCGCCATATTGGGTGACGTCGAACACGTGTCCCGTGCCGCCGGGTGTCGCGCTCGGTGAGGGTGGCGGCGTGTGCGCCGGTGGCGTGGATCCGCATGCCGCCACGACGCCCAGGCAGACGGCGGTCGTGGCGGTCAGACGCAGCCGCGTTGCACGCGGTGCTGTTTCACCGACGAGACGTTGCTTGATACTCATCCCCTCCTTGAATTCGGGAGGATCGCCCACCCGGCGACGCCTGGATGGTCGCGACCCGCCGCCCGATCCCATGGTGTCGTGTGCAGTGGTTTCCGGACATGAGAGCTCGCTGAGAAGCAGACAACCGTTCAGTAATCCCTCTCGACTAGCATGGAATCCAGTATGCGGATCCTTATCGCTGGAACGCACCGTTGCGGATCGACCTGGGTGGCAAACGTCCTTGGCAAGTCGCCGGGCGTCCACAACGTGTACGAGCCTGACAGCCCCTATACGGACATCCTGGGCACTGTCGTCCGCAGCCGCCTCGGTGCGTATCCCGCGCTCCGGCCCGACGAGCCGTCGTCCTGGTACACGATGGTCTGGGATCTCGCCTTCGCCGGCGGCTGGCCGTGGAGCCGGTCACCATCGGCGCGGAGGCTGGGTC
The DNA here is from genome assembly GCA_963768105.1 of Candidatus Dormiibacterota bacterium. Taxonomy (GTDB): domain Bacteria; phylum Chloroflexota; class Dormibacteria; order Aeolococcales; family Aeolococcaceae; genus Palsa-851. Next base: position 566,399 of record CAVYGR010000002.1, on the reverse strand, counting down.
GCGGTCTGTCGAAGTCGCCCGCGACCTTCCGCGACCACGGAGTTGCGGTGCTGGCGCGAGCGGTGTCGGCGGCGGAGCTCCAACGGCAAACGCACGTGATCGTCAAATCCGCAAACTGCGGGCTCTCCCTGGAGTGGATCGCCCAGCGCTACCGCCCGCGCATCGTCGTCCAGCGGCGCAACCCGTTGAACGTCATCTCCAGCTGGATAGCGCTCAACATCGAGGCTGATCGGCTCGACGCCCCCGCGATACGAGAGCGGTGGCTCGCGCCCCTGGGCGTGAATCCGAGGGTCGGCGTCACGTCGCATGTCGCCCAGGTCGCCTGGACGGTGGGGGTGCTGACGCTCGCGCTGAAACTCACCGCAGAGCGTCACCCGGACTGGATCGTGATCTCACACGACGATCTGTCTCGCGACCCATATGAGGGGTTCGCCTCGCTCTTCGCCCAGCTCGGTCTGCCCTGGACACCACGGGTGAGCGCGTACCTGAAGGCGGCCGACGACCCTTCCTTCGTGGTGACGGGCGCCAATCCCCGGTCGCACCCCAACGAGCAGACCGGGGCGCCCGAGGGCACGAGCAGGCGAGTTCAGCAGGCGAGCCAGTACCGGCGCCGCCTCACCGCTGCGCAGGTCGACGAAGCTCGCTCGGTGCTGGACGAACTCCCACTCGGAGCGTGGGGCGTGCCGAACGCCGAAACGTGAGTCTTGCGCGGTCGGGCGGGGCACGGTATGCTCGTGCCTTAGAGAAGGCGATAGCGACGCGAGGGCGAGGGGGTCAAAGGGGTGGCACATCTCATCATGCTTCACGGATGCACGTGCAATCACGCTTGCCCTGGGTTCCGGGCAAGTCGGGCGTCGGTGACCGATGACTGAGGGAGGCGTCGCGCCCGCCGGCGACCGCATCGCACTCCCACGGGTGCGCGCGGAGACGGAGCCGTGCCTGCTGTACCTGGTACGACATGGCACGACGACGATGAACATCGAGAACCGATATCGCGGCCGCCGCGACATCCCCCTGGACGCCCAGGGATATCAGGACGCGGTCGATGCTGCCCGATTCCTCGGCTCGCGTGGCATCTCCGCTGTCTACACGGGTCCGCTGCGCCGCACCATCGCCACGGCGCAGATCATCGCCGATGCCACTGGAGTGCCTGACATCCGCATCCTGCACGGGCTCATCAACCTCGACTACGGCAGCTGGGAGGGGATGACGGCAGAGGAGTCGCAGATGTACGACCCGATTGCCTTCGACCTCTACCGCAGGTCGCCGATCGACTGCGTGTGTCCCAACGGAGAGCGTCTCGACCAGGCGCGGGAGCGGATGCTGACGGCCCTTCGGCTCATGGGCGGTCGGCATGCGGGCGAGAGCGTCGTTGCGGTCACCCACGCCGTCATGATCCGCCTGGTCATGGCGACGATCCTGAATCTTTCGGGTGAGGACTGGCGCGTGCCCCTGGGCCGAGGGTCGATCACCGAGGTCGTCGTCGACGGGGATCAGATCGCAATCGGATCGGGTCCCGGATATGGCGGCTCGAGCGATGCGCCGGAAGTGGCTCCGGATTTGCGCTCCGCTTCCTCGACCTGACTCCGATCCGGCGGCATGGCCGTGTCGCCCGAGCCTGAACCCGCGAACGGCTACCCCGAAGCCGCGGTGCGAGGTCGCACCCAGCCGCGATTGCTGAACGTGGCGAGCACGTCACGCAGCTCCGACAGCTGCTCGGGTGCGAGCCGCGTCCGCCACGCGTCGACCTGATCGCGGCGAATACGCGCGGCCTCGGCGGTGCCGCCCGCGGTCGACGTGAACGTGTTCTCACCGCCGCGGAACAAGGGCTCTATGTATCCGCCTTCGCGCAGGTACGCCTCGGTTGCGGGGGTCCAGGTCAGGTCGAGTTGCCGGTACAGGTCGCCGAACCGCACCTCGGCGTCCTCGCAGAGATCCTCGTGGGTGGCGAGGATCCAGTCGGGATGGCGCTCGAGCAGGTGGCTCATCTGGGTCGCGAGCGCCCCGATCCACCACCCGACAAGCGTGACGCTCGACGCCCCTTCGGGTGGCGGCTTTACTCCGAGTGGTTCCAGGTGGCGTTCGAGAATCGCCGGCCGAGTGTGGATGTCGTAGGCGTTGACGTTGAGTCGAAGCCAGCTTGATGCGATGTTCAACGGATCGCGCTGCAGCACGACGAACTCGCGGCCAGAAGCGCTGGTGAATCCACTCCACCGAGAAGTGCGCCATGACCGACGAAACCACGACATGGGATCGGCGCGGCGCGACCGCGCCGAGTCCGCGCGCCGCCACGGCCAGCAGCGGATCGCGGACGCCGCGGGGGAGCCGGAACACCGCCCGCGTCACGCGCCTGCCCCAGCCTCGACGCAATCTCAGGGCGCGACGCCCCTGGAACGCGAGATCCCAAAGGGCGGCATATTGAGGCGCGACCTCCCCGGGCTCGAGGACGGGGTACGGCCCGAAGCCGAGGCGGGTCACCGTTGTGTTCACAGCAGCGGCGGTGTCGACGTTGTCCGGCTCGCGCACGAATGACGTGCCCTCCGCGGATGCCAGGGCGCGCAGTGTCCACGTGCTGCCGGAACGAGGCGAGCTGATGACCAGAACCCTGCCGGTTCCAGGCGTGCTCGCGCTGCTGAGGGCCACCTCAGTCGGTGTCCGGCCGCCGGCTACCCTGCCGCGCTATGGCATCGGCCAGGAGCGCGATCCGCGCGAGCTCCTGACGATCGCGAGGACGCCGAGGACGATGAGCACCAATCCCACGATCGGGACGCCAAGTCCGCCCGATCCAGTGCCCGGGGTGGTGATTCCCTGGACGCCACTGCTCGGAGTCGGAGTCGCGGTGGCTCCCCCGACACCTCCGGTGGGTGTCGCAGTCGGTGTAGGTGTCGGCGTCGGTGTCGGCGCGGTGCACGTATCGGTTCGGTTACCGACCTGACCGTCGATCCAGCGATGGTCCGTCCGGTACTGGCCGATGGCCATCGTTGCGAGCGGCTCTCCATAGATGAGATCGACCTGGAACGCGCAATCCGGCACGTGCGCCGTCAGCACCCACGTGGTCGAGACGAGACACGAATCCGCGCTGCTGTCGGGATCGGCCCCGTTGCTGAAGCTCGCGCAGTCGAAGAGGTTCTGTTGGGTGCTGCTGCTCGATGCCGTATTGGTCACGAGCGTTATCTCAACGCCCGCCGCGGCGGACGCATCGAGCGTGAAATGAGCGGTGACGATGTCGCCCGACGAAACGTTGCCGAACAGCGTGCACGCCGTCGTCGTCTGGCCGGCGTGCTCAATTGCGAACCAGTAGCTGTCCAGGACCTTGTTCGTCGAGTTGGTCGGATCGTTCAGGTTCGGTTGGTGCGCGCAGGTGGGCGCCGTTGGCGCGGCGTTCAGATGACGCGGAGCGGCCTGAACCTGGACCATCCCCACGGAGAGCAGAGAGATCCCGGCTCCCAGAAGTGCCACCGAACCCGCTTGACGCAGCAAGCCTTTCGCCCGGAGCCCCATCACATTGCCTCCTCGCCCATTGTCGCAACGAAGTGAAACCTTCGGCGCGTCTGGGACGTGATCATATGCTAAGCGACGGGACCCGAGAACTCAACTTCGGGCCCATCAAAGGAGACGAGTGAACCGTTCGGTTTCAGACCGCACTGCGCCCGACGAATCGGCCTGGACCGATCATGACGTGTCTCGAGAGATCGCCACGCAGGCGGGCCTGCTGCTCGTTGAACTGCGTCGATCGGTCCTCCAGCGTACAGACCAGAGCTGGCTCCGCGATCAGGGCGACGCCCGTTCCCACCGGCTGATCATGGACCGCCTGGCCGAGCTGCGACCCGATGATGCCATCCTGTCGGAGGAAGGCAAGGACGACCATGGACGCCTTGCGCGGAGTCGCGTCTGGGTCATCGATCCCTTGGACGGCACACGCGAGTTTGGAGAGCCGCCGCGAGACGACTGGGCGGTGCACGTCGCCCTCTGCGTCGACGGCGAGCCCGTGGCTGGGGCGGTCGCGCTTCCCGCACAGGATCGGGTCTTCACGACCGAGGATCCCGTTCCCGTGACCAAGTCCGTCTCTCAGCCGCTCCGGATGGTCGCCAGCCGAACACGAGCACCCGAGATCGTGACGGATGTTGCCACCGCCCTCGACGCCGAGCTCATCTTCATGGGCTCGGCGGGCGCCAAGACGATGGCGGTGGTGTCGGGTGGCGCGGACATCTACCTGCACGCCGGGGGTCAGTACGAGTGGGATTCCGCTGCGCCGGTGGCCGTCGCCACTGCGGCCGGACTGCATTGCTCACGCATCGACGGGTCACAACTCGTTTACAACCAGCCCAATCCGTACATGCCCGATCTGCTGATCTGCCGGCGCAATCTTGCGGCCGGAATCCTGACACTGCTCCGTACAGTCGCTGCGGGTGACGGCTCGCGCCGGGACGGGCAGAGATAGTTAACAAGAGATAGTTAAGGAATGGTGTATGATCGATGCGTTCCAGGGGTGGCCTAGGAGCAGGGGTGCGGGTGGCAATGACGTTCGTGCCGCGTGAGTCTGGAACCAAATCAGCCAGGGAAGGACAGTACCAATGAGAAGGCAAACGCTGCTACGCCGACTGCTGATAGCGGGCGGCGCGATCCTGGTACTCGCGATCGTCGTCGTCGGACCGATGCTGCTGGCCCGCGCCACTCGGCCAAAGGCCACGCCGGCGCTCGCAACCGTGTCTCGGCGAAGCTTCTCTGCCACCGCGAATGCCGCGGGGGGCCTGCAGAATGCGAATCTCGAGAATGTGAACTTCAGCGTTTCCGGGCAGGTGGCACAGATCTACGTCAAGTTGAATCAGACAGTCACCCGGGGCGAGGCTCTCGCCAAGCTGAATGACAGCAGTCAGCAGGCGGAGCTGAATGCAGCCGGCGCGTCGTTCAGCGCCGCGCTGCAGGCGCTCGCTCAGGCTCGAGCCAGCGGCTCGAGCGCGGCGATCGCCGCTGCCTACGCACAGGTGCTGAATGCCCAGGCCTCAGTGATACGTGCGCAGCACGACGAGGCGGCGACATTGCTGGTCGCACCCGAGGCGGGAACGGTCCTCTTCGTGAACGGACTGGTCGGTGAAGGTGTCAGCGCGGGAAGCACGGGACCCCTGCTACCGGGCGCTGGGAACATCGGCACGGCGGGGGGTGGGTTCATCGGTATCGGCAGCGGCTCGAGCTTCGTCCTCTGGGCGCCCTTCAGCCAGAGCGACGATGTGCGTCTCCAGGTCGGACAGACGGGGATCGTCACCGTCGACGCGTTGCCGGGTCAGAGCTTTGCTTCCAAGGTCACGCTGATCGAGACCAGCGCGACCCAGGTCAACGGGGTGCCCGAGTACTTCGCAGAGAACACGCTCACCACCACCGACCCGCGCTTGCGCAACGGCCAGACCGCAACCGTCAACGTCACGGTGGCAAGCGTCAGCAACGTGCTGGCGGTGCCGACCCAGGCGCTGTTCAGCGGCGCGAACGGTGCGCTCCAGGTCGATGTCTGGTATCAGGACGCGCCCGTCGCGACGACTGTGGTCGCCGGTCTCTCCGGCGCCACCCTGACAGAGATCAAGTCGGGCCTCCAGCAGGGCGAGCAGGTCATGCTCGCTCCCGTCGGCGAGACATTGCAGTCGCCGCCGCCGTCGCCGACATGACCGGCAAATGCTGAAACTCCAGCGCGCACATGATTGAGCTCGTGTCGGTCGGCAAGGCGTATGGGAGCGCCGACGCTCCGGTGATCGCCCTCCACGACGTGAATCTCACCATCCAACGAGGGGAGTTCGTCGCCGTCGTCGGGCCGTCGGGTTCCGGCAAGTCGACGCTCCTCAACCTCATCGGCTGCCTCGACCAGCCGACGTCGGGTCACCTGCTGTTCCTCGGGGAGGACACGAGCATGCTCAACGACACCAAGCTCTCTCGCATTCGCAACCGCTCGATCGGTTTCGTCTTCCAGATGTTCAACCTCGTCCCCGAATTGACGGTGTACGAGAACATCGAGTTGCCGCTGGTCTACGCGGGGGTGACACGCCAGCGCCGGGCGCTGACCACCAAGGCCCTCGAGCGCGTCGGCATGGCGCACCGCGCGGAGCACCAGGCGGCGCTGCTTTCGGGTGGCGAACAGCAACGTGTCGCGATCGCGCGGGCCCTGGTGAACGACCCGGCGCTCATTCTCGCCGACGAGCCGACCGGCAGCATCGACCCGGTGAGCGCCGAGCAGGTGATGCAACTCCTCGGCGAGCTGCACGACCAGGCTCGGACCATCGTGCTGGTAACCCACAACCATGCCATCGCCGCCGTCGCCCAGCGGGTGGTGCGCATCGCGTCGGGAACCATCGAAGAGGTCGAGCCCGACGCCACCTCTCCCGAGGCCCCCTTATCGAACGCGAGATCGGGTGAGCAGGCGCAGACGGTTCCGTTTCGAGCAACGGGCACATGAAATTCCGTGACGCCATCTCGGTGGCGTTCCGCGGTCTCACACGGCACTGGGTGCGCGCGACGCTCAACGTGATCGGGATCGTCGCCGGGGTCGCCTCGGTGATCATGCTCATCTCGGTCGCCCACGCCGTGGGGAGCACCTCGAAGGCCTCCGTCGAGGGATTGGGCGCAAATCTCGTGGTCGTGTACCCGTCGGGCCTTTCCTCGTCGGGCATACAGATCGGCCTGGGCACGACCTCGAGTCTCACGCCGAACGACGTGACGGCTCTTTCGACCTTTTCGAACGTGCCCGACGCCGTTTCGGTGGTCCCGACCGCCGCGCTGAGCGCGAATGTCGCGGGGTTCACGCACAGCTGGCCGACCGATGTGATCGGGACAACGCCCGGCTTCGAATCGGCGCGTGCGTACACCCTGAGCTCCGGGCGGTTCTTCAGCACGCTCGACATCACGAACAATCAGCCGAGCGTCGTTCTTGGTCAGACAGTCGTCAGGCAGCTCTTTCCCGAAGGCACGGTTATCGGTCAGACCGTGCAGATCAACGGCCATCCGTTCACCGTCATCGGCGTCTTCGCTCCACGCGGGTTCTCCGGCTCGTACAACCAGGACGACCTCGTGGTGATGCCGATCTCCACGCTCTGGCAAACTGTCCTGCCGACCTCCGCGCCGCGGATCCAGCAGATCCTTGTGCAGGCTACGAGCGTGAACGCGACCTCGAACGTGGCCACCGAGGTCACCAACACACTGCTGCACCAGCACCAGATCGCCAACCCGGCGCTTGCGGATTTCCAGGTGCAGACCCAACAGAACCTGGTCGCAAGCGCCGAGCGCCTGGGCACGGTGATGCAATGGATGCTCGGCTCCGTCGCCGTCATCGCACTGCTCACCGGAGCGATCGGTATCATGAGCCTCATGCTCGCGACCGTGGGTGAGCGCGCATACGAGATCGGCGTGCGCCGCGCCGTCGGCGCGAGCCGAGAGGATATCCTCGGTCAGTTCCTGATCGAAGCTCTGCTGCTCGCCTTTTTGGGAGGCGTGGTCGGCATCGCGCTCGGCGTCGGGGGTGCCACGTTCATGGGTGACGTCCTGACGGATCTGCCGGCTCCGGTGGTCACCGGACTGGCGGTCCTTGTCGCGGCCGCTGTTGCCCTGGTCATCGGCGTCGGAGCCGGGCTGTATCCGGCTGTTCGCGCGGCCCTGCTCCAGCCGGTCGAAGCCGTCAGGCGGCAGTAGCCCGGCTGGTCAAGGTGAAACCTCTCAGCTTTTCGCGCTCGCCGGCGACCGCCGCGGCCGGGTCCGGCGCGCTTATCGTTGCGGCCCTGATCGAAGTCATCCTCGCGGCCGGCGGGGCTGCCGATCCTACAGCGTCAGCCTCCTCCGCCTCCGCGCCCGCAGCCGTGCACGCGGGGCCGTTGGTTCTACCGACGGCCTGTTCGCCAGTGAAGCTCCGTCAAGCCTGCGGCGCGGCTGGGGCGACGGCGAAGCGCCCCAAGGTGACGAAGCGGCGCCCTGCGCACATCCCGGTGCCGCTGCCGACGCCGACAGCCACCGCCGCTACCAACCCAGCCCAGCCATGAGGGTCCTCGTAGCGGGTGCGGCTCGCTGTGGGAGCACCTGGGCCGCGAACGTCCTGGGGCATGCCACCGATACGCGCATAGTGTACGAACCGGATGGCCACAACTCGGACGTGCTCGGTGCCGTGGCGGCCACGCGGCTCGGCGAGTATCCGGTGCTCGAGCCGGGCGACTCGAGCTACTGGTACCGCCTGATCTGGGACCTCGCGTTCGCCGGCGGCTGGCCATGGGACAAGGTCGAAGTCCGCGCGTGCGGCCGGTCGCCGGCTGGTGCACGTGCCACCCCGGGTACGCGATTACCTCGTCGCCGGTCTGGCCGAAGGCACACGGACTGTCAGGCCGCGCCCGCGCAACGTCGTCGTGAAATCGGTCAACTCGATCTTCTCGCTGGACTGGGTTGCCCAGAGGTATGCCCCCACGGTCGTCGTTCTCCGGCGCAACCCGCTGAACATCGTCTCCAGCTGGTTGGTGCTCGGCATGTGGACGGAACATGCGATCGGCAACCACCCGCTGGTTCGCGAGCGATATCTCAGCTCTCTCGGTCTCCAGTCACCCAACGGCACCTCGTCGCAGGTCAGGATCGCGGCCTGGAACGTGGGGCTGCTGACCCGCGCCCTGAAGGAGGCGGCGGATCGTCACCCGGATTGGATCATCGCGTCGCATGACGAACTGTGCCTGGATCCGATCCCGAACTTTCAGACGCTGACCGAGAGCATCGGGTTGGGGTGGTCGGACGACATGGAGCACTACCTGACCAGGTCGGAGGACCCCGCTTTCACGGTCCACCACGGGACCGTGAAGGTCCACCCGAACGCGGTGACCGCGACCACGGAGGGGAGCCGGCGCGAACAGCAGGCCACTCAATTCACACGCCGGCTCACGCCGGCTCAGACTGCCGAGGCGCTGGCGGTGCTCGAGAGCTTTGATCTCGGCGATTGGGGACCCCGGACCGCCTGAACCGCCCTCCCTCGGGGATTGCGAGCGCGACCGGCCCGGCACTGTGGCACACATGGCGAGGGACCCCGCCGCGCAACTCTGCGTAAGAGTCGGCAGCGAGGCCCCTCTGGTGTCAGGCCGACTCCGGCTCACGTGCCGGGCGGCTCCCCCTCCTGAATGTCGTGCTTAGCCCCGGCGGCGCTCCTTCCTGATCTCGGCCACGGCGCCGAGGCTCAGTCCAAACCCGCTCAGCAGGAGCCCGATCGCGGGAGCGAACGGGAACCCGGCGCCCGTGCCCGGCGTTGTGATGCCCTGCACCCCGCTGTTCGGCTTGGTGATGTTCACCTGCTCGTCGCCACACCTGTCGTTGCTGCCGACGTTCCGGGCGTCACCATGGTAGGTGGCGATCCAGTTGTACGTCCCCGCGACCGTGGTACCGCTGAAACTCGCAGACTTCGCCGTGCCGGCCGAGCCGAGCGCTACCGTGCTGGTGAAGATCGCCGGGCCGCTGCACGTGGAGTCAGCGGCGCCGAAGAGCGAGAAGGTGACTGTTCCAGACGCGCCCACGCCTCCGGTGATCGTAACGTTGTCGAAGATCACCGTCCCGATGACGCCGCCCGGCGATGGTGTCGAGGTCAGCGTGTCCGAGTGCTTGCCGATGGTGACCGCTTCCTTGCCGCAGCCGCTCCGTGCCTCGGTGTTGTTGCTGTCACCGCCGTAGTCGGCGACCCACTGGTACACGCCCGCTTCCGTGGTCGTGTATCCCGGCGCCGGCACGCTCGCCTTGCCGTCCACGAGCGCGATCGGTCCGGCCATGAAGATCCAGCCGTCCGGCGCATTCGCGCTGACCTGGTTGAAGTTGCACGTCGAGTTCTCTGGTCCGAACAGATAGAAGCGCAGGTTGCCGGTCGGATGGCTGCCGATCACGGTTCCCGAGTTGGTGAGCGCGGTGCCGACCGGCGCTCCGTCGGCATTGGACGGCACCGTGTTGATGCTGGTCGGTTTCTTGCCGATGGTGACCGCTTCCTTGCCGCAGCCGCTCCGGGCCTCGGTGTTGTTGCTGTCACCGCTGTAGTCGGCGACCCACTGGTACACGCCCGCTTCCGTGGTCGTGTATCCCGGCGCCGGCACGCTCGCCTTGCCGTTCACGAGCGCGATCGGTCCGGCCATGAAGATCCAGCCGTCCGGCGCATTCGCGCTGACCTGGTTGAAATTGCACGTCGGGTTCTCCGGTCCGAACAGATAGAAGCGCAGGTTGCCGGTCGGATGGCTGCCGATCACGGTTCCCGAGTTGGTGAGCGCGGTGCCGACCGGCGCTCCGTCGGCATTGGACGGCACCGTGTTGATGCTGGTCGGTGCCTTGTTCACCGTCACGGGCTCATCGCCGCACTGGGTCGGGCCCGACTTGATCGAGCCACCGCTGCTGATGACAAGCTCCGCGGTCCACTCGTAGGTGCCCGTCTGCTGGGGCACGTAGGTATTCGACGTGACGGTACTGTCCGACAAGGACGCACTCGTCACCGGCTGGCTGTCGGTGAACACCGGAGCGCCGCCTTCGACGCCACAGGTCCCCGGTGCCCAGAGCATGAACACCACGTCGCGGGAGCTGTCCGCGTAGACGACCGCCTGGTCGGCGAGCGCCGTCTTGCCCGCAACCCCGACGGTGGGTTGGGGGGTGGTGCCGATGATGTAATGCGCCGACGCCGAGATGGTGGTCGCGACCCCGGCCGCTGCCATCCCCAGAACGGCGCCGCCGCCGATAGCCGCAGCGCGAACCCTGCTCGCCCATCCGTGTCGCCGCATGTGGACGTACCCCCTTCCGGCGCCTTGTCAGCGCCCCCCTGCTCCAGCCGAACCCCGCCCCCTGCGTCAGGTTGTGGCGAACGCTCCTATCACGTCGTTCCAACCGAACGCCGTTATTGTAACAAACGTCCTGCAACGTCGCAAGCACCCCCCGAACCGCCCGCATGGAGGGTCGCCGGGTTCCCTTCCCCTCAACTCCGGGAGGCGGCGGCGCGGCCCACGACGGGGCCGCGCGCTGCCGTCACCGTTCGTGCCCTCAAACGGGTAGGACGGTCCTCTTGAAGTTGGCATTCGTCACGAACGCGAACGAGCAGTAGATCGCCGCGATCGCGGTGAGCAGGCCGATGATGCCGGAGATCTGGTTCCAACCCGCGCTCGGCGCGCTTTTCCCCCAGAAGGCAATCGCCAGCGTGATGAAGGTGAGAGCGAGCAGGAGGAACACCAGCGACACCCCTCGCGAAGCCCCACCGAGCGAAGCGACGAACATGTAGGCGGTGAAAATGCCCCATCCAAGCGCATACATGCCGAGGATGGGCGTCGGATCCGGGGGCAATTGGTGTGCGAATGTCGTTTCGATCAGAACGAAGCTGATCCAGAAGAGCCCGTAACTTGTGAATGCGGTTGCCCCGAACGTGTTACCGACCTTGAACTCCCACATGCCGGCCAGGATCTGCCCGACTCCACCGAAGGCAATAGCCGTTGCCAGGACGACGGATATCGAACCAGCGGTCGGTCCAGGGGCCGCCGTGATGAAACCCGCGTTGATGACCGAGAGCAACAGCGTCGTGAGTCCAAATCCGATCAGCCCCAGCGGCGCCGGGTTTGCGGCTGGTGCGACCGCCTGCGAAATCCCTGAGGAGGTGGGCGAAGCAGCGGTTGCCATAGGTTTGTAGCCCTCCAATGAGTTCGGAGTAGATCGCACCCCGGAGCGTGTTCGAAATCGAACTGTCCCCCACTGCGACGGATCTACTGTTCTTTGGCTTCCTCCTCGGTGGCGCGGCGCTGGAGGTCCGCGACGATCGTCGCGTCGGCGAGCGTTGTGGTATCGCCGAGCTGGCGGTTCTCAGCGATGTCGCGGAGCAGGCGGCGCATGATCTTTCCGCTTCTCGTCTTGGGCAGGTCGGGGGTGAACGCGATCCACTTCGGCCGGGCGATCGGCCCGATCAGCTTGCCGACGTGGTTGCGCAGCTCGGCGATGAGCTCCGTCGACTCCTCGTACCCGGAGCGAACGGTGACGAACGCCGAGATGGCCTGGCCGGTCTCGGGGTCGTTCTTGGCCACCACCGCCGCCTCGGCCACCGCGGGGTGATCGACGAGCGCTGATTCCACCTCGGCGGTGGAGATGCGGTGGCCGGCAACGTTCATGACGTCGTCGACCCGGCCCATGAACCAGAAGTAGCCGTCCTCGTCGATTCGCGCGCCGTCACCCGCGAAGTACTGGGTGCCGAAGCGGGTCCAGTAGGTCTCCTTGTAGCGCTCGTCGTCGCCCCAGATGCCGCGGAGCATGCCCGGCCAGGGCTTGGTCAGCGTGACGTAGCCACCGCCGCCGAGCGCCACCTGGTTCCCCGCCTCATCGACGACCGCCGCGCCGATCCCCGGCAGCGGCTTCGTGGCCGAGCCGGGCTTGAGCACGGTCACACCCGGGAGCGGAGCGATCATGATGCCGCCGGTCTCGGTCTGCCACCAGGTGTCCACCACGGGCACCCGGTCGCCGCCGATGTACTTCCGGTACCACATCCAGGCTTCGGGGTTGATGGGCTCGCCGACGGTACCGAGCAGGCGAAGGCTGGTCAGGTCGTGCGCCTGCGGATGCTCGGGGCCCCACTTCATGAACGTCCGGATCGCGGTCGGGGCACAGTAGAGGACGGTCACGCCGTACTTCTCGATGATCGACCACCAGCGGTCCTTCTTCGGGAAGTCAGGGGTTCCCTCGTACATCACCGAGGTCACGCCGTTGCCGAGGGGTCCGTACACGATGTAGGAGTGCCCGGTCACCCAGCCGACGTCGGCCGCGCACCAGTAGACGGTGTCCGGCTGGATGTCGAACACGATGTCGTGGGTGAACATGGCGTAGAGGAGATATCCCCCCGTGGTGTGCTTGATGCCCTTCGGCTTTGCCGTGGTGCCTGAGGTGTAGAGGGTGAACAGGAGGTCCTCCGACTCCATGTGCTCCGGCTCGCAGGTGTCGGACTCGCGCTCGACCAGCTCGTGATACCAGTGGTCGCGGCCCTCGACCATCGGCACCTCGTTGCCTGTGCGGCGGACCACCACCACGTTCTTGACGGTCGGCGCACCCTCGCAGGCCTCGTCGACGCTGCGCTTGAGGGGCACGAGGTTGCCTCGGCGCCATCCCTCGTCGGCGGTGATGATCGCCACAGCGGCCGCGTCGTTCATGCGGTCGCGCACCGCGTCGGCGCTGAAGCCGCCGAAGACGACCGAATGGGCTGCCCCGATCCGAGCGCAGGCGAGCATCGCCATGGGCAGCTCCGGGATCATCGGCATGTAGATGCCCACCCGGTCCCCGCGCTTGATGCCGAGGCGGCGCAGCGCGTTGGCGAAGCGGCAGACGCCCGACAGCAGCTCGGCGTAGGTGATCGTCCGGGTGTCGCCACCCTCGCCCTCGAAGTGGTACGCGACCTTCTCGCCCCGGCCGGCGTCGACGTGCCGGTCCAGGCAGTTGTAGGAGACGTTGAGCTCGCCCCCCAGGAACCACTTGGCGAACGGGAGGTTCCATTCGAGGACCTTGTCGAACGGGCGATACCAGCTGACGTACTTCCCGGCCTGCTCCGCCCAGAACGCCTCGGGATCGGCGGCGGCCGCTTCGTGGAGGCTCTGGTCTGTCACCTTCGCTCTGGCGCGGAACTCGGCGCTCGGCGCGAACGTGCGTCGCTCGTCGAGCAGGGTATCGATGGTCCTGGCGCTTTCGCTCATGACGACCTCCACTCGGCGTCCAACGAAATTATTTGCCGCGCATTAATTGCACTAGTGGGGCGCCTTGGGCAAGCATCTCGTCCTCACAGCCAACGCTGAGGGTGTTCCCAGAAGGCCATGAGCGGGCGGCAACAAAGTCGACCGCATGGCTTCCCGCCCATTCTTCGACGGTCCGCCGCCGCCGTCACCTCCAGCGCTTCCGGCGCCCCCGGAGGCGGCCGGCATCCGCGGCGGAGGCGAACCCGCTCCGATCGTATGGCTCAGGCGGCTGGCCCGGGGCCGTGAGCAGGACGCCGCGTGGGTCCGCCCGTCGCTGCTCGGCCCCCTCGGCGTCGCCGCCTTCCTCTATCTCTGGGATCTCAGCGCCTCGGGGTGGGCCAACGCGTTCTACTCGGCCGCCGTCCAGGCCGGATCGTCGAGCTGGAAGGCCTTCTTCTTCGGGTCGTTCGACGCGTCCAACTTCATCACCGTCGACAAGTCCCCCGCGGCGCTCTGGGTGATGGACATCTCGGCGCGGATCTTCGGTGTCAACTCCTGGAGCATCCTCGTTCCCCAGGCGCTCGAGGGTGTCGCGACCGTTGGCTTCACCTACCTCACGGTCCGGAGGTGGTTCCCGCCGGCTGCGGCGCTGATCGCCGGGGCCACGGTCGCTCTCACCCCGGTGGCGGCGCTGATGTTCCGATTCGACAATCCCGACGCCCTGCTCGCCCTGCTGCTGACGGTCGCCACCTACGCGGTCGTGCGTGCCATCGAGGCGGGCAAGACCAAGTGGCTCGTGCTCGCGGCGACTCTGGTGGGATTCGCATTCCTTACCAAGATGCTCCAGGCGTTCCTGGTGGTCCCCGCCTTCGCGCTCGTTTACCTGGTCGTGGCCCCCGTGTCCCTGCGCCGGCGTGTTGCGCAGCTCGCGATTGCCGCCGGCACGACGGTGGTGGCGTCGGGCTGGTGGGTCGCGGTTGTCCAGCTCATCCCCGCCGCCGACCGTCCCTACATCGGCGGGTCCCAGGACAACAGCCTGCTGTCGCTCATCTTCGGCTACAACGGCCTCGGCCGCCTCACCGGCAACGAGACCGGCAGCGTCGGCGGGGTCGGAACGACCGGCTCGATGTGGGGCCCGACGGGGCTCGATCGCCTGTTCAACACCAGCTTCGGTGGTCAGATCTCCTGGTTGCTCCCCGCCGCGCTGATCCTCCTGGTGGGGGGCTTGGTCCTCTCGGCGCGCGCGGCGAGAACGGATCGCACCCGAGCGGCGTTCCTGCTCTGGGGCGGGATACTCGTCGTGACCGCCCTCGTCTTCAGCCTCGCCGCCGGGATCATTCACCCCTACTACACGGTCGCCCTCGCCCCGCCGATCGGCGCGCTGGTCGGCATGGGCAGTGTGCTGCTCTGGCGGCAGCGTGCGCGCCTGTGGTCACGTCTCGTCCTCGCCGGCGCCATGGCGACGACCGGGGTATGGTCGGCCGTCCTCCTTGAGCGCAGCCCCACCTTCGCACCTGGGCTCGCGGCCCTGATCGC
Source organism: Candidatus Dormiibacterota bacterium (assembly GCA_963768105.1). Lineage (GTDB taxonomy): Bacteria > Chloroflexota > Dormibacteria > Aeolococcales > Aeolococcaceae > Palsa-851. The sequence continues at coordinate 551,205 of CAVYGR010000002.1, read as the reverse complement.
CGTTCTCGGCATCGCGGCCGCGCTTGCCATCGTGGCCACCCCCTGGATGCAACGCGGCGTGGCACGAGGCGTGATCGTCGTCGCGCTCCTGGCCGCCTTCGCCGGACCCGCGTCCTACACCATCGATACGGTGCTCACGCCGCACAGTGGCGCGATCCCGTCAGCGGGCCCCACGGTGACGGCCGCGTTCTCCGGTGGAGGCCCCGGCGGGTTCCCCGGTCGCTTCGGCCGTGGCGGGTTTCCGGGGGGTGGCTTCGGGCGGGGTGGCTTCGTGCCCCCGGGTGGATTCGGTGGCGGCTTCATACCGCGTGGCGCCGGGACGGGGGGCCTCGGCAGAGGCGGTCTCGGAGCCGGCAACAACGGTGGATCGTTCCTCAACGCCAGCGCGCCGGGATCGGACCTCGTGAAGCTGCTGGAGCAGAACGCTGCCGGCTATTCGTGGGTTGCTGCCACTATCGACGCCAACTCGGCAGCCGGCTACCAGCTCGCCACCGACGACCCGGTCATGGCGATCGGAGGGTTCAACGGGACCGATCCCACTCCAACGCTCGGACAGTTCGAGGAGTACGTCGCGCAGGGACGGATCCACTACTTCGTCGGCGGCGGCGGACCCGGCACGTCGAGCGTCATCGCGCAGTGGGTCGCGCAGCACTTCACCGCGACGAGCGTCGACGGAGTGACCGTGTACGACCTCACCCAGCCGGCCGGGTGAGATCGGGCGCTCAGTGGCTCAGCCAGGCGGCCGATGACGTCGCGTCGAGATTCACGCTGGCATCGGTGACACGCCGCGCCGCCGCCGGATGCGCGCCGCCCGCGTTGGCGATGTACCAGAGACCGAAGTTCCCGTCCGGGTCGGACGCGTTCATGTAGAGAAGGTTGTCGCCGCTCGACGACCACGACGGTGCATTGCACAGGCAGTTGGCAACGACAACATGCGCCCCGGTGAGCGTCGTCGCCGTCAGGGTCGCGACCTCGAGATCGGCGCTCTGACCTGTGTTGGTGCAGACCATCGCGACCGTGACGCCGTCGGCGGCGACGGCGGGGGCGCCGCAGTCCTGCGCCGGAGTGGTGAGCGACACCATCCTGCCGGTCGGGCTCGTCTGGAGGCCGAGGACCGAGACCACGGTGCCCTTCCCGGTGTTCGCGTAGCTGGAATAGAGGAGGTTCCCGTCCGGCAGCGGGACCGGTTCGATATCGCCGCCGGTGTACATGTCGGGGATGGACCACTGCGTCCCACCGGTGATGCCGGCATCACCGATTGCGATCGTCCCGTTCAGCGGCGCCGACCAGAGTGAGAAGTCGACCTCATAGCTCTGGCCGGGTGCCGGCTTCGGCGAGTTGGTCGCGAAGTAGACGCTCCGGCCGTCCGGGCTGACCGCGGGCCAGAGCACCCAGTGGTCCAGCTGCAGGGTGGCGTTGGCGGTCGCCTGATCGCCGGCCGTCAGACGGCCGAGCACCTGGCCCGACGCGGTGACGTGATAGAGGTCGGAGTACTGATCGAAGCGCCGGCCGACGAGCAGCGTTCCGTCGGGCAGCCCCCGCGGTTGGATCCACGCGCCACCTGGCGGAAGCGCAAGGCGCGCGACCCGCGATCCCGCAATCGCGTAGATGGCACCGTTCTGACTGACGAAGATCGTGCCCGGCAGACGCACCTGCGGGCTGGTGGTGTCGACGGGACTGCCCGCGCCGGCGTGAGTTTGGAGCGCCCCGAGTGATCGATTGGTCGCGAAGCCGCAGAGGACCATCATGGCGATCAGAACCAGCGTGCGTCTCATGTCATGCCGCCGGGAAGTATTTCGTCACCTCGGGCCGGATCAGCGCCCAGTTGGCTCGGAGTGCGTCCTGCCCATTCACGCGCTCGGTGCTCGTGTACGGGGACAGCAGCACCACCTGCGTGATCGAGGCGAGCGGCACCGACCCCGCGACCGGCAGCAGCCCGCTCACCCGCACGATGCTCATGTTGGTCTGGAAGTCAGCGCCGAGCGAGGTGGCGAGATTCGGGATATCCGCGAGCGAGAGGTGCTTGGTCTTGGCGCGGAGCGCGATCAGGATCTGCTGCTGGCGCTGGGAGCGCGCGAAGTCGCCGTAGGCGTCGTCGTGACGGGCGCGCACGTACTCGAGCGCGAGCGTGCCGTCCATGTGCTGCGCGCCGGGGAGGACGAGGATCCGCTGGTAAGCGAACGGATTCCCGCCCGAGAGATCCGCGGGATAGTAGTCGTCCATCACCGGGTTGTTGGCGATGACGTTGACCCCACCGACGTCGTTGAGGACCGACACCAGTCCCTGCAGCCCGATCCACGCGTAGTAGTCGACGTGGACACTGAGGTCGTTCTCGACGGTCTGCACGGCGCACTGCGCACCGCCGTGCAGGAACGCCTGGTCGATCTTGCCGCTGCTGCCGTTGCAGAGAGGCACCCACAGATCGCGGGGTATCGAGAGCATGGTCACGTGCTTCGTGGCCGGGTCGACACGCGTCAGGATCATCGACTGCGTGAGGTAGTCGCCCTTGAATTTCGCATCGCTGTCGGAGCCGAGGAGCAGGAGCGTGAACGGCGCCGTGGACGAGAGGTTCTCGCTCGCCGAGACCGGTCGCAGTTGCGGATTTCCGCCCAGCGACGTGTTCGCCTGGCCGGTGTCGTGCAACGCCACCTGGATCGCCGGCAGGAAGTAGCTCACGACTTCGGCGAGGATCGAGACGATGAAGCCGGCGGCGATCAGCGATCCCCGGGTCATGCGCTGACGCCCGGTCTTCAGCGATGCACGCCGGCGGCGCTCAGGGCGCCCGTCGATGCGTTGACGCGAACGAGGCAACCTCGAACCTCTGGTGATACGTTGAGTGGAACGATGAGTTCAAGGACGGCCGGCTTCGGTGAGGTGCGGCCGCCAGATGGTACCCCGAGGTTGGTCCGCGCGGACGCATCCCAGTCAGCGGAGGCGGGTCCCCGGGTCGTCCCGGGTCTCAGCAATGTCACAGGCAGGGCTCAGGGCGCGCTGAGCAAACGGCCTCATGCTGCAGAGTGTCACCCAACTGAAAACCTCGGAGCCCGACGATGACTGACGACATGCAGCACGAATTCCCCTTCGAACCGCCTCCCCCTCCCTCTGAGCCTGCGGGGGCCGCCTACGGTCATTGGTCCCCCAATCCCGCGTGGGGGCCGCCGCCATGGCCGCCCACGAGCGCAAGCGGTGGCCGCTCGAGCTCCGTCCGCAAGCTCCTGATCGCCGGGCTCGCGGTCGTCTGCCTCGGAGCCGGCGGCGGTACGGCCTGGGCCCTGACGAGCTCGACCCTGACGCATCCCTCCACGGCCAGCCTCCCGCCCGGGAATTCGAACATCGGTGGAGGCGCTCAGAGCGGCACCGCCCCCACGAGCAACGGGCTGTCCGCGTCGAGCGCGGCGGTCGCAAAGGTTGACGCGGCCACCGTAGATATCAACGCGACCACGGCTACCGGCACCGGCCAGGTGGCCGGCACCGGGATGATCATCACATCGTCGGGCTTGGTGCTCACCAACAACCATGTGATCGACAACGTGATCAACATCACGGCGGTGATCCCCGGGACCGGCACCACCTACAAGGCAACCGTCAAGGGCTACGACGCGACCGACGACGTCGCACTGCTCCAGCTGCAGGGCGCTTCCAACCTCCCGACCGTCCCGATCGGCAACTCATCCCAGGTGTCGGTCGGCGACCAGCTGACCGTCATCGGCAACGCACTCGGCAAGGGCGGCACTCCCGCCGTCGTCTCCGGGGTGGTCTCGCAACTCGACCAGCAGATCACCGCGAGCGATGAGAGCGGTGACACCGAGAACCTGACCGGCATGCTCCAGGTGGAGGCCAACATCCAGCCGGGCGACTCCGGAGGTCCGGAGATCAATTCGGCCGGCCAGGTGGTCGGGATGACCACCGCGGGATCGCAGTCGAACGTGCCCAGCGGTCAGGAAACCAGCACGACCACCGGGTTCGCGATCCCGATCAACAAGGCGATGCAGATCGTCTCCGAGATTCGCTCCGGCGGTGGCCCCAACATCCACATCGGGAACGCGGCGCTGCTCGGAATCCAGGTGGCGCCGGGTGGCACCCGCGGCGCAGTGGTGGCCGGGATCGTCGCCAATGACCCGGCCTCCAGCACCGGCATCGTCGCGGGTGACGTGATCGTCAAGGTCAACAACCAGACGATCACCTCCGCGTCGGACCTGCACAAGGTGATGCAGGGATACTCGAACGGCCAGTCCGTGGTGTTCACCTGGCTGGATCCCGCGGGCGCATCGCACTCCGCGACGATCACGCTGGGCCTGGCGCCCTGGGCCGACTGAGCCCTCGCACCTCGGTCGTCGGGGGCGGGGCCCGGCCCCGGAACGCCCGGCCGTCGCCATTCCCGACCCGTGAGCCCCTCGAGGCGTCACGGCATGGTCAGATCGGTGACCGCCGGGTCCGTTCGGCCGTAACATCCGCGATTCCGCTCCGCGATGACGCGTTTGGAGCGTCGCGATATAACTCTCGCAGCCCCTGAGGGGGGTCCGCCGGAGGCCGGCGCAAGGCCCAACGCGGGAGACATTCGCGATGTACGGAACCGCATGACGTGCCTCGGTCGTCGGTGAGCGCCGGGCGCCATGTCGACGCCGCCCGAGCGGGTCCGGAGCCGGAGCCCTCGCAGCGGGGCGACCGCACCGCAGCCATCTGGGCGTTGAACGGCCTCCTCGCCGCGATCGCGAGCGCGATCTACCTCGTGGCAGTCGCGCCGCTCGACCAGGCCGAAGGGCTGTCGGTGACACCGATCGTGGTTCTGGGCGTCGTGGTGGCCGCGTTCGCCACCGCCGAATGGTGGCGGGTGTTCATCTACTTCCGGCAGGAGGCTCAGTCGTACACGCTGAGCGAGATCCCGCTCGTCATCGGTCTGTTCGTCCTCTCCCCCGACCACCTCGTGCTCGCCAGGGTGCTCGGAGCCGCGCTCGGGCTCGGCCTGTTCCGCCGCCAGGATCCCAAGAAGCTCGCCTTCAACCTGGCGACCTTCGCGCTCGAGGCCGAGACCGTCACGGTGCTCGTGCATCGGGTGTCCGGTGCGACTCTGAATCCCACCGACCCGATCGTCTGGGTGTGGGTGCTGCTCTTCATGTCGCTGGCGTCACTCCTGGGCTTTGCCCTCACCTCCTCGGTGATCTCGCTCTCCGTGGGCGGTCAGTCATACCGGCAATGGCTGCAGCCGGTCTTGATCGCCTTGATCGGCGGATTCGCCAACTGCAGCCTCGGCCTGGTCGTCGTGGCGATGCTCGAGCGCCAGCCCGCCATGCTCGTGCTGCTGTTCACGCCGCTGGCGGCGATCGGCGCCGCGTACGTGCTCTACACGAGCGAGCATCAGAAGCGCCAGCGCCTGCAGTACCTCTATGAGTTGAGCGACATGCTCCAGCGGGCGAGCTCGGACGGAGCGGCGATTCCCGAATTGCTCGACCAGCTCTGCAAGGTGTTTCGCGCCGACGTCGCCACCATGACGCTGCTGCCCACCGCCACCGGCACGGGGTCGATGCGCGTCATCAGCACAACGGGGGACCGGCGCCGTGAGCACACCGACGACGCGCTGGGGAAGGCGGATCTCGAGCGGTTCATGCCACTGCTGGACGAAACCAAGCGGGGACTGATCGCGGTGCCGTCGCACAAGGACTTCGAGGTGCGCGAGTGGCTGCGCGCGCACGGATACCGGGATGCGATGGCGACGCTGCTGCAGGGTGAGGGCATGCTGCTGGGGACCCTGGTGGTGGCCAACCGGCTCAGCGACGTCGGCACCTTCGACACCGAGGATCTGCATCTGTTCGATGCCTTCGCGGCGCAGACGAGCGTCGCCGTGCAGAACACCCGCCTCGGCTACCGACTCCGGCAGCAGGCGTTTCACGACCCGATCACCGACCTCGCCAACCGAGCTCTGTTCATGGACCGCCTCGAGCACGCGCTGACGCGACGCGAGCGCCACGACGAATCGCTCGCCGTGATGTTCCTCGACCTCGACGACTTCAAGGAGATCAACGACAGCCTGGGCCACGTGGCAGGCGACGAATTGCTGTCGAGGGTCGCGGACCGCCTCAGAGACGTGCTCCGAGCATCCGACACACCGGCGCGCTTTGGCGGTGACGAGTTCGCGATTCTGGTCGAGGAGACCGCCGATCCGGAGGACACCATGCGCGTCGCCGAGCGTGTGGTGTCCATCTTCAAGCCGCGCTTCGCGGTTGCCGGCCGCGAGGTGACCATCACCGCGTCGCTCGGTGTCGCGGTCACCGCCTCCCGTGACATCACCGCCGAGGAGTTGGTGGGGCGCGCCGACGTCGCGATGTACCGCGCCAAGGTGAAGGGCAAGGACACCTACGAGATCTTCGAGCCGGGCATGCAGGACGTCGTCGCCCGCCGCCTCGAGGTGCGCACGGACCTGGAGCGCGCCATCGACCGCCACGAGCTGGTCGTGCTGTACCAGCCGATCGTCGACATCGCCACCAGCACGCCGGTGGGCGTCGAGGCCCTGGTGCGCTGGCGACATCCACGCTGGGGCATGGTCGTTCCGTCGGAGTTCATCGGCATCGCCGAGGAGACCGGGTTGATCCGCGAGCTCGGTCTTCAGGTGCTCGAGGAGGCGTGCCGGCAGTGGCAGACCTGGCAGATCGAGTTGATCGATGAGCCGTCGTTCACGTTGAGCGTCAACGTGTCGCCCCGTCAGCTCCGCGACCCGAGCTTTGTCAGCGAGGTTCGTCGCATCCACAGCCGTGCGGGGCTCCCGGCCTCCAACTTGGCCCTGGAGATCACCGAGAGCTTCATGGTCGATGATCCGGAGAGCGCCCGTTCGCGCCTGCGCGAGCTGAAGAACCTCGGGGTGCGCATCTCGATGGACGACTTCGGCACCGGCTACTCATCGCTGGCCTCGCTCCAGGACCTGCCCCTCGACATCCTCAAGATCGACAAGGCGTTCGTCGACCACATCGCCGAGGATCCGCGCCGGACCGCATTCGCGCAGGCGATCATCCGCATGGGCAAGACGCTCGGGCTCGGGCTCATCGCCGAAGGGGTCGAGACGGCGGAGCAGAGCGAGCGCCTCCAGAGCCTCGGCTGCCGCTACGCGCAGGGCTTCTACTTCTCGAGGCCGGTGTCAGGCGAGGAGATCAAGCGGATGCTGCATGCGTCCCACGCCATGCGCGTGGCAGGCGGCCGCTGGTCCGCCGCCGAGCCGGAGACCGAGCCGCGCACCTGGCTGCGCGTGCTCGAGGAGACCGCCTGACGTAGCCGGCCCGCGTCGCTGCCGCGACCGCGTGACGCTCAGAAGATCGCCTCGATGCGAGCAAGGACGTCGGGTGTCAGGCGATCGACGACCTCGAGCGCGCCAAGGTTCTCGCGAACCTGCGCGACCCGGCTGGCCCCGGTGATCACCGTCGAGACGTGCGGGTTGGAGGCGCACCAGGCGATGGCCAGCTGCGCCAGGCTCACCCCGAGCTCGCCGGCGATCACGCTCAGCTCGCGGACCCTGCGGTTGGCCTCGGCATTGGTGACGTCGTCCTTGAGCCACCCGTATCCGGGCAGCGCCGCCCGGCTCCCCTCGGGGACGCCGTTCATGTACTTGCCGGTGAGCAGGCCCGAGGCGAGTGGGCTCCACGTGGTGAGGCCGAGGCCGAACTTCTCGTAGAGCGGCAGGAACTCCTTCTCGACCTTCTCGCGTTCGAAGAGGTTGTACTGCGGCTGCTCCATCACCGGCTTGTGCAGGTGGTGGCGGTCGGCGATGTCCCACGCCTGCGCGATGGCGTCGGCACTCCATTCCGACGTCCCCCAGTACAGCGCCTTGCCCGACGCGATGATGTCGTGCATCGCGCGCACCGTCTCCTCGATGGGCGTCTCGGGGTCGGCGCGGTGGCAGAAGATCAGGTCGAGGAAGTCCAGACCCAGGCGGCGCAGCGAGCCGTCGACGGCCTGGAGCAGGTACTTGCGATTGAGCGTGTTCCTGGTGTTGACCGAGTCCTCGATGCCCCAGTAGTACTTGCTCGAGATGACGTAGGTGTGGCGCGGCCAGCCGAGCTCGGCGATCGCCGCACCCATGATCGTCTCGGATTCCCCCGCGGAGTAGACCTCCGCGTTGTCGAAGAAGTTGACCCCCGCGTCGTACGCCGCGGCCAGACAATCGCGAGCGCTGTCACCCGCGAGTTGGGGCCCGAAGCTGACCCACGATCCGAACGAAAGGACGCTCACGCGCAGACCCGAACGCCCCAGATGTCGATACTGCATTTCCATGGTCACCGAGCATAGAGGCAGCGCCCCCGGTCACGGCAGCAACGGCGCGTGAGCCCATTCGATGCGGCCACCGGATGGATCGCAGCCACGCTCTTCGGCGTCGCCATCGTCGCCTCGCTGGTGAACCGGTGGCGGCTGGCGAACGGGCGCAGCTTCTCGATGGGCTGGTTCCGGGCGCACAACTGGCTCGGCGCCGTGGCCACCGTCGCCGGCGTCGGCCACTGCCTCGCCTCGGTGGGACGCGCGAAACTGCCGGTCGGCCAGGAGATCGGCATCTGGGCAGGAGCGGCCGCCGTCGGGCTGCTGGTGCTCACCGCCTTCGCGGGCAGCGGGCTCTCGGGCGCGAAGCGGGACGCGCGCCGCCGGATCCGCTTCAACCACGTGGCCACGATGTTCGCGGTGCTGGCGGTCGGCATCGTGCACACCGCGCTCAACGGCCCGCTCGCCGGGTGACGCGGCCACTTGTGGCGGGAGGCCCCGCGCGAACCCGACTCTGCCAAGATGACCGCGCCGTGTGGAAGGCAGACACCAGATGACCGAGACGACCGAGACCATCTCCCCGGCACAGCCGGCCGGAGCGCGACCCGCGCCGGCTCCGGCGCAGAGCGACCTCGACCCCCGTCGCTGGCTCGCGCTCGGCGCCGTGATGACCGCCCTGTTCATGGTGCTGCTGGACATCTCCATCGTCAACGTCGCGATTCCGGCGATCCGCAGCAATCTCGCCGCCAACAACGCCGACATCCAGTTCGTCGTCGCGGGGTATGGCCTCGCCTACGCCGTCCTGCTGATCACGGGAGGCCGACTTGGTGACATCTTTGGCAGGAAGCGATTGTTCATGCTGGGGATGTCCGGGTTCGTCATCGCGTCGGCACTGTGCGGCCTCGCCCAGAGCGCGATCATGCTCGACTTCTCGCGAGTGCTCCAGGGAGCGATGGCCGCGCTGATGTATCCGCAGGTGTTCTCGGTGATCCAGGTGACGTTCCCGCCACAGGAGCGAGCCCGAGTCTTCGGGTTCCTGGGCGCCGTCATCGGGATTGCGACCATCACCGGGCCGCTCGTCGGCGGGTTCATCATTCGCGACGACCTCACGGGTGGGTCCTGGCGGTGGATCTTCCTCGTCAACCTGCCGATCGGCATCGCCTCCCTGATCGCCGCGAGCCGTCTGGTCCGCGAATCCAAGGCACCGAACGCGACGAGACTCGACCTGGTCGGTGTGGCCCTCGCCACGGCAGGGATTCTGCTGCTCGTCTACCCGCTGGTCGAGGGGCAGGTGGCCGGGTGGCCCGCGTGGACGTTCATCTCCATGGCGATCAGCCCGGTGATGCTCCTCCTCTTCATCCTCTATGAGCGATCGCTGCCGTCGACCCGGTTCCCGCTGGTGCAGCTGTCGATGTTCCGGATTCCGTCTTTCCGGATCGGCGTCGCCATCGCAGCTGTGTTCATCGCCGGCATTCCCGCGTTCTTCTTCACCTTCAGCCTGATGCTGCAGGTCGGGCTGGGTTACAGCGCGCTCCACGCGGGCCTGACGACCATTCCCTGGAGCCTCGGGTCGGCGGTCGCGTCGGCGATGTCGACGCGCGTTGCCCCCCGCCTCGGCAAGTGGACGATCGCCATCGGCTCTTCCCTGCTGGTCATCGGCATCCTCGGGCTGATCCTCACCCTCAACCTCCGCGGCACGAACGTCTCGAGCTTCGACCTGATCCCCACGTTCCTGATCAGCGGCATCGGCCTGGGCACGGTGATCGCGCCGCTGCTCAACATCATCCTTGCGGGCGTGCCGGGGCGCGACGCCGGGTCGGCGTCGGGCGTCCTCGCCACCTTCCAGCAACTCGGTGGTGCCATCGGCGTCGCGGTCGTCGGTGTGGTGTTCTTCGGCCTGCTCTCGAGCCGGGCAACCCCGGCGATCGCCACGGTCACGCCTCAACTCCAGGCGCAGCTCGCCGCCAACCACGTACCGCCGGCGCAGGCGGATGCGGCCGTGGCCACGTTCACCCGGTGCTTCAAGGCCCAGGCGGCGTCGAGCGATCCCAGCCAGCCCATCGCCGGCTGTCCCGCCGCCAGCACGACTCCGACCTCAAACCCCGTGACCAACGCGTTCAGCAGCGCGGCGCACCAGGCGCTCGGAAACGACTTCGTCACCTCGGTGGAGCGCGTCCTGTTCTTCAACGTCGGGTTCTGGGCGCTCACCGGGCTGCTGTCGATGCTGCTCCCGCGGGTGCGCCCGCAGCCGGTCGCCGGCGCGCAGGCAGGCTGACACTCAGCCAGCGGTGCGGGTCGCGCCGCGGCATCTGACATGACCGCGCCCGACCCGACGCCCGAGGTCATCGCCGCCGACGGTGACCTGGTCATCCGGCGCATGCGCGATGACGTGGAGGACTACGAGCGGATCGTTGAGTGGCGGAACCGGCCGCACGTGCGCCAGTGGTGGGACCCGGACGACCCGCCGCTGACCGTGGCCGGCTGGCTCGATGAGCTCCACGCCACGACCCGGGAGCCGGATCGCACCACTGCCTGCATCATCGAGGTCTCGCGCACGCCGATCGGCTATCTCCAGTTCTATCCCTGGGATGACGAGCGCGCGTATCTCGCGGAGGTCGGTCTCACGCTCCCGGACGGCGCCTGGGGACTGGACATCTTCATCGGCGAGCTCGCGCTCCTCGACCAGGGGATCGGATCACGGACGGTCAGGTTGCTGTCCGACTTCCTCTTTGCGGAGCTGGGGGCCACCGCGGTGGCGCTGGCAACCGAGGCAGGGAACACGCGGGCCCAGGCGGCCTACCTTCGTGCCGGGATGCACGAGGTGCAGCGCTTCCTCGACACCGATCTCCGCAATGGAGAGCGGGTGGAGTTCGTCCTCATGATCCGTGACCGGCCCGGCGGAACAGCTGACGGGCGATGATCTCGCGCTGCACCTCGGAGGCGCCCTCGTAGATGCGGATGCCGCGAACCTCGCGGTAGAGATGCTCGAGGAGATGTCCGCGCTCGAGGGCGCGGGCGCCGTGCACCTGGATGGCGACGTCGATCGCCAGCGCGGCGGTCTCGGTTGCGAAGAGCTTGGCCATCGCCGCTGCCTCGGTGATCGGCGCGACCCCGGAGTCATGGGCGGCGGCGGCCGAGTGCACCAGGAGTCGCGCGGCCTGCAGCCTCGTGGCGACGTCAGCGAGTTGATGGCTCACGCCCTGGAGCATGGCGAGCGGGTGTCCGAACGCCTGCCGATCGAGCGCGTGCGCCACGGCAGCGTCGAGCGCGGCCTGGGCCATCCCGACGGCCGCAGCGCCGACGCTGGGCCGGAAGAGGTCGAGGGTGCGCATCGCCACCCCGAACCCGTGATCCACCTGCCCCAGGACATGACTGGCGGGCACGGGAACGCCGTCGAAGCTCAGGCGGCCGATCGGGTGGTCGGCGATGAAAGGGATCGGCGTGCCCGAGAGCCCCGGGCTGTCGCGCGGCACCGCGAAGGCGGTGATCCCGCGCGCCCCGGCACCCGCGGTGGTGCGCCCGAAGACCGTGTAGATATCGGCGTGGGGGGCGTTGGAGATGAACACCTTCTCGCCGCTGAGGCGAAAGCCGTCGCCCTCCGGCTCGGCGGCGAGGGTCAGCGACGCCGCGTCGGAGCCGGCGTCCGGCTCGGTCAGCGCGAAGCCGGCCACCGCCGCGCCGGACGCCACTCGGGGGACCCAAACGTCGGCGATCTCCGGGCTTCCGGACACGAGGATCGGATGCGCGCCGAGCCCCTGGAGGGCGAAGGCAATCTCGGCCTCGGTCGAGAATCGCGCCAGCCCTTCACGAACCAGGCACAGGTTGAGGACGTTGATATCGCGCCCCCTCGCCAGCACTTCCGGCACCAGGCCGTTCGCCGACAGGGCCGCGACCAGCGGACGGTTGACGGTACCCGGCTCCCCGACCCGGGCGATCGGCGCGAGGACGTCCCGGGCGAGGACCTCGCTCCGCTCCAGCAAGGCGTGCTGGGCGGGCGACAGATGCGCATAGGTGGCGCTCACGGGATGACCGCGACACCCACCAGCTCGACCAGCGCGCGAGGGTCGAACAGTTCGGCGACGCCGATCACCGCCATCGCCGGGTAGCGGCGGCCGAAGTGCCGGCGCCAGACGTCACCCAGGGCTCGCGTCGACCCCCGGTAGGCGGCGAGATCGGTGGCGAAGACCTGGAGCGAGACCAGATCGTCGGGCATTCCCCCGGCCGCGCGCAGCGCCTCGATCAGATTGCCCGCGGCGAGATCGAACTGCTCGACGACCGTCGTGCCCTGGATGGTGCCGTCGACCGCCTGCGCCGTCTGGCCGCCCAGGTGGACGGTCCTGCCCGATGCGGCGATCACCGCGTGCGCGTAGCCGGTGGGCGGAGCGAGGCCGGGCGCCGTGACGATCTCGTGTTGCGGGCGGGTCATCGACCTTCCCACTTCGGAGCCCGGCCCTCGGTCCAGGCGCGGTGGTACTCGGCATGGTCGTGGCTTCCCATCAGGAGCGCCTGGGTCATAGCATCGAGCTCGAGCGCCGCCCCGAGGCCGATGTCGAGCTCGCGGGTGAGCAGCACCTTGGTCGTCGAATACGCGAGCGCCGGTCCGTCGGCGAGGCGGCGGGCCAGCGCCAGGGCGGCTGCGGGCAGCGCGTCGTCGTCCACCACCGCGGTGGCGAGCCCGATCTGGACGGCTCGCTCCGCATCCACGGTGTCCCCGAGGACGAGGAGCTCGGTGGCCCGCCCCAGCCCGATCACCCGGGGCAGCAGATACGCGGATCCCATGTCGGCGCCGGCGAGGCCGACCCTCGTGAAGAGGAACGCGAACGAGGCGGACCGAGCAAGCACCCGGAGGTCCGATGCCAGCGCGATCACAGCTCCGGCGCCTGCGGCGATCCCGTTGACCGCCGCGATCACCGGCAGGGGGCACTCGCGGAGGGCTCGCACCACCGACCCGGTCATGCGCGTGAACTCGAGGAGGTCACCGGCCCCCATCGACTGCAGCGCTCCGATGATCTCGACGACGTCGCCGCCCGAGCAGAAGCCCCGACCGCTCCCGGTGATCACCAGGACGCGGGCGTCGCCACGGTGCGGGAGCTCGGCGAGCAGGTCGCGCAGGTCGGCATAGACGTCGAAGGTGAGCGCGCCGAGCTTCTCCGGACGCGCCAGCGTGAGCGTCGCGATGCCTGCAGCGACGTCGAAGTCGAAGTGCTGCCATCGCTCCGTGAAGCCCGCCGACGCGCGAAATCGGGTCAACGCCGGCTGCCTCGTGCGTCGACCGCGGGGTCCGCGGTTGCCGCGTCGCGCAGCGCGGTTCGATCGATCTTTCCCGAACCGGTGCGCGGCAGGCGGCCCACGAGCCGCACCTCGCTCGGCACCTTGTGCGGCGCGAGCCGCTCGCGCACGAACGAGCGCAACCCTTCCGGCGTGGCGGTCGCGTCCGGACGGATGACCACCCAGGCGCAGCCGCGGGTGAGGCCATCGCGATCAACGGAGACCACGGCGCACTCGACCACCTCCGGGTGGGTGGCGAGACAGCGCTCGATCTCGGCGGGCGCAACGTAGATGCCGCCGACCTTGAGCAGGTCGTCGGCTCTGCCCCGATAGAGGAAATATCCATCGGAATCCCGCTCAACGAGGTCGCCGGTCATGACCAGGTCGCCGGCGAAGGTACGCGCCGACGCGTCCTCGTCGCCCCAGTACATCAGCGCCGCGCTGTCGCCGCGCACCCAGAGACGGCCGATCTGCCCGTCGGGAACCGCCCGCCCCTGTTCGTCGACGACCTCGGCGTGGTATCCGGGCACCACCTCGCCGATGCTGCCCGGACGCGACCGGCCGCGTCGATTCGAGACGTAGATGTGATACGCCTCCGATGAGCCGATACCGTCGAGCACCTCGACGCCGAACATGTCATCCCAGCGGCGGTGCAGCGGTTCGGGAAGCGCTTCGCCGGCCGAGGTGCAGATCCGAAGGCAGCTCAGATCCTGCTCGGCGGCTGTCGGGTGGTCGAGCATCGCCTGCATCATCGTCGGCACGTTGACGAGAATGGTCGGCCGGTGGCGCGCGATCAATTCGAAGATCAACTCCGGCGTGGTGCGCGCGGCGAAGATGAGCCCGGCACCACCGACTCCGAACGGGAACAGGGCCGCGAGGTCGCGGGCGTACCCGAAGAACAGCTTGGGGACGGGCAGGACGAGGTCGTCCGCGTGGATGTCGAGCACACCTCGGGCGTAGCCGGCGTAGCTCACCAGCGGGCTGCGGATCGCGTGGACGCACGCCTTGGGCGCCCCGGTGCTGCCGGTGGTGAATTTCCAGATGGCGATGCTGTCGCGCGTGGTCGGCGCCGGCGCGAGGTCGGCCGCCTGGCGCGCGACGATCAACTCGAATGGCACCTCGCCGTCGCGGAGGCGCTCGGGCTCGGCTCCGATCACCAGCAGGATCGGACGCTCGCGTGTGGCCCGGGTCGCCTCGCGGATTCGCTCCAGGGTCGCCCCATCCACGACGACCACTGCCGCGCCGGTGTAGTCGATGTAGTACGCGTAGTCCTTGGGCTGCAGGAACGTGTACACCTCGGCGGTGACCGCGCCGATCTTCTGCGCGGCGTACCAGGCGGCGACGAACTCGACCGAGTTGGCAAGCGCCAGGAGGACGCGCTGCCGCGGGCGCACCCCGAGCTCGAGCAGAGCGTTGCCGGTCTGGTTGGTGAGCGCGGCGAGGTCCGCATAGGTGCACACCCGGGAACCGTCGATCAGCGCCGTGCGCCCGCCATTGCCCGCCCCGAGGTTGCGGTCGAGGAAGAACTCAGCGAGATTGACGCCAGCGGTGTCTGGCTGCGCACTCACCGATCGGGCTCGCTGGCGACCTGTTCTCTGATCAATTCGACCAGCAGCCCGGCCAGCGTCGCGAGCGTCGCCTCCCCCTCGCGCACGGTGGCCTCGGCGGGGGCACCGCAGTAGGCGCGGGCCATGCCCATGGCCAGAAAGTCGGTCTGCCCGGCCGCCATCGCCGCGGGCATGTCGAGCCGCAGCGCGGGAAGGCGGCGCATCACCTCGGCCTCCACCAGCTCGGGATGGGTGGCAAGCACCAGCGAGGTCTCGTAGCGGCCGGCGTGGGCCGCACCGCTTCTGAACTCGTCGGTCAGCTGCTCGGCAAGCCGGCGGCGGGTGAGATCGAGGAACCCGGCGTGGGCCTGGTCCGCGGCCTGGCGGAGGGTCGCGACCTGAGCCGGCTCGAAATGGCTGTTGACGATGACCTGATGGCGAAAGCCCTGGGCGCGCAGCGAGGCGCAGATCTCGACGATCAGCGCCAGCAGGGTGCCTTCACTGATGGTGAGGGCGCCGGTGAAGGCGGCGGCATAGCGGGTGACACCGAAGGCGATCTCCGGCAGGACCAGGGCTCGCACGCTGGTATCCCCGATGAGCGAGGCAGCCGCTCGCTCGCAGACGGCCACCGAGATGATCGAGTCGGTGCCCAGGGGCGCGTGCGGCCCGTGGGGCTCGACGGCGCCTGTCGGGAGGAGCAGCACCGGCACCGGCCCGGCGTCGAGCAGGGCCCTGGCACGCGGTGATGTCAGGTCGGCGAAATGGATCGATGCAGGCACGCTGACGACGCCACACTTTACACATGCGAATTGCGGTCGTCGGCGGTGGACCGGGCGGACTGTACTTCGCGGCGCTCGCGAGGCAGCTCGACGCGAGCCACGAGATCACCGTGTGGGAGCGCAACGCCGCCGACGATACGTTCGGCTTCGGCGTGGTGTTCTCGGATGAGACGCTCGGCGGTATCGAGCACGCCGACCCCGCGATCCATCGCGCGATGTCCGCGGAGTTCGCGCGCTGGGACGACATCGACATTCACTTCAAGGACCGGGTGATCACCTCAGGGGGACACGGATTCGCGGCGATGAGCCGCAGGCGGTTGCTGCAGATCCTCCAGGAGCGATGCGCGGAGCTCGGGGTCACGCTTCGCTTCAACACCGAGGCGCCGCCCGTCGACGAGCTGGCCAGGAGTCACGACCTCGTGATTGCCTCGGACGGCGTGAACTCGGCAACACGGACACGCTATGCAACATCGTTCGTGCCGGATCTCGACGTGCGCCGCTGCAAATTCATGTGGCTCGGCACCGACCTGGTCTTCGACGCCTTCAAGTTCTACATCGTCGACACGCCCCACGGGGTCATGCAGATCCACGGCTATCCGTTCGACGCGACCGGCAGCACCTTCATCGTCGAGATGAACGATGCGGTGTGGCGCCGCGCCGGTTTTGAGGCCTTCGCCGCGCGTGGGTTCGCTCCCGGCGAGAGCGACCTCGAGAGCATCGCCGAGATCCGCGCCATCTTCGCCGGCATCCTCGAGGGCCACGATGTGCAGGCCAACAACTCCAGGTGGATCAGCTTCGCGACGGTGCGCAACGACACCTGGCATCATGGCAATGTCGTGCTCCTGGGCGATGCGGCCCACACCGCGCATTTCTCGATCGGGTCGGGCACGAAGCTCGCGATGGAGGACGCGCTCGCACTTGCGGCCTGCCTGCACGAGCACGCCGGGGTCGCGGCGGCGCTGGACGCCTACGAGTCCGAGCGCAAACCCGTCGTCGTGTCGACGCAGCGCGCCGCCCAGGCGAGCCTGGAATGGTTCGAGAACCTCGGGCAGTACGTCCACCAGGACCCACTCCAGTTCGCCTTCAACATCCTCACGCGCAGCCGCCGTGTCACCTACGACAACCTGCGCCTGCGCGACCCGGAGTTCGTGGCCGAGGTCGATGCCTGGTTCGCGAGGAGCACGCGATACGACGCCGCTCAAGCCACAGGCGTCTGCGCTCCGCCCATGTTCCAGCCGTTCCGGTTGCGGGATCTCGAGTTCAAGAACCGCGTCATCGTGTCGGCGATGGACATGTACTCAGCCGTCGACGGCACTCCCAACGACTTTCATCTCGTGCACACCGGGAGCAAGGCCCTCGGCGGGGCCGGACTGGTGATGACCGAGATGGTCTGCGTGTCCCCCGCGGGACGCATCACCCCGGGATGCACGGGGATGTACGCGCCGGAGCACGAGACCGCGTGGCGGCGTGTCGTCGACTTCGTGCATGAACACAGCACCGCTCACATCGGTCTGCAGCTCGGGCACTCGGGTCGCAAGGGCTCGACGAAGCTGATGTGGGAGGGTATGGACGAACCGCTCCCGGAGGGCAACTGGGAGGTCTGCGCGCCGTCGGCGATCCCATACTCGGCGCGCAACCAGGTGCCGCACGCGCTGACCCCGGCGGAGATGGACGGGATTCGCATGCAGTTCGTGAGCGCGGCGCAGGCGGGAGAGCGCGCCGGATTCGACCTCCTGGAGTTGCACTGCGCGCACGGATACCTGCTGTCGAGCTTCATCTCCCCGCTCTCCAACCGGCGCTCCGACGCGTACGGCGGCACGTTCGAGAATCGGCTTCGCTTTCCGCTCGAGGTCTTCGACGCGGTGCGCGAGGTGTGGCCGTCGCACCTGCCGATGAGCGTGCGCATCTCCGCGACCGACTGGCACCAGGGCGGCATCGACGCAGAGGACGCGGTCAAGATCGCGAGAGCCTTCGCCGCTCACGGCGCCGACGCGATCGACGTCTCCACCGGTCAGGTCACCACCGACGAGCGGCCCGCGTTCGGGCGTTCGTACCAGACACCGTTCGCCGACCGCATCCGCAACGAGGTCGGCATTGCCACGATCGCGGTGGGCGTCATCTCCTCGTACGACGACGTCAATTCGATAGTGCTCGCGGGTCGTGCGGACCTCTGCGCGCTGGCGCGCGCCCACCTCTACGATCCACAGTGGACGCTCCACGCCGCCGCCGACCAGGGCTACACAGGACCGGGCGCCGACTGGCCCGACCCGTTCAAGGCCGGCAGCCGCAAACCTCAATCCGGGCGCAGCGACGGGCCGAAGCCGCGGCTGCAGCTGATTCGCGAAGGAACACCCGTGACGCGGCACAGCAGGTGGCGGCCCGGTGCGCGCGGCTGGTGACCTCGGGTCAAGCCAGCCAAACTCTCCGCCGGCGACCGTCGAGGCGGATGGTCCAGGCGTCGATGCTGTCGATCACGAGATGCGTCCGGTCCCACGGGTCGCGGGCGAGCGTCGCGCGAACTGCGTCCTCGGAGTCGGCGTCGACGGCCAGCACCACGCGCTGCTCGTCGGCGAGCGGTCCCCCGAGCACCACGAATCCGCTCTCCACGAGTTCGTCCATGAATGCCGCGTGCTCCGCCCATCCGGACTGCTCCTCCAGCGGCAGCGCAGGATTCCACTCCGGTCCCGTGCGGCGGAGCACGACGAAGAACATCGCCGTCGAATCCTATCCCGCGAGGTCGCGCAGACGGGTGGTCGTGTTCCAGTTTCGCGTCGTGGTGGGCAGACCCAATACCTTGTCCCAGTTGGGCAGACGCGATCCCATCACACCGTTGCGAAGGCGGAGGTAGATCACCCGCTCGCCGAGCGCGAATTCGTCCGGCGCAGCGGCAGCTCGATCGATGGCGGCGATCTTCGCGGCCGCCGGCTGCGCCGCGAGGAAGGTCGCATGCAGCTCGCTGGTAGTCACCCCGCGAGCGATGAAGGGATTTGACCCGACGACCGCGGCGAGCTCCGCGGCGCTTCGGAGCAGGACCGTCACGTCCATGCCGAACTCCTTCCGGATGCCCGAGGAGATCTCCTGCTCGATCGTCTCCGGCCTTCGCCCCGCCGAGAAGATCGCGTTGCCGCTCTGCAGATGGGTGCGCACGTCGGCGTAGCCCCGCGAGATCAGCAGATCGCGCAGGTCGGACATCGCGATTCGCTTGTTGCGTCCCACGTTGATGCCGCGCAGCAGCGCGACCCACGTGGTGGTCACGACGTGCGCACGGAATGACCGTCACCGAGCGCGGCGTTCACCGAATCGAGGAACCATCGGCGTTCGCGCAGCATGAAGAACATGTGGCCGCCCCGGAAGGTCACGAGCTCAGAGTTGCTGATCCCCCGGCGCATACCGTGGACCTCGTAGTACATGTCGATGTCGCGCACTCGCTCCACCGGCATGACTCACGCCTCCACGACGACAGCAAGCCCCTGGCCCACGCCGATGCAGATCGCCGCGAGACCGAAGCCGCCACCGCGGCGGCGGAGCTCGTGCGCGAGTGATCCGATGATGCGCGCGCCCGAGCATCCGATCGGGTGGCCGATGGCGATCGCACCACCGTTCGGGTTCACCTTCTCGGGATCGAGCTCCGGCCACTGACGAAGACACGCGATCGACTGGGCCGCGAACGCCTCGTTGAGCTCCACGACCGTGAGGTAGTCCCACCCGATCCCTGCCTTGCCCAACGCACGTGCGGCGGCCTCGACCGGCCCGATCCCATACATCTGCGGCTCGACCGCACTGACACCACGGGCGACGATGCGCGCCAGGGGTTCGCGGCCCACGCGCTTGACTCCGTCGTCATCAGCGAGCAGGAGCGCAGCCGCTCCGTCATTGAGCGGCGATGCGTTGCCGGCGGTCACGGTGCCGTCGGGCCGGAACGCCGGTCGCAGCCGCGCGAGGGACGCGGCCGACGCGTCGGCGCGGATGCTCTCGTCACGCTGCAGCTCGACCCCGGCAAGCGCGACCACCTCGTCCGCGAAACGCGACCCGTCCCACGCGGCAGCGGCGCGATGATGACTGCGCACCGCAAACGCGTCCTGTTCCTCGCGGCCGATCGAGTACAGCGAGGCGAGGAGTTCCGCTCCCTCGCCCAGCGAAACCGTCCAGGCGGCGGGCATGCGCTGATTCACCATGCGCCAGCCGAGCGTTGTCGAGTACAGCGTTTCGTTGGTCCGCGCATAGCCGCGATCCGGCTTGAGCACCACCCACGGCGCCCGGCTCATCGACTCAACTCCGCCGGCGATGCAGATCGAGTGATCGCCGGTTTGTATGGCACGGCTGGCGGCGATCACCGCTTCGAGGCCCGACCCGCACAGCCGGTTCACGGTCGTCCCCGGCACCGACGGCGGCACGCCCGCGAGCAGCAGCGCCATGCGCGCGACGTTGCGATTGTCCTCGCCCGCGCCGTTGCCGTCACCGAAGACGACATCGCCGACCTCGGCGGGGTCCAGCGCCGGGGTGCGTTCCAACAGCGCGGAGATCACGTGCGCGGCGAGGTCGTCGGGGCGCCGATCGGCGAGAGCGCCGCCGTGCCGGCCGATCGGGGTGCGCACCGCGTCCACGATGAAAACGTCGCCGCTCATCGCACACCTCTGGTGGCGTCGAGCGTCGCCTGCAGCCGCCGCAGCGCGATGAGCTCCTGCTCCGTCGGAGGATCCGTGGTGGCGAGGTCCGTCGCGACCGCAAGCGGCCACCCGGTCGCGGCCTGCGCCTGCTCCGGGGTCGATCCCGGATGCACTCGCACCAGGGTCAGCTCGCAGGTGTCCGGGTGCGCCGTCAACACGCCGAGGTCGGTGATGACGACCCGAGGCCCGAACCCGCTGAGACCGAGCCGGGCGCGGTCGCCCGGTCCGTGACCGAAACCCACGGAGGTCACGAAGTCGACCTGATCGACGAAGGTCCGCAGACTCTGGCGGAGCACCACGACCACCTCGCGGCACGAGGCGGCGATCTCCGGTGCGCCGCCGGCACCCGGGAGCCGCACCTCGGGATGACGATAGTCCGTACCGATCATCGTGGTGTTGATATTGGCGTGGCGATCGATCTGCGCAGCGCTGAGGAAACCGACGTCGATGCGCCCCGGCTGCAGCCAGTAGTTGAAGACCTCGGGAACGCTCACGACGGTCTCCGCGGTCTCAGCAAGAATGCTGTCGCCGATCGAGAGCGGGAGCCGGTCGGGCTTCGCGCCAAGCGTGCCCGATTCGTAGATCAGCACCACGTCGGGAGCATGCGTCACGCGTGCCAGGTTCGCGGCAGTGCTCGGCAAGCCGATGCCGACGAAGCAGACGGTGCCGTTGCTGAGCTGGCGTGCCGCCGCGACCGTCATGATCTCGTCCGCCGTGTAGGACAGAGTCACCTGCGCCCGCAGCTCATCGGGGACCGGTGGCGTGTTCTCACCGCAACACGTTGTCGCGCATCCAGGTTGTGAACGTCGCACGATCTCTGCTGATGCCGTCCCACGCCGCGTAGAAGGCGTTGTCCCTGACCGAATATCCCTGGGCGTACGAAGGATGGGACCCGCCGGGTGCGACCGCGACGTAGCTCGTGGCGAAGGACGGCAGGATCACCTGCTGTGGTTTGGGGTCGAGCCGGTCGACGATCTCCTCAACGGTGATCAGGGAGCGTTTCGCGGCCAGCACCGCCTCCTTCTGCACGCCGATGATGCCCCACATCTGCACGTTACCCTGGGGGTCGGCTCGCTGCGCGTGGATGACGGTCGCGTCGGGCGACAGCGCCGACACGGCTGTCAGGACCTCGCCGGTGAACGGGCACGTGATCTGCCGTATGGTTTCGGTGTGCGCGGCGAGGTCGGTGCCGACGTAGCCGCGCAGCACGGCGAAGGGCAATCCGCTCGCGCCCGCAACGTACCGGTTGGCCATTCCCGCATGGCTGTGCTCCTCGAGCTCGAGCGGGACCGGCCACGCGTTCTCGACCGCGTCGCGAAATCGGTGCAGCGACCCGACGCCGGGATTGCCCCCCCACGAGAAGACGAGCTTGGAGGCGCAGCCCATGCCGATCAGCTGGTCGTAGATGACGTCAGGCGTCATGCGCACGAGCGTGAGGTGGCGGCG
Source organism: Candidatus Dormiibacterota bacterium (assembly GCA_963768105.1). GTDB lineage: Bacteria > Chloroflexota > Dormibacteria > Aeolococcales > Aeolococcaceae > Palsa-851. Next base: position 529,263 of record CAVYGR010000002.1, on the reverse strand, counting down.
CCCTTGGCGGATGATCTCGTGCCCTGCGGCGAAAGGGATCAGATGGGTGAAGCCTTCCATGACCACCGTGTCGCCGTCGTGCACCACCTCGGCGATGCCGTCCGCAAGGGAGACGATCTCAGCCATGGCCGGGGGTCATGATAGTGGGTGTCGTGACGGCAGCAGCTGACGAGTCGGGAAACGAGCTCACCGCCCGCGCGGTCGACAGCCTGGCTGGCTGCCCCGATCCCAGACTGCGCGAGGTGCTCGGCAGCCTGATCCGCAACCTCCATCAATTCGCCGTTGAGACTTCCCTGACCGAGTCGGAATGGATGGCCGGCATTCGGTTTCTCACCGAGGTGGGACAGACCTGTACCGACACGCGCCAGGAATTCATCCTGCTGTCGGATACCCTCGGATTGTCGATGCTCGTGGACCTCATCAACCACCGGGCCGGTGGGAGCGCGACCGAATCGACCGTGCTCGGGCCGTTCTACGTAGCGGATTCTCCATGGCGCGCGAGCGGCGATGCGATCACCGACGACCTGGGAAGCGAGCCGCTGCTGGTCAGCGGACACGTTCGCGACACCAACGGCAAACCGCTTGCCGGCGCCATCGTCGACGTCTGGCAGAACGCAACCAACCGGCTCTACGCGGTGCAGGACGAGCAGCAGGCGCCCGACAACCTGCGCGGTAGGTTTCGTGCCGGCAACGATGGCGCCTTCGCGTTCCGAACCGTGCGACCTGTCGACTATCCGATCCCCGACGACGGCCCGGTCGGCCGGATGCTCGCGGCGACCGGGCGGCATCCGTGGCGTCCGGCTCACATCCACCTGCTCGTTTCAGCGGATGGGTGCGCCCCGGTGACGACCCACCTCTTCGACTCCGACAGCAGGTTCCTCGATTCGGACGTCGTGTTCGGGGTGAAACGGTCCCTGGTGCGCACGTTCACCGCCCACGATCCAGCTCTCGAAACCCCGCCGGCGGGCATTCGGGGGCCGTGGTACACCACCGACATCGACATCGTCCTGCACGCCACCGACGCCGCGGCATCGATCGACTAGTTTCGCGGCGCCTCGGGGTGCTCCATCTGCTCCTGCACCCTGCGCATGCCCCGAAGCCAGCGCTCCAGGTCGTCGGTCTTGCGCTGCATCCACGTCTGCGCGATCGGGTCGGACGTGACCAGGAATCGCTCAGAGCGAATGGCGTCGACCACCGAGTTCGCGATGTCCGCGGGCTCTTTGATCGGCCCAGCCACCGTGGCGGCGAAGGTTGGATCCGAGCCTTCGAGCATCGGCGTGCGCACTCCGAGCGGTGCGATCAACGACACGCGGATGCCACGGTGGTGATACGTGATCGCCAGCCACTCGGCGAGTCCCACGACGGCGTGCTTGGTTGTGGCGTAGATGACGTTCCCGTGGCTGGTGAGAATGCCGGCCATCGATGCGGTGTGCACCAGGTATCCACCGCCGCGCGCGAGCATCCCCGGCAGCACGGCGCGCACGCCGTAGACGTGGGCCATCACGTTGATCGCCCACTGCTCGCTCCACACCTCGGGTGGTGTGGTCAGGATGTCGCCGCCCGTCGCGACCCCCGCGTTGCTGAAGAGGATGTCGATGGGCCCGAGACGCGATGCGACGTCCGCGACCATGCGGTCCATCTCGGCCTCGCGGCTGACATCGCATTCGATGGCGATGCCGTCGACGTCTGCCGCCACAGCCCGGCCGCCTTCGCCGTTGCGATCGACGACCGCGACCCGAGCGCCCGCCGCCGCGAATGCACGGCACGACGCGGCGCCGATGCCGCTGGCACCACCGGTGATCACCGCGACCCTGCCCGTCAGCTCGATGGCAGGAGTTATAGGTCGAAGTCAGTGACGAACTTCCTCGGGCGTTTCGTACCAGCGCAGGCGCTCTCCGACGCGACTGCGCAACCGCCAGGCGCGTGACTTCGGCGCCTCATCGATTGCCTGCTGCACCGTGCGGATCTGTTCGGCAACGTCGTGCGCGGGCGTGGGAACCTGGTCCTGTGACCAGACCTCGGCGACCTTGCGCGCGTTGCGCTCGAAGGTGTGGCAGAACCCCCAGTCCCTGCCGAGCACCGAACGGAGGCGAGGCAGGCTCACGCCCTCGACATCGCCGTCATCCTCGGTGAGCGCATGGTCGGCGAGGAGGCACACGGCGTCCCCGAGGTCTTTGCGGTTGATCTCCCACACCTGGAGCTTGGTGAGCAGCAGATCGGCCAGCGTGACCGTCGGCGCCGGCCCGTCGAGGCGGCCGCGAAGATCGAGCTTGTGCGACATCGACAGCTCGTCGATGACCACATCGATCGACCAGCGTCCTGCCGGCTCCTCATAGTAGAGGCGCGTCGCGCCGTGCAGGCCGTTGAAGAACTGGTCGGGAAGATATCCCTGGGTGACGAGCAATGCCTTGAACTTCGCGCTCGCGGAGCCGCTGATCGCGAAGTCCATGTCCTCGTAGGACCGCACGAACGGCCCGCTGTGGACGCTCGGGCAGCGCAGCCAGATCGCCAGGCCACCGAGCAGCCGGGCCGCGATGCCCAGGTCCAAGCACGCCGTGGCAAGACGACGCGCCTCCTCGCGCACGTCGGAGAAGATCCTCGCCTCGTTTTCCGGCATCAGCGAGGCATCCTCACCATCCGGACATAGTAGGGGCGGCCGGTGGGATCACCGGCCGCCCTTGCGCCAGGGGGATGAGGTCACTCGGGCGGGAGTTCCTTGTAGACGAACTTGATGTTGATGCCCTGCGAGGCGCGGATGAAACGCGGTACGTAGTAGAGGAGAGCCCCTCCGACGACGAGGCCGCCGAGCCACGCCGGGATCCACCACCAGTCGGCCCTGTTGCCGTTCATGACCGAAAGTGGATTGATGAACGAAATGGCGATGATGCCGATGAACTCCAGGACCGACAGCGTGCCCACGATGTAGAGCACCGGGATCCCCAGGAACCTGATATTGGCCGGCGAGCCCCGATACAGATCGGGCCGGCGTATCGGCAGCGCGATGGCGGCAATGCCCACGATGATCACGGCGAGGGCGCCGGCGAGCACGATCAGCCCGAGCACCAGCTGGAACACGTTCGAGTACACGCTCCAGATCACCAGGGCCGCGATGATCACGTTGGTGACAATGATGGCATTGACCGGCGAGTGGGTGCGCTCGTTCACGTTCGCCAGGCTCTCCGGCATCAACCGGTCGAACGACCAGGCAAAGAATGAGCGGATCGGCATGAACGTGTTGGCGATCATCGAGGGCAGCGACCAGAACAGGAACGAACCCATGATCAGAATCGTGAGCACGGGGGTGTTGAAGACGAGCGAGGCGAGGAACGGGTAGAACGGCCCCGACGGGATCTTGTACGCGCTGTTCGCCGCGGAGTTGAGCGCGTAGACGAAGTTGTAGCCGGCGACGTGGAAGAGGAGCAGCGTCCCGATGACGAGCAGGATGGCGTCCCAGGCAAGAGCCCCGAACATGACGGACAGCTGGCGGCCGCGGTTGGAGGCGCTCTTCAACTCGCCCGACATGTATACCGACCAGAAGTTCCACATCATGAATCCCTGGATCGAGAAGAGTGTCGGGAGCGTGGCGCTCCAGTTGCCCAGGTTGGGCGCCGCCCTGGCAGCGCCCGGCGCTCCCGCGATGACCTTGGAGACGTTGCCGCCACCGAAGCTCGCGTTCAGCGCATTGAAATGCGAGAAGAAGTCCGTCTGACTGCCGACGGCGAGGACGACAAACGCGAGCAGCGTGCCCAGCATGGCGATGAGGAACGAGTAGTTCTGCCAGCGAAAGGTCGACTTGGTGCCACGAATCAGGATGATCGTCTGGAGCGCCACCATGAAGAGCGACGCGCCGAGGATCCAGCTGTTGTTGGTCTGAAACGCGTTCCCCCAATCGATAAGCGTGGTGTTGCTGAACAACGCCCCGAGGGCAACCAGGACGGGGCCGAGCGCGAGCAGGGAGAAGAACTTGGCGAAGAATGCGGCGCCCAGCAGACCCCCCATGATCATGCAGAGGTTGGAGATCAGCGCCAGCGGTGGAGCCAGCACACGGCTCACCCAGACGTAGTCCCCGCCGACACGCGGCATGCTCGACGCGAGGAGCGCAAACATGATCAGGACCGGGATGTTGATGAGCGCAGTGATGATGAGCACGCCGGCCACGTCTGCGCCGGGGAACGAGACAAGGGTGAAGAAGATCGAGTACGCGATGGTCGACCCGATCGGCGCGGAGATGACCGCGTTGAAGATCGTGGCGTCGAGGGCGGACGCGGAACGCACCAATCCGGTGCTGTTACGGACGAAGAGCCTGCTCGCGGTTGCCATTGCGACCCTCCGGCGGCCTAGCTGCCCCAACTTGACACACGCGTCAAAAGCAGGCAGAGTTGAACATAATCGAACACGAGTGTCAAGAGGGTTCGGACACGGAGGGACACCTTCCGGTCACAACCTGACAGTGCGAAGGAGATTCGCGACGTGCTAGCGGTTGAGCGGCGCCTGAAGGTGCTGGAGCGCGTTGCCGAGGACCAGGCGATCGAGGTCGGCACCCTGGCGCGTGACTTCATGGTCTCGGAGATGACCATACGCCGCGACCTCCGTCGCCTCGAGCGCGACGGCTTCGTGCGACGGACCTACGGCGGCGCCACCACGCATCTGGTGCGCACCTTCGAGGTGGGAGCCATCGCCCGCACCCTCAGGCACGCGAAGGAGAAGCGCCTGATCGCCAAACACGCGGCCGACCTCACGATCGGCGTGCGCTCAATGTTCCTCGGCATCGGCACCACCGTCGAACACTTCGCACGCCTGCTGCCAGCGCGAGAGGACCTGATGGTGATCACGCCGTCGCTCGCGGTCGCGAGCCTGCTGGGCACCCGCAACGTTCGCGTGATCATCGCCGGAGGCCTGGTGCGTCAGGACGAGCTCACCTGCATCGGCGCATCGGCCGTCGAGGCGGTGCGACGCTACAACACCGACACCGCGGTGATCGGCGCCGCCGGACTCTCGGCGCGCCGTGGGGTCACCGAGCTCGATGACCGCGACGCCGACGTGATCCGCGGCGGTCTCGAACGCACCGAACGGATCATCGTCATCGCCGACGGTTCCAAGTTTGGTGCGGTGGCCATGAGCACGGTTGCGCCGCTGGAGCACGTGACGGCGGTGGTGACGGACGCCACCGCTGACCCCGACGAGATCGAACGCATCGAACACTGTGGGGTGGAGGTCGTGGTTGCCACCCCCGCGACCACCTCCTCGCACGCCGATCGCTCCGCGGGCACACGATCGGCAGACGTCCGGGGCCGGGCGTGACGCTCCTGCAGCGCCTGTTCGGCGTCGACAAGCCGATCATCGCGATGCTCCACCTGCCCGCGATGCCGGGACGGCCGCGGCACGATCGCTCCGCGGGCATGGCGTACGTCGTCGACACCGTCGGACGCGACCTCGAGGCGCTGCAGGTTGCCGGGGTCGACGGGTTTCTCTTCTGCAACGAAGCCGACCTGCCCTATCAGATCGGCGTCGGGCCCGAGGTGGCCGCCGGCATGGCGGCGGTCATCGGTCAGCTGCGCACGCGGATCTCGCGTCCCTTCGGGGTCGATCTGGTCTGGGACCCGGTCGCCAGCCTCGCCGTCGCGCGCGCCACCGGCGCCGCCTTCGTCCGCGAGGTCTTCACCGGCGTCTTCGAGAGCGACCTCGGCATCATGCAGCCGGACTTCGGCGCCATCGCCGCGTACCGCGAGCACATCGGCGCCGGTTCGGTCGCGCTCTTCAGCAACATCACGCCCGAGTTCGCGAGCGGTATGGGCACGCGTTCGATCGCGGCGCGGGCGAGGAGCGCGTCGTACCTGGGCATCGATGCGATCCTCATCAGCGGCCAGCTCACCGGGACCTCCACCAACCCCGACGAGCTGCTCGAGGCCAAGGCTGCCGTCCCCGACATGCCGGTGCTCGCCAACACCGGGGTGCGCGAGGACACGGTCGACGAGATCCTGGCGATCGCGGACGGCATGTTCGTCGGCACCAGCCTGAAGCGCGACGGGGTGACCTGGAACGCCGTCGATCCGCATCGCGCGAGCCGATTCATGACCGCCGTGCAGCGCTCGCGCGCCGCGGTCGCGGTCTGAGATGGCCAAGACCAGGATCTATTTCGTCAGCGACCTGCACGGCTCGAGCGTCTGCTTTCGCAAGTTCATCAATGCAACCAAGGTCTACGAGCCCAACGTGCTCATCCTCGGTGGCGACGTGGCGGGCAAGGCGATCCAGTCGATCGTGCGGGCGCCCGGCGGACGCTGGGTCTGCAGATTCGTCGGGACCGACTACGACGTCGAGGACGGCCCGGAACTGGTCGCGCTCGAGAAGCTGATCGCCGATCACGGCTACTACTCGTACCGCGCAGACCCGGGAGAACTGGAGGCGATGGAGGCCAACGGAGGGCTCGATCCGCTGTTCCTGCAGCTCATGCGCACGCGCCTCACCGAGTGGCTCGAGCTCGCCGACGCGCGCCTCCGGCCGCTCGGGATCCCCCTCTACTTCATGCTCGGGAACGACGACCCCGAGGAGCTCGGGGCGCTCCTCGACAGCGCGCCCTGGGGCACGCACGACGAGGGCAAGGTCGTCTGGCTCGACAACGAGCACGAGATGATCAGCTGCGGGTACTCCAACGTCACGCCGTGGCACACCTACCGAGAGCAGAACGAGACCCAGCTGAGGGCCTCGATCGACGCGATGGTGCCCGCGCTGCGACACCCCGAACGCGCGGTGTTCAACCTGCATGCGCCGCCGTACGGAACCCAGCTCGACGAGGCTCCGCTCCTCGATGCGAACCTGGTCGTGCAGGCCTCGCTCGGCCAGGTGCAGATGGTGGCCGTCGGAAGCACCGCCGTCCTCGAGGCCGAGCAGGCCTATCAGCCGATGCTCGGCCTCCACGGACACATCCATGAGTTCCTCGGGGATCCGGCGCCTCGGCCGCACGGTGGTCGTCAACCCGGGGAGCGACTACTCCACCGGCGCCCTCAACGGCGCCCTGATCACCCTCGACGGTGACAAGGTCAAGGCCCAGCAGCTGGTCCGCGGCTAGGCGCGTGCGGTGACGACAGTCGACGCCCTGGTCTCCATCGACGTCGGCACCTCGGGCGCGCGCGCGACCGCGTACGACGCATCGGGCGGGCACCTGCTCGAGATCCGGCGCCCCTATCCGACGCGGATGCCCCACGACGGGTGGGCCGAGCAGGACGCGACGAGCTGGCGCGACGCGTCGCTTGCGGCTTTGGGGGAGCTGATCGCGAGGCTCGGTCCGTATCATCAGATCCACGCGATCGGGCTCACCGGTCAGTGCCCCTCGGTGGTCCCGATCGACGGGCATGGGGTGCCGCTGCGGCCGGGGATCATCTATCGGGACAACCGTGCCGTGGCGGAGGCCGATGCGTTCCGCAGCCGCTTTGGAGACGAATATCTCCACACGCTCACCGGGCACGTGCCCGCCGCCTTTCACGTCGCGGCGAAGATCCTCTGGATTCGAGCCCACGAGCCCGCGGTCTTCAAGGCTGCACACCTGTTCCTCGAGCCCACCGACCTGGTGGCGCTGACCCTCACCGGCGAGACCGTGACCGACTGGAGTATGGCGGCCGCGAGCGCGCTCCTTGATCTGCGCAGGCGCTCCTGGTCGCCCGAGCTCGTGGATGCGGTGGGCATCACCCTGCGGCAGCTGCCCGAGCCCCACCCGTCGTGGTCGGTGATCGGCGAGGTGCGACCCTCGCTGCTGCGACGCCTGGGACTGTCGCGCCCGGTTCCCGTCGTCGCCGGGGCGGGCGACAGCATCGCCTGCGCGTTCGGCGCCGGCGTCGCCGCGCCCGGACCGGCGAGCGAGATGGCGGGCAGCTCGACGTGCCTCAACACGGTGGTGAGCGAGCCGACCCCCGATCTCGCGGTGACTCACTACCCGAGCGCGGTCACGGACACCGGCTATGTCACCGAGGTCGGGATCAACACCGCCGGTGAGGCGGTGGAGTGGCTCGCGCGTCTGATGTATGGAGGACGCAGCCGCAACCCGCGGGCCGGCGACTTCGAGCTCCTCGACCAGGAAGCCGCCGGCGTTTCGCCCGGGTCCGACGGCCTGCTGTTCATCCCGGTGCTGGGTGACGGCGAACGCGACGATCCGTCGCTCCGGGGCACGGCCCTGGGTCTGTCGATGCGGCACGATCGCAAGGCGTGGGCACGGGCGACCCTGGAGGGCGTCGCCTTCGGGATCAGGGCGCACCTGGAGACCCTGGGACGCGCCAGCACGCCGGTGACCGAGCTGCGCGTGTCCGGCCGGCCCGCGTCGCTCCGGACCTGGAACCGCATCAAGGCCGACGTGCTCGGCATCCCCGTCTCGCGCGTCCCCGGCGATGCGACCGCCGCCGGGGTGGCGCTGCTCGCGGGGCTCGGCGTCGGGGTGTACTCGAGCCCGGACTCCGCGATGGCCACCGCATGCCGCCGCGATCCACCGATCGAACCGGACGCGGCCAACCACGAGAGGTACCTGGCGATCTACGAGCACTATCGCGAGGTCGTGGGCTCTCCGCTGGTGCGGACGGCTGCCACGACATCGATGCCGGCGGCAGCGGTACGCCTGCCGGGAGGCGGGACATGAAGGTGCAGCTCGGCATCAACACGTGCTTCGCGCTCAAGCGCTGGCCCCGTCCGGTGGACTGGGCATCCGTGGTCCGCAACGACCTCGGCCTGGACCTGGTGGAGCTGTCGCTCGACCTCATCGAGGGGACAGACACGTTCGCGGGCCGCCGGCGTGCCATCGAGCGAACCCGCGCGGCACTCGACGCCAACGGCCTGCGTGCCCACGCCACGTTCACCGGCCTCACCGCCTACTCGCTCAACCTGCTCATGCACCCGGACCCGGTTCGCCGTGACGCCGCGCTCGACTGGTACCAGGAGGTCGTCACCATGACCGCCGCGCTCGGGGTGGGCGCGACCGGGGGGCACGTCGGGTCCATGAGCGTGTCCGACTGGGCGGTGCCCGAACATCGTGCGGAACGTTGGGACGGCCTGAAGCGCGACCTCGCCACCATCGCTCGGCATGCGAGGAACGCCGGGCTCGAGTACCTCCTCGTCGAGAACCTCGTCGCGGTGCGCGAGCCGTCGACGATGGCGCAGGTCGAGGACCTGCTCACCGAGGGCGACGCCGAAAGCGTCCCGTGGCGCCTCTGCCTCGACGTCGGTCACCAGTGCGTGCCCGGCACAACGGGCGAGGAGCGCGATCCCTACGCCTGGCTGCGGCGTTTCGGCGGACGGCTCGTCGAGGTGCAACTCCAGCAATCCGATGGCCTCGCAGACCACCACTGGCCGTTCACCGCTGCGCACAACGCGACCGGCATCATCGACGCGGACAGGGTGCTCGAGACCCTGGAGGGCGCGGGGGCCGGCGACGTCGATCTCATCTTCGAGATCATCCCGAGCTGGGAGGATCCCGACGAGCGAGTGGTCGAGGACCTCGTTGCTTCGATCGACATCTGGCGCACCGCGATTCGCGCACACGGGCTCGAGGGGTAATCGAATGCCGGTTGCGCACGCCAACGGCATCGACATGCACTACCGGGTCGACGGCGCCGGACCCGAGACTCTCGTGCTGGTCAACGGGGTCGGGGACGATCTGCAGGCATGGGCACGGCAGGTCGGCGACTTCGTGGCCGCCGGCCTGCGCGTCGTCACCTTCGACAACCGGGGTGCGGGCGGCTCATCGCACCCACCCGGCCCGTACACCAGCCGAGCGATGGCGGCGGACACCAAAGCGCTTGTCGATGCCCTCGACCTCGCACCGTTCCACATGGCGGGTGTCTCGCTGGGCGGCCTCGTCGCCCAGGAGTACGCGCTCGCCTACCCGGAGGACCTGGTGTCGGTAGTGCTCGCCAACACCTACGCCAAGCCCGACGCGTACACGCGGGCCGCGTTCGACGTCTGGGGACAGATCGCCGAAGCCGCGAGCATGGCGGTGATGATGCGGCAGCAGGCGCCGTGGGTCTTCAGTCCCACCTTCTACGAGACCCAGCCGGAGCGCCTGGCGACTCTGCTCGAGGAGGGTGAGCGCACCGCTCAGCCCGCAGGGTCGTTTGCGGCGCAGATCGCGGCGCTCCTGACGCACGATTGCGGCAACCGCCTGGCGGGACTGCGGACCCCGGCGCTGGTGATCGCCGCCGACGACGACATCATCATCAGACTCTCGCTCTCGCACCGGCTGTACGAGGAGCTGCCCCGAGCTAGCTGGGCGATCGTTCCCGGGGGACACGCGGCATTCCTGGAAAATCCTGAACACTGGAATCGGGCTGTTGTCGAATTCATCAACCGGCACCACCACAGGAGGACGGGATGAGTCTCTCGCTGACACAGCGGTTCGGCACCACCCGACCGGTGGTGGCGATGCTGCACTTCCCCGCATTGCCCGGCCGGCCGCGTCACAACCGCGAGTTGGGGCGGGCCCACCTGGTCGACATCGTCGGCCGGGACCTCGAGACCCTGCAGGAGGCCGGCGTCGACGGCGTGCTCTTCTGCAACGAGGCCGACATCCCCTACCAACTGGTGGTGGGACCCGAGATCCCGGCGGCGATGGCGGCGATCATCGGCGAGCTGCGGACGTCGGTGCGCGTTCCGTTCGGCGTGAACATTCTCTGGGATGCGAAGGCGAGCCTCGCGGTGGCGCGAGCCACGGGAGCGGGCTTCATCCGCGAGGTCCTCACCGGCGTGTACGAGAGCGACCTCGGGCTGATCGCCCCGTCGATCGGGGATCTTGCCGGGTATCGCACCGCGATCGCGGCCGACGAGGTTGCGCTCTTCGACAACATCTCGCCCGAGTTCAGCAGCGCCCTCGGCTCGCGCAGCATCGCCGATCGAGCCCGGGGTGCGGCGTTCCTCGGCGTCGACGCGATCCTCATCTCCGGTCCGGCCGCCGGCGTGCCGTCCTCGATGAGCGACCTGCAGAACGCCAAGGACGCGGTGCCCGACGTCCCGGTCTTCGCCAACACCGGCGTCAGCGCCGACCGGCTCGCGGAGATCTTCGCGGTCGCCGACGGGGTCATCGTCGGCACCAGCCTCAAGATCGACGGCAACACCTGGGGCTCGGTCGATCCCGCTCGCGCGGGTCGCCTGATGGAGACGGCCCGCACCATCAGGTCGAGGAGCGACTGAGCCCGTGGATTTCAGGACGGCTCGTGACTTCCTGCTCGCGCATCGACAGGACTACGAGACCGCCTATCGCGACTTTCGCTGGCCGCGCCCCGAACGGTTCAACTGGGCGCTCGACTGGTTCGACGTCATCGCGAACGGCAACGAGCGGCCGGGGCTGTGGATCGTCGACGAGGACGGCAGCGAGACCGTCCTCTCGTTCGCGGAGCTTGCCGCTCGCTCCAACGCCCTGGCGTCGTGGCTTCGCGACCACGGGGTGCGTCGCGGCGACCGCACCCTGTTGATGCTCGGCAATCGCGCCGCATTGTGGGAATGCATCCTGGCGCTCACCAAGCTTGGCTCGGTGATGATCCCGTCGACGACGCTGCTGACGTCGTCGGACATCGCCGATCGGGTGACGCGCGGACACGTTGCGCACGTCATCGCCGAATCCGCGCAGACGGGGCTGTTCACCGCGGTCGGCGGCGGCTACACACGCATCGCGGTCGGCGCTCCGGTCGACGGCTGGCTGAGCTATGACGACTTCCTGAGTCGCGGTGGGGATTTCGTGCCCGACGGACCGACGCCGGCGAGCGACCCGCTCTTCCTCTACTTCACCTCCGGCACCACCGCCAAGCCGAAGCTGGTCGAGCACACGCACGTCAGCTACCCGGTCGGCCATCTCTCCACGATGTACTGGATCGCACTGCAGCCGGGTGACGTCCACCTCAACCTGTCGTCGCCGGGATGGGCGAAGCACGCATGGAGCAACGTCTTTGCGCCGTGGAACGCAGAGGCAACGGTGCTCATCCTCAACGCCGCGCGCTTCTCGGCCGGCCGGCTGCTGGACACGTTGACGCGCTGCTCGGTCACCAGCTTCTGCGCGCCGCCGACGGTGTGGCGGATGCTCATCCAGGAGGACCTGCGCGCCTGGCGGCCGCCGCTGCGCGAGGTGCTGAGCGCCGGCGAGCCACTCAACCCCGAGGTGATCGATCAGGTGCGGCAGGCGTGGGGCCTCACCATCCGCGATGGCTACGGTCAAACGGAGACGACTGCCCAGGTGGCGAACTCATCTGGGCAGCGCGTCAAGGCGGGCTCGATGGGGCGGCCACTCCCTGGCTACGTCATCGAGCTCATCGATCCGGCGAGCGGCGCGCACGGCGACCATGGCGAGATCTGCATCGACCTGTCGCAGCGACCGGTGGGACTGATGGTCGGCTATCGCGATGACAGCGAGCAGACCGCCGACGCGATGCGCGACGGCTTCTACCACACCGGCGACGTCGCGTCGCGCGACGGCGATGGGTACATCACCTACGTCGGTCGCTCGGACGATGTCTTCAAGTCATCGGACTACCGCATCTCTCCGTTCGAGCTCGAGAGCGTCCTCATCGAGCACCCCGCCGTTGCGGAGGCGGCCGTGGTGCCGTCACCGGACCCGATCCGGCTGGCGGTACCCAAGGCCTTCGTCGCGGTCGGGAGCGGCTACGCACCATCAAGGGAATTGGCGCATTCGATCCTCGAACATGCGCGCGCCAACCTGGCCGCGTACAAACGCGTGCGCCGGATGGAATTCGCCGAGTTGCCGAAGACCATCTCCGGGAAGATCAGGCGCGTCGACCTTCGCGCCAGGGAGCACTCGCTCCGAGGGCGCGGCGCCGGAGATCGAGCCGAAAACGAGTACTGGGAAGAGGATTTCCCGGATCTGCGAGGGAGCGTGCCCCGCTGAGACGCAGCCCTCAGGCGTAGAGGCGGTAGATCCCCTGCGCGATGCAGACGGGCTTGTCGGCACCCTCACGCTCGACGACGAAGTCAACCACCGCCTGGGTGCTGCCGTCGGCGGCGGCCTCGACCGACACGAGTGTCGCTCCAGCGCGGATCCTCGAGCCAACCGGCACCGGCGAGGGAAACCGCACGCGGTTGAGTCCGTAGTTGACGCCGAGGCGCAGACCCTCGAACCGCAGGATCTGGTGCCACATCGGGACGAGCAGCGACAGCGTCAGGTATCCGTGCGCGATGGTGGTGCCGAACGGACCCGCGGCGGCTCGCTCCGCGTCAACGTGGATCCACTGATGGTCGTCGGTCGCGTCCGCGAACGTCGCGATCCGCTCCTGCGATATCTCCCACCAGTCGCTGTACCCGAGATGCTCACCGATGAGTTCCTTGAGCGCGGCGACGCTACCGACCGTTGTGGTGTGGGTCATGGGCGCATTCAGTCGCGGGTGAGGATGACCACGGGAATCTCGCGGGAGGTCCGCGTCTGGTACCCGTCGTAGTCCGGCCAGATGGAGGTCATGATCCGCCACAGCTCCGGCTTCTCCTCGGCGTTCGCGGTACGCGCGTGGGCCGCGAAACGATCGCCCTTCACCTGGACGTGCACCTCGGGATTCGCCTGCAGGTTGAGGTACCACTGCGGCGGAGCGGGTGCCCCGCCCTTCGAGCCGACAACCAGGAGGTCGTCACCGTGGCGGCCGAAAATCAGTGCGTTGCTTCGCTGTTCCCCGGTCTTGCGCCCGGTGGTGGTGAGGATCAGGATGGACGCGCCGTTGCGCCAGTCAAAGCCTTCCTCGCCGTCCGTCTCGACATAGCGGTCGACGTGTTCCTTGCCGTAGAGCATGTGGGGAGTCTCCAGAATTGCAATTGGGTCCGGCGCGGTCGCACGGCCCTTCGAGTGTAATTTACTGGTGCACTTCGAACGCCGGCGCCGCGGCCGAACCGGCTCGAGCGGGGGAACCCGACCCTGATGCTGTCGAGAGGCAGCACCCTGATCGATCGGATGGGAGCCCTGGCGGTGGCCGCGGCGGCTGCGCTCTGGGCTTCTGACGCGTACTTCCGCCCGGCGCTCACACAGCAGCTGTCCGCGAGCGAGATCGTCTTCGCCGAATCGCTGCTCATCGCGCTGTGCTTTCTCCCGGTGCTCGGACGCGTGCGTCATGAGCTGCGCCACCTCCCGCCGCGCCAGTGGGTCGCCATGGGCATCATCGCGATCGGCGCGCAGGCGTTCGCGACGGTGCTCTTCACCCAGGCGCTCGGCTACGCGTTTCCGGCACACGCCGCGCCGGACTACAACGTCGAGAACGAGGTCTACCTGCTCTACCTTCTGCAACCGGTTTTCGGCGTCGCCCTGGCGCGCATCGTGCTCAAGGAGCGTCGCAAGCCATATTTCTGGCCACTCGCCGCGTGTGCGCTCGCCGGCGTGTATCTGATCGTCTTCCCGCAGAATCCGCTCGCACCGTTCGCCTCGGTGCAGCACGCGCAGCTGCTCGCCGCGATCCTGGTGCTCGGGGCGGTGCTGCTCTGGGCGTCGGGCACCGTCTTCGGACGCTACAGCCTCTCGAACGTGTCCTTCGTCACCACCGCGGCGATGCGCTTCACCCTGGCGCTGCCGGTGCTCTTCGTGCTCATGCTCGTCAACGGCGGTGCCGGCGCGCTCGGCCGCTACTCGGTGCACCAGATCCCCAGCTTCATCGGCATCGCCTTGGTCCCTGGACTGCTCGCGATGTTGCTCTACTACCGTGCGCTCTCGAACACTCCTGCGTCGATGGCCTCGATCGCCGAGCTTGCCTACCCCGGCGCGCTGTTCCTGGTGTTCTCGCTGCCCAAGCCGGTCGGTCTCGGCGTGCCCTTCTACGGCATCGAGGTCGTCGGAGCCATCGTGCTCGTGGCCGCGGTCACGACTCTCAACATGCTCAAGCCGCGCGACGTGGTCGCTGCGCCACGCCGTCCGGAGGCTGTGCTCGCCTCTGAATGCGGCGCCCGGATTTGACAAGTCCGACCGTCTGGATCGTGGTGCTCATCAAGGACTTCAGCACCGCCAAGAGCAGGCTCGCGCCGGCGATACAACCGGCGACGCGTCGAGCGCTGGCGGAGATGACCGCGGCTCGAGCCCTTGACGCGGCGCTCGCGGTGGCGCCGACTCTCGCGGTCTGCGGCTCCTCCGAGGCGGGCGATCTCGCGCGCGCGAAAGGGGCGGCGCTCGTGGTCGAGCCGGAACCGGGCGGCCAGAACCCCGCCGCCAGACTCGGGCTCGACGAGGTGGCGCGGCGGGGCGCCGGCGCCGCGCTGGTGCTCAGCTCTGATCTCCCGCTCGTCGATGCGGCCGGCCTCCGGCGGATGCTGGCCCGCTCTGACGAGGAAGGCAACATCGTCATCGCCGCTCCCGCGGCGGGCAGGCAGGGCACCAACGCCCTGTTGCTGCGGCCTCCCGGCGACTTCGATCTGCACTTCGGCGAAGCCTCCCTGCCTCGGTTCGCGCAGGAGGCGCAACGCCGCGGCCGCCGCTTCATCCTCCACGACGATCCCAGCCTGGCCCTGGACCTCGACGAGCCGCCGGACCTCGCCGCCTGGCGGCGGCTCGAGCCGACCGCGTGAAGGTTGAGCTGCATGGGGTCGAGGGCCTGCCCGAGATCGGTCCCGGGGATGACCTTGGAGCGCTCATCGTGGGCAGGGCCCCGGCGCTGCAGAGCGGCGACGTGGTTGTCGTCGCCCAGAAGGTCGTGTCCAAAGCCGAGGGACGGCTGCGCAATCTCGCCGACGTGGCTCCTTCGAAGCGCGCCCGGGACCTGGCCGGGCGCCTTGGCGCGGATCCACGGCTCGTGCAGGTGATCCTCGACGAGAGCACGCGAGTGGTTCGCGATGACCGCGTGCTCATCGTCGAGACTCGCCAGGGATTCGTGTGCGCCAACGCCGGGGTCGACCGCTCCAACGTCGCCGGCGACGATGACGTCTGCCTGCTCCCGGTCGACTGCGACGCGAGCGCGCGGGCGCTGCAGGAGCGGATCGCGTCGCTGTCGGGAGCGCGCGTGGGGGTGATCGTGAGCGACACCTTCGGACGCGCGTGGCGGATGGGCCTGGTCAACGTGGCGCTGGGCGTGGCGGGCATCCCCGCCGTGGTCGACTACCGCGGCCGCCCCGACGACTTCGGCATGCCGCTGCAGGCGACGGTGGTGGCGGTGGCCGACGAGCTGGCTGCGGCCGCCGAGCTCCTCATGGGCAAGACCCGGCGGGTGCCGGTGGTCGTCGTGCACGGGCTGGAGGTGTTCGAGGGCGTGTCAGGGACCGGCCATGAGCTGGTCCGGCCGCAGGAGCTCGACCTGTTCCGGTGAGGATCGCGCTGCTGTCCGGCGGCACCGGCGGCGCCAGGCTCGCCGCGGGGCTGACCGCCGTGCTGCCGCGCGGCGACCTCTCGATAGTGGTCAACACGGCCGACGACGACGAGTTCTGGGGTCTCCTGGTGAGCCCCGACGTGGACGCGATCCTCTACCGCCTCGCGGGTCGCTTCAACGAGACCAGCGGCTTCGGCGTGCGCGACGACACATTTCACACCCTCGAGATGCTCGCGACGCTCGGCGAGGAGACATGGTTCCAGCTCGGGGATCGCGACATCGCGGTCCATCTGCTTCGAGCGTCGCTCATGCGCCGCGGTCTCCGGCTCACCGAGGCGGTGGCGCACATCGCGCGCGCGTTGGGGGTCGACGCAGCGGTGCTGCCCATGAGCGACGAGCCGGTGCGCACCCGCGTGCTCACCGACTCGGGCGAGCTCAGCATGCAGGAGTGGTTCGTGCGAGAGCGCTGCCGGCCGGCGGTGCGCGGCGTGCGTTTCCAGGGCGTCGACGCGGCGCGTCCAACGCCCGAAGCGCTCACCGCGGTGCTCGATGCCGACGCGGTCGTCATCGGTCCGTCCAATCCGGTGATCAGCGTCGATCCAATCCTCGCGGTGCTCGGTGCGCATCTCCATCGCACGCGGGTCACCGTCGTGTCCCCCGTCGTCGGCGGCCGTTCGCTCAAGGGTCCGACCGTCGAGATGCTGCAGGGACTCGGCGAGGAGGCGACGGCGCTCGGGGTCGCGCGCCGCTATGCCGGCACCGCTGCAACCATGGTGATCGATCGGACCGACGCGGCCCTCCAGGACTCCATCCGCGCGCTGGGCATGCGCGTGCACGTCGACGACACGATCATGTCCGACGCGGACGGCGAGCGACGCTGTGCGGCCGCGCTCCTGCAACATCTAAAGTCGGCCCATGGCGCATGAGGCGGCCCTCGACTTCATCCGCCGCCATCACCGCGGCGTGCTCGCGACCTACCGCAGGGACGGACAGGCGCAACTCTCGCCGGTCCTGGCGGGCGTGGACTCGGGGTCACGCGTCGTGGTCAGCACCCGCGAGGGAGCGATGAAGACGCACAACCTGCGTCGCAACCCTCGCGCCAGTCTCTGCGTCATCAGCGAGCGCTTCTTCGGCGCCTGGTACGGCGTCGAAGGCAATGCGGAGGTGCTGAGCCTCCCCGAGGCGCTCGAACCGCTGGTCGACTATTACCGCGAGACGGTCGGCGAACATCCCGACTGGCAGGACTACCGCGACGCGATGGTGCGGGAGCAGCGCGTGCTCCTGCGCATCACCGTTGACCGGAGCGGGCCGACGGTCCAGGGGTAGCCGGTCAGGCGGTCACCCGCCGGAGTCGCGGCAGGACGTCGCGTGCGTAGAGCTCCAGGAATCGACGCTGATCCGCACCGGGCGCATGGAAGATGAGGTGCGTGAAGCCGAGGTCGAGGTAGGGACGGATCCGCTCCACGTGCTCGTCGGGATCCGTCGACACGATCCAGCGGCTGGCGGCTGCGCTCGGTCGGACAGCGCGTCAGCGAGGCGCTCCATCTCCAGCGGATCGTCGACGCCGATCTTCTCCTCGGGAGACAGCGCCAGCGCGGCCCAGTGCCTGGTGTCCTCGCGGGCCCGGTCGGCATCGGTGTCGAACGACACCTTCATCTCGATCGCCAGGTCGAGCGTCCGCCGGATCGCGTCCGGCGGCGCGCGCGCCCTCGGTCACCGCCGGCAACAGCGATCTCCGCGTACAGCTCCATCCCCTTGCCGCTGGTGCAGATCAGCCCGTCGGCCACGCGCCCGGCGAGCCGTGCCGCTGCCGGGCCGGACGCGGCGATGTAGATGCGGCACCGGTGTCTCGGGGCGGTCGTAGATGGTCGCGTTGCGGGTTCGGTAGAACGCGCCGTCGAAGCTGACCCGCTCCTCCGACCACAGCGTCTGGATGAGCGCGACCGCCTCCTTGAGGCGCGCGAAGCGTTCCTTGCTGTCCGGCCACTCGACGCCGAGCGGCGCTTCGTTGAGCGACTCGCCGGTGCCGACGCCGAGCCAGACGCGCCCGGGGAACAGGCACCCGAGCGTGCCGATCGCCTGCGCGACGACGGCGGGGTGATAGCGGAACGTCGGGGTGAGCACGCTGGTGCCGAGCTGGATCCGCTCGGTGGCCTGTCCGGCGGCGCCCAGCCACGCCAGCGAGAACGGCGCGTGGCCGCCGCTGTGCCGCCAGGGTTGGAAGTGGTCGCTGATGCCCGCGGTGTCGAACCGCATTTGCTCCGCGGCGAGCGTGAAATCCAGCAGTTCCGATGGGCCGAACTGCTCGGCCGAGACCTTGTAACCGAAGCGGAGCGGGTGAGGCACGCAGCCATTCTCGCCGAACCGTGCGCGAGGTCAGCCGCGAGCGCGACCCATGCTCAACCGACGGCCGCGGGCTTGGGACGATCCTGAGAGAACCATCCCGAGGCGCCGCCGGAACCGCCCATGACGCGAGCCGACGACTCCAGCTTGGCGATCAGCGCTTCGGGCGCGAACGGCTTGACGCGACGGCCCGCAGCGATGGTGCGTTGTCGAGTCCCGTTCAACACCGTCACAAGCGTCTCCGTCGAGATCGACGACCCCGCCGTCGCGCCATGGCGACACAACGGCTTTCGTATCACGCCTGTGTTTGACGCCCCGATGACCCCTGACTAAACTCGAGCGGTGGCGAAATGGGTCGTGCTCCATCTCAACGATGGCGACGCATCGACGTACATCAACGTGGACGCGGTGACTCAGGTTCGCCAGGTTGCCGCCGGCACCACGCGAGTTTTCTTCGCCGACGGCACCGACGTGTCGGTTCGTGAGGATGCACCGATCGTGATTGCAGCCTTCCGTCGCGATTCGATCTAGGCGGGGAGCGAGGAGGCGAGCATCGCCGATCTGAGGGTGGCGATCGTCGGCTACGGCCTGTCCGGCCGGGTGTTCCACGGCCCCCTCATCGCGGCAACACCGGGGTTGCGTGTCGATGCGATCGTCACCGCCAATCCCGAGCGCCAGGCCGAGGCGCGACGCGACTTTCCTGACGCTCGGGTCCTCCCATCACCCGAGGATCTCTGGTCGCATGGCGATCGCCACGACTTTGTGGTGGTCGCGACGCCCTCCGGATCACACGGGGCGGTTGCGGGTGCCGCTATCGATGCGGGGATCGCCGTCGTGGTCGAAAAGCCGATCGCCACCGCCGCGGCGTCGGCGCGCTCCCTGGTCGACCAGGCCACGGCGCGGGAGGTGCCCCTGGTGCCGTTTCTCAACCGGCGCTGGGACTCCGACCATCTCACCCTCTCCGACCTTCTTGCCGAGGGACGGCTCGGGAAGGTGCTCCGCTACGAGTCTCGTTTCGAGCGCTGGCGTCCCATCGCGGCCTCCGGATGGAGGGAGGTCCGCAGCGCCGAGATGGGCGGCGGGATCCTGCTCGACCTCGGCGCGCATCTTGTCGACCAGGCGACGACGCTCTTCGGCGCGGTGGACGACGTCTACGCGGAGGTGCTCTCGCGCAGGGGCGGAGCTGACGACGACGTCTTTCTCGCCCTCCACCACCGGTCTGGGGTGTTGTCGCATCTGTGGGCGAGCGCCCTGGCCGCGACCCAGGGCCCACGGCTGCGGGTGCTCGGCGATCGCGCAGCGTTCGTCGTGGATCACCTTGACGGACAGGAGGACGCGTTGCGAGCCGGCCGCAGGCCCGACGAGCCCGGCTTCGCGGTCGACCCGCCGGATCGCTGGGGCCGGCTGGTCCGGGGCGATGCCTCCGAACCGGTCCCCACCATCCCGGGCCGGTGGCAGGAGTTCTACGCCGGCATCCTCCGCATGCTTCGCGATGGGGCCCAACCCCCCGTCGGCGCGAACGATGCCGTGCGGGGACTGGAGATCATCGACGCCGCCCGGGAGAGCGCCAGGCAGGGCGCGGTGGCACGGCCCACATCGACTGGGGCGTAGTCAGCGCGGGCGCCAACGGCGACGTCGCCCGTGTGCCAGCATGGGGCGGCTCATGACGACGCCGCCGCTGCTCATGATCCCCGGACCGACGCCGGTCGCGCCCGACGTGCTCGCCGCACTTGCCGAACCGGTGCGCAGCCACACCGGGCCCGAGAACGCCGCGACCATGCTGCGCATCCAGCGCGGGATCCGCCGTCTCATGGGCTCGGCGGACGCGCGCGTGCACTGTTTCGCGGGAGCGGGCACGCTCGCCATGGAGGCGGCGCTCGTCAACCATGCCGCGCCCGGGGAACGCGTCGTGGTGGTGAGCCACGGCTTCTTCGGTGATCGCTTCGCGGAGCTTGCGGGCGCGCTGGGATTGCGCGCCGACCTGCTGCAGGTTGCGTGGGGTGAGCACGTTGATGCCGGCGCGTTGCGGGAGCGGATCCTCGACGGCGATGCCCCGGCGCTGGTATGCATGACTCACGTCGACACCAGCAGCGGTGTGCTCGCTGATTGCGCCGGTCTCGCCACCGTGGCACGAGCTGCGGCACCGGACGCCATCATCGTGGTCGACGGCGTCTGCGCCACCGGGGGTATCGAGGAGGCGATGGACGAATGGGACGTCGACGTGCTCCTCACCGGGGCGCAGAAGGCGCTCAGCGTTCCGCCCGGTCTCGCCCTGCTGGCCGTGTCGGAACGCGCCCGGCGGCGCCGCGAGTTGCTCGGCGACATCCGCGCGTACTACACCGACCTGCGCCGCTGGGACCTGTCCGTCGACGACCCGCGCAAGTACTTCTCGACGCATGCGGTGTCGCTGCTGCGCGCGCTCGAGGCGTCACTCGACGGCATCTTCGCCGAAGGTCTGCCGGCGCGTTTCGAGCGCCATCGTCGGGTCGCGGCGATGGTCCGCGATGGCATGAGCGAGCTCGGCTTCGTGCCGCTCACGCACCCTGCGCACCTGGCGCCGACGCTGAGCGTGCTGGCCCTTCCCGCCGGCGTCGACGACGCGCGTTTCCGCGACGGGATGGCCGAGCGCGGCGTGATCGTCGCGGGCTGCCTCGGTCCGTGGGCTGGCCGCGGCGTGCGTATCGGTCACATGGGCACCGCCGGCGAATACGAGGCTGCGCGGACCACCGTCGTCGCCGCGGCGGTGCTGGACACGTGAACCCCCGAGGCGGCTGAGCGGCGTGCTCGACACCGCACT
The DNA here is from genome assembly GCA_963768105.1 of Candidatus Dormiibacterota bacterium. GTDB lineage: Bacteria > Chloroflexota > Dormibacteria > Aeolococcales > Aeolococcaceae > Palsa-851. The sequence continues at coordinate 507,879 of CAVYGR010000002.1, read as the reverse complement.
GCTCGAGAAGCTGCGCGCCGCAGTCGGCGACGACGGGATCATCACGGCGCCGGCCGCGGTGCGCACCTACGCATGCGACGGATTGACCGGGCGGCGAGTGTCACCCGCCGCCGTCGTGCTCCCGTTGACCACGCAGCAGGTCGCCGGCGTCGTGCGCGCCTGCGTCGATGGAGGGATTCCATTCGTCGCGCGCGGAGCCGGAACCGGGCTGTCCGGTGGGGCGCTCCCGGTCGCGGACGGCGTGGTGGTGTGTCTGAGTCGGATGCGATCGATCCTGAAGATCGACCTGGACAACCTTCAGGTCACCGTGCAGCCGGGCGTGACCAACCTCGAGGTGAGCAAGGCGGTGCGCCCGTTGGGATACTTCTACGCGCCGGATCCATCCTCGCAGCAGGTCTGCACGATCGGCGGCAACGTCGCCGAGAATTCCGGCGGCGCGCACTGCCTGAAGTACGGCTTCACCACGCATCACGTGCTCGCCGCCACGTTCGTCACCGCCGACGGGCGCATCGCCGAGCTGGGCGGTGCGGTGCGCGACGCCGCCGGGTACGACCTCCTCGGCGCGGTGATCGGCAGCGAGGGGACGCTCGGCATCGTCACGGAGGCGGTGCTCCGCATCGTGCGGGTGCCCGAGTCCACGCAGACCGTCCTCGCCGCGTTCTCGAGCATGGGCGATGCCGGCGAGGCGGTCTCGCGCATCATCGCCGCCGGTATCACTCCGGCCGCGATCGAGATGATGGATCGGCTCGCCATTGCGGCATGCGAGCAGACCGTGCACGCCGGATATCCCGACTGTGGAGCCGCCCTCATCGTCGAGCTCGACGGACCCGGCGTCGAGTTCGATGCATTTCTCGACGAGGTCATCGACACGTGCACCTCGAGCGGCGCGACCGAGATCCGAGTCGCCGCCGGGGACGCCGAGCGCGCGCTGATCTGGAAGGCGCGAAAGGCCGCGTTCGCCTCGATGGGACGCATCAGCCCGAACTACTACGTGCAGGACGGCGTCATCCCGCGGACGCGGTTGCGCGATGTCCTCGAGCAGATCGATTCGCTCTCCGCTTCGTACGGGCTGCGCGTCGCCAACGTGTTCCATGCCGGCGACGGCAACCTCCACCCGCTCGTCCTGTACGACGACGCCGAGGCGGGGGCGGGCGGGCGAGCGCTCGAGCTGGCCGGGCGCATCCTCGATGCGTGCATCGCCGCGGGCGGCTCGATCACCGGTGAGCACGGGGTCGGATCCGACAAGGCGTGCTACATGCCGAGGATGTTCACGCCGAGCGCGCTCGCGGTCATGGGCCGCGTCCGCGACGCCTTCGACCCGAGCGACCTCTGCAACCCGGGCAAGGCATTGCCGACTCCCCGTCTCTGCGGTGAGGTGCCCGGTGTCTACCGGCCGCACCCCGCCGAGCTGGCCGGTGTCGCGGAGCGAATGTGATGGTGGCGGCGCTCCAGAGCGTGAGCATGTTCGCCGACATCGTCGGTGCGGATCACGTCCGCGCGGCAGACGCCGGCGATGAAGTCCGCGGTGCGACCCCGAGCGCGGTCGTGTCCCCGCGCGACGAGGCGGAGGTAGCGGCGGTCCTGACGGCCGCGACCGCTCATCACCTCGCGGTGGTCGTCCGCGGTGGTGGGACCAAGCTGGAATGGGGGGCGCCTCCAACGCGCTGCGACGTCATCCTGTCGACGCCACGGCTCGAGGGGGTGGTGGACCACGAGCCCGCGGACCTCGTGTGCGTGGTCCGCGCCGGCATGACCCTGGCCGCGCTCCAGCAGCACCTCACCTCGACGCCGGGTTTCCGGCAGCGTCTGATGCTCGATCCTCCCCACGGCGACGGTGCAAGCCTCGGCGGGGTGGTCGCGACCGCGGCGAGCGGCTCGCTGCGCACGCGCTTCGGGACGCCGCGCGACCTTGTGATCGGCGCGAGTTTCGTGCTGTCGGACGGCACGGTCGGACGCAGCGGCGGCAAGGTGGTGAAGAACGTCGCCGGCTTCGACGTCGCCAAGCTGCTGGTCGGCTCGCTGGGCACGCTCGCGGTCATCACGGAGATTGCCTGGCGCCTGCATCCCCTGCCACCCGCGTCCCGAACCGTCGTCTTCGAGTCACGCTCGGTCGACGATCTCTGCGCCTTCGCGGGCGCCGTCGGCCGGCTCCAGGTGACCCCGAGCGTGGTCGACCTGCACTGGCCGGAAGGCGCGGTCGTGGTGCGATTCGACAGCTCCGAGCGGGGAGCCGAGATCCAGGCGCAGCGCGTCACCCGTGACGTTGGCGGGCGCATCCTCGCGGCACCGGAGGAGCTGGCGACGATCGAGGCGCTGGCGGGATCGACGTGGCAGGGACCCGGCAGCGTCGGTGCGCTCGCGGTGCTGCCGTCGCGCATCGGTGAGTTGGTGACGTCGATGTCCGGGGGAACCTGCGATGCGCTCGTGCTCCGCCCCCTCCTCGGGACCGGCGACGTCCGGTTCGCGCCCGATGCGGCCGAAGCCGTCCGAGCCGCCGTGCGAAACGCCGGCGGCCGTCTTGCGATGCGACGCGGCGATGAACCCGCGATCGACGACTGCGATCCCGTCGCGCTCGACCTGATGCGCTCCGTGAAGCGCAGGCTCGACCCTGCGGCAACCCTGAGCCCCGGCCGGCAGATCGATGGCATCTGAGATCCGCGTCGCCGGCGTGGGGCCACCGCAGACGCGCGGCCATCCACGCGACGGAGCGGCGCTCATCGCCTTCGACGCCGAGCATCCGCCGGACCCGGCATTGATCGCCGACTGCGTCCATTGCGGGTTCTGCCTTCCAGCGTGCCCGACCTACCTGCTCTGGGGCGAGGAGATGGACTCACCTCGAGGCCGGATCCTGCTCATGGACCTCGCAGCGCGCGGCGAGCTCGGCATGGACGCCGACGTCGTTCGTCATTGGGACGCATGCCTCGGGTGCATGGCCTGCGTCGACGCGTGCCCGTCGGGGGTGCGGTACAACCGCCTGATCGAACAGGTGCGCCCGCAGGTGGAGCGACGCTTCGTCCGCGACTGGAGGTCTCGCGCCGGGCGCGCGGCACTCTTCGCGATGCTGCCGCATCCACGACGCATGCGCAGCGTGGCCGCGGCGATCGCGATCACCCAGGCGGTGGGCGTGCGCCCCCTCATGCGCAGCAACGCGCTGCGGCGCCTGGTGCCGCGGACGCTGCGCCGTCTCGACGACATGGCGCCCGAGCTGCGCCTCACAAACCTCAGGACGCGAACGCCCCGCCACCTGATCCCGCACGGCACCGTGGCCCTGCGAGTTGCGGTGCTCACGGGGTGCGTGCAGGACGCCTTTTTCCCGCACGTCAACCGCGCGACCGCGCGCGTGCTCGCTGCCCACGGCTGCGAGGTGCTGGTGCCTCCGCTGCAGAGCTGCTGCGGGGCGCTCGAGATCCATGCGGGCCGCGAGGCACCCGCATTGCGGCGCGTGCGCGCGCTCATCGCCCAGATGGATCGGTTGCGCGTCGATCACATCGTCGTCAACAGCGCCGGCTGCGGCTCGGCGATGAAGGAGTACGGCGCGTTGCTCGCCGACGACCCGGCCTGGTCCGCGCGCGCCGCGGCATTCTCGGCGAGGGTTCGCGATGTCATGGAACTGCTCGCCGGTCTCGAGGTCGAACCGCCGGCACGGCTCCATCCGTTGCCTGCGCGAGTCGCGTACCACGACGCCTGCCATCTCGCTCATGCGCAGGGAGTGCGCGCCCAGCCGAGGGCAGTCCTGCGCCGGATCCCCGGGCTCGATCTCGTCGACATCGCCGAGTCCGATGTCTGCTGCGGGAGTGCCGGGATCTACAACCTCCTCGCCCCGGAGGCGGCCGACGATCTCGGCGATCGCAAGGCGGCCAACGTCGCGGCGAGCGGCGCGGACCTCCTCACCGCCGGTAACGGCGGGTGCCTGCTCCAGATCCAGGCGGCGCTGCGTCGCTCCGGGCATCCGCTCCCGGTGGTCCACCCGGTGGAACTGCTCGACGCGTCGATCCGTGGCGTGCCTGCAGGGGCGGTGCGCGACGCGCGGTGACGGATTCATGGCGCATGCTCGACGAGGGCGGCGCCGTGCGTCGGTGGTCGTCGTCGGCGCCGGTGCGATCGGCCTTGCGGTCGCGCTCCAGCTTCGAAAAGCGGGCGCCGGAGAGGTCATCGTGGTCGAACGCAACGCCTCGCCGGGCATGGGCTCGACGAGCCGCGCCAACGGTGGGGTCCGCGCGCAATTCACGACCACCGTCAACATCGTGTTCTCGCGCTTCACGATCGATGGGCTCAGACAGCTGCACGACCTGACCGCGAGCCGGGTGGGGTTCCGCGCCATCGGGTACCTCTTCATGACTGGGAGCGCGGCAGGCGAGGTCCGCCTGCGCCGTGCGTGGCAGCTGCAGCGTTCGCTCGGGATCGAGGTCGACTGGCTGTCGCCCGCGGGTGTCGCCGAACTGGCGCCGTTCATCCGTCTCGACGGACTGCGGGCGGGAACCTTCTGCGCGGGCGACGGCGTCGTCGACCCCCATGGAGTGGTGGGCGCGCTCTGTGACGAGGCGACGCGCCTCGGTGTCTCCGTGCTCTGCGATACCGAGGTGCGCGGCATCAGCGGCGACGGTGGCGGCGGCGCGCGGCTGCGCACCAGCACCTGGGACATCGACGCCGAGTTCGTCGTCAATGCCGCGGGGCCTCATGCGGCGTCGCTTGCGGCGATGGCCGGCATCGGCCTCCCGGTCACGCCGCGGCGGAGGAATATCGCGTGCACCGAAGCGGTCGCAGCCACGCCCGACACGACTCCGATGTGCGTCGATACCGATACCGGCGTGCTGATTCGCAGGGAGGGCGGCGGTTTCCTGATCGCCTACTCCGACCCCGACGATCCACCGAGCTTCGATACCAGCTTCGATCCAGGGTTCCTTGATGCGGTCGCCGCACGCATCGGCAACCGCTTTGCATTCTTGAGCGAAGTCCCGATCAATCCCCGCAAGTGCTGGGCCGGGCTCTATCCGGAGACGCCCGACCACCACGCCATCATCGATGCACCCGCGGCGGCGCCGTGGTTCATCCAGTGCGCCGGTTTCGGCGGCCACGGCATCATGCATTCGCTGGCGGCCGGTCAGGCGGTGAGTGAGTTGGTCACGCTGGGTCGCTGCACGACATTCGACCTCGCACCGCTGCGCCTGGAGCGGTTTGCCGAGCCCGGAGGCGCCGTCGAGACAGCCGTGCTCTGAAACTCAGCCCGAGGCGGCGGCCGCCGCGAGCAGCGGCGCGATCTCACCGTCCGGATCCTCGACGAGGTGTTGCAGCGCCTGCCGTTGCTCCGCTGTGAGGGCCGGCAGCGGTGCCCGCACGGCGCCATCGATGGCCACCCCACGCAACTGGAGCATCCATTTCAGCGCCGCGTGAAACGGTGCGACATCGAGCGCGGATCGGACTCGCGCCGCGCGCTCGCTCGCTTCGGCGGTGCGGCTCGCCACGGCCGCGATGGTCAATTCCGGGAATGCCGCCGCGAGACCCGAGACCGCCCCCACCGCCCCCGCTGCCATCCCCCCGGCGATCAGACCCTCGGCGCCGATGAAGACGTCCAATCCGGGCAGCAGATAGGGCTGCACGCTCTCGAACGGCGAGTCCGATACCTTGAGTCCCGCGAGGTTTGGCGCGCTGCCCCGCAGACGTTCGATCACCTCGACCGGCACCGCATAGCCGCTCCGTGCCGCGAACACGTAGACGTAGAACGGCGTGGGCGCGCACGCGTCCGCTGCCGCGTCAAGGTGCGCCCAGATGGCATCGGCATCGAGCGCGAAGTACGGGGGCGGAATCACCGCGACACCCGCCGCCCCGATGGCAGCGGCATGCTCCGCAAGCGCAACGGTGTCGTGCGTGGTCTGCGCACCGCAGTGGACGATGACCGCGAGACGGTGGTGCGCGGCCGCAACGAAGTTGTCGGCGGCGTCGCGCCGTTCGTCCAGCGAGAAGAGGATTCCCTCGCCGGTGGTGCCGAGCGCGAGAATGCCGTCGAGGCCCGACAGGGCGTAGAACTCCATCAGCGCCGCGATGCCGTCATCGTCGATGCGGCCGCCGATATCGGTCAACGGTGTCACGGCCGCGGCGAGCGCGCCGTGCACTCGTTTCTCGGCTGCCATCGCCGCCTGAGTGTAGCCCCCCTCGCGGTTGGCGGCGCTCACGGTCGAGCTGTCGAGGCGATGTCGTAGCGCTCGCGCCCGGTCGATCGTCGGATCAGCAGATCCGCGACCAGTCCCGTCCATCCGGTCTGATGCGACGCCCCCAGACCGGTGGAGTTGTCTCCGTGGAAATACTCGTGGAACGGGATCAGGCCGGCGATGTCGGGACGGCGATACAACGGCGTCGTTGCGACCACAGGGCGAACGCCGTGCTCGTCGGTGAGAAAGATCGCCGCGAGCCGGCCTGCGATGTCGTCGGCGATCGCGCCGAGATGCGCCTGCCGTCCGGATCCGGTCGGATACTCGACGGTCCACGCATCGCCAAGAAACCGGTGATAGACACGCAGCGCCTCGATGATCAGGTGGTTCACCGGAAACCAGACGGGTCCACGCCAGTTCGAGTTGCCCCCGTAGAGGCGCGACATTGACTCCGCAGGTTCGTAGTCGAGGCGAGCCACGATGCCGTCGACGTCGAGGTCGAGGGGATGCTCCGCGTGAAACCGTGACAGCGAGCGCAGTCCGTGCTCGCTGAGAAACTCGAACTCGTCGAGCACGTAGGCGAGGATGCGGCGCAGGCGGTCGGGGTCGACGATCGCGAGCAGGCGGCTCTCGCGCTGACCCGGCTCGATCGTGAGCGAGACGGCGGCGGCGTAGCGCGGTTTGAGCTGGATGAAGCGTCGCAGGCGCTCGGCGAAGTCGGGGAGCAGCCGCAGCGTGTCGTGCCCCAGCGTGGTCGCGGCACAGAGCGGAATCAGTCCGACGATCGAGCGCGCTCGGATCGGGACACGCGAGCCGTTCGCGAGGTGGAGGCTGTCGTAGTAGAAACCTGCCTCGTCGTCCCAGAGCCCCTGCTCGTTCATCGCGGTGGCGATGGCCGCGAAATGCTCGAAGAACTTCGTGGCCACGTCCTCGTAGGTGCGATCGTGCGCCGCGAGGATGAGCGCGATCTCGAGGAGGTTGAGCGAGTACATCGCCATCCACGCCGTGCCGTCCGACTGCTCCAAATGGCCGCCCGAGGGGAGCAGCGCGGATCGGTCGAAGGGACCGACGTTGTCGAGCCCGAGAAAGCCGCCCTCGAAGATGTTGTTGCCCTCGGCGTCCTCGCGGTTGACCCACCAGGTGAAGTTGATGAGCAGCTTGTGAAAGACGCGCGCGAGGAAGGCGTGGTCGCGTCGCGCCGTCGATCTCGAAGACGCGCAGGGCAGCCCACCCGTGCACCGGCGGGTTGACGTCGTCGAAGGACCACTCGTAGGCCGGGAGCTGGCCGTTGGCGTGCATGTACCACTCGCGGCAGAGCAGGATGAGCTGCTCCTTGGCGAACGCCGGGTCGACGTGGGCGAGCGCGACGCACTGAAATCCGAGGTCCCAGGCCGCGAACCAGGGGTATTCCCATTTGTCCGGCATCGACACGACGTCGACGTCGTCGACGTGGCGCCAGCGCGCGTTGCGACGCTGCTGCCGCTCGACCGGAGGAGGCGGTCCCGCAGGGTCGCCGTCGAGCCAGCGCGCGACGTTGTAGTGATAGAACTGCTTCGACCAGAGCATGCCCCCCAGCGCCTGGCGGGCAACCAGCCGCTCGTCGGCGCTGAGCGCGCCGGCGAGCACGCTCGCGTAGAAGGCATCGGCCTCGTCGTGACGGCGCTGCAGACAGTCGCTCCCCGTCGCGGACGCGTCGCGTCTGGCCGAAGCGAAGCCGGATCACGGCAGTGCCGCCGGCGTCGGCCTCCACCGCGTAGTGGAGCGCGGCCTTCGTGCCCATCCGCGCCGGATTCACCGTCGCTGCCCCGCCGACCACGTGGTCGTTGATCCCGTCCTTCGGAAACGCGCTGCGCGACGGCGATCCCCAGAGGCGCACGGCATTGGTCTCGTTGTCGCAGAAGAGCGCGACCGGAGTGCCGTCACCCGCCAGATAGCGCCGGCCGAGCACCGCGTGGTCGGCGATGATCCTGCCATTGTCGGCAGAAAGCGTGGGCGTGGTGGCGTCGATGCCCCAGGCCCAGGTGTTGCGGAACCAGAGCGTCGGGAGCACGTGCAGGGTCGCTCGGGCCGCGCCCGCGTTGCGCGCGCGCAGCTCGATCACGAGGTCGTCCGGGGTTTCCTTGGCGTAATCGACGGTGATGTCCCAGAACCCGGCGTCGAGCACCCCGGTGTCGGCGAGCTCGTACTCGGGATCCGACGTCGTCCGGCGGGCGTTCTCGTCGATCAGCGTCTGATACGGAAACGCGGCTTGCGGATAGAGATAGCGCCAGCGCATCCACGAGTGGGTGGGCGTCGAGTCGACGTACCACCAGTACTCCTTGGCGTCCTCCCCGTGGTTGCCCTGGGGTCCGGTGAGGCCGAAGATGCGCTCCTTGAGGATCGGGTCGACGCCGTTCCAGAAGGCGAACGCGAGGCAGAGCAACTGGTGGTCGTCGCAGACGCCGCCGAGACTGTCCTCGCTCCATCGGTAGGCTCGCGACCGAGCGTGATCGTGGGGTAGGTAGTTCCACGCATCGCCGTTGGCGCTGTAGTCCTCGCGCACCGTCCCCCAGGCGCGCTCGCTGACGTACGGCCCCCAGCGACGCCATGCGGCCGGGTCGTCACCAAGCCGCGAGCGCTCGGAGTCGGCGGTGCTCACGCTAGGTGCTCGTCAGCCGTAGCCCGCGGCATCCGACGCGACGCGCTGCGCGAGGTAGACGGGGATGGCGGACGCGATGATCACGCCGAGCGCCACCGCGTTGACGATGGGCAGCTGGTTGGGGCGCGAGAGATTGGCGAAGATCCAGATGGGCAGGGTCTCGTTGAACCCGGCGGTGAACGTGGTCACGATGATCTCGTCAAACGAGAGCGCGAACGCCAGCAGCGCTCCCGCGATCAGCGCCGACCGGATCACCGGCAACGTGACGAAGCGAAACGTCTGCCACGGGTCCGCGCCGAGGTCGGCTGACGCCTCGACCAGCGAACCGGGCGTGCGGCGCATCCGGGCGATGACGTTGTTGTAGACGGTCACCACGCAGAAGGTCGCGTGGCCGACGATCAGGGTGAACAAGCTGAGGCCGCCGAAGATGCGTCCGGAACGTCGTGTTCAGCGCGATCCCGGTGACGATGCCGGGGAGCGCGACCGGAAGGATGACCAGGAACGACACCGACGTTGCGGCCGAAGAAGCGATGACGGTGCACCGCGGCCGACAGGAGGCTGCCGAGCACGAGCGCGATCGCGGTGGCGACCAGCCCGACCTGCACGGAGAGGAGCAGCGCGCTCCTCGCGCCGGGATTGCCGATCGCCGCCTGGATCCACTGCAGTGTCAGGCCGGTGACCGGCCACTTCTGGCTCTTGGATGGATTGAACGCGTACAGCATGATCAGCAGGATCGGCACGTAGATGATCACGAGCAGGCAGCCCGACGAGCCCACCAGCACGATGCGCAGCCGTCGCGAGAGCTGCACGCTAGAGCGCCTCGAATGCGCCGGCCCTGCGCGCGAGCAGCAGATAGACGACCATCACGAGCACGGGGACCGTCGCGAACGCCGCCGCCAGCGGCAGGTCGCCCACCACGCCGAGGTTGGCGTAGATGACGCTCCCGATGAATTGCGTGCTCGACACCTGGCTGACCGCGATGTAGTCGCCGAGCGTCAACGAGAACGTGAAGATCGACCCCGCCACCAGCGCCGGGAACACCAGCGGCAGCGACCACCGAACGGAACGTCTGCCAGGTGCGCGCGCCGAGGTCGGTCGACGCTTCGAGGAGCGAGGTGGGCACGCGCTCGAACCCGGCCGCGAGCGGCAGGATCATGTACGGCAGCCAGATGTACGCCAGCACCAGGTACACGGCGACCTCGCCGAACCCGGGCCCGGACAGGTGCAGCGGCTTCAGCAGCCAGTTGAGCACGCCGCCGTCCGAGAGGATCAGACGCCAGGCGAGGATCTTGACGAGATAGCTCGTCCAGAGCGGCATCAGCACCAGCACACCGAGCAACGGATCGGAGCTTCGGTCCGGCGAGCTTTCCCATCACGAACGCGATCGGGAAGGCGAGCACCGCATCGGTGATGGTGACCAGCGCCGCGATCAGGACCGTGCGGCCGGCGATGGCTCGATACACCGGGTCCGAGAGCAGCGCCACGAAGTTCTCGAAGCTGAAGGTCTTGGTGATGGTGAAGGTGATGTTTGCGTCGTAGTGCCAGAAGGCAGCCGCAAACAGCACCGCGAGCGAGCCGAGGTAGAAGACCACGAGCCACCCGACCGGCGCGGCGAGCAGGCCGGCGACCCGGATCCTCGGCCAGCGGGCGAGGATCCGGGCGATCCGGCGGGTCAGCGTCGGCCGGTAGGTCGACAGCTGGCCGGCACTCATGTCAACACCCGGCGCTGATGTCTATCCCTTGATGTCGGTCCAGGCATGCAGCCAGGCGGCGTATCCCATGCAGACGTTGCCCCTGCTGTCCCCGCAATTGGTGAGCGGCACCTTCCAGAGCGCGAGGTTGTGCAGGTAGATGGCGTCGCCGACGTGGTACGTCGCGCAGAACGTGGGGTCGGTCTTGGCGATGATGTCGCACGCCTTGAGGTTGGCCGGCGCCTCGCCGAACCACTGCGCGACCTGCGACTGCACCGCGGGTGTGGTGATCCAGTTCATCCACAGGTACATGCAGTTCGGGATGCGCCGCATGCGAGTACATCATCCAGGTGTCGGACCACCCGGTCGATCCCTCCTTGGGAACGGTGACCGCCACGGGCGTCGGGTTCTTGTCGGTGAGCAGGAGGTTCGCGATCACCTGCCACGTGGTGCCGACGACCGAGTCGGCGTTGGCGAACGCCGACTGCTCCTTGGTGTAGTCGGACCAGTAGGTCCCGATGACGCGTGTGCTGCACCTTGAGCAACGCGACCGCGGCGTTGAACTGCGCGCTGTCCAGCTCGTATGGATCGGTGATGTGCAGATCCGGCCGCGTGGACTTCAGGTAGAGCGCCGCATCGGCGATGTAGATCGGGTCGTCGTACGCGGTGATCTTTCCCTTGTATGGGGAGTTCGGAGTCGAACACCACGCCCCACGAAGTCGGGCGCCGGCTTGACGATGTCGGTGCGCCACATCAGCAGGTTCGCGCCCCAGCCGTGCGGCACACCGTAGTGCACGCCCTGGTAGGTGTTGTACGGCTGATCCTTCAGGCTCGGGTTGATGTCGGGGTAGTTGGTCAGGAGGTTGACGTTGATCGGCGCGACGGTGCCGCCCGCCATGAGGCGGAGGGTCGCGTTGCCGGATGCCGACACGCCGTCGTACTGCCCGGTCTCCATCAGCGCGACCATCTCGTCCGACGTGTTGGCGATCTTGGCGTTGACCTTGCATCCCGTCTGCTGCTGGAAGGGCGTCACCCAGTCCACGGTCGGGTCGTCCTGTCCGGCCTCCGCGTACCCGGCCCAGACGATGATGTTGAGCGCGCCCTCACCCTTTCCGATCTTGGTCAGCATGGCGGGTCCGCGTCCGCTCGGACCGCTGCCCGCCGACCCGCACGCGGCGATGCCCAAGGATGCGCACGCCGCGCCGACCCATATTCGTGACCTGCCAGTGATCATGCCTCTGCCTCCAATTGCGTGCCTGCCGGTGAACCCGAGCTGAGTGCCATGGTTTGATCCCGCTGCCAGACGAGCCGTACCTCGCGACCCTTCAGCGCCTGCGCGTCGGTCGCGAGGCTGACGTTCTGGGTCACGACGCGCAGCGTGCGATCGGCTGACACCGCCACCACGTATACCGTCTGGGCTCCGAGATAGACGATGTCTCGAATCGTCCCGACGGCCGTGCAATCGGCGTTCGCGACCGGCTCGTCGAGCCCGACGATGCGGATCTTCTCGGGACGGATCATGAAGCGGCCGCGCTCGCCGATGATGCGCGCAGCGAGGTCGCCGTCGATGAGATTCGACGCACCCGACGAACCCCGCCACGAACGGCGTCGCCGGGCGCTCGTAGATCTCCGCCGGCGTGCCCACCTGCTCGATGTGGCCGGCGCCGAACACGGCGATGCGATCGCTCAGCGCGAGCGCCTCGTGCTGGTCGTGGGTGACGAAGATGAACGTGATACCGACGCCGCGCTGCACCTCCTTGAGCTCCCCCTGCATCTCCTCGCGCAGCTTGGTGTCGAGCGCGCCCAGAGGTTCGTCGAGCAGCAGCACGCGGGGACGGTTGATCAGCGCACGCGCCAGGGCAACGCGCTGGCGCTGGCCGCCGCTGAGCTCCGACGGCTTGCGCGATTCGAAGCCGCCGAGGCGCATGGTCTCCAGGACTTCCGCGACTCTCGCGGCGCGCTGACGGCGGGGCACGCGGCGGACGCGGAGGCTGTACCCGACGTTCTCCCCGACCGTCATGTGCGGAAAGAGTGCGTAGTCCTGGAACACCGTGTTGACGTCGCGCTCGAAGGGCGGCACGTTGGTGACGTCGCGTCCGTGCAGCCAGACCCGTGCCGCTGGTCGGTCGCTCGAAGCCGGCGATGAGGCGAAGGGTGGTGGTCTTGCCCGACCCCGACGGGCCGAGCAGCGAGAAAAACTCGCCGTCGCTGATGTCGAGGGAGATCCCCGCTGATGGCGACGTTGTCGCCGAACCGCTTGGTGAGCCCGGACACGCGAGACGGCGGCCGGGGCCGTCGCGCCGGTGATCTCGCGCTCGCGACTCTCCGCCAGGTTCTCTCGAGCCAGCACTGGTCTTCCTTAGTTCAGCGTCGCGCGACGGCTTCTGCGACCCGATCCGCGAGCGTGTCGGTCGAGATGCTAGCTCCTGAGATGGCATCGCGTGGGCGATGAGCCCGGCGCCGAGCAACGCCACGTGCAGGGAAAGACACGACTCAACTGAGAGATCGACGCCGAGGACCTGCTCGGTCAACTGCAGGCGGCTGTAGAACGCGGGCCGGCTGATGCCCATGTGTTGCGCGGCGACGGAAACGTTGCGCCCGGTGTCCAGGTACTCGCCCAGCACGCGGACCAGGTCGCTGCCGTGACGGTGATCGTGCTCGATCAGGGGTGAGAGCTCACGCTCGACGAACGCGTGGACCCGTCCGTCGTTCTGGAGCAGCTGGAGCAGGCCGCGGATGCGGATGTCCGGGAGCCGGTAATACGCCTTCAGGTCGTCCACATCCCCCACCGCGTCGGCGACCTGTTCGGCCTCCTGAAAAGAGCGTCGCACGTCGTTCAGGTTGGTGACGACCGACCCGACCCCGATCACGACCTCCCGCTTTCCGGAGCGTCCGGCCAGACCGGCATGGATCGCCTCGGCCAGCCGCGTCAGGACGGTCTCGAGTTCCACGCCGCTCGGAAAAGCCGGCCAGAAACCCGATCGAGCCCGATGAGAGGATCCCGACCAGTGACGTGACCCGTGCGTCGCGGCAGGCGGCGGCAACGCGGTCGAGGCGGTCGCGGCGCCGGGCTTCCTGGCGCAGGGTGTCATGGTCCTCGTGCGCGTCGCCGAGCTTTACAACGCACCCCACGAGCGAGCGGTCGGCGAGCGGGACCCCGAGATTTCTGGCGCGCAACTCGATCTCCTCCTGCGACGCGTAGGTCCGGTTGAGAATGTCCGCCAGCAGCGAGCGATGGCTCTGGCGCTCGAGCCCCTCGCGGTCGCGCTCGATGAGGTGGTTCAGCGCCAGCGCGGTGGCGGCGCGCTCCAGGACCGCCCATTCGAGGTCGGTCGGCTCGGCGTCGTCGGCAACCATCACGAGCCGAGCCCACATCTCGCCACGCGCGCCGACCATGGTCACGAGCCAGCTCTCATCCCCCCGGATGAGGAGGCGCCGCTCGCTGCCCGACGCCCGCCGCGAGCGCCGGACCCAATCTTCGAAGAGAGCATCGACCGGCTCGCCGGCGGTCTCGTACGCGAGGATCCTGTGCTGCAGGTTCTCGAGCACCACCGGCCGTCGGAGGATGCGCGATGCCTGCCCCACGATCTGCGCGGTCGATGCCCCGTCGAGCGTCAGCTCGGTGAAGACCTGATGGATCTCCACCCGGCGGCGCTGCTCGGTGAGCTGCGAGTTGATGATCAGGGTGTGCGCCGCCTCGGTCACCTTGACGAACGGCACCTCATCGTGGAGCACGATCAGGGGCAGGCCGAGGCGTTCGGCCGCCGCCACCAGCGATGCGGGCGGCGCCGCCTGGAACTTGCGACCGAGCTCGATCACCAGCGCGCTGGCGCGAGCATCGGCGAGGCTCTCGACCCATTCCACGACCTGACGGGGGACGTCCGGGAGCCCGATCCCGGTGGTGAGCAGGAACTCGCCCCCGTTGAGGAGGCGCGCGATGTCAGCGGGCTCGGCGACGTGCACCCAGCGCACCTCGTTGCTCAGACCGCGCTCGGCGGCGAGCACCTCGGGGCGGCCCGCGGTGAGCTCGGGAAGCGCCAGGATCCGCGCTACCGTCGGAAGCACCGACAGGTTGTAACAGATTGGGGTGTGGGGCTTACAACCTGCTCTTGACACATGAGCAGTCGCGGCCCTAGAACGACGCGGTGGTCCCCGGTGCCGGCACGCGATGAACGCCGACGACATCGTCGCGCTCTCGCGTCGCTACACGCTCTACGACTGGCAGGCACAGGCAAATGTCGCGCCGATCCCGGTCGACCACGCCAAGGGCGTGTACTTCTACACGCCCGACGGCACGCGATACCTCGACTTCAACAGCCAGCTGATGGGCGTGAACATCGGCCACGGGGACGCGCGGGTGATCGCGGCGATCGCCCGCCAGGCGGAAAAGCTCGCATACATCAGCCCGTTCATGGCCCACGAGGCTCGTGCGCTGCTCGGCGAGCGGATGGCGAAGATCCTGCCCGGCGACATCGAGAAGGTGTTCTTCACGCTCGGGGGTGCCGAGGCCAACGAGAACGCGATCCGAATGGCGCGCGCGGTGACCGGCCGGCAGAAGATTCTCGCTCGCTATCGCTCCTATCACGGATCCACGAGCGGCGCCATCACACTGACCGGTGACCCGCGACGGTGGCCGAACGAGCCGGGGATACCGGGTGTCGTCCACGTCCTCGATCCGTACCACGGCCCAGGCCGGCAGGCCGACACCGCTGAGGAATCGCTTCGCTACCTCGAGGAGACCATCGAGCTCGAGGGACCCGGCAGCATCGCGGCCTTCATCCTCGAGCCGGTGACGGGCACCAACGGGGTCCTCATCCCGCCCGACGGGTACCTGAAGGGCGTTCGCGAACTCTGCGACCGGTACGGCATCGTGATGATCGCCGACGAGATCATGTCGGGATTCGGGCGCACCGGCGAATGGTTCGCGGTGAACCACTGGGGCGTGGTGCCCGACATCATCACCATGGCCAAGGGACTGACGTCGAGCTACGTCCCGCTTGGCGCGGTGGGCATGCGGCCGCACATCGCCGAGTATTTCGAGCAGAACGTCTACTTCGGTGGGCTGACGTACAACAGCCATCCGCTCGCGTGCGCAGCCGCCATCGCCACGCTCGACGTCTACGTCGAGGATGGGCTCATCGAGCACGCGTCGCAGATGGGCGAGCTGATGGGCGCGCACCACCAGGCGCTGCTGCGCAACCACCCGTCGGTGGGTGCGGCGAGAAACATCGGACTGTTCGGCGCCCTCGACCTGGTGCGCGACCGCGGCACCATGGAACCGATGGCGCCGTTCAACGGCAGCAGCGACGAGATGCGTGCCGTCGACCGCTACCTGCTCGACCACGGTGTCTACACCATGATCCGCTGGTGGAACGTGATGACCAATCCGCCGCTCTGCATCACGGAGGAACAACTGGATGAGGGCTTTGCGGTCATCAGCGACGCCCTCGCCGTCGCGGACCGATCCGTCACGACCTAATTGGCCACACTGGAGGGAACAAGGTGAGCAGTAACGTCGGTGCATCGGGTGGTCCGGAGCACACCGGGCTGCGGGCGGGTGCCCTCGGATTGTTCGAGGACACGGTCGCGTCGGTCGCCAACGTCGCGCCCTCGTCAACCGTTGCGTTCACCCTCGCGCTCCTGGTGTCCTTCGCGGGCCTTGCGTCGCCGCTCGCGGTGCTCGTCGCCGGCATCCTGATGCTGCTCTGCGCCGCTGGATATTCGCGGTTCAACGACTGGACCGCGCACGCCGGTGCGCCCTACGTATGGCTCGGTGCCGCGGTCAAGCCGTACATCGGATATGGCCTCGGCATCATGGCGATCGTCGCGTGCACCGCGGCCAATATCGGCAACATCACCCTGGGTGGGACCTATCTGCTGTCGGGGGTGATCAACCCTGGCGGAACGTTCTCCAACATCGTGGTCTGGATCGTCTCCGCTGCTTTCATGGCGGCGGTCGTCTTCCTTGCAATCAGGGGCATCCGTCCCACCATCGTGGTGCAGATGATCATCATCGGTGTCGAGTACGCGATCGTCATCCTCTTCGTGATCCTCGCGCTCAACCGCGAATTTGCGGGGCTTGCCGCCGGCGTCCACGCCCCCTCATTCAGCGAGTTCGCCGTCGGCACCTCCCCGAACGGATTCAGCGGCATCGCCGACGCCGGGGTGATCTGTGGGTTCCTGTACGCCGGCTGGGAAGTCCCGCTGATTCTCAGCGAGGAGACGCGCCGGCCCAACTTCAATCCCGGCCGCGGGGCGATCCTGGGAGTGATCTTCCTCACCGTCTGGTACACGTTCTTGACGGTGGTCTTCCAGGGCGTTGCGCCGCAGAGCCAGATCCTCGCGCACGGCACCGACGTCCTGTCGTATGCGGGCACACTGCTCCTCCCCCAACCCTGGGCGCGGCTGTTGCCGCTCGCCGTGTTCTCTGCGGTGTTCGCCACCACCCAGATGCAGCTGACCGAGTCGTCCCGCATCACCTACGCGATGGGCCGCGACGGATTGCTGCCCAGGTTCCTGGGCAAGGTCCATCGAGCGTTTCAGACGCCGTGGATCGCCTGCCTGGTGCTCGGCGTCATCCCACCGCTCTTCCTGATCCCGTACCTGGTCAGCTCGGCCGCGACCACGGCGATCGGCTACATCATCAGTGCCGACGGGATGATCTACCTGGTGATGTACGGAGCCGTCGCACTCGGGTGCTTCTGGTATTACCGCAAAGTCCTCACCAGCAGCGCGGGCAACCTGCTGATCACCGGGGTCGCGCCGGTCATCGGTGGGCTCGGGGTCATCGCATTGTTCGCGTTCGGATTGACCACTCAGACCCCACAGGTCGCGATCGTCGCCGGCGTGCTCGTGGTCCTGTGCATCCTGAGCGGCTTCGTCGCCGCTGTGGTGATGCGCCAGCATCCCTATTTCAGGCAGAAGCAGGTCGCCCACGAGCTGACAACCCCGTCGCAAAGTGTGGAGTGACCGATTCTCTGGTCGGTGTCGTCGAAGACGAGCGGCCGAGCAATGATCTGCTGACCGCGCGCTCGGGCGTTGTCTACCGCTTCATCACACCGTCGTCACCGCCGCCCGACGACGCCGGCGATATGGACGCCCTGCTGGTATGGGGCGTCGGCAGCGCGTTTCTGCGCGAGCACTGGTCGAGGCTGCAACGCCTGCGCTGGGTGCACACCGCGACCGCCGGAGTCGAACGGGTGCTCTTTCCGGAGCTGATCGCGAGCGACGTCGTGGTCACCAACTCGCGGTTCGTCTTCGACCAGGCGCTCGCCGAATATGTGATCGGCATGATGCTGGTGCTGAGCAAGGGCTTCCAGACCACGTTCGCACATCAGACCGCGCACCGCTGGCAGCAACGCGAGAGCGACACCCTCGAGGGAAAGGTCGTGGTCCTGGTCGGTGTGGGCCCGATCGCGCGACGGACGGCGCAGCTGGCGAAGGCGTTCCGCATGGTGGTGCGCGGCGTCGGGCGGACGGCGCGGGCCGGCGATCCGGACTTCGGCGACGTCGCGTCCCCGGAGCGCCTGCGCGCCCTGTTCGCCGACGCTGATTACGTCGTCGCGGTGCTGCCGCACACGCCGCTCACCGCCGGGCTCGTCGACGCCGCCGCACTCGCCGCGCTGCCACCGACGGCCCGGCTCATCAACGTCGGCCGGGCCGCCACGCTCGACCAGGACGCACTGGTCAGCGCGCTCCGCGCGGGTCGTCTGGCGGGGGCCGCTCTTGATGTGGTCACCCCGGAGCCGCTGCCGCCCACCGACCCGCTGTGGGACGTCCCGAACCTGCTGATATCGCCGCACATGTCGGGGGACTTCCATGGCATGAGGAAGCAGCTCGCCGAGCTGTTCGAGCGCAACCTCGACCACTGGCTGCGCGACGAACCGCTGCTGAATGTCGTCGACAAGCACCTGGGCTATGCACCCGGGTCATCGAGAGGAGCGTGACCATGGAGATTCCGCGCAGACTCGTCGACAAGGTCGCCGTCGTCACCGGCGCCGGTCATGGGATCGGCCGTGCGAGCGCGCATCGCATGGGGCTCGAGGGAGCAAGGGTAGCGGTCATCGACCTGCGTGATTACGAAGCGCAGGAGACGGTGACCCTGCTCAAGCTCGACGGCATCGATGCGTTCGCCTGGCGATGCGACATCTCGAAGCAGGATGAGGTCGAGCGCACGGTCGCGCAGGTCGTCGACACGTTCGGACGCATCGACATCCTCCACAACAACGCGGGCGTGGTGGTCGCCGGGAGCGTGCACGAGCTGCCGGTCGAGGACTGGGACCGCGTCTTCTCGGTGAACATCCGCGGGATGTTCCTGGTGACCAGGGCGGTGCTCCCGGTCATGCGACAGCAGGGGATCGGGTCGATCGTCAACACCGCATCGATATCGGGCATCGTCGGCGAGCCGCACCTCGCCGCGTATAACGCCTCGAAAGGAGCCGTCATCAATTTCACGCGCCACCTGGCGGTGGACTACGCTCGTGACGGCATCCGGTGCAACTGCGTGTGCCCCGGCTGGATCGACACCGGTTTCAACGATCCAATCTTCGCGGCCGATCACCTGGACGCCGAGGGAGTCCGCGTCTTGGTGGAGCAGGACGTTCCGATGAACCGGCAGGGCACCGCCGAGGAGGTCGCCCCCGCGGTCGCGTTCCTCGCCTCCGACGACGCCGCCTATATCACCGGCCATCCTCTCGTGGTCGACGGCGGCCAGATGGCGCTGTGATGCGAATCGGTGTTGTCGGTATCGGAAAGATGGGTGCGCCGATAGCGGGGCGGTTGCTCGCCGCCGGCCACGACGTGTCCATCTGCAACCGTTCACGGAGCGCGAGAGTCGACCTGCTCGTGGAGCGTGGCGCGATCGATCAGGCATCGCCCGCGGACCTTGCGGCGCATGCCGACGTGGTCCTCACCACGCTGCCGACCGAGGCCGTCGTTCGCGACGTCTACGCGCAGATGTCGGGTGTCGCACTTGATGGACAGCTGTACGTCGACCACTCCACCGTGAGCATCGGCCTCAACCGCTGGTGCGCGGGCATACTCGGCGCGAGGCAGGCGGCCTTTCTGGACGCGCCGGTTTCCGGCGGGCCGGCCGGTGCGGAGGCGGGCACGCTCACCGTGATGGTCGGCGGTGACGAGCAGACCTTCACACGAGCGCTGCCGGTGTTCGAGCTGTACGGAAAGACGATCCGGCTCTGTGGTCCCGTCGGCGGAGGGCAGGCCGTCAAGCTGGTGAACCAGCTGCTCGTGGCGGTGCACACGATGGCGTCGTCGGAAGCCGCCGCTCTTGCCGTGCGGCTGGGTGCCGATCTCGCGACGGTCCAGGACGTCATCGGTACGTCGTTCGGGAGTTCGGCGATGTTGCTGCGCAACCTCCCGCGCTTCATCGCGCGCGACTTCAGCCCCGCCACACCGGTGGGCCTGATCGCCAAGGACCTGTCGATCATCCATTCGGAGGCGATCAACGCCGGGGTGCCGCTCTTCCTCGGTGGACTTGTCGAACAGTGGCTCATCGAAGCGACGGCGCGGGGCTGGACGGCTGAGGACATGGCGTCGCTCGTGAAACTCTGGGATCGACCGGAAACGCCGGATCGGGCGGTCTGACATGCCGCGCTTCGCGGCGAACCTGAGCATGCTCTGGCAGGAGCTCGGTCCGTACGAACGCTTCGCGGCGGCATCCGCCGCCGGTTTTACGAAGGTCGAGATGCTCTTTCCCCATGAGCTCGAGGCGGATCGACTCGAGGGCACGCTCGACAGATTCGACCTCGAGATGGTCGCCTTCGACCCCGCACCGGGCGACTGGGCGGCCGGCGAGCGCGGGCTCCTGGCGCTGCCCGGGCGAGAGATGGAATTCATGCAGGGAGTCCGCAACGCAATCCGGCTCGCCGGGCAGATCGGGAGCACACGGCTCAACACCCTGGTGGGGGTGCCACCCGCCGGAGTCACCGGCGAACAGGCCAGCGCGACCGCGGTCGCCAACCTGGCGGCCGCGGCTCCGCTGGCTCACGACGCCGGGATCACGCTGCTGGTCGAGGGCATCAACAACATCGACATCCCCGGCTACTGGGCCGGAAGCGTCGCCGCCGCAGCTGCGCTGGTCGAGGCCGCCGATCATCCCAGCGTGCGTCTGCAGCTCGACCAGTACCATGCGGCCATGGCAGGTGAGGATGCGATCGAATGCCTGCGTGCACATCTTCCTATGATCGCCCACGTGCAGATCGCCGACGTCCCGGGCCGGCACGAGCCGGGCACCGGCTCGCAGCCGATCGAGGCGTTCCTTGACGAACTCGACCGTCTGGAATACGAAGGCTTCGTGGGCCTGGAATACCGGCCTCTCGTTGACACCCGCTCGTCCCTGCGCTGGTTGAAGACCTACCAGTCGGGCCGGGGTGAGATGACCGCGCCTGAGCGCTGAGAACACGCGACGCAGGAGGAACTCGCCGATGCCATCAACTCAACCCGAGCACAGGTTTGCGTCCGTCGGCGACCTTGCACCCATCGCGCTGATGGATGGGATTAGCGTCCGCGCCGTCGATGGTGAGCGCATCACGCTTGGCGTCGTCGAGCTCGCACCCGGTCTGCGCATGCCGGAGCATCGACATACCAACGAACAGGTCGGCGTCGTTATTCGAGGTGAGATGACCTTCACGGTCGGCGGGGAGACGCGGCCCCGCCGCCCCGGAGACATGTGGGTGATCCCGCCCGACGTCCCCCACTCCGTCGAGTTGACGGGGACCGCGGGATGCACACTCGTCGAGTCCTTTTCGCCACCGCGCGCCGACTGGGTAGAGAAACCGCGCGGCCAACCCGTGGCGGGCCCGTGGCCGCCGGGCTGAACCCCGCCGGTAAGGCGCTGTCGCCGCCTGCTCAGATGTTGTGCAGGAGGTCGTGCATGTCCTCGAGCATTCTGTCGGCAAGTCTGAGAAACGTCCGCGCACGCCACGCGGTCTCGATCGGCTCATTGGAGCCGACGAGCACGGGAATGACCGCCTCCTTGATCTCGATCAGCAGACGCTCGAGGTCACGCATCAGGTTCGTGACGCGCGCCAACGCATCTTCCTGTTCACTCACTGAATCCCCCCTGGTGCCGGCTGGCACCGTCCGTCATCTTCGCACAAACCTGGTGCGCTTGGTGCGTTTGATCTCAAGAGGACGGTCCGAGCGGCGGGGTAGAGTGAGGCCGTCAGTGCGGAATCACATGGAGCACCAATGAGAATAAGTGCGCGAAATAAGCTGCCGGGTAGGGTCGAGAAGATCACTCGCGGTGCAGCCACCGCGAATGTCACGGTTGCCGTCGCCGGGATGACCATGACGGCCGCGATCACCGTCGACGCGGTCGAGGAGCTCGGCATCACCGAGGGCAGCGACGTCGTGGTGATCGTCAAAGCATCCGACGTCATGCTCGCGGTCAACGACTAGGACCAAGCACCGACACCCAGTTGTCGCGTTCGGGCTCCAGGCTCGGCGCATGGCCTTCACGATCGACGACGCTCGGACCTACATCACCAAGGTGAGGTGGCAATTCGCCGCGACGATGCCGCAGTGGCCCCACGAGTACACGGTGCTCAAGTGGCGGCAGGATCTGCAGCCGGAATTCTTCGGCCTGGTCTCTTTGATTCGCAGCGATGGGATGGTGAAACCATGGCCCCCCGACTCAGCCAGGCCCCGCTACCACCACCACTACCTCGAGCTTGACGGCTGGGAGTACTGGACGATGGATGAGGTGCTCGCCGACACCACGCTGATCAACCGCGCGCGGCTCGAGGAGCCGACCAGCGCGTAGCCGTCGCGCCTCGCGCACCAGGCTATTCCCCAATGTGGACCGGCTCTCGCGGCAGCCTCCCTTCCAGCAACGGCGTGAGCAGTTGAGCGAGCCGCATCGGTGAGAACGGCTCGCGAACTCGACAGCATGTCGGGGAGCGCCCACCAGCGGAAATCGCTGAGGACCGCGGCCTCATCCGAATCGAGGCGGCTGATGTCGACCCGGTGTTGCCCGATCCTGATGAGGAAGAACCGCTCGAGGTGGCGCTCGTCCTGATCCTGCCAACGAAAGAGGTAGTCCCGCGACCAGACCGGGCCCGCCAGAGCGGCGACGTCGACCGCCAGCCCGGTCTCCTCCGCAACTTCCCGGACCAGAGCCTCCTCATCGGACTCGGCGGCCTCCACTCCTCCACCGGGCGCGTACCAGAACGCCGGGCGATCCTTGAAATGGGCACGAAAGAGCAGAACCCGACTGGAGCTGTCGATGATGAGCGCTCGAACCGCCTGGCGCACCGGCGGCACGGGCTGCACGAGGGTCAGAGGTTGCCGCGCGCCGCCTGTTCGCGCTCGATCGACTCGAACAGCGCCTTGAAGTTGCCCTTGCCGAAGCCCTTGCAACCCTTGCGCTGAATCACCTCGAAGAACAGCGTCGGACGGTCGCCGACCGGGCGTGTGAAGATCTGGAGCAGGTACCCGTCGTCATCACGGTCGATGAGGATGCGCAACGCGCGCAGCCGGTCGAGGTCCTCATCGATGCCGGTGGCGCGATCGCCGAGGGCGTCGTAGTAGGCGCCGGGCGTGTCGAGGAATTCCACGCCGCGATCGGTCATCTGCTGCACAGTGCCGACGATGTCGTCGGTGTGCACGGCGATGTGCTGGATGCCGCTACCGCGGTAGTAGTCGAGATATTCCTGGATCTGCGACTTCTTGATGCCGACGTGCGGTTCGTTGATGGGCATGGTGATCTGGGTGCGCGGATCACGGGCGACCTTGGAGCGCAGCGAGCTGTACTGGGTCGCGATGTCCTGCTCGTCGAATTCCTGGAACACCGCGAAGCCGAAGACCTCGGAGTAGAACGAGACCCAGTCGTCCATCTTGCCCAGCTCGACGTTGCCGACGGTGTGGTCGATGAAACGCAGGCCCACACCCGCGCCGCTGCGGTTGTCGGGTCGGTACCCCGGCCAGAAGACGCCCGAATATTCGTCTCGCTCCACGAACGTGTGAATCGTGTCGCCGAACGTGGCGATCGAGGCGGAGGTCACCACCCCGTGCTCGTCCTCGGCGCGGCTGGGTTCTGCGACGCCACGCGCCCCACGCGCGGTCGCGGCCTCGTAGGCGGCCGTCGCATCCGCGACGCGCAGTGCGATGGTGCGAACCCCATCCCCGTGCAATCGCAGGTGATCCGCGACCGGTCCGTCGGGCTGCAGCGGCGCGGTGAGCACGAGACGCACCTTCCCCTGCTGGAGCACGTAGCTGGCCCGGTCGCGCACCCCCGTCTCCGGCCCGGCGTAGGCGATGACGTCGAAGCCGAACGCCGCCCGGTAGTGGTACGCGGCCTGGCGTGCGTTGCCGACCCACAGCTCGACATGGTCGGTGCCCTCGAGCACCGGCACGGCGGCCTCGGCAACCTGGTTCATATGCGCCTATTGTCGCCCCTGCGCTCCGACGCCGTCCAACACAGTCCGGCTGAGCACGCCACCGTAGAATGGGATGTGAGATGAAGCTGCGGGACATACGTGCCTGAGATCGTCGCCGACCCCCTCGAGGTGGAGTTCCAGCGGCTGGTCGACACCGATCAGCGGATCGAGCCGCGCGACTGGATGCCCGAGGGTTACCGCACGTCGCTCATCCGCCAGATTGCCCAGCACGCCCACTCCGAGATCATCGGGATGCAGCCCGAGGGCAACTGGATCACCCGCGCGCCCTCCCTCCGCCGCAAGGCGATCCTCATGGCCAAGGTGCAGGACGAGGCCGGTCACGGCCTCTATCTGTACTGCGCCGCGGAGACGCTCGGCGTCGACCGCGCGGAGCTCATCGACCTGCTCCACGCCGGCCGCCAGAAGTATTCGAGCATCTTCAATTACCCGACGCTCACCTGGGCGGACGTGGGCGCCATCGGATGGCTCGTCGACGGCGCCGCGATCACCAACCAGATCCCCCTCTGCCGCTGCTCGTACGGCCCCTACGCGCGGGCGATGGTGCGCGTGTGCAAGGAGGAGTCCTTCCACCAGCGGCAGGGCTTCGAGCTGCTGTACGCGCTGTCGCACGGGAGCCCCGAACAGCACGCCATGGCGCAGGACGCGGTGAACCGGTGGTGGTGGCCGTCGGTCGAGATGCTCGGGCCGCCGGACGCCGAGTTCGACGCACAGCGCGCAGTCGATGGCCTGGGGGATCAAGCGTTTCTCGAACGACGAGCTGCGCCAGCGCTTCGTCGACATGGTCGCGCCCCAGGCGGTCGTGCTCGGTCTGACGCCGCCCGACCCGAACCTGCACTGGAACGAGGATCGCGGTCACTACGACTTCGGCGAGCCCGACTTCGATGAGCTCCGCCGCGTGGTGAGTGGCGACGGTCCTTGCAACCGCCAGCGCATGGCGCATCACCTGAAGGCACACGACGACGGGGCGTGGGTGCGCGAGGCGGCCGCCGCGTATGCGGCCAAACACGACCTCACCGAGCACGCGGCGTGAGCAATGACACACGCCTGCCGCTGTGGGAGGTCTTCATCCGGAGCAAACGCGGGCTCTCGCACAACCACGTGGGCAGCCTGCACGCCGCCGACGCGGAGATGGCGCTGCGCAACGCGCGCGACGTCTACACCAGACGGATGGAGGGCGTCAGCATCTGGGTGGTCCCATCCTCGGTGATCACCGCGTCCTCACCTGACGAGAAGGACTCGTTCTTCGATCCCGCCGCCGACAAGGCCTACCGCCACCCCACCTTCTACTCGATTCCCAAGGAAGTCCAGCAGCTGTGACCCTCGTGGTCGCCGGCGCGGCGGCCGTCTACACGATGCGGATCGCGGACGACTGTCTGGTGCTCTCCCACCGCCTGGCGCAGTGGTCGTCGAACGCGC
Organism: Candidatus Dormiibacterota bacterium; assembly: GCA_963768105.1. Taxonomy (GTDB): domain Bacteria; phylum Chloroflexota; class Dormibacteria; order Aeolococcales; family Aeolococcaceae; genus Palsa-851. Next base: position 482,570 of record CAVYGR010000002.1, on the reverse strand, counting down.
CGACTCTGGAAGACGACGTGGCGCTCACCAACATCGCACTCGATGAGCTCGGCCAGGCACGCGCGCTCTATGCGCGCACCGCCGAACTGGACGGCACCGGACGCTCGGAGGACGATTACGCGTTCCTGCGCGACGAGCGCGAATTCGTCAACTGCCTGCTCGTGGAGCAGGAGAACGGTGACTTCGCCACCACCATCGTGCGCCAGCTGCTGGCGTCGACCTGGCAACTCGCACAGTGGCAGGCACTCTCGGCGTCGGCGGACGCGCAGGTCGCGGCGATCGCGGCCAAGGCGGTGAAGGAGACCACGTATCACCGCGATCACGCGACGGATTGGACGCTGCGCCTGGGTGACGGGACCGACGAGAGCCACCGGCGCATGGAGACGGCGCTCGCTGGACTGTGGCCGTACACGCATGAGCTCTTCGAGCGCGACGAGGTCACCCGGGACGTGGTCGACAGCGGCGTGGGCCCCGATCCGGAGCTGCTCCGCCTCGAGTGGGATGCCTATGTCAACCGCGTTCTGACTCAGGCGACGCTGAGCCGCCCGGACGCGACCTGGCAGCCGACCGGCGGCCGGCGCGGGCTGCATTCCGAGTGTTTTGGGTACATGCTGGCTGAGATGCAACACCTTCACCGCTCCCAACCGGGGCTCACCTGGTGAGCAGCGTCGACGAGATCCGCCGTCTCGCCGGGGCGATCCCCGACCCCGAGATGCCGGCGTTGACCATCGAGGACCTCGGCATCCTGCGCGATGTGCGCGTGGATGGTTCCGGTCGCGTCGTCGTCGACATCACCCCGACATACTCGGGGTGTCCGGCACTCGACGTGATCCGCGAGGACGTAGAGCGCTCGATACGGGCGAAGGGCTTCCCCGACGTGACCGTGCGCGTGGTGCTGGCACCGGCCTGGACGACCGACTGGATGACCGACGAAGGCAGGCGCAAGCTGCACGAGTACGGCATCGCGCCGCCGCGAGCGCGTGGGTTGCTCCAGCTCGCGGTCACCTGTCCGGTCTGCCACTCGCCGCACACCGGCGAGGTGTCGCGCTTCGGCTCGACCCGGTGTCAGGCGGTGCGCCGATGCGCGGGCTGCGGCGAGACCTTCCCGCATTTCAAGGAGCACTGATTTCGGTCTCGTCGCCGGAGGCGACCGCCACGCACCGGCGCGCGACCATCCATCCGCTTCGGGTCAGCGCCGTCGAGCGGCTCACCGACGACGCCGTCGCGATCGAGTTCGCGGTGCCGCCCGAGCTTGCCGAGGACTACCGCTTCACCCACGGGCAGCACGTTTCGCTGCGGTCGCTCGAGGCCGGTGACGACCTGCGGCGCAGCTACTCGATCTGCAGCGCGGCGGGCTCGGGACGGCTGCGCGTCGCGGTGAAGCGCCTCTCCGGCGGCGTGTTCTCGGCGTACGCGCACGAGCATCTCAAGGTCGGCGACATCGTCGAGGTGGTGACGCCGATCGGGCGCTTCAACACTCCGCTCGACCCGGCGCAGGCCAGGTCGTACGCGATGGTGGCGGCGGGCAGCGGCATCACGCCGATCCTCTCCATCCTGACCACGATCCTCGAGACCGAGCCGCGCAGCACGGTCACGCTGATCGACGGCAACCGAACCGTGCAGGACATCATGTTTCTCGAGGAGCTCGAGGACCTCAAGAACCTGCATCCGGATCGGTTCGCGATGTTCCATGTGCTCTCGCGCGAGGAGCAGGATGTCGCGCTCTTTCACGGCCGCATCGACCGCGCCCACCTCGGTCAATTCCTCGACGAGCTGGTGCGCCCGGAGGACATTCACGAATGGTTCCTCTGCGGTCCTCGGCCGATGATCGACGGCGCGCGAGCGCTGCTCATCGAGCGTGGCACCGACCCTTCTCACATCCACTCGGAGCTGTTCCACGCCGATGACGCGCGCCGCCCCGTCCAGACGCGGGAAGCGACCTCTCCGGAGGCCGCAACAGAGGGAACGAGCGACGTGACCATCGTGCTGGACGGCCGGAGGTCGACGTTCCGGCTCGCACGCGACGGTGAACGCGTGCTCGATGCCGCGCTGCGCGTGCGCTCGGACGCGCCCTACGCATGCAAGGGAGGTGTGTGCGGCACCTGCCGGGCGAAGCTGGTGAGTGGGAGCGTGGAGATGGAGCAGTGCTTCGCGCTCGAGGAGAGCGAGATCGACGCGGGCTTCGTGCTCGCCTGCCAGTCGCATCCGACCTCCGACAAGGTCGTCCTCGACTTCGACCAGTAGGTCGGTCAGCCGGCGACGGCCTCGGGTACCGGCGCCGGCGCGCGCAGGATGCTCTCGAGCAACCCCGGGTAGGCCTCGTTGAGCTCGGCACGGCGCAGGCTGGTGAGCTTCCGGGTCCCATCCACGCGCATCTGGATGATGCCCGCCTCTCGCAGGATCTTGAGATGGTGGCTGAGGGTTGACTTGGTCACCAGCTGGACCAGGCTGCCGCAGGGGCGTGGTTCGGTCGACTCGGCGAGGTCCCTGATCACCGCGAGGCGCACCGGGTCCGCGAAGGCTTGGAGCAGTTCGGTGATGGCGGCCACTGGGCGCGGCGTCAGAACGCTCGCGTCGTAGGAGTGACCCTCGGGGACCTCCGTTACCCAGCCCATTGTTTGACACCCATCGAACTATGTTGTACGATCCACATCAAACATTACCACAAGGAGGCCCCAGATGGAAGCACTCGCACTCACCGAAACCCTCTCCGTCCCGGAGGCCGGATGACGCTGCGCTCGAGCGCCGCACGGCGCTGGATCGCCCTGGTCGTCCTCTGCGTCGGCCAGCTGATGATCGTGCTCGACGCGACGGTGGTGAACGTCGCCCTGCCGTCCATCCAGCGCGACCTCCACGCCGACCAGGCGTCGCTCGCCTGGGTCATCAACGGCTATCTGATCAGCTTCGGCGGCCTGCTCCTCCTCGCCGGCCGCCTCGGTGACCTGCTCGGCCGCCGGCGACTGTTCCTCATCGGCGTCGCCTTGTTCACCGTCGCCTCAACTCTCTGCGGGCTGGCGCCGACCGAGGCGACCCTGACCGCGGCGCGGTTCGTGCAGGGAATCGGCGCGGCGGTGGTGTCGTCGATGGTCCTCGGCATCCTCGTGACCCTCTTCGAGAACCGCCAGGAGACGGCGCGGGCGATGAGCGTGTACGCCTTCGTCGCCTCGGCCGGTGGGTCGATCGGGCTCCTCGTGGGGGGTGTGCTGACCGATGCCGTCAGCTGGCACTGGATCTTCTTCATCAACCTGCCGATCGGCGTCGCCGCGTTCGTCCTCGGCGCCATCCTCATCCCAGCGCACGTGGGCACCGGGCTGCGCAGCGGGCTCGACGTCTGGGGCGCCCTGCTCATCACCGCGGCGCCGGCGCTGGCGGTCTACGCCATCCTCGAGGCCGGCACCAATGGGTGGACCTCGGCGCGGACGCTCGGCATGGCCGGGATCACCGCGGTGCTCATCGCCGGCTTCGTGCTCGTGGAGTCGCGCGCCCGTCATCCGCTGGTCCCGCTCCGCTTTTTCCGCTCGCGGAACGTCGCCGGCGCGGTGCTGGTCAGGACCCTCTTCCCCGTCGGCATGTTCGGGGCCTTCTTCTTGGGCGCGCTCTACCTGCAGCGCGTGCTCGGGTATTCGCCGGTTGGCGCGGGGCTCGCCTTCATGCCCATGAACCTGTGCGTGGCCATGTTCTCGCTGTTCGTGACCGCGCGGCTGGTGAGCAGGTTCGGCGCCAAGGCGACGCTGATCCCGGGGTTGGTGCTCATGACCGTCGGGCTGCTGCTCTTCGGTCGCGCCCCGGTGGACGCCGTGTACGCGATCGACGTGCTCCCCGCGTTGCTGCTCATGGGCATCGGCGCCGGGCTGGTGTTCATGCCGAGCGTGCTCCTCGCGATGAGCGGCGTCGGAGCGAGCAACTCGGGCCTGGCATCGGGTGTGGCCAACGTCGCCATCCAGCTGGGCGCCGCCGTCGGAGTCGCCGTGCTCGCCAGCGTGTCCGCCGCGGACACGAGCGGATTGATGTCGCGCGGCGCCGTCCTCGACGGTGCGCTGACCTCCGGCTACCATCTCGGCTTCACGGTCGCCGCGGGCTGCGTGGCCGCGGCTGCCCTCACCGGCGCCCTGGTGCTGCGTGGGACCCGGCCCGCGCTGGTCGTCGAGACTCAGGAGGACTTCGGGGTGGCCGGCGTCGAACTCGCCGCCTGACTCCCGCCCGCCGGGCCCGGCGCGTCGCCTGATCAGGCCGCGTCGGGCACCGGTGGCTCGCGATGGCGGATCGGCGAGGTGTTGATGATCGACGTGGTGGTCTCGCCGAAGGCGAGGAAGCGATCGAGCACCGACGCCAGCTCGTCGATTGACCGCAGATGCAGCGTGAGGAAGAAGCAGTCCTCGCCGGTGATCCGATGGCACTCCCCGACCTCCGGGATCTGGAGCGCAAGCTCCGGGATCCGCCGCAACTGACCCGGTGCCGGCTTGATCCGCACGATTGCGGTCATCTGATACCCCAGCGTCCGCGGATCGATCACGGCGCGATATCCGGTGATGACACCGCCGTCCTCGAGGCGCTGCACCCGTTCGGACACCGCGGGCGGGGAGAGGTTGACGCGTCGGGCGAGCTCCGCGAGCGCGATCCGGCCGTTCGCCACCAACTCGCCTATGATCTTGCGGTCGATTGGATCAAATCTAACTGACCCAATAGGTTTTGAACGTAGGGATGCCGATTTCATAAGGTAGAATTAGCATATTACCGTTTATCCATCATGTCAATGTAGGCCGGCCTTGGCTACAGTGATGCTCATGCCGACGAGGCTCATCCGATCAGCGTCCCGAGGCCGCGTGGCTGCAGTGCCACCACACGCCTACTTCGTCGGGAGCGCGGTCTTTCACTACCTTGGCCCATCGTTCGCCGTGCTCCTGTTCTCTCGCGTCGACGTTCTCGGCGTTGCATGGCTGCGCATCGCGTCCGCGGCACTTGTCTTCGCGGTCTGGAGACGTCCCTGGCGCGGATTCCTGGCGCTCGATCGCCGCGGCCGCCTGCTCATCGTCGCGTTGGGCGCGGTGTTCGCGGTGATGAACGCCTGCTTTTACGTCGCCATCGACCGGCTCCCGCTAGCGACGGTGGCAGCGATCGAGTTCGTCGGACCGATCGTGCTCGCGCTCATCGCAGCTCGGGTCGGCCGCAACTTCGTCGCCGTCGCGGCGGCGACCGCCGGCGTGTATCTGCTCACCCATGCGCGGTTCGCCGGCGAGCCGGTGGGCCTTGCGTTTGCCTTTGCGAACGCCGCGCTCTTCGCCGCATACATCATCCTGGCGCACCGGGTGTCTCGGCGCTCGACGATGGGCGGCGTCGACGGCCTCGCTGCGGCGATGATCTTTGGGTTTGTGTTTGTGTCGCCGATCGGGTTCATTGGTGCAGCGCATGCCTTCGGTGATCCAGTCGCGCTGGCCGCGGGTGCCGGCGTCGGCGTGTCGTCCTCGGTGATTCCCTACGTGTTCGACCAGCTCGCGATGGCACGCCTGCCGCGCTCGACGTATGCGCTCTTCGTCGCTCTGCTGCCCGCGACAGCGACTGTTGTGGGTGTCATCGTGCTGCGGCAACTCCCCTCGCTGGTCGACATCGCGGGCATCGCGCTGGTGATGGTCGCTGTCGGCCTGCACCGAAGCGACCCGAGGGATTCGAGCCAAAGCCGCGGGCCGCACGTTGCCGGCGGAATCCAGGCGACCGCGCTCATCGAACTCGCGTGACGGCGATACGTCGGTTCAGAGGATCGGCGTCAACCAGTCCGCGTGGCGCTGGTCCTCGCCCTTGCACGCGGCGAAATAGAGGTCCTGGAGCTGCCGGGTGACCTTGCCCGGCTCACCGTCGGCGATGCAGCGCCTGTCGATCTCGATCACGGCCGAGACCTCGGCACCGGTGCCGCAGAGGAGGACCTCATCGGAGGCGTACAGCTCGCTGCGATCGATCCGCCGCTCGACGACCTCGATGCCGAGATCGTCGCGCGCAAACGCCATCAGCGTTGCCCGGGTGACACCTTCGACGATGTTCTCCGACGGCGGCGGCGTTATCAACTGATCGTGACGCATGATGAAGAGGTTCTCGGCGCTGCCCTCACACACGTGCCCGTCCTGCGTGAGCAGGATCGCCTCGTCGAAGCCGTTGAGATATGCCTCGGTCTTGGCGAGTGCGCTGTTGATGTAGATCCCCGTTGCCTTCGAACGCGGCGGGGCGACGTTGTCGTCCATGCGTCGCCAGCTCGAGACCTGACAGCGAATTCCGCCGGTGGTGTCCACGTACGCACCGAACGGCACCGGGACGATCATGAAGCCGTCGCGCAGGTTATGGAAACGGATGCCGATCTCCTCGTTCGCCTTGTACACCAGCGGCCTGATGTACACATCGGTGCGGAAGGCGTTGCGACGCATGAGCTCAACGGTGATCGCGCAGAGCTCGTCGACACCGTGCGGAAGCCGCATGTGCAGCATCAGCGCGTTGCCGGTCATACGCTCGAAATGCTCGGGCATCTTGAAGACGTTCATGCGCTGCTCGCGCTCGCTCCAGTACGCGCGGATGCCCTCGAAGCATCCGGTGCCGTAGTGCAGCGCGTGGGTGAGGAGGCCGAGGTGCGCGTCGCCGTACCTGCGCAGCTCACCCTCGAAGTACACCCAGGTATCCGCCTGCGCGCGGCGCAGCTCGGACTTGGCAACCGTCGCCCTGGTGGAGGTCTCAGTCATCGACCATCGGCTCGTCAGGTGACTCGATGAGGTCAGCCAGGTGGCGGATGAAACCGCCGGCGACGCCCCCGTCGGCGACACGATGGTCGAACACCAGCGAGAGTTCCACCACCGAGCGCGGCACCACGTAGTCCTCCACGACCCACGGCCGGACGGCGATCCGTCCCACACCCAGGATCGCGGCTTCGGGAGGGTTGATGATCGCGGCACCTCCCTCGACGCCGAAGGCACCGAAGTTGGATACCGTGAACGTGCTGCCACGAAGATCGGTCGCATCGATCAAGCCATCGCGGGCGGCAAGGGCGAGGCGCTGCAGGTCGTCGGCGATCTCCACCAGCGACTTGCGTTGCGCGTCGCGGATCACCGGCACCAGCAGACCGCGATCCGTCTGCACCGCGACGCCGAGATGCACCGGGGTGAAGCTGATGATCTCGTTGGATTGCGCATCGAAATGGGCGTTGAGCCGGGGAAATCTCCGGAGCGCGACCACGCACAGCCGCAGGATCATGGCGAAGGGGGTGACCCAGGCATCGGATGCCCCGCGTGGGAGCTCCCCTCGCAGGTCTAGCAGCCGGGTGGCGTCGGCGTGCAGCCACGCGCTCGCCGTCGGAGCCTCGTGATGCGAGCGCGCGAGCCGCTCCGCGGCGATGCGATCGACCCCCGTGAGTGCCGTGCGCACGCCGCCCGTCACCGGCGCGGGCGTCTCTGACCGAGGCTCCGCGACACCCGGCCTGCCGGCACGCTGGAGGTCGGCCTGGGTCACGATCCCCCCGGGTCCGGTCGCCGCGACCGTGGCGAGGTCGATCCCCAGCTCCACCGCGAGCCGGCGCACCAGCGGAGACGCCGGCGGGGTGGCCGAGCCCCGCGCTGCGGCCGGCGCCGCTGCCGGCGACGAGACGACGCTGCGTCTCGACCGTGGTTCGGCCTCGCTCGTGCCGTAGCCGACCAGCACGTTGCCCGACGCCTCCCCCGACGTCGATCCCGTCACCTCGATGCTGATCAGCGGCTTGCCGACGGCGATGCTCTCGCCCTCGCGGCCGTGCAGGGCGGTGACCCGGCCGGCGAACGGCGTCGGCACCTCGACCACCGCCTTCTCGGTGGTGATCTCGGCGATCGGCTGGTCGACGGCGACGACATCGCCCTCGGCGACCAGCCATCGGTTGATCTCGCCCTCGGTGAGCCCCTCGCCGAGGTCGGGCATCAGAAAGTCGCGGACCGTGGGCATCGCTCAGAACTGGAGCAGCCGCGCTACAGCATCGAGGATGCGGTCCGCGTCGGGAAGGAAGTGGCGCTCGATCTTGGCCGACGGATAGGGGACGTCCCACCCGGTGACCCGCAGCACCGGCGCCGCGAGGTAGCCGAAAGCCCGCTCGGTCAGCTCCGCTGCGATCTCCGCGCCGAAGCCGGCGAACCGCGACGCCTCGTGGACCACCAGCGCGCGCCCGGTCTTGGTGGCGCTCGCCACCAGCGTGTCCATGTCGAGCGGCGAGAGCGTCCGGACGTCGACGACCTCGAGGTCCCACCCGCTCTCCTCGGCGGCACGCGTCGCCGCCTCCATCGCGGTGCTCACCATCGGCCCGTAGGCGATGACCGTGGCGGTGGCACCGGTACGGCGCACCAGCGCGGTGCCGATCGGCGGCGCGGTCACGGGCAGGTCGAGGTCCTCCTTCAACCAGTAGCGCCGCTTGGGCTCCAGAAAGACGACCGGGTCGTCGGTCGCGATCGAGGCCCGCAGGAGCGCGTACGCATCCGCCGGCGTTCCCGGTGAGACCACCGTCAGCCCGGCGGTGTGCGCGTAGTACACCTCGGGACTCTCGGAGTGGTGCTCGACCGCGCCGATGCCGCCCCCATAGGGGATGCGGATCACCATCGGCAGACCCACCCGGCCGCGGGTGCGGTTGCGGTACTTCGCGACGTGGCTGATCACCTGGTCGAGCGCCGGATACGAGAAGCCGTCGAACTGCATCTCCACCACCGGGCGCATGCCGTAGAGCGCCATCCCGAGCGCGGTGCCGACGATGCCGGACTCCGCGACCGGGGTGTCGAAGCAGCGGTCGCTGCCCATCTCCGTCTGAAGGCCGTCGGTGATGCGAAAGACGCCGCCGAGCTTGCCCACATCCTCGCCGTAGACGACGACCGAGTCGTCCTCGCGCATCGAGTCGCGCAGCGCGGCGTTGAGGGCGCCCGCCATGGTCAGCTCCATCAGGTCTCCTCGGCGGCGCTCAACTCCTGCTGGAGGAGGAGTCGCTGCGCCTCGAGCTGCGGCGTCGGCGTCGCGTACACATGGTCGAACATCTCGCGCGGATCACCCGGTGGTGCACCGAAGAGTGAGTCGCGCATGCGCGCCGCGACCACCTCGCCCTCGGCGTCGACCTCCGCCAGGAAGGCATCGTCGACGATCTGCCGGTCGCGCAGGACGCCGAGAAAGCGCTCGACCGGATCGCGGGCCCGCCACGCGGTGGCCTCGTCCTCGCTGCGGTACCTGCTGGTGTCGTCTGCGGTGGTGTGTGCCTCGAGGCGATAGGTCACCGCCTCGATCAGCGTCGGCCCCTCGCCGCGACGCGCGCGCTCGACCGCCGAGCGCACGGCGCCATACACGGAGACGACGTCGTTGCCGTCGACGCGGATGCCCGGCATGCCGACACCCGCGGCGCGCAGCGCGATCGACGACGCCTTCGTCTGCAGCCGGTAGGGGACGCTGATCGCGTAGCCGTTGTTCTGCACCACGAACACCACAGGTGCCACGGAGACCGCAGCGATGTTCAAGGCCTCGTGCGCGTCGCCCTCGCTGGCGGCGCCATCGCCGAAGTACGTGAGCGCGACGATGGGGTCGTGCCGGATCCTCGCCGCCATCGCCAGTCCGGTGGCGTGGAGCGCCTGGGTGGCCAGCGGCGTGGTCAACGGCGCCACCCGGTACTGGTTGGGATCGAAGCCACAGTGCCAGCTTCCCGAGAACAGGGCGAGCGCCTCGACGATGTCGACGCCACGAGCGAAGGCCGCCACGGTCTCGCGGTAGGTGGGAAAGAGCCAGTCGTCAGCCTCGAGCGCGAAGACAGATCCCACCTGCGCCGCCTCCTGGCCGTGGCTCGAGGCGTAGACCCCGAGCGCGCCCTGGCGGGTGAGGTTGATCGCCTGGCGGTCCATCCGCCGGCTCAGCGCCATCAGGCGGTAGAGGCTGCGCAGCTGCTCCGTGGTGAGATCGACGTCGTGCGGCAGTGATTCGCCGAGCGATCCCTCCGCGGCCACGTCCTGCCAGGCGCCCTTGGTCAGTGACGCCGCACCCACACTCACGTTGGCTCGATCCTACCCCGGCGGACCGTGGCCGACGAAGTCGGGCGCGCGCTTGGCCCGTCTCGCGGCGACGCCCTCGGCGACGTCCGGGCCGGTGAAGCCGAGGAACTCGAGCGCCAGCGAGCTGTCGAAGATCGGTCCCGCCGCCCGGAGCCAGTTGTTGAGCGCGTACTTGGTCCAGCTGATCGCCGTCGGCGACCCGGCGGCCAGCTTCGTCGCCACCTCGAGCGCCCTGGGGTGGAGCTGGTCGTCGTCGACGCAGAGCGAGACCAGGCCGATCCGCTCCGCCTCCTCACCGCTCACCGGCTCGCAGAGCAGGAGGTGATACTTCGCCTTGGCCATGCCGCAGAGCAGCGGCCAGATGATCGCGGCGTGGTCGCCGGCGGCGACACCGATGCGGGTGTGACCGTCGATGAGCCGAGCCGACCGAGCCGCGATGGAGATGTCGGCGAGCAGCCCGACCACGAGTCCGGCGCCGACCGCCGCACCGTCCATCGCGGAGACCACGGGCTTGCTGCAGTTGATGACGTTGTAGACCAGATCACGTGCCTCGCGAAGCACCCTCGCCCGCGCCGCGAAGTCCGAGGCGATCTCGTCGATGAGATCGAAGTCACCACCCGACGAGAAGGTCCCGCCGGCGCCACGGATGATCACCGCGCGGATGCCGGCGTCGGTGTCCACCGCGCGCCACACCTCGGCGAGGTCGCGGTGCATGGACGCGTCAGCGGCGTTGAGGCGTCCCTCCGCGCGCATCGTGATCACCAGAACCCCTTCCTCGGGACGATCGAAGCCGAGGCTGGGAAATGAGGCTGCGAGGTCGGTCATCCGCTGGCGCTCACCGGCCGGTGAAGGACGGCTTGCGCTTCTCCTGGAAGGCGGCGATGCCGTCCTGGTAGTCGTGGGTGCGCGACGCCCGTCCCTGGGCCGCCGCCTCGGCAACCAGCACGTCCTTGAAGGACAGCTGCTCGTCGAGGATGGCGCGCACGATCCGCTTCGAACTCGAGGAATGCGGCGGTGGGTCCGGCGGCGATGGCGCTCGCCAGCTCGCGGGTGCGCCGCACCAGGTCGGTGCCGGCCACGCTGCGGTTGACGAGCCCCCACGCCGCAGCCTCGCGTCCGGAGAGGAGGCGGCCCGTATAGATGAGCTCGAGCGCGCGGTGCGATCCCACCCTCGAGACGAACGCGGCATGAGCACCACTGTCGAGCACCGCGCCGATGCGGGCGAACGGCGAACCGATGCGCGCGTCGTCGGCGGCATAGACGACATCGCAGGCGAGCGCGAGGCCGAGACCGGTGCCGAGGCACGCGCCGTGGACGGCGGAGATGGTGGGAATCGGGCAATCGGCCATGCGCTCGATGAGCGGGTTGAAGACGTCGCGCAGGATCGCCTCACCGTCCTCGTGGACCGGATCGGCGTCGGCAAGATCGCGGCCGCTGCTGAACGCGCGTCCCTCGCCGCGGACGAGCACCGCGCGCGCGCCGCCGGCTTCGGCGTCGCGGAGCGCCTCGACGAAGTCGTGCACCATCGCGAGATTCATCGCGTTCAGCTTGTCGGGGCGGTTGAGCACGAGCTCGGCGACTCCGCCATCGATGCTGAGCAGGACGGGGCCGCCGATGTCAGACGCCGGCATACTGTGCCCGCTCCTTGGCGGTGAGGATCTTCAACTGGCTCGCGCAGACGGTGACGCCGTTCTGGTTGAGTATGTCCCAGCGATACGACACCAGCCCCGAGCGCGGGTCCTTGTCGGACTTCTCGATGACCTCGATGTCGAGATAGATGGTGTCGTTGATCCAGGTGGGCGCGGTGTAGCGCAGCCGGTCGGTGCCGTAGTTGGCGAGGATGGTGGTGGCGTCTGCCGGCACGCCGAGCCCGGTGCCGAGGGCGAACACCATGATCCCGGGGGCGACGCGCTGGCCGAACATCGAGCGCTCGGCGGCGACCGTGTCGATGTGCGGATAGAACCAGTCGCCGGTGAGCGAACACCAGTTGACGATGTCGGTCTCGGTGATCGTGCGGCCCCGGGTGCGCTGGGTCTGGCCGACCTCCAGCTCGTCGTAGGTCCGGTAGAGGAGAAAGCGATCCACGCGGAGATACCTCCCGCTGCCCGCCGTACTGGCCTGTTCCACCCGCGGGCTGCCGGAGTCTACGACCGGCGGTCGACGACCCGCTGCAGCTTGCCGGCCGAACGCTCGAGTGTGCCCGGATCGATGACCTCGACGGTGACGCTGACGCCGACGCGGTCCTTGACCTCGCGGGTCAGCTCTCGAGCGGCGGCGTCACGACGGTGTGGTGGACAGTCGGTCCTGGCCTCGACGCGCACGGCCAGGGCTACGAGCCGAGCCTCGCGGGTAAGCACCAGCTCGAAGTGCGGTGCCAGGCCGGCGGTGCGGAGCACGATCTCCTCGAGCTGGGTGGGGAAGACGTTGACCCCGCGCAGGATGATCATGTCGTCGCTGCGCCCGCTGATCTTCGCCATGCGCCGCATCGCGGGGCGGGCGGTGCCGGGCAGCAGGCGGGTGAGGTCGCGGGTGCGGTAGCGGATGATCGGCAGCGCCTGCTTGGTCAACGAGGTGAGGACCAGCTCGCCCGGCTCGCCATCGGCAAGCACGTCGCCGCTCAGCGGGTCGACGACCTCGGGATAGAAGTGGTCCTCCCAGATGTGCAGTCCGTCCTTGGTCTCGACGCACTCCTCGGCGACGCCGGGACCCATCACCTCGGAGAGTCCGTAGATGTCGACAGCGTGCATGTCGAGGCGGTCCTCGATCTCGGTGCGCACCGCCTCCGTCCACGGCTCGGCGCCGAAGATGCCGATGCGCAGCGACGACCGTTTCGGGTCGAGCCCCTGGCGCTCGAACTCGTCGAGCAGCGCGAGCATGTACGACGGCGTGACCATGATTATCGACGGCTCGAAGTCGTTGATGAGCTGCACCTGCCGTGGGGTCATGCCGCCGGAGACCGGGACGACGGTGCAGCCGAGGCGCTCCGCGCCGTAGTGCGCGCCGAGCCCGCCGGTGAAGAGTCCGTAGCCGTAGGCGACGTGGACGATGTCACCCGCTCGTCCGCCCGCGGCGCGGATGGAGCGCGCCATAAGGTCCGACCAGGTGTCGAGGTCGGCCTGCGTGTACCCGACGACCGTCGGGCGGCCGGTGGTGCCGCTCGAGGCATGGATGCGGCGCACGTCGGTGCGTGGCACCGCGAACATCGCGAAGGGGTAGTTGTCGCGGAGGTCGTGCTTGGTGGTCAACGGAAACTTCGCGATATCGGCGAGCGTGGTGCAGTCGTCGGGCGTGAGACCGGCGCAGTCGAAGGCGCGCCGGTAGTGCGGCACGTTCGCGTAGGCGTGGCGCAGCGACCAGCGCAAGCGCTCGAGCTGCAGGTCGAGGAGTTGCTCGCGGGTCAGACGCTCCCCGGCGTCGAGCATCTCCGGCGGGGGCGCGGTGCCGAGCCGGCTCACGCGGGGTCGGTGCCGATGGTCCGGCTGGTGCCGCGAAACTCGGCGATGATCGCGTCGCCGCGACGGACGGTGACGTCGTAGATACCGGAGCGGCCAAAACGAATCCGCTCCACGGCTCTGGCTTCGAGCACGTCGCCCGCGTGCGAGGGCGCAACGAACGTGATGGCCGCCGCCGCGGCAACCGTCGCCGGACCGTGGCTGTTGCACGCGCACGCGAACGCGGTGTCGGCGACCGCGAACACAAACGCGCCGTGGGTGATGTCGTGGCCGTTGACCATGTCCGCGCGCACCGTCATCGTCGCGGTTGCTGTTCCCTCGCCGACCTCGGTCACCTCGATGCCCAGCGCTCGGGACGCGGCGTCGTCGGCGAGCATCCGGGACACGGAGTCGGTCACTACGTTCCTCCGGTTACAGACCGGATCCGCCCTCGCCCTCGACGATCTGCGCGCGCGTCAGCCAGAGGGCCACTGCCAGGATGAGGACGACGCCGGCGCTGGTGCCGAGCTCGACCAGTGACTGTGGAACCGAGCCCCCGCCGCCGGACGACAGCGTGAGTCGCGTGGAGACCGCGAGGATGTCTCGCACCGCGGCGATAATGCCGATCACAAGGAATGGCCGGAACGGAAACTCCCACCCCTCCAGGTGGGTGAGGACCGTCCGGAGGATGTCGAGAAGGATGATCACCACCAGCACGCCGTCAACGGCGCTGATGAGGGTCTGCGGATATCCGCCCGGCGAGTCGAGGAAGTCGATGAAGCTGCGCACGAGCACCACGCCGGCGAGGACGAGCAGCACGAGGGCGATGGCGTATTGCAGGAGATCAACGAGCACCCGTACCGGGGTCCCCCGGCGGATCTCCGGCCATGACCAGAACGGCCCTTCCTTGCCCGCATCCCTGCCGTGCTGCGGCGTCCTGCCACGGCTCTCGGGGGACTGGTCGGACATGGAGCGCACGAGTGTAATCCCCCACGTGCGGTCGCCATACGGAACCGGCGCTGGGCCGAGTTGAGCGGGTCCGCTGACTTTCCTCCGCACCAGTAGCGCCGCTAAGGTCTGCCCGTATGGACTGGGTGACGGTCTCGGCACTGGCGACTGCGGGCGGGACGCTGATTCTGGCGCTGGCGACGTTCGCGTCGGTGCGCTCGGCGAACCGCGCCGCGCGTGCGGCGGAGCGATCGCTGCTGGCGGGTCTCCGGCCGGTCCTGATGTCGTCTCGCCTCCAGGATCTGCCGCAGAAGGTCTCGTTCTTTGACCAGCACTGGGTCACCGTCGAGGGCGGACACGCGTCCTTCGAGGTGGGTGAGCAGGCGGTCTACCTGGTCATGAGCCTCCGCAACGCGGGCGCCGGCATGGCGGTGCTCCACCGCTGGGTCTTCCACCCGGAACGTCTTGCCGGCGCCGATCATCCTGCCCCCAAGGATTTTCGCCGCCTGACCCGCGACCTCTATGTTCCGGCAGGTGATATCGGCTTCTGGCAGGGCGCCTTCCGCGATCCGAACGAGCCGGCCTTCGCCGCGGCTCGAAATGCCGCGCAGGCGCGGCAACCGGTCACCATCGACCTGCTCTACGGCGACCACGAGGGCGGGCAGCGGATGATCAGCCGGTTCGCCCTCGCACCGGTGCCGAACGGCTCGTGGCTCGCCACGTTGGGGCGGCACTGGAACCTGGATCGAGCCGATCCCCGTTGACGGGCGAGGCGTCACGCCCCGGGGCGCTGGACCCAGAGAAAACTGGTGAAGTTCTCGTCGAGATCCTGCAGGTTGTCCTCGATGACGCGCAATCCGTGGATGTCCGCGAGGACGCTGCTTCCCATCGTCGCGATGTTGGGCGGAAGCGTTCCATCTGCCAGCAGTTCCGCCACCTTCGCGTGGTCGATGAGGTCGCCATCGCCGCTGGTCTGACGCAGGTTCGGGTACTTCTTCGACAGCGTGCTCCTGGACTGCGCCAGCACCTGCGGGTGGGTCATCACGGTGTCAACATCGGAGAGTTCAGCCGTGCTCGACATCATGAGCGCATGGGCGATCTTGATCGCGAACTCCTCGACGATGTCGAAGCGGTATCTCGCCATCGCGCGCACCAACTCGCCGACCATGCCGCCGGCGGAGTTGTGGATGGCGAACAGGCCTCGATCGATAGTTCCCTCGTGTAGTCCTCGGAGCACACGCTCGGTGGTGTGCAGATACACGAGCTCGTACGGGACGTCGGGCGTGCGGCCCATGTAGTGGCGCGCCGCCTCCTCGTTGAAGCTGCCGCGCCCGCCCTGGATGCCCACCACGACGCGAGCGGTGTTCACGCGGTTGGGCAGGAGCTGGTCGAACACCGTGTCCTGGGCATGGGAGAGGCGCACACGCATCGCGCTGGTGTACGGATTGCGGGTCTGCAGATCGATGAAGAGCTGCTCGGTGTCGTTGGTCACCTGCGCGGTGATCTCGTGGAGCGTCTTGGTGCCGAGCGTGTCGATTGAAGTCGGCGCGAAGCCGAACAGCTCCAGCGTCCGGCCGACGAAATGGGTGACACCCTGGCTCTCAGCAGCGAGGCGGTCGTGCTCGTCGGCTGACATGACGACGACGTCGAGGCCCTTGCCCACGAAGTACTGCTCCCAGAGCACGAACGCCTCTTCGTGCATCCGGTAGCGATCGAGGACGATCGGCTGGCCGGCCAGGCCGCCGACCGCGACGCTGTCCGGACCGAACATCGGATGGGTGAGCATCGCCTGGAAGGTCGGGGGGAGATGGCGATCGAACACCTCGCGCGCGTGCACCTTGACCGAGAGGGTGTCGATGAGCGTCCGCGGCCCTGTCTGCTCGGCGAAGTACGGGAGGTGTTCCTGCAGGGTTGTCTCGAATGCGGAGATGGGGACGCAGTAGAAGACGACCTCTGAGGCCAGGGCGTCCCGCACCGATGCCGGCGTAAATCCCAGCTCGGACGCCCTTTCCCGCGTCTCCGGAGCCGCATCGTGGACAACCAGCTCGCAATCGTCTCGAAGCATCGACGCCCAGAGCCGGCCGAAGCGGCCGAATCCTATGACGGCAACTGTCTTCGCGGGAATATCCGGCATGTCCAGGCCATTCTAGGGAGCCGCCTTCGGCCCCTCGAGCCAAGGTCATGTGGCCGCGAGCACGGGCTGGGGGTATCCCAAACGCCGCATTGGTAACTGTCAACAAATGACAGCGTACCGTTGCAGTAGCATGCGCCGATGAACGTCCGACGCTCGGCCGCAGCCCGGCAGCCGCGTTGGACGGCTGAGGGCGACCGCTACCGGCTGCTTCAGCCGGCCGAGCGCTCCCTGCGACAGCAGGTCGCCTCGTCGCTGCGCGACGCCATCCTCTCGGGCTCGCTGAAACCGGGCCAGCGCCTCGTCGAGGAGGAGATCTCCCAGGGGATGCACACGAGCCGCGGCCCGTTGCGCGAGGCGCTGCGCCAGCTGGAGCAGGAGGGGCTCGTGACGTCCGTCCCGTATCGGGGATCGTTCGTCTCCCGCATCTCCACCCTCGAGGTCATCGAGGTGCTCATCCCGCTGCGGTCGACCCTCGAGGGATTCGGTTTCGCGCACGCGATCGACAACCTCACCGACACCGACATGACCGACCTGCACGACATCGTCGTGCGTCTGGAGGAGGCCGCGCCCGCAGGCGACCTCCTCGCGTTGGTGGAGAACGATATCTCGTTCCATCGATTGGTGATGTCGCGGTCGGGTCAGCCGCACACCACACAGATCTGGGGAACGATCGCGCCACGGATTCGCGCGTACTTCTATACGCATCTTCGCGGCGTCATGCCGTCGAGCGGGCAGCTCGAGCACCTCGCGGCGGGGCATCGGGCACTGTACGACGCGCTGCTGTCGCGTGACCGCGCTCGCGTCGCCGCGTTGCTGGTCGAGCACATCGGCGATCTACCAGGTCTCCCCGGGTCGTTTACGGGCGCGTGATCAGCCGATCGCCGTAGCTGCCGGCGAAGGTACGCTTCCGCCATGGCACGGCTCCGAGTTGCCGCCGTCGGCACCGGCTGGGTGACTTCGAACCGGCACCTTCCGTGGCTCAAGAAGACGGCAGGTATCGAGGTGGTGGGCGTGATCGACCGTCATCGAGATCACGTCGCTGCGGCTCAGCGCAGGTTCGAGATTCCCCACAGTGCGGTCGCTGAGCGTGCATCCGAGGTTCCGTGGCTCGATCTCGTCGACGCCGTCACCATCGGGGCCGCCCCGATGGCGCACTACGAGCTCACCCTCGACTACCTTGCCGCGGGCAAGCACGTCCTCGTCGAAAAACCGATGGCGATGACACCCGCGCAGGCGAACGAGATGGTCGAGGTGGCCGACAAACGGGGCCTGATTCTCGCGGTTGTGCACAATTTCCAATTCGCCCGATCGGTGATGCGCGCGAGGCGGTTGCTCGAGTCCGGCGAGCTTGGACCGCTCCGCGGCGTCTGGGGGATACAACTCTCCAATGTGAGGCGGCGTCTTCCCAGTTGGTATGAGCAATTGCCCCAGGGTCTCTTCTACGACGAATCGCCGCACTTCTTCTATCTGCTGCGCTCCTTCCTCGGACCGGCGCTGCACGTGTCCTCCGCGTCCGCGATCGACCCCCCGCGCGGGCGATCCACGCCGCTGTCGCTGAGCGTGACGGTAGCCGGCGGCGCCGCGCCGGGCAAGATCGACATGAATTTCGACAGCCCCATCAGCGAATGGCAATTCCTCGTCTACGGGGAGCGACGGCTCGCGATGGTCGACATCTTTCGGGATGTCAGCGTCGTTTTTGACAATGACGGCGAACACAGCGCCCGTCAGATCATGAAGACCAGTTTCGATGGGATGCGAGGGCACATTCGAGGCGTCGCCGCGTCCGGGGCTCTCCTCGTCCGCGATCGCCTGGCATACGGGAATGACGAGGTGCTGCGGAGATTCCTCGCCTCCTGCGTGTCGGGGAGCCCTCCATCGGGGATCTCATCGAGGGATGGCGCGGCTGTTGTCGAGCTGCAGCACGCCGTGCTCGACCGGGTCAGCGCCGGCGCCGGCGCGTGAGGCTGCTCGTCGTCAGCAACTATTTCCCCGAGCACACGGGGGGCATCGAGACGGTGTCCGCCGAGCTGGTCGCCGCATATCGCGCGGCGGGGCACCGGGTACGGTGGATGGCCGCGGCAACGGCGCGGACCCCTCACCCGCCATCCGCTGACGACATCCCGCTGCCGTCGTGGAATATCACGGAGGAGCGGCTCGGCTTCCCATACCCGCTACCGGCCCCGTGGTGCTGGTCCCGCATCGCGCGCGCGGTGAGGAGCAGCGAGGTGATTCACCTGCAGGACTCGCTCTACTTCGCGAACGTTCTGGTCTACCTGGTTGCGCGCGTCATGCGTCGACCCGTACTCGTGACCCAGCACATCGCCGGTGTTCCATACCGGAGCGCGGTCGTCCGCGCGGCGCAAACCATTGCGTATCAGACATTGGCGAGGATGATCCTTCGCGGCGCCGATCAAGTTGTGTTCATCAGTCCCGAGGTGCAGCGACAGCTCGCGCCGCTCGGGCCGTTCCGGCAGCGCGCCGAGATCATCCCCAACGGCCTGGATCTCAGCGCGTTCGCCACCAAGGATGCGGCGTCACGTGAAAAGGCTCGTAGCACGCTCGGGATTGCGCCGGATGCGACATGCCTCCTGTTCGTGGGTCGCTTCGTCGAAAAAAAGGGCATTGCACTGCTCCGCCAGGTGGTGGCCTCGCGCCCCGATTGGACCTGGCTGCTGGTTGGACGCGCGGGCGACGCGGACCCAACGACATGGGGATTTCCCAATCTCCGCATCCTGCCGCCGATGGACCGTGGTTCCCTCGCTTCTGTCTATCGCGCAGCGGATCTGCTGGTGCTGCCATCGGTTGGTGAAGGATTCCCGGTGGTAGTGCAGGAGGCGATGGCGTGCGGCACCCCGGCAGTCGTGACTCCGCAGACGGCTGCCGCGGTGCCGGATGCGCGGTCGGTGCTCTTCGTCAGTGAGCGCACTCCCGCAGCAGTCGCGATGGCGATCGAGCAGGCGCTGTTCGCCGTGGCTGCCGACCCGAACGGCCTGCCGCAACGAGTCGCGGCCTACGCGCGCGACCACTGGGCGATCGAGACCTCAGTCGAAAGGTACCAGAGCCTTCTCGAGCAGCTGCGTCGGGGCTCGAGGGCCACTCACTGAATCGGTCAGACCCGCACGTTTGATTGCCGGCCGGCGTGCTCGCGGCGGGCGGAGGATGCGACTCCGCCCGCTGCGAGTGTCTCGTTAGATATCGGGTGGCGGAGTCTGCCCGGTGTAGTCGCCGATCACGAAGGCCGTGTAGGGACCGTCGAGCTGGTCGAACCCGGTGCCGGGCACGCCCGTCTCACCGATCTGCTCGAGGAGGCGACCGTTGGCGTTGATGATGATCGCGCGATGGTTGAACTGGTCGGCGATCGAGATGTCGCCGTTCTTCAGCAGCACCGCGTTGGTCGGCAGCGGCGATGCGCTGCTGCCCGGTGCCGTATTGGTGAAGTACTGGAAGACGATGTGCTTGTCCTCGGTCACCTCTATGACGCGGCTGTGACCGGAGTCGGTGATCAGGGTGTCTCCGTTCGGCAGGCGGCTGGCGAATGCCGCGAACATCAGCGGCGTGGTGACCGATGGGTTGCCACTGCCGAACTGCCACACGATCTGGCCGGCCCGCGTGATCTCGATGACCCGGTTGTTGTTCTCGTCGGCGATGAGCACGTGTCCGTTGGTCAGCAGCTCGGCGCTGTTGGGGTTGTTCAAGGCTCCCGGACCGGACGTGGGCCCGTACGACCAGACAACCTTCCTGGAACTCAAAGCCGACCTCGATGACCCGGTTGTTCGCCTGGTCCACGATCATGATGTTGCGATTGGGCAGCTGAATCGCGAAGACCGGGACGTTGAGCTGGTTCGGACCGGACCCGGTGACACCTGCCTGACCGTACTGCCAGACGATGTCGCCGGCGTGGTTGACGATGATCACCCGGTTGTCGACGCAGCTGAAGGTGGGATCAGCGGGTGACGATCCCGCCGGCACTCCCGTGCCTGCGAGCAGGGTGAGCCCATCCGAGAGTCGCTCGGCGTCGTTGAGCCCGATGATGGTGTGGGGGCCGGGGTTGCACTTGGTCGGATTGCCCGACCCGAAGCTCCACACGATCGCCTTGGTGACCGGGTTCACCTCGACGACCCGGTTGTTGAACTGATCTGAGATCAGCACGTTGCCGGGAGCGTTGGAGCCCCCGCTGCTCGTGCCCGCGGCTGCCACGCCGGTGCCGCCCGTGACGAACGAGAGACCGGCGGCGAGCGTGGCTGCTGCCACGAGCAGACCCCGCGTTCGAAGATGTGCGCCTGGCATGACAAACCCTCCGTCGTGTCGCTATTGCCCAGACATATGCATCGGGGTTACACCCCGCCACGGGCTCGACACTCGCCCAGGCTCCTGAGTGGTCGAGTGAGCAGCAGCCTGAGCTCAGGCCGAAATCCCCGGCATTGGATGCAGCTCGACAGCCCGGCTACGGATTCCGCCAGGTCCGGCTACGCTCCGCGAGGCCGGCGATGACGCCGCCTACCCTGCGGCTGAGAGCCCCATCTCGTGGAGAAGCCCTTAGCGCTACCGTGAATCCTGCTCTCCGCCCCGGGAGGCGGGAACGTTCTCGTGTCGTTTCGATTCTGCTGCTCCTTCCGATGGTCGTGGTCGGCGGCGTTTCGCTCGGTGGGCTCGCCCTCAGCAATATGGCGTCGACCGCGGCGCAGCGAACCGACGCCATCGATCTGCAGCTGACCACCATCCGCGAGCACCTGCGCGATACCGCTGTCGCCGGCACCGCGTTTCTGGTCACTAACCTGGGGCGGGACGCAACCGATTTCACCACTGCAGGGGGGCAGGTGGATGTCGAGCTCGCCGCCTTGAATTCGTCAGCTGATCTCAATCCCAGCGAGGGGTCAGCGCTGGCGGTCGTTCTTCGCGCCTGGCGCGCTACGGGTCCTTCGCGGCTTGCCGTGCTGGCGAGTGGCGCAGAGAGCGCATCTGCCGTGCAAGTGCTCCTCCGGCCGGTTTTTGAACAGGAGATGAACACCGCGCTGGCGGAGGTGACGGCGCAACTCACGACACTCGACGACCTCGTCTCAGCGGACGTGGCCGCGCGGCGGCACGCGCGAGACACCACGGAGACCGCGTCGGCGGTTGCGGTTGCGGTTGCGATCATGATCGGATTCGTTGCCGCCCTGTGGCTCTTGCACCAGCTCAAGGAGCGACAGGAGACCGTGCGCCGGCGGGAACGACGCCTGTCGGCACTGGTCGAGCACGCCAGTGATGGCATCCTGGTCATGGACCGAGACGGCCAGCTCACATTTGTCACCCCGTCATTCAGCGAGGAGTTCGTTAGGAACCGCGCCGCCACGAATTTCGAGGGGATGATTCACCCTGAAGATCGCGACCACGCCGTCAAGGCATGGCAGCGGGTGTCCTCCGGCGGGGGCGGCACAGTGTCCGAGCTGGAGGCACGCCTCCTACGCCTGGACGGCGAATGGCGCCACACGTGGGTAAAGCTGACCAATCGGCTTGATGACCCCGCCGTCGACGGGATCGTCCTCAACGTGACCGATGTCAGCGACCGCCACGAGTTTGAGAAGACGCTGACCTACCAAGCTCTTCACGACGCATTGACCGGCCTTCCCAACCGCGACCTGCTCCGCCGGCGTATGGAGCGGGCGGGCGCCGGCGCTGGTCAACGCGAGCACAGTGTCCTCTACCTGGACTGTGACGACTTCAAGCGAATCAATGACACCTTCGGCCACACAGCGGGAGATCAATATCTCGTCGACGTGAGCGGACGATTCGTCGCATCCGTCCGTCCCGAGGACACGGTCGCGCGAACTCGGCGGAGATGAGTTCGCGATCCTGTTGGAGAATACGGGCGCGGACGGCGCCGGTCTGGCCGCCAAGCGGATCATCGGCGCACTGGGCTTTCCAGTTGTCATCGCGGGAAAGGCGGTGCAGCCCAGCGCAAGTATCGGCATCGCGACGAATGATCACGGGGCCCTCCATCCCGAGACGCTCATTGCGGACGCGGATCTGGCGATGTATTTCGCCAAGCGCGGCGGTAAGGGCGGGTATCGCGTGTTTGTCGAGCAGATGCGCACCGATCTGGTGGATCGGCTCGAGCTGGGTGAAGACCTGCGCCAGGCGACCGAATCCCTCGCACTCCAGGTGGAATATCAGCCTGTCGTCGACCTGCAGACCGGCCGGATCGTCGGGGCGGAGGCGCTCGCTCGGTGGCATCACGCGGTCCGGGGCTGGGTGGGCCCGGACATTTTCATCCCTCTCGCAGAGGAACTCGGTTTGGTCGAGCGCATTGACCAATGGGTGTTACGCGAGGCATGCACGATGGGGCGTAGCTGGATCGAGGATGGGCTGCCTGAATTCACGATGGCCGTCAACCTCTCCGGCCGTGACCTAGAGCAGCCTGATTTGATCGAGCAGATCGGCCGCGTCCTCGACGAGACCGGGTTTCCCGCGGGGCGGTTGGAACTCGAGCTGACCGAAGGTGTGGCGATCAACGAGTTGAGCGGCGCCCAGGCGACGCTGGAGGCGCTGAAATCCCTCGGGGTGCACCTGGCGATCGACGACTTCGGCACGGGGTATTCGGCGCTGTCTCGTCTGCGCAACCTCCCCTTCGACCGGCTCAAGGTCGACAAGGCCTTCGTCGATGACGTCGACCAGGCTCACGAGGGGCCGCTGCTCGTCGACACCATCATCGAGATGGCCCGGGTGCTGGACTAAATGTGGTCGCCGAAGGGGTCGAGACTGCCACACAGGCCGACTATCTCAGAGACCGCGGATGCGACTTCGCCCAGGGGTTCCTCTTCAACCGGCCGATGCGCGGTGCCGAGATGGCGATCCTGCTCAAACGTCAGCAACTCAAGGGCCTCGCTCTGCCAGTGTAAGGACAGCGGCGATTCGCGCCGTCGGCTTCTCGTGAAACATGCATCAGTCCCGCGGCTTCGCTCAAGGGCGTACGCGAGTTAAGCGCTCAAAAGGCACAGAATGGATTTTCGGCTGGCTGTGCGTGCTTGTCGGCCGAGACGCATGACGACCTCGGGCGGCTCGCTTGGATCGAGCGACATCCAAGCGGAATCACGTGTTGCGAAACCAGGGGAACCCCACGGTGGAGAGCGACAGCGGCACCGCCGGCGGTACGAACCGGCTGCTCGATGCCTTTCCAGTCGCTCGAGTTCCCCGTCTGATCGGCTCGCTGCGCCCGGTCTTCCTCGACATCAGGACCGTACTCTTCGAGCCGGGCCAGACCATCGATTTCGTCGACTTCCCACGCAACTCCGTGGTCTCGCTGGTCACGCCGCTCAAGAGCGGCGCCGTCGTGGAGGTGGCCACGATCGGCAACGAGGGTATCGTGGGCGTGCCGTTGGTGCGCAGAGGTTCGCTCGCGGTGCGAGCAGTCTCATCGGTTGCCGGGTGGGTCGACCGGATCGACGCGTCCATCTTCCTGAGCGAGGTCGAGCGCGACCGCGCGCTGCGAGAGTTGCTGGCGGATTACCTTCAGGCCCTGTTCGGCCAGATCGCCCAGGCGGCGGCGTGCAACCGGCTGCACTCCAACGAGGCTCGCCTCAGCCGGTGGCTCTTGATGACCCACGACCGCGTCGGCACCGCCGAATTCGCAATCACCCATGAGTTCCTTGGGCAGATGCTCGGCTCGACCCGCCCCACCGTGACGCTGTCCGCGCAGACGCTCCAAACGGCAGGGCTGGTCAGCTACCACTCGGGTCAGGTTACGATCCTCGATCGCGCCGGCCTCGAATCGGTGGCCTGCGAGTGTTACCGAGTGATCAGGGCGTCGCTCGATCAGGTGGTCCGCAGAGCACGGGGCCGCTTTGGTGTCGCCACTCCGTCTGCGATCGACACTCTCTAGCCCGCTTGAGGCTTGAACCCGAGCACAACCAGGGCTGCCGGATGCCGTCGGCTTCGGCCGTCACGGCCCTCGCGCATCCCGGGTCACACCGGGAACGACGCCGACTCCCCTCCAAGCACTGAGCCTACGCTGCAACCCAATCCTTCCAGGATCGTCACTGCCACTTGTGGGTTGCCCTTCGCTGTCAGGCGGTACGTCCCAGTCTGGCCGACTTGCGGCTCGATCCGGCTGACCCCGAGTTCCGGCGTTCTCGAGCGCCATCAGCATTCGGGCGACGCCCCCGTGGCGGTGGGGCATGGCCACCACGATGTCGCAATCCCTGACGTCGATCGCGAGCATTGCTGATCCCCTGAGAGATGTACGTGCGGCGCTGACGCTTCAGCAGGTGGCGGTCAGGCTTGCGCCCGCGCAGTAACAATTGCAGCAACAGCGCGTTCAGCCCCGCGATGGTGAGCGAGTCGCGCCGGCCGCTGCCACCCGCTCGTGGACGGTCAATTCGACCCCTTGGCTCTCCGCGTGGCGGCCGCTGCCGTCGGCGATGCCGGCCAGTGACGGCTCGTCACTGCGAAGCACGATCAGCTCGCGAGGGCGGAGCGCCGTCCAGAGCTGCGAGGCGACCGTGGACCGGTCGTCCCGTGGCGTGTAGACGAGGTGGCGCGGCTTGTGGCGAGCACGCGTCAACCGCTGGACGACGCGAAACGCCTCGTGCGCCTGCTGATCTGCGAGGTAGGGGTCGAGTATCTCCATGATCCGCGTCCCGGGATCGTGCGCAGCCACGGTACCGACGAAGGCGAAGCCAAGCGGGCCGCCCGCGGCTGCGGCGATCCCCGCCTCGACCAGCGCCTCGAGGTCCTGTCCCTCCCCGTGCAGCAGGACCACGACCGGTTCGCGCGACTGCCAGCCGGCTCGATGCAGCGCGGCCAGCTGGTCCAGCCGCTGGACCGTCGGGACGATGCCGGGGAGGCCGCCGCGCTGCCGGAGCCTGTACGTGATGGCGGCCACCGCCAGGCCCACCAGGGTGATGCCGCCACCGAAGAGTGTGGCCAGGGGCTTGGCGAAGAGATTGGTGACCCACGCCATGACCACGAGGGCGGACGTGACGACGCCGACGACGAACATGAGCGTGGACGCTCCCGCCGGCTTGGCGTGGGCGACATAGCTTCGGCCATGCAACGCGCGGCGCTCACGCCATCGGACGACGTCCAGACCCACAGAGGTGACGCTGAAGGCGCCGAGCAGGCCGAAGGCGTACATGTCACCCAGCAGGCCGACGTTGCCCTGGCTGATGACGACCACAGCGATCGGGACAGTGATGGCAGCAAGTACGGCCCATTGGGGAGTGTTTCGCCAGCGGTTGCGATGCTGCAACCCTTCCGGGAGGAAACGGAGTTTCGAGAGCGCGAGAAAGACGTGGTAGCAGCCGATGATCGCGGTGTTGCTGGCGAAGATCAGGAGCAGGCCCGCACTGGCGGCGACCTCGGCCTGGAGCAGCGGCCCGGCAGCGTAGCCGCCGAGCGCCGAGATGAACTGATTCGGGTCGGTGTGGCTCGCGTTGAGCAGGGTCGTCGACCAGAGGGTCAGCAGCGGGCTCGTGATGACAACCGTGAACACGACGATCATCATCGCCCGAGGCGCCACCCTCCGCAGCGGGCGGGCCATCGCCGGGGCGAGCTGCGAGATGCTCTCGAGTCCGGAGAACGCCAGGAAGGCTCCGGCGTATCCGGTGAGCAGGCCGACACCGCTGATGCGCGGACCGGAAAAAGTTCTTGGGTGCCGCGGCCACGGCAGTGCCGAAGCCGGCGTGGGCGAGCACTGCGATGACCACCGCGAGCTGGCTGGCCAGGGCGACAACCGCGATCACCGCCGTGACCTTGGCGTCGGCGTTGATACCAACCAGGTTGAGCCCGGCCAGCAGGATCAGCGCGATGACGGTGAGCAGCACCACGGCTCCGCTGAGGCCCGGAGCCAGCACGCTGAGGTAGATCAGCCCCGACAGCGCGCTGAGCGCCGAGGTGAGGAAGTAGTCGACCAGGATGAAGAGCCCGCCGACGAGACCCGCCACCGGGTGGATCGCCTGCGCCGCGACGGTCACCACGCCGCCGCCTTCCGGGTAGCGGACGGCGACCTCCGCGTACTTGATCGTCAACAGGACGAAGACGATCAGGGTGAGTGCGACGAAGAGGGCTGCGTGCACGCCCACGCGGCTGAAGAGGATGCCGGGCGTGTAGTACACGGAGGTGCCGATGTCCGCGAACACGACGGCCCAGCAGAGCAGCGGACCGAGCCCACGCACAGCGCTCCTGGGGTGGCGTCGATGGGCGGCACCGTGGACGGGTCGCCTGGCTCGGCTCGGAGACATTCCAGGGAGGATAGTGCCCGTCGTGGTTGCCCACGGCGCGATGTCTCAATCGCGTCGCGGATATGCTCAATGTACGGTGCCGCACAGACCACGACCGGACTTGGCACCACGTTGATCACGTGAGGGAGCCAGCTTCGCCCCGACGAGGTGAGTCCTTCCATGTCTGCGCACCGCACTGAGCCATCTGTCCGAGCGGCGGCTCGCGCGCCGCAGGCCAACGTCAGCGCATCCGCACATGCTCGGTCGATCCTCGAAGCGCTGGATCACCCGCTCGAGCTGACCGCGAAGGCGCAGGTGACGGGGACGGATCGGGTGAGCCATGACGCGCTGCTTATGGGAGTGCTCGCGCTCCTCAGCGAGTCAAGTGACGTCAACAAGGCCCTCCAGCAGACCCTCGACTTGATCACATCATCGCTGGCGTGCCGGGTCGGTGAGATCTGGCTGCGCAGCGGAGAGACCCGGGATGTCGAGTTGCAGTATTCATCGGCCGACGGGTCTGCCGGGGTTGCGGCCTTTGAGAAGGCCGGAATGGCGCTCGGCGTCGGCCCCGGACCCTCGCTGGTCGGCCGCGCGTTGAAGACGGGGCGGGGGGCGATGGTCCCGCCCACGTCCGTCGCCGGCACTGGCGATCGTGTCGCTCAGACCGCCGCCATGGAGATCCGCTGCGTCCTGACGTTCCCGATCCGAGCACGAAACGGTGTCGTCGGGGTCCTGGTTCTCTTCCACGAGCCGATCGGACGTCCCCTTCGAGGACTGCTCGACGCTGTCACCGCCTGCTGCCACCACGTCGGACTCTTCGTCGAACGCATGCGCGCCGACAGCGCCCTCCACGATGCCGCAATGGAACTCTCGGCGTTGGCGTCGACCGACTCGCTCACCGGGCTCAAGAATCGGCGCGAATTCGATCGAGCGGTGCGTACGATTCCGCGCGAGCCCTTTGCGGTTCTCTCCCTCGATGTCGACGGTCTGAAGGCCATCAACGACAGCGAGGGGCACGCCGCCGGTGATGCCCTGCTGCGCATGGTGGGACACACGCTGGGCCTCCTCGTGCGTGGGTGGGACGTCATGGCTCGCGTGGGAGGCGATGAGTTTGCCGCGCTGCTTCCTGGAGTCGGCGTCTTCGGCGCCAACCTGGTTGCCGAACGCATGCGAGTGGCCATGCACTCCTTATTGCTCCCCAGCGGTCCGGTTCGGATCACCGTCGGGTGGAGTGCGGCGCCCGAGGGCGCCGACCCCGTATCGGTGTGGCAGCGCGCCGACGAGTTCCTGTACCAGGCCAAGCACGCAGGTGGCGACCAGGTGATCGGCTCCTCCTACGAACGGGGGGAAGCCGGTGACATCGCCGAACGATCCTATTCCGACGTGATCACCCGGGTCCTCGAAGGCGGCGCCCTGTCGACCGTCTTCCAGCCGGTCGTGAACCTCATCGATGGCACCGTATTGGGGTACGAGGCCCTGGCTCGGCCTGAGGGATTCGCCGCCATCGACTCGGTGCACGAAGTGTTCGAGGCCGCGCGCACCAGCGGTCATATCCGCGATCTCGATTGGGTCTGCAGGCGCAGAGCGGTGGAAGATGCCAAGCAACTTCCCCCCGGAACGACGCTCTTCTTGAACATCAGCGCCTCCAGCCTCATCAATCCCATCCACGGCGTCGACCAGTTGCTCGACCTGCTGCGCACCGTCAACCGTGCGCCGCAGACCGTCGTACTCGACATCACCGAGCACGAGCGGATCCGCGACTACGAGGTGTTGAGCCGCGTGCTCGCCGCGTTCCGGGCAGAGGGCATCCGCTTTGCGCTTGACGACGTGGGCGAAGGGCATTCGACCCTCGAGCTCATCGCCGCTTCCTCGAGCGAGTTCCTCAAGCTGGGTCGGAGCGTGACCATGACCTCGAGCCGCATCGGCTCGCGTGCGGTCATCGATGCAACCATGCTTTTCGCACGTTCCAGCGGGGCGGTGGTGATCGCCGAGGGAATTGAGAACGAGTTTGCAGCTGACGTCATGAAAGCGGTGGGCATCGGGCTTGGACGGGCTTCGGATTGGGCAAGCCAACCATGGCTTGCGACGTAGAGGATGTCGCCACCGCTTTGGTCAACCGCGCAGCGCTGAGTGGGCTCCGACCACGCTCCGCTTACCTTTTTGCGGAGAAATAACCCTGTTACTGATCTTCTTACACCGCCCGGTGTAGCAGAAGGCTGTGAACCCCAAGCGGCTACGGAGGAATGAGCGATGACCGACCAACCCGAACAGCCCGCGTCGGAACTCCAACTCCTCCACACCTCCGGCGTCGAAGGGTTCCGGGAGCTCGTCGCGTGGGTGGCTGAAGGCGCAACGGCTGAGGAGCGTCACGCTCGCGGAGAGAGGGCGAATCCGGCAATCGCTGACGTATTTGATGACGTCGACCGAGTCAGGATCAATGAGGCGCTCCACGTTGCAGCTGAGGGGCTCAGAGAAAGCGAGACACACTCGCGGTCACAAGGGTCACCCGAACCGCTGATGCGGTAAATGTTGCGGAAGGTTAGTCCCGCGTCGGTCTCAGCAGCGCCTCGTCGGTCCCGGCGGCAGCGCGCTCGAGCGTGATGCGGTCTCGGGTGTCGTCCTCCCCGATCGGGCGCGCCGCGGCCTTGCGCGGGCGGCCGGGCGGACGCCGGCCGCGCATGAAACTTTCGAGGTCCTCGGGGTAGACGCCCCAGACCGGTCCAACCTTGATCCCGAAGAGCCGCCGGCTCGCGAGCAGGCGACGAACATACGCCGGTGAGGCGTGGAGGGTCGCCGCGGCCTCGACTACGGAAAGTGGGCGGGGTCCTATGATCGCCTCATGATACTAGCACGGCGCCGCAACAATTTATCGCTCAACCTGCTATGTTGTGACGATTCAGGACTGAGGCGAGAGCCCTCAAGGTGTAGGTCCGGGCAGCCCGTCGGGGTTGCCGTCCGGCTCCTTCAAGCCCTTCTCTTGATCCTCCGCATTTCGCACTCATTCCACGAGGAGGAAGAGGCATGACAGACGTGAAAGACAGCGCCGCGCGTTTCATCAGGGCGTTCAACGCACACGACGAGGACGCGATGCGCGTGCTCACCCACCCCAACGCCACGTTCACAGCGCCCGGCGACGTTCACCTGCGTGGAGTTGAGTTGACCGGCTACGCGATCAAGTGGCTGAAGGCGTGCCCCGACGGCAAGTTGACAGTCAAGAACGAACTCATCTCCGGTGAGTGGGTCGTGCACGAGGTGATCTTCGAGGGGACCAACCAGAATCCGATGGACAGCCCGATCGGCATGATTCCCGCGACCGGCAAGCGACTCGCCGTCAAGGCCGTCCTGATCACCCGATACGAGAGCGAGCTCGCGCTCGAGACGCGGATTGACTTCGACCAGGTCGACGTGCTCACCCAGTTGGGCGCGATGCCAACGCTGGCTGCCGCAACCGTTTAACACGCCCCCTAGGGCGGCTCGGTCTCGTCGCGAGCCCGGGCTGCCCCGAACGGCCGCGTGAGGATCTGATGCGAGGGCGACCATATACCCCCCAGACAGGCCCTCATGAAACAGGTGAAAGAGATGTCCAAGCCCACCCAATCCACACGACAGCGACTGCTGGAGCGGCAATCGGCTCGGTATGTCGACGAGTTGGAGTTGCCCTTCTCGGTGCCGCCGGCCAACGCGGCAGTGGACGATGGCCTGCCCGTGGACGTGAGGCTGGGCGATGGCGAGCAGTCGGCCCGGCGCGACGGTGCGATGCGCGACCCCACGACCATCTGAACCCAGTCCAGGGTTAGACAACCAGGAACGGCCGTCTGCTCAGCGCGGTGGCGCTGTACCGAGCGGTAGCGTCACGATCGGCGTCGAAAGGGTTGGCACGACGACATTGTGTTGAAGCAGCCGTCGCATCGCCAGTGGCGACAGGGGTTGACCGAAAAGGAATCCTTGCGCCAGCTCACAACCGAGATCCTGCAGCTCGTGGAGGCATTCCTCGGTTTCGACGCCCTCGGCGATCACGCTCAAGCCGAGACCCACGCCGAAGTTGAACACCGAGTGGGCGAAACCGATCGACTGGGTGGGGCCGCAGAGCGAGGCCGTGAAGGACTTGTCGATCTTCAGCAGGTCGACAGGGAAGTCGCGGAGGCGGCTCAGCGACGAATGCCCCGTCCCGAAGTCGTCCAGAGCGATGCGCACACCGAGTGCACGCAGCTCGTTGAGACAGCCGATGATCGGCTCCGTGTCGTAGATGATGTCCGCTTCCGTGATCTCGAGGATCAAGCGGCACGGCTCGAGACCGGTGTCCCTGAGGACGCTGCTGACGCTGTCCACGAAGTCCGGCTCGCGGAGCTGACGGACGGCCACGTTGACACTCACGGCGACGGGATCGGCGCCGTCGACCGCGGGCCAGTCTCGCGCTTCCTCGCAGGCGCTCCGCAGCACCCAGGCTCCCAGCTGCGTGATCAGTCCGGTCTCCTCAACCAGGCTGATGAAGTCGTCGGGCAGGACGGTCCCGCGCGTGGGATGACGCCAGCGGAGCAGCGCCTCCGCGGCGACGATCGAACACGTCGAGACGCGCACGATGGGTTGATACACCAGCTCGAATTCGACGGACTCCACCGCGTGGTACAGATCCGCCTTCAGCCGGTGCCGGCGCTGCACCGCCGCGTACATCTCGGGCTCGAACAGCTCCCAGCGGGACTTACCCGAACTCTTCGCCGTGTACAGGGCCAGGTCTGCATTCTGGAGCAACTCCTGACCGTCGCACACGGTGTCCACGGCCGTCGCGATGCCGATGCTCGCATGCGTCAACACCTCCTCATTGGCGATGATGAAGGGCTCGCGAAGCGCCTCGATGACTCGCTCCGAAATGCGTACGGCCGTGGTCGGGTCATCGATGCCGATCAGCAGCACCGCGAACTCGTCGCCGCCCAACCGCGCGGCGACGTCGCCCGGGCGGAGACATTCTCCGATGCGGTCGGCGATGGCGCGGAGGAGCTCGTCCCCGGCCGCGTGGCCGAGACTGTCGTTGACGGTCTTGAAGTCATCGATGTCGATGAAGAGCACGCCGACGTGCTGGCCCGCCTGCGCCAGCGCCTGCTCAACCCGGGACCCGAAGAGGAGCCGATTCGCCATGCCGGTGAGTGGGTCGTGCGACGCCTCGTGTCGCAGCTGTTCCTGGAGCACGGTGAGCTGCGATAGCGAATGCTGCAGCCGTCCCCGTTCGAGGATGACTCCCGTCTGATTGGCGAGCATCTCGAGGAGACGCAGATCCTCATGATCGAAACCCGTGACCTCGCCGAGGCGGTTGGCAATTAGCATGGTGCCCACCATGTTGTTCTCGCCGCGTAGGACGACGGCCATGGCATCGCGCAACCCGCGCCGTTCCAGGAAGCCTCCGGGGTCGCCGTCGGTTCTTCCATGGACACCCAGAATGAGCGGCGAGTCCAGCAGTAGTCTGCTGATGAACTGGAGTTCGGCCTCGTCGAGGGTGATCGGCGTCATGAATGATGTGATTCGCTCCCTGTCAACCGCCGTGCGTACCACGGCGTCGCGTTCGCGCGTGGGGAGGAACGTGATCTCCGCAAGCTCGGCGCGAAAGACCGCGCATGACTTGCTGAGTAACGCGGCCACCGCTTCGTCGACGGCCCCCGTGCGTTGCAGTTGCTTGCTCGACTGGTACAAGAAGTCGACCTGACCGCGCTTCTCCCGCTCGGCGACGTAGAAACGGTAGGCGATGAAGACGCCGACCGTCGGGATCGCGAGCAACCACACCTCGGCCGGATTCTCCCAGACGATGCGGGCCCCGATCAGGGCCAGACACGTGTTGACCACTGTTGCGGCCTGCGCGAACCCGAAGGTCGAGGCGATGCCGGCGGGATCGATGCGTCCTTCGGAGAAGGAGATGGCGGTGAGGATCACAAATGACTGGATGACGCCACCGGCGAGGATCGCCACGAGCACACCGACAAAGCTCGTCGCGCTCAGCGGATCCTGGCGATCGACGAGCTGCACGAACAGGAGCGCGGCGACACTGTTGGCGACGGTGAAGTTGGCCAGGTTGAACGCCAGCTTCAACGGCGACTGGCGGCGATGGAGCGACAGCGCCACCGCGGTCCCGGCGACCATGGAGAGCACGACGACCACCGGGGGCGCGAAGAAGAATCCGATGACCAGCGGCAGTTCACTGAGGGAGAATGACTGGGCGTCGCGGCGGAACTGGATGTGGACCACGAACACCTCCGCCGCGGAGAACAGTGGGATGAGCATCCACCACGGGATCTGGCGGGGCGCCGGCAGCCCGTGCAGGGGGCCCACGACCTTGATCAGCAGTACCACCGCGGTGGCCACGAGCACAGCGGTGAGAAGGTGGACGCGATGTCCCCTCCTACTCGCGGTGGCAAGCCCCGGATCGCCTGCAGATGCGGGGTCCTCGACCTCCTGGGTCATACCTGGATGTTGCGTGACCTGGGTATCAACCCAACTCGCCGTGCCAGGCCTGTTGCCAAGCGGTAGCAGGGCTATCGGCGGGGCAAGCATCGACGTGGGGAGCAGGCAGCCTGGAGCGACGCCGCCGTGTGCGGCGGCCTAACTCCAGCCGTTATCGGACCAGCTGGAGTCGCTCCAGGAGGCTCCGGACCACGACGCGCCCGACCACGAGGCTCCCGACCAGGAGGCCCCTGACCAGGAGGCTCCGGACCACGACGCCCCTGACCACGAGGCTCCCGACCAGGAGGCCCCTGACCAGGAGGCCCCCGACCACGAGGCACCTGACCACGACGCGCCCGACCAAGATGCCCCGTTGAAGAGCCCGCCGTTCCAGGCTGAGGTGTTCGCTTCCGCTGCCGCCAGGGCCTGGGTATCGATTGCATTGCCGAAGATGTCCTGCTCGCCAGTCAGGGCGTTGCCGCCAGCGTCGACGACGTGCACCGAGCCACGCGATGCGTCGAGACTTCCGGTGCCGCTGGAGCTCGACCACGACTGCACCGCGTTCGGTGTGGACGCGTTGAGCACTGCGCCGAGGTTCAGCTCGCCGGTGCCCTTCAGATCGGTGGGACCGTACATCGAGTGCGTGTGGCCCACGAGCAGTGCCTTGACCTGGTCAGGTGTGAGCCCCGGGCGCTGGCTCAGCAGCAGCGCCGCGGCGCCCGACACGACGGCGGCTGCCTGCGACGTGCCACTCCCGAGGAAGAAGCGGTTGCTGACGGTCGCGGTCGTTCCGAATTGATCGTCGATGAACGATCCCGGGTCCCTCAACGAGACGACGTGGACGCCCGGTGCAGAAAGGTCGGGGTTGCGCGTGCCGTCACCCTGGCTCGTGAAGTTCGCGGGCTGGTGATAGCGAACCGAGGTGGTGTTGCGGGTATTGGCCGCTCCGACGGCGATGACGTACGGGTCGATCGCCGGGTCCTCGAGGCCACCGGAATAGTTGCCCTGGTTGCCGGCGGCCACGACGACCACGATGCCATGCTTCCACGCCTGCTCGGCCGCGTAGGCGAGCGGATCGAGCATGTAGCTCTGGGAGCTGTCCGTGCCATACGAAAGGTTCAGCACGCCGATGTTCATGCCGTTGTCGTTCTGGTGCTGCACGACCCAATCGATGGCAGCGAGCACCTGCGAGACGTCCGTCCTGCCCTGGGCATCGGCGACCTTCACGCTCACGATCTGCGCGTCAGGAGCCATGCCGAGGAAGTGCGTGGTGTCGGTCGAGCTCACCGACGTCACCGCGCTGTCACGGCCGGCGATGATCCCCGCCATGTGCGTGCCGTGACCCGAGGTGTCGAGGTACTGCAGCGCCGGATTCTGTGATTCGAAGGAGAGATCGGGACCGTTGATCACCTTGCCCGGTGTGGTCAATCCGTCGACCGGGGCGACACCTGAGTTGATCACCGCCACGCCGACCCCCTGCCCTGTGAAGCCCGCGTTCCAGTACGCGTGGGCCCCGTCCATCGACTCGATGTTGTACATGGAGTTGACGTCGGTGACCGGGTTGTAAGAGCCATTCGTCGGACTGTATGAGTCTCCAAGAAGCTGGACGGTGCCATTCAGGGTGACCTCTGCCACCGCGGACGAGGCACCCAGCTCGGCGACGTCGCCTGCCGGAACATCCGCGACCACTGCGTTGATCAGACCGATGCGCTGCTGGACGTGACCGCCCAGGGACGTCACGAGCTGCTCCGCGACACCCATGTCGCCGGGCTGCGCTCGCACCACCACCGATACCAGCCGCGAGGCGGCGCGGACCGGCGTTGCGAATACGCCGGCGCTCAGCAGGACGGCCACCGCCGTCGCGCCTATGGTGCGACGCTTGCGATCGTCCCAGCTGATGCCGTGCACAGCGCCCATTCCCTGGCCACCCCCGACTTGTACTGATTGCAGCACCAGTGCCCGCCCCTGTCTGCCTGGCCCGAAGGCTATTCGGCGCAACTCCAGGCGGCTCGCGCCGCCACGGCACTGTGACCCGTCCCTACGATCCGTCTGCCGGAAATCGGACGTTGCGCGGCGCTACATCGCGCGAACAGTGGTGGCGGATCCCGGGCCGCAGGTCACAGCTCGGCTGCACTAACCTCGTTGGCCGGGTGTGACGGACTGACCAACCTCGATCAGATGACCATCGGGATCGCGGATGTAGGCGCGGATCTCGCGTCCATGATCCTTCGGCTCGGTGAGGAATGTCGCGCCCTTCGCGGACCACTCGGCATAGGCTGCGTGGATGTCCGCGACGCGCACGTTGAGGAAGGCGCTGGTGCGGTCGGGATCGGGCGGGGTTGTCAGGGTGACCGTGGGCTTGTCGTCGGTCGGGCCACCGCCGACATTGAGGATCAGCCACGTGTTCGCTATCTTCAAGATCACGGGGTCACGCTCCATGCCGACCTGTGCGTCGAAGACGGTCTGGTAGAACTCGCGCGACCGATCCTGGTCGGAAACGACCAGGAAATGCGTGATCACAAAACCGTCGGCCGGGGCGGGAAGGTATTCCGGGTTCATGTGTCCACTCCTGCAGTGCTTGGTGATCTGCACATTACGACCGGGCTACACCGCGTGCAACGCGTCTAGTGGGTCAGTTTGAATCCGGCTGGCTTGACTGCCTGGGAGGGCGATCGAGGAGATCGTCGCCCTTTCTGGGTAGCCACGATCCATGAGAGACTCTGGGCGTGCTCTGGCTAGCAAGTCACCGGTGGTGGCTTCTCGCAGGCGCCTTCGTGATCTTGCTTCTCGGTGTGGTGCTCGCTCAGGTGCTGTCCATCTGGGTCCTCGGCGAAACGACGGGGGTGGTGGTGTTTCTTCTCTTCTTTGCGACTCTCATGGCGTTCGTAGCCCGCCGCACTCCTCGGCCCCCCGGCCCAAACTGACCCACTACCGGATCGCGAGCGGAAGCCACACGGACGCCTGGCCCGGCTCGCACCAGCAGATCCCCGAACAGGAGACACGGAGATGACCACCGCCGGCGGGCGCGTCACCTACAAGAGCCCGCTCCACCAGATGACGCAGACGACACCCACGTGCCTGTGGAACGACTCCGCGTCGATCGACGAGCTCACCTACGCCATCGAGCACGGAGCCGTCGGGGCGACATGCAACCCGGTGATCGCCCTGTCGGTGCTCGAGGGCGATCGGAGCACGTGGCAACCCCGGACCGAGGCCCTCCTTCGCGAGTTACCC
The DNA here is from genome assembly GCA_963768105.1 of Candidatus Dormiibacterota bacterium. Lineage (GTDB taxonomy): Bacteria > Chloroflexota > Dormibacteria > Aeolococcales > Aeolococcaceae > Palsa-851. The sequence goes on along the minus strand of CAVYGR010000002.1, from coordinate 446,191 downwards.
GATGCCACCGAGGACGAGATCGCCTGGAAGCTCGTCGAGGAGCTGTCGCTGCGGGCCGCGAAGCTCCTCCAGCCGATCTTCGAGTCGCAGCGTGGGCGCAACGGGCGCCTCTCCATCCAGACCGATCCGCGGCTCTTCCGCAACAGCCAGGCCATCGTCGAACAGGCGCTGGCGTTCAGTCGGCTCGCTCCGAACATGATCGTCAAGATCCCGGTAACTCGTGCCGGCATCCCCGCCATCGAGGAAGCGACCCATCTCGGAGTCAGCATCAACGCCACCGTCTGCTTCACGCTCCCCCAGTGCATCGCTGTCGCGGAGGCGGTGGAGCGCGGCCTTCAGCGACGCGAGCGCGAAGGCAAGGACATCGAGTTGATGGGCCCGGTGTGCACGATCATGGTGGGGCGCCTCGACGACTGGCTCAAGGTGGTGATGGAGCGGGACGGGATCACCATCGACCCCGGGTACCTCGAATGGGCAGGGGTCGCCGTCTTCAAGAAGACGTACCGGGTCTTTCGCGAACGCGGCTACCGGATCCGCTTGCTGTCCGCCGCGTTCCGCAACCACATGCACTGGAGCCAGTTCATCGGTGCGGACGTCGTGGTCTCGCCGACGTTCGCATGGCTGAAGCGCCTGAACGCCGGCGACATCGAGGTCACGCCCCGCATCGACCATCCGGTCGATCCGGTGGTGGTGGATCAGCTCCTCGCTCACTTTCCCGACTTCCGCCGCGCATATGCCGAGGACGGCCTCAGCGTGGAGGAGTTCGATCATTTCGGCGCGACGCGGCGTACGTTGCGGCAGTTCTCCGCGGCGTGCGGTGACCTGAGCGCGTTCGTGCGCGAGGTCATGATCCCAAACCCGGACAAGGCTCCTCCGTGACGTCGCTGATCCGCGCCGGCGCGCAGACCACGTACATCTCTCTTGATCTGATCGCGACTCGCGCAGCGGAGACCGTGGAGATCGGACCAGGGGACGAACGTCTGATGGTCGTGCTTTCCGGCCGCGCGGAGGTCGTCATCAGCAGCCGCTCGCACGGGATCGTCGGCGGACGTTCCGACGTCTTCGAGGGTCCAGGCGACGCCGTGTACCTGCCGCCGTCATCGTCCGCGGCGCTTGTGGGAATCGATGCAGGCGACGGTGCCGGATTCACTGCCGCTGTCGCCTCCGCCCCCGCGGGCCCGCAGGCGCCCGGCGACGCGCGGGTGATCCCCGGATCCGCTCAGCGAGTGGTCGACGTCGGGCGCGACAGCTGGGGGCGCACGGTTCGGACCATTCTCGGGTCGGACGATAGAGCGTCACGCCTCATCGTTGGCGAAACCGTGCATGCGTTTATGGGAACCTGGTCATCCTTTCCGCCCCACCGGCACGACCGGGACTCGACGGATGAGGTGAAGCTCGAAGAGGTCTATTACTACCGCCTCCAGCCGGAGAACGGTTTCGCTGTGCAGGTCCGATACGACGTCGACACCGGCGAGGAGGATCTCCGGATCGTGCGCGATGGCGACTCCGCGGCCATCTCTGCAGGCTTCCATCCGGTCGTCGCGGCCCCTGGATACCGGCTCTATTACATGTGGATCCTGGCCGGCGAGCGGCGCGACCTGCGCCCCTACATCGATCCCCGCTACCGCTGGCTGAACGAACAACCGTAACGCACGCGCTAAACCCGTTCTGAGGGGCGGCCGGCGACCCAACCCCATTCGATTACAGGCGTCGCTCAGCGGCCGATGTCGGGAATGCCGACGGGATCGTCGGGTGTGCGCGGAACGCGTGACGGGTTTGCTCGAGTGTCGGCGATTCGCCCTGTCCCGTCCACCGATGCATGACCCTGGTTACCAAAGGTCGAAATACATGGAATACCAGGACAAAACGTCCATCGGGCTGGGAAGCTCAATCGGGCCGGCCGGTCACTCGGGCCGCCAGGTCAGCTCCGTCAGCCATGTCTGGATGTTGTACGCAGCCCTGGGAGCTGCCGCGATCCTGGTGTACTACATGCTGCCGAAGGCCGGTGTGGCGCAAGCCATCCTGCTGACGGTTGCGAACGGGTCCGCGGTGGTTGCCGCGTCGCGCGCGGCCTTGCGCACCAGCCGGTTGAATCGAGTTGTCTGGATCGCACTGGCGGCGTCGATGGCGTTGTCGACACTGGCCAACGGCCCCTACTATTTGTACCCGCTGATCACCGGGCAGCCCGTCCCCTTCCCGGGTCCGGTGGACGTGCTGTGGTTGCTGACGTATCCGTGCTACGTCGTGGCGCTGCTTGCCATCGCCAAGCAACGCGGAGGTGGGCACCACGGAGACCTGCTCGACGCCGCCATCATGACTGTGGCCGGCGGCACACTCATGTGGCTGTTTGTCATCGGTCCGAGCATTCGGGCGCCGGGTGAATCGATCCTCACGCACATCGTGTCCGCCGCCTACCCGACCATGGACCTGATGGTCTTCGCCGTCCTCGTCCGCCTCTCGCTTGCGGGTTGGAGCAGGAGTGGAGCTTCGCGCTTGCTCGTGGCGAGCTTTGTTGCGCTCCTGGTCGCCGACATGGTCTACGCGCTCGGCATCCTCAACGGCACCTATGCATTCGGCGGACCCACCGACGGATTGTGGATGGCGTCCTATCTGTTGATCGGCGTCGCCGCGACGCACCCAACGGCTCGCGCGTTTCCCCGGCTGCCGTCCACCGCCCATGTCCAGGTGAACAAGAGCCGCCTCGGTTCCTTGTGCCTGGCAGTGCTGGTCGGCCCGTTACTCCTGGTCTTCGACGACAAGGACGTGGCCATCGTCGCTGCGGCATCGGCGTTCTCGTTTCTGCTCGTCATGGCCCGGATGACGGGGCTCAACTGGAGCCTCGCCGCACTGGGTGTCGAGCTCGAGGAGCAGGCGACGACCGATGCGCTCACCGGCCTGCTGAACCGCTCGGCATTCACCCATGCGATCGCCGCGGCACTGAAAGACGGTCACGAGCGTGTGGGCATGCTGATGATCGACCTCGACGATTTCAAGCGGGTCAACGATCTTGCCGGACATTCGTCGGGGGACGCCGTCCTCGTGGAGGTGGCGCAGCGCATGCGCAGCATCGGGCGTTCGACGGACATCATGGCTCGTCTGGGGGGCGACGAGTTCGCGGTGCTGGTCACGGGCCAGACCGACGCCACGCGACTCGGCGAGCGCCTCATCGAGGCGCTGCGCGTCCGTTTCCTCGCTGGCGGGCGCACCTTCTCGATCGGTGCGAGTGTCGGATTCGTCATGGCCAGGGCGGGCATGGACCCGGAACTCCTCACCCAGGAGGCAGACATCGCCATGTATGCCGCCAAGGATCGCGGCAAGAACCGGCTGGTCGCGTTCACGCCCTCGATGTACACGAACATCGTGGATGAGCAGGATTTCGCGCATGAACTCGAGGTTGCACTCGACCGGAACGAGATCCGCCTGGAATACCAGCCTATCGTGCGACTCGCGGACGGTGCGATCGTCGGTTACGAGGCCCTGGCGCGGTGGACTCACCCTCGGCTCGGTGAGGTGCCTCCCGACCGCTTCATTCCGGTGGCTGAGGTGTCGGGCGCGATTCTCCCACTGGGCCGTTGGGTCCTCCGCACAGCCTTGCACGACCTCACCCGGATCGACGTGACACAGGAGACATCCTTGACGATGAACGTCAATGTCTCCGCCGTCCAGTTGCTCGAGCCGGCGTTCGCATACGAGGTTGGGACCGCGCTGGAGAAGGCCGGAGTGTCCGGCGAACACCTGGTGCTCGAGATCACCGAGGGTGCGTTCATCGACGAGAAGAGCATCGCCGGCGACCAGCTGCGCGAACTCCGCGCGCTCGGCATACGGATTTCGGTCGATGACTTCGGCACCGGGTATTCGTCGCTCGCGTATCTACAAAGGCTCCCCGTGGAGGAGTTGAAGATCGCCCGCCTCTTTGTCGATGGGATCGACAAGGGGCGCGCGGATAGTTCAGCGGCTCGCGCGATCATCAGGATGTGCGATGCGCTGGGCCTCAGGTGCATCGCTGAAGGAGTTGATCGCATTCAGCAGATCGCGCCGCTTCGCGAGGCAGGTTGCGAGTTCGCCCAGGGATTCCATTTTGGGCGGCCGATCCCCATCGAGCAGGTGGTGGAGTTGCGTCGACTTAACCAGGCGGCGAAGGCCGCCCGCGGGGTCGACGTTCATATGGTTGGGGCCGCCTGATCGGCGTCTACGGTTTCAGGGATAGATACCCCTGTCGGTGGTCGCCTCGGCGACCCGTTCGATGGCGAGGAAATACGCGCCCTGACGGAGCGAGACCCCGTGCTGGTTCGACTTGTCCCACACCTCGGTGCACGCACGGTGCATCACCTTCTCGAGACGAGCATTGATCTCGTCCTCGTCCCAGAAGAAGGACTGCAGATCCTGCACCCACTCGAAATACGAGACCGTGACGCCGCCCGCGTTGGCGAGCACATCCGGCACCACGGTGATGCCGCGCCGCTCGAGCAGGAGGTCCGCGTCCGGGGTGATCGGACCGTTGGCCGCCTCGAGCACGAGCCTCGCCTGAATGCGCCCGGCGTTCTCGCTGGTGACCTGGTTCTCCAGCGCGGCGGGCACCAGCACATCGCAGGGCACCTCGAGCACCTCGCCGGCAGCGATCGAGCGCGCGCCGGGGAAGCCGCTGACGCTGCCGGTCGACCGCTTGTGCGCGATCAGGCGATCGACATCCAGGCCCCCGGCATTGTGGATGGCGCCACTGCTGTCAGAAACCGCAACGACGGTGAAACCCTGCGCGGCCATGAGCCGCGCGGCGATCGACCCTGCGTTGCCGAATCCCTGGATCGCGACGGTGGAGCTGCGCGGATCCATCCCCAGGCGAGCGCATGCCTCCAGTGCGACGAACATGACACCGCGACCCGTCGCCGCGTTGCGCCCCTGGCTGCCGCCCACGGAGAGCGGCTTGCCGGTGACGACCGCGGGGATCGAGAAGCCATGCTCCATCGAGATCGTGTCCATGATCCAGGCCATGATCTTCGGCGAGGTGTTGACGTCCGGAGCCGGGATGTCGTACTCCGGACCGATGATGACGCTGATCTCGGTGGCATAACGCCGGGTCATCCGCTCCAGCTCGCCCTCGCTGAGATGCTTGGGGTCGACCACGATGCCACCCTTGGCGCCGCCGAACGGGAGACCGGCGATTGCGCATTTCCAGGTCATCCACATCGCCAGCGCCTTGACCTCGTCGAGCGTCACGCCCTGGTGGAAGCGGATGCCGCCCTTGGCCGGTCCCCGCGCCATGTTGTGCTGGACCCGGTAGCCTTCGAAGACACGAACGGAGCCGTCGTCCATCTTCACGGGGAAGCTGACGATCAGCTGGCGTTTCACCTCGCGGAGCACGGCGCGAAGGCCGGATTCGAGATGGATCAACTCCGCGGCCTGGTCGAACTGACGCTGGGCGTTGTGCCACGCATTGTCGGTGGACACGCGAATTTCGGGCGCGGTTGCAGTAGCGGTCACCCTGGACACCTCAGCGGGCCGGCGACACCGTTCATCGCACTGCGGCTCGCGACCTCCGAGCCTACCTCTCGGGGACGGGCTTTGTGTACTAGCCTCAGTGTCAACTGACGCAGGTCCGTGGGGTGGCTGGAGCAGGTCACTTCCAAGCTCGGCGCGGTGGTATGCGGCCGGGGGACGTACGAGGCGGCCGACCACTGGGGCGATCGAAACCCGTGGGGGGTGCCCTTCTTCGTGGTCACACACCGCCCGGATGAGGAGCCGGCAGGCGGGGAGTTCACCTTCGTGTCCGGCGTCGAGGCGGCTGTCGAGCGTGCCGCGGCGGCGGCGAACGGGAAGAACGTTCACGTGATGGGCGGAGCCGGCGTGATACGCGAGGCCCTCGCAGCCGGGATCGTCGACGAACTGTCGATCATCATCGCCCCGGTCGTCATGGGAGACGGTAAGCGGCTCTTCGACGGGTTCTCACAATCGCTCGATCTCGAGCATCTCGGCGTCCGTCAGTCGCCGTTCGCAACCTTCATCGACTACCGCGTCAAGAGACCCTGAGTACGCATGAAACCGAGGCGGTGAGTTTGATGCGACAGGGGCGCCGCGTGCGAGTGCTCGTTCCCCGCGCTTGACACCGCCTTGGAGCCGGTGCTATGCCGTACCCCTTCGCTGGCCGTCGACAGGTGACCGATGTTTGCCATCGCGGTGAGACGGTGCAGGCTCCAGGCGGGGCATTCGGCAGACGCGCGTGCGCCCCCGGTACCTGGCAACGACTTCGCGTGTGTCGTGTTGAATTCTTACAGAGGAAGGAGGAGCCAATGGCTGTTGCGGTCAAGTCCAGAGAGGCCGTGGAGCGCGACATCAAGGAGAACTTCGGACTGGTTCCGAGCTTCTTCAGTCGCATGCCCACCGAGTTGCTCGAGCACGAATGGGAGCTGATGAAGCAGCTCGAGTTTGGCGAGACGAGGATCCCGAACAAGTACAAGGAGCTCATCGGCGTCGCCGTCCATTCAGAGACCAAGTGCCGGTACTGCACATTGTTCCATCAGGAGGCAGCCAAACTCTTCGGCGCGACCGACGAGGAGATCCAGGAGGCGGTGCACTTCGCCAAGTACACGGTCGGCTGGAGCGTGTATCTGAACGGGATACGCGAGGACTACGACCAGTTCGTGCGCGAGCTCAAGGAAATCACCGCATACGTTCGGTCCAGAAGCTCGTAGCGAACCAACGTGAAGCTGGAGAGGATCAGCCCCGGTCTCGTGTGCATCACCCTGCACGTGTACGAGCTGGCGAGCCTCACGGCGGCCGCTCGCTGGGCGCTCGAGGGTGGCCGCGGCGAGCTGGCCGTGGAAGCGCGGGACCAGCTCGCCGGAGTGTTGGAGTCGTACGAGCGCGCAGTGGGTGAGCTTGGCGATGGCCGGAGGCTCGATCCTCTCTAGCAACCGTGGTTCGGGTTTCGCAGCCCTACGACGACGCTGGTGACCCGGTCAGCACGTGATGTGCAGGATGGCGTTGGTGTCATCAGCGTCTGTTGACAGCATGGCGATCGCCCTCGCGGTGGGCGCCAGCACGAGCTCCACCTTGCGGCGATCGGCTTCGGCTTTGACCGCGTCCATCACCGGCAGAGCCCCGGCAGCGCCGGTGCCGATCACCAGCCGGCGGCAGCCCCAGGGAATCGCTTCCTCGACGGACAACGGCGTGTGCCCGTAGCTGTCGCGGTAACGCTTCGAAGCTGCCTTTCGGCGCTTTCGAACCTTGCCTCGATCGAGGACCACGTCCTGGGAGTAGGTCCGACCGTCGATATCGATGGAGCCAAAGGAGAAGTTCTCGATCCGCACTCTCGTTTCTCGCCCTCAGGGTAGCTCGTCTGACCGAGGGAGGACCGTCCTATATCGCGAGGACGATCGGCGTGACCGCACGCATCCCGCGCTGCGCGATGCAGGTAGCGGCTCAGCTCCGCGGCGGGTAGCGGTCTCGCGAAGTGGTAGCCCTGCCCCATGCGCAGTTGAGGCGCACCAGCTCGATGACCTGGCGGGATCCTCGATGCCCTCGGCAACGATGTCGAGGTTCATCGTCCTGCCCAGCTCGATGATCCCGCGCGCCAGGTTCGCCTTCTCCGAGCCGGACGCCGATGTCGTCGACGAAGGATTTGTCCACCTTGAGCACGTCGATGGGGAAGTTGCGCAGATGGCTGAGCGACGAGTAGCCCGGTGCCGAAGTCGTCGAGTGCGATCCGCGCGCCGAGCGCGCGCAGCTCGCGCAAACGCGCGCTCGTCGTGGTGGTGTCGTGCATCAGCGCGGTTTCGGTGATCTCCAGGGTGAGGTTGGCGGCGTCGAACCCGGTGGCGTCGAGCGCTTCGACCACCTGGGCGACGACGTCCGGTTGGTAGAGCTGGCGCGCGGACAGGTTGATGCTGAGATGCAGTGCCGCGGCGTTGGGATGCGTCTGCTGCCACTTCCGCACATCGCGCATCGACGTGTGCATGACCATCCGACCGATGGGCATGATCAAGCCCATGTCCTCCGCCACCGGAATGAACTCGGCGGGCGGCACCCACACGCCGTCGTCGCGCCGCCAGCGCACCAGGGCCTCGACTCCGAGTGCCTCCCCGGTGGCCAGCCAGACAATCGGCTGGTAGTGCACCTCGAACTCCTCGAGCTGCACGGCACGGCGCAGCTTTCCTTCCAGGTGCGCGCGATCTGACACGACCGCGTGCATGTCGGCCTCGTAGATCATGTGCTTGCCGAAGCCCTCGAGCTTGGCGCGGTACATGGCCAGATCCGCGTTGCGCAGCAGCGCATCGGCGCCGGTGGCACCGGCCATGTCGACCACGACGCCGATGCTCGCGGTCACCGCCAGGTCGTGGCCGCTGACCTCGAAGGGATCGCGAAGGGTGTCGCTGATCGCCTCGGCGAGGACCTCCGCGCCCGCAGACGAGGTGTTCTCGGCGAGCACTGCGAACTCGTCACCCCCGAGGCGCGCCGCCAGGTCGGCGTCACGCAGCGATGCGCGCAGCCGCTTGGCCACCGCCTCGAGCAGGCGGTCGCCCACGGTGTGGCCGAGGCTGTCGTTGACCAGCTTGAAGCGGTCGATGTCGAGGTAGAGGACCGCCAGGCTCGAGCCGCACGCGGCTCGCGTTGGCCACCGCGCGAGCGAGGTGCTCGAAGAACAGCAGGCGGTTCGGCAGGCCGGTGAGCGCGTCGTGGTACGCGAGGTGACGCATCTGATCGACGGCCTTGGCGTCGTTCAGCGCGATGCTGGCGTGATGCGCGAGCGCGACCAGCGTCTCGCGCTCGGACTCGCGTGTAGTGGCGGTCGGGCCGGTACGTGGCCACCGTGATGCTGCCCACGGGCTTGACCGTTCTCGTGGATGGGAGCGGCCAGCGCGCTCTGCAGGCGCGCGACGACGAACTCGTCGACTGCCCCGTCGTCGTGCTGGTAGTCGTCGAGCACGACGACGCGATCCTCGACGATCGCCCGTCCCCCGGCGCCCTCTCGACACCAGTGCTCCGCTTGGTGGCGGCCAGCACCGTGTGGGATACGCCCGCCGATGACACGATGTTCATGTACCGAGGGTCGTCGCGGTCCACCAGGCGCAGGCCCACCACCTCATCGCCGAGCAGCGCCTGCGCACCCTCGACGACCGCGTCGAGCACCTCCGGGAGCGGGGCGCGCTGCGCGATGGAGACCTGGATCCTGGCGAGCTGCTCCGAGCACCGTCTGGCGATCCTGCAGCAGGACGCAGCGAGCCGGATGTTCTCCTGCGCGCGGAGCTCGCCCTCGGCGCGCAGGGTGCGTTCCTCCTCGAGCATGCGCAGGGTCCGGAGCGTCATCGACAAGCTGCGCCCCATCGCGCGCAACAGCCCTGTTTCCTCTGCCTGGAATCCCTCGCCGCCCGGAGCGCGCCAGCGACCAGGTGACCGCCGATCTCCTCGATCGGGACGCTGATGGATCGGAGCTCGCCGACGCGGGGAAGACGCAGACAGGTGGGTCGACTCCCGTCCTGCCGCGAGCAGCGCGGCAACCGGCACATGGTCCCTGGGGAAACCGATCATCTTCACGACAGCTCCTCGGTGACCACGGCAGCCACCTCCGCCTCCAGCACCTCGGCGGCCCACTGCATCGCGCAGAGCATCGCCGACGGCGGATCCGGACTGGCGGCGACCGCAACGAGAAATTCGGCCAGCTGCTGCGTGGACCAGCTGCTCGTCGGCGTAGTGATGTCGGTCCTGGTCATGCCATCAGCCGAAGGCGAGCACCACCAGCGTCTGATTGTGGAATCCGCTGACTCCGCGAACGCGAGCGATCTCGCCGTAGGTGTAGAAGCCGGCAACCGGAGAGCCCTGCGAGTACGAGCTGATCCGCTCGACCTCCTTGCGAATCCCGTCGTCACCGAGAACACCGCGCCGCGCGATGCAGTCGAAGGCGAGGAAACCGAGTGGCGCGCGCCCCGACAGACCGTCGACCGCCTGCGAGCACGCCGCGGCGGTTGCCTGCAGGACCGAATCGGCGTCGCCCTCCATGATCCACGCCAGGCCGCCCTGTGGAACCTCGGCGATGCAGCCGATGGAGCGGTCCTCGAAATTCGCCTCGGCGATGAAGCGCACCTCCTCACCGCTGCGCCGGCTCAGACCGAAGGGATGGGTGAGCGCGAAACGCGTGAACGCCGCGGGATCGGTGCGCGCATCGTCGGGAGCCTCGAGGCGCTCGAGGTAGACGTCGAGCGCGGGACGGTCATCGAGCGCGAACACCCGGCTGCCGCTGCTCGAGGTCACCAGGAACGGCGCGCCGACGCGACCCCAGCCATGCTGGACGCCGATGCCGAAGGGTGCATCGGAGGTGATCGCCGCGGCCAGGACGGAATCCTCGAGCACCTCGTCGTCGAAGAGCTGGAACGTCTTGCGCATGGCGAGGTCGTCGCCCGCGCAGCCGCCGACCAGCGGCACCGACCCGCCGACCACGCTGTAGGCGCCGCGGACGACCTCCTGCTGGTCGCCACCGAGTCCGTCGGTGAGCAGCAGGAGGATCTGGTTGTCACCCGCCGGCCCGTTCTCGGCGCAGGCTCGCGGCTGAGCGCACCGGCCTGGCGCAGATCGGCTGAGGCGTTGCGCGCGGCGCGGGTCGGCACCGAGTAGCCGCTGCCACCGATGGCGGTGACCACGACGCTGGCGTCGCTCGGGCCGTCGGTTGCGATCTCGCCGGCGGTCGAGCAGCCGATCAGCGGGGTGTCGGGCGCGACGCTGCGAATGCCGGCGAGCAACGCCTGGAGATCGTGGACCGGCGAGACGAAGACCACCAGCAGCTTGGGATCGGCGCCCCGCAAGCGCCGCGGTGGCGGCATCGATCCCGGCCTCACGCGAGGCCCTGGCGGTGGAGGAGCCGACGCCGATCCAGCGGTTGCCCGGCGCTGGCGGCGGCAGCCGGGTCGAGCACCGGTGCGCTGATTGACTTCCATGCGGCGAACACCTCCAATCGGCAAAACCCAGGCGCTGGGTGCAACTGTCGGCCGATCCGAGGCGGAGTCGCCGTTCGCAGCCCACCCTACGGGGTGGGGGGTGCGATCGAGCCACCGTATACCGATCGTGACGGAAAGATTGCACCCGCCCGGTGAGGTGTCGGACTCGTGGGGACGCTCGAGGTGCATTCGGGCGGCCCCACCGCGCTCTTAACCGGAGGCTTGGTAGGGTGGGTGTGTGCTGTCAGAGCGATCCCCCGCGCCCGTGATCGAAGGGCTCGTCAACCTGCGCGACCTCGGCGGGTTGCCGACCGAATCCGGCGCTACCACCCAGCCAGGTCGCTTGCTGCGCAGCGAGTCACCGCACACCCTGAGCGACTCGGGGCTGCGCGCCCTTCTCGACCTCGGCATCGGCGCGGTGGTGGACCTGCGGACGACGTCAGAACGTGAGCGACGGCCGAGCCCGCTGATGGACTCCGGCGTACACACGGTGCACGCGCCGATCTTCACCGATGACGAGGACTATCCCGATCATCTCGCCACCGCCGCCGAGGTCTATTGCTGGTGGCTGCGCGAGCGCAGGACCGGGATTGCCCTGGCCATGAACGCGATCGCCGACGCGCCGTCGGCTCCGATCCTGGTGCACTGTCACGCCGGCAAGGACCGTACCGGCGTGATCGTCGCGCTTGTGCTGCGCTTCGCCGGCGTGAGTGTTGACGACATCGCCGAGGACTACGCGGTCAGCGGGGTGCAGCTCGCCGCGATGCTCGACCGCGACCGGGCCACCGAGGTTGAGGACGGGATGGACCCGGTGCGCGTCGAGCGTCTGTTTACCGTGCGTCGCGAGGCCATGCTGCTGACCATGGAGTGCGTCGACCGCGAGCACGGTGGAGTGGCGTCCCTGCTGCGGAGCATCGGTGTCGGAGGCGCCCGCGTCGAGCGCCTCACGAACCTGCTGCTCGGTGCGGTCTGGCCATAGCGCCCCTACCCTCGGCGCTGCGCGGCTTTGCTGCTTGCCTGCCTCCGCAGAGCTTCGATCGCGGTGCGCTCCTCGAGCGACGCCTGTGCGAGGCGAGCATCCAGGCTCGTGCGCTCCGGCACGGTGATGCGCTGCAGGCTCAGGACTATGACATCTTCTTGCGCGAGTCGAGGATGAACAGGCAGGCGAAGACCAAGGACATAGATCAGCGTTGCACCGACGTCGGTGGAGGTACCGAGCGCGTATGGGCCGCCGAATCCTTCGCCCACGGCCCACACGAAGAACGCATACAGCGCGCCCATGACGTAGAGCGGGACGGCGCGCAATGCCCAGGATCAGGGCGACGCGCGATCGCTGTTTCGGTGACGGCGGTGAGGTCGGGAAGCAGGTGGCCCGTGTTGGTGGCGATCAGCGCCCAGAACTGAAACCATGGTCTGATGATTCCCGGCTGGCTGATCACCATGCCCTGGATCATGGCCGCGAAACCGCTGCGGAATCCAGGCTGCCACTTGAAGAAGGCATCCACCAGCCACACCAGGCCGAAGAGCACGCGCAGGAACGTCGCAGGAGTGCGGTTGAATCGTGGGGTGAGATCGAATCGTGCTTTCATGTGATCGTGTCCTCGCGAAGGGTTGATGTGCGTTGCTTTCATCGGCTCACCTGCATGCCGCTCGGCGACACCGCGTACCACAGACCGCCGAACTGGTTGAGTTGCTCGCCGTTGGTATCGCCAGGGTTGGTGTCGCCGACGTAGTAGTAGAGCGGATGACCGTTGTAGGTGACCTGCATCTGGCCACCGCCGTTCGTGGTTGTGCCCAGCAGCGCCGCCGACGCGCCGGTCCCTGCCTGTGCCGCGGTCGCGACGTGACCGGCGGCCAGACGCTGGCGCAGCCACCCGAGCAGGACGATGTCATCGCGCTGTCTCTCGTGAACAGATACAGCGTTCGGCCCTGGCCGTCGGTGAGGAATGAGCCGAGACCCGACGTGGCGACCTTGACTGAGAGCGCGCCCACCCCATACCGGGTGTCCACGCCGTACGCTATCCGCCGCCAGTTGTGCTGCCGGCGTTGCTCGTGCTCCCGGTACTTGCTCCGCCGCCCCCGTAGACGGAGCCGGTGGTGCCCGTGCCGCCGCACGCGGCAGCCAGAGGGCGAGACCCGCAGCGGGAAACGGCGAGCAATGGCAACGCGTCCACGTTTGGGAGGTGCGTGAGGGAGCGATGCATGAGTAACGCTCCTTGTGATTGCTGCGACGTCGCGTCGACGAGTGCGAACGTTCTGACACTCATGCATAGCGGCGTGGTTACGAGACGCGACCTTGCTCACGAGCCCGCCGACTCGGTTTGACCGGCGGCCTGTAACGCCGCGCGCTATATACCGGTGATGGCTTTCACACGCCTGATCCCTCCCTCCGCCACGGGCGGCGCCGACCATTGAGGTCGGCGCCGCCCATCAACATCAGGAGCCTCGCGACGTGACTACATGGCTCATTCATCGCGCGCGAGTCGCCAACCGTGAGCCGCAATGTATGGTTGCGCTCGTGCTCGCTGGCGGAACGCGCTGTCGACCATGCGCCGCCCGCTGACCGCAGCTCGGCGCCAATCCCGTCCTGCGCTCGTTCCGACGACCTGTAACAGCGTTCGTAGGGTAGGTTATGGACAGCGGAGCGCAGCCCGGCGAAGCCGCCCTTTTCCAGGTCATCGACGGAGACCGACCCCTGGACTGGGAGAGTGTCTATCGCGATCACGTGGCGTCGATCTATCGCCTCTGTATTACAAGGTCGGCAACCAGCACGACGCCGAAGATCTCACCTCGCAGGTGTTCCTCGAGGCGCTGCCGCGTCTGCGGGCGAGCGCGTCGGGCGGCGAGATCCACATGTACCTGGTCGCGACCGCACGGACGACGCTTGCCGGCCACTGGCGCCAGCGCCTCGGCGTCCAGGTGACGGCCATCGATGAGAACCTGGTCATGGCCGAGGCCCAGGGACCGCCCACCGATCCACTGCCGCGGATTCGGCGGATCCTGGCCAAGCTCCCGCCGAACTACCGCCGCGTCCTCGAGCTTCGATTCCTCGAGCGCTGTTCGGTGGGCGAGACCGCGACGAAGATGGGGATCAGCGCGGGCAACGCCCGGGTGGTGCAGTACCGGGCGTCTGCAGCGCGCCGCCGAGCTCGGTCAGGAGGTGGGCGCATGAACCGCCGGATCCGACGAGTTAGCCGCTGGGTCGACGACCTGCTGCACGAGCGCAGCCCGCGCGGGTTCCGTCGCGCCGATGAGGACGCCAGCTGCTGGCGGCGGCCATCGAGTTGCAGAACGCGAGCCCGAGCGCGGGCCTGCCGGATCCGCAATTCGTCGAATCGCTGCGCCATCGAATCGCGCGCGAGACCCAGGGCGAGGTCCCCATGGCGCCGCGGCTGTCCCGGCGCGCGCTGCTTGCGAGTGGCGGGCTTGCCGCAGCCACCGCCGCCGCGGGGCTCGTCGTCGGCGAGCGACTCGCGAGCCCGTCGACACAGCAGCACGAGCTGCTGCCGGTCGGGGCCGCGTGGACTGCGGTTGCGCTGCTCTCCGATCTTCCCGAGGGTGCGGCACGCACCTTCGACACGGGATCGGTCCGGGGGTTCGTCGTCAATCGCGGGGGACAGATCGCCGCGCTCTCCGGAGTTTGCACGCACCTTGGCTGCCTGCTCCAGCTCAATGCCTCGGCACGGCGGCTCGATTGTCCATGCCACAACGCCGCATTCGGCTTCGACGGCAACGTGCTCTTCAAGCACATGCCGGACGCGTTGCCGCCGCTGCCGCTGATGGAGACGCGAATTCGCAACGGTCAGATCGAGGTGCTGACCGTCTGAGCGCCTGTGTCTGACGAGCATTCCGGCCGTTGTTAGGTACGAATCAGCCAACAACTCAGGTGCCAGGAGCGCAGCCGGGCGGATCGGCCGTGGAGGAATGCTGATGAAAGATCTCCGTCTTGGGCGCGCCGTTGATGCTGAAGCCGAGGACGCTGAGTTCAACCCCGGCACTCCCGACAACGTCGAGGATGATTCCATGACACGGGACGCCCAACGCGCCGGCGTCCGACACACCCTGGCTGGTGGCAACGTCCACGTAGCCCATCGCCTGCGTGCCGAAAGCGCCGACACCGAGCTCGAGTTGAGGAAGCTCGATCGCGATGACGAACCCGGCAGGAGCGATGGTGACCGTTGGGATGGCGCTCAATATCTCGCCGATACCCTGCATTGCACCCTGCGCTGTCAGCTGCCCGCTGTTGTCGACCTTGAAGCCCTCATCGCCGCCGAACGTGACCTTCGAGCTTCCTCCTGACGTCGAATTCTTGGAGCTGAATCCAATCCCCGCGTTGAGGGCCGCTCCGACGCCGATCTCGAACGGGAGTCCGCCGACGATGACCGGCACCTCGAGTTTGATCGGAATGTGAATCAGGGTGTGGTCGCCGATACCGATGTCGGTGCTCGCCTGCCACGTGAAGTCGACCGCGCCGTTGAGTTGGCTGGCGTCGAAGGAGGCGTTCTGTATGGACCCACTGGCCACGTCAAAGCTGGCCGCGGCGATGAAGTTCTGGATGTAGCCGGTCGCGCTCAGCGTGACCTTGGGGTTGCTGCCTCGGATCGCCATGAGGGTGAAGTCGATCCGGTTGCTGCCCGGCGTGAAACCCATCGTGGTATCCCATCCGTCAATCGTGCGTGATACGGATGCGAGCCGGGCCAGCGGAAGGGGCGAGGTGACCAGCGAGCTGAGGTCGACGTACTTGGTGGCCTGCCCAACCTGGGACATCAAGTGCGCTGTCGACGGAATTCCTCGGAACGCGGCGGCGCTGGGCGTCGCAGAGGGAGTTGTGACGTAGTCGCCAGGCGGAGTGGGTGCGTCGGGCTCGATCGCCCCCTGGGCCAGTGCAACAGGCTGTGTGAACTTGACCGTTCCGGACGAGATCGCGTCGGTAAGGGAGGCGGGCGCAGTTGCGACGACCGTCGCGCCGCCCGACGTCGAAACCGACGTGACGCGCCGGATCGACGTCCCCTGCAGGAACATGACCGATCCGGTGTGCAGGTCTGCCACACGTCCGGCGGTGCCGTTGAATGTATATGTGCTGCCGTCGGGGGACACGCTTGTGAGCTCATTGGCCACGTCGTTTCGCTTGATTTCGACCACACCGGGCGCGAGCGTGACATTTGCCGAGCCGTTGGACACGTTATCGGCGAGGCCGGCGGCTGCGAGGTGACCCCCCGACGAGCCCTGCGGAGCGGCAGCATTTGATGACGATCCGCAGCCGCTCAACGCCAGGCCGGCAGCCGCACACAGCGCGGTGGGCGCGCAGACACGACCGACCCTGATCACGGAAAGCGTCCGACCACCGCTTGCGCAAGGGTGGTCATCGACTGCACAGGATCCGCCGTATGCGGTGCGCCGCTGTTCACGAGTGCCAATGTGATGACACTGCCGCGCTTGGCCACGAAGATCTCGACTGAGGTCGGGCCGAGCTGCCCGGGAGCCAGCGACACCGCGACATCGCCCAGACCACTGATGTGCCGAGCGCTGGGTGGCTGACCATTGAACGGCGGGATGCTGCTGACGGGCGTCCCGGTGGGGAGCGTGATCGCCGAGATCGTGATGCCGGGCTCGAAGAGGCCGGCTACCGGGGCTCCTGACCCTGGCCAGCTGCACTTGGCGGAGCCGGGATTTGGTGGGGGTTGCGGCGTCGCCGGACCGAGGGATACGCCGGCGGCAGCGTCGATCTCCGCCTGGGTGGCAAGTGCGCAGACGTCGAGCGACCCCGACTGGGCCGCAGGACTGGTGACCTGTGGGGTCGCGCTCGGCGCGGCCGGGGTGGACTGCGACGGCGCAGCCGGAGAGCTGGTGGCGGTGCCCGTGGCGGGGCTTGCGCCGCAGCCGAGCAATGCCACAGCCAACAGCCCCGGCAGTGTCGACACAATCAGTGAGGTGCGCTTCATACCGATATCTCCCTCGTCGCCGCGCTGTTCATCGCAAGCCGCCACCGTCGCGACACTCGAGCGTCGTCGGACAGCGGCGTCATGCGCACATGGAAACGCAGGGGCAGCGCGGCTGTCGTCAGGGCAGACCCTGAATCTGCCCTCAGGGTCTGTCCGGATGGCCGGTCGTCGATGCACGTGCGAGCATGCAGTGCCGTGCTCGCGACAGTGCTGATCGTCGATGACCATGCCGAATTTCGATCAGTCGCACGGCGGCTGCTGCAGAGCGGTGACTTTCAGGTCGTTGGCGAGGCCGCCGACGGATCAACGGGCAGGGCGGCGGTGCGGCAGCTCCGCCCCGATGTCGTGCTCCTGGACATTCAGCTGCCCGACGTCGATGGCTGTGAGCTGTGTCGATCCCTGGCCGCCGAGCCGGACCCACCACGCATCGTGCTCATCTCCAGCCGCGACGCCTCGGATTACGGTGCGCGTCTCGCCGGCTGCGGGGCACTCGGATTCGTCGCCAAGGCTGACCTGAGTGTCGCCGTCCTCGACGCAATGCTCGAGGGACAGCGGTGAAGCGGATTCGGTGCTCGAATCAGCGCCGCGATGGCGCCGGGCTGCCGCTCTCGCGGGCAAGTACGTTGATGACAGGATGACGTCGTCGTGGATAACCGGGCTCGAATGTTCAGAGTGGCGCCTCCTCGCGGCTTTCCAGGGATCGCCGGCAAGCTGAACGCGCCGGGCCGCGGTGCCGCTCCCTGGCTGCTCGCGCTCATCGGTGCTGTGGGCCTGCTCACTGCGGGCGGATCCGCAACGGCGTGGGCCACGTGCCCGTGCGGCAAGCTCCCGGTTTCCGGGGAGGCCGCCCGAGTGATTGTGGGCTTGTCCTTCGTCGCCGTCGGCCTGATCGCGATGTCACAGTGGAGGCGCCGCCGGATCGGATTGCTGATGGTGGCCGTGGGCTTGACCTGGTTCATCTATGACGTGGGTTGGGTGTACGAGCCGCTCACCTACACGATCGGGACGCTGGGCGCAGGGCTGTACCAACCGATCCTCGCTCACCTCACGGTTGTCTTTCCCAGCGGACATATACGATCGCAAGTCGATCGAACCGTCGTCGTGGGGACGTATGGTCTCTATGGTCTGGCGAGCCTCGGTACCCAGGTCCTGTGGGACCCGCGCGACAGCGGTTGCCCATGCCCGGCGAATCTGCTCCTGCTGCACCGTGATGCGAGCCTCTACTCCATCGCTGAACAGACCAGTAGCGCGCTGCTCATCGCTGTCACCGCCGCGGTCCTGGCGGTCCTCGTGTGGCACTGGCGACGGTCGGGGTTGCCTGGACGCCGCGCGTTGACCCCGGTACTTGTGTCCAGCATCCCTATAGCAGGTCTGGTGGTGGCGACGACCGTCGTTGGTCAGAATTTCCTGCCTCCGCTTGCCGTGCTCGCACTGACGGCGCTG
This sequence comes from Candidatus Dormiibacterota bacterium, assembly GCA_963768105.1. Lineage (GTDB taxonomy): Bacteria > Chloroflexota > Dormibacteria > Aeolococcales > Aeolococcaceae > Palsa-851. Next base: position 427,884 of record CAVYGR010000002.1, on the reverse strand, counting down.
CCACTTGGTTTCCTCGCCGGGCTGCTGCGTCTACGCCTGGAGCAGGCGGCGGTCGGCTCGCTTGTCGTGGAGTTGGAAGGCAGCGCGCGCGTCGGCCGGATACGTGACGCGCTGGCGAGAACCCTCCACGACCGCACGCTGGATGTGGCCTACTGGGTGCCAAGTCAGCAGGGGTATGTCGACGCTGACGGCCGTCCGCTGACTTTGCCGCCGGAGGGAGCCGGCCGCTCGGTGACCTTGTTGGAGCGAGCCGGGCAGCCCGTCGCCGCGCTGATTCATGATGCCGCGGTTGACGACAATCCTGAACTGGTCGAGGCGGCCGCAGCCGTGGCCCGGTTGGCACTCGAGAATGAACGGCTGCAGGCAGAGATCAAAGCGCAGCTGCAGCAGGTTCGCGCCTCGCGTGCACGCATCGTCGCCACCGGGGACGCGGAGCGCCGTCGCATCGAGCGCGACCTCCACGACGGCGCGCAACAGCGGTTGGTGACTTTTTCGCTGGTGCTCGGACTGGCTCGAGATCAAGCTGCGGCCACGGCTGACAGCGCGCTCGAAGACGTGCTTGATGAGGCAGCTGAGCAGCTCCGCATGGCACTGGCAGAACTGCGAGAACTTGCCCGAGGTATCCATCCTGCGGTGCTCAGTCAAGCCGGCCTGCACGCCGCCATCGAAGCCCTCGCCGACCGCCTACCGGTTGCGGTCACGCGGTCGCCAGGCCCGATCGTACGCTTCGACGCGGCGATCGAGGCCGCCGCATATTTCGTCGTCGCCGAGGCCCTCACCAACGTCGTGAAGTACGCGCAGGCGTCAGATGTACGCGTGACGGCGATGTATGCAGATGGGGATCTCGCCGTGGAGGTCGTTGACGATGGCGTGGGTGGGGCCGACCCCAGCCGCGGCTCGGGGTTGGTGGGACTGATGGACCGTGTGGGAGCGCTTGGCGGGCGGCTCGCGATCACCAGTGAGGCAGGCCGCGGCACTCGCGTTGTGGCCTCGATTCCGTGCGTCCCGATTGTTGCTCCCGACGGCCGCGCTGCCGACGGCGAACCCGGTGGGGAATCGGCCGCACCATGACGTTGCGACTGGTCCTGGCCGACGATTCGCTGCTGTTCCGCGAGGGCCTGGCGCGCCTTCTCGTGGAAGCCGGTTGTGACGTGGTTGCCCAGGCTGGCGATGTCGCAGCCCTGATGGCGGCGGTGCAATCACATGCACCCGACGTCGCCATCGTCGACATCCGTATGCCGCCGACGCACACCACCGAGGGGCTCCAGGCAGCCGCGGAGCTCAAGCGGATGCAGCCGGGAATCGGCGTGCTCGTTCTCTCGCAATATGTGGAGACGACGTACGCACTTCGGCTGGTCGCGAGCGGTGCGGGAGGCCTCGGCTACCTGGTCAAGGAGCGTGTCAGCGACCTCGCGGACTTCGCTCGCGCCGTGCGTCGCGTGGGACACGGTGAGCTGGTGATCGATCAGCTCGTGGTGGAACAGCTTGTGGCTCGCCGCCGCGAGGGCGACCCGCTCAGCGCGCTCTCCGGGCGCGAACGCGAGGTCCTGCGGCTGATGGCCGAGGGACGCTCGAACCAGGCGATCTGTGACCAACTCTGGCTCGGCGCCAAGACCGTAGAAACGCACGTGCGCAGCATCTTCAGCAAGCTCGAGCTCAACGCGACTGCAGACGACCATCGTCGCGTCCTCGCGGTACTACAGTACCTCCGCTCCTGAGAGGTCGGTGGTCAGGGCAGACCCTGAGAGCAGATTCCAGGGTCTGCCCTGACGACACCGAGGGTTCCGCTGCGCTTCCATGTGGGCGTGACGTCGTCGCCCGAAGCGTGTCCCCGATGAAACATACATCCCTCTCGACCAGCACCATCGCGGCGATGGCATTGCTCGGAGCCGGGGTGATGGCCGCCTGCGGAGCGAACAGTCCCACTGGTGGCACCAACCCTGCCGCGGGCTCTTCCGCAAGTGGTGCAGCGACGACCGTGCCGAAGGGACAGGCCATGAAGGCCAGCAATGGCGACACGGTGAGTGTCACCGGATTTTTGCCGAAGTACCCAAATGGAAACGGGACTCTCGCAGCCGGAGACCAATGCATCAAGGTGACCTTTTCCCTCAACAACGGCTCCAGCGGTGATTGGGGCTATCCGCAAAGCGAACTCACCGTCGTCGATGCAAGCGGGAAGAGCCATCCCGCCGGCGCATCCGGCGGAACATGCCCGGGCTCAGCCGGCCCGGCGGACCTCGCGGCGGGCCATCGTGACGACACGATGGAACTCACCTTTGAGGTGCCGTCATCGGGAGCCCTGACATTGAAATGGTCTCCGGCGCTGCTCCAAGGTGAAACCTATGAGACTCCGCTTCAATAGCCACTGCAACGGTCGAGTGCGCTTGCATTCCAAACGTGCCGTGGCTGTGCTCACAGGGATCGTTGCCGCCGGAACTCGGTGCTGGGGTGGCACTTGCTGCCTCGTCTCCACCCGGCCCCGATTCCCAAGGCGTGTTTCACGGCTGCGTCGCCACGAACGGGAGTCTGAAGCTCGTCAATCAAGGCACGCCCTGTGCAGCCGGTGAATTGGCGGTTTCGTGGAACAAGAAGGGACAGCCGGGGCCGGCCGGGCCACAGGGCGCCACCGGCGCCGTCGGGCCGCCAGAACTCATCTGGATGGGAACCTGGGACGCCACCACGGTGTACCAGCCGCACGACGCCGTGTTCTTCAACGGGAGCGCCTACATCACGCCACTGCAGACCCAAGCCCAGCCACCGACCCCGCCATGGCAGCTGCTTGCCGGCCAGGGCGCGCAGGGCATCCCCGGGCAAAATGGTGCCCCTGGACCGTCGGGCCCTCCTGGTCCAAGCGGGCAACCCGGTCCCAGTGGTCTGTCATCGACCCTGTACCAGGCCACGAGCAATCAGGGCAGTCTGATCAGTGCTGACGCCCTGACACCGACCACACTGATCACACTTTCGGTCCCGGCGGGCGCGTACCGGATCGACGCATATCAGACGTTCAGCTCGGGTGAGACCAAGGAAGATCTGGTCGCGTGCAACGTCAACCTGAGCGACTTCAATCACGGTGTCGAGCAAGGCGCCTCGTCGCGAATCTCCACGCGATTCTCATTCACGACACTGAATCTCGTGGGGACGCTCAGCACCTCTGTCGCGCAGACGCTCAGCCTTGACTGCTGGACGTCGTCAGGCAGCGACCAGGTTGCTGCTCCGGGTTTCGACGGCTTCAACCTCCTCGCGGCGGAGACGGTAGGCGCATTGCATTGACGACTCCGGTTTGGGCCGGCGTCAACGCGTTTGCAAGCTCGGTCGAAAAGCGCAGCCTGCACCGGCACGAACGCGCACGAGATGCCCTATGATGCAGCCTCACAAGGAGAGGTTGCGTGAGCGTCGTCGACGTCTCCACTCAGATCGAACTTGACGTCCCCCGTGAGCATGTCGCCGCGTTCGCCGTCGATCCTGACAACGCCACGAGCTGGTACGAGAACATCAAGTCGGTGCAATGGCAGACACCCAAACCACTGACCGTCGGATCTCGATTCGAGTTCGTCGCTCACTTCCTGGGGCGCAGGCTTGCCTACACGTATGAGGTCAGAGAAATGGTGCCGGGCCGGCGTTATGTCATGTCCACCGCTCAGGGACCCTTTCCGATGGAGACGAGCTACGAATGGGACGACACATCCACCGGTGGGACGCGCATGACGCTCAGGAATCGCGGGCAACCATCAGGCTTCTCACGAGCCGCGGGTCCGATGATGGCCCGAGCCATGCGCCGCGCCAACAGCAAGGACCTCAGGCGTCTCAAGGCGCTGCTTGAATCTGAAGAGCGGCGCGGCGAAACCCAGACTAGCTGACTCGCACCCGCGGATCGAGGACCGCGTAGAGCGCGTCGACGACGATGTTCGCCGCCACCACGAAGAATGCGGCGACCAGCACGATCCCGATCACGACCGGTAGGTTCTGCACCTGGATCGCCTGGACCACCGCCAGTCCAAGGCCGGGCAGGCCGAAGATGCTCTCCGTCACGATCGCACCGCCGAGCACGCCGGCGAGGTCAAGACCGAACTGCGTGACAATCGGCGTCAGCGAGCTGCGCAATGCGTGGCGATAGATCACGCGGCGTTCGCTCAGCCCCTTGGCGCGCGCGGTCCTGATGTAGTCCTCACCGAGCGTCTCGAGCAGCGAGCTTCGCGTCAGCCTCGAGTAGGTCGCGGCGATGACCAGCGCGACGGTGATCCAGGGCAGGATCAGGTCGTGCGCCCACTCCAGCGGATTCTTGGTGATCGGAGTCCAGCTCCCGGGTTTGGGAAAGATAGCGATGCCGTGGATGGTCAACTGGTAGTAGAGAACGTAGAGGAGGAGCAGGCCGAGAATGAAGACCGGCATCGAAACGCCGGTGAGCACGAACACGGTCGCGCCGCGGTCCCACAGACTTCGTGGCCGTCGCGCCGCCAGGACGCCGACACTGATGCCGAGCACAGTCCACAGGACCGCGGCTCCCGCGGCGAGCGAAAGGTCGATCGGCGCCGCCTGGGCGATGATCGTGGTCACCGGCAGCCGGTTGGTGTTCGATGTGCCCAGGTTGAAATGCCCGGGCCAGGGCACCATTCGCCCCAGGTAGTGCCAGTACTGAACGATGACCGGCTGATCGAACCCGTACTCCTTGTTGATCTGAGCGAGCAGCGCCGGCGTGACCGCACGTCCGGCGAGCTCTCGTCCCGGGTCGACGCCGGGACGTGCGTAATAGAGGATGAAGACCAGGGTGATGATCACCCACAGCGTGATGAGGCCGAGGATGATGCGGCGGATGAGGAAACGGATCATGCCGGCTTCCTCTGCTTCCTACGTCCCGCGAAGATTCGCTCGGTCCGGGGATCGAGCGCGTCGCGCACCGCGTCACCGAGCAGGTTGAACGCCAGGGTTGTGGCGAGCAGGAAGATCATCGGGAAGATGTAGAACCACCAGGCCTGAAAGCCGACGCCCTCCGCGTCCGCGAGCATGTTCCCCCACGACGGCGTGGGCAGCGCGATGCCCAGCCCGAGGAAGGACAGTGTCGCCTCGAAGATGATGGCAGCGGGAATCAGCAGCGTCGCCAGCACGATGACCGGCGCCACCAGATTGGGCAGGATGTCCACGAACATGATCCGCAGGTTGCCCGCGCCCAGCGAGTGGGCCGCTTCCACGTATTCCTTCTCACGTTGCGAGAGCGCCTGGCCGCGCACGATCCTGCCGATGGCGGCAAAGGAGAAGAAGGCGATGACCAGGATCGTCAACGGCAGGCTCGAGCCGAACACCGAGACCAGAACGATGGCAAAGAGCACGTACGGAAACGAGAGCACCACATCCATGATCCGGGCGAGGATGCTGTCGAGCCAGCCGCCGAAGTAGCCGGCAAAGAGCCCCACCACCACGCCGATGATGGTCGCGATCGCGGTGGTAAGCACACCGACCAGCAGCGAGATCCGCGCGCCGTAGGCGATGCGCACCAGGATGTCGCGGCCCAGGTTGTCGGTCCCCAGCAGATACCCGGCGGTCCCCGGCGGCAGCGGCTGGCCGTTGGCATCGGTGCCGGTGTCGACGTTGGTTGCCGTCGGGTTGTGTCCGGTGATGGCCGCGATCAGCGGCGCCGCGATCGCGAGCACCACGATGAACAGGATCATCGCGATAGAGGCAAGCGCGACGCGATCGGCGCGCAGCCGCGCAACCACCAGCCGCAGCGGGCTTCGTCCCTCGATGCCGCCGGCGTCCGACTCCTCGGGAGGAGCCGGGGTGGATAGGACTTCGACGGTGGACAGGCTCATGTGGGCGCCTCCGCTCCGATACCCTTACGACGAGAGCCAGACCTGCGTGATGTCGTAGTACTCACTGAACGGGATGAAGATGGCGTTGTGGACTCGCGACGACCGGAAGAGCGGCGTCAGCGAGGTCTCGAAGGGGATGAACGCCGCGTCCTGCATCACCTGCTCATCGGCCTGGTGCCACAGATTCGCCGCGGCCGAGAGCGTCGTCGCCGATTCTGCCTGGGTCACCAGCGAGTTCGACCGTCGGATCGTCGTAGCCGCCCCAGTCGCTGCCCGGGAAGTTCAGCGCCCCATCGAAGATGTCCGGGAGCGTGGAGCGGCCGTTGGTGGGGCCGAACCAGTCCGGCACCCAGCCGGGCTCGGTGATGTCCCAATGGCCCGCCTTCAGCCCGCTGGCCGACGTTACCCCGATGCCTGACGACCCGTAGTACCCGGTGGCGATCGGGGTGCCGACGACTGTCACCCCGCACTTTGCGAAGTCGGACTGGACCTCCTGAAACACCGCCGGATGATTGCCGCTGTTGCGGTAGTAGTCCTTCAGGGTGATGCCGTTCGGGTAGCCCGCGGCCTTCAACAGCGACTTGCACTTCGCGGGGTCACCCTGGTTGTTGTTCGCCGGATAGTCGTTGAAGGGAACATAGCCCTCGGCCCCGGGGGCGATCACCTGGTTGAGCGGCTCGTTGAGGCTGGCGCCGCCGTAGATCTTGTCGATCGCGACCTTGTCAATCGCGTACTCCAGCGCCTGACGCACCTTGACATTGCCCAGCGCCCCATTGTTGTTGGGGCTCTGCACGTTGAACACCAGGTACGGATTGGTGGTGCCTGGAGCAGGGAAGACGCCGAGCCCGGGGTTCCAGGTCGGGGATTCGAGCCCGCGAATGTCAGCGGGGGGCACGTTGGTGTTCCATTCCAGGTCGGCCGTGCCGGCCGCCAGGTCCTGCTGCACCTCGGTGGCCGCCGCCGAACCGGCGAGATCGAGCTTGACGTCGATCTCGTTCACGTACTGGTGACGGATCGGGTCCGAGCCGGCGCTCCACGCCGGGTTGCGCGACAGGACGATCTGGTGACCAACGTCGTATTTGCTGATGTAGTACGGCCCATCCGAGTAGAGGATGTTGCCGGGCGCGAGCGGCGTGTACTTGAGGTATTCCACCGGCGCCGCCGACGCGAAGGGCAGCGCGATGATGTTGTTGAAGTCGGTCGCCGGCTGCGTGAGGGTGAACACGATCGTCGTGTCGTTCGGCGTCTGGATCCCCGACACGTTCGCGTTGTTGATCGTGGCCGCGCGCGCCGCGGGGCTCTCGCCCGGGTTGGCGTTCTCGAAAGCGGTGCAGAACGACTTGAAGCCGGCGATCGTCGCGATGTAATACCCCGGATTGCCGTTGGGCGCGAGCGTCGGATCGCAGTTGCGGAGCACGCCGCGCTTGAAGTCGGCCGCCGTCACCGGTCGTGGCGGCGTCGTATTCCACATCAGCCCCGGGCGCAGCGTGAACGTGTACGTCAGACCGTCGGCGCTGACGGTGGGCATGCTCGCCGCGGCGTCGGGGACGACGGTTTCCGCCTTGGTCAGATCGGTGGCCGCGGGGTACGACAGCAGCTGGCGGGTGTAGGCACGTTCGAGCGAGTATCCGATCGTCTCGTACTCACCCTGAGGGTCGGCCGCCGCCGACAGGTCGGTGCTTCCCTCGATCTGGAGCGTGCCGCCCATCACCGGCGAGCCTTTCGCGTTCTGATTGGCGGACAGCCACGAGATGTTGGAGGTGTTGAAGTTGCTCGGGTTGAAGAGGTCGTTGCCCTGCGCAGCGCCCGAGGGCGTCCCCGACGTACCACTCCCGCACGCGGCAACTGCCATCGCGGCGAACGCAACGATGCTGATCCGTTTGGCGAGTGGGGTGCCTCGACGCGGCAAGCTGCGAACGCTCATCGGAACCTCCTTGTGACTTCTTCCCGCGGGTCCGTCCCTTTCGGAGAATAGTCATGTCCGCAAGCGTTTTTGCAGGCTTGGGCCAGAATTCACTCCATCGAATGAGACCAGCTCGGCACGAAAATTGGATGCCAAGAGGGCACCCGATCTTGGAGAATTCGCATGGGGTTTCGTCGCGGGTGCGCGGGCGCTGATGAGTCCAGTCACGTGCGAAATATGGGTGCCAGAAGAGCAGCGCATCACGTGATGGAACTTCATATGCCAAGATCCAACCAATGGCATCGGATGAAGCCAGATGGCTCTCCCTGGAGCGGCGCTCCGGCGAAACCCTTCGATCGGCTCTGGAACGAACTCTTCGTGAGGCGATCATCGGCGGAGCGTTGCGTGCCGGCGTACGGCTACCGGCCTCACGCACGCTCGCGGAGCAGCTTGGTGTCTCGCGCCGGGTTGTCAGCGATGCTTATGGGCAGCTCGAAGCGCAGGGGTTTCTGCTCACCCGGGAGCGCGAGGCGCCGGTGGTGGCCACGGTCCAACGACGCGCCATGGTTCGAGCCGAATCCGAACGAGTTGTACCAACGCCGCGCTACGACCTGAGTCCAACACGACCCGATTTCTCGCTGTTCCCGCTGGCACGCTGGCTCGCCGCCGCACAGCGCGTCGGCCGCAGGGAAGGCTCGGCAATCCTCGACTACCGAGGGGCTCGCGGAGAGCGCGCTCTACGCGAGGTGCTCGCCGATCATCTCGGCCGAACGCGCGGCGTCATCGCCGACCCGGGCGAGATCGTGGTTGTCCAGGGGACGGCCCAGAGTGTCGATCTGCTCATGCGCATGCTTCACGCGCGCGGCGCCGCCCGCGTCGCCGCTGAGGATCCGTCCCAACCCACGGCGCGGGAGCGTATGCAAGCAAACGGCCTCGAGGTGGTGGCGCAGCCGGTGGACGGCGACGGGATGCTCATCGACGGCCTTGACGCCGACGCCGTGCTGGTCACGCCGGCACACCAGTTTCCCGACCGGCGTTGTGTTGACCGAGACGCGGCGCCGTCAGCTGATCGCGTGGGCGTGCGAACACCGTGGCCTGATCATCGAGGACGACTACGACGCTGAGTTCCGCTACGACCGGGAACCGATGCGTGCCCTGCAAGGTGTGGCACCGGAGCACGTGGTGCAGATCGGCACCGTATCGAAGACGCTGGCGCCCGCGCTGCGGCTTGGATGGCTCGTGGTGCCTGCACATCTCGTCGATGAGGTGGAGCGAACCAAGCACCTGCTCGACCAATTCTCCCCGGCGCTCGACCAGCTCACCCTCGCGGAGTTTCTGACGCGCGGCGACTACGATCGCCATGTCAGGCGTGCGCGTAGCGTCTACCGCGCGCGGCGAGACCGCCTGCTTGCGGCGCTGGCCAAGCACCTGCCGGGGCTGAAGGTCGACGGCATCGCCGCCGGTCTCCACTTCCTGTTACGCCTGCCTCCGGGGATTGACGACCGCGCGATCGCTGAGGACGCGCGTGGTGTCGGCATCAATGTCGCCCCTCTTTCTCGCTTTCGAATCAAGCCGGCGAACAGCGGGGGGCTCGTGATCGGCTATGGACGTCTGCCCGAATCGGCGATCGATGCTGCGGTGCAGGAACTCGCGAGGGTGATGCGCCCGCACCTCTAACGGCCGCTGCGCGTGAGTCTCGATTCGGGCGCGCCGGGGATCGGCGCCAGGTCCGGAGCGACCCATGCGGCCCGCGCCTGCGGACTTGAGAGCGCTTCCGGCGAGTAGTACTCGAGCAGCAGCCGCTTGTCGAGGAGCCGAGGATTGCGCGCCAGGAATTCTGTGAAGTCCAGGGCCGGTGACTTCGTGACCGCGGCCGCGACCAGGTACACCCAGGCGCGCGTCAGGGTGTCGTGGTAGAGGGTCGGTTTCCCGTTGGCCCTGGCCAGGTTGCGGATTCCTCCAGCCGCTCGCTCAATGGCGGCCTCAGACCCAACACGAGTGACATACAGCCACGCCATCCGAAGGTGCGCCTTGTGCGGGAAGGCGTCGCCGCTGAATCCGCCGCGCTCGAACGTCGCGATGAACTCGTCGTCTGGGAGCCGGAGGCTCGAGGGCTCGCCGGGAATGTGGTCCGGCACGTCACATCCTCCAGTTAGTACGGATACGAACTTTCCTAAACCGTAGCGTATCCAAGCACCGATGTCAACGCTGACGAACTATTCCATTCCGTACTACCGTATGGCCATGGCGGCGAGAGCGAGGTCGAAAAGCCCACGACAGGATGTCGCCGCGCCCCACCGCCTTCTCATCCTCGAACTGCAACGGGCGACGCATGCGGCAGGCGTCCGGCTGGAGGCGCTCCTGGCCGATGTGGGTCTCACCCAGGGCGAGGCGCACGTGCTCGCGCTCCTCGCCGATGGCACGACCCACACCGTTGGTGAGTTGCAGCGGGGCCTCGGTCATCGACCGTCCACGCTGAGTGGCATCCTCGATCGAACTCGAGGACCGGGGGCTGAACTCGGCGCGCCCTCAACCCCGCCGATCGGCGATCGTTCCTGATCAGCCTGACCCGTCCTGGCCGGGCCGCCGCGCACACCGTCGTCGAAGCGCTGGGGACTGTCGAGCACAGCGCTGTTGGGGATGTCGCGGCCCGCGACATCGCCGGCTTCTACGCGGTCGTCCGATCGCTTGCGGAGTGATCCCGGCCGTGGCCGCTCGACCCCGATCGGGCGCTGTAGCGCGGCACGTCCTCAGCCGGAGCCACGCTGCGCGCCGAGGCTGGCTGGCCAGGTCTTCGAGTACTGAGGTGAGCTGGTCGACGGACGTTGACGTCAGCCCGGCGACGGTCTGCTCGGCAACCTGGCACCACGCCGCTTTCAGCTTCGGCAGCAATGCACGTCCCTGGTCGCTGAGGTCGACGATGGTGGCGCGCCTATCGGTGAGGGATGAGCGGCGGACCACAAGCCCGGCGGCCTCGAGTTGCCGGACGCTCAGGGTGATGGTCGGCGGCTCATAACCGCTGGCAGCGGCCAGCTGCGCCTGGGTGCGCGGTCCCGCGTGCTCCAGCTCGAGCAGCACCAGCTTGTGACCCGGGTGAATGCCCAGCGGGGCGAGCGCAGCCATGGCGAGCGCGCGGTGGCGGATGCCGATGGCCCGGATCGCCTCGTTGAGCGCGTCCGCTTGATCGAAGTTCATCAGCGACCCTCTTGACTTCCGAGATAGTTAGGTGTCTAACCTTAGACGCCTAACTAATTCTACCGCCTTGGGGCTCTCCCCAGCCCAGCGGTGACGCACCCGTGAGGAGGACCTGCCATGGCCAGCACGACAATCAGGGAATACGCCGCCCCGACCACCGCCCGCCTGGGCCGGACCCGAGCGCTCAGCGTGGGAGGAGCCGTCGTCGCGGCGGTGGCAGTCTGGGTCGTCGCGGTGCCGCTGCTCGGCCTCCACCTCATCGCCCGATTCGGGAACGCAGCACCGGTGAGCGTCGGGGTCGACTTCGTCATCGGGGCCAGCCTCATCGGCTCGCTGTTGGGCTGGGGGCTGCTGGCGGTCCTGGAACGGCGCACCGGCCGCGCTCGCACGATCTGGACTGTCGGTGCCGTCGCGGTCCTGCTTGTTTCGTTGAGCCTCCCGCTCAGCGCGGGGACGACGGCGTCGGCCAAGGTCGCCCTCGCGATGATGCACGTTGCCGTCGCCGCTGTCCTTATCCCCGCCCTGCGCCGCAGTTCGGCCGCGCGATAAGGCCGGCAACTCATTCCCTGGCATAAGCTGCGGATGCCGTGATACCCCTCGCCACCCACACGCTCCGAGGGGCCTGTCTGGCGGTGGCCTGCACCGCGGCACTCGCGGCGACCGGATGCGGCAGCTCAACGGTGCCCGCCGTGACATCCAACTCGACCGGCTCCGCCCCGACAGCAACGCCAACCGCGGCCGGCCAGGCAAACACCGGCGGCGTGGCCGACACGCCGGCGAACCCGGACCGTACGTACATCTGCGCCGCCGCCGCGATGACCGGTGGCCAGACGATCGCCTACCTCACCGTGGCGGGGAGCGACAACTCCGGCGCCCAATCCGAGTGCTCAACGCTGGCGCAGGGCTCCAGCTGGACCTCCGTCGCCAGCAGTCCGTTCCATGAAAACCTCTACACGCCGGTGTGCTTCGTCACCTTCGACACCGGCCGGCTCACGGCCCGCGTCTACACATCGGACACCGGCACATTCGCCGAAGGGGTGGCGCTGTGCAACCCGCTCCTCCAGCAATTCGCTCTAGCGACCCTCCCCCCGAGCTGACCCGTATTCCGCGAGCGAGAATCAGAATCCCAAGTCGGTGACGCTCACGCCGAGGGCCTTGGCGAGCCGGCGTCGGTAGAAGAGGCGCGGCACGGTGTCGCCGGCCTCCCACGCCTTCACCGACCGGACGGAGGCTCCCACCTTGCGGGCCAGCCCAACCTGGGTCCACTCGCTCGGATTCCTCGAATCCGCCTGCCGTTGAGAGCGGAGCTCCAGGATCCTGCTGTGCGCTGATCTCGTGGGCGACTTGCGGTTCTGCACCATACTGCCCGATACTGCCAGTACGGTTGGCTACCGGCCCCCGACGAGACCACCTCGATGCCGGGTGGTTTCGCCTTCGCGACAGACGAAGCCGCAACCCCAGCCCCCCTCTCGGGCGCTCCGACGTAGTGTGCGGCGGAGCGCCTTCTCGGTGACGGGCCTCCCTGTGGCCTTCTCCCATTGCCCCTGTGGGATGCTGCCGGACGCTGAGCGTTGAACCCCCGGAGGAGGAACGATGACCTTCAAGGACTTCTGCATCGTCGTGAGCTTCACGCTGTTCCTGGTCGCTGGAGTGGTCGAATTGACCACGGATGGAGTGCTGTCCAAGACGGCGGTGGCGCTGGCGCTGTTCGCGATCGGTTTCTATGTGCTCTCGAGAATCGGTCCGATCGCGCTCCCAACCGTGAAGGGACCTCCGCCACCCGTCTGACGCCTGGCTCGCGATGCTGGGAATGGTCAACTCGTCGCGAAGTCGACAGTCGAACTGTCGGCTTTGCGCTGCGTTCTCGATTCCACCGGCACATGCTTCGCGCCGGATTCACCGTTCGATGAGCGGTAAGTCACATCGGTCGGCAACGGAAGCAGGAGAAAAGGAGCAGCGAGATGACCACAGGTTCGGTCGTCATGAACGTCTTCCTGGACGCCGGGATCAGCGCTGTCGTGGCGGGCGTGGCCCTTTTGGTGACGTGGCGGGATCAGCTGCGCCTGAGGTAAGGCCATGTCGGTCGGCGGTCGCCACGCATGACAGGTGCCATGGGAAAGTCGTGACGTCCGTCACGTAGCCTTCCCCGGCCCCGGCGCCGATGATTAGTCGATGCCAGCCGCTATTCAGGTTCGCGAACACAAGTCGTACGGCGCCGTGCACGCGGTGCAAGGCATCAGCTTCGATGTCGCGGAAGGTGAGATGTTTGTCCATCGATCCGCTCACGAGAAGTCCTTGAGCCGTCCCCAGACACTTGGAACCGGGGCGTTGAGATGGCAGAAGGTCACGGGTGCGCCCTGTTCAAGATTGACGACCTGAAAGGGGACGCTGAGATGGGCCACGACCGATGCGGATGCGCACATCCAGCTGACATCGGATGGTGCGTACCCGACCATCAGCGCGTCCGTGGCAGCAAGGTGCTGAGGAAGCCAAAACCAATCGCTCTGTTGCGGACTGAGAACGTCCGGGAGCCGTCTCGGGTCCTCATAAATCGCGAGTGCGCCGGCAACTCCGTAGTCGCTCGTGATGATGACCGTCATTCTGCGCTGGGCCGCCGGCAGGTCATCGTAGGTCGCCGTCACCTGTTTGCGATCGACGGCCAGCCGACCGTGCTTGCAAAGTCAGGATTCTGGACATCGAGGCCGGTCGTATGCAGGCGGTCCGCCGGCGTGATGGGGAGGACTATTCGTGCCAGGCTTACGACGTTGAGAACGCAGGCTGCGATGACTGCGAGGGTCAGCCCGGAGCGGAGCCGGCTGCGTTCGAGCCGTGAGATGGCCAGGAGCCCCTGCACCATCGCTATCGGGAGGGTCGGGGCAGGATAGTATCCCTTCCCCACAAAGAGAAAAACGACGACCGGGACGATGCACGCGATACCGAGAGGACGAAGTTCCCGATGCCGGAACAGCGAGATGATGCCCGCGATCCAGAGAGGCAGGAACAGGAAGAGAACGACGGCAAAGAGGACGACAAAGCCTCCGGGACCGCCGCCCGAGGCGATCGTGGCTCCGTGCGTGAGCGTATAGGTGAGCGAGGGAAACCCGTTGGCAATTTGCCAGATCATGTTCGGCAGCCAGATGACGAGCATGAGGCTCACCGCAAGCCACGGATAATTGTGGCGCAGCTGGGACCGTAGTGAAGGGGTGAGCAGCACGGCAATCCCGATACCGGCGATGAGCGCGACGATGGTGTACTTGACCTCGAGGCCGATTCCCAGTGTCAGGCCAAGGAGGATCCAGGTGCGCGGCTTCGGCTCGAGGACCAACGACAGGAAGAGGTAGAGGGAAACCATCCACGTGACCTGGTCGAAGATCACCGTCTGGAACAGCCAGGTGCCCAGGATGGCCGGCGATGTGATCCCGATCAGGAGGGCGAGCGCCTGCAACTTCAGTGAGCCGCCGAGCTTGCGCGCGTAGGCGCCGCAGAGGACGACGTTAACGCCACTCAGGATCGCGGGGAGAACACGCAAGCTCCACGGTGTCACGCCGAGCACACTGGTCTCGAGCCGAGCAAGGAGCGGCACGACCGGCGGGTAGTCGACATATCCCAGTGACAGGATGCCGCCCGCTGGCCATGTAATAGAGCTCGTCGGTATGGAAGCCGAGAACGCCGTTGAGGGCGAGGTGCACAGCGATGATGAGAAGGGCAGCTCCGACGAAGAGGAGGACCGTTGTGCGCCGGCTGTCGCGCGTGGAGGCTGCGCTAACGGGACGTATCACTGGCTTGAGCTGGTCCGGCGCCGAAGATCTTTGTGGCTAATCGTGAAGACCCAGGGCGTCACTGAGCTTGACGCGGCCGCCGAAGCGGAGCACCGAGTTGCGATAGATGCGCCCCGCGAGCGCGGCGAGGATGTAGATGGTCGCGATCACGAGAACCACGCTGATCGCGACCTGCCAGAAAGGTGCCACTCCCGCCGCGATGCGCACCGGCATGATCACCGGCGACATCAGCGGGATGAACGAGAACACCGTGGTTGCCGTGCCCCCAGGATCGGGTGCCGCGACCGTGATTGCCAGGATCCACGCGGCGACCAGCACGAGAATCACCGGTATCGACACGCCGGACACCTCCTCTTGGCGCGACACCATCGAGCCCGCAGCCGCAAACAGCAGCGAATACATCAGATAGCCCAGAACGAACCACACAATGCCGCTGATCACCACGTCGATACTGAGTGTTGGGATCGACACCAACTTGGTGACACTGGCGAGCACCAGGGCGACACCGGCCACGATCACGACCTGCACGAGCGCAACCAGGCCGATGCCGGTGATCTTGCCTAACATCAGCTGCCACGGTCGCACCGACGCGAGCAGGATCTCGACGATCCGGTTCGACTTCTCTTCAATCACTCCGGCCGCGACGAACTGCCCGTAGGCGAGCAGGGTGATGTAGAGCGTCCCCGCGACGAGGAGGCCGATGACGATCTGCTCGATGCGCGCAGCGTTGACGGGCGAGAGCTCATGGATGCCCACCGAGAAGTTGAGCTGGCCTAAGAGGTCACTCGGAGCAAGGCCGTGCTGTGTCAGGTATTCAGTCAGCACCTGCTGCCGTGTTTGGTCGTTGAGAGCCGTCTCCAGTGTCGGATCGACCGTCGACTGAACAAACACGGTGGTACTGGCTCCGGATCCGCTGACCAGTGCGTTCAGGGTGCCGCTCTGCACATCCGCGTTTCCCGCCGCTAGCGACGTATATGCGTGAACGGTGATCGTGACACCGGCACCCGCCGCCTCGGCGCGCACCGGCGCCGCGATCGCCTGCGCTGTCCCAACGAATCCCACATCGAGCGACGTCGTCGTCGATTGGTTGAGCACATACGCCTGGAGCAGGATGTAGGCGCCAATCCCGATGAGTACCAGCACGGTTGAGATCGCAAAAACGCGCGTTCGAATTCGGGTCGTGAACTCACGCGCGGCGATCACACGGATCAACGTCTGGCTATTCATCGATAGCGTTTCCGCTCATGACGTCGCGGAACAACTGCGTCAACGCCGGTCGATCGCGACGGAACTCGTGCACCGGGCCGGTGGCGAGCGCGGTCCGGAGCACCGCTTGCTCATCTGCACCGTCGTCGAGTTGGAGCAACCAGCGCGAGCCGTCCTGTTCGACGAGCGACGTCCCGGCGACGTGGTCATACCAGCCGGCGTCGGCGCCAGGGGCGTCCACCCAGAAGCGCACTGGTCCGCGCGCGGTCAGTTCGTCGACGGTCCCGTTGGCGACCATCTCTCCGTGATTGATGATCCCCACGCGGTCACAGACCCGCTCGACGATATCGAGCTGGTGGCTGGAGAGCACGACCGGTTTCCCCGCATCGGCCTCCGCTCGCAAGACGTCGGTCATCACATCGACGGCCAGCGGGTCGAGACCTGCGAACGGCTCGTCGAGGACGAGCAGGTCGGGTGAGAACACCAGCGCCGCGGCGAGCTGCACGCGTTGCTGGTTGCCGTGGCTGAGGCGCTGGAGCTGGCTCTTCGCGCGATCAGCGAGTCCGAGCCGTTCGAGCAATGCGGTTGACGCCTCGCGCGCGGCTTTTCGGTTGAGCCCGTGCAGCCGCGCGAAGTACACGAGCTGTGCGATCACGGACATCTTCGGATACAGCCCGCGATCCTCCGGGATGTAGCCGATGCGCCGGCGGGCCGCGAACGTGATCGGCGAGCCGTCCCAGATGACGCTCCCCGAATCTGCCTCGAGCACACCCAGCACGACCCGCATCGTGGTGGTCTTGCCGGCTCCGTTCGCACCGACGAACCCGAAAATCTCGCCTGGTCGCACCGTGAAGCTGAGATCGCGGAGGGCTTCGAGCGACCCGTATCGCTTGGAGAGGCGGTCAATCTCCAGCACCCGGTCCGTCACGAGGAGGCCTCCACATAAATCTGATATCACTATGATAGTATGCATACCAGGCAACTAAAGTCCAGCCCATGGAGAAGATTCGATGACCGGTGACACGACTCCAACCGAGGTCCCGCCCGCGCCGCAAGCGACCATGACAGAGCGGATCAAGCCGGCCGCGCGAGGCCTGGCGGCGCTCGCCGTTCTCATCGTGGTGGCCCTCGTCTGCGTCGGCCTGTTCATCCTCGGCCCGGTCCTCAGCAGCGGCACTGGTGGCGGGCTTGCCGGCGGCATCCTGATAGGGGTCGCCGTGTTCGTCACCCTCTGCGACTCCATAGCCTTCCGTGGACTGACCCAGGTGGTCCCGGGGGAAGCCCGGGTGGTGCAGCTGTTCGGTCGCTACCTCGGCACGATCCGCCAGCCTGGCCTCTGTTGGGTCAATCCATTCACCGAGCGCCGCCGAGTGTCGACCCGGATCCGCAACTACGAAACCGCTGTGGCGAAGGTCAACGACGCCGACGGCAACCCGATCGAGATCGCCGCCGTGGTCGTGTGGAGCGTCGAGGACACGGCGAGGGCGCTGTACGACGTCGAAGACTTCGTCCGCTTCGTCGACATCCAGACCGAGACAGCCGTGCGGCACGTCGCGAGCAGTCACCCATACGACGCACACGAGGATGGCCAGCTCTCGCTGAGGGAGAACGCCGAGGAGATCACCGGTCAGCTCACGGCCGAGATCGCGGCCAGGGTTGGTTCCGCGGGGGTCAGGATCATCGAGTCGCGGCTGACCCGACTGTCGTTCGCACCCGAGATCGCTCAGGCGATGCTCCGGCGCCAGCAGGCGGGCGCAGTCGTGGCCGCCCGGCAGCGGATCGTGGAGGGCGCGGTCGGTATGGTCGAGCTAGCACTCGCACGGCTCGAGGAGCGCGAGATCGTGGAGCTGGACCAAGAACGCAAGGCGGCGATGGTCTCCAATCTGCTGGTTGTGCTCTGCAGCGAGCAGAACACCCAGCCCATCATCAACGCCGGCACCCTGTACCAGGGTTAGAGGGGTGAGAGGGCTGTAGCCCGGTGGCCGAACGCAAGAGCATCCTGCTGCGCCTTGACCCGGCGGTGCACGATGCAATCGCGCGATGGGCGAGCAACGAGCTGCGCAGCAGCAACGCCCAGATCGAGTTCCTGCTGCGGCGGGCGCTGGCAGCGGCAGGGCGCCTCCCCCAAAACGCCGGTCAGCTGCCCCGCCGGGGGCGGCCCCCGCGCGCGGAGAAAGCGCGCTCGCGGTAGCAACGTTTGTTATCGCGAGACCGAGGTGTTACGAGCGCGGCAGCGCCATCACGCGACAACGGCGATGGCCCTCTCAAAATCGCGCGTCCTCAGTTACACAGAGCGAAGGACCGCGATATGATGCGACGAGGGCAACGAGCGCCTAGCTACGCCTGAGTGGATTGTGGCGCGGCTTGCCCCGTTCGGAGGGTTGCGGATGGTCAGCTGCACCAGGTGTTACGCAGAAAACGCGGCAGGCGCCCGATTCTGCAACGCGTGCGGCGCGCCGATGGGCACGGGAACCGTGCCCACGGTGCTTGCGGCGAACCGTGAAGTCCGCAAAACCGTCACCGTGGTCTTTTGCGACGTGACGAGTTCGACGGTACTTGGCGAGCGTCTGGACGCCGAGACCCTGCGTCGCGTTTTGGCTGAGTATTTCGCCCATATGCAAGGCGTTATCGAAGCACACGGCGGCACGGTGGAGAAGTTCATCGGCGACGCGGTGATGGCCGTCTTCGGTGTACCGATCGTGCATGAAGACGATGCGCTTCGCGCAGCTCCGAGCGGCCTGGGACATGATGACCAGCCTCGATGGGCTCAACGAGAATCTTGACCGCGACTACGGCACGACGTCTCCAAGTCCGCATCGGTATCGACACCGGGGAAGTCGTGGCCGGAACCCATGAGCGGTTGGCCACGGGCGACACGGTGAATGTTGCGGCGCGGCTGGAGCAGGCGGCGCAAGCGGGAGAGATCTTGCTTGGGGAAGCAGACCGTGCGACTAACGCATCGGTATGTGGATGTGACGCCGGTTGAACCCCTCACCCTCAGGGGCAAGTCACTACCCGTGGCCGCTTTTCGTCTCGCCGGCGTTCGTCCTCGACGCGGATTGGGTCGCCAGTTGGACGCCCCGATGGTGGGCCGGCAGGTGGAGCTTCCGCAGCTCCGCCTCGTCCTCGACGACGTGATCGAAGTCTCGCGCCTGCCGCATGTGCACGATCGTCGGGATGCCGGGTGTCGGCAAGTCACGCCTCACTCGCGAGTTGCTCGCTTCGCTGAGCGACGCCACGGCGCTGCAAGGCCGATGCCTGTCCTACGGGGAGGGCATCACCTACTGGCCGATCATCGAAGCGGTCAAACCGCTAGAGGCGCGGCTGCCCACGTCTCGGGCTGGACGCGCAGGTCGAAGTTGTCATCGAGAAGCTCTTGCGGGTGCCACCGCTGCCTCGACCGACGAGATCGCCTGGGCGTTTCGCCGGCTGTTGGAGGTGCTCGCGGCGAAAGCCAGTGGTGCTGGTGTTTGATGACATCCAGTGGGGTGAGGAGGCCTTTCTTGACCTGGTAGAACATCTCGCGCTTGACCTCCCGCGAAGCCTCGATCCTGGTCCTCTGTCTCGCCCGGACCGAGTTGCTGGAAAAGCGCTCGCGGTGGGTCGCGGATCTACGTCTCGAGCCACTGCCGGCCATTGAGACCGAGCTGCTCATCGAGCAATGCCTGGACCGGAGTCCAAGTTGAGTTCCGCGGTTCGCGAACGCATCACCGCCGCAGCGGGGGGCAACCCATTCTTCATCGAAGAGATGGCGCGATGTCGCAGCTCCCTGAGGGCGACGGCACGCTTGCCACGCCGACGATCCATGCCCTGCTCGCCGCCCGCATAGACCAGCTCGATGCTCGCGAACGCCAGGTGCTGGTCGCCGCGGCCGTGGAAGGCGAGGTCTTTCATCGCGGCGCGCTCCTGGCGCTGCTGCCGGAGGAGCACAGCGTCACGAGCCGGCTCAACGCTCTGAGCCGTCAAGATCTCGTGCGACCGCACCCGGCCCAGCTCCCCGGCGAGGACGGCTTCCGCTTCCGCCATCTGCTGATTCGCGATGCGGCGTATGACAGCACCCCGAAGGCCGTCCGAGCGGAGCTGCACGATCACTTTGCGAACTGGCTCGAAGGCGCAATGGCCGGGCGCCTACCCGAGCTTGGATGCCATCGTCGGCTACCACCTCGAGCAAGCCGTTCGGTTCCGCACCACGCTCGGGCCACTTGACGAGCATGGCCGCGAGATGGCGCTCAGAGCGGGAGCGCTGCTCGGTTCCGCCGGAGACCGTGCGTTGTTGCGAGGTGACGTCGGTGCCGCGGTCAGCCTTGATGGAGCGGGCGCTGTCGGACTCCTCCCTCGTGACGAACCGGCGCATCTCCGGCTGCTGCCGCGTCTCGGGCGCGCGGCACACCGTGCGGGTGACTTCGCACAAGCGCTTCGACCGTTCTTGACCAGGCAGTGACCATGGCTGTGGCCGCAGGCAACGATGCAGTGGAGCATCGGGCTCGGATCGAGCGGGCTCGAATCCGCAACATGACCGCGGCGCAGAAGAGATACTGCGATCTGAACTCGGAGGTCGAAATCGCGATTCCTCTCTTCGAAAGCTCGAGGATGACGCGGGGCTCGCGGAAGCTTGGCATGCCAAAGCGCGGTAGAGAGCAATCGGTGCCGTTTGCCGCGTCGGGCGCCGCGCTTGAGCGTGCCCTCTTCCACGCCCGACG
Organism: Candidatus Dormiibacterota bacterium; assembly: GCA_963768105.1. Taxonomy (GTDB): domain Bacteria; phylum Chloroflexota; class Dormibacteria; order Aeolococcales; family Aeolococcaceae; genus Palsa-851. The sequence continues at coordinate 407,297 of CAVYGR010000002.1, read as the reverse complement.
GGCTGGAGACGAGGAACTCGCCATCGAGAGCGAGTACTGGTACGGTGGCCTCAGCGTCCCGTGGGGCGCGATCCCTGCGAGTGAGATGGCGCGCTATGCCCGCGCACAGCTTGGGGAACGCGCGGGTATACCAAGACTTGAGTCGCCGCTCTTGTGCACCGCCGCTCTCGCCGAGGCGCTACAGGGCCGCTTCAACGAAGCCCGTGCGCTCCACGCACAAGGCGACGCGTTGGTACCTCCGGGGCTCTGGGAACCTACAGGCGGAGCTTCAGGGATCGCTTTCGAAATTGAAAAGCTCGCTGGGGACTGGGCGGCCGCTGAGCGCGAAGCACGTCGCGGCTTCGAAGTACCTCGCGCGTATCGGAGCGAGCGGTTACGGCTGTACCTTCGCAGCGATGGTGGCTTTTGCCCTTTATGCGCTCGGCCGCCACGACGAGGCCGCGCATTTCGCCGAGCTATCGCGAGAGTTGGCAGAGGAATCGGATGTGCTAGCTCAAGTGAACTGGCGGCAGGCAATGGCGAAGGTGATGGCTCGACGCGGCGACGCCGTCGAGGCTCTCCGACTGGCACGCGAGGCGGTTGCCTTGATGGAGCAGACAGACGGCTTGAACCATGCCGGTGACGCTCTTGTCGACCTGGCAGAGGTGCTCAATCTCGTCGGACAGCCTGACGAGTCCGCTGAGCGGCTGAAGTCTGCATTGAGACTCTACGAACAGAAGGAGAACCTCGTCTCCGCGGCAAAGGTGCGAGAGCTCCTGATCGCGGTAGACAACTCCCATTAGCCACGAGCCGACGTGCCTTGGCGCGGCGCTGAGGTCCGACGCTGTTAATTGCGCCGCACGCTCGCGACCGTCCGCGCCGCGAGGGTACCTCTTGTTACACACTCGTCACAGGTGATGCAACGGCAGACTTAGCATGGTTCCACACCGGGCGGTCCGCTGGATCACGTAGGTCAAGAGAATGCTGAGGCGGCGAACGGGAACGGCCGAGCAGCACCCCACTGCCGGCCAGCACGGCGCCATGACGGCCGGCGACGACGCACGGCGCCCGGAGACCGCGCTGGGCAACCAACCGTGTTCCGCCCTTCGCTGCTCCTCGTTGGTGGGTATGCCGTGTACGTACATCGACCGGCGTGGACGTCGTTGTAAGACGGCTTGGTGCCCTGCCGACCGCACGGTGGTCGACGGAAAGATTTATTGCGCCCTCCACGCCCATGCGATGCGAGCACTCGAATGGGAGTTCGGCGCCGCATCGCACCCGGACATCGACAGCCGCACCGTGCCAATCCTGCAGTGGATCTCGTCAGCGGCGGCAGACGAGGTCATTGCAATCCTCAACGTCTTCTGCGCCCTGAACGGCGAGATGCTCGTCGCGGAACCGGTGCGCCGGAGGTTCAATCCGATCGATCACAGTCGCGTCTGGGAAAAGCAGTGGAAGACGCTCTCAGCGACGAGCGTTACCATCCGGGTGTCCATCGGCTCCGACGAAGCGCGCCCGACAGAGATTCACATCAAGGTGAACGGGCACGACGTGAACGTCGTGCCACCGCCATTCAACCGTGAGCTCAGCACCCCGACAGCAGCCGACATGCAGTGGCTCGACCAGGAGGTGCTCGCGCCCTATCAGCGCCGCGGTGGCGCGCTGGATGATGCAGGCGGCTGCAAGCAACGACCTCGGCTACATCCCGGTCGGCGGCGGCATCGATGATGCCGATGCCCGGCTGTTGGCACGGCCGGTCGGCGATGCGGAGACAGTCACGGCGTCAGCATCGAGGAACAGCGTCGACGACGCGGCGCTCGATGATGTGCGCAGGGCTCACTTCCTGTATGGGCTCGAGGAGATCCAGGCGATCGCTGCTCTGCCGGCGAAGAGCGGGTAGGACCGGCCGACCCGAAGGCCGGCCGGCGGACAAAGCCGGGTTAGCGGGACGCGACAGCCGCGAGTTCCTTCCAGGCGGTCTCGAGCGCCGAGATGTTCTCGCAACCGAGCACCAGACGCGTGTCAGTCGCAAGGTACACGGTCGTCAGATTGATGCCGGCGTCGGCGAGGTGACGCGTGACCTTGCCCAGCATGCCGGGGCGGTCCTCGATGCGCTCAACGATCACTTCCGTCTCCTTGGTGACCTTGTAGCCGACCTTGGCGATGGCCCGAATCGTTGCGGGCTTGTCCGTGGTCAGCAGGTGGAAGATGACGCTCCCGTTCTGCTCGACGGCGCACAGGCCCTCGATATTGATGTTCTCGCGGCCCAGTTCCTCCGCGAGATTCGCAAGACTGCCCTTGCTGTTCGGTACGGCGATCGTGAAGTCATATGCGTGCATGACATTCCTCCTGTGTCGGGCGCCGAATAGTTCAGCTGGCCCACCACCCACACTGCGCGTGTTGTCGCACGAATTGCAACCGCCGCGAAGTCGCAGTGTCGTCGCACGACGCAGCACCGGTCGAAACCCTTGGCGAGGGCGACCTCTCTCGACCGGAGGCGAAGTTAAGCCTGAGGCGAAGCCCCTGACCGCAACGGGACAGGTCGCCGAGGCGTCTCAATGCAGTCAACACAAGACATGGCCCAACCCGACAGTATTGTCGTGTGACTGTGAGCCTCCGCCGCCCCAGCGCTGAGGAGTACGCGCGGTGGTCGGCCGCCGCACTCGATGCCTACATCGACGAGATCGTTGCCTCCGGGAGCATGAGCCGCGAGGCAGCCGAGGCGAAGGGTCGCCGCGACGACGCGGAACTGCTCCCTGAAGGGCTCGCCACTCCAGGTCAATTGATCTTCAGGGTCGAAGTGGATGAGCAACCCGTCGGCTGGCTCTGGTTGGCGCTGCGCGACCCGCGCGCGGAGGCCGGCGTGGGTTTCATCTACGACATCGCGATTGACGAGCCGCTCAGAGGCCGCGGCTACGGGCGAGCGGCGATGCGGCTCGCTGAGGAGGAGGCGCGACGCAACGGCCTCCACGCTCTCGCGCTCAACGTCTTCGGACAGAACGCGATTGCTCGAGCGTTGTATTCGAGCCTCGGGTATCGCGAAACGTCCGTGCAGATGAGAAAGGAGCTCTGAAGGCGGTTGAACTCGGCGGCAGATCGTCGCGAACGATAACGCCGTGCAGGCGCAAGCTGCGAACCTTCCGGAGGGACTGTCGAGGTTCATTGGCCGGCAGCGTGAGCTCGGACAGCTCCGCGCGCTGCTCGCGTCGGAGCGGCTGATCACCATCACCGGGACGGGGGGCATGGGGAAGACACGTCTTGCCTTCGAGCTCGCTCGAACCGAGCGTGGCAGCTTTGCCGACGGCGTGTGGGTGGTGGAGCTTGCGTCGGTCGCCAGGCCCGAGCTCGTGCCGACGACCATCGCTGAATCCCTTCGAGCTCCGATCGCGGTCGGCACGGACCCTCTCGACGGTGCCGCCCGGGTGCTCTCCGCCGGGCGCCAGCTTCTGGTTCTCGACAACTGCGAGCACGTTCTCGCTGCAGCAGCCATCGCAGGCCGCCAATTGCTGATGCAGTGTCCTGGGCTGGTAGTTCTGGCCACCAGCAGGCAGCCGCTCGGTGTCGACGGTGAACGAGTCTGGCGCCTGTCGCCCTTCGCGCTCCCGGACCCTGACGGCGTCCCACAGGCCGTTGACACCGAGTTGGTCGAGTTCTTTTGCGACCGCGCACAGCTGACGCTTCATGGCGAACAACTGCGCCCGGCGCAAGTCGCAGACATCATCGCCATCTGCAGGCGTGTCGACGGATTGCCCCTCGCGCTGGAGCTGGCAGCTGCATGGGTACGGATTCTTTCCCTCAAGCAGGTCGTCGAACACCTTGACAACAGTCTCGGCCTTGCCGCGCGCGACGATCTCAGCCGCGCCCCGCGGCATCGGACCATGCGCGCGGCGCTCGACTGGGGCTACGAGCTGCTCACCGCACCGCAGCGGACGGCGTTGATGCGCCTATCGATCTTCGTCGGTGGATTCACCCTCGAGGGCGCCGATGCAGTGCTCCAAGGACGTGGGCAGGAAGACGGCTCCGCGTTGGAGTTGGTCGCGGCATTGGTTGACCGTTCGTTGGTGGTGGCTGACACCTCCGACGACGAAGCGCGCTACCACATGCTTGAGCCGATACGACAGTACGGTGCGGAAATGTTGAGCGCCCGCCCAGGCGATGACGCACTCGCTCGGACGGGGTGCCTCGGTCACCTGGCGGGACTTGCGGAGGCCGCCGAGGAGCCCATCCTGGGTGGGCCCGACCTCCCGTGGCTGCGTCGTCTGGACGCTGAGCTCGCCAATATCCGCTCCGCTCTTGGATGGGGCTTCGACGTCAAGCCCGAGACAGCCTCTCGGTTGGCGACGGCGCTGATCTGGTACTGCGGATTCCGCGACCTGTTCGCGGAGGGGCACGCGTGGGCACTGCGATCGATGCAGGCACGCGGTCTCCTGCGCGCGAGAGCGCTCCATATGGCGGGCTGGATGTCCGTTTGGCTGGGAGACGAACAGGCCGCTGTCAGCGATCTCGAGGAGGCGAGCCGGCTGATGGCGGAGGGGCAATGGTTGCCGAATTTGAGCATGGTGTTGTTCACACAATCCAGCGCCGCCTACAGCCGTGGTGACCCCGAGGGCATGCGCAGGTATGCCGAGGAAGCTCTGGCACTCGCCCAACAATTGGCAGATGACGCCCGCATCATGATTGCGCAGCAGATGATCGCGCTCTACGCCTCGCTCCACGGAGACAAGAGGCGCGCGTTAGAGCTCTGGCAAGAGCTGCTCGTCACGGCGCGGAAGCGGCAGAGCCAATGGCATATCACCACGTTTCTCGGCAACATCGTCGACGACGCACTCAACCTCAAGGACAGCGACGGTGCGCTCGATGCCCTTCGCGAAGGCTTTGAATCCTGGGCCCTGGAAGCCGGCGGCTCAGACCTGACGGGTGTCTCGTACCTGATCGAGGGCGCCGCGCGATTGGCGATGCAGCGGGGGGACGCGGCGACCGGTCTGCGTCTCCTGTCATCGACGCAAGCAATTCGCTCGCGGGTGCAGTATCGCGAGACGCCCGATGAGGCCAAGCAGCGTCGCCTATGGATTGACGCAGCGAGTGCCCGCGCCGGGCCGGCCGCGGCTCGAGCCGCATTGGCGCGCGGCCTCGAAATGTCCGCCGCCCAAGCGGTCGCCGAGGCGCGCGCCGTGGTCGCCGGCTCACGGCAACCGGCGGAGGCACGAGAGAGAACCTTCATGTTCACCGACATCGTGCGATCCACCGAGCTGGCGGGAGTCATTGGCGACGACGCCTGGCATAGCCTCCTCGACTGGCACAATCGCACCTTACGGGAAGCCTTCATGGCGCACCATGGCGAGGAGATCGACAATGCCGGGGACGGCTTCTTCGTCGCCTTTCACGACGGCCGCGACGCCGCGAGTTGCGCCATCGACATTCAGCGGGCGCTGGCCGAACATCGTCGAACGCATGGGTTTGCGCCGCGCGTTCGGATCGGGCTCCATAGCGCACTGGCCACCCGCAGCGATACCGGCTATCGAGGGCGAGGGGTGCATGTCGCCGCGCGCATCGCGGCTCTGGCGGCGGCTGACGAGATTCTGATGAGCGACGGGGTAGGAGCCCAGCTTCGCGACGGTTATTCGGTGTCGCCGTCGCGTCGGGCAAGCCTCAAAGGCATCGCCGGTCCGGTGCTCGTGGCTGCACTCGAGTGGCGCTGACCGGCTTCGGGCCATGTGGCAACGTTTGCTCTTATTGCAGTGTCTGGCGCGACTCTGTGGAGGTACTCCAGCCGCGGAGGGAGAGGTCCCTTTATTTCTAGCCAAGCGCAGCCGCGAGGCCCGCTTAGCGGCTGAACTCCTCGTCGTAACAGACTTGCGAGCGGTCCGTCGCCCGCCACTCCGAGTGCTGGCGCTCAAATGTGCTTTGACACGGGCCCTTGAAGGGTAGGGAGTTCCCATTACTGTCTATGGAGGAGCCATGCCGTCTCGCTTTTTTCGGCGCGTAAGGATTGCACCGGGGGTCCGGGTCAACTTCTCCAAGTCTTTGCCAAGCGTCAGCGTCGGAGTGCGGGGAGCACACGTCACGGTCGGGCACAACCGCCGTCGTGCAACCGTTGGCATCCCAGGAACAGGTCTCTTCTATACGAAGTACTCGCACCAGCACGCACGCGCGGCGCGTCGTGGCGGGTCGATGCCGCGTGTCCAGAATGGACAAACTTCTGGACGGTCAATCGCCGACCTCTTCCACAAGCCGCCGGCGGCAAAGATCGGATACGGCGTGGTCCTCACGATACTGGTGTTCAGCGCGCCGGTCGGTCTTCCGTTACTCGTGACCGGGATCATTCAACTCGCCAGCAAGCGCTGGCGCGCTCGAGTACTAATTGCAAAGGCCGCCAGAGCTGGCACGGCTGACGAGGCCAAGGCTCGACTTGACGAAGCCGCTGCCAAACTGCCTCCGAATGACCCAGAAATACTGGCACCGCTTGCGGCATGGAACGCCGATCAACACAACTTCGCCGCGGCGTCTGAACTCTACGGGCGATATCTATCGAGCGCTCAAGCGGACACCGCCGCGCGAGGGCAGTACGCCCGCTGTCTGCTCCTCAGCGGTCACCCCGACGCCGCGATCGATCAATTCCTGCAGGTCCGTTCTCTGTCCCTCGACGTTGAGAGCCAAGCATCGATCACCACCTTCTTGGCAATCGCACAGCTCACGAAGGGCGATGCGACCCAAGCGCTGGCACTGTTGAAAGAGGCGCCTTTACAGCGGCACGATCTCGGTATCGGCCTGCAACAGTGCCTTCTCTACCGCGCGATCTGCAAATACTTCGTAGGTGACACGCGAGGCGCCGTCGCGGACATGGAGCGCCTGTATGCTGTCAATCCCACATATCCCGAAGTTGCCGAGGACAAGGCCGCGATGCAGGCCGGAGCGTTCGTGCTTGACGGTCCACTCGGGCCGATCACACGCGAGAGTCTCGGACGGAAGGTCGGCACAACCGACCCGCAACCGCCGCCCCTGGGCGGCGGCGGGGCAAATCCGAACGAGCGTGGGCCTGTTGGGTAGAACATCGGGGTGAAAGGGCAACCGAATGACCGACGCCAACGAGTTGACGCCTTCGTCGACCGACACGATATTGCGTGGGAAGTCGCGCTTGGAATCCTCGCTGTTTGTTACCTCATTCTCAGCTTCACGGCCGATGTCGGGGGCGGGATATTCGCCTGGGCGATTGGACCCCTGGCCGCGATCTTCATCGCTGAGTTCTCACTCCGATTCTGGGCGGCGAAATCCCGCGTGCAGTATCTCCGCGGGCACTGGCTTGATCTCGTGTCCTGTATCCCCCTGGTAGGGGGCCTCCGCAGCCTTCGCCTCCTTCGTCTGCTCCGGCTTGGCGCAGCAGCGCGTGTGTTGTCGGTGGGCGACCAGGCGGCGCGCCTCAGGGGAGGGCGACAGAGTTTCTGGTTTCTCGGGCCGGTGCTGATTCTTCTCTGGTTCGGTACCGCACTCGCCTATTGGTCCTTCGAACATGGAATCAACCCCCAGCTGCACAACTTTGGCGACGCCCTGTATTGGGCAGGTATTACCGCAACAACAGTCGGCTACGGGGATACGACGCCCATCACCCCTGAAGGGCGCGTTCTTGCGGGCGTACTCATCTTTCTGGGGATTGGGTTGATCGGGTTCGCTTCGACCCGGCTCACGAGCAAGTGGCTGAATGTCGATGACGGGGTCGCGGCGCTGGGTTCGAAGGTGTCGTCGCTGGAGCGAGAGATCGTGACACTTCGGGAGGTGCTACTCGCTCAGCGGGCGCCGGAAGAGCCTAGCCCAGCACTCGAGGACTGATTCAGTCTAGGTGCGGTTCCTAGGAGATGGGGAGCCTATGAAACGGCTGATCCAGAATTACTCGTTCCTCGTTGCACCTCCAAAACGCGCGCCGTGGGCCTCGACAACATCATCTAACCCTAGTTACCACGTGGTGCGCATCGACTAATCGGGTGCTAGGGGTCGATTTGGATTGACTAAGCAGGTGCGTCAAAACGCCCCACAATCACTCGAAATTTAGGACGTGATGATACAAAATTAGCCGATGCTCCGTTCTGGGCAGGGCGCCGTGGTAGTGCACTAGGACTTGCCTATACGCTGCAGTTAAGGCTGGCATTGTCTTAAACGTCTCAGCTGTCAGGATTGACGCACCGACGTACGCGGCGTATCACAGCGACTCGTCATGTGACGTTGCAGCCCGCTACTCGCGTTGTGCGGGCGACGTTGCGCGATGGAAGCGGAGTCGTGCTCTCCGAATGACTGCGTCCACGTCCATCTTGATCACGCCGTAGGACTCGCACGCCACCGCCTCTGCCCTGGACCTTCCGGTAGTTACGACGAGGGGCTACCCGCATACGTTGGTGTGGCTGACCCAGTGGTCTATGTAGCTTCCGTGAGGATCGCGGCTAAGATGCCACCCGACGTCCGGAAGAGGACGTGATCAGCCAAGGTAGGGAGGTCCGGTAGTGACGACGATTCTGGTCGAGCCAGACGGCGGTGAACGCATCCACTGGCCACAGCAAGGACATGACTTCATCCTTAAGATCGCGTCAGAAAGCGTCGGCAGCTTCAGCTTGACAGAAGCCGTGATTCCACCAGGCAAGGGAGCGGGCTGCACATTCATGAAGCGTCTGAGGAGTGTTGGTACGTACTCGACGGTGAGTACCGCTTCACAGTGGGTGACACCGAGTTCACTGCTGGACCAGGCGCGACGGTCTTAGTGCCGCGTGGAACTCCGCATGGGTTGTAGGCGGGAGATGCCGGGCGACGGCATCTCACCATCTTCGCGCCTGGCGGGTGCGAGGTCGCATTCCGAGAGATCGGAGCGGCTCAGCAATCAGGAGCAACCGGTCCGGACTTCTGGCAGCAGTTGGGCGAACGGACGTACACGCGATTCAATGTGGGGTAGCGTCACCAAAGTACCTCAACGCGAGTGACGAACCGCTCGACCACCTGAGTGTCAAGTTATGTCACATGAGGACGCACATCGTGGTCGGGCCGCTCTCCGCCACGGGCGCACGGCACGGCGGACAGTCCGTGCCTATGATTTGGTCTTCGCTGTTTCAAGCGGGGCAGGCGCGCCGCTGGCGCGTAGAACGAGCATCGGAGGATCCATATGCGGACCGCCTTCACGCGGCTCGTCGGATGTATGCACCCGCTGCAGCAAGCGCCAATGGGCGGGGTCTCGGGTCCAGAGCTCGCCGGCGCCGTGGCGAGCGCCGGTGCGCTCGGGATGCTGTGCGAATTCGACCTGGAGCCAGCCGAGGAGCGGATGACCAACGCGATCGCCAGGGCTGGCGGCGGCGCACTTGGCATGGGATTCTTCGGACACCGGATCCAGGACGACCTTGCGACCTTCGAGGCCGCGGCGGCGCGACTTCGCATCGTCGAGGTCTTCTGGACCACCCCCGACCCCTCCCTCGTGGCCCGTGCGCGGTCGACGGGAGAGGCGCTCGTCGCCTGGCAGGTGGGCTCGCTCGATCAGGCGCTCGCGGCGCAGGATGCTGGGTGCGACTTCGTCACCGCCCAAGGCGTCGAGGCCGGTGGCCACGTGGGACGCAGCCTCGCGATGAGCTGCTCCACGAGGTCTGCACACACGTCTCTATACCCGTCGTCGCCGCGGGTGGAATCGCCACCGCGGAGAGCGTCGCGTCAGCGCTGAGTGCTGGTGCTGCGGCCGTCCGGGTCGGCACCGCTTTCGTTGCGACACATGAGTTCTCGGGGCCATCCGGCCTACATTGGCGCGCTGCTGGCCGCCCAGTCGGGTGACGACACCGTGCTGACCACAGCGTTTGCTGGGGGCTGGCCAGACGCGCCGCACAGGGTGCTGAAGAGCGCGCTGGCAGCAGCGGAGGCCTTCGAGGGCGATGTCGTCGCCGAGGGCGGTGCGCCGGGCGCCCGGCGGCCGATCCCCGCTTCAGTTCTGCCACGCCGGGCCGCCACGTTGAAGGCCGGATCGACGCGATGGCCCAGTACGCCGGGATGGGCGTCGGGAGCGTGACCTCGGTGCTGCCCGCGGCCGACCTCGTCGCGGAGCTCGTGTCCCGCCTCGTCTAACGCGTCCGAGTAGGACGAGGTCAATCCGTCGCGACGAACCGTGCCCAGCGGATCCACTTCGTCGCACCCACGGCTCCACTTCGATACCACGCGGGACGCCACAACTCCGGGCCATGGTCCTGCCCACCCCCGAGCAGAAGCGAACGTCCCAGAAAGTGTTCCAAAAATGCGGCGTGACGCGGCCGTCGTCGGTGGGCAAATCGCGCTACACGACCTCGATCACCGTCCCGCCCTCGTTGGGGGAGAGGGTGACCTCACCGGAGCTGGCGATCGCCGTGTCCCGCTCGCCCAAAGATGAGCCTTCAGACCTGATCGACCAGAGCGCCGTTCTGGCCGAGGGTTTGGTCGGGAGTCACGCCTGGGTAGACGGGAATAAGCGGACGATATGGGTCGACCTGCGCACGTTCCTCGAGGTGAATGGCCTCGTCTGGCTTGCACCGCCAGAGGTAGATGATGCTGTCAAGCAGATGACCGGACTGACGACGCGCAGAGTTGATGCGGGAGCGTTCGCAGTCTGGCTCCGCGCTCGCCTCCGGGAAGGTCGGTGACGCTAGACTCAGCTCGACTGTCTGATGCCTCAGCGGTGGCTGATTGCCATCTGCTTAACGTCGAGCGAATCGTCGACATCGATTAATACGAAATTTCTCGTTACTCCGTGGGGCCGATGGCGAGGCTCGTACAGCACAGGGACGCCCTCCGCGCTTCGGGGTTGAGTTAGCCCCGGAGCTGGCCTGGGGATATTGCCCTCGCGCACCCCGCTTACCGCCTCCCTATATGACGCGAAGACAGGCAAGTGTGCGCGCGCGCTATCCGGGGCGGAGCACGCGATCCAGCTCATTCTTCAGCGTCGCGTAGCACTCGCAGCAAGCGGATTCAAGGCCATCTCGATCGACGATGGTGACGCGCCCTTGGTGATATGCGATCAGACCCGCCGCTTGGAGCAGTTGCGCCGAGAGAGTGACGGTCCCGCGCCGGTAGCCGAGCATCTGCCCGAGGACGTTGTGGGTGACCGGGAACGTGTCCCTCCCGACCCGATCATGGGTCATGAGCAGCCAACGGCAGAGCCGTTGCTCGCTAGCGTGGAGGCGATTACACGCGGCCGCCTGCGAGATTTGCGCGAAGAGTGCGAGCACGTAGCGTTCGACGAGCCGGCGGAAAGCGTCCAAACGCTCAATCTCGACAAGGAATGTCGCTGCGCTCATCTGCAGCGTGTGACCACCCACGGGCGATACGGCTCGAACGCAGCCAACTCCGGCATGGATGAGCGGCACCCCGACAATCCCCTCATTCCCGATGCTCGCCACCTCGACGCTGCCGTCGGAGGATGGAGTGACCAGGGAAATGACGCCGTCGAGCGGAAAGTGGACCGCCTCGATCGCTTCGCCAGGCTCGAAGAGCACAGTCTTTACGGACAGAGCAGTCGGGCGAAGATGGGCAAGCAACGTATCCCGTTCCAGGGGAGGCAGTGCCTGAAGGAGAACGTTCCTGGACGGTGCGTATGGGAAGCTCATCAGGTTCAACTCGAGGGTTGTGGTCAGGAACGCGCAGCGTCGCGCTGGCGCTCCTGCCGGAATCAATTGGAGGTGGGCGCGAAGGACCCCAGCTGATTGAGAGCGGCGACCCCAAACTCGTACTGCCACTCAACGAACTTGGTGACGATGTCGAAGTTGCGATCCACCTCGATGTCGATGGCCGGGATGAGTTTCTCAGAGTTGGGAAGCATGAACACGGTCAGCGGAACCAGGACGGAGGTGATGCTCTTGAGGACCTCGGTGGCCGCGAGCTTGATCTCCGTTGTCTGCTGGAGGGCTTCCGCAATTGCAGCATTGGCGGTGCGGGTGTTGTCGGCGTAGTCGGTCATGACTGTTTCCTCGTCACCTCCAGGTCCCGTTGGGGGTCCTACTTGAGAGGCTGTGCTAAGTATACCAAGCATGTGCTTGGTTGTCAAACCAAACTCGCTCTCGTCTCCAGCGATCCACCAGCAGCATGCGCGACATGTCGTCTCAGGAAGGCGGACGGCATCCTCGAGTGCACGCGTATTGCGGTGGCGCATCTTCGCCTTCCGCCCTCGCGAGGTTGGAAAGTCCGCGCTCCCAGCGCGAGCGAGACCAGCGGCTCGCCATGACGGCGCAACCGCCGGTCAGCACCAAGAGACTGGCGGGCAGCGCCGGCAACTCGCCGTCTGCACCGACCTCCGGCGTCGTGACCGCGGCTGCTGCGACGAGGTCGACGGTGCTGTCGGCCGCTGCCGGCTCATAGAAGCCATCAGTCGCAAAATGTCGCCGACGTGGCCACCTTCCCAGCGGTCTCCATACTCAGCACCCGCCCCCAAGGTCGAATGGCCATGACACGAGACGACCTTCGGCTCTGGTCGCCCGTATACGCCTGGGCCACGCTGGGCACATGGATCATGATCACACGTTCGTCATGCTTGACCCCACGACGGATCAGGTTCTCGCGGCATGCCAGGGTCCGGATGCGAGCGGCCGGTGCCCGATGTCCGACCGCCCCCCCTACATGTGCGCGGGGTTGCACCTCATCGGCACCGGAGATGGCTCCGGGCACGGGTCATTCATGGTCACGAAGGTGGAGCCTGGGCGCTGTCCCATCGCCGTCATCAATAAGCCTCGCGCGAGCCGCAGGACGGAATGCTCGAGGCCGAACCAATGAGCCGGTTCGCACCGACCGCGACCGCTCGAAGAGGAGAGATATGAGTCCGGAGAATGCGCAGATGAGTGAGCTGTACGAGCCCCAGCTAACGACCCTCACGCGAGAGGAATGCCTTGAGCTCTTGCGGGGAGCGGTCGTCGGCCGCATTGGTTATGTGACAGACGGCATGGCGATCATCATTCCCGTCAACTTCGCGCTATTGGACGGTGACATCGTCTTCTGTACGGCAAAGGGGAGCAAGCTCAGTTGGCTGAGCCTCCGGGAACGCGTGACCTTTGAGGCCGATGAGAGCAGGCCGGCCGATCATGAAGGCTGGAGCGTGCTCATCCAGGGTGTCGCTCGAGAGGTAACCCATCCGGAGGAACTCGCGGTCCTCCGTCGTGGCCCCCTGCATTCCTGGCTGCGGTCGCCGCACGAGCACTGGGTGCGAATCCGCATCGAAGCGATGTCGGGCCGAGCACTCCATCGTGCTCCAGCCACCGACCGAACGGTGCCAGCCTGATCCCGCACACGCGATGGGGACACGGACCCGCCGCGAGTCATGGCTTCCTGGTCAGGGCAACCAGCGCGTCGGTTCGCTTCCAGTTTTGGGCGTCGAGAAGATCTCGCCGCTGGTCGGCTGACATCTCATCCTGCCCGATGCCGCGAACCCGGTCGAGCTCCAGATCTGCCTCAATCAGGTTCAGGAGATCGGGGATGACGTCTTGGATCGCTCGAAGTTCGGCTGCAACGGCTGCCGGGTTATCGCGGAGCCGCAACAGCAATGCATGAGCCGATTCAGGATAGGGGTGGCTCATCGACTTCTCCTCCGCCGCCGGATCAGGTCGGGATAGTACTCGGTTAAGGACACCGCCTGACGACGTCCCCAAGCCGGGGCCAATTCGTTTTGTGCCCGAGGCGGCGCTGCCGAGAGTCACGTTCCAGCGCGAGCCACACCTGTTGTTGCTGCATTTGTTGCGGCCGCGGCCGCAGGCTGAAGTCACTTGACCCGGATTGGGCATCCTTCGTGGGCCGCCGCCAGAGGTTGTCCCGCAATGGAGGACCAGATATGAGTGGGCAGAAAGATCAATTCGTCGGCGCGGCGAAGGAGTTCGAAGGCAAGGTCACCGGCGACACAGACAGGGAAACAGAAGGCAAGGTCCAGAACGCCCAAGGAAGGGTCGAGAAGACTGCTGAGGACGTCATCGGTAGCGTTAGGGGTGCCGCGCAGGCGGCGCGGGACAAACTCGGCGGCCGGTAAGGCGGCGACCTTTGGCCAGCGACCCCCTTGATCGTGAGTGACCGTCCACGACTTGCCGTGAATATCCGTGACGGGATCGGTTGTCAGGCGCTCGGCTCTTGAGACGACGCGATCGGAGGCCAGCTCACTCGTCGCACTGACCGTTACACCATGCGTGAATCGAGGCTGCCACATTGACTGCTGCCTCGACCACAACGAGAAACCGACCCACTCAAAGAGGTGCACATGATCTTTCTCGGCGTTGCGCTATTGGTCCTCGGCATTTTCGCGAGCATCCCGATCTTGTGGCCCGTCGGGATCATTCTCCTGGTCATCGGGATCGTGCTCGAGCTGAGGGGGATGGCGGGACACGCGGTGCGTGGGCGGCGGCACTACTACTGAGCTTCGCTCGCGACCGGCTCGCCCAAGTCACGGGAACGGTTTGTCGCTCCAAGCAGTGCAACGGCCGCTATTTCGCTGCAACACACCTCCCCAATCATGCCCTGGGCCGACGGAGTCCAGGGCACGCCGCGCCACCAAGGCACATCCTATTTCGCCCGGACCATCCGGCTCCGGGCGGCTTCGGTTCAACTGTGGCGATGATCCCCCGCCAAACAGCTCGCGAGGCAACGGTCCGCCGTGACGGGTTATTCAACGCTTCCGAAAGCCTTGATCTCCTCAAGTTCTTGCGGCGACAGCTCGCGCGGCTGGTCGCCTCTCGCCACCTTCTCGGTCTGGACCTGGTGGCGGATACTCTCCACGATCTCTGGGTTTGCCAGCGTGGTCACATCCCCGACATCGGTGAAGTTAGAGATCGACGCGATCACCCGCCGCATGATCTTTCCTGACCGGGTCTTGGGCATGTCGGGAACGATCCACACATTGTGCGGACGCGCGATCTTCCCGATCTCACGGTCGATCGCTTTGACGATCTTCTTCTTGATTTCATCGCTCGGTTGCACACCCGGCTTCAGTGCCACGTACATTTCCACCGCGCGACCGCGAAGCTCGTCAATAACCGGGACCGCGGCCGCTTCGGCGATCTCATCGACCGTCAGACATGCCGACTCAAGCTCCTTGGTTCCCAATCGGTGCCCGGCCACATTTATCACGTCGTCGACCCGACCAAGGATCCGGATGTAGCCATCCGCTGCCTGGACGGCGCCGTCACCCGCGAGGTACGGCCAGTCGCGCCAGTCCTTGCTCTCCGGGTCCCGGCAGTACTTCTTGAAGTACGTGTCCACGAACCGCTCGGGTTGACCCCAGATCGTCTGAAAGATGCCCGGCCACGGGTTGCGGATGCAGATGTTGCCTGCGCGATTGCTCCCCGGCTCGACGACCTTGCGATCCTCGTCGTAGATCACGGGATAGATGCCGAGGACGCCAGGGCCGCAGCTGCCCGGTTTCATCTGGTCGAGTGCGGGAAGCGTGCTTCCCAGGAACCCGCCGTTCTCGGTCTGCCACCAAGTGTCCACGATGACCGCCTCGCCCTTGCCCACGACCCGGTGATACCAGCGCCACACCTCCGGTTCGATGGGCTCCCCGACCGTCGTCATGTGCTTGAAGTGGTAGTCGTACTTCGCCGGCTCATCCGGGCCGAACTTGCGGAGCATCCGGATGGTGGTGGGCGCGGTGTGGAAGATATTCACGCCGAGGCGTTCCGCAATCCGCCACGGCCGACCGGCATCCGGATATAGCGGCACTCCCTCATACATCACGCTCGTCGTCCCGAGCGACAGCGGACCGTAGACGATGTAGGAATGCCCCGTGATCCATCCGATGTCCGCAAAACACCAATACGTGTCTTCGGGATGGATGTCCTGGTAGTACTTTGACGTACCAGCGACGTAGGAGAGATAGCCGCCCGTGCTGTGGACGCAGCCCTTCGGACGTCCGGTGGTACCGCTGGTGTACATCATGAAGAGCGGCGCTTCGGCCGGCATCGACACCGGCTCGACCATCTTGCCCGCGTAGTCCTTCATCAGCTCGTCGACGAAGAAGTCGCGACCTTCGACCATCGGAGTCTTGGAGCTGTACTGGCCGGGGTGGCGTCGCCACACCAGTACCTTCTCCACCTCGACACCCTGCTCCCGAGCCACCGCCACCGCCTCATCGGCCTTGGCCTTATGGTCGATGAGTTCGCCGTTGCGGTAATACCCATCCATAGTCACCAGGATGGTGCTCCCCGAGTTGGCCATACGGCCTCCACAAGCCGTCCCGCTGAACCCGCCGAACACCTGGTTGTGGATGACGCCGAGGCGGGCGCAGGCGAGCATTGAAACCGGGAGATCGGGAACCATCGGCATATGAAAGGTGACGCGGTCACCGACCTTCACGCCGCCGAAACCGCGCAGGAGCGCAGCAAACTCGTTGACCCGTTTGTAGAGCTCCTGATAGGTGATCGCCTTGGTCTCCTCGGCCTCGGGCTCTGGGACCCAAATGAGAGCCGCCTTGTTGCGGGCCTTCGCCAGGTGACGATCGACACAGTTGACGCTGGCGTTGAGCCGACCACCGACGAACCACTTCCAAAACGGCGGATTGCTGGTGTCCAAGGTGGTATGCCAGTACTTATCCCAGGTGAGCAGGTCCGCGTACTCCTTGAAGCACTCCGGGAAGTTCTCCTCGCGGAACCGTTCGCGGATGCTGGGGTCGCTGGCATTCGCCTGTCCGATGAACTTCGGTGGGGGGGCGAAGTACTCCTCCTCGCGCCAGTGCACCGCGATCTGCGCTTCATTGACCTGGACTTCCACTGCCATTGGTCGACCTCCGACTTACCGCTGGACCCGCTTCGCCTCCATCCCGAGGGTGAACGCTCCCGACTCTAGCCTTCCGCACAGCAGCCTTGCAGAGACGGCGAACTCCCGAAGTTCAGCAGCCATCGTCGCCTGGGAGGTCAGCGCCCGGAGGTCACCTCGCGCAAGAGAGTCTCCGGCAGAGCCCGCGGATCAGTTGGAGCGCCTGCAGGGCCATGGTCGGGCAACGTTTCAAAGGGCGCTGTCTCAGTTGCTGCCCGCAGCCGGGCGAACTCGCATGCAGACTCCTCGCTCGGGGCGACGGCCTGCAGCTGCACCAGCCGAACCGACAGCTCCCCGATGATGTACTGCTCGGTCATCGCCAACTAGCCCGGGTTCTTCCGTATGAGCGTCTCCCGACGGCCTGGCCCGCTCCGTCGCCCACTGGTGCTCCGCCCCGCTGGGATGGTCAAGATAGACGCACTCAAACAACGTCTCGCCAATCGGCCTATGCTGGTGGTCGAGGCCGGGCAAAAGGCAAGTACATCCCTCTAATCCCGCAGTGACCGCCTCTTGCTGGTCATCCTCAGGGCTTTGGCCCGGCCCTCTCGCAAAACTGACGCGCCGGATCGCTGGAGCCACTTGACGCTTCGTTACGAGGAAACCAGCGTCTTTCGGTTTCAACAGCGCATCGTCTGTCCCCGGCTGCCGCGCGTTCATCGGTGATGCGATGTCGCGTGTCCTCCTCGTCGATGGGGCGTGCCGCGCCTTGCGCGGGCGACCGGGAGGACGGCGCCCGCGCATAAAGCTTTCCAGATCGTCTGGCGTAAATGCCCCAGACCGGCCCCACCTTGATGCCGAAGAGCCGCTGGCTGGCAAGCAACCTGCGGACGTATGCCGGCGAGGCGTGGAGTTGGATCGGCAGCCTCGACAACAGAAAGTGGATGGGACCCTATGATCGCCTGATCATACTAGCACGGCGGCGCAACAATTTATCGGGACCGACCTGCTATGTTGTGCGGGTCCCAGGACCGAGGCGAGAGCCGTCAAGGCGCCGGTCGGGGCGACCTTTCTCACGGGTTGTCAGCCAGTTCCTCCACGTTTCTTCTTGGCCCTCCAAACGCGCACTCACCCGTTGGAGGAGCACCCACATGGCTGTTGCCACCCGCCCGACCGAGAGAACTCGGTTTTTCACGTCGTCGCCCCGCGCGCTGCTCATCAATGGCAAATTCGAGCAGGCCGAGAGCGGCAGGACCTTCGACACGCTCAACCCGGCCACCGACACCGTGCTCGCCAGCGTCGCCGAGGGCGACGCACACGACATCGATCGCGCAGTGCGAGCGGCTCGCCGAGCATACGAGAGCGGCCCGTGGAGCCGCATGACTCCGTCCGAACGCGGCCAGATCATGCACCGGATCGGTGACCTGATCATGGAACACGCAGACGAACTCGCAGAGCTCGATTGCCTCGACAATGGCAAGGCGCTCAGCGTGGCCCGCGCGGCTGATGTTCCGCTTGCGGCCGACCTGTTCTGGTACATGGCGGGCTGGGCCACGAAGCTCAATGGCGGCACCATCAACCCGTCGGTGCCCTATCTCCCCGGCGCCGAGTTTCACGCCTACACACTGCGCGAGCCGGTCGGTGTCGTCGGCCAGATCATCCCCTGGAACTTCCCGCTGCTGATGGCCGCGTGGAAGCTGGGTCCGGCATTGGCCACGGGTTGCACGGTGGTCCTCAAGCCTGCCGAGCAGACGCCGCTTTCGGCCCTGCGGTTGGGCGAGCTCATGCTCGAGGCCGGCCTCCCCGACGGAGTGGTCAACGTCGTCACCGGGTTCGGTGAGACGGCGGGCGCCGCACTCGCCATGCATCCGGGTGTCGACAAGATCGCGTTCACCGGCTCCACAGAAGTCGGCAGACTCATCGCCACCGCTGCAACCGGCAACCTGAAGAAGGTTTCGCTGGAACTCGGCGGCAAGTCGCCGAACATCATCTTCTCCGACGCCGACATCGACGCGGCCATCGCCGGCGCGGCACAGGGCATCTTCTTCAACCAGGGCGAGGTGTGCTGTGCGGGGAGCCGTCTCTTCGTGCAGCAGGACCGCTTCGATGAAGTGGTCGAAGGTGTCGCCAATGCGGCCAGGAACATCAAGGTCGGGCCCGGCATGGACCCGGACACGCGATATGGGCCCGCTGGTTTCCCGCGAGCAGTTCGATCGGGTCACCGGGTACCTCGCCAAGGGTGAGCAGGCGGGCAACCGCGCGCTGGCCGGCGGACACGCCGTCGACCGCCCGGGCTACTTCGTGGAGCCCACCGTGCTGGTGGACATCAAACCCAACGACGTCGTGCTGCGCGAAGAGATCTTTGGACCGGTGATCGTTGCCTTGCCGTTCAGCGACGTCGATGACCTCGCGCGTCAAGCCAACGACACCGTCTACGGACTGGCAGCGGGCGTGTGGACCAAGGACATCTCGAAGGCCCATAAGCTCGCCAGGCGCATCAAGGCGGGCACGGTGTGGGTCAATACCTACAACGTGTTCAGCGCGGAGTTGCCGTTCGGCGGCTTCAAGCAGAGCGGGTGGGGCCGCGAGATGGGCGAGGAAGTCCTCTCCAGCTACCTCGAGACCAAGTCGGTCATCGTCCAGCTCTAGTCTCGTTTTCCCTGCGACCGTCGCCGTCGAGTGTCCTCACTCGGCGGCGACGTATCCGCGTCGAGGAATCGGGATTCGCGCTGCAGTGTCGGGTCCTGAGGTGGTACCTCGCCTCGATAGGTCAGTCAGGATTCAGAGTCACGCTACCGCGTGATGCTTCCGGACTCCCACCGCTTCGTGCAAGCCAGGGATTCCCACGTTGGCGGAAACCACACGGTCGCCGGCATGACGTTGCCGGTTTTGATCAAACACCGAGAGGCCGCGCGATCGGTCGGTTAGAGAAAGCTGATGCCAGATTATCCGTTCTAAGCGCGCCCTCCAAATCTCGCGTTGTTGATCTCGAGACCAGTGGTTGATCCGGCACTCCCGATGATGGCCATCGACTAACTCCGTGGCCTGCAGATCTCTCGAAATCGCTCGTACTCCAGGGTGGGATGATATGAAATTGCTCGTTGCTACGTGCGCCCGATCGGGCGAGTTCTGCAAGCGATTCGAGTCGGAACATCCCAGATGTCGCTGACGCTTTCGTGTTCGGATTCCCGTCGGGCTTCGGCTACATCGACCTGGAGAACACGAGCTCGCCCGCGATCGGCGGCAAGGCCGGTGTGCCTGCATGGTTGGTCAGCGCTGTTGCGGGCAGCGCGCTGCCGGCAGCGCCTCCTCCGCAGGCCCCTGCGGTGGCTCCTTCACCGATGCCGACCCCGACCCCGGCACTCCGTCCGACGCCAACCCCCTGGTGTTCAACCTGACCCCACTGTCACCGCACTGGCTCAGTCGCGCGCCCAGGGGCGGGCGATGCGCAGCGCGCTGAGGATCGCCCGCGTCGCCGGTGAGCGGTTGAGGGTGATGAAGTGGATACCCGGCGCGCCACTTCGCAGCAGCTCGCTGCACTGCAGAGTGGCCCAGGCGACGCCCAGCTGAAGCACCTCGGCGGGGTCGTCCGACCGCGCTTCGAGAGCGCTGCGTAGAGCAGTGGGAATCGACGCGCCGATCTTGGCGGTGAAGCGGTACACCTGGTCGACGTTGGTGATCGGCATGATCCCCGGCACGATGGGCACGTCGATGCCTGCCTCCCGAGCGCGGGTGAGGAAGCTGAAGTACACGGCGTTGTCGAAGAAGAGCTGCGTGATCAGGAACTTCGCGCCCGACTTAACTTTGTTGAGAGCAGCGACGACGTCATCCTCGGGCCGCGCCGATTCGACGTGTTTCTCCGGCGAGCACGCGGCTCCGACGCAGAGGTCGGCGTTGTCGGTGAGCAGGCGCACCAGCTCGCTGCCATAGCGCAGCCCGCCCGGGTGCGGGATGAAGCTGCCCTCGCCATCGGGTGGATCGCCGCGCAGCGCCAGCACGTTGTCGATGCCGACGGCCTCGTACTGGCGAATCTCGTCGAGGAGGTCGTCGACACTCGAGTTGCGACAGGTCAGGTGCGCCATGGGCAGAAGGCCGGTCTCGTTGCAGATGCGTTCGACGAGGCGGACCGTGCGGTCGTCGCGACTGCTGCCGCCGGCCCCATGCGTGACCGACACGAAGGCGGGCTCGAGGTCGGCCAGCGCGGCGATGGTCGCGAAGAGCCTCTCGGCGCCCGCATCGTCTCGTGGCGGGAAGAACTCGAACGAGAAGAGTGGTTCCCGACGCGCAAACAGGCTTTCGATGCGCATCTGCGTGATGGTGACGCACTCGGGCGATTGGTCGCCACGGCTGCTGCTAGGGTTGCGCGGTGCTTGCCGTGCGCGCCATCCGTTACGGGGGCGACGACCCGGTCGCCAACCTCGACATCGGCGAGGTGCCAGACCCAGCCCCAGGGCCCGGGGAGGTGTCTCGCAACGCTGCGGCCTGAGCTGGATGCGCGTGCACGATCTCCACGCGTCCAGGTTACATAGTGGGCCGTGGCCCGACGATCCTTGGAGCCGGGCCTGGTGCGAGTTGGTCGGCTCGACCTCGCGCACGGTGCCTGAAGCGCTGCCTCGACGACCTCGCATGCCTGCGCCAACGCTCGGATGCAGCTCGTCGTGGCCGCAGGCTCCCGATTCACCAGCAGCCTGGGATCAGCGTCCGGGAACGGGTGCTCTCCATTGGCGCGGCTCATGGGCATGGTTTCGATCGGTACCCGCGTGTGCGCTGTAGCGGATCGCATCGCTCCTGGTCCGATCGCGACCCCAGCTACCCGAACTTGCCGCTCAACGAGTGCGCCCCCAACGACTACCATTCTGAGTTGCTAGAACACTGGTGCGGCCCTTGGACGAGGGCAGCCGCTTCCGCGTCCGCTCGGACGCGGACCACTTCATAGGACGGATCTGATGGTCACGGCTCCCGAACGGGCTCGGCTGCACCTCGTGCCCATGCAGAGCCCGGGGCGTGGCTTGTGCCGAGGTCAGCTGTGATCGGCCTCCGCGGCGCCCCACTAGCGGTCATCGGCGTGCCATCCAGCGCGGGCGCCCACGGAGCGGGTCAGGAGCAGGCACCGAGCGCCCTTCGAGCCGCCGGACTGGTTGATCGGCTCCGGAGCGCAGGCATCGAAGTGCACGATGACGGGGATCTCTCCGTCGAGCGTTACCGCGAGCGCCCGCCAGAGGCCGGGGCTCGTAGCGCCAAGCAGGTTGAGCTTGTTGCGACCAACGTCGCCGATAGTGTGGATGCTGCGCTTGGCCAGAAGCGCATCCCCCTCGTG
Source organism: Candidatus Dormiibacterota bacterium (assembly GCA_963768105.1). Classification (GTDB taxonomy): domain Bacteria; phylum Chloroflexota; class Dormibacteria; order Aeolococcales; family Aeolococcaceae; genus Palsa-851. The sequence continues at coordinate 385,300 of CAVYGR010000002.1, read as the reverse complement.
CTCGGCGGTGACTGCACGATTACGCTCGGTGTCCTCGCTGGCTGCGCGCGGCACCACCCGCAGCTCGGGTTAGTGTACTTCGACGGTGACGCCGATCTCACGACACCGGCCATTAGTCGGTCCGGCATACTCGATTCGATGGGGATGGCGCACATGCTTGGAAACGGCGTCGCCGAACTTACCGGCATAGGACCCCGGCATCCTCTCTTGCGTCCCGAACAGGTTGTGCTGTTCGGATTTGATCCAGGCGAAGTTGATGAGCCAGAATGGACTGTGATCGCCGACAAGCAACTGGCGACGTTCCCGGCCCCGCAAGTGCGCGAGGATCCCACCGGCCGGGCAAGCGCGGCTCTCAGCTACCTCGAACATGGAGTGGACGCGGTGTTGCTTCATTTTGACGTCGACGTCATCGACCACGCAGATTTTCCAATCGCCGACTGCCCGCACTATGCGGGTTTGACACTCGACCAGACGATGTCTTGTCTCGCAGTGCTCGCGGCCACCCCAAAGCTCGTCGGCATAGCGATCACTGAAGTCAATCCGGATAACGATCCGGACGGAAGGTTGCTGAACCGATTCGTGGACCGCGTCGTGGAGGCGCTGACGCGCGAGGGCTGACGACTGCCCGGACAAGCAATCGGGAGCGGACTTCCGGTCACGATGGCGGGCGGCGGCGCTCCAATGCAGCGGCACTAGCCCGCCTTCGAGTAGACCTTGCTGAGTGTGATCCTCCGACCCTCCACCATCGGGACTCGACCCGGGAGGGAGCGTCGCGGAGACTGCGCCCTCAGATGAGCTGATGTGGACTTATGCGTTTTGCGCGCCGTCGCTGATTCCGGTACAGGTGAACGCATCCGTATCGACTAATCCGCCGACGCCGATGCTGGTCATCGACTGAGCTCACGCCTCCAAGCGGCGCAGCCTTGCGCACCACAGCGTGCGATTGACACACCTGGGTTGCGTCCCGAAGCCCGCGAAAGCACAGGTCACGAATGCCTGCGTCCGGATGGATCGTATCCGAGCGCCGACGCTCATCTGGTTGTGCAGCAACAGAGTTGCCCGTGTGCGGTCCCTCACTGGCGTGGTGCTCAGCGAGCTATGCTGCGCAAGATGCCCATCTGCCTTAGCGGCACGTTAGATTTCGACGATACGGCCCGCCTAACCGGCGGCGACCGGGCGTGGGCATCGCCATGAGTTTGTTCGTCGTGCGCCACCAGCACTCGGCGGACCGCTGCCCGGCCGCCGATTTCGAAACGGGTGCCGGATTGCTCAACCATCTCAGCAAGACCAACGCGCGTCGCCACGGTGTGCGCATCCGCGGCGATGCCGTGCTCGCCGCCCACACGCTGCTGATCATCGCCGAAGCTGATAGCGAGGATGTCCTGCGTGAGTTCCTGCGGCCGTTCGAGGCGGCTGGTACCGTCAGCGTGGAGTCGGCATCGACGTGCGCGCAGGTGGTGGCGGGGGGCGGATGTGAAGGGATCGCGCCTGCGCTCGACCCTGCGGTGCCGGCACTCGATCCTGAGGAAGCCTGCGAGGAGGCTCTCGACGCCGGCCTCGTCGTACACCGAGCCCACCCACTCAACTGCGAGACACCACTTCCTGCGCTCATGGGAGGTGTGGTCATGCCGAATGCCCGGTTCTACATTCGCAACCACTTCCAGATCCCAAACCTCGACTCGGCCACTTGGCGACTCGAAATCAGCGGCCTGGTTGAGCGGCCGCTCTCGCTCAACCTTGCTCAATTGCGAGCCCTCCCATCCCAGAGCGCCGTCGTCACGCTGGAATGCGCCGGCAATGGTCGAGCCGGCTTCGAGCCGCGGGTGCCCGGCGAGCAGTGGGGTGTTGGCGCGGTGAGCACCGCAGAGTGGACCGGCGTTCCGCTGACAGAGGTGCTGGAACGGGCCGGTGTACAGCGCGCCGCCCGAAACGTGGTGTTCCGGGGCAGTGACAGCGGTGAGGTCGAAGCACGCGATGGCTCAGTGCACTTCGAGCGGAGCCTGTCCATCGATGAACTCACCACATCGGGCGCGCTATTGGCGTATGCCATGAATGGCGAGCAACTGCCTGTACACCACGGGTATCCGCTGCGCCTGGTGGTGCCAAGCTGGTACGCGGTGGCCTCGGTGAAATGGTTGACCCACATCGAGCTGATCGACCGGCCCTTCGATGGCCACTTCCAGATCGACCGGTACCACATCGACGGGGAGCCGCTGAGCCTCCTGCAGGTCCGAGCTCTCATCATCGAGCCGAGGCCGGGCCAGCCGGTCGAGCCGGGACAGGTGGTGATCCGAGGCGTCGCATGGTCGGGGGCCGCGCCCATCGAGCAGGTCGAGTTGAGCATCGATGGTGCCTCCTGGCAGCCGGCAACCCTGATTGGGGAGCGCCGCAGGCACAGCTGGCAATGGTGGGAGCGGGTAGTGCGGCTCGACAGCATCGATGGGAACGTCGTGATTCGGGCCCGGGCAACGGATCTGGCAGGGCGGACGCAGCCTGACCACCCAAGCTGGAACCGGCTCGGCTATGCCAACAACGCTGTCCAGGAGGTACACGTCACCGTGCGCTCACCGGTCGTATCAGCGGATCCGGCGCAGACTCAAGTCGCAGATCGCTAGTACGCGCACTGAAAGGTCGGTCGGAGACGTGTGGTGCTTGGCAGCTCGGCGGGCGGATCGGCCGCGAAAACATCGCCCTCCATGCCGGCGACGAGCCTGCCGCCGATCCGCGAGAATAGCGCTTCCTATACGCGCATCCCAGGGAGTAACGTCATGGCCGAGAGCGTCTATCGCGTCACCGAGTTGGTTGGGACTAGCACCGAATCCTGGGAGAAAGCCGCCCAGGTCGCAATCGGGACCGCCTCTTCGTCGCTGCGCGACCTGCGCATCGCGGAGGTCGTCAGGCTCGATCTCACTGTCGAGGACGGCAAGGTCGCTCGCTTCCGCACCCGGCTCAACGTCTCCTTCAAATACGAGGGTGAGTAGCGCGAGCTCGTCCGTTTCCAAGTCGCTTCGCTTCTGCGGAGCTCTCATCGCGCGGAGCTGATGCTCATTCGGTGCCGACCCGAGTAGAACCCGCAGAGGGACTCCGGCACGTGCCAGCGGACTGCGTTGGCGCATAGATTGTCCGCCATGGTTCGGGCCTGTCCGGATCCGGCGAGAATTCGAGGCGACCTCGGTAGCCGAGGTCGGCGAGCCCAACCAGAAGCCCTGGCCAAACCGGATGCGAGGCCTTATAGCGGCGACCATCTCAGCGTTCCGCCGCTCAATGCCTGGGAGTTCAGATGCGAACGACCGCCCCGGCTTACCCATCGATCTTCTCTTCGGCGACGATGATCTGGGCGAAGATCCGCTCGCCGCAGCCGGAGCACTTCGCCATAGGGCGACATGGAGCCGTCTCAGGTCCGTCGTGCCCGGAGATCGGGAACGTCAAGGGGATGAGACGACCAGCCCCACACCTAAGGCAGGCGATCCGTATGCCGCCCAGACTGGCATCGAAGTGACTGGCCGTCTGCTCGCCGGGCGACAAGGTGAGACCCCCAGCGCGATGCTAGGGGCCTCTTTCAGGAAGGGATGAATTGCAAGGATCGTGCTTCAGATGCCAGGGTACATCTCCTTCTCACTGAATGGCCGCGGTAGCCCGGCATTGATCGGCGGAACGGCGAAATGGTGCGCCGCTCCGAGGACAGAATCGCCGCGATTTCGTCAAGGCCGCGCGTAAGCACTGCGTCCCTCGACTGCCTGCTAGCGAAAGTGCCATCGTCACCCTCCTCAGTCAGTGTCGTGAGGCGGAGGTACGACCGATGGCGCAGGTGACAACCGAGCACCCCAACGCGACGCTCCCGGTAGATCTTCGAGTGCGCAAGCCGGGGCCGTGGATTTGTGGCGCTCGGCGCCAAGCTGAAGTCCAGAGTCCGATCGTGGAGCGGCCGAGTTCAGCCAGACCGGCCATGAACCTCCGGGCCGGGGGGTCAGCGGCGCCGGGCGCGCAGGACGACGTCGGCGACTTGCGGTGTGCCGGGCGGCGGGTAGATGCGCGGCTCGACCGCGTGCAGCTCGACCGTGAAGTCGTCGGCGAGTAGCCGGCCGAGGTCGTCCGCACCGACGTAGTCCGCGGGGTCGAAGCCCTGCGACTTCATGTGCTCGCGGTGCTCGTCGTCGAGGTCGTGGTACACGGCGAGCAGCAATCCGCCAGGGTGCACCGTGTCGAGCAGCGTCCGCACAGCGACCTCGCCGGCGGCATTGGGCAGCGCCGGGTACTGCATCGACACGAGATCGAACGAGTGGGCCGGGAACGGTGTCTGGAGGGCGTCCCGGCAGAACCAATCGACCGTAGCGCCGCACATTAGTCGCTCTGACTCCTGTCGCCCTGCTCACGGCCCTGGAACTCAGACGTATTGGCTGATCACGCGATTCCGATGCTTGCAATCGACTACGTGATGCCGAAGCGGTGAGTGACGGCGATCGGCAAGGCGCGGTCCGAATCGATGAGAGCGACAATGCAAATCTAGTCGTTGCTCCCTGCGATCGATCGCGCACGATTTTGCACCGGCACTGGGGCTCCCGCGGACACCGCCGCCAGCTCGTAATACGAGTTCCTACCACGCGCACAGGAGACGGACGCCCTGCTACCTCGGTACAACTCCTTGAGCATCAGTCCAGCGCCACTTCCCAACGCAAGTCGAAACAGGCATGGCGGGCGCCACCAGCTAACCACCTCCATGATGCCTTAGCCATCTCCATGAGGCGTTTCCCGTGCGCATCAGATGAGAGGAAAGCGGCGACGGCGGACGCAGCAAAGTGCGCATGCCACGAGCAGCAGACCCAGGCCACCGAGGACGAGCCCGGCGAGCATGGGCGGCTCCACTGCACCGGTCGCCGGGACGGTCGTTGTTGAAGCTTCGACGTCGAACGTCACGACCGCGGGAGGAGAGACCAGTCCGTCAGCGTCCGTCACCGTGTATTCGACGCTTGCGTCGCCGGAGAACCCTGGCGCTGGCGTGAAGGTGATCGCGCCCGTGGTGGGGTTGATGGTCACGGTCCCGTCTACTGCTGGGGGGCAGCGACCCAGGCACGAGGGTATAGGTGAAGGGTCCGGTTCCGACCGGCGCTGGCGGTTGGACAGTGATTGGCTTGCCTGCCGGTCCCTTGCCCGATGCCGGCTTGCTCAGCGGCGTCACGTCGATGGAGATGTCTGCCGGCGCTGAGACCTGGTCGTCGACGTCGGTCACTGTGTACGTGAAAGGTGGGACGATGCCGCTGAAACCGTGGGCGGGCGTGAAGGTCACCGCGCCGGTACTCGCGTTGATGGTGGCGACCCCGTCGCTGGGCGAAGGCATCGTCGCCAGCGCGAAGGTGAAGGGGCCGGTACCAGTGGGAGCGACCGGCGTCACCGCGATCGGCACGTCGGCACGAGTTGTCCCGCTCGCGTTGTGCGCGACCGGCGGAGTGGGCGCACCGACGGTGAGGTCTATCGACGCGGGCGCACTCACGTCTGAGGAGGCGTCGGTGACGGTGTACGTGAACGTCGGGACCGTGCCGTGGAATCCGACCGTAGGCGTGAAGGTGATCTCCCCCGTCGTTGGGTCGATCGTGGCCGTTCCGTCGCCGGCAGGAGGTGTCGTGACCATGTCATACGTGAACGGGCCCGTGCCCGTCGGCGCCGGCGGTGTGACGTGAATCGCCCCCGGACCAGGCCCTGATCCAGTCACATCGAGGGCAATGGGATCGATCGTGACATCGACCGCAGCGCTCGATGTCCGGCCGTAGGCATCCGTGTCGGTGTAGTTGAAGTTGTCCGGTCCGGAGTACCCGGCCGTTGGTGTGTACAGGAAAGAGCCGTTGGGATGGACAGTCACGGTCCCGTGCGCCGGACCCGTGTTGCTCGTCACCGTGATGCCAGTGCCCGAGTCATTGGTCAGCAGGCCGCCCGCGGCGACTTGGTTGATCGCAGTGTTTGCGGTCGTCGTGTAGGTGTCGTCCTGGGCGACCGGTGCGGCCGGTTCGCCAACCGTGAGATCGATCGTAGCCGGCGCGCTTACATCCGACGCCGCGTCGGTGACGGTGTAGTCGAACGTCGGAACTGTGCCGTGGAAACCCGCCGCCGGTGTAAAGGTGACCTCCCCGGTGCTGGGATTCATGGAGGCTGTGCCGTCACCGATCGGAGGTGTGCTCGTCAGCGCGTAGGTGAACGGGCCGACGCCGATCGGCGCTGCCGGGGTGACGGTGATCGGCGCGGGGCCGGTGCCCGACCCGGTGACGTTGGCGGCGATCGGATTCACCGTCGAGCGAAGCCGTCGCACTCGATGTGCGGCTGAACGCATCGGTGATCGTGTAGTCGAAGCTGTCCGGGCCCGAGTATCCAGACGTCGGCGTGTACACGAATGAGCCGTCCGGATGCAGGGTGAGCGCGCCGTGCGCTGGGCTCGTGTTGCTGGTGACCGCGATCCCCGTCCCTGTATCGTTGGCAAGAACGCCGACGCCGACGCCTTCATTCAGTGCGCTGTCCGCAGTCATTATGTAGGTGTCGTCGGCGGCAACCGGGGCCGCAGGAAGGTTGACGGTAATCGTCACCGTGGCCGGCAACGCCGAATCGCGACCGAACTGATCCTCGGCAAAGTACGTGAAGGTGTCGGTCCCCGAGAATCCCGGCGTGGGCGTATAGCTGAACGACCCGTCCGCGTTGAGGGTCAGCGCTCCGTGCGCGGGACCAGTGTCGAGGATTGCCGAAAGGCCGGTGCCGACGTCATTGGCGAGGACGCCGCTCGCAGAGACGTCGAGGGTTGTGTCGCTCGTGACCGAGTAGCTGTCATTATTGGCGACTGGCAGATCGAACGGACTGTCGGCGTTCTTGCACGCGGCCCCGTCGTTGTTGCTCGTGATGGTGCCGGTCAGTTCCAGCGTTCCTGACGGCGATCCACCGTTGTAGCCGGTGATCTTGTAGATGTGCCCAGTGTTGTTGTCGCTGAAATACAATTCGTTCAGACTGTCTGACCAGGCCGCCCCAAAGCTCCCGCTCGTCACTCCCGACACGGCTGCGCTGGTGGCGACGTCCGTGCTCAGATTCACGGCGTAGAGCGTGGTCGCGTTGAGGAGGTATGCCACGCCGTTGATCCACGCCAGGTCGTTGCCCACATCTGACGCACCGGTGATGGCCAGGGTGGTGGCGACGTTAGTTGCCACGTCGATCGAGTACCAGGTCGTTGGGGTACTCCGAACGATCAGGTTGCCTGCGTTGTCGAAGTCGCCAGAAACGTAACTGCCAGCGGGCAGTCCCGTCGGCAGTCCGAGATTGGTCACCGATCCATCGTTAGCGATCCGCAGCAGATCACCCTGCGTGCCCCCGTTGGTGCTCATTGCGTACAGGTAGTTATCGACGACGTTGTATCCCATTGCGTTGTACTGCGGTTGCGCTGCACCGATGTTCGTATACGTCGCGGTGACCGGGTTCAGCAGCTTGAGCTGGCCGCCGATCACCTGATAAAAGCCGGGCGCGCACGTGAAGGGACCCGCTGCGGCAGAGCCGGGCACCCCTGAAGTCGACACAGCGAATGCGCCCGAGAGCAGCGCAGCACTGACGAGTGTCAGGAGCGGCCGACGACGGGTGCGAGGATTCTTCATATGGGAGTGCGACAGAAGCTGCAAGGCCTCGACAGGCTAGCGATGGCCCCGGCCCTCCACCGCTTCGTTAGGGCTTCGTTACCGATTCGCTGCGGCGTACGAGGAATCAGCGTCTTTCGCGTCCTTCCCGTGCCGAGTTACTCAGCTGCCCGCTACTCCGCGTGCGCCGTGCCACACGAAATGCAAGCGCCGCGAAACACGCAACGTCGTCGACCGACCCATACCGCGAAACCCTGGCGACATGCTTATCGTTTCAAGCCCTATTCCGATGCCGAGAGAAGCCCGGTGAACAGTGACGTGACTACCAACTAATACGAAATTACCTGTTCTTGGGCACTTCCCCATATAGGGTGTCTCTGGTCTAGTAAACATCAAATGATCCGACGCCAGGTCATCTTCGTGTTGCGGGGACGAGCAGCTCGTCACTCCGCATCTACACGGTCATCGCACGGAAATGGCTGGGCGGGAACGTGGTCGATCATGCTCCACATGCCGTGGTGGTACTCCGTGACGAAGGTCAGTCGCGCCTTCAGCCACACGGCGCCCTCGCCCACAATGTCCTCGGGGGTTGGATGTTCGCCCAGTGTGTGGAGCTCGTTAGGTAGCGCCGCCTGCGGTTCTCCAGTCATGTCGAGCTCGCCTCTGACCACGACCCATCCGCTGCAATCGTCGGAGGGGGCGCCGGGATCCGGAATCCCCACAGGGACAGCGGATAGGGAACCCTGCGGCGCGCTGGGTAGCCGCCCCGGCCGCCGAGGTCAGGGTTTCGCTGGCGACCCGATAAGCGCAACGGCCCTCACGTGACATGCCCCGCGTGACGCAAGAAGCCCGGCCGGGATTCCGAAGGCGCCGGCTAGCCTCGGACTACGACTGGAGCGGGGGCAACGAGAGCAGCGCGTACGGTCTGGATCAGTTCCTCGGTGCTGAATGGCTTGGTCAGATAGGCGTTGCATCGCAGCGCCTCGGTCAGCCGCCGGACATCACCGGATGCATGTGCCGATGAAATGATGAGGCGAGCCGCACTGTGTCTTGGGCCCGCTCGGAGTTGACGCACGACCTCGAGACCGTCGATGCCGGGAAGGCCGATGTCGAGGATCGTCACATCGGGCGGACTCGCTTCGAAGAACGCCAGCGCTTCCTCGCCAGTATTCACGCCGACGAACCGGTAACCCTCGACCTGAAGCGTCAGCCGTAGCGTCAGCATGATGTCAGCCTCGTCCTCGACGACGAGCACCGTGACGCTCAAGACGAGCGCCTCAGGCTGATACGAAAGCTGGCACCGTTTGGCGAGAGCGCCTCATACCAGATATCGCCACCCATGCTCTTCACCACGCGACGACACAGGGCGAGGCCGATCCCCGATCCACGGACGACGTTCGCCTGCTTCCCGCGGGTGAACGGCTCAAAGAGCGCTGGAACAAAGTCCGGTGCGACACCACCGCCGTCGTCCACGACCGAGAGGATCACGTTGTTTTTCTGGGACTGAGCGGTGACGCGAATCCCTGTACCGCCGTAGCGATAGCGTTGACTAGCAGATTGGTGACGACCTGTTCGAGACGCCCCGGGTCGAACCGGACGCCGAGATCCCGCGCCACGTCGACGGTGACCGTCTTCCCGTCGGGTGGTGGCGTCGACTCGAGCACCCGGTCCACAAGCGGTGCGATCTGCACGTTCGTGATGGTGAAGTCGGCGCGCCCTCCCTCGACGTTCGAGAGATCAAGGAGGTTGGCAATCAGTACCCGGGCTCGCTCGCCCTGCCGTGCCATCGCCGCGAAAGCAGTTTCGATGTCGTCTCTAGCCATGACGTCGTAGCTCCTAGCGAGTGTCTCGCCAAGGCCCGCGAGTGTCATGAGTGGAGTGCGCAACTCGTGCGCAGCGTTGCCAATGAAATTGTCCCGGAGGTGTTCCAGACGCTGACGTTCCGTGACGTCGCGAATGGCCGCGACTGGGAGCACACCGTTCTTGGTGGGAAGCGTGGACAACTGGATGTCCACTGGGAACTCGGTGCCATCGCGACGCCTGCCGAAGACCTCGAGCCCAGTTCCCATCGGGCGCAGCTTCAGCGGTTTCGCGGCCAAAGCCTCGCGCATCGTCTCGCCGACATCGCCGCGCTCCGGCAGGAATTTCTCCAGCGGCTGTCCGATGAGTTCATCCGCCCCGCACCCGAACATCACCTCTGCCTGGGTGTTGACGGCGTTGATCGCTCCCTCGTGATCGATCACGACGATCGCGTCGGGCGCGACCTCGAGGAAGGCGCGGAGATCCTCCTCTGTCTGCCCGATTGCAGGCGTACGTTGAGGCCGGGGCCGACGTCGTGTATGCACCCGGGCTCCGGACGACTGACGAGATCCACGCTGTGTGTGACGCGGTTTCCAAACCGGTGAACGTGCTCGCAATTCCGGGCCTTTCCTTCGCTGAGATGGCTGCCGCCGGCGCTCGACGCGTGAGCGTGGGCGGGAGCCTGACATGGGTCGCTGTCAAAGCGATGGCCGACGCGGCCGAATCAATTCTTGCTGATGGCGACTTCTCGGCGCTCGCTGCGAGGTTCCCACTGGAGGAGTGGTTGCGGAACTGATGGACATGATCCGGCCCCGAGCGCGGTCGCCTGGGCTGCCTCTGCCTCAGGGTGAGTAGTATCGACGACCGAGCGGCACCAACCTGCGGCCGCCACGATCGGGTTGCGCGTCTTGCACCTCTAAGGGACACATCGCATGCGAATACTGGGGGTGAGTTGGATCGGAGTGAAGACGGATCACTACGAGGAACTGGTTTCCTTCTTCCACACCGTCGCTGGGCTCCAGGCAATCGTGCAAAAGCCCGACTTCACTGTGTTCCGGCTGCCAGATGGCGACCAGCTCGAGATCTTCGGGCCACGTGGTCCCGACCCGGCTGACCAGTTCGCTCACAACCAGGTCGTAGCCGGACTCCTCGTCGACGATATCGACGAAGCAACGACGGAGTTGCGTCACGCGGGGGTCGAGATCATTGGCGACAAGGGTGTAGGCGGCAATGGCTATGCCTGGCAGCACTTCCGCGCACTAGACGGCAAGACTTTTGAGCTGTGCTTCGACCCGAACCACTGACGGAGGTCGAACGCAAACCGCCTCACTTTCCCGACACCGCGGTGGCGACGCGACCGCCTTCGCGCCAATGTTTCCTTCGGTTCCAGATGCCCGGTCAGAGTCAGTGCCAGGCTCGAGACGCCGGTGCGGCCTCCTTAGCTCGCCACAGACCTATCGGTCTTGGTCGGACTCCCGAGCGACTCGCACCAGACGGTCGTGATAGCTCTTCCACCACTAGAAGTGCGCCATCTGGCAAACTGAGACGTAATGTTGCGTCGCCTGTTCACCTGGCGGATGAACCTCTACCGGCTCATCGTTGGCGTCATAGTCCTGGCCATCGTGATCCCTGCATGGGCAGTTGGGGTACAGGCGATGTGGCTTGTCGCGATAGTGTGCATCCTTGTCGTCATTGGCGCCGTCGGTGTCGGAACACGTGTGTCGTCGATCCGAGAATGGTTGCGTCACTGATCACTTGGGCTCCCTGACGCGATACGCCGTAGCGGAGGAACAGATGCCTGTCGACCGTGCATCAGTTTCCCAGCGCGAACGTAGCTAACCAAGCCATGTGGGGCGTATTCGTGGCGGCGTGCTTGCAAGTGCGTCGTCGAGGATAGAGGCCCCCACGTCAGATAGGCTGATCCCAAAATTACCCCTGCTAATGCCCTCCGGTGATTTCCGGCGTGTTGAACACAACAGCAGCGGCTGATCCCTCGCAACCCACGCTGATCATCGACTAGTTCCAACGCGCGGCAACCATTTCATCGGGTGTCCACTGCAGCGGATCGCACCCGAGCGAGCATGTGTCGTATAGGCATCTTCACCACCCGAGCGCGCACGCAGCATGCACCGCACAATACCTCGGCGTCGCGACCGAGGCATGACGAGCGCCGCTGAACGTCAATAGATGAAGCCCTCGACGTCGGTGAGCGATGAGATCAATCGCTGGTCGACGATTCCCAGGCCGTAGGCGTTGGCCTCGTCGACGATGAAGCTGGTCGGGTTCACCACCGACTCCACGTAGGCGACGTGCCCGAGCGGGCTGTAGCCGTTGCCGGGGCCGAAGACGACGATCGCGCCCACCCTCGGGATGATGCCCTCGTGCTTTCCCAGGGCCGCCGCCGCGATGAGCCACTCCCAAGCGTCACCGCCCCAGGTGACGTCGCGCAGCGATGCGACGTACCACGTGCACTGGCCCCACGGGAAGTTATCGACGCGCGGGCCGTAGGCAAAAGGTGGCAGCGCTCCATCGATCGAGCCGGCTTCTCCTCCCGCCGCTCCCAATGTCGCTGCCTGCACCCCCTGGGCCGTCGCGAGCTGCGTGAGGACGTCCTCCAGTTGGTGCATCAGGGTCGCTGCCCGGCCGGTGAGCCGCGATGCCTGCTGCTGGTAGCGAGCCTGATCCTGCAGCGCCTGCGCCTGGAGGGTTTGCACCGCGGCGGCCTGAGCGGCGATCTGCTGCTCCTCATGCTGCTGCTGCGACTGCAGTTCCGTAAGTTGGTCCGCGTTGGCGCGCACTTCGAGCACCAGGGTGTTCATGTTGTCGGTCACCTGCTGCGTAACTCACCATCGTGTCGAGTGCGTCCAAGAGTGTCTTGCTCTGAAGCAGCGTGGTGAGTGCGGTGCCGTTGGTAGTGACTACGTACCTCGCGACGATCAGCGCGGCCAGGCGGCTGCGGTCCGATTGCAGCGTTGCCTGCGCCGCCTGCGTGAGCCCGGTTGTTTTCGCGAGCTGCGAGTTGGCAGCGGCCAGCTCCACCTGGTCGGTGTCCAGCTGTGTTTGCGCGGCGGCGGCCTGCTGCCCAGCCTGCACGGTCTGCGCCTCGAGCGGCGCGGCCTGCAGCTGCAGCGCCATGATCTGCTGCTCCAGTGCTTGCGCCTTCGACTGCAACTGCACGACCTCAGGACTTGGCGGGGAGGTCGGGCTCGGGCTCGGACTGCCGCCGGGAGTCGGTGTGGCATCGGCCCGCGCCGACATGCCGGATAGCGCGGCCAGGGCGCAAAGGCACAAGAGGGCCGAGGTCGGCCGGACGGGAATCAACGGGCAGGTGTGGCGTTCATGAGCGGCAGCGCAGCCAGTGCAACACGGTCGCCACGAGCATTTGGCCTACCGCAGTGTCACAACCCGGTTACGTAGGGGCAGAGCGTGTCATGCGACGGCCCCAGCAAGGCTGGTCGGCGAGATCTGGATGGTTCCGCAGAAGGAGGCCGGCGCCTAGCCACTCGAGGGGTCACGGCTGAACTCCTCCTCAGTCGTCTGACCATGACTAGAGTCGGGTAACGATCAGAGCCCGGATAGTCGGTCGTCGGGCGACACCAGCGACCTCATCCGCGCTAGCCGACCTGTCGGCCGATTCGGTTCATCGGTTGTGGGTAAGCGTGCTCGGGGAGAGTGCGACTGCTAATGAGAAGTTATCCGCTGTGAGCGCCTCCTCAGATCTTACGGGTTTGAACTCAACAGCGCGAGCTACTCCGAATTATCCTCTGGTGCTTATCGACTGACACCGTGGCCGCAGTCGAAGGCGCGTATCAATTTTGCGAGCGCCGTCGGCTGACGTCGCGCCAGAGTGCTCAAGTGCCGACGAGTCAGCAGGCTCGACGGATCCCGTTTAGGCATGCATACCCGTCCGCGAAGAGATGCCCCACGAAAACGGCGATCAACGACAGTCCCAGGATTGCGGCAACGAGCTCGCCTCTTGCCAGCTCGAGGCTGATATGTCCGCGCCACGCACCGTCATGGCGCTCGACATTGACGCGTAGCCGCGCGCCGGCGAGCAGCACCATCGCGAGTACCAGCAATGCGAGCACAATGACTCCAGCGACAGGAAGGATGCCCGCGACGCGACTACTGAGTTCGAAACCAGCCTTGCCGCTGACGCTCATGGCTGCGGCGCTGACCAGCAGAACGACCGCTGGAGCGACCAGAGTCAGCGCCACCGCGCCGAGACGCCGGTGGGAAGTGGCGGGCGAGGAGTTGCGGATGTCCAGATGAGCGGTTGCGTGACGGCCGACTATCGTGAGATCAAACGTGGTCAACATGTAGCGATAACGCCTGATTGCGTCAATGGGATACGGATCGTGTGCGCACTGGGTGCGAATGCCGACCTTGTCATGTCGGCCCTGCCATCAGCCTCCGAGACTTGACACTTCCATGGCTTTCATGAGGTACTCCCGCGCACACCCGGCGGCGACGTCCTAACACCTGACGTTGGCCCGGCCACGTACTGGGACCACCCCTGGGCCGGTCAGAGGCAGCGCCCACTACTACGTGCGCCGCCGTAGCGAGAGGGGTGAGGGGGCCGTGCATTGATTCACCACGTAGTGGACGTTGTTTGAGGCAATGATTCGTGGTATTGGCATCGCGAGTCCAAGCCTCGGATTGAGTGATGAGAAATTATCCATTCCGCTATGCCCCTCAAGTTCTTGCATCGCTGGCTTCGACACCCTCACCTGACTCGACTTATCGCGTGCTGTGCATCCAATGAGCAGATGCCGGAGGACGATGTCGATTGACGAGTCAGGTCCATCGAAACGTACATCGACAGAAGTTTTGGTTTAAGCAACCGCATATTCAGACTGGCTCGTTATGCCAATTAGGATCTAACACTGCGGCTTCAGATCGAGACTTCTTCTGATCAAGTTCCTACGGAAGAACGCGATCCTGAACAAACAAAACGTCGACCGCTGAATCGCCCTATCCGCCACAGGGGGGCCCGCAGCCCGCGGCGGATCTCAGACCAGTAGGCTGAGGCTTATCCGCGGACTGGTGTCTAGCCAGCCGAGGTCGGCCCTCCGTAGCATGGGCACCGTGGCTGAGAGGACTTCCACGAAGGGGCTTTTCATGGTAGACCCGTCAGTACTCATGTCGCGTCGCAGGTTGCAGCCCCTTCAGAGAACTCAGTTGGAGTTTGTAGTGCCCGCAGCGTTTTATAGTCGCCTCGCCTCTGCCGACTACGACGCCGGGGTGCTGCGCGCTTGGGGGGGAATCCACCACGCGAATCGGTCAGCGGACGGGCCTGGGCTTTCGGACATCGTGCGGTATAGACGCGAGGAGGTACTAGAAGCACTCGCGAATATGCCGCGCTTCGCCTCCACGGACGCCGATTTGACATCCCAGGAGGACCGGGCTGTTCGAGACGCTTTAGACGACGGTAGCTGGCTAGGTTCCGTCCACGCGGACGAATGGACCTTCCTTCAGACGAACTCGACGATGCTCTCACGGTGGCGACGACCAATCGACGCCTTCATGAAGGCAGGTTCAGCCGTCATCGCGTATGGCAGGCGAGCGCGAGACGAATTCGTTCGGCAGGTCGTCCCTGATGACCACATCCCACCAAGCTTGACACCGGGCTTCTTCGTCGTCGTCAGTGTGAAGTGGCTGGTGGTCGGTGGTGTGGATGCGGGCGGTGCGCTCCTGTCTGGCCCTGTGGGTGCGGTCGTTGGTCTCCCGACTATCCCGCTTATTCGCGCCTTTGATGACTGAGGTGGCGTCAAACAGCACGGCGCCCAGCCCCCCGCCGGTACGACTGCGTTCGCGGCCTTGTTCGCTTGGAAGCGCTCACCAGCTCTGGAGCAGCCGACGAAGGCTCCGCTGTGGTCTTGACAACGACCCCGCATATTGGAGCGCTGGCCTAGGAGATGGCGGCGTAGGCGCGGCGTTTCGAATCCACCAAGGCAGGCGGCTCCGCGGGACGCCATTCCCTATAATGCCGGCGACTAGCTACCCGTGCTCGATCTCCTCAACTACCCTCAGTTGCACACCTAGCGAACGCCAAGTGGACTGCCAGCGTCGTTCTAACCTCTCAACCCTGCTCTTCCTCATCTCTCTTTCGTCCTGGGGTGGTCATCTTCAATACCAGGTCGGCTTCCCTCCTGAGATAGCCCAAACAGCGCGCAGACCGCTTGATCGATCACGTTCGCAAGCCTGTCGCGCTCGCGCTTCGCTAGGTCACCCTCCTGCGGGGTTCTCGCTCCGTACGCTGTGATGGAAGCAGACCGCATCTGGTCCGCGTACCCTGCTAATGCCGTCGTAGCTGCGGTTGACGGATCCTTCGGGAAGGGGAATTCCCGGAGGCTCTTTATCACGACCTTGGGAAAAATCTTTCGAGCACTCTTGACTGCTCGCGATCTGTAGCTCAGCGACGTTACCCGACTATTCAACACAACCTCTAGGAGCCGTAAAGCTAACTCATCGTCCTCCGCGTGCAGGATGGTGAGGACTGACTTGTTGCTCAGGAAAGATTCTGACGTGAACGCGGCAGAAAGGCAGTAAGGCATAGGTGCCGTGATCTCCCGAACTAGCACACGAGGCCGAAGGAACATGTCAATGCTCCGCGGCTGCGACAACCAGGGCCCGTACTGCATCCACATTCCGGACCACTGCAGCGCATAGCGCAAAATATCCGCGCCCTGCAGATACCGGTACGAATTGCTGTCCTCACGCTTGTCACGGTCGTAGATGTGGTCGGATACATCCCTCGCAGTTTGTCGGGGTTGACCCTTTCCTTTCTCATAGGCCTGCAGCCCTGTACGGACATCGAACACATCGCCGAGCGTGACCGAATTTCGGAATATGGTGTCGACGAGCTGAATCTCGCTAACGTCGTCGGGAATAACAAACCGGCCGTGCGACCGACTCCACAAAGCGCGATCAATTGGTATAGGTGTGCCGACCTCCAACTCAATGGGACTGTTCGCTCGAAGCACCAGCGGCTGAGCCGTAACCGACTCGCCGTCTACTGTGAAGATGGACGGCTCCACCACGGCTTCGTCAAATACCGGGTAGTTCAAGTCCACGAGCTCGCGCACTCGGTCGGCGTATAGGGTGCGGATAAGTTGGGCGCTTTCAATCGTCAGCCAGGAGTTCGGTACGATATAGCCCCCCCGTCCTGTGCCACGCAACAGTCGCGGGAGCAACTCCATGAATAGGAGAAAGGTGTTGCGCTTCTCCCATCCATGCGGGTACTGCGCGGCATAGTAGGAGCGTTCCTCCGGGGTGAACTGCTCTCGAGTAAACACATAGGGTGGATTGCCGATGACAACATCGAACCCACCATCCGCCATGATCCCGGGAAACTCGCGCGCCCAAGAGAACGCGTTGATCCGTGCGCGCTCCGACTTATCGATTAGGAGGGTTCCAGTCGCGTCATAGTAGTCGGGACCTATAAGGCTGTTTCCGCATTTAATGTTCTCGTGCAGGTCCGGCAGCGCACGTTCGTTAAAGAGCTTGAGTTGCTTCGCGAGAGTCTCTGCGCTCTCATCTTCCAGAACTCGCAAGAGCAGCGATAGCTTCGTGACCTCGACCGCTTGCGAGTCGATATCAACGCCGTAGATGCTATTAACTAGGATCCGTCGCTTCTCATCCACAGTCAGGTAGTTGCGGCCGCCGACACCTCGATACATACGCGCGCGGTACGCCCGTGAGTTGGCCTTCTCGTAATAGTCGAGGTGCCACTGCAGGAGCCGATCGTACGCTTCCAAGAGGAACGATCCTGACCCTGACGCAGGATCGAGAATCCTGAGTTGTGCAGCCGATCGCGGATTGAGCTGCGAGAGCAGGACCGCCAGCGTTCGGTCGACGATATGTCTCACTATGTACGTGGGCGTGTAATAGACGCCTCCTGCCTTCCTCACCTCCGGCTTTGGCTCGACGACAGCGCGGCCCGCGCGTGTGATGCGGATTTCGTTTCCTAGGAAGCGTTCGTAGACTTGGCCGAGGATGGCTGCAGGGAGGACCTTGAAGTCGTAAGGACTGACTGGGTAGTAAAGCCGTGTGACGATCCGCTTGAGGATAGTGTCGTCCACAGCCAGTCCAGGGGTCAGCCGATCCGGCGGATCGACGCGGTCGTCCTCGACACGAAAGTGAAATAGACCTGAGTTATAGCGGTCGTCGGCGCGTTCGAAGGCACGAACTAGCCTCGCGTAGATGTTTGGCACCTTGAGCATGCTCTGCAACGCGCCGTATGGCTCGATGCCGCGATCCTCGCAGATGCGAAGGAACACGATGCGGTCGATGATCTGCTGCACGGCATAATTGAGTTCCGGCTGTGCAATCTTATTCCGGAGAACGAGATTCTTCGCCAGCAGCTGACGCCATTCCTCCATCTCCGCAAGAAACGTCCGATCGACTTCTGTTGTTCCGCGTTTCCCCTTAGCGGACACTGCGTAATTGTCGAAACTTCCTTGGAGGACCGCTTCCTTCGAAAAACTCCGTCGATTTCATCCCACCGAGCCTCGTACTCGTCACTGCGGATGTAGAGAAGACGATGTTCGGAGGCCGCGTCGCCGTGGTTCGGCTGGTGGCGGCAGTCATAGACGACGAACTCGTCGAAGTCCGTCAATACCGATAGAGGGAGCTTTGCATTCCACCCGTACCGCCGCAATTGGTACGCGGGCAACGGGTTGTCGTGAAGGTTTATCGACGGCTTTTTGGCCTCAACGAAGAACTTGCGCACTCCTCCCACTCGAAACGAGTAGTCGGGCGACTTACTGACACCACCAACCATCATCCGATCCTCATGGATGACATCTTTGTAGGCTTCGGCGTATCCCGCGGCGTTATCAACATCCCAGCCGAGCGCGGCAAAGAGCGGATCGATGAACTCACGCCGAACTTGCGTTTCGTTGTACGTTGGATCAGCATAGGTGCGGCGGCCCCTATCAAATCGTTCGACCAGTTGTTGAACCTTTAAGGGGATCTGTCCCATTACATCGTCTCAGCCTCGATTCGGGTGGCGAACACTGAGTAACATCGCGCTGCTAGGGGCCGCCTGCTGTCCCGTCAAACTCCAAAGAAGGAAGGCATCGGGGCGGGCGCCGGTGGTCGGTCTAGTCGGAGCAAGCATACGCGCAGGATATGTAGAACGCCCCCCTGCCCGCCTCAAACTTACGCGGTCAGCACCCTGCTGCTAGCAAGGGTCGCTCGAAAGAAGCGGCATTGTGGTCGCGCGGCCCAAACACACACGCTATCGTCGTCCGCCGCACGGCCCTCAAGGTCTCAAGCCAATCGTTAAGCTCCACGCGGCACGTCTCCATGCGCAACCCGAGGTCACCCACCTGCGGCCCGCGACCTTTCACGACCCGATAAACCACCGGCACGCGTAGGTTGGTCGGTCCATGGTAGCGACAGCCCCGCACCGTGGTTGGTCGACCCGGGACCGTCGTATAGTCACTGCCGTACCGGAGGTCAGCGCATGCCGTTCCTGGAGGCTGGTGTCAGAGTGCTGGAAGACTTTGGGGTGCCTCTCGACGCCAGGGAGATAACGCGAAGAGCGCTGGAATCTGGCCTCATCACCTCGGATGGGAAGACGCCGGTTTTGACGATGGCGGCGCGGATTGCCGTGGATATCCAACGTCGTGGCACTCAGTCGGTGCTGCAGCGGACAGGTCCAGGCATGTTTGCCCTGAGGAGGTGGGGTCTACCTGAGCATCTTGTGGACCGTGGCAGTCCAACTGCAGGCGGTCGAACTCGTCGGGGACGAGCACACGGACGAGATCGATGAGGTGCGGAAAGCTAGGGCCGTCAAATGGGAGCTTCAAGCAAGCCCGGAGCGTCACGACCTGCAGCGTTGGGTGGAGGCATTGCTCGAGGGCAGTGCCCAGGCTCTCCAGCTCGTACCCTTGGCGCGCGATGATGTTAGATAACATTCAGGTTGTATCCCTGACCGAGATCGATCGTGGCAACCACTCGGCGCGTTGATGCCAAGTACCGTGTCTGCTGCGTACCGCTGCCACGAAGCCTGAATGAGGATCGTAGGCGATCGCCTGCGCGTGTCAGCCAGCGATCTAACGAACTTCCTGGCGTGTCGATACTTGACCCGATTGGACATTCTGAGCGCCCGGGGAGTGTTGAAGCCAAGCCTAGAGCACGATGTCGGGTTCGAGGCACTCATCGAGCGCGGCGAGCAGCACGAGAAGATGGTGCTGGCTGAGTTCCGCGCGGAGGGAATCGAAATCGCCGAGATTGCATCCGATTCACTCGAAACAGCCGCCATGGAAACGCGGCATGCAGTCGACGCAGGAGTTGGACTTATATATCAGGGCGTTCTTACGGAGCCGGGAGCGCTCGGACAGCCCGCCCTATTGGGACGTCCTGACTTTCTTGTGCGAGCGGATCTAATTCCATCGCCCGACGGCGAGCCTCGCCCTGATGGCGTGCATTACGAGGTCGTGGATGCGAAGTTAGCAAGGACAGCGAAGGCACGTGCTGTACTTCAGACCGGCTTCTACACGCAGCTTCTTGCAAATCTTCTTCCGGCAGCGCCCCGATGGATGCACTTATTTCTTGGGAACGGGCAGCGTGTGTCGCTGAAGACGGCGGAATTCTCCGCCTACGAGCGTCAAACGCGGCGCCTGCTGATGGACTTCATCGGCGATGATGAAGGTCAGAACCCGCCAGCTGCTCCATACCCGGACCCGGTGGAGCACTGTGCGATTTGTCGCTGGAGACACTCTTGCGCGGCACGCCGTCGCGACGATGACGACCTCTCGCTGGTTGCTGGGATGACCAAGCGGCAAGTCTGGGCTCTAAAGCAGCGAGGCGTTTCGAGCCGACGGGGTTTCGCTGAACTGAAAGTGCTGCCTGAGTTGCGGCGAGTCAAGGACAGCTCCTTGGAACGTGCCCAACTGCAGGCGCGCCTGCAAGTTGCGAGCGAGGACGAGGGTGCGATCCGATACGCGCTTCTCGATCCGGAACTCGACCAGTTGGGGGAGTTGATTCCCAACCGGGGGCTGCTCGCGTTGCCGGAACCCGTGATTGGCGACATGTTCTTCGATATTGAAGGCGCTCGCTACTACTCGGAGGATGGCAAGGAGTTCGGCCTTCAATATCTGTTCGGGCTCGTGGACACCGCAGACGTGGACGCGAACAACCGAGCGAGGTACACACAGATCTGGTCTCATGACCGGCAGAGTGAGAAACATGCCTTCCAAGAACTGATCGACTTCGTCACGGAACGGCGGAGGCAGAATCCGCGACTGCACGTCTATCACTACAACCATTACGAGCCCACGGCACTTGACCATCTGACCGAGCTTCACGAGACCCGGGAACAGGCAGTGGGACGCCTTATGGGGCGCTTTGCCACGCGGGAGGATGAAGTGGACGACCTCTTCCGACTCGGAGCGTTCGTGGACTTGTACAGGGTTGTCAGACAAGGACTTCGTGCAGGAGTGGAGAACTACTCGATTAAGCGCTTGGAGCCTCTCTGCGGATTCAAGCGTTCGGTCAGTCTTAGTGAGGCGACCGTCCACCTAATCAACTTCGAGATGGCGCTCGATGATGGAACCGCGGATGCGGCCTTGGTATCACGAACAGTGGTCGCGGGCTATAACGAGGACGATTGTCGATCTGCTCGCGCGCTTCGTGACTGGCTTGAGGATCGACGCTTGGAGCTAACTGAACAGGTCGGGCGGTACCTACCCAGGCCGACGATCGAGGAGGATGTCCACGCCCCGGAAGATCCGGAGGTTACAAGGATCCGTTCCGCCTTGTTGTCTGGCATTCCCGAGGACTTAGTACAACGTACGCCAGAGCAAGGCGCGCGCTCACTCATGGCCGACTTACTAGACTGGCATCGGCGTGAGGCAAAGCCGGCGTGGTGGCGGTATTTCTACGTTCGCACTCTAAATGACGGCGAGCTCATTTATGAGCCCGATGCAATCGGTAGCTTGTCAGGAGGCGAGGTGGTCAGCAACGTGAAACGATCGGTTATCCGTCGCTTTTCGTTTCCGCCGCAGGACCACGGGTTCGAGGACGGGGATACCGCTTTCGATCCTGCTACGAACCGCGGATGGTTCGTCTCATCCGTGGACGATGAAACTGGAGTAGTCGAACTCAAGATTGGCAGGGACTACGTCGGTCCGTTGCCAACGGCACTCGTTCAGGGCGGTCCAGTATCTGCACGCGTCCTCGCGGAACGCTTGCGAGAGCTCGGTGATCGCATAGCTCGCGAAGGAGTCAGCGGCAATGATGCGGCGACCGCAATACTGTTACGAGCCCGCCCAAACGGAGATGGGCTTGAGAGCGGCGCCCTACGCCGTCACGGCGAAACGTCGACTGCGGCTGCCCTTCGATTGACGCGGGGGCTTCGGGGCTCCTATCTGCCGATCCAGGGCCCCCCAGGAACCGGAAAGACGTTCACTGGCGCTCAGCAAATCCTTGACCTAGTTGTCAGCAATCGTACGGTGGGAATAACGGGACCGTCGCACGCAGTCATCCACAATTTGATAGGCGAAGTCCTAAGGCAAGGAGAGAGTGAGACCCCGCCGAGAATCGGACAGCGAGCAGACCCGGATAATCCTTTCCTTCATCGCGGCGCCGTAGGAATGAGTTACGACGCGATTGAAAGGAGCCTGAGAGGTGGCGAGCTAAGCATCGCAGCCGGCACGTTGTGGATGTGGGCGCGCCCACAATTCCAAAGGTCAATCGACACACTCGTCGTCGACGAAGCAGGGCAGATGTCGCTTGCGAACATATTAGCCGTCGCGGGCGCGGCGACCAACATCGTCCTACTTGGCGACCCACAGCAGCTGGCCCAGCCCAGTCAAGCTATACATCCGCCGGGTGCCGGAGCCTCACCGCTAGAGCATGTCCTCGAAGGTCGTGCGACCATGCCTTTGTCTTCAGGATTGCTCATCGATCGCACCAGGCGGCTGCACCCGGCGCTGTGCGCCTATACATCCGAGATGTTCTACGACGGAAAGCTAGGGGGGGTAGATGGTCTGGAACGCCAGACGGTAATGACCTCCGGTTCCCTTGGTGGATCCGGGATCCGGATCCACGAGGTCGCGCACGAGGGAAACACGAATCAGTCCTCCGAGGAGGCGGCAGCCGTCGCCGATATCGTCGACTCCCTCGTTGGTATGCAGTGGACGAACCAGTACGGCGTCACACTTCCCGTCACAAGTGCCGAGATTCTGATTGTGACGCCGTACAACGCCCAGATCCATGAGATCGAGGACGCACTCGGTCGCGCGGGGCATTCCGGCGTGCGAGTTGGAACAGTGGATAAGTTTCAGGGCCGTGAGGCACCAGTAGTCATCTACTCAATGGCGTCGTCGTCCGCCGACGATGCGCCTCGAGGGATGCATTTCCTCTATGACCTCCACAGGCTGAATGTCGCTACGTCCCGAGCCCGTGCTATGGCGATCTTGGTGGCGAGTCCTGACGTCGTCCGGGTGTATTGCAAGACCCCTGAGCAGATGCGACTAGTCAATGCGCTATGCCGAGCCTG
This sequence comes from Candidatus Dormiibacterota bacterium, assembly GCA_963768105.1. GTDB lineage: Bacteria > Chloroflexota > Dormibacteria > Aeolococcales > Aeolococcaceae > Palsa-851. Next base: position 362,392 of record CAVYGR010000002.1, on the reverse strand, counting down.
GGAGTGAGCCGTCTTTCAGCGACGCGGCTTCTCGGGCGACCCAGCCCCGAGGATCGGCGCAGCGAGGCTCCAACGCGTTTCCAACGAAGTCGGCCCATTAGATTGGGGCTGTTGCCGATGGACAAAGGATGCTACTGGAGCTGACGATCCGCGCAATACGTTGATCTGGTGCGCAACCCAGTGGTAGCCCGTGGATAGGGACTGTGTGGGCGGTAGAACCGGAGACCAACAGTGTGGTATCCGAAACCGGGAGACACGTTTCGCGCCGATAGGTGGACGTGACCCCACGTGATCACTGGCGAGTTCGCCCGCTTGCAGCAATCAACGATGCCTTGGGGGATGATGCCGATGATCTACACCGCGCCGCTGCTATGCAGAGAGGCAACCTTGCGTCATATTCAGGAGTGAAAGCATACGTATACGTAGTCGCACGGCCGAATGCGGTGCCCGTCCGGCGCGTCTATTTCTCGCTCAAATTGCGGGATACGGTGTGAACTCCGGTGGGGCTTCTACGAGGCAGTCAGGCCGCCCAGGACCGAAACTCGGGCTGGGGCGCGACGATGAATCGCATCCAGGCCATCAGCAATAGCGTCCCTGTCCGAATCAAAGATGTGCCCGTGGGCATCGAACGCAACTGCAATCGTGGAGTGTCCTAAATGAGATTGGATCATCTTCGGGTGCGCCCCTTGCGAGATGAGCAGGCTTGCGCAAGTGTGCCTCAGGTCGTGGATGCGGAGATCGGTGGGAACGTTCGCCGCGTCACGTGCTGGATCTCAAATCCGTCGATGGAACCAATTGTTCCGAAGCGGGCTGCCCTCAGGGCCGGTGAAGACCAGGGTGTCCGGGTCGTCAGGGAGTCCTTCGAGTTGCGCAGCGAGGAGGGCGCAAAGGAATCGCGGCATCGCGACCGTACGAATGCGGCCGGTCTTGGTCTCACCCCAGTGGAACTCCCCGTTAACCTCCGTAACCTCCGCGAGCGACTCGGCGACGGTAAGGCGCTGCCTGTCGATGTGAACACGCCGGCGACGTAGGGCGCACACCTCGCCCCATCGGAGCCACCGTAGGCGAGCAGATAGATGAGGGTGCGATACGGCTCTGCGATCCGGTCGGCGACGTCTCGGACCTGCTCAGCGGTGAGGAACCGGGGCTCGCGGCGGCACTGGTGGGGCAGGCGGATGCCGAACACGGTGATCGACGGATCATGTTGCGCTGTTCCGCCACTGTCAACATAGCCCGGAGCGCCTTGTGTGACTCTGACACGCGACTCGCTAACACCTTTCTCGGCCATCTGCTTCACCCAGGCCGCGACATCGCCCTGCTCTAGCCTTCCGATTGGCACATTGCCCAGTGCCGGCATAACATGTGTGCGCAATGCGCTGGCGTAACTCGCCCGGGTCTTCGGTTTAAAGGTTGGTCAAGTCTGCAAGCCACTGATCCCCCCCGTTGCACAGCTTCATCGCGCCGAGTTTGGGGTTGGGAAGATCGCCTCGAATCTTGTCCGCTTCTACCGTGGTTTTGAACTTGGTGGCGTCGCTAACCTTGTCGAATGTGCGTGCGCGTAAGTATCCGCTGTGGTAGCGCACCTGGAACTTCCCGACTGGCAGGAACGAATGCCGGGTGGCAACGTACTAGTCGTGGACATCTGGTACCTCGGCGTTTTGACTGATTGTCAATTCCGAGGGAAACACATTGACTAGGATCGACGCAATCTTCACTGCGCGTCCTCCCGCCGCGTAATCAACCATTGCACGAGGTCTTCATCCGTGAACAAGATCCGCTTGCCAACCGGAACGAAACTCGGGGAGTTCGGTTCGGCAGAGCGGTCAGCGCTCATCGCAATGGTTCCGGGTGTCGCAGATAATGGAGAACCAGCGCACCTGCTGCAGGGCGCAATCCAGCCGGCCGGGATCTTCGGACTGCTTGCCACATCGCTCGTGCTCGCGGCTGCGCGAGGGGAGGCGTTCGCCATTTGCTCCTACTGTCTCTCACCGTTCATCGCACGGAGGCTCCCACGCAGCAATGAGCGGAGCTGGTGTGCCGCTTGTAAGGCTTGGGGCGAGCATCTCGTCGCTGCACAGCGCGACCACCGCCGCCGCTCTCGGCTGACGCGCTGATGAAGCTGACGTCTCTGAACGCGCGTGAAGAGCTCAGATCTGAGCGTGCCGCCGGTCCTGATCGCCGTGACCGAGCAGGAGATCCAACAAGGTCTGAGAAATGGTGGCGCTGGCAGCTGAGCCACGGGGCGCGCGTCTACTGGGACATGATGCCGGACGAAAAACGCCAAGCGTTCCGCGGCGCAGCGATGGCGCGCTATGCGGAGCTGGCCGACCAAGCTGGACGCACCGTGTTCGTCCAGAGGGCACGCATCGCAGTCGGCCGCGGCTGAGGGTCCTTCGGTGGGCAGGAGGGCTTGTCTCTCTGCGTACCTGCCGCCAAGAACTGATTCCTGAGGGGACGGAGGTACCCGCTCAGCGCCGACGGAGCCCGATCGTCGCTGGGGCCGCCTCCCGTGGTTGCTCCGCATGGTGTCCGGATCGGCGGGAGGGAGACTCGAACCGCTGATCGGCTGAGCCAGCGTTCTCAGATCTACCTCCCGCACCTCCCCGACGGGCGTGGTGAACTCCGGAGGGTCGGCTGACCCGACGACCCCACTCTTGTTCATCGGATGATCTGGTGTGGCGCTTCCGCCAGCGGCTGCCTCGGGTCGCGGGGCACCGTGGTCGGAACTCGTGGGCAGCGCCCGCCCGGGCCTCGCGATCGCCGCCCGCTGGAGCTGAGCCCCACCCGACCACGGTGCTCCGGGGCGATCTCCCTCACCGCCCCGGCCGGTACGCTTCGGCGGTGGAGAAGACAGTCAACTACGCCGTCCATGACGGCGTGCACATCGCGTACCAGGTGATCGGCAACGGACCGATCGACCTCGTGTACAGCTCGGGGATCTGGTCCAACCTCGAGATCATGTGGGAGTGGCCGGCATGGGCGCGGTACCTCAACCGGCTGGCGTCGTTCTCGCGGCTGATCCTGTTCGACATGCGCGGGGTCGGGCTCTCCGACCGCGGTCCCGAGCCGCCGGTCGTCGAGCTGCAGATGGACGACGTCCGTGCGGTCATGGATGCGGCCGGCTCGGAGACCGCAGCCATCTTCGGCGGGGCACGCGCGGCGGCGATGATGCTGCTGTTCGCCGCGACGTACCCGGAGCGCGCCCGCGCGCTCGTCCTCTACGCGCCGTCGGCGAAGACCGTGCGGTCGCCCGATTGGCCGTACGGCCGGACCGCGGAGGAGCAGCGGCAGTTCTTCGAGCGGTTCACGAGCGAGATGGGGACCGGACGAGAACCTCGACATCCAGGGACCGAGCCACGACGAGCGGTTCAAGCAGTGGTGGGCGCGCTTCGAACGGCTTGGGAATTCGCCGGGTGCCTGGCGCGAACGAGCGGAGATCCTCGCCTCTATCGACGTGCGCCAGGCCTTGCCACTCATCCAGGCTCCGACGCTCGTGCTGCATCGCACCGGCGATCAAGTCATCGACGTTGCCATCGGGCGCGCCGCCGCCCAGCGCATTCCGGGCGCCAGATTCGTCGAGCTCGCGGGCGATGACCACATCCCCTTTCTCGGCGACTGGATGCCGATCACGAACGAGGTTGAGGAGTTTCTCACCGGCGCACATCACGCACCCGACACCGACCGCGTCCTGGCGACGGTCCTTTTCACGGACATTGTCGGCTCGACCGAGCGTGCGGCTGCGCTGGGCGATCGGGCGTGGCGAGACCTGCTCGAAGCGCACCACGCTGTCGTCCGGCGTGAGCTCGCGATCCATCGCGGTGTCGAGGTAGACACCGCCGGCGACGGCTTCATGGCCGGATTCGACGGACCCGCGCGGGCGATCCGGTGCGCGCAAGCCGTTGCTGCGGCAGTGCGGTCGCTCGGGATCGAGATTCGCGCGGGTGTGCACACGGGCGAGTGCGAGGTGACGGCTTCGGGCCTGGCCGGGATCGCCGTGCACATCGCTGCACGTGTCGCCGCCGGAGCGGGACCGGCGAGGTGCGTGTCTCCAGCACGGTGAAGGACCTCGTCGCCGGCTCCGGCATTCGGTTCGTCGACCTTGGCGCGCACCCGTTGAAGGGCGTGCCCGGGGAGTGGGTGCTGTTCCGGGTGGAGCAGTAGCGGGATTCACTTCGTCGGCCTCCGGCGAGATGCCATCTCGCTGTCGCAACCGTGGGGCCCCGGCCAGTAGCCCGATCGGCTGGGGTGTATTCGAGCCTCTGATTGGCTGAGCCAAAGTTCTCCGCTCTACCCCCACCGTCTGCCTCACGGGCATGGTGAACTCCGCAGGGTGGGGTGACCCGACCACCCCGCTCCTGTGCGGCGACTGATCCAACCTCGCGCCCCGAGGGTCCGGTCTTGACGCAACACCTATGCGGAATCAACGTGTCGGTGCGAGGCGGCAGCTCTGCCAGAACCACTCGCCGTGAAGTGGCGTTCGGAGGCGATAACCAGGTGGGACAGGACGAACGGCTCACTTCTGGGTTCGTCGTTCGGCGCAGCGGCGACCGCATACGCCGAGCACCGCCCGGACTACGCGCGGGCCGCGGTGCGCTGGGCGCTCGAACGCGCGCCGGGCTCCCGAGTGCTCGACCTCGGCGCGGGAACCGGCAAGCTAACCGCCACGCTGGCCGCGCTGGGCGCCGAGATCATCGCGGTCGAGCCTGACCCGGCGATGCTGACCGAGCTGCGCCGCGCGCTGCCGACTGTCCGTGCCCTGCCGGGTAATGCCGAGGAGATACCCCTGCCGGACGCGTCCGTCGATGCCGTGCTAGCCGGCAATGCCATGCACTGGTTCGACATGGACATCGCGGGACCCGAGATAGCCAGAGTCCTCGAACCAAACGGCATCCTGGCCGGCCTGTGGAACGTCTTCGACAACCGGGTCGACTGGGTTGCCGGACTCGAGCGCGTCAGCGGGAGCGCGGCCATTGGCCCGAGGGACACGTTCGCCCGCTGGCGCGCCGAGACGGCCGAAGCGCACCTTCCAAACGTCGGATCGGTCGCCCCGTTCGGCTCGGCGGAGCAGGCCGAGTTCCCGCATGGGCAGCGCCGGACCGCCAACTCCCTCGTCGCGACGCTCGCGACGAAGGCGGGGATGCTGGTCATGCCAGAACAGGAACGAGAGGCCACGCTCGGTCGGATCCGCTCCTTCCTCGCGAGCAGACGGGAGACCGCCCGCGGCGAATTTACGCTCCCGATGCTGACCGGCGTGCTCCGCGTCCGGCGACTGTGAAAGCCATCGAAGAAAGGCTTCGGCCCTCTGATCGGCTGAGCCAGCGCGTTACCTGTTCTACGTGCCGCTCCCGATTGCGGCGATTTTGAACTGAATGGCATCAACTGAGCGCGCATTCCCCGGTCATCAGGAGCGACTGATCTCGTGCCTCCGGGTCCACTGAGGCTCCGTCCGTGTCTTCACGCTGGCTCGGCGTGGCGCCGGCGGGTCAGCACCGCGAGCAGCGGGCCTCCGGCCCAGTTTCGGGAGCAGACCGCCCGGTCAGATGTCGACAAAGTCGGCCACATATCGACGTCGCTCCTTATCCGCCTGAGCGAGAGCATCCACGACCGGTTTCCATGCAGCTGCGGTACGACCGTCGCCTCGGCGGAACCCCCTGCCGGCGTCCAGATGAAGTCCCTCAAACAGCCACTCGATCCGCCCCCGCAGGGTCGGCCACGCTGCGAACGCCTCGGCATTTGTCCGGAAGCGCGTGACGATCGATTCGATCGCGTCGGCGACTTCGGCCGCAATGGTCGGCAGGATCTGCTCCCGATCCGGGTACGGAAAGGGTGGGATCCGCGCCCATATCTGTGCCACCTCGGCTCGCGCATCCGGAGCGCCGGCGATCAGCTGTTTGACGGCGACCTTGAGTTCCTCCGGGGCCTGATGCAGCTTAAGTTCGAGAGATTCGGCCTTGCTCCGAAACAGGCCTCGGGCCTCGGTCATCGCAGTAAGGCTGTCTCTTGTGGCTGATAGCTCCAGTTCCACCCCTCCGAGTGCCTCGGCCCGACGCTTCCACGCGTCGCATGCCACGGCCGCTCTGGCGAGAGCGTCTTGCGTCGCTGCAAGCTCTCGACGGACCTCGGCCCGGGCAGCCTCGAGGGAATGCGTCTTGATCCTCGCGACGTCAAGCACTGCCAGGCGGACGTATTCCGAGGGCTCGAGGCCCATCTCGCGGGCCTGGGTGTCGATGATCTGCCGCTCTGCCTCGGTCACCCGAAAGGCGAGCGTCCGACTACGTGGTTCGACCATCGTGATAGGTGTCAGGCTCCCCGAACCCGTGAGCCTGATCCGTTTGCCTATCGTTTGCGCCCGTTTGCTCGCCGTTTGCGCTGCGTTTGCGACGCGGTTCCGGGGCCGCTGCGCGGTCCTCTACGCGCGCGCGAAGTGGTGCTCTACGGCGTAGGGTGCCAACCGTCCCGCACGGCAGCTCGGACGGCCCGACGGGCTCAAGGCGCTGCTCCGCGGAGTCGGGCCGCCCGTCGACAGGTCCGCCGCCATCGCACCACAGGTTGTCGCATGAGTGATCATGCCTGAGCGCACGCACGGGCCGCACCACGGGGCCTGTCAACGCGCGAGACCTGCAGGCAGTCGAGGACGAGGTCGATCGGTTTCCCAGCCTCCGATGTCGCCGCAGCGATGGGCCATGAGCGCTGTAGGCCAGCCGCCCGCACGCTCAGCCATTGCGCCTGCAGGAAACCCCGGCGGCGCGGAGGTGGCGGAGGACTTGGTCGAACGCCCCTTGCCTCGCGCCGAGTGAGTTGTCCAGGAACGCGAGGGTCTCCGAGTGGACCGAATCAAGGCCCGAGAACATCCCAAATGCAACGGACCCCCCGCCGGGCCGCCGAACTGCCGGATATGGATATTCCCATCAGTAGTCGGAGTTCTCCGCGCGGAGAAACCCATATCCACGAACAACACCTGGCAAGTGCTCGGATGCGTATTCAGCGCACTGCGAAACCGGCAGTTATGCGGCATTCCCATCAGCCATCGTCGTCTCCGGTCCTGATGGGGAAGTGACATAATTCTGATGGATAAACCCATATCCCATAAGGGATATCCAAACAGCAACATACCTTGACTCCCGATCCCGCAGCGTGCATCATGACCGAAGACGTGTGGCGATGCCGTTCACTTTCACCGAGCTAGACCAGCGCAGATGTGGCGAACGGTATTGACTGACCAGGGACAGCCATGAGTGTCTTCATCAACGGCGAGGTCTTGAAGCACATGGCCGCGCTTCGCGGTTGGAACGGCTCGGCTCTCGCCAAGGAGGCGGGCGTGTGCAACTCCACGGTGAGCAGGGCATTCGGCAGCAACCTCATGTCGGTGACCACGGTGAAGCTCCTGGCCACGGCCCTGAGCGGAACGTCCGTCGACGAGGTGATCGAACGGTTGCTCGGCCGAGGCGACCCGCCGCCTGAATGTGATCAGCCACCCGCACCCGGGAAGACGTAGCGAGCTCATGACGTCGGTGCGCTCGGAGCTCACCGCCGGCTCGGGGACGTGAGCGCTCTGACCATCGCGTTGTAGCTGTCGTCCTTGTTTAAGTGGGCGTAGCAGCTGGCGATCACCTCAGGGGATGCTCCGGCGATGAAGGACAACTGCACCGAGTTCATGTCCCGGCGCAGCATCTCGGTGATCCAGGAATGCCGCAGCAAGTGCGGGTGTACCCGTTTGGGAATCCCGGCTTTGGCGACGGTGTCCTTGACGATTTGATAGATGCCGCCGCTGGTCAGGGCGTCAAAGTCGCCGAGTGGGCCGCGGCGAGAGGTCAGGAAGATTGCATCCGAGCTGCGCTCGTCTGGGCGATCCTCGATCAGCCGGTCGAGCCGACGGGCGAGCGTTGGCGGCACCGGCACATCCCGGATTCGATCGCGCTTCCCGTGGACGCGAACGTGCACCTGCCGGCCGCTACGGATCACGTCGCCGGCGGTGAGGCGGGTGAGCTCGTCGAGGCGGAGACCACAGTCGGCGAAGACACGGATGATCACCTTGTCGCGCTCGGTAGGCGCCGCCTGCTCGAGCTGATCAACCTCAGCGCGGCTGAGCACGTCTCTGATGGGGCGACCGCGGCGAGGGAGCTGGGGTGCAGCGAGCACCGGTTCGCCTTCCCGGCTCGCCCAGCCGAAGAGCAGGCGGATCGGACGGATGTAGGTGGCGACGGTGTGCTTGGAAAGCGGCTGGCCGGCTTTCGTGGTGCGGGCGAGCAGCTCTGAAGTGAACCGGTCGACGGCGCGGCGGTCGAGCTGGCTGAGATCCGTGAGGCCCGCCCGTTCGCACCAGGGGAGAAACACCGAGTACATCGAGTAGGTGTACTGGCGCTCGCTGCGCGGCGAGAGGCCGCGCGCCCGGCAGTTGCTCAGGTAGTCGTCGGCGAGGAGCGTCAGTGCGGACGGGGTCCTGGTCTTAAGGACTCGTACGGTCATGGTGTGGCAGCCCTTTCATGCAGACATTGGAGCGTTTATGGTCGTCGACTGAGCCGAAAAATCAATGCTCAGGAGCGACTAATCGGGTGATGTTTTGGGGACTTATCCACAGGTCGTAATCACCCGAAAATGCCCGAATTGAATTCAAAATTCGGGTTGGCTGGGGAGGGAGGATTCGAACCTCCGATTGGCTGATCCAGAATCAGCTGCCTTACCACTTGGCCACTCCCCAGCGGAGGTCGTCGAGTGTACCGGACCCCCACCAGCGCCCCCGTTTGCCACCTCGGCACGCGGCATATACTGGTCAGTGATGGATCTGCTCGAGCTGCTCCGCTTTCAGGCCCGGCGCTACCGCTGCTCCGCCTGTGGCGAGAACATGGCCGACTGCGGGATCAACGTCCTCGCACAGCAGGGCAACCGGGCGCTGGTCCGCGTCACCTGCGCGTCCTGCAACGACGAGAACCTCCTCCAGATCATCTTCCAGACCGAGGCCGACGAGAACAAGGTCCCCGCCATCGATGAGGGCGTCCCGGACGTCGCCGACCCCATCACCGGAGACGAGATGCTCGAGCTCCACTCCCTCCTCTCGTCGCACGAAGGCGCGCTCACCGAGCTGCTCGTCAAGCACTGACGGCGACCCCCTCAGGGGCGCGTGCGACACTTGCCCGCCGTATGGCGAGCACCGATTCCGGCCCCTTGATGGTCTTCGACGCCCTCTACGGGCTCGAGTTCGGCGAGACCACCCCGGACCTCGTCACCGCCACCGTCCCGGTCACCCCCAAGATCCTCCAGCCCTACGGGATCGTCCACGGCGGGGTCTTCTGCGCCATCGGCGAGACCCTCGCCTCAGTTGGCACCCACCTCGGCGTCACGGACGCGGGCAACATCGCGGTCGGGATGTCCAACCACACCAGCTTCCTCCGGCCCATCAACACCGGCACCATCCACGCCGAGGCGAAGCCACGTCATCGCGGGCGCACCACCTGGATCTGGGACGTCGAGATCACCAACAACGACGGCGCGGTTTGCGCCATCGGCAGGATCACTATCGCGGTTCGGCCCCGGCCGTAGCCGTCTGGCGGTCGACGACCATCTTGGCGACGTAGGCGCCGCCCGCCGCACCGGCGGCACCCACCCCTCGGAGCACGATCTGCTGCCAGATCGGCGCCTTGTCGCCCTTCTTGACCTCCTTGCGCAGCGCCTGGAGCTCGGCGGCGAGGTCCTCGAGCGTGGTGGGACCCACCACCTCGTCATCGCCCCCGCGCCGCAGCCGCGAACGGATCACCAGCAGGGTCCCCACCAACACGATCGCCGCCCCACCGATCGCCGCGATCCGCGGGCCGTCCCGGCGCAGGCGCGCCTTCCAGTCCAGCTCAGCACGCACCCGCTGCTCGAGCCTGCCGGCGCTCTGCGCGAGCGCCTGCTTGGTCAGCTCCCTTTGACGCTGCGCTTCGTCAGTTCCCGGAGCCACTCGGCATCCTCCTTCAACGTGCCCTGCACCTGGTTCCGTCCTCGCTTGATCGCCTTCCGCGCGCGGCGCTGCCCGATATAGATGAGCACTGCGGCGAGGAGCAGAAAGATCCCGCCGAGCACCAGCCAGCGCAGCCATTCGCTGCCGAGAACGCTCAGCCCGGACGGTAGCGCGTTCAAACCCTCGATCACCGCGATCAAGAGGAACACCGCCGCCACCATGATCAGCGCGATCGCGATCGCCAGCTGGATGACCGCCCGCTTGAGCTCCGCAGTGACCACGTTGAGTTCGGCGCGGGCCATGCGGATGGCGTCCTCGACGACCTGGCGAGCGAGCGTGATCGGGTCGGTGCTGTCGGGCGCGTCGCCGTCCACTTCATCTCCAGGCGTGGGCAAGCGGAGCGTTCCGTGACTTTCACCCACAATTCGGAAGATCTGCATGATACTTGCGCGTACCTCGGCGGGCGTAACCCCCTCGGGGGCAGCCTCGTTGGTACTGCAGATGGCGGAATTCTCTCCACTTCACCGACTCCCCCGCAACCAACCTGATGGGTCTGCCGACCTCGCAGTTCGTCGCCGCTATCTCCGCCATCGCCGGCTGGCCGACGGCCGGATCTTCATCGCGATCTGGATCTCCTTCTTCGCCGTCGTCGGCTGGCTGTTCATCGCGGGGTTCGCCGGCTTCAACCACTGACCCGGCCGGCGCCCCCGGCGGGCGCTACCCGATCAGTTCGCGCAGATCCTGGAGTTGATTGGCGATCCAGCGCGTGATGTCGTTGGTCATCACCGTGTCGCGGATCTTGCGCAGGCGCACCTGGCGCTGCTGCAGGTCCATCATCAGCCCGAAGTACAGCGCCTCAGCGGTCTCGGCGATGTCGAACGGATTGACGGTGAGCGCGTGATCCCCGAGCTCCTCGTGTGAGCCGGCGTTCTCGCTGAGCACGAGCACCCCGTCGCGCCGGTTGACCAGCGGGCCCTCCTTGGCGACCAGGTTCATACCGTCATAGATGGGATTGACGAGCAGCACGTCGTAGTTGCGGTACCCGGCGATCGCCCGCTCCATGTTGTCGTCGATCTCGACGCGGATCGGCGTCCAGCCAGCCTGGCTGAACTCGCGGTTGATGCGCGCCGCCATGCTCAGCACGTGGCCGAGGTAGGCGCGGTAGTCGTCGATGTCCTGGCGGCTCGGCTGCAGGAACGCCCAGAAGAGCACGTCGCCGATCAGCTCGGGATGGGCGGCGAGCATGCGTTCGTACGCCAGAAAGCCGCGCACGATGTTCTTGCTGAGGTCGGTGCGGTCGACGCGGAGGATCAGGTGCTTCGGCCGCCACTGCTCGATCCGCTCCTCCTCGGCGTGGACCTCCGGGCGTTCCGAGTGCTGGATGAACGTCTTGGGATCGATGCTGATCGGGTAGTTGCGCACCCACACCGCCCGCCCCTCGAAGAACACCGTCCGCTCGCGCTGGTCGACGGTGAGCCCGAGGTTCTCCTCACAGGTCAGCAGGAAGTTGCGCACGTCGCGCAGCGTCTGGAAGCCGATGATGTCGGCGCCGAGCAGGCCGCGCACGATCGCGTCGCGCATGTGCTTGGGGAGGATGGTCCAGTACTGCGGCGTCGGCCAGGGGATGTGCACGAAGTGCTGGATGCGCACCCTCTCGAGCCGCTCGCGGATCATCCCGGGCACGCAATACAGCTGGTAGTCCTGCACGAAGACGAGCGCCGGCTTCTCGGCCCGCTCCGCCTCGGCGATGACGCGGTCGGCGACCAGCTGGTTCACGGTCACGTAGCCGTCGATCCACGCCTGCTTGATGGTCTCGTCGACGATGGGCTCGCGGGCCAGGTTCCAGAGGTAGTGCTGTATGAACCAGAGCAGCGGGTTGCTGATCACGTTGTAGTAGAGGTCGTACGCCTGCGCCGCCGGCTCGACGAACGCGACCTTGACAGTGCTCCCGTCATCGGTGGTCAGCTCGGCCGGATCGCCTCGCTCCGCCAGGGTGCGGTCCGCGGCGTCGCGGGCGATCGCCACCCAGACGGCGTCGGTGGCCGCGGCGAGCGAGGTCATGGCGGTCACGAGGCCGCCGGCGCCCTTGACGAGGCGCTCGGGTGTGTTGCGATACGGGTCCGCCTGGTGCAGGACCAGCGGCGCCCGGTTGGCAACGATGATGGGCTGGACGCTGCCGAGCATCCGCCGGGTGTACGGCTCGATCGCCGACAAGGCTGTGGCTCCTTCACAGACCGTGCGGGACCGGCCCGCCACCGCGCCATGCTACCGGGCCGAATGCCGTCCTCGGCGACAATCCCTGGCGCATGCCCCACCCTATCGACGAGTACCGGGTCGACACCCCGCGCCTGACACTGTCGGTACGCGACCACGCCGGCGGCGAGCCCGCCGTGCTGGCGCTCCACGGGTTGGCGAGCAACGCGCGCTGGTGGGACCTGGTGGCGGAGCGGTTGGTCCCGGGGCACCGTGTGCTCGCGGTGGACCTGCCTGGGCACGGGCGGAGCGATCGGCCCGACGGCGGCTACGACTTCGACACCGTGTCCGCCGATCTCGCTGGGTTGTTAGCGGTGGTGCATCCCTCGTCGGTGGTGGCGGTGGGCCACAGCTGGGGGGCGACCGTCGCGCTCGCCCTCGCCGTCGACCATCCCGACCTGGCGCTCGGCGTCGTCTGCATCGATGGCGGCGCCGGCGATCTCAAGGCCTACTTCGGGCCGTCCTGGGAGATGGCCGAGCAGACCATGCGGCCGCCCGCGCTGACCGGGATCACCCCGGCGATGCTCCGCGCCTGGATGGAGTCCTCCCCACTGCGCGACGGCTCCGACCCGGACACCGCGGCCGAGATCCTCGTCGGCAACTTCGAGGATGACGGCAGCGGGGCAGGGACGCTCCGGCCGCGGCTGAGCCTCGACCACCACATGGAGATCGCCCATCACCTCTTCGACGCCGACGGGTTCGAACTGATGGAGAAGGTGCGGTGCCCGATCCTCTTCATCCCCGCCGGCCATCCCGACCACGAGGACACCCCGAAGATGCGATCGATGGCCCGCGTGCGGGAGGTGCTCGGCGATCGGGCCCGGATCGTGTGGATCGACGGGGTGCACGACCTCCCGGTGCAGCGGCCGGTGGAAGTGGCCGCGGCGATTGACGGATTCCTCGAGGAGGTCACCACACCGGGGGGCACGAAGGCTCCGCCGTAGCGCCTCCTGCTGGGGCGCGCTTCACTCGGTTGCGAGGTGCATCCCGACGCCTGCACAATCCACGACCGGGATGGAGCGGCGAGCGTTGCTCGAGCCGTACGGGGCCGCATGATCATTCTCGGCGTTGCCCTGATCATCGCCGGCGTGTACGCGGGCTGGATCTCGGCGGCGCCCACCATCGACGTCACATCGATCGACATCTGGTCGACGACCAATCCCATCATCTGGGGCATCGGGGTCGGCCTGGTGGTGCTGGGAATCGTCCTGGCAGTCATGGGACGAACGGGCCACCCGGTACTCGGGCGGCGCCACTACTTCTGACGCCCGTCGCTCCGTCAAGGACTGATCCGGGCTCGCCGTTTGTCCGCTCCCGGGGAGCGGACGGCTCCTACCATGCTGTCATTCTGCGAGCGCAATCATTGGAGTGGCGGTTTGGACCCGATCGAGTTCGCCGAGGGCTTCGACCGACCCGACCACATCGCGTTCGGGCTGAGTGGCGGGCAGCTCGCGGTGGTGATGGTGGGAGCACTTGGAGCGTATTCCCTGGTTCGCTCGCCGCTGCCCGCCGCGTTCGCCGACCCGGTCGCCGTGCTCCTCGGTGTGCTGGCGGCGGGGCTGGGATGGATGCGCGTGGCCGGGCGGCCGGTGCTGGATTGGGCGGTCTTCGCCGGGCTGTTTCTCGTGAGGCCGCGGAGCGGCTCGACGCAGTGCGAGCCGGCGTTGCGGGCGGCGCCGGGCTCGTTCGCGGATGCGCAGCCACGAGCCTCTGAGACGCCGCTGGCCGCCAGAGCAGCGTCGCTCAGTGCGGCGGGGACGGAGGCGCCCCTGCTCGGACATGGCTCGGGTGGCATTCGTGCCACGGCGGCGGCGAGGCCCGGTTCGTCGCTCCCAGAAATCGCACCGATCGACACGGCAGCGCCGACACCCGCTCCGATCATCGACCTCTTCGCCTCCCGCGGGTCGCGTCCTCCGCGGCAGCCCGCCGTCTCGCCGGCGATCACCCGCTCCACACGGCGCGACGGTCCGAGACGCATCACCTTCTTCTCGCTCCGCGGCGGCACCGGCCGGAGCACGCTCGCGACCGAGCTGGCCTGCATCGTCGCCGGCAGCCACAGCGAGGAGCACCCGGCTCCCAAGGTCGCGCTGGTCGACCTCGACCTGCGCAGCCCGACGGTGAGCGTCCGCCTCGGCGCCCCCGAGCGGACGCTGCTCGACTACGCGCTGGCGCCGCCCGAAGACCGCAGCGTCAGCGACTTCATGATCACCCACGCGTCCGGCGCTCGCGTCCTCCTCGGTCCGCAGCGCGCGGTGAACCCGGAGTGGCCGGTGACCCCGGCGCTGGTCCGCGAGGTGCTGCGCGAGCTCGACATGGAGGGCTTCAACCTCGTAGTGCTCGACGTTTCGCCGGAGCTGTCGCCGCTGACCACCGCTGCGCTCTGCGCGTGTGACGACGTCTTCGTAGTGATCGTCCCCACTGCTGGTGGCGTCCAGGATGCGTATCGCAGCACCGAGGCGCTGCGCCAGCTCGGCCTGCGCCAGCAGCTTCGCTACATCGTGAATCGATCGCGGGCGGGAACCGACCTGAGCGAGCCGATGGCCGACCTCGGCGGCCAGGTGATCGGCGAGATCCCCGACGACGATTCGGTGGTCAGCGCCGAGAATGCGCATCGGCTTGTCGGGCTCGAGGAGTCGGGCCCGGCGGCGATCGCGCTGCGCCGCTTCGCCCGCAGGATCGGCGGTGAGCTGCGTTCGCAATGGCCCGGCTGAACAGCGTCGCGCGGAGACGCCTTGCTCCGCTGCGTCAACCCTCGACCGAGATGCTCGTCTGCCGTGACCATGTCGAGTACGACGGTGGCTGCTCGGCCGTGCTGGCGACCGGCGACCTCGATATCGATGCGCTCGACCCGGCGCGCAAGGCCACGACGGCCGCCGCGTTCGCGCGGATGTGCCATTCGCTCGACAGCCCGATGCAGCTGCTCGTCCGCGTCCGGCCGCTCCCAGCGCCGCAGCCAACGACTGCGTCGACGCCGCATGCCGACCTCGACGCGGCGATGCATCGCCACTGGACCGAGCAGCTCCGCGATGGCAACAGGCATGCTCGACAGGTCCTCGTCGCGCTGCGCGAACCGACCCCCGGCGCGCTCGACTCCGCCTGTGCCCACGCCACCGACCGGTTGTCGGCGCTCGGCATCGGCGCTGCGCGACTCGACAGGCGACGCGCTGTTCGCCGCGATTGCAGACAACTTCGATGGAAACTCTTCAGGACGATGGCATGAGGACGCACAGCACCTAGCGGTCGACGACATCCTCATTCGCGGTCATGCGCTGCGCCGCCTCCCGGGTCATCCGGTCGAAGCGGGTTGGCTCGCTCCGTTGCTGCGCGTACAGGCCGAGTGCGACATCGCGATCCACCTGGCGCCGGCGCGCCTCGGTGACGCGCTCGGCCGCCTCAACCGCCGCCTGCGCGACTTCTCCGCGCACCGCATGCTCGAGATGGAACGCGGCGCGCTCGCCGACGTGCACGTGGACATCGGGCTCGACGCCGCCACGGCCCTGCGCGAACGGCTGGCACGCAATCTCGGACGTCCCCTGCACCTCTCCGTCGTCGCCACCGCGCGGGGGCACTCGCTCGACGAGCTCGATGCGAGCAGCGACGTTCTCCGCCTTGGATTCGCCGCCGCCCTCGTCGGCGTCGAGGCCACGCACTTCCGCCACCTGGCCGCGTTCGTGAGCACATTGCCGCTCGGCGTGGACGCGCTGCGCGCAGTCAAATTGGTCGATTCGACCGCGGCGGCGACGTGCATTCCCTGGATCGAGGCGGGGTGCTCGGATCCCGACGGCTACCGGCTCGGCGCGGTGATCCGCTCGGGTCTCCCGGTGCGCGTCGCGCCGTTCGACACCACTCGGCACAGCAACCCCAACATCGCGGTGTTCGCGGCCTCGGGCCACGGCAAGAGCTTCGCGATCGGCGCGCTCGTGCTCGAGGCGGCGGTCGCGGGCGTGAACTCGGTGATCATCGATCCCGAGGGCGAGTACCGCGGCCTGGTCGAGGCACTGCACGGTCGATACCTCGAGCTCGCGCCGGGAACCGATGCCGCCGTCAACGTGTTCGAGGGCGCCGGCGACGATCCGGAGGAGGCGGTCGCCGCGGTCGTCGACCTCGTGACCGTGCTCTGCGGCGATCGTCTCGGCGATGTCGAACGCGCCGTGGTCGACGCCGCGGCGCGCGAGGCGCTGCAACTCGCGGCCGGCGAACAGCGCATGCCGCTGCTCGAGGACTGCCTCGCCACCCTCGATCGTCGAGGCACGCCCGGTGGCGATGGTCGTGCGTCGCTTCTGCACCGGCGGACTCGGCGCGCTGTTCAATCGCCCGACCTCGCTCGCTGTCGATTCCGGCGTGTGCGCGATCTCGCTGCGCGACATGCCGCCCGAGCACGTCGCGGCCGCGACGCTCATCGTCGCGCGCTGGTTGTGGGATCTGGTGCGACGCGACCGCCGGCGCCGTCACATCGTCTTCGATGAGGTCGGTGCGCTCTGCGCACACCGGCCGTTGCGCGACCTGCTCGTGCAACTCGCCAGGCGCTGCCGCAAATACGGCGCGTCGCTCGTGGTGGCGACGCAGAACGCGCAGGACCTGCTCGGCAGCGACGAGGGCAGCGTGATCGCGACCAATTGCGCGGTCGTGCTCCTCGGCGGTCATCGAGCCGCAGAAACCGCTCGAATGGAACATGCGTTCGGCCTCACCGAGGCGCAGCGGGGCTTCCTCGAGACCGCATCTCGCGGCGAGTTCCTGCTGCTCGCGGGCGATCGACGCGTTTCGATGCGGATCGAGGTTCCGGACCTGCATCGAGCCATCCTCACCGTCGCAACAGAGCCGCCATAACCCCCTTGACTCCTGACCCCGCGACTCGCAAGATATGGGGGCTCCCGGACGGCCGAGCCCCAAGATATGGGATCATTGAGGTGATCTCAGTACGCGGAGATTGGGGCCCCAGCCCGCCAGGGCGCAGTCTTGCACACGTCTCCGCACAATGAAGCGCCCACCAGCCAGAAGAGGAAAGACCGTGGATCGATCCGCCTCCAAACCCGTCCCGACGACTCTCACAGCATCTCGATGGAGCCGCCTTCTGGACGTCGATCTCGGCGCAGAAATCGGGACGTCAGGCCCGCGTCAACGCCAAGGTCGAGGTCGAGGGCGGGGGTATCCACGTCGAGCGCCAGTTCACCCGCGAGGGTGTGCATCCCTTCGACGAGGTGACCTGGGAGAAGCGGACCGCCGCGATCGGCAACGAGAAGGGCGAGACCGTCTTCGAGCAGAAGGACTTCGAGATCCCCACGTTCTGGTCACAGATGGCCACAAATGTCGTGGTCAGCAAGTACTTCCGCGGCAAGCTCGGCACGCCGGGTCGCGAGACCAGCGTCAAGCAGATGATCGCGCGGGTCGCCGACACCATCGCCGAAGTGGGGCCGCGAGGGCGGCTACTTCGCCGACCGAGACCGACGCCCAGGCGTTCCAGGACGAGCTCACCCACCTGCTGCTGCATCAGAAGATGAGCTTCAACAGCCCGGTGTGGTTCAACCTCGGCGTCGCCACGGAGCAAGCCGCAAGCGTCGGCGTGTTTCATCAACAGTGTCGAGGACACGATGGACTCGATCCTCACGCTGGCCAAGACCGAGGGCATGCTCTTCAAGTACGGCAGCGGCACGGGCACGAACCTCTCGCCCGATCCGCTCGTCGACGGAGTCGCTCGCCGGCGGCGGCACCGCCAGCGGGCCGGTGTCCTTCATGAAGGGCTTCGACGCGTTCGCGGGCGTCATCAAGAGCGGCGGCAAGACGCGGCGCGCCGCGAAGATGGTCATCCTCAACGCCGACCATCCCGACATCGAGGACTTCATCACCTGCAAGGTGAGCGAGGAGCGCAAGGCGTGGGCGCTCATCGACGCCGGCTACGACAGCTCGTTCACCGGCGAGGCGTACTCGTCGGTCTTCTTCCAGAACAGCAACAACTCCGTCCGCGTGACCGACGAGTTCATGCGCGCCGTGCAGGACGACCGCGACTGGCACCTGCGCGCGGTGACCGACGCCAACCGGATCCTCAAGACCGTCAAGGCGCGCGACCTGATGCGCCTGATCGCCGAATCGGCGTGGCAGTGCGGCGATCCCGGCATGCAGTACGACACGACCATCAACGACTGGCACACGTCGGCGGCGACCGGGCGCATCAACGCGAGCAACCCCTGCAGCGAGTTCATGTTCCTCGACGACACCGCTGCAACCTGGCGTCGATCAACCTCACGCGTTTCCTCAACGAGGACGGCTCGATCGACATCGAGGCGTACAAGCACGCGATCCACATCACGATCACCGCGCAGGAGATCCTGGTCAGCAACGCGTCGTACCCGACCGAGAAGATCGCCAAGAACAGCGAGGACTTCCGTCCGCTCGGCCTCGGCTACGCGAACCTCGGCGCGCTGCTGATGGCGCGCGGCGTTCCCTACGACTCGCCGCAGGGCCGCGACCTCGCCGCCTGCCTCACCTCGATCATCACCGGCGAGGCCTACGCGCAGTCGGCGCGCATCGCCCGCGAGATCGGCCCGTTCAGCGGCTACGCGGCCAACCGCCAGCCGATGCTGCGCGTGATCGGCAAGCACCGCGAGGCCGCGTACAACATCCCCACCGACAACATCGAGGCCGACCTCATCGGCGCGGCGCGGCACGCGTGGGACGAGGCGCACGAGCTCGGCGCGCAGCACGGGTATCGCAACGCGCAGGCGACCGTGCTCGCGCCGACCGGAACGATCAGCTTCATGCTCGACTGCGACACCACCGGCGTCGAGCCGGACATCGCGCTCGTCAAGTACAAGAAGCTCGTCGGCGGCGGGATGCTGAAGATGGTCAACGGCACCGTGCCGGCGGCGCTGCGCCGGCTCGGCTACGGCGAGACCGCGATCGCGGACATCATCGCCTACATCGACACCAACGACACGATCGAAGGCGCGCCGACGCTCGCGAGGAGGACGTCGCCGTCTTCGACTGCGCGTTCAAGCCGCAGAACGGCAAGCGCTCGATCACGTGGCAGGGCCACCTCCGGATGATGGCCGCGGTGCAGCCGTTCATCAGCGGCGCCATCTCCAAGACGGTGAACATGCCCAACGAGGCGACCGTCGAGGACATCGAGCGCGCGTACACCGACGGCTGGAAGCTCGGGCTCAAGGCGGTCGCGATCTACCGCGACGGCAGCAAGCGCAGCCAGCCGCTCGCGACCAGCATCGACAAGACGACCGGGCATCGCGTCCAGGTGGTGGAGCGGCCGCTGCGCAAGCGCCTGCCCGCCGAGCGCACCGCGATCACCCACAAGTTCGAGGTCGGCGGCCACGAGGGCTACATCACCGTCGGCCTCTACGAGGACGGCACGCCCGGCGAGATCTTCCTGCGCATGGCCAAGGAAGGCTCGACGGTCAGCGGGCTGATGGACTCGTTCGCCACCGCCGTCTCGCTCGCGCTGCAGTACGGCGTCCCGCTGCCGGCGCTGGTCGACAAGTTCTCGCACACCCGCTTCGACCCGCAGGGCTTCACGAGAAACCCGGAGATCCCCATCGCCAAGTCGGTGATGGATTACATCTTCCGCTGGCTCGCCTCGCGCTTCCTGCCGCAGGAGGAGCGCGATCGCCTCGGCATCATCCGGCGCGAGCCCGACGGCAGCGTGTCGGACCGGATCTCGCCGACTTCGGCACCGCGCCGCGGCGCGCAGCGCGTGCTGCCGCGCAGGCACGCGCGAAGCCGGTGCCGCGATTCCGATCACCAGCGCCGGCGCGTTCATCAACCAGGAAGACGCGCCGACCTGCAGCGACTGCGGCAGCCTGATGGTGCGCAACGGCGCTTGCTACAAGTGCCACAACTGCGGTGCGACGAGCGGCTGCAGCTGATCCTCTAGAACCTCCTCCCCTCTCGCCCGGGCCGCCTCCACACCGTGCTGGAGGCGGCCCTCTTTTATAGACAAGCGGGCCGCCTCCAAATTCCTTTGGGGACGGCCCGTGTCATCTTCGGCGGTCGAGCGTGAGAGTGAGAGAGCGTGGCTGTGTCACAACTCGAGTTGGGGGTCCAGGACCCGACGCTCTCGCGTGTGATGCACTGCCCGAATGCGCTGTTCGCGACCGCGAAGGCGGATGCGCTCGATGTTCGGAATGACGAACATCGCGGTCGTGACCAGCGCAGACGTTCCGGCCGCGAGGCCGAGGTCGAGGAGGACGGTTGTCGTTGTCATGTCGGTGTCTCCTTTGTGATTGGCGGTTGACGATGCACACGACATTGACAACCGCGAATCCGCGTTTCCTCCGAGCGACCTGGGATGTTTCTGGGAAAGCGAGGCCATGCCGAGCGCGGAGTTCAGGTCAGGCGTCGATCGCCGGCAGCGGGTCGATATGGATGTACCGGGACCCCCGCGACCACGACGCTGCCGCCGCGATCAACGACATCGTGGCCGCGAAGATGAACGCCGCGGTCAGGCCGGAGTGGAACGGCGCCGAGATGAGGTTTGAGAAAAACGAATGTCCGATCAGCGCAGCGCGGTTGGCTGCGGACAGATGATTCAGCACGGCCGCACCAACCAGCGTCTGGATCGGGTTGTAGCCGAGGAACGCGGCGAAGAGGATCGATACCGGCGGCTGGTTGCCGACTTGCGCCGCGACGGTCGACGAACTCCGTGGGCCGCCAGTCCATGCGTCAGGGTCGTCGGCAACGTCGCAGACAGTCCGACGATCATCAGCGTGAAGAAGATCCCGATGGAGAGCACCTGCGCGGAGCTCTGGAACGTCGAGTTCATCCCACTCCCGGCGCCGCGATCGCGGGCGGGCAGGCTGTTCATGATCGCTGCGCGGTTTGGTGCGGCGAACGCCCCCATCGAGAGTCCGCACAAGAGCAGGATCGCGGCGAAACGCCAGGTAGTTGAAGTCCGACCGGGAGCAGCATCAGGAGCAGGAAGCTCGCCGCCGCGCCGGTCATCCCTCCGGTGGCGAGATAGCGTGCGCCGGCTCGGTCGGACAGATATCCCGACACCGGGCCGGCCAGCAGGAATCCTGCCGTCAGCGGCAGCATCAGAATGCCCGCCAGCAAGGCGTCTGCGCGAAGCTGTACCCGTGCCGGGGCAACCAGATGCCCTGCAGCCAGATGATCAGCATGAACATCAGACCGCCGCGACTGATCGCCGACAGGAAGGTCGCGAGCGTGCCGAAGGTGAACGCCTTGATCCTGAAGAGCGCGAGCCGGAACATCGGCTCGGCCACGCGCGACTCGATGACGCCGAAGGCGGCCAGGGACGCCACACCGAGCGCCAGCAGCGCGATGACCGGCGCGCTCGTCCATCCCATGCTGTGGCCGCCGGCCGGCTCGATGCCGTAGGTGATGCCGATCATGATCAGCACCAGGCCGACCGCGAAGGTGATGTTGCCCGACCAGTCGATCCGCGCGCGATGACGCTGCCCGAGTTCCTTGAGACTTGCGGTACGACCAGATGGTCCCGAAGAGACCGAAGGGCACCGAGACCAGGAAGACAAGCCGCCAGTCGATGGCACCGAGCACGCCGCCGAGGATCAGGCCGATGAACTGCCCGCTGATCGCGGCGATGTTGTTGATGCCGAGCGCGAGACCGCGCTGATTCGACGGGAACGCATCGGTGATGATCGCGGCTGAATTGGCGACCAGGAACGCGGCGCCGACGCCCTGAAAGAGGCGGCCGATGATCAACCACAGCGAACCCGCCTGACCGGTCAAGGGGTCGATGGTCAGCACCAGCGAGGCCGACGTGTAGATGACGAATCCGAGGCTGTACATGCGCACCCGGCCGAACATGTCGCCGAGCCTTCCGAGGCTCACCACCAGCACGCTGCTGACGATCAGGAACCCGAGAATCATCCAGAGCAGGTAGAAGCTGTTGCCCGGGGCGAGGGGATTCAGCTTGATGCCGCGGAAGATGTCGGGCATCGCGATCAGCATGATCGACGAGTCGATGGTCGCCAGCAGCACGCCCGATAGTGGTGTTGGAGAGCACCAGCCACTTGTAGCGCGGCGAGATTGTCTCCGAGACCTTCAGCGCACGCTCGGCGCTCACGAGTTGGCGATCTTGGCGATGATGCCTGTGGCAGCAGCGAGAGTTCTGGCGCTCGCCGGCGGAGAGTCCGTGCAGTTGCGCGTTCAGCCACGCGTGGCGGCGATGTCGCGTCTCCGCAACCAGCGCCGCACCGCCCGCGGTTGCGACCAGGATCACCTTGCGTCCGTCGTCAGGATCGCCCGTACGCGTCACATAGCCGGAGTCGGCGAGGGCGTTCACGGTCTGGTTCATCGACGGCGGCGTGACGTGTTCGTGGTCGCTCAACTCGCGAAGCGTGTGCGGCCCCGCCTTGACCAGGAGCGCGAGCACCGACAACTGCGAATCGCTGATCTGGTCGCTGGCCTTCTCGGCGCGCAGACGCCGGTACAACCGGCTCACGACCGCGGGAAAGTCCGCGTCCAGGCCCTCGACGAGGACGCCACTTGGGTCCGGCTTTTCGGCCGTCGCTGCCGTGGATCGTGGCATATCGTTAGGCTACCAAATTAGGCTACCTAACGCAAATTCAGCAACTACCATCGGCGCAGGAGGAGACGTCCCGCGCCACGCGGTCGTCAGCTGCTAACGGTCGCGAGGTGATCCGCTCTCGCCGTGATCGATCACGTCGAAGAGATTGCCCTCGGGATCCTGGAGGGTGACGAAGTCCTCATCGGCGCCCGCATCGCGTGGAAAGCGAGTCGCGCCCAACTCGAGCAAGCGCGCGACCTCACCGGCTTGGTCCTCGGTGTACAGATCGAGGTGGAGGCGGTTCTTGCCGACACGCGGCTCCGGAACCCTCTGCAGCGACACGTTGACGCGGCGATGGTCGGGATCCTGCAGCACCGCCCAGCCTTCCTCCGGAGGCTCTCGCGGGACGTAGCCGAGCGCCTCCCGCCAGAAGGCATACATCGCCGCGAAGTCGTTGCAGTCGATCACGACCGACCCGACGTACATCGCGGCGCCCCCTAGCGTTCGAACGCTCGCCCCAACTGCTCCTTGTTCATGGTGGACCGCCCCTTGATGCCACGGTCCGCCGCCTCGTTGCGGAGCTGATCGTAGGTCCGTCCGCCCGAGCCGCTGTGCGAGCGCAGACCTCCGCGCCGGCCGGACGAGATGTCATCGATCGATGTCCGGCTGGCTTCCTTGGCTTCGCCGGCCCGGGCCCGCTCCTTGTTCACGGTGCGAGCCGCGATCTCCTGTGCGAGTTCCTCGGGCCTGCCGTGCTCCTCCAGCCCTTCCTTGATGTGCTCGTACTGCCGCTCGCGCTTCGGTGACCACGACGTCTGTGGCATTGCAGAAGTCCCTTTGTTGACAGCCGGTAATGACCCAACGAGGATGTGACCGATGTACCGGCGCTGTCAAATCCGTTGATCGCCGCTTCTTTCTTCGCCGGCGTGGCCACTGCGAACTTGCGCTCGTGAGAGGGAAGTGGTACAGCAAGGGCCTCACCAGCACCACGAGGACAGGGACATGGCTCTTCGAGGCGTCGCGCGGTTGACAGCAGCGAGCGCTGCTCCGTGAGCTCATCGATGTCGCTGCGCGACGACACACGCACCCTACGCAGTGATTCCCCATTCGAGCAGGTCGTCGGACGTCTGCACGATCTCATACGCGAGCGCGGCCTGACGCTTTTCGCGGAGGTCGACCACGCAAAAAATGCGCGGGATGCCGGGCTCGACATGCCCGAGACGCGGGTCCTCATCTTCGGAAATGCGAAGGCAGGCACGGCCTTGATGCGCGCGTCTCCTGATATAGCGTTGGAGCTCCCGCTGCGCATCCTGGTTCGCGCGGAAGACGGTGGGCGAACTGCGCTCGTCTACATCGATCCCGAACGTCTGGCGGCGGCTTTCGGCGTCGGTGCACTGGCATCGTCCATCACGGGACTCAGCTCGATCGCCCAGTCTGCCGCATCGACGAAGACATGATCCGAACGAGCGGCTGCGATTCGCCGGACGCGATGGCGAGGTTCGTGGATCGTCTCGCTTTGGGTAAGAATGGCGCCCCATGGTGCATCAGACACGGTACGACCAGGCTGACGTCCACGGCTTGATACGACGCATACGACCGGGTGACGGGAACCTGCTCCGTCAGATTAGGCTCCGCGGGCTGCAGGATTCCCCCTCGGCGTTCGGATCCACCTACGAATCCGAAGTACGCCGGTCAAGCACGGAATGGGAGGACATCGCCCGACGCAGCGCGGACGGCACGAAAGAGGCGAGGTTCGTCGCTGACCATGAGGGCAGATTCGTCGGCCTCATCGGGGCGTATCGTGCCAACGACCACTATGCGCGAAGTCAACCTCGTCTCCATGTGGGTGGCGCCTGAACTTCGACGTCGAGGAATCGCTCGCCGTCTCGTGAGCGCAGTGGTGGATTGGGCTCACATCGAGGGGGTCGAAGCCATCGAGCTCTGGGTGACCCAGGGCAACGATGCGGCGATCCACCTGTACGAGACGACCGGGTTCGTACTCACCGGCGACCGCCAGCGTCTGCCGTCAGATCCATCGCTGGAGGAGGTGCGGATGATCCGAAGGGCGTCCCAAACAGCGAACCCTCCCGACGGCTTGATGGAACGAATTCTCCGAAAGGCCGGCTCTGCAGATCTCACCTCGATTCTGGCTGAGCGGCTGTCGGGGAGCGACCTGGTGTCGTTGATGCTCGAAGTGTCGCGTGTGCGTGCTCGCAGTGTCACGCCAGTCGAGCTCCTCAAGCAGTACGAACGAGACCGGTTCGTCGGTCCGGCCCCGAGCGATCCTCGAGCCGTGACAGACATTGAGGAACTCGCATGGCGCCTCCTGCCCGAGGGATACGTTCCGATCGAGTTGTCGCCGCTGTCTCCCCTCGGCACGTCGTCCGTTATGGCAACCGTGGACCAGAACAACGTGGTGACCACCACCAGGAACACCGAGGTCGTATCTGACTCGACCAACGTCCTCGCCCTGGAGTGCGCGTCGCGTCGACGCAAATCCTTTCAAGACCCGGCACGACGACATGAACCGGTCCTCCTGGCCGCGTCACAACGAGTCACCAGAGCCCAGTTGTTCTCGGGCCCTGGTCAACGAGCCCACTTCCGGCTGCTATCGCTGTGCGCGGCCGGCCGCGACCAGGGATCATTTGGATTCGAGAGCGACCAGATCCGTAAGCAAATCTCCTATTACGTTCGTCTCCTGGACGAACTGGCTCGGCTTCGTACCATCGGTGGTGTCCGGGTCACCGTCACGGATATGACAGAGGGCGCCAGGCTCACTGCGATTCTTCAGGATCGAGTCATTGTCCCTTGCCGGCAAGCCGGCTCCACAGCCAGCTACGACCTTGATCCGGCGCGCACGAGCGGGCGCGGCTACTACAGCGATGCGTGTTTCAAGATCTTTGCGATCGACGGCAACGATGGTGAAATCGAATTGGCCGACGGAGGCACCACTCGGTGGACGGCGGACCTTCTCAGCAATGCCAAAGAGCGTCTCGTGATCAGCGGCATCGCCATCGAACGCCTGGCCGAGATACCGAACCGCTAGCGTCGACGCACGGCAACGACAAGGCTACGGTCAGCGCGGTCGCACACCGCCGCCGCCCCCGTCAGGGCATCAACCGGAAGGCGAGGTTCGTCACGGTTCCGTAGATCAGGTGCGCGCCGAGGTCCGGGGCAAGCTCACCGACGCCGTACTGCCAGATCGGCTTGTACAAGCCCGCCAACGGCAGGGTCACGTAGCTGCTCGCCCACACCGTCGCGCCGAGCAACGGACCGTACCTGATGCGCTGACGCGGCAGCGATCCGGCGATGACGCCGAATGCGCTCCCCCACGCAACCGCGTAGCCCCAGTGCATCACGTTGTTGGTCAGCCTCGCCCAGCGTTCGTCCAGCGGGCGCTGCAGAAATCCCTCGTAGAGCCGTCGCCCGATCTGCGCCGGCGCCGACACGCTGTCCCACTTGCTCGGGCCCAGGAACTCCCACACCAGCGGCTGTTGCTCGCCGCCCCCGGCCCGATACCGGGCGTACCAGAACGCGTCCATGGCCACGGTCCCGGTTGCGCCGGCCACGGCTCCGCGCACGACGGCGCCGAGCGGTGTCATCGATCGCATGCGCCTCCTCCTGCACAAACATCCTGCCGCTTCGGGTGGCGCTCACTATGCCAACTCGGCTTGAACTTATACTGTCACTATCATATAATCGGATAGTCAACTACTGGCGTTGGCTGAAAACAGAAAAGGATCGGAGGTTGAGGCTGTGCTCTGGATCTTGCTTCTCGTGCTGCTGGTGCTCCTGCTTGCTGGTGGCGGCTTCTTCTGGGCGCGCTGAGCCCATGACGCCCATCCCGAGAGGTGTCGCGTGAGGGCGCTCATCCGCGGCGCCGTCGCCGGGACGGTGGCCACCGGAGTGATGAGCGGCCTCATGCTCGGGGCGAGGCGACTCGGCGTCACCGGTGAGCTGCCGCCGGAGACGATCACGTCGAAGCTGCTCAATCGTGCCGGCGTCCATCGCAGTCCCGAGCAGCAGGACGCGGTCGCCACGCTCTTGCATTTCGCATTCGGAGCGGGCGCCGGCGCCGCGTTCGCACCGATTGCTCGTCGGCTGCCGGTGCCATCGGTGCCGCTCGGGATCGCCTACGGATCGGCGATCTGGGGCGTCAGCTACATGGGGTGGGTGCCGATGTTCGGCATCATGCCGGCCGCCCACGACGATCGCCGCGGCCGGCAGGTCGTGATGTTCGCGGGACACGTCCTCTACGGCGCCGTCCTGGGCGCGCTCGTCGGGCGGAAACCGCACGCCGGCGTGCCCGACACCGACCTGGGGTAACGGGACTCGCGTCGGGTGCAGTTCGGGGAGGCCGGCGCCGGTCGCATGCTGCGTCCTGGTCGCAGTTTCGCCGGCGCCCCTGTATTGGGTTGACCGCTTGGGGTGCGGCTGTTACGGTGCGCAGGCATCCATTCCCAGCTCACATCTCGCACGGAGGCGGTCGTTGCTCGCTGGTCGCGTGCGTCTCGCCGCTGCGGCGAGCGCCATCGCCATGGTGGCCGTGGCCTCCCCGCTCACCGAGGTACGGGTCGCTGCCGATCGCTTCACCCAGCAGATCCAGTCACTGTCCGCGCAGGCAAGCGCGCTCGGTCGGGAGATCGCATCGCTGAGTCATGCGAGCACAGCCGCGCTCGGCAGCGCGCTTGCGACCGCGCAGGCGATCTCCACGACCCAGGGCGAGCTCGCGCGCGCGCAGGCGCAGCTCGATCGCGCCAATCAGAACCTGGCCGACACGGTCCGGCAGCTCCAGATCGTTCACACGGAATTCGCCGCGGACCAGGCGGACCTCGCGCAGCTCCTCGTCCACGTCTACGAGCTGACGTACGACGGATCGATCACCAAGATCCTGGTCGACAGCAAGAGCATCCAGGACGCCATGGACACGTTGACGAGCGTCGACCAGGTGAGCAGTCACGTGCAGACCCTGGTCACGCAGATTCGCGGCAAGCGCGATCAACTCGCATCGCTGCAAAAGCAGCAGACGCATGATCAGCAGCGCGCCGATGCGCTCGTTGCCAGCCTCCAGACCCTCGGCGGCCAGCAGCAGACCGAGGAGGTGACGTACCAGCACCAGGCCTCCACGCTGAAGGGCAAGGCCGCGACGCTGCTGGCGCAGTACCGCGGCATCCAGGGAAAGATCGCCCAGGTGCGGCGCGAGCAGCAGGCCGCAATCGCCGCGGCCGCAGCCGCAGCCGGCGCGGGTGCGGCGCACGTGCTCGGCAATGCACTCCCGCCGTTCGCGTTCGGTCCTCAGAACGACTGGTTTCCCTGGGGACAGTGCACCTGGTATGCGGCGTCACTCCGCGCTGTGACCTGGAGCGGCAACGCGTGGGAGTGGGCCGCGACGGCGCGGGCAGCCGGCCGCCCCGAGGGGATGACGCCGAGGGTGGGATCGCTGGTGGTGTTCGGACCCGGCAATGGCTACAGCGGGTTCGGGCACGTAGCGTATGTGGTCGCGGTGCAGGGCCGACGGTCGTTCACGATCGACGAGGGGAACTTTCTCGGGCTCGGGGTCATCGACCAGCGTCACATCGGGTCGCTCAACGACGTCGAGGCCTTCATTTACTGAGCGCTTCGTAGCGACGCGAAGCCGCCGCGCGCGCTATTCGCCGACCGTGCCGTCCAGCAGCTCCCGAGTTGCGTCCGCGTGGCCCGCGTGCCTGGCGGTTTCGTTGATGAGGTGGAGCACCACCCAGCGCAGATCGGTCTCACGGCCCTCACGGCAGGGCGTGTCCAGGGGCGTAGCCCTAACGTAGGCATCGGTCGCAAGCGCTCTGGCCCGATAGGCGTCGACGACCATATCCACTGTCAACTCGGGACCGGGATAGAATTCTGCGGCTTCACGACTGGTGTCCTCGCCGCGCATGGCGCCATCGATCCAGCGCCACTCGAGTTTGGTCAGGTGATTCACGATTCCCAGCAAGGAGATCAGACGCCCGTTGGGCGTCCATCGAGAATCGTCCTCGGTCAACGCATGAATCTTGCGGAGCACCGCCCCACGCAGGAAGTCGAGCCAGCTGAGCAGCAGCTCTCGCTCGTCGGGGTTGCCCGTCGGGAACGGCGGATCGGGATCGGTGCTCATTTCGGTTCAGGCTCCTCGCTGATTCTCCGACCTTACCGGTGCAGCCCGTTCCAGCTCAGCAGCGCGGTCCAGTCGCGTTCGTATCCGAGCGTCGACGGGGCGGCGGTCTCGAGGAGCAGATGCTGTGCCGCAGTGGGCGGGAACTCAAGCCAGAGCGCGGTGACCACCCGCAATTGGTGTCCGTGCCCGAAGATGAGCACGTCCCCGGAGACGGCGCGCGCGCGCTCTATCACCCAGGCCGCCCGAGCGGCGACATCGCCGATGGTTTCCCCGCCGGGCACGCCGTCGCGGAAGAGATTCCAGCCCGGACGCTGCTCCTGGACCTCGACGCTGGTCTTGCCCTCGTACGCGCCGTAGTCCCACTCGACAAGGTCGGCGTCCACCTTCGCCACATCGCCGAACCCGGCGAGCGTGCACGTCTCGCCTGCGCGCTGCAGCGGGCTCACGAACACCGCCGCGAACGTCAGCCCCGCGAGCGTGCCGGCGAGGGCGCGCGCCTGATCCCGTCCCTGCTCGGTCAACGGAATATCGCTGCGACCGGTGTGGCGCTTGATGCGGCTCCACTCCGTCTCACCGTGGCGCACGACGACGATGCGTTGCTTTTGCTCGGTGGCACCGCGATCCACCGCCACCGCGCTCATGGGCTGGGCTCCGACGCCTGCTTCGCTCGCCTCGGCTTGGTCGCGACCACGCTCCAGAGCTGCTCCGCGACCGCCGCTGTCACCGCGTCGGGATCCTGCTCGCGCTGATCGACCCAGAAGCTGCACCTGAGCAAGGGCGCCTCGCCGTCGAGGATGGGCTCGAAGAGCAGTCCGGGCTTGTCATCGACGCCGGGCACGTGCTCGACCGCCTCGCGAAACTGCGGTACCACGGTGGCAAGGTCGGCGCCCGCGGGCAGGCGCACGCTGACGCTGAGCCGGCGCGTGTCGAAGTGGCTCGAGTTGACGACAATACCGGTAAAAACGGTGAGGTTCGGCAGGATCGCGAGCTCGCCGACGCCGGTGCGCAGCGTCGTGGTCCGCAGCGTGACGTTCTGGACGGTACCGGTCTGGTCGAGCACCGTGATCGTGTCACCGAGCCGGAAGGGTTGCTCGAGGAGCAGCCAGATGCCGGCGAGCACGTTGCGGAGGAGATCCTGGAACGCGAGACCGATCGCAACCGTCCCGATCCCCGCGGCGGTGAGGATGACCGCGACGTTGACGCCGTAGACGACCAGTGCCGTGATCACCGCGACGACGTAGGTCGTGACCGTGACCAGGTTGCGCACCAGCGTCCTGACCTGACGGTCCGCCTTGCCCCGGCCCATCGCCCAGAGCACCACCACACGCGTCAGTCGACCAAGGAGATAGAGGACGATGAAGATGGCGATCGCGCTGATGAGGTGCTCGACAAACGGCCCGATCAACCCGCTCTGGTCGTGCGCCTGGATCGACCTGCAGACGAAGTCGAACCAATTGGAGGAGTCGCAGGTCGGGATGCTGGCGATCATCCTCGCCGCGCATCAGTGCCGGCAGACACCGGTGCCGCAAACCCTGAGTGGGGCCGCTAGGAGTTCGACCCGGACTTGTCGTCGCCGGTGCCTTCGCCGGCTTCGGCCTCGCCCTCTTCAGGCACTGCGGCCTCCACCTCTTCGGCCTCGGCCGCGACGCGCACCTGGGCGACCTTGAGGACCAGCTCGTCGGGATCCACCCCGGTTGCCAAGGTGACGCGCTCGGGGAGGGGCACGTCGGCAAGCCGGACACCCTGGTCGATGTCGACCAGGCCCGAGATGTCGACGTTGAGCTGCGCGGGGATGTCCCCCGGCATGCACTCCACCTTCACCGAGGTGATGATCTGCTGGAGCACCCCGAGCTTGAACTCGGTGACCGCCGGTGATTCCCCGACGGGGATGAGCGGGATCTCGACGGTGAGCTTCTCGCGCAGGTTCACCGCGAACAGGTCCACGTGCATCAGCTCCGTGGTCCGCGGGTTCACCTGGAGCTCGCGAATCAGCACCTTGCGAGCCCCGCCGCCGTCGAGCGCCAGGTCGACGAGGTGGCTGTGGCCGGCGCTGTGCCAGACCTTCCGCAGTGCCCTCGCGTCGATGGCGAGGATCTGGGGCTCGACCCTGTGCCCGTAGAGGATGGCCGGCACCTGACCGCGGCGCCGGACCGCGTGCACGTGACGGCCGGTCTCGGTCCGGACGGACGCGCTGAGCTCGAGGGAACTGGCCATTACAGGTGGCTACTCTACCGGCTCGGCGGCCGCCAAAGAGTTCACCGCCGCCGCGATCGCGACCAGCGCGGCCTCCACGCCACCGTCGGAGCGCTCGGGAGTCGCCTCGGGGTCGGGAACGCCGCCGCTCTCCGGCCAGGTCGCGCACGCCGCTGCGATGAGCCGCCTGGCGGCCGTCGAGGCGCCGTCGGGGAGCACGAAATAGGGCCATGCGACGTCCGAGACCTCCTCGCCGTCGCCCGAGGAGCCGAGGATGGCGAGCGAACGCTGGAGGGCCACGCGCCGGACGTCGGCGGCCCCCGCTTTCAGCTCGGCGTCGACCGATCGCTCGAGTTGCGCCGCGGCGCCGGCGAGATCGATCTCGTGCCGCCGCGGCGGTCCGGTGTCCTCGGCGCCGTGGAGCATGTAGATCCCGCCGTTCCAGACGACGGTCCAGGTCTCGGCGCCATCGCTCCGCACCACCCGACAAACCTCCTCGCCGCCGCTGACGTCGAGCCACGCCTGCCGTGCGCCCCGATCGCGCAGGAAGATGAGCCAGAGATCGAGGCTGTCCCCGATCGGCTCGAACGCCCGGCCGTCCACCCAGATGTAGGACATCTTTCGGAAGGCCGCGAAGGCCGGATGCGGTGGCGCGATGGTTGCCCTGCTGTCGGTGGGATCCGCCACCGCGCGCGCCGCGCGAGCTGTCGCGGTGGCGAGGCAGAGCAGCGCCGGGGTCAGACCGCCGCCCCCGCGCCGAATCGGGTCTTGACGTACGAGACCGCCTCGTCGAGCGACGTTCCGGGGGTGAACACCTTGTCCACGCCGATCTTCTCGAGCGCCGTGACGTCCGAGTCCGGAATGATCCCGCCGCCGAAAACCACGATGTCCGAGGCGTCGCGCTCCTTGAGCAGGCGGATGATCTCCGGGAACAGGGTCATGTGGGCGCCGCTGAGCAGGCTGATGCCGATGCCGTCGACGTCCTCCTGGATGGCAGCCTCGACCACCATCGCCGGGGTCTGGTGGAGCCCGGTGTAGATCACCTCCACGCCGGCGTCGCGGAGTGCGCGCGAGATCACCTTGACGCCGCGGTCATGCCCGTCCAATCCGACCTTGGCGGTGAGGATCCGGATCTTGCGCCCGGCTGCCGGAGCGGCGGTTGCCTCCATCGACCCCTGATGTTAGAGCCGCGGATCGAGGACGGCGACTTCCGGCCGCGGCAGCGCAGCCACCGCAACATCGGCGAGGCGATGAGCGACTCCGAGGGCACGGTCGGCGTGCGGCAGGTGGTCCCTGTCGACGCCGGCCACCGCCCGGCTGCCGTCGCGAGCTCCGACCAGCGCGCCCGCAAGGCTGGCTGCCACCGCGGTGCCGTCCGCCGCTGCCGCGACCACGTCGTCGAAGGGGTTCGCGGTCGCCAGGGCGCCGATGGCGCGCTGCAGGGTGAGCCCCGGGTCGGGATCCGAGACGTCCAGTGGGGGACCCGACTCGACGACCCGGAGCCGATCGAGCAGCGCCATCGGCGCGTCCTCGAGGAGTGACTGGCGGACCCGGACCAGGGACGTCTCGAGGTCGAAGCGGAGCAGGTCGGCGATTAGAAGCGCCGCCGCCACCGCGGTGACCGCCGTGCCCTCGTCGGCGCCGGCCATGGCGACGCAGCGGTAGGCGTCGCGGCGGAGCCTCGGCCGGTCGAGAGGGCTGAGCAGCCCGAACGGCAGCGCCCGGAGCAGGAGCCCGGCGGCTCCAGCACGCGAGGGACGTTCGAGGCCGCGCTGGCGGAGGTCGGCGTCGTCGAAGCAGCCGCAGGCCGACGCCGAACTCGGCGACTCCGACGAAATCGGCGGTGCCCGCCGCGGTGCCGGCGGCATGCTCGCCGGCGAGCGCACCGATGAAGCTCGCCTCGATCCGGTCAGGGAGATCGTCGATCAGCGCCATCCGACAGAACGCTATCCTTTCCCGTCATGGCGACGTCGGAACGTGCCGTCGCGGTCGTCAGGGCACTCGCCAACAGCCGGGCGCTGCGCGCGGCGCCGGCCCTGCTCGATCAGCATCGTTGGAATGGTCCCCGCCCGGCCGCGGTGCGCATCGAACGCAGCCGGGTGCGTTCCGACGGCGAGGTCGTCGCCGATCAGACCGCGCTCACGCTGTGGTTCGGCGACGGGCCCGACCTGCCCGCGATCTCGAACTCGAGGACGCAGCCAGGCGACCCGCGTCGCGGTGCGCACCCTGGTCGGATTCGTGGCCGCGATGGCGCTCGGCGCGGCCGGCGCGGTGGTGGCGCGCCAGGAGGCGGCACGCCTGGAGGGCGGACCCAAGCTCCTACTCGGCCAGCCAGGGGAGGACCACCGGGCCTGAGATCCGCGTGCGCCGCGAGACCGCGCGCAGCGATCGTCCGTCGGTGACCAGCAGCGCCCGCGAGCACGGGTTCATCGCGTCGCGCCACTCCCGCGTCACGCGTCGTTCGAAGCGCTCCGCCGAGGGCAGCGCCGCCGGCAGGGCCAGCACGACGCCGCGATCGGGGACGCCGAGCAGCACGTCGCCCCCCGCACGAGCGCTGAAGGCCTCGAGCACGGCGGGAGCCATCAGCACGCTGCCCTGAAACAGCGGGTCCGACGCGACCCGCCAGCCGTCGGCGGGAATCCTGTCGGTCTGGGCGATGCGAGCGACCAGCGCATCGAAACGCGCCGCGGTGTTGGCGGTCGCCAGCCGCTGCACGTCGTCGTCGCTCATGCCCGCCGCCGTCCATTCATCGCGGGGGACGCCGCGCATGATCGAGCCCGGCAGCTCCTCGGCGGCGAACGCGGTCATGTCCGCGCCCACCGGCACCCGCAGCAGGTCGCCGGCGCGACCGAGCTTCGCCAGCGAGCGCTCATTGCGCACGCACCAGAGCAGCCGCGACGGCGCCAGCGACACCGCCGGCTGGGGCGTGAGCTGCTGCTCGACCGACGCGACGTACTCGCCGATCAGCGCGGGCACGCGGTCGGGATGCCGCTCGCACGAGTGATAGAGCGGCGCGAGCGGGAGGGTGAGGTCGAGGCCCGATCCGGTGACATGCAACGCGAACCGGGCGCTGTCGACCTCGACACGTGCGCTGTGATAACGCGCGCTCAGCTGGAGGCGGACCCGCTCCGCAAAGGCCCCCCGATCCATGCCGCCCTATGCCGCCCCGCGCTTGGAGCTGACGTAGTCGACGAGCACGTAGTCACCCAGCCGGTCGGGGCTGATGAAGAACGCGCGCCCGCGGTTGAGCCGGGTCATCTGGTTCACGAACTGCACCAGGTGATGGTTCGACTCGAGCATGAAGGTGTTGATGACGATCTTCTCGCGGGTGCAGCGCTTCACCTCGAGCAGGGTCTTGTGAAACGTCTCGGGCAGCGGCGGGTAGAAGAACACCGGGCGTCCGTTCTCGATGTGCGCCGTCGGCTCACCATCGCTGACGATGATGATCTGCTTGTTCTCCCCCGGGTCGCGCGCAAGCAAACGCCGAGCCAGCATCAACCCGTGCTGCATATTGGTCCCGTACACATACTCATTCACCGACAGATGCGGCAGCGCAGCCGGACTGATCTCCCGCGCCAGGTCGCTGAACCCAATGATGTGCAACGTATCGCGCGGATACGCGCTCCGAATCAATGAGTCAAGCGCCAGCGCAACCTTCTTGGCCGCATAAAAATACCCGCGCAACGGCATCGACCGACTCATATCGAGCATCAAAACAGTAGCCGACCGCGTCAGCGTATCCGACCGATGCACAACAAAATCGCCCGGCGAGAGTTGAGGAACAGAGCGCCGCTGCCTGCGCCTCTCATCCAGACTCGGAGGGGACATCTGCGCAGGCGACATAGGGGCGTGAGTTGCCGGAGCAGATGTCCCCTCCGAGTCCGCTCCGAGCACAGACGAATCAGCGTCGCGGCGTACCGCGTTCATGAGCGTCTCTTTGACGTCCAGATCGAACACGTCCCCGAACTCGTAGGGCTTGGTGTCCTCCTCGCGTTCCCCACCGCTCCCGTGCCGCGCGACCGGATGGTCGCCGAAACGGTCGCGACGCAGCCGCGCGAAGAGATCACCGAGCGCCTTCTGGCCGATGCGCCGCAGACCCCGCGCGGTGAGCCGCAGTCCTTCGTCGTCGCGTTCGATCAAGCCGCGCTGCTCGAGCTGGTCGGTCATGCGCTGCAGGCGTGAGAGGTCGCGGGCGGCGTTGTCGCCGAGGACGTCGCGCAATGCCTCCTCGGTCGTCTGGTCGAGCGGCTCGCCGCGGTACATCCCGCGCAGCCCTCGCTCCAGTTCCTCGATCGACTGGAGGCGGTCCATGACGCCCATCGCCTGGTCGAACGGGAGCTGCTCGTTGCCGAAGAAGGCGTAGCGCTGACCGAGGTGGCGGCGGTCCGACAGCAGCTCGAGCCCACCCATCAGCTCGGCAAGCTGGGCCTGGAGCTCCGGGTCGCCGAAGGTCGCGGCCACCATCTCCTCGAGCTGATGGCGCATCTCCGGGGACAGCGACTGCATCAACGAGTCCATGCGTGCCATCTGCGCGGCGAGCTGCGCGAGGAACTCGTCGAAGGTGGCCGGCGCGTCCGGGAACATCGCGCCCCACTTCTTGAGGAAGTCCTCGTAGTTGTGCTGCAGCTGCGCGTCCGGCACCCCTTCGAGCTTCTGGCGCACCAGCGCGTTGAGGTCGCGGGCCATCTCGCGCAGCGCGGTGATGTCCTGCTGCGACATCTGGCCCATCTGCTCGGACATCTGCTTGAAGTAGGTGTTGACAACGTTCTGCTTGATCTCCTCGAGCAGCTTCTGAAACGCCTGCTCGGCACGCTGGTCCATGAACTCGTAGCCCTGAAGCTCGCGGATCACGCCGCCCGGTTCCTGGGGCAGGTTGTCGAGCTGTTCGCGCCGCTTGCTCGCCACGCGCTCGAGGATTCGTTTCGCGCGCTCATCGCTGGCGCTGCGCAGCCGCTCGTCGATACCCTCGCGCTCGAGCCGGAGCACGTTGTCGAGCTTCTCCTCGATGTCCTTGAAGACGTTGTCGAGGTTGTATTTCTCGAGCTGCTTCTGACGCTGTTTGCGCAGCCGCTCCATCAGCTCTTCGAGGCCGGCGAACTTGCGTCCGTCACGATCGCGCCAGCCCTGACTGAGCAGGCGGCGCAGCGCCGTCTCGAAATCCCAGCCGTGGAAGACGTCCTCGCTCAGACGGTCGAAGAGCGCGTCCGCCTCGTCGCCGAGCGGGTCCTGGGTGCCGTCCCAGACGCTGAAGCGATGCATGCGGGAGGGTACCCCCCGGATTCCCCCCGTCTTCGGTTCTGCGCGAAGTGTGTCCTCTGGGGCGTCGTCAAATTCCATGGAGTCTCGTCAGCCCAGAGAATAGGAGAACACGGGTAGACGCCCCCCGCGTCCCTCAGCCCCCATAGACCGCGCTTCCTTCGAGAGCGGTCTTGTTGAGGCGCTTGCCGAGGTGCAGCCCCTCGAGGATGAATTCGAGCACCGCGACGCGCATCGCGTCGCTGTCCGGTTCGCCGAGTTGCTGCCGGGCCTTCTCGACTCCGCCCAGCTCGGTGAGCGCCTGCTGGTAGTGCGCGACCGTGTGTTGATCGCCGACCTCGACGGTGAAGCCCCCGCGGTCGAATCGCTGCACCAGGTCGCCGAACTCCTGCACCGTGAAATGACGCCGGAAGACGTTGTTGCAGGCGGTGCGCATCAACTTCTCGAGCACCGCGCCGTCGTCGGAGTCCTCCCAGGTCTCGAGCTCGATCTTTCCCGAGGTCGACGCGGTGAGCGCGGGCAGGTCGCTGATGCGCGCGACCGCCTCGCGTTCGCCGGTGCGCAGCGCCCGGCGCAGCGCGCCCGCCGCGAGGTTCTCGTAGTTGGCGGTGGTGAGCCGTACCGAGACGCCGCTGCGCTGGTTGACCTGGGGATGGCGGCGCGCGACATGCGAGAGCTCGGCGACGATCTCCTGCATGAAGCCGGGGACGATCACCGGCACCGGCATGTCGTCGAACGTCGTGCGCTCCTGCTCCGCGATGGCGATCTCGTCGTCGAGGGTGCGCGGGTAGTGGGTGCGCACCTGGGCGCCGAAGCGGTCCTTGAGCGGCGTGATGATGCGGCCGCGGTTGGTGTAGTCCTCCGGGTTCGCGGTCGCCACCACGTACACATCCAGCGGCATGCGCAGCCGGTAGCCGCGGATCTGCACGTCGCGCTCCTCGATGATGTTGAGCAGACCGACCTGAATGCGCTCGGCCAGGTCGGGGAGCTCGTTGACCGCGAAGATGCCGCGGTTGGTGCGGGGGATGAGCCCGTAGTGGATGGTCAGCTCGTCACTGAGGTAGCGCCCCTCGGCGACCCGGATGGGGTCGACCTCACCGATCAGGTCCGCGATCGATGTGTCGGGGGTCGCCAGTTTCTCCGAGTAGCGCTGATCGGGGGTCAGCCACATCAGCTCGGTCGCGTCGCCGTGCTCGGCGACGAGGTCGCGGCAGCGGCGGCAGATCGGCGCGTAGGGATCGTCGTTGATCTCGCAGCCGGCGATGGCCGGGACCGCGTCATCGAGGAGGCTGATCAACCCTCGGATGAGGCGTGATTTCGCCTGACCGCGCTCGCCGAGCAGCACCATGTCCTGGCCGGCGAGGATGGCGTTCTCGATCTGCGGGATGACCGAGTCGTCGTAGCCGCGGATGCCGCTGAAGAGCTCCTCGTGGTTGCTCAACTTGCGGATGAGGTTGCGGCGCAGCTCGGTGCGCACGGGCAGCACGCGGTACTCCGCGCGACGCAACTCACCGATCGTGGCTGGGGCCTGGGACATCGAGTCCCAAGACTACACCGGGGCGGCAGATCGGGTCGTCCGGCCCTCCAGCATGGTCTCCGCGTGCCGTCCGATCGCGTCGCGCGCCGCGCCGACCAGGCGGCCCGCGAGCTCCTCTTCCTGACCGAAGTGCAGGTGGATGAACGAGCCGAGCACCAGCGGATCGGTCCAACCCTCGCAGCCGAGCGGCTCGCCGTCCGAGTCGTGCATCGAGTATGCCGGGCTGAGGCAGTCGCCGCCCGAGAGCAGCCGGCTGAAATGGAACTCGTGACCGCGGAGCCGGGTTCCCGCCGGACCGAGCATGGAGTCCGACGCGACGCGCAGGTCGCGGTAGCCGCTGTGCAGGGTGCCGGCCTCGAGCGCTATATCGATGGGGATCAGGCCCGCCATCTGATAGGTCTCGCCGTCGCTGGTGCGCAGCGTGCGCGCGGAGTACTGCAGCCCGCATCCCTCTGCATAGACCGGCACGCCGTGCATGTGCGCGCGCCGGAACGACTCAATAAACGCATGATTGGCGGCCAGCCTCGGAACGTACGCCTCGGAGATGCCGCCGCCCAAATAGATGAGCCCGAGGTCGCGCGGCAGCGCTGTGTCCTCGAGCGGCGAGAAGGTCACGATCTCCGCGCCGGCGTCCTCGAGCAGCTCGAGATTCTCCGCGTAGTAGAAGCAGAATGCGTCGTCGAACGCGACCCCGATGCGCACCGGTTCCGCATCCCCAGTCGGGGTTGCGCGGCGCAGCGCGGTGGGGTGCACCATCCGGGCCCGCGCCATGAGCCGCTCGATGAGGTCGAGGTCGCAGTGACGCGTCACCGCGTCGCCGAGCTCGGCGATCGCCTCGTCGACGTGCGCGTTCTGCAGCAACGGCAGCAGCCCGGTGCGCAGCTCGGGGATGCGCACCGACTGGATGTGGGGCAGCGCACCGAGCACCGGCATGCGCGCGAGCGACCACACCGCGTCCTCGATGACGCGGCGCCGGTAGTCGTTGGGAACGTTGTTGAGGATCACGCCGACGACGCTCGACGAATGGTCGAGCTGCTTGATGCCGAGCGCGGCCGCGGCGGCGGTCTCGCCCATCGCCCAGGCGTCGATGACCAGCACGACCGGAGCGCCGATGGTGCGCGCGACCTCGAGCGTGCTCCCGGCGAACTCCGGCGCGTCACCCGCGGGCGCATCCGCGTCCATCCCGTGGCCGTCGAGCACGCCCATCGCGCCCTCGACGATCACCCGGTCGGCACCGAGCGCGCCGTGTGCCAGCGAGCGACGCACCCCGTCGGCGCCGAGCAGCCACGAATCGAGGTTGCGACACGGCCGCCGGCTGGCGTGGGCGAGGTACGCGGTGTCGATGAAATCGGCGCCGACCTTGAACGTCTGCACCGTGCGCCCGCGAGCGCGCAGCGCGGCTGTGAGGCCCAGGCTGATCGAGGTCTTCCCGGAACCCGATCCCAGGCCACCGACCACGAGCCGAGGAATCCCGACCTCCTCGAGCATGAGGTGCCTCCGATGGGCCCTCAACGCACCGCCGAGTTGAGGACGCCTTGATCACTCTCACCGAGCTCATCGCATCGCCGAGCTCGCACGCCGACGCTAGCACCCGGGGTCGGACCAGGCAAGTTCGAAGTTGTAACGGCTCGGCGTACCGTGTCTGAGGGCGCTGATAGAGTTCGCGCGACCATCGCACGAGGAGGCTGAGGTGGCAGGCAATCAGTGGCCGTTGATTCGCGCGGAGCGCGTCGGGCTCATCGCGATCTGGAAAACGTGCCCGACGCTCAGTGGTCGACGCCATCCCTGTGCGCCGGTTGGACGGTGCGCGATGTCCTCGCGCACATGACCACCACGGCGAAGATGACCCCGGGGCGGTTCATCGCGAGGTATGTGGGCAGCGGCTTTCGCTTCAACGCATTCAACGCCCGGGGCGTCAAGGAGGAGCAGGGAGCGACGCCGGCGGAGGCGGTCGCAAACTTCAAGGCGCAGCTGGACAGGACAACGGGGCCACCCGGCCCGATCGACGCGATGGTCGGCGAGATCGTCATCCACAGCCAGGACATCCGGCGCCCGCTCGGTATCGCCCATACGTTCCAGCCGGAGGCGCTGACACTGGTGGGCAACTTCGTGACCAGGGGCAACCTGCTGCTCGGCGGCAAGCGCCGGTCGGCCGGCCTCAAGCTGACCGCGACCGACGTCGACTTGAACTCATGGTGCTGGGCCCGAGGTCAAGGGGCCGCTGGCCTCGATCATCCTCGCGCTCACCGGCCGCAAGGCAGGTCTGTCCGACCTGTCGGGCGACGGCCTGGCGACCCTGACCGGACGGGTTTAGCTCGCCGGGACGCTGACCCCGGCCGTCGCGAGGCGGCCACTCAGGGCCGCCTCCTGCGCGGGCCGCAGGTCTTTCAGACGGGCTCGAACACGCTGGAATCCCTGGAAGCTGTCGAGCTCCAGGCCGAAGCAGGCGTCGACCAGGCGCCCGCGGGGAAGGTGGTCGGCGAGGTTCGGCTTGTTGAAGGCGATCGCCTCAAAGATCCCCGATCCGGCGGCCAGGTTCACTCTGATGTGCTGACCCTCCGACCCGAACGTTGTCGTGCCCAGCACCTGCGCGCCGAGGACGGCCAGCAACGGCGCGGGATTGCCCTGCCCGCTGGGCTCGAGCTGGTCGAGGGCCCGGCAGAGCTCGGGGGTCACGTCGAGACCCGAGACGGCGCAGTCGATCATGAAATCCCGCTCGCGTTCCATGCCGTTGTTCTGCTCGGCGACCGCCGCGCTGATGAGGTCGCGGAACTCGTCGAATCGGGACACGTCGAGGCTGAAGCCACCGGCCGCGGCGTGACCGCCATAACGCAGCAGCGCCGGGGCCGCGCCATCGAGCGCCCGGACGATGTGCACCCCACCCGAGGAGCGCGCCGACCCCTTGGCCTCGCCCGGGTCGAGACAGGCGACGAACGCCGGCCGCGCGTAGCGCTCGGCGAGCCTGCCGGCCACGAGCCCGACGATGCCCATCGGCCAGTCGGGGTCGCCGAGAACGATCGCCGGGGCGTCGTCGTCGATGGCCGCCACCCGCTCCTCGGCCTGGGCCAGCGCCACTGCCACGGCCTGCTGGCGCAGACGGTTCTGGGTGTCGAGGTCCGCGGCGAGCTGGGCCGCCACGTCGGGGTCGTCGCAGAGGCAGAGCTCGAGCGCCAGGCGCGCGTCCTCCATCCGCCCGGCGGCGTTGATGCGCGGGCCGACCGCGAACGCGATGTCGGTCCCCCGCGGCGGCAGCGCGGTCCCCGCCGCCTCGCAGAGCGCGCGCAGCCCGATCAGGTCGGCCATGCGCGGCAATCCGTCGCGGACGATGACCCGGTTCTCGCCCCGCAGCGGCATCATGTCGGCGATCGTGCCCAGCGCGGCGAGCCCAAGCGACGCCTCGGCGCAACCCGCGGGAACGACGCCGCTCGCCTCGAGAGCCTGGACGAGCTTGAAGGCGACCCCGGCGCCGGCGAGCCCGTCGAAGGGATACGTCGAACCGGGCAGCTTCGGGTTGACGAGCGCGTCGGCGGATGCCAGCTGCGGTGGCGACCCTCCCGGCGCCAGGGCCAGGTGGTGGTCGGTGACCACCAGGCGCATCCCCGCGGGACGGCCCTGGGCGACCTCGACGCTGCTGGTGCCGCAGTCGACGGTGATGACGCAGC
This sequence comes from Candidatus Dormiibacterota bacterium, assembly GCA_963768105.1. Lineage (GTDB taxonomy): Bacteria > Chloroflexota > Dormibacteria > Aeolococcales > Aeolococcaceae > Palsa-851. The sequence continues at coordinate 320,932 of CAVYGR010000002.1, read as the reverse complement.
CGGCGCCCCGGGCCGCCAGCTCGGTCAGCGCCGCGGCGTGGAGCCCGTAGCCCTCGGTCATGCGGTTGGGGATGTACGGGATGACCATCGCTCCGGCGGCACGGAGGCAGCGGGTGAGCATCGCGCAGGCGGTCACGCCGTCGGCGTCGTAGTCGCCGTAGATGGCGATGGTCGTCCCCTCGCGGAGCGCCGACCGGACCGTCGCCACGGCCGCTTCCATCGCCGGCAGTCCCAGGGGGTCGTGGTACCCGCCGCGCACGTCAAGGAACGTTGCCGCACCGGCGGCGTCATAACCTCGCGCGGCGAGGACCTGGGCGAGAACGGGATGGAGGCCGGGCAGCGGCGCGGCGTCGCTCACCCGCCAGCGGCGCGGTGCCGGCTGCAAGCGGCGGCCCTCAGGCGCCCGAGGCTGGAGGTGCCTCCGGCGGACCCGGCGTTGAAGCGGGCCCGGGGGCCGCTCCAGCCGGTTGGCCGTAGGTGGCGTTGGTGATGGCGCTGAAGTCGACCTTCGGCGGCTCGCCGACGGTGGCGCGCTGAGCCGCTTCGATCTGGAAGAACTCGGCGTTCTGAAAGTGGAACAGGTTCGCGATCACGTTCGATGGGAACGACTGGACGCGACGGTTGAACTGCTGGACGTAGGCGTTGTACGTCTGGCGCGACGCCTGGATCCGATCCTCGGTGTCCGACAGGGTCGCCTGGAGCTGGAGGAAGTTCTGGTTGGCCTTCAGCTCGGGATAGGCCTCGGCGACGGCGAAGAGGTGGCCGAGGGCCATCTGGAACGGACCTTCAGCGGCAGAGGCGGCCGCCGGCCCCTGCGCGTTCATCCCCGCGGCACGTGCCTGGGTGACCTCCTCGAACACACCGCGCTCGTGAGCGGCGTAGCCCTGCACCGTCGAGACCAGGTTGGGGATGAGGTCGTAGCGGCGCTTCAGCTCGGTGTCGACGTCCGCCCACGCGTTCTGGACCGCATTGCGCTGGGAGACGAAGCCGTTGTACGAGAGCACCGCGGCCAGCGCGATGACCACGATGACGGCGAGGACGATGATCAGGGCTATCACGAACGTCTCCTTCGGAGGGGGATTGGCTGCGGGCTAAGGGTACCGCGCCACGAGTCGGGGCCAAACCCCGCCTCCGTGATCGGCCTGTGTTCAGTCGCTCATCAATTGGCGGAGCACCAGCGGCAGGATCCCACCGTTGCGCAGGTACTCCACGTCGGTGTCGCTGTCGAGGCGGCAGACGGTGTCGAACTCGACGACGGCACCGTCCGATGTGCGGGCGCTCACGCGGACCGTCGATCCCGGCGTTGCGGCGGCCACGCCGCGAATCGTGTACACCTCGGTGCCGTCCAGACCCAGGCTCTCCCCGTGTTCGCCGTCGCGGAACTGGAGCGGCAGGATGCCCATGCCAACCAGGTTGCTGCGATGGATCCGCTCGTACGACACCGCGACCACCGCGCGCACCCCCTGGAGGAGCGGGCCTTTGGCCGCCCAGTCGCGTGACGACCCGGAGCCGTATTCGCGACCCGCGATGACCAGCAGCGGCACGCCCTCCCCCTGGTACTGCATCGACGCGTCGAAGATGGTCATCAGCGCTCCATCGGGGAGGTGCGCGGTCCATCCGCCCTCCTTGCCGCCGGCCAGCTGATTGCGCAACCGGATGTTGGCGAAGGTGCCGCGCACCATCACGTCGTGGTTGCCGCGACGAGCGCCGTAGGTGTTGAAGTCGCGCGGCTCGACGCCGTGCTCGCGGAGGTACTCCGCGGCGGGACTCGTCCCGGCGATGCTGCCCGCCGGCGAGATGTGATCGGTCGTGATCGAGTTGCCGAGCAGCGCCAGGACGCGCGCGTCGATGATGTCCGCGGGGGCCTCCGGCTCGGGTGCCATCCCGACGAAGTACGGTGGCTCACGCACGTAGGTCGAACTCCGGGTCCCAGTCGAAGAGCGCGCCGGTCGGCGACGGGAGCTGCTGCCAGTGCTCGTCGCCATCGAAGATACGCGCGTACTCGCGCGTGTACAGATCGCTGCCGATCGCCGCGACGACCGTCTCGGTGACCTCGTCGGCGCTCGGCCAGATGTCCTGCAGGTACACGGGTTTCCCGTCGTGTCCGGTGCCGAGCGAGTCGGTGGTGAGGTCGATGTCGAGGTGTCCCGCGAGCGCGTACGCGACCACGAGCGGTGGTGACGCGAGGTACGCGGCCTTCACCTGTGGATGGATGCGGCCCTCGAAGTTGCGGTTGCCGCTGAGCACCGCCGCAACCGTGAGGTCCTCGGCGTCGATGCGATCGGCGACCACCTCCGGCAGCGGTCCGCTGTTGCCGATGCAGGTGGTGCAGCCGTAGCCGACGAGATTGAAGCGCAGCTGTTCGAGTGAGCCGAGCAGACCGGCGCGCTCGAGGTAGTCGGTGACCACGCGCGATCCCGGCGCGAGCGATGTCTTCACGTAGTCGGGCGGCATCAACCCGCGCGCCACCGCGTTACGCGCGAGCAGGCCGGCCGCGACCATCACCGCCGGGTTCGAGGTGTTTGTGCACGAGGTGATCGCCGCGATGACCACCGATCCGTCGCGCACCAGGTCGGCGTCGCTCGGTCCGTTGGGCACCGAGATCACGGGGTTCCCGTTGGGATCGATGCCGCCCTCCTCGACGAGCCGTGGCACCTCGCCCTCGGCGGTGACCTCGCTCGACGCACGGCCCGAGCGCTGCTCCCAGACATCGGTGAACGACTCCCACACATCCGGCAACGCAACCCGGTCCTGGGGGCGCTTGGGACCGGCGACGCTGGGCACCACGCCGGCGAGGTCGAGCTCGAGCATCTCGCTGAAGCGGGGGATCTCCGTCTCGTCGGTGCGGAACATGCCCTGTTCCTTCGCGTAGCGCTCGACCACGTCGATGTGCTCGGGGTCGCGGCCCGACCCGCGAAGGTATTCGAGCGTGCGGGCGTCGATGGGGAACAGCGACGCGGTCGCGCCGAACTCCGGCGACATGTTGGAGAGGGTCGCCCGGTCGGGCACCGACATCGAGGTCAGCCCGCTGCCGCAGAACTCGACGAACTTGTTGACCACGCCGTGCCGGCGGAGCATCTCGGTGAGGGTGAGCACGAGGTCGGTCGCGGTGGTTCCGGCGGGCAGCGCGTGGTGGAAGCGCACGCCCACCACAATTGGGGCGAGCAGGAACAGCGGCTGCCCGAGCATGCACGCCTCGGCCTCGATGCCCCCGACGCCCCAGCCGAGCACGCCGATCCCGTTGACCATCGGCGTGTGCGAGTTGGTGCCGACCAACGTGTCCGGCAGCGCCATGCGCACGCCGTCGACGTCGCGCACCTGGACCACCTGGGCGAGGTACTCGAGGTTGATCTGATGGACGATGCCCATGCCCGGCGGAACGACGCGGAAGCCGCGAAACGCCTGCTGCGCCCAGCGCAGCAGTGCGTAGCGCTCCCGGTTGCGCTCGTATTCGCGCGCGATGTTCCGCTCGTACGCCTCGCGATTACCGAAGGCGTCCACCTGCACCGAGTGATCGACGACCAGGTCGACCGGGACCAGCGGATCGATCCGCAGCGGGTCGCCGCCGGACCGCGCGACCGCCGATCGCATCGCCGCGAGGTCGACCACGGCCGGCACGCCGGTGAAGTCCTGGAGCAGCACCCGAGCTGGCATGAAGGCGCGCTCGCGGTCGGTCTCCGACACCGTCCCGTCCCAGCTCGCGATCGCTTCGACATCGCCGTCGCGCACCCACGACGCGGCGGCATTGCGCAGGCTGTTCTCGAGGAGGATCTTCACCGTCACCGGCAGTCGCGACACGTCGCCGATGCCGCGCTCGGCGAGCGCGCCGAGGCGGTGATATGCAACGCCGGGCACGAGTTCCGCCCTGGTGCCGAAGGGATCGCTGGCGGCCATCAGCAGCCATCTTCGCACCCGGCGACGGGGCGAGGTCCCTGACGGCCCCCACCGCGTGAGGCCCATCCAAAACCAATCGTGAACAACTCGCGGTCCGGCGTCGTTATTCTTCTGATCTCACCAAGGCGCCTCAGGGGGTTCCCATTCGTGGCCAGCAGCCAGAAAACCGACATCCGGCCGGAGCACCAGCTTTACCACGCGTACACGACCGAGGTCGACCAGGCCCGGACCAACGTCCACTACGAGCAGCCGCCGGATTTCTTTCTCCTCATCACCGGCGGCGACTGGAACGTCTACTCGGCCAACCTCTGGGATCCGGGGACCGAGGACGACACCGCCTCGCAGCAGGCAAAGCTCGACCTGATCGCCCGGCTGGCCGGCCTCGAGCGGGGCATGCGTCTCATTGACGTGGGCTGCGGCTGGGCCGGCCCGCTCACCTACCTCTGCGACAGCTATGGGCTCACCGGCACCGGGCTGACGCTGTCACCGACCCAGAAGGGATATGCCGAGCAGCGCATCGCCAGCCGCAGCACCGACGCGAAGATCGTGCTCAGCCACTGGGAGGACTACACGCCGGAGGAGACGGTCGACGCGATCTACACCGACGAGGTGATCGTCCACTTCTACAACCTGTCCGGGTTCTTCGCCAAGTGCCACAGCTGGCTCAAGCCGGGCGGTGTCATGATCAACAAGGAGTTGCACCTCAAGCACCCACGCCTCGCGGTACTCGAACGCGGCGGCGAGTTCGTGAGCCAGATCTACGGCGACACCGGCAACTATCGAACCCTCGCGGAGGAGACGCGTCTCGCCAACGAAGCGGGATTCGACATCGAGCGGGTGCACCATATCGAGCAGCGTCACTACGAGACGACCATCGACCACTGGCTCGGCAACATGCACAAGCACGCGGACCGGCTGAAGGAGATGGTCGGCGAGCAGCACTTCCGTGACTTCAGGATGTACCTGCGCCTAGCCAGGCGCCTCCAGCGCAACGTCACCCTCGACGTGGTGGTCTGCCGCAAGTTCGCCTGAGCGGGGCGGCCAATCAGCTCGGGGTCGAGAGCTGGGCGAGGTACGACGTGAGGTGGGTGTAGGCGCCGGTCGCCAGCAGCACGCCCAGCGCGACGGTGATCACGCCCCCGGCCAGGGTGAGCGGCCGCACGAAGCGGTTGAGGCGCCGGGGGAGCTCGGGGAGTGATGCCCACAACAGCGCGACGGCGATGAAGGGGAGCCCGAGCCCGATCGAATAGACGACCAGCAGGAGCGCGCCGGTCAGGGCATGGGAGCTGAGCGCCGCCAGGGTCAGCGCGGCCGCCAGGTACGGCCCGACGCAGGGAGTCCAGCCGAGGCCGAAGACGACGCCGACCAGGAAGGCCCCGAGCATCCCGCGGCGGCGGAGGCGGTCGGGGAGCTGAAAGCCCTGGTTGCGCTCGAGCGGGCCAATCCTGACCACGCCGATGATGGCGAAGCCGAAGAGGATCACGGCGACCCCGCCGACGATCTCGACGATCCGTCCGCTCACCGCCCCGTTGGCGACGCGGGCGATGCCCCCGGCGCTGAGCCCGAGGAGCACGAAGACGACCGTGAACCCGGCGACGTAGAGCAGGGACCCGGCGAGAAGCCGGAGGCGGAAGCTGTGCCGGTCGGGGTTGCTGAGCTCGGCGGCGCTGACCCCCGAGACGCAGGCCAGATACGCGGGGAGCAGGGGCACGGTGCACGGTGCGAGGAAGGAGCCGAGACCCGCGACGAAGGTCGCGATCACGGTCGCGATCGAGACCATCAGCCGAACGTGAACGTGTAGATGCGGAAGCCGGCGGGCACGGTCAGGTCGATGAGGTGGTACCCGGGTGAGACACCGCCGAGCAACTGGAACAGGTCCTGCCGCAGGACGGTGAATCCCGAATTGGTCAATCCGGAAGCACTGTTGCCAGGGGTCACCGGCTTTCCGTCAAGGGTGACTGCAACATGCAGATCGGGCCCGGAGGTCCCGACCACGACATACACGGAATCGGCCTGGAAATTGAGGCGAACGTGGCCGGTTGTATCCGCCTCGAGGTACTGTCCCTCGTCGGTCCACGTCCCCGACACCTGGGGCAGGTCGTTGGTCTGCGGTGCGCCGGAGGTGGGGTAGGTGACGGGCTGTCCGATCGGCCCGTACTGCTCGTTGTCGGCGAGCTGCCCACGCCCGCCATCACTCCCCACGTAGAGCTCCGGGGTCGTGTTCGTCGGCACCGGCGTCGACGAGGGGAGAGCGGCCTGGCGGACCCCGAGCAGCTGCGCCACCGCGGCGTCGGTCTGCGCGTACGCGCCTTCGCCGAAGTTGGTGTACGCGACCCGGCCCTGCTGGTCGAGCAAATACTCGGCGGGCCAGTACACGTTCCGATACGCGTTCCATGTGGCCATCTGACTGTCGATGGCGACCGGCCACGTGATCCCGAGGCGGGTGACCGCCGCCGCCACGTTGGCGGGCACCATCTCGAAATCGAACTCGGGCGAGTGCACCCCGACGATGACGAATCCGTCGTTCCTGTAGTCGTTGTACAGCGCCTGCAGGTGGGGGATGGTGCGCACGCAGTTGACGCACGAGAACGTCCAGAAGTCGATGAGCACCACCTTGCCGCGCAGGTCGGCGAGGGTGAGCGGCGTGGTGTTGAGCCAGCCGTCGATGCCGGTGAAGTCCGGCGCCGGGTGGCGCCCGCTCACCGGCTCGACCTGGCCACCCGTGGTCGACGCGGTGGCGGGGGGCGCCGGCATGCGTACCACGGTGACCAGCACCGCGGCGACGATGAGCACGGCCACGGCAGCCAGCGCGAGACGGTAGCGGGTCATCAGAGTCAGTCTCACTCTACGGCCCCGCGTTACGGAGCATTCCCGACTGGGCCCCGTCTGCTAGCGTGTGCCGAGATGCTCGGCGACCGAAGGCGCGTGGTCATTGAGCATGTTCGGCCGCGGGTCGACTGCGGCGAATTCTCTGCAAAAGCCACGCGCGGCCTCCCGCTCCGGGTCAGCGCTCGAGCGTTCGCGGACGGCCACGATCCGCTCCAGACGTGGGTCTGGCACTGGGCAGGCGCCGGGTCGTTCCTCCCAGGGTCGCCGCCGCGAGAAGCGCGCAGGGTCGAGATGACCGCGGAGCCCCAGGACTGGTTCAGCACGTGGATCACCGCCGACAGGCTGGGCTCGTGGAGCTTCGCGGTGGCGGGCGTTCCGGACCTCTGGGGTGGGTGGGCGCGAGATCTCACCATCCGCTTCCAGGCCGGCATGGACGTCGAGCTCGACCTTGCCGACGGCGCGGCCATCGCCGCGGCGCGCGCGTCGCTTCCGGGGATCTCGGCGGTCGATCGCCGCGCGGTGACGACGCTCGCCGTGAAGCTGGCGGCGCCGACCCTGGTCAAGACCCGCATCGCGCTGGCCACCCGCGACGCAACCCTCGCGCTGATGCGCCGCACCGCCGACCTCAGCCACGCGACGATCGCGGGCCCGTACCGCCTCTGGGTGGACCGCGAGGCCGCCGGCTCTTCGGCCTGGTACGAGATGTTCCCGCGCTCCGAGGGAGCGGTGCCGCCGCGCAGCGGCACGCTCCGCCTCGCCGAGCGCCGGCTCCCCGCCATCGCGGCGATGGGCTTCACGGTCGTCTACCTGCCGCCCATACATCCGATCGGGATCACTCATCGAAAGGGGCGGAACAACGTCACCGAATCCGTCCCGGGCGACCCCGGAAGCCCATGGGCGATCGGGTCGGCGGCGGGTGGCCATACCGCCGTCCACCCGGACCTCGGCACCATCGCGGACTTCGATCGATTCGTCGACGCGGCGGGGAGCGCCGGGCTCGAGGTGGCGCTCGACTTCGCGTTGCAGTGCAGCCCGGACCACCCCTGGGTCACCGAGCACCCCGACTGGTTCCGGCACCGCTCGGACGGTTCGATCCGCTATGCGGAGAACCCGCCCAAGCGCTATCAGGACATCTACCCGATCAACTTCGACACCGATGACTCGGCGGGGCTGTGGAGTGCGGTCGCCGGCGTCATGCGCTTCTGGATCGGGCACGGCGTGCGCATCTTCCGGGTCGACAACCCGCACACCAAGCCGTTCGCGCTCTGGGAGTGGTTGATCTCGGAGATCCGCCGCGAGCACCCCGAGGTCCTCTTCCTCGCCGAGGCATTCGCCCGTCCGGCGGTGATGCAGCGGCTCGCCAAGATCGGGTTCTCGCAGTCGTACACGTATTTCACGTGGCGCAACACCGCCTGGGAACTCGGCCAGTATCTGACTGAACTGTCTCAAACAGAGATGGTCGACTGGTTCCGTCCCAACTTCTGGGTGAACACCCCCGACATCCTGCACGCGACGCTGCAGCACGGCGGCCCGCCCGCGTTCCGGATGCGCGCCGTGCTGGCGGCGATCACCGGCCCGTCATGGGGCATGTACAGCGGCTACGAGCTCTGCGAAGCCACGGCACTGCGCGAGGGCAGCGAGGAGTATCTCGAACTCGGAGAAGTACCAGCTCAAGCCGCGCGACTGGTCGCAGCCCGGGTCGATCGCGCCATTCATCAGCCAGGTCAACGAGATCCGGGCACGCCACCGCGATGCGATCGCGCAGTTGAGCACACTGCGCGTCCATCACATCACCGACGACTCGCTGCTCTGCGTGTCACGCGCCACCGCCGACCTGACGGACGTGGTCCTGCTGGTGGTCAACCTCGATCCCCATCGTGCCCACGAAGCCACCACCTGGCTGGACCTCGGCGCGCTCGGCGTGACGTCCGACCACCCATTCGAGGTGTATGACGAGCTCGGCGGCGGCACCTACACCTGGCAGGGCCCGGTGAACTACGTCCGCCTCGATCCAGCCCAGCAACCCGCCCACGTCCTGCACGTCCGGAGGCAGCCATGAGCACGCCCATCGACCCCGGCGACGATCCGCTCTGGTTCAAGCGAGCGGTGTTCTACGAGCTCTCCGTCAGGGCCTTCATGGACGGCAACGACGACGGCATCGGCGATTTCGCCGGCTTGATCAGCAAGCTCGAGTATCTCGAGTGGCTCGGGGTCGATTGCATGTGGCTGCTGCCGTTCCAGCAGAGCCCGCTGCGTGACGGCGGCTACGACATCTCCGACTACCGAACGGTGCTCGCCGATTATGGCCACGTCGACGACGTCGCGCGTCTCGTCGAGGAGGCGCACCGGCGCGGCATCCGCGTGATCATGGACCTGGTCATCAACCACACCAGCGACCAGCACGAGTGGTTCAAGAGCGCTCGCTCCTCGCCGGACAGCGAGTACCACGACTGGTATGTGTGGTCGCCCACCAAGAACCGGTTCACCGAGGCGCGGATCATCTTTGTCGACACCGAGACCTCGAACTGGACGTGGGACGAACAGGCGGGTGCGTACTACTTCCACCGTTTCTTCAGCCACCAACCCGACCTCAACTACGACAACCCACAGGTGCAGGCCGAGATCATCGACGTGTGCAGGTTCTGGCTCGACCTGGGCATGGACGGATTCAGGCTCGACGCCGTCCCCTATCTCTTCAAGCGCGAGGGCACCAACTGCGAGAACCTGCCGGAAACGCACGCCTTTCTCGCCGACCTGCGCGCCGCGATCGACGCGGAGTACCCCGGCAAGGTGCTGCTGGCCGAGGCCAACCAGTGGCCCGAGGACGTGGTCGACTACTTCGGCACTCCGGAGCGGCCGGAATGCCACATGTGCTTCAACTTCCCGTTGATGCCGCGGATGTTCATGGGACTGCGCCGCGAGCAGCGCTACCCGGTCACCGAGATCCTCGAGCGCACCCCGTCACTGCCACCCAAGACCCAGTGGGGGATCTTCCTGCGCAACCACGACGAGCTCACCCTCGAGATGGTGACCGACGAGGAGCGCGACTACATGTGGACGGAGTACGCCAAGGACCCGCGCGCCAAGCTCAACCTCGGCATCCGTCGCCGCCTCGCGCCGCTGCTCAACAACGGGCGGCGCCAGATGGAGCTGTTCCACGGCCTCATCCTCTCGCTCCCGGGGAGCCCGATCCTCTACTACGGCGATGAGATCGGCATGGGTGACAACGTGTATCTCGGTGATCGCGACGGGGTCCGCACCCCGATGCAGTGGAACGCCGACCGCAACGGCGGCTTCAGCCACGCCGACTTCGCCCAGCTCTACCTGCCCCCGCTCATGGACCCCGTCTACGGATTCCAGGCGTGCAACGTCAGTGCCCAACGTCGCAACGAGTCATCGATGTTGCACTGGCTGCGCCGGTTCGTGGCGGTGCGCAAGCGCTGGCCGGTGTTCGGCGAAGGCGCCTTCGTCGCGCTTGACGCCGCCAACCCCTCGGTGTTCGCCTTCGTGCGCACCCTCGACGACCACGTCGTCCTCTGCGTCAACAATCTCTCGCGATTCGCGCAGCCGGTCGAGCTCGACCTGCGCGCCTACGCGGGGACGATCCCCGTCGAGATGCTCGGGCGGGTGCACTTCCCGCGCATCGGCGAGCTCCCGTATCTGCTCACCATGGGACCGCACGGCTTCTACTGGTTCACGCTCGACCCGGCGGGCCCGTGAGCCCGGGCGAGCGCACCGTTGCTGCGCTGCTCGGCAACCATGGTCTGCGGGGATGCGAGATGGCCCTCGGCGACTACATCGCGCGCCAGCGCTGGGCGGGCGCGCAGGGTCGCATCATCGATCGTACCGAGGTGGTCGATGCGGCGCTGATCAGCGACAGCTCGCCACTGTTGCTGCACACGATCACCGCGGTCAGCTTCGCGGATGGGATGACGACCCGGTACGTGCTGCCGCTCGGCGTGCGCGAGGTGGGCGATGCGCTGGCCGAGCGCGCCCCGGAGTTCATGATCGCCTGGCCCGAGGCGCCGGCTCCGATGCTCCTGTATGACGCGGTCGGCGATCCCACCTACATCGAATGGCTCCTCAACGCGATCCGCGAGCAGCGCACCCTGATGACATCGAGCGGCGAGGTGCGCTGCGCCTGCCCCGACCCCGGCGCGCTCGACACCGGCAGCCTGTCATCGGTCCGCCTGCTCAGGGTCGAGCAGAGCAACACCTCGGTCGAGGTCGGCGACGCGATCTTCCTCAAGCACCTGCGCCGCGTCGAGCTGGGGCCGTCGCAGGAGCTGGAGATGTCCGACGCGCTGACCGCCTCGGGGTTCACGCACATCGCGCCGATCCTGGGACGAGCGGTCTACGTGTCGGGCGACGATCCGCCATCGCTGCTGGCGATGGTCCAGCCATTCCTCCACAACAGCACCGAGGGTTGGGCGCTCGCGCTCACATCGCTGCGCGCCCTCTACGCCGACGCCGAGGGGATCGGCCTCACCGACCCGGTCGCCCGCCAGGCCATCGTCGACGAGCAGGACGCCTCGTTTCTCGCCGAGTCGGAACGGCTCGGGCAGGTGGTGGCCGAGATGCACCTCGCGCTCGCACGACTTGCCGGCCCCGCGATGGCGCCGGCGCCGCTGACCGCGGCGGCGCTCGACCGCTGGGCGGACACGATGACCGCCGAGCTCGATTCGGTGCTCGCGCGCACCGAAGTCGCCCTCGACCCGCTCCGAGAGGTCCGAGACGAGGTGGTCGCGCGCTTCGACCACATCCGGAGGCTATCGCCGGGCGGCCTGCTCGTCCGCGTGCACGGCGACCTCCACCTCGGCCAGCTGCTCCGCGTCGACACCGGGTGGGTCGTGCTCGACTTCGAAGGCGAGCCCGATCGCACTCCAGCACAGCGCCGCGAGCTGAGCAGCCCGCTGCGCGACGTCGCGGCGATGCTCCGTTCCTTCGACTACGCCGCCGCCGCCGCGATCGCCGAGCGCACCGCGCCGGACAGCGACGAGGCACGCAAGCTCGTCGGCTTCGGCGAGGCGTGGGCGAACGCCAACCGGGACGCCTTCTGGCGCGCGTACCTCGAGACCATGGGCTCGCGACCGGTGCTTCCCGCACCGGGACCGGCGCTCGTGCTCCGCCGTGCCTTCGAGGTCCAGAAGGCGGTGTACGAGATCGGCTACGAGCTCGGGCACCGCCCAGCGTGGGTCGACATCCCGCTGCGGTTCCTCCTCCGCGGTGCGGACGCGAGATGACGTCTGACACTGGCATGACGGCCGACCTCGACGCCACGGTCGAACTCCTCCTGGCCGGACGCCTGCGGGACCCGCACCAGCTGCTCGGCCCCCACGAGGCCGATGGCGCCACGGTGGTCCGGGCGTTCCACCCCGAGGCCACCGCCGCCAGTGTCGCTCGCGAGGAGGGCGTGACCCCGATGCGGCGCCGCAACGCGATGGGCCTGTTCGAGGTCCGCCTGCCGGTCACCGCGCTGCCCGGCTACCGGCTTCGATTTCGGAACGACGAGCGCGAGTGGGAGCAGGAGGACCCGTATCGGTTCTGGCCCACGCTCGGCGACCTCGACCTCCACCTGATCGCCGAGGGGACCCACACGCAGCTCTGGCGCGCCCTGGGCGCTCGGGTGATGGAACATCAGGGGGTTGCCGGGACCGCGTTCGCCGTCTGGGCCCCGAACGCGCTCGGCGTGAGCGTGGTCAGCGACGCCAACTTCTGGGACGCCCGGACCTGGCCGATGCGCAGCCTCGGCGGATCCGGCGTCTGGGAGCTGTTCTGCCCCGGAGTCGGCCCGGGGGTCCGCTACAAGTTCCTGGTCACCCGCGGCGACGGCATGCGGATCTTCAAGGCCGATCCGCTCGCGCGCGCCGCCGACCACCCGCCCGGCACGGCGAGCATCGTCGAGCAGAGCGCGCACCGCTGGCGTGATGGCGGCTGGATGCGCCGGCGAGCGAGCGCCGCGCCGAGCCGCGCGCCCATGGCCGTCTACGAGGTCCACCTCGGCTCCTGGCGTCGCGCTCCCGACGGACGCGTGCTCACCTACCGGGAGATCGCCGCGCCGCTCGCCGCGCACTGCCGCGCGCTGGGTTTCACCCACGTCGAGCTGCTGCCGGTCATGGAGCACCCCTTCGGAGGGTCGTGGGGGTACCAGGTCACCGGGTACTACGCGCCGACGGCACGGCACGGCAACCCGGACGACTTCCGCGCCTTCATCGACGTCATGCACCGCAACGGCATCGGCGTACTCCTCGACTGGGTCCCGGCGCACTTCCCGCGTGACGGGTGGGCGCTCGCGAGGTTCGACGGAACGCCGCTCTACGAGCACGCGGATCCACGCCGCGGCGAGCATCCCGACTGGGGCACGTACGTCTTCAACTACGGTCGCAACGAGGTGCGCAACTTCCTGGTCGCCAATGCCCTCTACTGGGCAGAGGAGTTCCACATCGACGGGCTGCGCGTCGACGCGGTCGCATCGATGCTGTATCTCGACTATTCGCGTCAGCCGGGCGCATGGCTGCCGAACATCTACGGGGGCAGGGAGAACCTCGAGGCGATCGCGCTGCTGCGCGAGGTCAACGACGCGCTGCACGCGCGCAAGTCGGGGGTGCTCGCGGTCGCCGAGGAGTTGACCACGTGGCCGGGCGTGACCCGCTCCACCGCGAGCGGTGGCCTCGGCTTCGATTTCAAATGGAACATGGGGTGGATGCACGACACCCTCGACTACCTGCACAAGGACCCGGTGTATCGCAGGTACGCGCATCATCAGATGACCTTCGGGCTGATGTACGCGTGGTCGGAGCGCTTCATCCTGCCGCTCTCGCACGACGAGGTGGTGCATCTCAAGGGTTCCCTGCTCACCAAGATGTCGGGCGACCCCTGGCAGCGCTTCGCCAACCTTCGCGCCCTGTTCGGCTGGATGTGGGCGCACCCCGGCAAGAAGCTGCTCTTCATGGGCGGTGAGCTCGGCGACGAGCACGAATGGGCGCACGACTCGTCCCTGGACTGGGCGCTCCTCGACGATCCCGCGCACGCCGGGGTGCAGCATCTCATGACCGACCTCGGCGCCCTCTACGCCGCAGTGCCGTCGCTCTGGGAGCTCGATGAGAGCCCGAACGGCTTCCAGTGGATTGACGCCGGCAACGCCGACCAGAACGTGCTGAGCTTCATCAGACGCGACCTCAACGGCCATCCCGGGATCGCCTGCGTCGCCAACTTCTCGCCGGTGGTGCGCTACGACTTCAGGGTCGGGCTGCCGCTGGGCGGGCGGTGGGCGGAGGTGCTCAACACCGATTCCGACCACTACGGGGGCAGCGGGGTGGGGAACCTGGGCGGGGTCGAGGCTGAAGCCGAGCCCTGGAACGCCTTGTCGCACTCGGCGCGGATGACCCTGCCGCCGCTGGCGGTGGTCTGGCTGGCGCCCTCCCCCATTGCTTAACCCGTGCTGAGTGGTGAGAATGGGTACAAACCTGCGGACCGAGAGTGGACGGGCTGCGATGGATCAGGACGTGGACCCATCGCGCACGTCACGCTTCGGCGAGACCGCGCTGTGCAGACAAGAGGGTGACCCACACCATGAACACCGACGAGGCCCGCACCCGGCTGCTGACCGAACGAGCTCGGATCGAGGAGCTCCGCCAGGCTGCAGGCCGGCTCAGGGCGGACGCTCAGGAGGCGACCGAACGCGAGCTGTCGTCCGCCGAGCAGCATCCCTCGGAGCTGGCCAGCGAGACGATCGGCCTCGAGCTCGATCAGAGCGTGCTGCAGCACGCCGAGCTCGAGCTCCTGGAGCTCGAGGCGGCCGTCAAGCGGGTCGATCTCGGCTCGTACGGCCGCTGTGAGGCGTGCGGACAGCCGATCAGCGAGGCCCGGCTCGAGGCCATCCCGACGGCGAGGTTCTGCATCGATGACCAGTCCAAGCAGGATCGCGGGCGGCGCAACGGGCGCTAACCTCGGCTGACCGCCGGCCTGGCGGCCGCGCTCAGTGCCGGAAGTGGCGCTCGCCGGTGAGCACGACCGCCATGCCGAGCGCGTCCGCTGCCTCGGTGACGATCGCGTCGTTCTTGCTGCCGCCCGGGTGGATCACGGCGCGGACCCCCGCGTTCCCAAGGGTCTCGAGCCCGTCCGGCATCGGGAAGAAGGCGTCCGAGGCCGCGACCGCGCCGAGGCTTCGATCGCCGGCCCGCGCCACCGCCAGCTCGGCGGATTCGACGCGTGACATCTGCCCGGCGCCGACCCCCACCGCCATACCGTAGCGCACCACCACCACCGCGTTGGATTTGACGTGCCGGCATACCCGCCACGCGATCAGGAGCTCACGCCATTCCGCCTCATCGGGCTGACGCCGGCCGGCCACGACCATGGTCGAGCGATCGGTGCTCACGCGATCGCGGGTCTGCACGAGCAGGCCGCCGTCGATGCTGCGCATGTCGAACTGACCGGCGCACGATGCCCGATCGACAACGAGAACGCGCAGGCGCGGTTTGCTGGCCAGGTGCGCCGCGGCGTCGTCGGCGATGGCCGGACACACCACAGCTTCGAGAAAGGTTCGCGTCAGCTCGGTCGCGGCGGCGAGATCGATCGGGTGGTTGATGCCCACGATGCCACCGTACGCGGCTCGCGGGTCGCAGTCGTACGCCCGTTGATACGCATCGACGGGGGTCTCGCCGACGGCGAAGCCGCACGGGTTGGTGTGCTTGATCACGCATGCCGCCGGCTCCGCGAAATCGCTGACCAGGGCTCGCGCGGCGTCGACGTCGAGCCAGTTGGTGAACGAAAGGGCCGATCCCTGCAGTGACCTGGCGTGCGCCGCACCGCCGCCGGGCCCCGGGATCGCGTAGAGCGCACCCCGCTGGTGAGGGTTCTCCCCGTAGCGAAGCTCGTGGAGGCGAGTTCCTCCGACGGTGAGGTCGATGGGCATCGCCTCGTCGCGCATGCCCTCACGCAGCCACGCCGCAACATCGGTGTCGTAGGTGGCGACGTGCGCGAACGCCTCCGCCGCGAGCCGGTGCCGTGTCGCGATCGAGATCGATCGATGCTCGCGCAGCTCGCCGAGCACCGCCTCGTATTGGTGTGGCGACACGACCACCGCGACCGAGTCGCGGTTCTTGGCAGCGGCGCGGATCAGCGTGGGTCCGCCGATGTCGATGTTTTCGACAACCGTGTCGTCATCAGCGCCGCTCGCCAGGGTGGCGGCGAACGGATACAGCGAGGAGACGACGAGGTCGATCGGCTCGAACTTGTTCTCGGCGAGCTGGCGCATGTGCTCGGGAACGTCGCGGCGGGCGAGGATGCCCGCGTGGATGGCGGGATGGAGGGTGCGGACGCGACCGTCGAGCATCTCCGGGAACCCCGTGAGGTCGGCGACCGAGAGCGCCTCGATGCCGGCATCGGCGAGCACGCGCCCGGTGCTGCTGGTGGCGATCAGGTCGACACCGCACTCGCGCAGGCCGCGGGCGAACTCGACGAGGCCGGTCTTGTCGCTCACCGACAGCAGGGCGCGCATGTTCAGACCGGCTCCGCGGCCTGCGCGGGGAGCACGCGGACCCGGGGGCCGTCGCGCACGATGCGGCCGGTGCACCAGAGCGCCACGGCCTGCGGGAGCAGCTGCCACTCGCAGGCGTGGATGCGCCCGCGCAGGGTCGCGGCGTCATCGTCGGGCTCCACGGGGACCGCGGCCTGGAGAACGATCGGTCCGCCGTCGGGCTCGCCGCGCTCGAGCAGCTGGACGGTGCAGCCGGTCACCCGGACGCCTCGCGCCAGCGCCTGCTCGACCGCGTCCATGCCGCCGCCGAAGGCCGGGAGCAGGGACGGATGCACGTTGAGGATGGCGTCGGGGTAGGCGTCCAGGAAGCTGTCCGCGAGGATGCGGTCGTAGCCGGCGCACACCACCAGGCGAACCCCCGCCGCCTGGAAGCGCTCGAGCATCGCCGCATCCCGGGCCGCAACGTCGCCGCCGAAGTCGGCCTGGGACACGGCGAATGCCGGTACCCCGTGGCCGTGAGCGACCTTGAGGGCGCGCGCGGAGGCTCGATTCGAAAGCACGAGCACGACCTCGGCGGGGAACTCCGGATGCGCGCACGCGGTGAGCAACGCCTCGAGGTTGGTCCCCGCTCCCGAGACCAGCACCCCAATCGGGGTACCACCTGCTCACCGGAGCACGACCCGCCGTGTGCCGGCCTGGGGCACCACCTCGCCGATCCGCCACACCGGGATGCCCGCCGCCGACTCGACGGGCGGCGACTTCCCGGGCACGACCACCACCATGCCCACGCCCATATTGAACGTGCGCCACATCTCCTCGAGATGGACGCCGCCGACCCGCTGCAGCGCGTCGAAGATCGCCGGCACCGTCCATGTCGACCGCTCGATGGTGGCGGCTAGGCCTTCGGGGAGCACACGGGGCACGTTGTCGATCACGCCGCCGCCGGTGATGTGCGCCATCGCGTGCACGTCGATCGTCTGGCGGAGCTCACGGATGGCATTGAGATAGGAACGATGGGGCTCGAGGAGGAGGTCGACCAGCGGTCTGTCGGTGCCCGGCAGGACGTCCGGACCACTCCAGCTCGTGTTCGGCGACGATGTGGCGCACGAGCGAGTACCCGTTGGTGTGCAACCCGCTGCTCGGCAGGGCGAGCAGCACGTCGCCGGCCCGGACGCGACTCCCGTCGATGATCGCGCTGCGCTCGACCGCACCGACGATGAACCCGGCGATGTCGTAGTCGCCGAGCGCGTACACGCCGGGCATTTCCGCGGTCTCGCCGCCGATGAGCGCGCACCCCGCCGCACTGCACGCGGCCGCGATCCCTTCGATCAGCTCGGCCAGGTGCTCGGGCACGAGCCTGCCGGTCGCGTAGTAGTCGAGAAAGAAGAGCGGCTCGGCCCCGCAGCAGAGGATGTCGTTGACGCAGTGGTTGACCAGGTCGATGCCGATGCCTCGATGCCGCCCGGCGGCGATGGCGACCTTCACCTTGGTGCCGACCGAGTTGGTGCTCGAGGCGAGCACGGTCCCATTGGGCGCGCCGGGATCGAGCGCGAAGAGGCCGCTGAACGCGCCGATCCCACCCAGCACCTGGGCGCTGTGGGTCGATGCGATGGTGCGCCGGATCAGGCTGACGGCGCGGTTGCCCTCATCGATATCGACGCCGGCGTCGGCGTAGCGAAGGTCTCCCATCTCGAGAGTGTATCGGCGGCCTCATCGCGGACGCGGAACGGGACAAGCAGCGCAGCGCGGCGAGAGGGTGTCACCATGATGGTGAGCACAGCCCAGTCCAGGGAATCCAGATCCATCTCGTGAATCCCACCGACACAGGCGGACCCGAATTATTTCCATCGGGTCGTCGACTGCCAGTGGGCCTGCCCGGCCCACACCAACGTCCCCGAGTACATCCGCCTGATCGCCCAGGGGCGGTACACGGACGCCGTACATGTCCAACCGGGAGTCGAACGTGTTCCCGGGGATCCTCGGGCGCACCTGCGACCGCCCCTGCGAGCCCGCGTGCCGCCGGACCCGGTCGACGGCACGCCGGTCGCCATCTGCCGCCTCAAGCGCGTCGCGTCCGACCTCCGCGGCGACATCGCCGACCGCCTCCCGGTGATCCCGACCAAAAGAACGGCAAGCGCGTCGCCTGCGTCGGCGCCGGGCCGGCCTCGCTCACCGTCGCCAACGACCTCATGCCGCTCGGCTACGAGGTCATCATCCTCGAGCAGCACGATCAGCCCGGCGGCCTGATGCGGACCAACATCCCGGCGTTCCGGCTCCCGGCCGAGGTGCTCGACGAGGAGATCGCGATGATCGTCGACATGGGCGTCGACCTCCGCTACGAACACCCCGGTCGCGAGCCTGCGTGCGCTGCTCGAGCAGGACTTCGACGCGGTCTTCGTCGGCACCGGCGCGCCGCGCGGCAAGGACCTCGACATGCCCGGACGGCACGAGAGCGACCGGATCCACATCGGCATCGACTGGCTGGAATCGATCGCCTTCGGGCACACCGAGTCGATCGGCGAGCGCGTGCTGATCATCGGCGTCGGCAACACGGCGATGGACTGCTGCCGCTCGTCGCGCCGCCTCGGCGGCAAGGACATCAAGGTGATGGCGCGCCGCCCGCGGTCGTTCTTCAAGGCCTCGCCCTGGGAGCTCGAGGACGCCGAGGAGGAGGGCGTCGAGATCCTCGTCAACCATGTCGCCGACACGCTTCGTCATCGAGGACGGCCGGCTCGTCGGGCATGGAGTTCCAGCGCCTCGAGTGGGACGAGCAGGCTCGCCACTCCACGGTGATCGACACCGTGTTGATCCCGTGCGACGACGTCATCCTCGCCATCGGCCAGGAGAACGCGTTCCCGTGGATCGAGCGCGACCTCGGCATCGAGTTCGGCGAGTGGGACATGCCGGTGGTCGACCAGGTCGACCTTCCAGTCGTCGCTGCCGGGCGTCTTCTTCGGCGGCGACTCGGCGTGGGGCCGAAGAACATCATCTGGGCCGTCGAGCACGGTCACCAGGCGGCGATCTCCATCCACAACCACTGCGAGGGCATCCCGGTCACCGCGCGGCCGCCGCAGGGCATGAACCTCGTCAGCCAGAAGATGGGGCTCACCGAGTGGAGCTACCACAACGACTACAACCCCTCGACGCGCCAGAGGATGCAGCACGTCGAGCTGACGCGCCGCTTCCAGAGCATCGGCATCGAGGTGGAGATCGGCTTCTCCGCCGAGCAGACCGCGCGCGAGGTGCAGCGCTGCCTCAACTGCGACATCCAGACCGTGTTCGCGGCGCCGCTCTGCATCGAGTGCGACGCGTGCATCGACATCTGCCCGGTGCAGTGCCTGACCATCACCGAGAACGGCGACGAGGCCGATCTGCGCACCAGCTTGATCGGCGCCGGCGAAGAACCTCGACCAGGCGCTGTACGTCTCCGCGGCGCTGCCCCAGACCGGGCGGGTGATGGTCAAGGACGAGGACCTCTGCGTCCACTGCGGCCTCTGCGCCGAGCGCTGCCCGACCGCCGCGTGGGACATGCAGAAATTCGAGCTGCTATCCCGCTCGCGCTGTCCACGCCGATGCCGGTGGCGACCTGACATGGCAGCCGCAGCATTTCGACGCAGCCCAGCGCTCCAAGGTCAACGACTTCGCGTTCAAGCTCGCCAACGTCAACGGCACCGGCTCGTCGAGCGCCAACAACCTGCTGATGCGGGCCATCTTCCGCATGGGCGTGCCGGTCTCCGGCAAGAACCTCTTCCCGTCGAACATCCAGGGCCTGCCGACCTGGTACGAGATCCGCGTCAACAAGGACGGTCACGTCGCCCGCGCCCGCGAGTACGACCTCATGGTGGCGATGAACGGGCAGACCTACGCGCGCGACATCGCCGAGGTGGTGAGCGGCGGCTTCACGATGTACGACTCGTCGTGGCCGCTCGACCGCGACCTGATCCGCGAGGACGTGACCTACCTCGGCGTGCCGCTCGCCGAGATGTGCAACGACGACTTCCGCGGGCCGCGCGAGCGCATCCTGATGAAGAACATCGCCTACGCGGGCGCGCTCGTCGCGATGCTCGGCATCGACATGGAGGTGATCGCGCAGCTGCTCACCGAGCAGTTCGCCGGCAAGGACCGGCTGCGCGACGTCCAACCAGCGCGCGCTCCGGCTCGGCTACGACTTCGCGACGTCGCACTTCGACTGCCCGCTGCCCTGCCGCCTCGAGGCGATGGACGCCACCGCGGGCTCGATCCTCATCGACGGCAACACCGCGACGGCGCTCGGCTGCGTCTACGCGGGCGCGACGGTCGCGGCCTGGTACCCGATCACGCCGTCGACGTCGCTCATGGACGCATTCGCCAAGTACTGCGCCAAGTTCCGCCGCGACCCCGAGACCGGGCAGCAACAACTACCTGGTGCTGCAGGCCGAGGACGAGCTGGCCGCGATCGGCATGGTGCTCGGCGCGTCGTGGGCGGGAGCGCGCGCGTTCACCTCGACGTCGGGCCCGGGCATCTCGCTGATGCAGGAGCTGATCGGCATGGGCTACTACGCGGAGATTCCGGCGGTCATCTTCGACGTGCAGCGCGTCGGCCCGTCGACGGGCATGCCGACGCGCGTGCAGCAGGCGGACATCCTGCGCTGCGCGTACGCGTCGCACGGCGACACCAAGCACGTCCTCCTCTTCCCGGCGAACCCCGCCGAGTGCTTCGAGATGGCGGCGAACGCCTTCGACCTCGCGGAGCGCTTCCAGACCCCGGTGTTCGTGCTCTCCGACCTCGACATCGGCATGAACGACTGGGTGAGCCCGGCGCTGAAGTGGGACGACTCCTACGTCCCCGATCGCGGCCGCGTCCTCGACGCGCGGCGAGCTGCGCGAGCTCGAGGTGTTCCACCGCTACGAGCCGGCGGACGCCGAGTCGGTCGCGGCGCGCACGCTCCCCGGCGTCAGCGAGCTGGGCGCGTTCTTCACGCGCGGGTCCGGGCCACGACAATCGACGGCGCGTACACCGAGTATCCCGAGGAATACCAGGCGGTTGTCGACCGCCTGGCGCGCAAGCACACCGCGGCGGCGGAGCACATTCCCGCGCCCGCTGGTGGACGACGCGGGCCCATGTCGCCGCTCGGGATCGTGACCCTGGGCAGCTGCGAGCTCGCGGTCCTCGAGGCGATCGAACTGCTCGCGAGCGCGAGGTGTCGCCGCCGACTACATGCGCGTCCGCGGCTTCCCGTTCGGCGCGGCGGTGCGCGCCTTCCTCGACGCGCACGAGACGATCGTCGTCGTCGAGCAGAACCGCGACGCGCAGCTGCGCACGCTGCTCACGCTCGAGACGCCGGTGCCCAAGGAGAAGCTGCGATCGGTGCTCGCGTACGGCGGGTACCCGTTGAGCGCCGAGGACGTCGTCGACGGCGTCACCCAGATCCTGGAGGCCTGACCGATGCCATCGATCGTCAAGCCGTCGGTCACCACATCCGGGCCTGGAGCGCAACGCGCTGGGCCTCACGGTCCGCGACTACGAAGGCGGGATGTCGACGCTGTGCGCCGGCTGCGGCCACGACTCGGTCACCGCGGCGATCACCCACGCGCTCTGGGAGACCGCAACGCCGCCGCACATGATCGCCAAGCTGAGCGGGATCGGCTGCTCGGCGAAGACCGCCGCGTACTTCGCCCGCGGCGCGCACGGGTTCAACGGCTGTCACGGACGCATGCCACCGATCGCGACCGGCGCGAGCGCCGCCAACCGCGACCTGCTCTGCATCGGCATCTCCGGCGACGGCGATTCGCTGTCGATCGGCCTCGGGCACCTCGCGCACCTGGTGCGGCGCAACGTGCGCATGGTCTACGTCATCGAGAACAACGGCGTCTACGGGCTCACCAAGGGGCAGTTCTCGGCGTCCGCGGACGTCGGGTCGACGACCAAGCGCGGCGAGGCCAATCACCTGCAGCCGATCGATCCGATCTTTCTCGGGCTGTCGCTCGGCGCGACGTTCCTCGCGCGCGGCTTCTCCGGCGACAAGCGCCAGTTGGTGCCGATCTTCCGCGCCGCGATGGCGCACCGCGGGCTCGCGATCATCGACGTGATCTCGCCGTGCGTCACCTTCAACGACCACGAGGGCTCGACCAAGAGCTACCTCTTCACGCGCCAGCACGACGTGCAGATGACGGTGACGGACTTCGTGCCGCCCGCCGAGGAGATCTCCGCGACCATTCCCGACGCAGGGCGTGATCAGCGTGCCGATGCACGACGGCGCGACGCTCCGATTCCGCAGCGTGCCCGAGGGCTACGACCCGACGGACCGGGCGGCGGTGATGGAGCACCTCATGGCGTCGCGCGGTCGTGGTGAGATCGTCACCGGACTCCTCTACATCGACGAGCAGTCGTCCGACCTGCACGAGCTCGGCAACACGGCTGACGCAGCCGTTGACGCAAGTGCCGTTCGAGAAGCTGTGCCCGGGATCGGCCGCACTGGCTGGAGTCGGGTTCCGGTAGTGTTCCGCGGGGGGCGAGGTGACCCGGGGAGAGCGTGCTGGCGTGCACTACGAAGGCCTTACATGAGGCGCCTCTGGACTGCGCGATGTTTGGCTCGTAAGTCCGGTGCCTGGCGCACGCCACGCTATTCATCGTCAGCTGGGAAAGGGTCCCGAGTTGCTTGGGTCCGGACGCAGCGTGAGGCTGGTTCCCACGGACTTGGCATCGCTGGCTAGCGCCGGGTCCGGGCCGCGCCAGCAGAATTGAATGTAAAAGATTGCGCGCTGGCTGGCATCTATCGCATACGTGAGCCAATGGTCGGCAGCCGCAGGACAGTATCCGGGCGTCGATTCGGGCACCTGGCCGGACTGTTCAGCAGCTCGCTTCCCGTCGATGGATGCGCGGGTGCCCCGATCTAGCGGCGAACCCCCGACCCACACCCCGCCCGGGCCGGTCGACACCTCGGCGCCAAACTCGACGAGCATGCCCCCCGAGGGGAAGGTGCTGATCCTACTCCAACTACACGCGACACTTTCAGGGGTGCGCTGGCAGAACTGCGGCAAGGTGAAGTTCGCGAGGAAACCAAAGATCGCCGTGTAGTGCAAGCTCTGCGGGTCCAGCTGGCTGCGCCAGTCGGCCGGGTATGTCAACGCGGCCACCAGGAGATCCCCGTGATAGTCGGCGTGGACCCACGGCACTGGGGTAGGCGTCGAGGTCGCTGCGGCCAGCGAATGTTGGGTGACTGTCGCGGGTCCGCAGGCCACGAGGGCGACAAGGACGCCAACCATGAGACCGTCCCGCAACCGCCTGGCGTTGGCCAACGACGGCCGCGCGACCCCTATGCAACGAAGGCCGGCAGTGGTGCGCACAACCGCATCACTCTACGCGCTGACTCGCCAATCCCACTCCGCCTCGAACCAACGTTTCGGGTGGCGCGCTGTATCCCCTCCGCATTGCTCGAGGTACATTCGCGGATGCTGGCATGCCCGACCAGCGACTACCTCGGCGTAATGCGCACGTTCGATGCCCGTTTGTCCCATTCGCGCTGGTGACCTGCGCTGCGGTGTGGGTTGAAGATGGCCCGGTAGTCGCCGTCCTCTGTGCGATAGCCGGAGTGGCACTCGGTAGCGGTCAAACGCCTGCGTCCGTCACCATCGGTGCACCATGCGGATCAGCAGCCTGTTCGCCAGGGGCGAACCCCTCTTCTCGTTCGAGTTCTTCCCTCCCAAGGACGACGACGGCGCCGACCGTCTCTTCGCCGCCATCGCGGCGCTCCGCGAGCTCGAGCCCGCCTTCGTCTCAGTGACCCACGGCGCCGGCGGGAGCAGTCGCGACGACCGCACCGTCCGCCTGGTCGAGCGCATTGGCCGTGAGACCGGGTTGCTGCCGATGGCACACCTGACCTGCCGCAACTCGACCGTCGACGACCTGCGCGCCGAGATACGCGAGTACCAGGCAGCCGGCATCGAAAACGTCCTCGCTCTGCGCGGCGACCCACCCAATGGCGAGGGGCGCTTCGTCGCGCCTGAGGGTGGGCTCCGCTACGGCAGCGAGCTGGTGCGCCTGCTGGCCGACAACGCAGACCTCTGCGTCGGCGCCGCATGCTCACCGGAGAAGCACGTCGAGTCGGCGAGCCTCGAGGAGGACGTCGCGGCGGCCATCCAGAAGGTGGAGGCCGGCGCCGCCTTCCTGATCACTCAGCTCTTCTTCGACAACTCGGTGTACTTCGACTTCGTGTCGCGGCTGCGCAAGGCAGGCGTCACCGTGCCGATCGTCCCGGGCATCATGCCGGTGACCAACGTCGACCAGGTGTCACGCTTCACCGCCAAGATCGGCGCATCCATTCCTCCGGCGCTTCGCGCCGCGCTGGAGTCGCGCTCTGACGACCCGGCGGCGGTGCTGCAACTGGGCGTGGCCTGGGCGACCCTGCAGTGCAGTGAGCTGCTCCGCGCCGGCGCACCGGGCATTCACTTCATCACGCTGAACCGGTCTCCGGCGACGCGCGCCATCCTCAGCGCCCTGCGCATCGCCCAACCCTGGCTGCACGATTAGTGCGAGGAGCTGCCTCAGCTCGACGGTCTGTTCGATCAGCCGCTGATGGCTCGCTCGAGGGACATTTGCGCGTACTGGGTGCGCGAGGGCATTGTCGGACACCCGCACCGCGATGAGTTTGGGGCCTGTCGGACGTCTTAACGTTGAGCCCCCTTAGGAACGAGGAGATGATGTGATGCGCAAGGTGGTCGTCTACGAGTTGTTGTCGCTCGACGGCGTGGCAGAGCAACCGGATGAGTTCATCACCAACTTCGATACGGTGATGCGGGAGAACCTCGGCCGCGTCATCGCAACCCAGGACACCGTGCTTCTTGGGCGGCGGACGTACGACGACTGGGCCGCGTACTGGCCGACAAGTGACTACGAGCCCTTCGCCAGCTTCATCAACGGCGTCGAGAAGTTCGTAGTGAGCTCGACGACGGCCGAACCGACCTGGGCGAATACCAGGGTCATCGATGGCGGCCTTCCGGAGTTCGTCACCGAGCTGAAGGGACGGCCCGGCGGAGATATCGGGGTCCACGGGAGCATCGCCCTGACCCAAGCGCTGCTCGAGGGAGACCTGGTCGACGAATTGCGGCTTGTCATCGCTCCGGCCTTGCACATGCACGGCCGAAAGCTCTTCGAAAGGGGGTCGTCGAGGCGCCTGACTTTGACGCGCAACGTCGCTTCCCCCTCCGGCTACCTTCTGCTCGACTTCACGTCGGCGGTCAGTGGGACGCGCGGATAGACCGCGCGCGACACTTCTATGTCATAGCTCGACGGTGGGGTGGTTCGCTATGACGTCTTACTTGGACGGACGATATCGCTTCTCTGAGTCTCGGCGGGAGCTACAGCTACTCGATGATCGGCTCCCAGATGAGCTCGGCGACGTCGACGACGAGGTCTGGTGAGATGGCTGCGGGATCGGCTGCCGCACGAACCTCCCCGACACAGACGCAGACTACGTCGTTCAACCGACGATACCGGTCACTGTCGGTGAGGTGCAGCACGGACCCGACGATCTGACGCCGGCCGGGCGGGTACGCACGCCCGTATCCGTGCAACTCAACCATGATCGTGGCTCCGTCATCGGTCTCGATGACCGCGCGGAAGTCGGGCGTGAAGGGGCCGCTTGGCCCTCGACGATGCGGGAAGTTGGCTCCGCGGAAGCGCCCACTGATCGAACCTTCACATCGGCCTTCGGCGATGAGGAAGTGCTGCTCCCAGCCCTCTTCGAGGCGGACCGACCAGTCCTCGTCGTAAACAAATCGAATTCGATACAGAGGCTCAAGTCTCACGCTCCGTCCTCCAGTGCTTCACGAGCGGGTCCGCAGACGGCCAAGGATGTCGCCCACTCTTTCGATCGACGTCAGCTGCATGTAGATAAGCTCCGTGTCACGGGGTCACCTACGAGCGCTGCAGCACAATCGTCGACGTGCTCGAGAAGAGATCGATCTGCAACTCCGTGAGACTCTTCGGGCAACCCTGCACGAGTTTGATGTTCAGCACTGGCGAGCCGGTCGCGTGGTCGGGACGGTCAAAGGGAATCGGCAGCTTCGGTCCGGGCAGATGTGGACATGCGCTGGTCGAAAACAGCGACTCGATGCCTGCAACGTCAATGGAACCCGGTGGCGGCGGCACGATACTGGTGATATTGAACTCCAGGTCGAACTCTGTCGCCGTCCTCTCCCCACCAACTGAGAAGTTGTATGTGTGGACCTCTGGCGGTAAGCCGTGCGTCCCGCCTGCAGCGCCGGGTGCCTGGCACGCCACCGCCCCCTGAAGGTTGAGCGCGCCCGATCCGCTTACCGCGTTGCGCCCATCCACAAAAAAGGAAAGCGTCCCCGTCCAGGCGTCGGAGCACAGGTAGTTGGCACCACCATCGAAATAGTGCCGATCACTCACGCTGGTGATGGTGCCCATCCACCGCTGGCCGGCAGGGTTGGAGGTGCTGGAGGGACTCGAGATCGACGTGCCGAAGATCGGGGTTGGGGTCGGGGTGGCTGCGGGCCCGCCGCCGCAGCCCGCGAGGGCAATGAGCACGATCCCGGTCGTGGCGCAGGCGCGAAACACACCGATACCCATGCGGTGCCTCCTCCAACGGCCGAATGCTACCCCTGAGCGGTCGGCTTCGTCGAGTGCGACACGAGGGCGGCCCTGCAGATGTGGATGCGAGGTGGAGTGATGAGGAGATGACCATCCGCTGTCATGGCTGGCGACGCATCGACACCAGACACTCCTCCCAGCCGGCGCGCGGCTAGTAGTTCAGTGAGGGGTACCAGTCGCCCCGGCCTTCTGGCGTGAGATCAAGAAGATGCCACACCGGACTGAGCAGGTCGATGCCGCGCTCGCGGCGGTTGCCGGCCATCTGCGCGCCCTTCGAATACACGTGACGCACGGTGCCGTCGCCGCCGCGGGTGAACACCGAGATCCACTCGGTCTGGGTGCCGTCGGCCTCCTCGCTGCCGAGGTCGTACTTGAACGTCGTATCGCCGGCGCTGAGCAGGCGCAGGTTGCTCCAGCCCCGCGATGCAGCATGAGCGCTGATGGCGGCGGCCTCAGCGGCGGCGATCACGGCAAAGTCGACGTTCTGCGTGAGGTGGGGCGCCGCGGCGTTGTATCCATCGATCCACATCGTGCACAACGGGCAGGGCTCTGTCTGGGCCTTGCCGTACATGAAGTGGTAGAGGATCAGCGCGCGGTCCGGAGCGCTGAACAGCTGGGAAAGCCGGACGCGGTCGCCGCTCGCAACGTCGACCAGCTGATAGTCGTCGACGACCGTGTCGGCCGGCAGCTGTCTGCGCAGCGCGGCCACACGCTCGGCGTGATCAATCAGGTCCAACTCGGCGCGCCGCAGCTCCTCACGCTGACGCCGATACTCGTCGGATTCCTTCAGCCGGGTGAAGTCCATGTGCGCCCCTATTCTGGCAGGGCTGGGCGGCGGCGGCTTTGGGGCGGCGTCACTGCAGGTTTCGCATCGGCCGAGAGGCTCGACGGGACGATAATCGCGACGTGGGCAGGTGCCGTCGCTGGCCATGAGCCTCCGACCACAGACGCTCCCGGTCGCCGGTCGCACGCGACTGCGGTCCCTTGCGCTACTCGCGGTGGCTGGCCTCATCACCTCCGGATGCGCGAGCACGTCGAGCCCGCACGAGCACATCAACGTCGACCACCGCGTGGCGCTCTTCGACAGTCCTGTCGCCATCAGTGTGTCGGGTCTCGACCCCGGCGAGCAGGTAACGCTGATCGGGAGCGCCACCGATTGCAGTGGGAACACGTGGGCTTCGAGTGCAACCTTCACCGCTGATTCCGCTGGGGATGTCGATCTCCGCCACGACGCACCCACGTCAGGGACCTACCAGGGGAAGCAGGCGATGGGGCTTCTCTGGTCACTGACCCCCCGGGTCGCGTTCACCGAAGACGAGACGCTCTGTGTTCCTTCCGACAACCTCACGATGCAAGTGGTCGCTGAGGTGCAGGGAAGGAATGGGTCAAGCGTCACCCTCACCCGACTGGCGGCTGCGGCCGGTGTGCGTGAGCAGGAGCTGCGACCGACGACCTCGGGTTTCTACGGCGACTTCTTCGCGCCGCCGGGAGGCAGCCCCACCCGCCCCGGCGTGCTGATCTTCGGAGGCTCTGAGGGTGGTCTCTCGACGACAACCGAGGCCGGTCTCCTCGCGTCGCACGGCTATCCAACGCTTGCGCTTGCGTACTTCGGTGAGCCGGGGCTGCCACAGACCCTGCAGAACATTCCGCTCGAGTACTTCGTCAGCGCATTGCGCTGGCTGGCGAAGCAGCCGGGAGTTGATGAGCACGAGCTGGTCGTCGACGGCGTCTCCCGGGGGAGCGAGGCAGCCCTGCTGCTCGGTGCCGATTTTCCGCAACTGGTGCATGCGGTGATCGCCCTGGTGCCTGGTGATGTCGCCCTCTGCGGCATCGCCCCCGTCGCGGGACGTCGTTCGCCCTGTGCCGGCCCGGCATGGACCCTGGGTGGACGCCCAGTCCCCTACACCAACGACTTTGGCACTCCGTATCCTTCGGACCATCCGGATGCCGTCATCCAGGTCGAGCACATCAATGGCCCGATCCTGCTTGATTGCGGGGGCATCGACATGGTCTGGCCATCGTGCTCATTCGCAGGCGCGATCCAGCAACGTCTGGCGGGCTTCGACTTCAGATTCGCTCACGAGCTCTTCACGTATCCGGAGGCCGGGCACGGCGTTGGTTTCTCGGTGCCATACGACCCCACCTTCGTGGTTGCGGATGGCGGACCTTCCGCCGCGGATGAACTGGCCCGCGAGGACGTCTGGCCGCGGCAGCTTGCCTTTCTCGCGGCTCTTCCGTAACTCAGGAGCCGAGCCCGCGCTGCGGCGAACGCGTCCGTGTGACCCTCCCTCGGTCAGCGCCGGTGAGGCCCGCGGCGCGGCGGGCCCGCTCGACGGCGGGGCGGGTCGGGCACGCGGCCAGGTGGTCATCCACAAGGCCGCAGGCTTGCATGAGTGCGTACAGCGTCGTGGGGCCCACAAAGCGAAAGCCCCGACGCTTGAGTTCGCGCGCAAGCAGCACCGTCTCGGGCGTCGTCGCCGGCACCTCTTGCCAGGTCGTGGGTGGCCGGCGCGGGGCGGGTGCATGCGATCGGATCAATGACTCGAGCGGATCTCCAAACTCGCGCAGCGCGATCGTGGCGTGCGCATTGGCGATCGTGGCTTCGATCTTTGCCCGGTTGCGAACGATGCTCGTGTTATCGAGGAGATGCTCGACGTCGGCGCGGCCGAGGCGCGCAACGGCGTCCGCGTCGAAGTCCGCGAAGGCGTCGCGGAATGCATCGCGCTTGGTGAGCACGGTTCTCCATGACAGCCCGGCCTGGAAGGCTTCCAGGCTCAACCGCTCGAAGAGGCCCCGCTCGTCCAGCACGGGGAAGCCCCACTCCTCGTCGTGATAGCGCTCGAAGAGGGGGTCGCCGTCACCGAAGCACCGAGCTGCGTCCACGCTATTCATCCGGCCGACAGCATGCGCCGCTAGGGGCGACCAGGCCTGGACAATCCCGCCGCTTACTCGAGGGCGAGCGACTGAGGACTCGGGTCCGACGCCGATTCGAGCGGGAGACGAAGCGTGCGGCGCCAGTGGGCGCGCACCGCTCGCTGCACCTGCAGCTCAGTCCACCAGAAGGGGACTTGGGCGCTCTGGTCGTGGTCGACGCGAAGATGCTTGCACAGCAGACGGCGCTTGACCGGCATGCCGTAGTCCTTGCGGCCCGTCATTGCGACCTTATAGACAAGGTAGACGACGACCAGGCACACCAGGGCCCCTATGGCCAGGAGGTACAGGTCGCCCAACACCGAGCCGCCGGCTGCGGCAGACGAGTCATCCGGAGGTGCAATGTGCAGAAGCATCTGATCCAGAGGCTAGCTCGCGCCTCAAGAAAAGAAGCAACGATCTGGTAACAGGCCGGCGGCCATCACTCGGTCCCACCAACGCGGAACCGCCGTCATTCACCTCCGGGTTCGGGTGCAGAGCCTTCACCGTTTTCTTGGTCGATACGGAATGCTATTCGGCGTCCTCTGCAAGGGTCGCGAGGCGGCTTGAGCGCAGCCAGATCACGGCGTTCTGGGCAGCGAAGGTGACGGCGAGTGCGAGCAGCAGCTCGCCGACGACCAGGCCTTGCGCATAGTTCGCAGCGTGGCTTGCGAAGGCGAAGGGAAGTCGGAGTGCAATCAGCACGCCCCACGCAAGCAGCGTCAGCGCGGTGCCCTGCGCCATCACGACGCCCGATTCGTTCCACATCCGAAATGTCGTGCCTCGCCACATCCCGGCGAACAGGCTGACGGCAAGGCTCACGCCCAGGAAACCGATCGTTCCGAGGTCGAACGTGATCGACTGGCGGCCGAGTTGCTGTACCGCGAAGAGAGCGATGATCGCGGGGAGCAGTACGAGCCTTCGGGGACTGACCGGCGACGAGCGCATCTGCCGGTACAGGACGAACACGATGAGGGCGACGTAGATCGCCACGTTGACGAGGATCCCGACCTGTTGACTGGAGGTCACGCTGTCTCCCTCAGACCCCTTTCCTTGGTTGTCCTCCGATGGGAGTCCTACACAGCCATATGGTCACTGTCAAGAGCCAGGGCGCTTCGGGCATGCACCGAGGCCCGCAGGAACCACGCGACCACCCTAGACTGCGCTCGTGCCATACCGAAGTCTCGTCCAGACCTGGCACGATTTCTACATCGTTGCCGGCACCGCGTCGGCAACGCTCGTGGGACTGCTGTTCGTCAGTCTGTCATTGCATCTTCGCGCCGTCCTCGCTCGACCCGAGGTGCGCGGCCTGGCCAGAGCAACGCTCACCAATTTCGGCATCGTGCTGCTGGTGGCACTCATTCTGGTGATCCCACAGGACCAGCGCGAGGCAGGCCTCGAACTTCAGGTCACCGGTGTGAGCAGCATTCTCATCATCGCCAGGCCTGTGTTCGCGGCGAGCAGGAGTTCGAACGCGGACCATCCCCATATGGCTGCTGGTCATGCGCTTCGCCCTCAGCGTCCTCGGCTACGCCGGCATCGTGACCGCTGGGTTTCTGCTCACAACGGGCGACTACGGCCCCGGCTTCGCGTCGCTTGCGGCCGCAACAATCCTCTTGCTGATCATCTCGTTGCGAAACACCTGGGATTTGCTCGTCAGTGTCGGGGAGGCGATCGTCGATCCCGAATCCAGGCGGAGCCAGAACCCTGGAGAGCCAGGCAGATAGTGAGGGAGATCAGCTCGTCACCGCAGCCGGTGCGTTGGCCTCGACGAGCTCGCCTTGGATGCTGATCTGAATCTCGTTGCCGATGACAAGCCTGCCGTCCAACAGCATGTCGACGTTGAGGCCGAAGTCCTTGCGCTGAATCTGAGTCTCAGCCCCATAGCCGATCCGGTGGCCCATGTTGGGGTCATTGAACTCGCCGTAGTTGACGACCGCCAGAGTCACGGGTCGGGTGTTGCCCTTGATGGTCAGATCGCCGGTCATGTTGTAACCGTCCGGTCCGGTGCTCTCGATCTTCGTGCTTTTGAAGGTGACGGTTGGATAGTGTTCGACGTCGAGAAAGTTCGACGCGCGCAAATCGTTGTCGCGGCGTTCGTTGTGAGTGCGAATGCTCGCGGTCTGGATGACCACGTCGACCGAGGTCTCCTCGGGATGGTCGACATTGATGTCGCCCGACGCCTGCACATCGGTGAAGTGCCCACGCACCGTCATCATCCCCAGATGCTTGACGGCGAACTCGACCTGGGTATGCATTGGGTCCAATTGCCAGACGCCCATCGAGTAACCTCCTGTCATCGTGTCATGGCGCTCGGGTGGCACGGGCGCCCCGCCACCGCACCCTCGCGTTTTCCTATGTCCTAGTATTACACTCGCGCGAACCCATGCCGTGCAGCGCGGCTTGGCAGGAGCGTGTGTGAGGCCGACTCCGGTTCGTTACGATCACGCTCTGCAGCGACGTTCGCAGGGTGGCTCAGTAGTGGATGCGGAAGTTGCCGATGAACGTGATCGTGTTGCCGTCGGGATCTCGGATGGCGGACAACCGCACACCCTTGTTTACGGTTTCGATGGGGTCGGAGACGAGGCCCCTTCGGGCAAGGTCTGCGATGTGATCTTCCAGGTCATCGACGGCGAAGTTCAGCAGGGCCGAGCCGGCACGGCCGACGTCCGAGGCGACCTGGACCCATCCTGTCTCGGTCACGCGCCACTCCACAAGCCGTCCCTCCATCGGCAGGTTGTCGGCAGGACGGCCAAATAGGCGCTTGTACCACGCGTGCGCCGCATCAAAATCGGCCACGGGGACGACTGCAAGCACGTGTTGGATAGTCGCCATGTGACGCCTCCGGCTCGACGCATCGATCACCGGACTCCTCGAGCCCGGTACGCGACCATCTTAGGAGGATTCACGTTGCCGGCGGCGTCCCTCGTGGCGGAAAGTGCCCCATGTCGGCTCCGATCTTCTTGCCAATGTTGGCCACATGGAGGTGTATCTCGTCGAGGAGGTCGGTGTTCTGTTTCACCTGCGCGGTCAGGGCGGTGTTCTCCGCGAGCAGTGTCTTGATGTCGTCCGTGTTGTTCTCGGTGTGGAGCGCGACCTCGGATGCGATGGCGTCGGCTCTCTTTGCCGCGATCAACAGCGCAGCCGCCTGGATCCCCGCCAGCATGGAGAGGAAGAGGTTGAGAAGAATGAAGGGGTACGGATCGAAACCGTTTCCACCGCCGACGTGGAGCAAACCGTTGGCCACCGCCCAGATGATCATGACCGCGAAGAAAACGAAAACAAACGGCCACGATCCCATGCCGTTGCGCATCTTGTCGGCGGCTCGTTCCCCGAGTGACAGCTGGTCGTCGCGACGTACGGTTGGATGCTTCGTCCATTGGTGTTGCCAAGCCATGCTTTCTCTCCTGCTGAAGCCCCGCTACTGCGTAGCGATTACTGGAACCAGCCCTCGACGTCGATGACCACGTTGACGCTGCCTGCGGCGTTGAAGACGTTCACATCGCCCACGTGCGAGTCGGTGGTGTCCAGCTGGACCAACGCGAGATTGGGGAGCACCTGGCCGGCATTGACGTTGAGGTCCGACACCCTCGGCGCGCTTTTCAAGCTCGCCGCGTAGAGGGTCAGGTAGGTTGCCTGAGTCGGCGCGACCGCGGTGAGGTTGGCGAACACGGCCTGCACCAGAGGGCTGCCGGAGGGCACCCCACCCGCCCCGGCGACAGCGACGAGATCGACTCCAAGGGGACCAAGCGTGCGGCCCGAGCAGGGCAGCCCGGATCCAGCGCGCGTATCACAAATCCGGCTCGGTCCGATGGCCTGGTACTGATCGCCGGTGCCTGCGGTGCCGCTGCCGAACCACCCGTTCGCATCCAGGACCACGTTGATGGTGCCCGCCGCGTCGTACACGCACACCGACGTCGCCGGCCCGCCGGGAGACGCGGGGCCCAAGGCCACGATCACCCGGTTGGTCCGCACAGCTCCGGCCCCGAGGCTGAGGGTAGAGAACGGCGGCGGGTGGAGCGCGCTGTACGCGCAGGTCCCGCTCGCGGTGGTTGGGAACACGCTGAGATACGTCCCTGCGGTCCCGACCACGCCGGTCACGTCGAGCACCGCCGCCTCAGCGGTCCCGCTGCTCGGGATTCCGCCGCCGCCGGCTACCGTGACCACCACCGCTCTCCCGGCGATGAGCGCTTTCTGCGTTCCACAGGCCGTGCGCGTGTCGCACACCCGGACGGGCGTCATCGGATGGAACTCGCCGGTAACGACGCTCGACGCCTGCGCCTCGAAATACCCCTCGACATCTGCGACCACGTCGACCGTCCCCACCGAGTTGTACACATTGACCTCGCGATTGCCGTCGGACGCGGCGATCTGGCCGAGGGCAACCGTCACCAGGTTGTCCGTGACGCTGTGCGCGCTGAAGTTCAAACTCGACGCTTGCGGCCGCCCGGTGCCGTTGGGAAACACGGTGAGCAGGCTGGACACCGTGCCGTTCACAGCGGTCACGTTGAGCACGACCGCGGTGGCGCCGCCGGGGATCGGATCCGGCCCGCTTGGCAGGCCGCTCACCCCTGTGATCTGGACTGTGCGCGTCGACCCGGGCCCCAACGCCCCCGGCCCGCACTGAATGCATGTTCCGGAGCGCGTGTCCAGGATGCGGAACGGCGTGACCGGGACGTAGTTGGAAAGGCTCGTGTAGATGTATCCGCTTCCAGCCGTGAGCGCACTGGTCCCGAGTTCATCGGCAACCTGCACGTTGGAGTATCCCGCCGTGGCAGCGGGGGTGGTGAACGCGAAGGATGTGGCCGTCACCGCGCTCGGAGTTACCGAGATCCCGCCGATCGTTGCCGTCATCCCGGTTGTCTGGAACCCGACTCCTCGCACCGTCACCCTCTGGCCACCGGCGGTGGGGCCCGCGGCCGGCGTGAGCGAGGTGATGCTGGGTCCCGCGGGCAGTGCATTGACCTGGTCACCACCCTCGACATAGATCATCCCGTTGGACGCCGAGGGCGACGTGAAGTGGTTACTGCCGGCGATCGGGTGGCTCGCCAGCGCGATGCCGCTGCTCGCGTCGTACTCATAGAGGGCTCCTCCATCCAGGCTCACCGACCAGACTCCGCTCCCCACGACGATCGGTGGCTTGTTGGATACCTGGCTGGTGTTGTGCCAGCCAAGGGAGAAGTCGTTGTTCGATGCCGCGATCCGCACCGCTTGCAGGCCGTCGCTGCAGCCCACGAACACCGTCTCGACGCCGCCGACGAGGGCGTACGCAAGGCTGCCGAACGCCGCGTCGCTGGTCGCCGAGCACACCTGGTGCGAGGCAAAGCCCCCGCTGACGTGACCGAGGCCCGTGGTGTCGAGCAGATATCCCATGCCGCTCTTGCCCACCTGGAAGACCCGGTTGGCAGGCAACTGCAACGGCGTGCTCGAGCCAAGGTCGGCATCGCTCGCGTTGTCCTGCCACCAGGTTGGGCCGCCGCCGTGGGTGGCGTCCGTCACACCACTCGGGGCGAAATAGTCGAGAACGCTTAACGCGCTCGGTGACAGCTTGATGACGCCGTCGCTGAAGTCATATGGATCTGAGCTGCCGGTGTGGTTGCTGTTGCCGGTGGACACGTACACATTGCCCGCAGAGTTGATGGACGCCCCGCCCGCCGCCCACGAACCGGCCTCCATGTCGGTCGGATCCAGTGACGCGGATGACCACCACTTCACCGACCCCGCGCCGGTCTCCGGATACATGATCGTGTAGCCGCGATATCCGTCGGTGGCGTCGCTTTGGTTGGTGCAATCTCCGGCAAGTCCGCCCAGGGTTGCATACACTTCGCCGCCGGCGATGGTCAGCGCACCGCGCTGCTGCTGGTAGTTGGCGTCGAAGTTGATCCCGCCACTGCTACCGGGATCGATGTTCACCTTGCGGGTGATGGCGCCCGTGGTCAACGACAGGGTGACCAGATCGAATTCGAACTGGGTCGGCGTGTCCTCGATTTCAGCGACGACGTAGACGTTCCCCGCATCGATGACCGGCGTCCCGGTGATCCCCAGGGGCACGATGTTGCCGCACGGAAAGTTGTCGGTCCGGGGCGAGCCGATGTGCGTGCTCCACACGACGTGTCCGGTCGCGGAGTTGAGCGAGAACACGGTGTCGTTCTCGGTTGCCACGACGACGTGACCGCCCACGATCACCGGCTGGCCGTAGAGCTGTCCGTCGAGAGGAACCGACGTCCAGGGTGGACCGCCACTCAGCGCAGCGTCGCTGGTGTCATCTCCCTGCCGGGTGTTGTTGCCGTGATAGGTGGGCCAGTCTGCCGAGGCCTGTGTGAACGTCAGGAGGGGACCGATCGCAGCCAAGGTGACGATGAGCCGCCGCACCAGAGCATTGTCAGGGGTGATGGTCCGATCATCAAGGCTTGACATGGCCGCAGTAACCCTGTCGTCGCGCGGGCAGTTGTTGTGATGATGGCCCTCGACAAGCGTTCGACCCGCTCGGTCATGACAGGCACCGGCGCGTTCTGCGTGATGCTTGCCGCCTGCTCACCGGCGCCGCATACGCCGTCGCCCACTCCCAGCCCGACGCCATCCGCAACCGCGAGCCCGGAGTCAACGCCGCTGCCGACACCGACGCAGACGCCGGTACCGCCGGGCGGAGTGCCCGCGGGATTCGCCCCGAACTCCGTCACGTTCGTCTCGCTGAAACTGGGCTGGGTCCTCGGTGGGGCTCCCTGCCAGAGCGGCACGTGCCTCGCACTGCTGCGCACGTCGGACTCCGGGCACACGTGGTCTGCCGTTCAAGCACCCCCAACCGCATTCGCGCCCGCCAACTCGCCCGCGACGTACCCGCTGACTGGGGTCAGCGAAGTGCGATTCGCAGATCCTCAGGATGGGTGGGCCTATGGGCCCGACCTCTGGTCGACGCATAACGGCGGCAGCACCTGGACCAAAGCGCAGATCGGGAGCGTCTGGAGTTTGGAAGCGGCCTCGGGGCTGGTGCACGCGGTGGCTTTCCAGTCAGACAACGGCTCGGTGGCCATCGAAACGAGTTCCGACCAATCGTGATACGTGGGCCAGGACGGGTGCGCTCCAGATCGGCGCCGGCCCCGTCCCATTCGCCGACCTGGTGCTCCAGGGAAGCAGCGGATGGGTGATCGAGAACGATCGAGGCGTGATCGGCGCCGCCCGAACTCGTCTCGCGTCGCTGGCCGGCCTGGAAGCCACCGTGCGCGACGACGGGCGGCGCGGCTGTGCTCAGCGCACCGACGCGGTGGTCCCTCGTCGCCGTGTGCCAGCAGGGGATCTGGGGCCCGCCCGCGCCTGAAGCCGTACGCGTCTACTTCTCAAACGACGGCGGCGCGACCTTCTACCGCCGCGGCGGAGCACTGCCGGGCGATCCAAGTTCCTCCGGCGATGTGGTGGCGAGCCCCGCACCCGGCGTCGTGGTGACTGACGTCTTTGCCAACAGCAAGGTCGAGTTGATCGAGACGTTCAACAGCGCCACCTCCTGGCAAACGGTCGCAACGATCTCACCGACGATGGTATTCACCTACCTCGGCTTCACCAGTCCGATGCAGGGAGTTGCTTTGACGGTCGGCGCCGGGAATGCCGGCATGCTGATGACCTTCGACGGCGGCCGCCGCTGGGCACCCGTCACCTTCTAGATCAGTGAGCGAACGCCAGG
The DNA here is from genome assembly GCA_963768105.1 of Candidatus Dormiibacterota bacterium. Taxonomy (GTDB): domain Bacteria; phylum Chloroflexota; class Dormibacteria; order Aeolococcales; family Aeolococcaceae; genus Palsa-851. Next base: position 283,549 of record CAVYGR010000002.1, on the reverse strand, counting down.
TACTCATGCACTGATCGCACCGACGCGGAGCCTTCTCCCACCGCGGCCGCGACGCGCTTGGTCGAGCCGGCCCGAACATCACCGACCGCGAACAGCCCCGGACGGCTCGTCTCGAAGGGAAGCGGTTGCCGCCCCAACGCCTCGGACCCGGTGCCCAGCAGCGCGGTGTCCAGCGCTCGATCGGTCAGCACGAACCCATGCGCGTCGAGCTGCGCGCATTCCGACAACCATTCCGACTCCGGGTCGGCGCCGATGAACGAGAAAAGCGCGACGCAGTGGAGCAGTTCGTCGCCGTCCGGACCGGTCACCTGTACGCCGGCGAGCGTCTCGTCTCCGTCGAGGCCGGTGACCTGCGCACCGGTGCGGACGTCGATGCGATCGTCGGCGCGGACCCGATCGACGAGATAGCGCGACATGTTCTTCTCGATGTCGTCGCTGCGAATGACGAAGGTGACCCGGCTCCCCTCCTCCGCGAGGAACAGCGCGGCCTGGCCAGCGGAGTTGCCGCCGCCCACGACGGCCACAGGCGACCTCGCGCAGAGGCGAGCCTCGAGCTCGGTGGCGGCGTAGTAGACACCGTTGCCCTCGAACTCCTCCAGGCGGGCGACGTCGAGGCGTCGGTAGCGGGCGCCGCTCGCGACGATGACCGCGCGAGCCGCGACATCGGTCCCATCCGACAGATGGACAACAAGGTGGCCGCCCTGTTCGCGAAGCGCGGTGGCGGTGCACGGACTGCTCATATGCGCACCGAATTTCTCGGCCTGCACGAGCGCGCGCATGGTGAGGTCGGTGCCGGAGATACCGGTTGGAAAACCGAGATAGTTCTCGATTCGGGAGCTGGTCCCAGCCTGGCCGCCGACGGCAAGCTGCTCGACCAGGAGTGTGCGCAGACCCTCGGATGCGCCGTACACGGCCGCCGCAAGGCCGGCGGGTCCGCCACCGACCACGAGCAGGTCGAAGCAGCGGTCCGGGACGCTGTCGAGGGTCAGGCCCAGATACGCTGCGAGCTCCCCGGGCGTCGGTCGGCGGAACACGGTCCCGGACACGAACACCACGGGCAGGTCCGCGGGCGCAATGTTGGACTCGCGGAACAGCCGCTCGACTGCGGCATCGCGCTCGGCATCGATCCACTCGTGGGGAATGCGATTGCGTGCGAGGAACTCCCGGAGCCGCAGCGACTCCGGCGAGAAGCGTGAGCCCACTAGGCGTATCGCCACCGCGGCGCCGCTCAACAATATCGACCGGCGAGCGATGAACGCGGCAAGGATGACCTCGCCGAGGCGGGGGTTGGTGGCCAGGACGTGGCGCAGCGCCGCCGCCGGCACGACGATGACCTCGCCCGGTTCTGCGATCCGCGCCGAGACGAATACCCGTTGTCCGGTCACCAGGTTCAGCTCGCCCAGGAATCGCCCTGGACCGTGCCGGGCGATGGTCCGCTCCGCGCCATCGGCGCTCAGAACAATGTCGGCCGCTCCAGACAGGATGACGAAGAAGTCGTAGGTTGGGTCCCCCTCCCGGTAGAGGTACTCGCCCGCGTCAACAGCTCGTCTTATCCCTAGCTCGTCCAGGAAGGCGACGTCGGCCTCGTCAAGGGTCGGAAAGGCGGCCGCGTCTTCAGCCATCGATGCAGCGTACCTTCCGGTCCGCATCTCGGTCCCGGGGGCGAGGAACGTTCCCCGCGGACACCGACCGTCTCGCTCGGGCTCGTTACTTCTCGGCGACCGCTCGCAGACCCTCGAGAACCGGGCCCCAGTTCTGCTCCGCCATCGTGTCCGCCGCTTCCTGGGTGGGATTGTTGTCCTGCTTGAGCGTGAGGATCGTTCCACCGTTGCGTTCGGCAAGCTCGTACGTGACCGTGTGGTAGTTCTCCGGCTTGTCCTCGCTGCCGCCCATCGGGCTCCAGTGCGTGATCTTGAGCAGCCGGTTCGGTTCGAATGCCAGGACCGTTCCCTTGTCCTCGTAGGTGGTGCCCTTCCATTCCCCCCGCCAGGCGATGGGACTGCCGACCTGCCAGTCCGTCTCCAGATTGGTGCCGTGCATGTACTGCGTGACCAACGCCGGGTCGGTCAGCGCCCGCCAGACGGTCTCCGCCGGAGCATGGATGGTGATGCGCTTTTCGGCGACGAAGTCATCGGTCATGGTCTGGCTCCCTCTTGTTCGCGTCCTTCACCCGGTTCGCGCCGTACGCTGCCTCGCGGTTCCTGGATCCGCCGGTTTGCCTCCAGCTAAGCTACACCACTGTCCGCTCACTGGGAGAAAGCCGATGCCCGAATTCAAACCATCCGAGTACCACACCGTTACGCCCTATCTCGTCGTCGATGGCGCCGAACGTTTGATCGCGTTCATCGTCGACGTGCTCGGTGGAACCGAGATGATGCGCCTCCCCGGTCCCGGCGGTCGCATCGGTCATGCCGAGATGCGCGTCGGCGACTTCGTTGTGATGCTTGCCGATGCTCCATCACCGGACGCGATCACCACGTCGATGCTGCACGTCTACCTTCCGGATTCCGATGCGACGTATGCGCGCGCGATGGCCGCGGGTGCCACATCGCTGCGCGAACCGAAGAACGAGTTCTACGGTGACCGTATGTCCGGCGTCCGGGACGCCTTGGGGAACCAGTGGTACTTCGCCACCCACGTCGAAGATGTCTCGGAAGAGGAGATGGCCCGGCGCGCGGCGGAGGCCGCGGCCCAGCCGACGCCGGCGTCGACCTAGCTGGACCCCCCGGTCGCGGCAACAGCGCGGCGCACGGCTTCCACCGATCGGCGCACATCCTCGTCGTCGGTTGACCAGTTGCTGACAGAAACGCGCAAAACGTCTCTGTCGTGCCAGCGTGAGCCGGACATCCAGGCGGTGCCGTCGGCGATCAGATGGGCGGTCACCGCCCGCGTGCGCTGGTCGTCACCGAATGCCACGCACACCTGGGTGTAGACGACCTCGTTGACCACCTCGCGCGCCGTCGATCGTGGCGATACCGTCCGCCATCGCGCGAGCGTGGCCTGCCAGGCCTTCGACGAGGTCGACGACGCCTGCCCGGCCAAGTGAGCGGAGGGCCGCCCACACGGGGACACCACGCGCGCGCCGAGAGTACTCGGGAACTTTCTCGAGGGGATCACCGGGTCCGGAGTCATCGGTGATGAGGTAGCTGGCGCGTGCGCACCGAATACCGAGCGCATCGCCGCGCGATCCGCGACGATGGCCACCCCGCAGTCGTATGGGACGTTGAGCGTCTTGTGTGCATCAGTGGCCCACGAGTTGGCCGCCGCGAGCCCGGCGACGAGATGACGCAGCGCGGGAGCGGCGGCCGCCCACAGGCCGAACGCGCCGTCCACGTGCACCCACGCCCCGTGCCGGTGCGCGACGTCGATCGCCTCGGCCAGCGGGTCGAAGGCGCCTGAGTGCACGTTGCCGGCCTGGAGACAGACGATCACGGGTGCGCCGGTCCAGTCCGCCCGAGCGCCTCGGCGAGCGCATCGACCCGGATACGTCCCTGGTCGTCGGCAGCGACGGGCTGTGGCTCGCCGAGGCCGAGATATCGCAGCGCGAGGTCGATGGTCTCGTGTCGCTCGGCACCGACCACGATCCGCGGCCGAGGCGCTTCGAAGAGTCCATCACGCCCCACATCCCAGCCAACGCGTGAGCAGCACCGAGGAGCGAGCCGCGGCGAGACACGTGAAGTTGGCCATCGTGGCGCCGGTCACGAAGCCCACGTCCGCGCCGGCCGGAAGACCGAAGAGATCGAGCAACCATGCCGCTGCAGACTCTTCCGCGGCAGCGGTCGCCGGGGTCGCGTAGCGCATGCCGGTGTTCTGGTCCCATGCGCTGACCAGCCAATCGGCGGCCAACGCGGCCGGCAATGTGCCGCCGATCACCCAGCCAAAAAACCTGCCCGACTGCATCGCCATCAGTCCCGGCTCTGCCAGCTTCGCCAGCATATCGACGACCTCCTCCGGCGGCGTGGGGTGCTCTGGCAGCGGACCGCCGAACCCGGCAACAGCTCGTCGGCTGTCGCATCGGGTCCGACTGGGCGCTCGCCGACCGAGTCGAGCCACGCCCGCGCGTGCGCGGCAGCTCGAGCAAGCGCCTCGTCGTATGACGCGCGCGGAGCCGACATCAGGCGATGGATCAGACGGCGCGGGTGCGCGCTGGCCGGCGATGAGGCATGCGGCGAGTTTGGCAGGCGGGCGCGGCCGTGCGCCACCACGTACGGGCGTATTCTCGCCCCATGGCCGACCGATTCGAGACCGCGTATCTCCAGGGATCACCGCCGTGGGACATCGGGCGCGCGCAACCTGAGCTGGTTCGCCTGGTCGAGGCGCGACGGATTCATCGGGCGAGTCATCGACCTCGGCTGCGGCACCGGCGAAAACGCCATCTACTTTGCGAAGTCAGGGCTGGACGCTGTCGGCGTCGACGGATCGCCGGAGGCGATCCGCCAGGCACGCGACAAAGCCCGCCGCGGCGGCGTCTCGGTCCGCTTTGACGTCGCGGACATTCTCGACCTCGACGAGGGGTATGAGGGCTTCGACACCGCCACCGACTTGGGAGTCTTTCATGTGTTCGAGGACGAGGATCGTCCTCGATATGCACGCAGCGTTCGCGGCGCGCTTCGCCCAGGCGGACGGCTCTTTCTGCTCTGTTTCAGCGAGCGCGAGCCCGGGGACTGGGGCCCGCGGCGGGTGACTCAAGACGAGCTGCGCGACACCTTCACCGAGGGCTGGCACGTCGACACCATCGAGGCGGCGCACTTCGACGTTCAGATGGGCGAGTTCGCGACTGGTGGAGGCGTGGCTCGCCTCGATCACGCGCCTTCGCTAGGCAACACAGTCACTGCGCCAGCGTTGCAGGCTCGCCCAGGATGTCGCTGCGCTGCCCCGCGGATCGCGCTCGCCGTGCCCACGGTGCTGCGCGCAGCCGCTCGAAGGTCGCGCGGGCATCGGTCAAGTGCTCCTGCGCTTCTGCTTCGCGACCCTGAGCTACCAACCACTCCCCAAGCTCGCAGCGTGTCACGGCAAGCCAGAACGGACGCTGCAACCTGGCGAAGCCGTCGATCGCGGCGCTGAATTTGCTGCCTGCTTCGTCATTGTTATCGCGGTCGGCCGCGATGCGGGCCTCCCAACGGAGCATGTGCGCGTCGAGCGAGGGCTGGCGCCCGGGGCGAACATGGTCTCGCACCAACTGCAGCAAGTCGACGACCTTGGAAACGCGGCTCAGCGAGAAGGCCGCCTCCACCGCCTCGACGAGCGCCAATCTCATGCTCACCGGGAACGACTCCTCGATGCAGGCTCGAAGCGTTGGCTCGGCCGTCGCCAGCGCCAGCAGGTGATCGCCTTCAGCGTTCGCGACCGCGGCACGAGCGGCGTCGTGCCCGACGCGGATCTCGAAGTGCGCATGCGCGACCAGGGTCGCGCTCTGCTCCACCAGGCGACGCGCGGCCGGTGTGTCGCCGCGGAACACGTACAACCAGACGGCGTTGACCGCGACAGCGCCCGGCGAAATGTGCGATCCGAGCTCATCGGCGTCCAGCTCGAGATATTCGGTGAAGAGGGCGTCGGCCTCGTCCCAACGGCCGAGCTCGAGCAGGCCCAGGATGCGGTTGAGCCTGGCGCCGGCCGCACTCGGGCGATCTCCAAGCCGCTGCATCAGCACCTCGCCCTGCTCGTAGAACTCGAGCGAGGACTCCAGACGATCTTCCTCCTCGAGATGGGTGGCCAGACTGATGCACGAAGCGGAGGCGCGCGCCGTGAGATCGTGCTCGAGGGCAACGGTGAGCCCGCCGCGGGTGAGGACCTCAGCCTCGGTGCGACGGCCGCGCGCGGCGAGGATGGAGCCCTTGGTGTCGAGGCCGATGCAGAGCACCTCCCACAGGCCCTCCATCTCGGCAATCTCCAGGGCACGCTCGACGTGTGGAAGGGCCGCGTCGTAGTCACTGCTGAAGTACATGAATCGCGCGAGCCTCGCCTCGAAGTTCGCACGCGCGGCCTGGTGCTCTGCATCGGTACCGGCCTCGGGAACAGTCGCGAGCGCTTCCTGGGTGCGCCGTACCGCGCCAGCGAGGTTCCCTTCCTCGAAGTCGGAGAGGGCGAGCTCCAAGAGCGTTGTCGCCTCGCCCAACGGACGCCCGGTCGCCCTGTACAGGCCCTGCGCCGTCTCGAAATGTGCTCTCACCTGCGCGCCGCGGCCCTGCAGTCGTGCGGCCCTTCCCGCCTTCTGATGGAGGTCGGCTCGCGTCTCGTCGTCGCCGCTGAGCTCGAGCGCGTGCTCGTAATAGCGCTGAGCTGACGCAGCGCCGCCGAGCGAGCCGGCGTGTTCCGCGGCGCGCACGAGCGCAAGCCGCGCCCGGTCGCGAATCCCTGGAGCGTCGGCGGCCGCGGGCTCCGCGTCGTATGCCTCGACCAGGTGGGCGGCGACGACCTCGGCGATCTCCTCCTCTTCCGCCCAGGAGCTGGCTAGGTACGTCGCCGCCGCCAGGTGACGCAGCTTGCGCTCCCGGCGCGCGAGCGTCCCATGGGCGACGCTGCGGATCAGGTCCTGCACGAAGGCGTACTGGCCGCGCTCGGGAGAGCGCGGGTCGGACTGGATCGCCAGCAGGTCTTTGCCGACCAGCGACGTGAGCACCGTCTCGACGTCGGCCTCGGGGAGGTTGGTCACCGCGCTGAGCGCGGTAACGGTGAACGACTTGCCGAGGACGGCGGCGTCCTGTAATAACGACCGCTCCTGCGGTGCGAGGCTGTCGAGACGCGCGGCGATCAGCGCGTGCAGGCTCTCGGGCACCTCGAGCGCTTCCAGCGATCCCTCCGCGCGGTATGTGCCGTCCTCTTCGACGAGCAGCCCCCTGTCGATGAGCATGCGGACGGTCTCGACCGCATAGAGGGGGACCCCGGCGGCTCGCTCGAGGATGAGCTCGCGCAGATCCTGCGGCAAACCCGGCACCATGCCGGTGAGCAGCTCCCCCATCGCCGCCGTCGACAGGGGTTCTAGGAAGAGCGAGGTGAGGCCTCGCTTGCCGGTGCCCCACCCCGGACGGCGTTCGCCGAGTTCGGGGCGGGCGAGGGTCATCACCATGATTGGTGAGTTGCGCGACCATTCGAGCAGGTACTCGATGAAGTCGAGGAGTCCGCTGTCCGCCCACTGCAGGTCCTCGAAGATGAGCAGCGTCGTGTGCTGCGCCGCCATGCGCTCGAAGAAGACGCGCCACGCCGCGTAGAGATCGCGGGGGTCGGCGCCGGCGCGCTCCTCGAGCCCGAGCAGGTGGGCCAGGCGTGGCTCAACCCAGGTGCGCTCCTCGTCGTCGTGAATGAACTCCTCGACGCTGCGACGCAGCTTCTGCCGAGCGGTGTCGGGCGACTCGTTCTCCACGATCCCGGTGCGCATCCGGACCATCTCGGTCAGCGCCCAGAACGCGACTCCCTCGCCGTACGCAAGGCACCGGCCGCGCTGATACCAGATGGTCTCGGTGACCCCGTCGATGTACTTGAAGAACTCCCAGGCCAACCGCGACTTGCCCACCCCGGCGAGCCCCACGATCGACAGCAGCCGCGCCTTGCCCTCCGCCGACGTGGCGTGGAGGAATTCCTTGAGCAACCGCAGCTCACGGTCCCGCCCGACGAACGGCGGCTCGAGACCGGTCGGGCGCAGCGCCCCGCCGGCGCCCGCGATCACCCGGGCGGCGCGCCAGAGCCGAACCGGCTCGGGCTTGCCCTTCAGCTGATGGCTGCCGGCATCCTCATATTCGATGGCGGCTTCGCTCGCGCTTCGGGTGATCTCTCCGACGAAGACGCTACCCGGGTCCGCGACCGACTGCAACCGGCTCGCGGTGTTCACCAGGTCACCCGCGATCATCCCCTCGTCGTTGGCGTCGACGTTGACGGCGGCTTCGCCGGTGAGCACGCCCGCTCGGGCTCGGAGCCCAGGTATCCCCGCCCGCTCGCCGAATGCCTCGACCTCGCCAACGAGCTCGAGGGCCGCTCGCACCGCGCGCTCCGCGTCGTTCTCCTGGATGGCGCGGAAGCCCCATACCGCCATCACCGCGTCGCCGATGAACTTCTCGATGCTCCCGCCGTACCGTCCGATGACCGTTCGTGCCATCGCGAAGTACTCGCTGAGCAACTCACGGACGTCCTCTGCGTCGCGCTGCTCCGAAAGCGAGGTGAAGCCAACGAGGTCCGCGAACATGACAGTGACGTGGCGGCGCTCCGCAACGGGTCGCGATGGCTCGCCGCCGGTTCGGACACGGGTCGCGGGCGTGGCCACCGACACGTCGCGCGGGGCCGGATCCGCTTGCAGCTTCGTCCCGCACTGGCCACAAAACACCTGTCCGGCGTCGTTCGTGGCGCTGCAGGCTCGGCAGACAACCGCCAGCGAGGTCCCGCACTGGCCGCAAAAGCGCATCCCGGCACGATTCTCGGCACCGCAGGCCGGACAGTTCACGCCGCAAAGGGTACGTTTCTCGACGAGCGGCCGCTGGCCTGCACCGCACCCGGCGTCGCGTGGCTCCCAGGCTGCGCGCGGTAGGCTCGCCATCTCACCGATTCAAGGAGCATGCAATGCCAAGAAAAGTAGTCGCCAGCATGTACGTCACCCTCGACGGCTTCATCGATGAGCCCGGCACGTGGTCGTTCCCGTTCTGGTCGGAGGAGGCCGCGCAGTTCAAGGCCCGTGAGCTCTTTACCAGCGATGCCCTGCTGCTCGGCCGGCTCACCTACGAGGGGTTCGCCTCCGCCTGGCCGACCATGGAAGGCACCGGCGAGTTCGGCGAGAAGATGAACAGCATGCCGAAGTACGTCGCCTCGCGGACCCTGGACACCGCGACCTGGAACGCCACCATCATCAAGGGCGACGTCGCCGCGGAGGTCCGGGCGCTCAAGGAGCAGGACGGCGGTGATCTTCTCATCGGCGGCAGCGGCCAGCTCATCGACTTCCTCAGCGGTCACGACCTCATCGACGAATACCGCCTGATGGTGTACCCCATCGTGCTCGGCAACGGCACCAAGCGGCTCTTCAACAACGTGCCACGGCGGACGTTCACGCTCGTCGACACCGTGGCCTTTCCCACCGGCGTCATGGTCAACACATACCATCCGTCGGTGTCAGCCGAGCAATGATGGCGGCAGCTCATTCGAGCAGAAGGGCTGCGACCGTCGGCGGATCGAAATTCCCGCCGCTGAGCACGATCACGGTCGGATGCTGGGCGCTGCCCGCCGGCACGCTACCGTTGAGATAGGCGGCCAGGGCCAGCGCGGCCGTTGGCTCGATGGCAAGCTTCAGGCGTTTCCAGGCCACCCGCAACGCATCCTTGAGCTCGGCCTCGGAGACAGTGACGATGTCCCGGACGAGACCGTGGCCGATGAGCACCTCGAAATTTCGGATGCCGATCGACTTGCTCTTGACGCCCTCAGCAAGCGTGGCCGGGTCCGATGGGAGCGACTGCAGCGTCCCGGTTCGCAGGCTCCGAGCCGCGTCATCGGCTACCTCGGGCTCGACGCCGATGACCGCCGTCTGCGGCGATAGCACAGAGAGCGCGAGCGCGATCCCCGAGATCTGACCACCACCACCGATTGGCACGACGACGGCACCCGGTGGTGACATGTCTTCGAGGATTTCAAGACCGACGGTTCCGGCCCCATGAATCACGTCCCAGTCGTCGTATGGGTGGATCAGCCGCAGCCCCTGTGACCCGGCGATCTCTTCGGCGATCTCTTCCCGGTTGTCGTAGGTCACACCCGCGCTGACGACGGTGGCACCGAACGATCTGATGCCCTCGATCTTCGCCGGGGTCACTCCCTCCGGTACCACGATCGTCGCCGGCAGCCCCGCGGCCCGGGCCGCGTACGCCAGCGCCTGGCCGTGGTTGCCCGAGCTATGGGTGACCACGCCGGCAACCTCCGGTTCTCGCTCGAGCAGCGAGAACACGGCGTTGATGGCCCCGCGAGCCTTGAAGGATCCGGTCACCTGCAGGGACTCGGGTTTGACGAGCAACCCTGTCGAGACGTCGCTCCCCAGAAGCGGCGTCCGGCGGACGTGCATGCGGATTCGAGCGGCCGCCTGACGGATCTGCGCGAGGTGGTCGTCACCCCAGGCGCGGTCTGTCACCCGATATCAGGACGAGACCGCTACCGGAATCTCCAGTGCGAGCTTGTCCATCTCGAGCTGCGCAGGGACATCGACCGGGTACGAACCCGTGAAGCATGCGAAGCAGAAGCCATTCCCGTCGGGCTGTCCCATCGCCCGGCGGAGACCGGACAGGCTGAGGTAGCGGAGCGAGTCGGCGCCGAGCATCTCTCCGATCTCACGCTCGGTGTGACCGGCGGCGATCAGCTCGCGGCGGGATGCGATGTCGATACCCATGAAGCACGGCCACGCGATCGGCGGCGACGCGATGCGCATGTGGACCTCGGCGGCGCCGGCCCGGCGCAGCTCGTCGATGATGCGGCGTGACGTCGTCCCGCGCACGATCGAGTCGTCAACCAGCACGACGCGACGGCCCTCGAGCACGTGGCGCATCGGATTGAATTTCAGGCGAATGCCAGCCTCACGAAGGCGCTGCGTCGGCTGGATGAAGGTGCGCGTGATGTAGCGCGACTTGATCATGCCCTCGGCGAACGGCAGCCCCGCCTCCTCCGCGTAGCCGATCGCCGCGGGCGTCCCGCTGTCGGGGAGCGTGATCACGATGTCGGCGTCGGCCGGCGCCTCGCGCGCCAGCTCGCGCCCCATCTGGCGGCGCGCCTCGTAGAGGGACTTGCCCATCATCACGCTGTCCGGTCGCGCGAAGTAGATGAACTCGAACGAGCACATCGCCCGATGCGCGGTCGCGCGCTGGATCTTGGTGCTGCGCATGCCGTTGGCGTCCACCGTCACGATCTCACCGGGCTCGATCTCGCAGATGAAGGTCGCGCCGATGACGTCGAGTGCGCACGTCTCGCTCGCGATCACGTAACCGGTGCCGCCGGGCGCGTCGACGTCGCCGAAGCGGCCGAGGCAGAGCGGGCGAATGCCGAGTGGGTCGCGTGCCGCGACCAGCGAGTCGCGAGTCAGGAAAACGAGGCAGTACGCACCCTCGACGCGCGGCAAGGCTTCGGCGAGAGCGTGCTCCAATGAGTCGGCCTTCGTCTGCGCTAGCAGCGCTCCCAGCACCTCGGTGTCGCTGGTGGTCTCGAACACAACGCCCTTGGCGGCGAGCTCGTCGCGGAGCTTGCTCGCGTTGACGAGATTGCCATTGTGTCCGACAACGATCGGTCCGATCACGGGATGGTCCATACGCATCGGCTGCGCATTGATCAATCGCGCGCCGCCGGTCGTGCTGTAGCGCGTGTGCCCGATGGCGATGTTGCCTTTGAGACCATCGATGATCTCCTGGTCGAACACCTGCGAGACCAGTCCCATCTCCTTGCTGATGCGAATCTCGTGTCCGTCACTCACGGCGATGCCCGCGGACTCCTGTCCGCGATGCTGGAGTGAGTACAGCCCGAAGTAGGTCAGATTGGCCACGTCTTCTCCGGGATGGAACACCCCGAAAACGCCGCACTCCTCGTGGAAGTGGTCGTCGTCGAAGGCGCCCATACCGGCCTGCTCACTCACGCTCGATCAACGCTCCTTCGTGCGCGCGGCGCACTGCAAGCACAGGCACGTCGATGCAACCCGTCACGCACAGGCGCTCGCCTCCGACGGATCCGACCCCACGAAGTGGGACCGAATGCCGTCCGGCCAGCTCATGCAATCGCACCAGTGCCTCCCCGGCGAAGCTGATGAGGAACCGAGATTGATTCTCACCGAACAGTATACCGGCCTGCCTCTCGATCAACCCTCCAATCTCGTCGAGACCGCGCGGCTCGCCCAGTTCATCGAGAGCCACCGAGGCGCCTATGTCGCCCAGCAGACACGACTCGGCAAGCGCAACCGCAATGCCGCCCTCCGCGCAATCGTGAGCGGAATGGAGCAGGCCCGCGGCGATCGCTTCCAGGACGAAGGCGTGCACGCGCCGTTCGAGGTCAAGGTCGAGAGTGGGTGGAGTGCCGCGATTCACCCCCCGCGCGATCCTCTGGTATTCGCTCCCGTCCAGCTCTGATTCGATCGGCCCGACCAGCGCGATGTGGTCACCTTCGGCACCAAATGCCGCGGTGCATCGCCCGGTCACATCGTCGATGACTCCGACCATGCCGATCACCACGGTGGGATCGATGCCTGTGCCACCGGTGTCGTTGTAGAGGCTCACATTGCCGCTCACCACCGGAATCTCGAGGGCCCGGCAGGCTTCGCTGATGCCGTCGATCGCGTCGTGCAGGTCCCACCAGACCGCCGCGTGCTCCGGGTTGGCGAAATTGAGGCAGTTGGTGATCGCCACCGGCGTCGCACCCGTCGCGACGACGTTGCGCGCGGCCTCGCAGACGGCGATCATGGCGCCCCGCTTGGCGTCGAGTGCGGTGTAGCGGCCGTTGCCGTCGGTTGACAGGGCGAGGCCCATCGAGGTGCCCTCGACGCGGACCAATGCGGCGTCGCCGCCGGGCAGGACCACCGTGGAGTTGCCGAGCTGGTGGTCGTAGCGGCGATAGACCGGCGTCCGGCTGCCCAGGTTCGGGCTGCCCAGGAGCGCGAGCAGCGCCTCCGCGGGCGTCCATGTCGGGGTCGCGAGCATCGCGTCAGCCTGACTGGCCCCGACCAGGTGTGACCTGGGTGGCCGTGGCCCTGGCGCTCCTCGCGGTGGCGCGCCGTCGACCAGAAGGTCGAGCGGTAGATCGCAGACCTGTTGCGGTCCGTCGCGAACCACGAAGCGCGGTGTCTCGAGAATCACCCCGACCACGTCCGAATGCAGGTCCCAGCGCTCGAACACCTGCTGCAGGGAGCGGACGTCGCCGGGCCGAGCCACGATCAGCATCCGCTCCTGCGAACTCGCTGAGCATCACCTCATAGGGAGTCATTCCGGTTTCGCGACGCGACGCGCGAGCGACGTCGACCTCGATGCCGCAGCCGCCGCGGTGGGCCAGTTCCGCGGTGCTTCCGCACAGTCCTGCGGCGCCGAGATCCTGCATGGCGATCACGCGCGCGTCGCCCGCGAGTTCCAGGCATGCCTCCATGAGGCACTTCTCGAGGAACGGATTGCCCACCTGGACCGCGGGACGGCGTGCAGCGCTGCTCGCGTCGAGCACCACCGACGCAAAGCTCGCGCCGTGTATGCCGTCGCGGCCCGTGTCCGCGCCGACGAGGAGCACGAGGTTGCCCGGACCGCTGGCGGCGGCGCGGACCATCCGGCCCTGCTCGACGACCCCGACGCACATCGCGTTGACCAGGCAGTTGGCGCGGTAGGACTCATCGAAGTACAGTTCCCCGCCGACGGTCGGCACGCCGATGCAGTTGCCGTACCCACCGATGCCGGCGACCACGCCGTCGAACAGATGGCGCTGATGCGGCTCGGCGAGCGGACCGAAACGCAGCGAGTTGAGGAGCGCGATCGGACGGGCGCCCATCGTGAAGATGTCGCGCAGGATGCCCCCGACACCGGTCGCGGCGCCCTGGTACGGCTCGATGGCGCTGGGGTGGTTGTGCGACTCGATCTTGAAGACGCATGCCAGCCCATGACCGATGTCCACGGCGCCGGCGTTCTCCCCCGGACCCTGGAGGACCAGCGGTCCTGTGGTCGGCAGCGATCCGAGCAGTGGTTTGCTCGTCTTGTAGCTGCAGTGCTCGCTCCACAACGCGCCGACGATGCCGAGCTCCAATCGGTTGGGGTCGCGCCCGAGCGACGTGGCCAGATGCGCGTACTCCGATCGGCTGAGGGCAACCTCGGCGAGCTCGGCGGCGGTGGGCGCGGCGACCTGGACCCCCGTCACGACGCGGTTGCTGCCGCCACGACACCGTTGCTGGACAGCTGCTTCGCCACGCTGCCGAACAGACGTAAACCATCGACGGACCCGAGCAGCTCCTCGCACGCACGCTCGGGATGGGGCATCATCCCGAGCACGTTGCGCCGTTCATTCACGATGCCGGCGATATCGCGCATCGACCCGTTGGGTGACCCTTCGCCAACCGGGGACCCGTCCCGCGCGACATAGCGAAACACGACTCGTTGCTCGCGCTCGAGTATCTCGAGCGTCGCCTCGTCGGCGACGTACCGCCCCTCGCCATGCGACACGGGAATCTGCAACACAGACCCTCTGTCGCATCCGGCCGTATAGACGGTATTGACTGTCTCAACACGGAGCCAAGTGGGCGCACAGCGATACTCAAGCGAGCCGTTGCGTGTCAACGCACCAGGAAGCAGATGCGCCTCGGTAAGGATCTGAAACCCGTTGCAGATGCCCCACACAAGGCCACCGCGATTCGCGAACTCGATCACCGACTCCATCAACGGCGCAAAACGCGCGACAGCACCTGCACGCAAGTAGTCCCCGTAGGCGAAGCCGCCGGGCAGAATGATGCAGTCGGCGCCTCGAAGATCGTGGTCTTTGTGCCAGAGCATCACGGCGTCATTGCCGCTGACCTCGACAGCATGCTTGCAGTCGCGATCCGACCACGTACCGGGAAAGACCGCGATGCCGAACCGCATTACTGCAGACAGGCTCGGGTGGGGAGGGGGTGGGCGGAGCGAGGCCATCTCGGAGCCCGGGTGGTCCCCCGGGCGAGAGCTGAGGGGCGCGGACGCCAAGGGCGTCCCGACCCCGTGCCTTGCGCAGTCCACCCCCTCCCCGCCCGCTGCACCGTCACCGTGATGCGTCCATCAATTCGCGAATAGAGCCGATCCGTGAGTCTTCGATGACCGTGTTGCGCAGCAGCTGTTCGCACATAAGCTCAACCTGATCGCGCGCATCAGCCTCACTTGCAGCATCGACCTCAAGCTCGATGTGCTTGCCCACGCGCACTGAGCGCACGCCGGCGAACCCCAGCCGGTGGAGGCTGTCGCGTACCACCAAGCCTTGCGGATCGTTGACGACCGGTTTCAGTGCGACGATGACCTCGACCGCATATGTCATCCGGGGATCATCCCGGTGAGATCGATCCCGCAGATGCGCCGTGCTGCCTCGACGTAGCGCTCCGTCGTCCCGCGCACGACATCGTCAGGCAGTGCGGGGCCGGGATCTGTCTTGTCCCAGCCGAGCTTCTCGACGTAATCGCGGACGAATTGCTTGTCGAACGAGACCGCGGGCTCACCCTCCTTCCATTCCGATATCTCCCAGAATCGGGAGGAATCGGGAGTGAAGATCTCGTCGATGAGGGTCAACGCGCCGTTGACGTACCCGAATTCGAATTTCGTGTCGGCGAGGT
This sequence comes from Candidatus Dormiibacterota bacterium, assembly GCA_963768105.1. Taxonomy (GTDB): domain Bacteria; phylum Chloroflexota; class Dormibacteria; order Aeolococcales; family Aeolococcaceae; genus Palsa-851. The sequence goes on along the minus strand of CAVYGR010000002.1, from coordinate 268,293 downwards.
AGATGCCCACGCTCTCGCATCGCGAGGTGGCGAAGTCGAAGAGGCGCAGCGACGCCGATTCGAGCTCCTCGGCGAGCGACTGTCCCACGAGCGTGCGGAGCTCCAGGCGGGAGATGTTGACGTCATGGCCGTCGTCCTTCTTGATCGCGGGCGTGAACCGTGGCGACGGCAGCCGCGACGAGTCGCGCAGTCCCTCATTGAGTTGCTCTCCGGCGAGGGTCCCCTTGTCGCGATATTCCTTCCATCCGGAGCCGCTGATGAAGCCGCGCACCACGCACTCGACGTCGATACGCTGGGCGCGCGCGACGCGCATCGATCGCGGCAGCCAATCACTGCGCACCGCCGCCGGGATCTCCGTCTCTACGTCGGGGAGGAGATGGTTGCGCATGATGCCGGCCGTCTGATCGAACCACCACCGCGACATCTGGGTCAGGACGGTGCCCTTCCCGGGAATCGGAGTCGGCAGCACGACGTCGAACGCGCTGAGCCGATCGGTCGCGATCATCAGCAGGGTGCCGTCGCCGAGTTGAAAGGTGTCGCGGACCTTGCCGCGCCGGAACAGGTTCAGATCGCGGGTGTCCGCAGCGCTCAACACCTGCATCAATGCATCCTCCCGCCGGCGATGCCGGCTTCAACAGCGAGCGCCGGCGGCTGGTGCGCCGGTGCGAGGTGGGTTGGGGACGTCGAGAGACCGAGGCGCCGGTATGTCTCGTCGATGTGGGCGAGGTATGGCGCCACGTCGAAACAGCGCGCGATGGTCGATGGTGGCAGCGCCTCCGTGATCTCCGGATCGGTGGCGACAAGGTCACGGAACGGGCCCTCATCGTCACGAGCGCGGGTGGCGAGCGCCTGCACCGCACGATAGGCGCGCTCGCGCGGCCATTCCGCCTCGACGATGAGCGCGGTGAGCACCTGCTGTGAGAAGACGATGCCGCCGTGCCGTTCGAGGTTCTCCACCATGCGCTCGGGCTTGACGCGCAGTCCCTCCACGATCCGAGTCGAGAGACGCACGATGTAATCGGCGAGCGCGCACGCGTCAGGAAGGATCACCCGCTCCGCCGACGAATGTGAGATGTCGCGCTCGTGCCAGAGCGCCACGTCCTCCATCGCGGTGACGGCGTAACCGCGCAGCACGCGGGCGAGGCCGCAGATGCGCTCGCAGAGCACGGGATTGCGCTTGTGGGGCATGGCGGACGAGCCCTTCTGGCGCCTGCCGAACGGCTCCTCGACCTCGTCGACCTCGGTGATCTGGAGCAGTCGAATGGTGGTGGCGAGCCGCTCGAGCACCGCCCCGAGCAGCGCGAGCGCGGTGACGAACGACGCGTGTCGATCTCGCGCGAGCACCTGGGTCGACACGGGCGCCGTGGTGAGCTCGAGCCCTCGGCACACATGCTCCTCGACCTCGGGCGGGACGCTCGCGTGAGTCCCGACCGCGCCGGTGATCTGTCCGACCGCGATCTCCGCGGTCGCGCCGGCGAGCCGCGCCCGGGCGCGGCGTACCTCGTCGACGAAGTTGGCGAGCTTGACGCCGAGGGTGAGGGGCTCGGCGTGGACTCCGTGGGTGCGACCCATCATCACGGTGAGCCGGTGGCGCTCGGCCTGCTCGATGAGCGCGGCGACGAGGGATTCGGCGTCCGAGTCGATCACCGCCGCCGCGTCGCGGAGCTGGGTCGCGAGCGCCGTGTCCACCACATCGGAGGACGTCAGTCCGAGGTGGAAGTAGCGGCCCGCGTCGCCGACGGTCTCCTGGACCGCGGCCACGAAGGCGGCGACATCGTGTCCCTGCTCCGCCTCCAGCTCCGCGATCCGCTCGGCATCGATGCTCGCGCCCTGCAGCTGGCTGAGGGCCTCGATCGGGATCCGCCCGAGCTCGGCCCAACCTTCGCAGGCGAGCAGCTCCACATCCAGCCACCGCTGCAGCCGTGACGCATCACTGAAAATCTTCGCGATCTGCTGCGGGGCGTACCGGGGGATCACGTACCCTCATTCTATCGGGGTGACCGATGGAGCCCCCCTGCCCCTCGTCATCGCGCACCGCGGTGCCTCGTCCGATGCCCCAGGGAACACGCCCGCCGCGTTCGAGGCGGCGATCGCGCTCGGCGTTGACGCGGTGGAGCTGGACGTGCGCCGGACCTCCGACGGAGTCCTGGTCGTCCACCACAACGCATCGCGCCGCGGGGTGCCGGTGGCGATGCTCACGTACTCGGCGCTGGTGCGCCTGAGCCGCCATGAGCCGCCGGTGCTGGACACGGTCCTCGATCTCTGCGCCGGCAGGGTCGCCGTCGACGTGGAGATCAAAGAGCCCGGCTACGAGGCGGAGGTCATCGAGAAGGCGTCGAGACGTTTCTCACGCCAGCAGCTGCTGTACACGTCCTTCGAGGAGTCGGTGATCGGCACCGTCAGGGGCCTGGACCCGAACGCCCATTGCGGCCTCCTGCTCGGTCCCGGGCGGCTGCGCAGCCGCGCTCAGCGATATGAGGCGCTCCCATTCGACCTCGCCGAGCGTTCTGGCGCCGACGCCCTGGTCGTCCATCAATGGCTGGCGCCGCTTCGCGGCCGCAGCCGCCGCGGGCCCGGCACCGGGTTGCTCGCCGAGGCCAGGGCTCGTGGGTTCCCGATGCTCGTCTGGACCGTCAACGGCCCGCAGCGCCTTCGCGCCTACCTCGCAGACGGGCGTGTGGCGGGGATAATCACCGACCTACCCGGCCTCGCCCTCGAGTCGCGCCGGGAGCTCGCTCGGGGCGACGCACAGGAAGGTGCCATGCCTGGCCACGTAACCGGACCGTCGCGCACGGCGTTGACAGATCGAGTGCGCCCGGTGATCCGGAAATGACGCTACCTCGGGCGTATGAGGACCAGCTTGTCGAGCGTGCCAAACAGGACGCCAACGCATTTGGGGAGCTATACGACCACTACTTCGGGCAGATCTACCGGTTCGTCTTCAGCCGGCTCCGTGACCAGGAAGCCGCCGAGGACGTGACCTCGGAGGTCTTTTTCAAGGCGCTCCGGGCGATCGGGCGCTACAAGCCCGCCGGCCACCCCTTCAGTGCCTGGCTCTACCAGATCAGCGTCAACGCAATCAATGATCACTATCGCAGCCGCAAACCGACCTCGAGCCTCGACAGCGCCATCGCTGTCGCAGATCCGGCTCGCCCTATCGACGAGCGCGTCGTGGACAGCGCCGAGGCCGCGCGCGTCTGGGAGGCCATCGACGACCTCCCGCCCCAACAGAGGGCGGCCATGACCCTGAAACTCGGCGAGGATCTCAAGCTCGCCCAGATCGGTGAGATTCTCGGCAAGAGCGAGGGGGCGGTGAAGCTGCTCATCCATCGCGGGATGATCGGAGTGCGCCTGCGCCTCGGGGTCGTTGTGACCGTCGAGGAGAAAGGCTGATGTCCTGGATGGGCGGCTGGTTCGATCCGGAGCTCGAGGACCTGTTCCGTGGCGAGCCCGAGCTGCTCGAGACGGCACAGCGGCTGCGGGCCGCGCGTCCCGAGACCGAGGCCGATCCGCGCTACCGCAACCGGTTGCGGGCTCAGCTCGTCGCCGAAGCGGCACGGGGCCGCGGTGCGTTCGGCATCCGCCGTGGCTGGCGTTTTGGACCGGCTCACGCCGCATGGGGCGGCGCCGCCGTGGGGCTCGTCCTGATCGGCGCGACGGTGCTCACCTTCGTGTCGAACCATCCGTTGGATCGGTCGATCACGGCGATCTCCGATGTCGCGGCGCAGCACGCCATCAGCACCAACCACGTGATCACCGTCGCCTTCAACCAGCCGATGGACGAACTGGCGGTCGAAAGCGGTGTCCACATCCAGCCCGCTACCAAGGTCTCCTACGCGTGGCACGACAACACGCTGGTGATCTCGCCCGTGTACCACCTGACCGGTAACACCCCGTACACGGTCACGATCGCCAAGACCGCGTTGCGCGCCACCTCGGGGGTCTCCGCCACGGCGCCGATCACCCTCACCTTCGGCACCGCTCCCACGCCGCCGCCCACACCCCCCAAGGTGACGCCGCCTTCGCTCGCTCCAATGGTCCTCGGCTCGAACGGCAACGGTGGGCTGCTGCTGTTCGCACCCGATGGTTCGGTGGTCAGCACCGCGGGGCTGCTGCCGGGGGCGGCGGGATCCGGAACTCCGACGGCCTCGCCGACACCCGGATCGAGCGCGACCGCGGCGCCGGAGGGCGTCACCGCGCCCGACACGACGGGATCACTGGTCGACTTCCCGCCGAGCGGACCCCCGGTGGTGCTCGGGCCCGCCGCGACCGCCGCCGCCTACTCGCCCGACGGCACCGCGCTGGCCACCGCCGTCGACAACGGCAACGGCGGCTCGAAGATCATGGTCAGCCTGCGCAATGGCAGCCAGCGGCAGCGGCTCGCCGATTCGCCGGCCCAGGTGACCGCGCTGACCTGGTCGTCCAACGACCGCATCGTCTACACCACCGGCACGTCGATCAATTCGGTCGATCGCTCGAAGGCAACCACGACGCTGTACTCGCCCACCGGCGGCGGGACCATCACGGCGCTCGATCCGGGTGGCGCGTACGCGTACATCGCGGCGGCGAATGGCGGTGCCGGTGCCCTGCTCAACATCGCTGCCGGGACCAGCCAGGTGCTCCACGGCGCCGTCGCCGATGTCGCGTTCAGCGGCGACGGCAGCACCATTGCGTGGGTGGACGAATCGACGAGCCCGGTGCGCATCTTCACCGAGCCCGTCGGCCAGGCTGCACCCGCCGCGGTGTCGGTGCTCGACTCGTCGGCGACGCTGACCGACATCATGCTCGATCGGGACGCCGACGAAGCGGCATATTTGATGACCACAGGGGGCTCGACGCAGCTGGTCATCGCGCAGCTGCCCGGCGGCACCGCCCTCGCCGTCGGATCGGCCGGCAATGCATCCGCACTGGTCCTCTCGCCGGCAGGAGACCAGGTGGCGTACATCTCCAACTCCACCAACGGCCCAACGGTTGAACAGGCGGCGGTCCCCGGTCGGGCGGCGCACATCGGTACCCAACCCCCGGCAGCGGCGACCTCGACCCTGCGCGCGTTCGTCGACGCTCAGGTCCGTGGTGACCTTTCGACGCTCGCCAACCTGAGCGGTCCCGGCGTGGATCTGGCGGGCAGCACCCCCCCCGAGCTCAGCCGCGCCTACGTCATCAGCACCTATCTGACCTCGCAGGGCCTGGTGGTGGCGAGCGTCGAGCTCGTCGTCGATCCGACCGAGGGCCACGCGGCGCCGCGGGTGGCGAGTGAGACGCTGTCCCTGGCGCGCAGCTCCACCGGAAACGCATACGTGGTGAGCAGCATCCTGTCGACCCAGCTCCAGGATGAGTCGTCCGGGCCGCACGTCGTGCAGGTGAGCTCGACCACGGACGGGGGTGTCACCGCGCTTCAGGTGAGCTTCGACAGCGACCTCAATCCCCTCACCGTTGCGGGTGCGATCAGCGTGCAGTCCGCATCGGGGGCGCTGCTGCCATCGACGGCCGTGTACGACCCGGGCTCGCGCACCGTGACGGTGACGATCAACGGCCCCACGTCCGGGGTGCTGACCCTCGACATCTCGGCCGTACTCAACGACGTCAACGGGCAGGCACTGGCCGGCGGTTTCGAGACCAAGGCCGGGACCAACACTTAGGAGCCATCCCGCGCGCGACGGCGGAGCAGGGTCGCCGTCACCGGGATGCGCATGGTCCCGTCCGCGGCGGTGAACCGTCGCAGCGTCAGCTCGCATCGGGCGCGCACGGCTCGGAGCGTCGCGTCGGACGCGCGGGTCAGCTCGGTAGCCACCGGCCGCTCGACGACCATGGCTGCCCAGTATTGAGCGATACCGTCGAAGCGCACCACGTCGCGGAGCGTCGCGACATCCCAATGCCGTTGCGCTGCGAGTGGTGCCGCCCGCAGACACCGCGCCAGGAACGGTGAGTGCACGCCGGCCTCCGTGCGGAGCGCATCGACGAGGACCATCTCGTGCGCCGGTGGCTCCGCGCTGTCCCACGTGAGCAGAGCGGCGATTCCCGCGGGACGCGTGATGCGCTCGACCTCGTCGAGCAGGGACGCGTCGTGCCAGAACCCGGCGGTGCAGAGCGACGCAACCCGGTCGCACGACGCGTCCGCGATGGCGACACCACCATCCCCCGCGATCGCCGTCGCCACGTCGCACCCCGAAGCGGCGACATCATCAGCCGCGGCCGCGAGCACCGCGGCATCGGTGTCCACGAGCAACACGCGTCCCCGCCTTCCAGTGGCGGCGCCCAATGCGAGGCCCAGCGTCCCCGAGTCGCACATGAGATCGCAGGTGTTGTCACCCGATCGCACGCCGACCGCCGCGACCAGCTGTTCCGCGAGCGGACACAGGACCGCGTTCGAGTAGAGCCGCCCGTATCGCGGCCCCACGCGCGCTAGCCTGACACTGCCACCGCGGCGGCGATCGCGGCGACACGCGCAGGATCACGCACCACGCGCCGCAGCGGCTCCTGGCGTTTCGCCCACGCGTCGGCCTCCGCAACCAGCTCCGGGTGTTCCTCGATGAACGCGGTGCTGTAGTTGCCGGCACGGAAGTCGGCATCGGCGATCACCGCCATGTGGAACGCGATGTTGGTGTGGATCCCGGTGATCACGTACTCGAGCAGGGCGCGGCGCATGCGGTCGAGCGCCGCGTCGCGCGTGGGCGCGTGCACGATGAGCTTGGCGATCATCGGGTCGTAGTTGGGCGACACCGGGCCCGGGCCGATCAGCGCGCTGTCAACGCGCACGCCCGGACCGGCCGGCTCGTGGTATCCGCTGACCTGTCCCGGTGAGGGGAGGAACCCGCGCGCGTAGTTCTCGGCGTTGATGCGGCACTCCACCGCGTGCCCGCGAGGCGTGACCTCCTCCTGGGTCAGCGTCAAGCGCTCGCCCGCTGCGATGCGCAATTGCTCCGCGACCAGGTCGATGCCGTAGACGAGTTCGGTCACCGGGTGCTCCACCTGCAGGCGGGTGTTCATCTCCAGGAAAAAGAACTCGCCGTCGCGATAGATGAACTCAACGGTGCCGGCGTTGACATAGCCGACGGCCTTCGCGGCCGTGACCGCGGCCGCCCCCATGCGCGCCCGCATCCTGGCGTCGATGACCGGTGAAGGCGCTTCCTCGATGATCTTCTGGTGGCGCCGTTGGATCGAGCACTCGCGCTCGCCGAGGTGGATCACGTTGCCGTGTGCGTCCGCCAGCACCTGGATCTCGATGTGGCGAGGCTCCTCGAGGTAGCGCTCGAGAAAGATGGTGTCATTGCCGAACGCGCGCTGCGCGGTGCTGCGCGCGCTGTCGTACGAAGCGCGCAGCTCCTCCTCGTCGCGAGCCACGCGCATACCGATCCCGCCGCCTCCGGCGCTCGCCTTGATGAGCACCGGGTAGCCGATGCGCCCGGCGGCGGCGACGGATTCGTCGAGGTCGGCGAGCGCGCCGCTGCCGGGTACCACCGGCACTCCGGACTCGCCCATGCGTTCGCGCGCCGGCACCTTCTCACCCATCGCCGCCATGGCGTCGGCGGGTGGACCGATGAACACGATGCCGTTGTCGGCGCATGCCCGGGCGAACTGCTGGTTCTCGCTGAGAAACCCATAGCCGGGGTGGATCGCCTGCGCACCGGTCGCGCGGGCCGCGTCGATGATTCGATCGATGACGAGGTACGACTGCGCCGAGGGCGCCGGCCCGATCTCCACCGCCTCATCCGCGAGCAGGACAAAGGCCGCGGAACGATCGGCTTCGCTGTGCACCGCGACCGTGCGCACGCCCAGGTCGCGACAGCCGCGAAGGATCCGCAGCGCGATCTCCCCCCGGTTGGCGATGAGCACCTTCTCGAACACGATCAGGCGCCGATCTGGACGAGCGGTGCGCGCGGGCCGACGACGCTGCCCTCGGTCGCGTAGACCTCGGTGATCGTCCCCGCGCGCGTGGCGGTGATGTCGTTCTGCATCTTCATCGCCTCGAGGACGGCGACGACATCGCCGAGGGCAACGCGGTCTCCCACCTTGACGTTCACCTTGAGCAGCAATCCCTGCATCGGTGAGACCACCGTGCCTTCGCGAACGACCGGCGCGGCAGGCTCCGCGATCGCACCGGCGGCGCCGATCCCACCGTCGAGTCCCCCGGTGATGCGCACCGCATAGCTCTGCCCGTCCACCTCCACGGTGAGCTCGCGAACCGGCGCCGCGCGCGACTCGTCCCCCGCGGGCTCGGCGGGAGCGGCCTCGGCCTCGGATGGCGCGACCGCCGCCGGTGGCGCGGGCTCCGGGACGGGCTCGTCGCCCAGACGCTCGGCGATCGCCTCTCCGCGTTCAAGGGCGAGAAACGCATTCGGGAAGAGAGCGTAGGTGACCACCGCTGCGCGAGGCGGCTTTCGGACTCCCTCCCGGACAAGGTCGCGTCGGGCCGTCTCCATCACCGGCTCGAGAAGGTCGGCCGGGCGGCACGTGATCGGCTCCTCGCGCCCGTTCACCAGGCGCAGCACCTCGCGATCGACCGGCTCGGGTGGCTCGCCGTAAAGGCCGAGGCAGTAGTCCTTGATCTCCTGGCTGATCGTGGCGTAGCGGTCGCCCTCGACGACGTTGTACACCGCCTGGGTGGCCATGATCTCGGTCAGCGGGGTGACCAGCGGCGGGTAGCCGAGCTCGGCTCGGACCTGAGCGACCTCGGCCTCGACCTCGGCGAGACGTCCCAACGCATTGCGCTCGCGCAGCTCTGCCATGGCGTGTCCCATCGCGGACGGCGGCAGCAGTCCGCGCAGCGCCGAGGTGTCGAGCCGGGCCGCGAACGGGTCGAGCACGTCCGAGTAGTGCACCAGCTCCTGCTCGAGCGCGAGCGCCGCGGAGGCGATGCGTTCGAGATCGAGCCCGCAGTCGACCGCGGTGCCGGCGAACCCCGCGACGAGCGCCTCGGCAGCGGGCATCGACGCACCTCCTGCCAGTGGCGAGAGCGCGCAGTCGGCCCGGTAGGCCCCCGCGAGCGCCGCGGAGTGGCACGCCAGCGCGGCCATGCCGGTCTGCGCCGAGATCGAAACTGCGACCGGGACACCCGCGGCCTCGCGGATCACGTTGACGGCCCTGGCGGCTGCCGCCGCGCCGAGCACCCCGAGGGGATCGTGCAGGCAGATGGTCGGGTAGCCCGCGTCGACCAGGCGCCGTGCGACCTCGCCGAGGCCGTCGGGCCCCCGGCCGGGCACCTCGTTATAGACGATGACCCCCTCCGCCTGCTTGCCGGTGGCGGCGATCGCCGTTGCACAACGCTCGAGGTTGCGCACGTCGTTGAGCGGGTCGTAGCAGCGAAAGATATCGACACCATCGGCCGCTGAGGTCTCGATGAAAGCGTCGACGAGATCGTCAGGGACCTGACGGTGTCCCACCAGGGACTGGCCGCCGATCATCGCCAGCAGCGGGGTGATCGGCGCCGCCGCGCGGATCGCGCGCAGCCGTTCGAAGGGATCCTCCGCGAGGAACCGCAAGGACGCCTCGAAGGTCGAGCCTCCGAAGACGTCGAGGGCTGCGAACCCGCAGTGGTCGAGGGTCTCGGCGACCGGGAGGGCGTGGCGCAGGCGCAGCCTGCTGACCAGGAGCGACTGCTGCCCGTGGCGGAGCGACGTCTCCACCAATTCCAGACGGGGCATGCCGGGCCATTCTAGAAGGTACGCCTGTGGCGCCCTCTCACTCGAAGGTGAATCCCTCGGGGAGCTGCACGCTTGCGCGCATGCGGGCGCGCTGCTCCTTGATGCGCGTCGCGACGTCGGCGTCGAAGAGTCCGATGATCTCCGCGGCGAGGTGTCCGGCGTTGCGCGCACCCATCGGACCGACGGCCACGGTTGCGACCGGGATGCCGGGCGGCATCTGGACGATGGAGAGGAGGGAGTCGAAGCCGGCGAGCGGAGTTGCGGCGAGGGGCACGCCGATCACCGGCAGCGTGGTCAGCGACGCCAGCACGCCGGGCAGGTGCGCGGCCGCCCCGGCGCCGGCGACGAGCACGCGCAGCCCTCGCTCCGGCGCGGCGAGTGCGTACGCGCGCACCACGTCGCCGGCGCGATGCGCCGACATCACCCCGATCTCCCAGCCGATGCCGTACGAGTCGAGCACCTCGCCGCACGTGTTCATCACCGGCAGGTCGGACTCGCTGCCGACGACGATCCCCACCCGCACGCTGCCGCTCATGAACGCGCGCCGGCGATCACCGGGTTCCCGATATCGGTGCGTACCTGCATGCCGTCGAAATGCACGCGTGCAAGGTTGTCATACGCGCGCCTGCGTGCGGTCTCGGTGTCGGGCGCGGTGGCGGTGACACAGAGCACCCGACCCCCTGCGGTGCGCAGCACGCCGTCGCCGTCTCGACGCGTGCCGGCGTGGAAGCAGAGGACGTCGTCGTCGAGTGAGTCGATGCCGGTGATGACGTCGCCGCGACGCACGTCGCCGGGGTACCCTGCGGCCGCCGCGACCACGCCCACCGCGGCGCGTCGCAACGACGCTGCCGCGCCACCTTCGAGCTCCCCTCGCGCGCACCGGCTGAAGAGTTCAAGGGCCGGCTCGTCCAGCAACGGGAGGACCACCTGCGCTTCGGGATCGCCGAAGCGCGCGTTGAACTCGAGCACCCGTATGCCCTCCGCCGTGAGCATCAATCCCGCGTACAGGCATCCCACGAAGGGCGCTCCCCGCTCGCGGAGTGCGTCGATGCACGGACCGAGCACGGTGCGCGACACCTCCGCGGCGAACGTCGTCGCGTCGATGTCGGGTGGCGGGGCGATCGCGCCCATACCCCCGGTGTTGGGGCCGCGATCGCCGTCGAAGATGCGCTTGTGGTCGCGCGCGGGAAGAAGCGTGCGCACGCGCCGCCCGTCGCTCAACCCGAACACGCTCACCTCGGCTCCGCTGAGACGCTCCTCGACGACCACGCGAGCGCCGGCGTCACCGAATCGCATCTCGCCGAGGCACGCGTCGAGCGCGCGCTCCGCGTCCTCGACGGTGTCGCAGACGAGCACACCCTTGCCGAGCGCGAGTCCGTCGGCCTTCACCACGCAGGCCCCACCGAGCTCCGCAGCGAACGCGCTCAGCCGTTTGCGGTCGCCGGCGCCGCCGGCGACCCATCGCGCCGTCGGGATCCCGGCTCCGTCCATCACCTCTTTGGCAAACGTCTTGGAGGACTCGATGCGGGCCGCGGCCGCGCTCGGACCGAACACGAGGACGCCGCGCCGGATGCAGGCGTCCGCCACGCCGGCCGCAGCCGCCGCGTCGGGTCCGATGACGACCAGCTCGACGCCTCGCTCCGCAGCGAGGCGTGCCACAGCCTCGGCGTCCTCGACGTCGAGCGCGATGTTCTCTGCGATCGCGGCGGTTCCGGCGTTGCCCGGCGCTACCAGGACCTCGGCGTCAGGGGCGTCGCGACGGCACACCCACGTCAGCGCGTGCTCGCGGCCGCCCCCTCCGACGATGAGAACTCGCACTATTCCCATTCAATCGTGGACGGCGGCTTGCTCGAGATGTCGTAGACGACGCGGTTCACGCCGATCACCTCGTTGACGATGCGCCGGCTGATCACCCCGAGCACGTCGTACGGCACCCTCGCCCAGTCGGCGGTCATACCGTCCTCGCTCTCCACGATGCGCACCGCGACGACGTTCCCGTAGGTGCGGTAATCGCCCATCACGCCGACCGACGAGATCGGTGTCAGGATTGCGAAGGACTGCCAGACCTTGCGATAGAGACCGCTGCGCTTGACCTCGTCGATGACCACCCAGTCCGCGGCGCGGAGCGTCTCGAGACGCTCTCGCGTCACCGCGCCGATGATCCGGATCGCGAGCCCCGGGCCGGGGAACGGCTGGCGGAACACCATGTCCTCGGGGAGTCCGAGGGCGAGACCGACCTGGCGCACCTCGTCCTTGAAGAGGTAGCGCAGCGGTTCGACCAGCTCGAAGCGGAGATTTTCGGGAAGGCCGCCGACGTTGTGATGGGTCTTGATCTTGGTGGCGTTGTGGGTGTCGTGCGACGTCGACTCGATGACATCGGGATACAGCGTCCCCTGGGCGAGGAAGTCGATGTCCCCCAGGCGGGCCGCCTGCTCCTCGAAGACCCGGATGAAGGTGGCGCCGATGCGGCGGCGCTTCTCCTCCGGGTCGACGACGCCCGCGAGCGCGTCGAGGAACTGATCGGTCGCGTCCACATGGATGAGGTGGATGTGGCGCTGGGTGCGCATGACGTCGACGACCCGGTCGCCTTCACCGCGACGGAGCAGGCCGTTGTCGACGAACACGCAGATGAGCTGGTCGCCGACCGCTCGATGCACCAGCGTGGCGGCCACGGCCGAGTCGACTCCGCCGCTGAGCGCGCAGATCACCCGGCGGTCGCCGATCTGGCGGCGGAGCGCATCGACCGTCATCTCGATGAACGACGCCGCTTCCCACGTGCCCGCGCAGCCGCAGACGCCGATCAGGAAGTTGCGCAGGATGTCGCGTCCGAGCGGCGTGTGCGCCACCTCGGGATGGAACTGGATGCCGTAGCGCTTCCCCGGCCCGACGAAGGCGGCGCACGAGGAGTTGAGCGAATGCGCGATGGGCCGGAAGCCGGGGGGCAGCTCGGTGACGACGTCGCCGTGGGACATCCAGACGGCGAGCTCCGCGGGCAATTGCGCGAAGAGGCCGGCGTCGTCGTCGACGGTCACCGACGCGTGCCCATACTCGCGACGCTCCGCGGGAGCGACGGCCCCCCCGAGGTTCACCGCGAGCAACTGCATCCCGTAGCAGATGCCGAGGATCGGGATGTCGAGCTCGTACACCGCCGGGTCCGGGTGGGGCGCGCCGGCTTCGAACACGGAGGCTGGTCCGCCGCTGAAGATGAGTCCACGCGGAATCCGGCGGCGGATCTCGGCGGCGGAGATGGTCCCGGGCACCAGCTCGCAGTACACCCGGGCCTCGCGCACGCGGCGCGCGATCAACTGGCTGTACTGACTGCCGAAATCGAGGACGAGGATCGTGTCCTGGGCGATCTGCACAGGCGCGCGCGCCAACGCGCCTGCGTCGGTCGCGACCGTCATCGCCGTCCGTCCACCTCGTTCGTTACGACCCCATGCCGACGTGCTGCTCGCGCTGCTGCACCTTGCCCTCGGTCTTGATCGAGGGAGCGATGACCATCTCCGTCTTCTGGAACTCCGCGATGTTCCGGGCGCCGCACACGCCCATCGCCGTCTTCAGCGCACCGACGAGGTTCATGCTCCCGTCATCGACGTGCGCCGGTCCGAAGAGGATCTCGCGGAGCGTGCCCTTGATGCCGGTCCGGATCCGAGTGCCGCGCGGGAGATTGGGATCCGGAGTGGCCATGCCCCAGTGGTTGCCGTGGCCTGCGGCCTCCTTGGACGCCGCAAAGATCGAGCCGATCATCACGGCGTCGGCGCCGCTCGCGAACGCCTTGGCAACGTCGCCCCCGAGGCGCATGCCGCCGTCGGTGATGATCGCGACCCGCTCCCCGCTGCGCCGGAAATGGTCGTCGCGCGCCGCAGCACAGTCGCTGGTGGCGGTGACCTGGGGCACCCCGACACCGAGGACCGCGCGCGTGGTGCACGCCGCTCCCGGACCGACGCCGACCAGCAGCCCCTTGATGCCGGTGTCCATCAACTCGAGCGCGGTGGCGTAGTCGACGCAGTTGCCCGCGACCACCGGGATGTCGATGGAGCGGGTGAGCTCCGCGAAGGACAGGTGCTTGTATGACTTGCTGACGTGCCGCGCGGTGAGCACGGTCCCCTGGACCACGAGCATGTGCGCGCCGGCCTCCTGCACGATCGGGGCGCGCCGCTCGGCGTGTGCCGGCACCGTCGACACCGCGCAGGCGACTCCGGCGGCGGTGATCTCCTCGATCCTCTGGCCGATGAGACCGTCCTGCACCGGTGCCGTGTAGATCTTCTGGAGGAGCGTGTTGATCTGGTCGACGGGGACTCCGCGATGGTCGCCAGCACCTCGGCGGGGTCCTCGTACCGGGTCTGCACGCCGTCGAGATTGAGCACCGCGAGTCCGCCCAACCGCCCCATCTCAGCGGCGAAGCGGGTGTCGACCACGCCGTCCATCGCCGCGGCGAGGAAGGGGATCTCGAGCGTGGTGCCATTGATCGAGAAGCTGACCTCGATCTCCGCCGGATTGACGGTCACCCGGCCTGGAACCAGGGCAACCTCATCGAAGCCGTAGGCCCTTCGAGCCCGCTTGCCTCTGCCCAACTCGAATTCCATCTGTAGATTCTACAGGAGTGGCCGGGGAGTCCTGCCTTGCCAGCGCACCATCTTGTGGGGCGACCGGTTCATGGCCACCATATCTGGTGGTCGAACTCGGGGCCGCGGTCGGGTCAGGGATAGATCCCTCGGACCCGGGTTGCCTCGGCGACCTTGTCGACGGCAATGCGAAACGCGGCGTCGCGCAGGTTGATGCCGTGCCGCTCCGACTCGCCTCTGACCTGCTGGTAACTCCGGGTCATCACCTCACGGAGCCTCGCGGTCACATCTCCCGATCCCCAGAAGTACGACTGAATGTCCTGCACCCACTCGAAGTAGGAGACAACCACACCGCCCGCGTTGACCAGGATGTCGGGAAGCACGAGGACACCGCGCGCGCAGAGCTCCGCGTCCGCCTCGGCGGTCAGCGGCGCGTTCGCCCCCTCGGCGACGACCTTGGCGCGAACCCGGCTGACGTTGCGTTGACCGATCTGTGCCTCCAGGGCCGCAGGCACGAGCAGGTCGACGTCGAGCGTGAGCACGTCGTCGCCGGCAATCTGCTCGGCGCCGCCGTACTCGATGAAATGCCCTCCCTCCTCCTTGAGGTGACGAAGCGCCGTCAAATCGAGTCCGTCGGCGCGATAGAGCCCGCACGTGCTGTCGGACACCGCGACCACGCGCATGCCCTCGGCAGTCAGCAGCTCCGCGCTGACGCCCCCGACCTTGCCGAATCCCTGGATCGCGACGGTGGCGCCGGATGGATCCATGCCGGCATCGCGCATCGCGAGCACCGTGACGATGGTCAGGCCGCGCCCGGGTCCGGTGAACCGTCCCTCCGAGCCTCCGATCGACTGCGGCTTTCCGGTGACCGATGCCGGAACCGAGAACCCGGCGTGCATCGACAGCGTGTCCATGATCCACGCCATCACCTGCGGACCGGTGCCGAGGTCCGGAGCCGGAATGTCGCGGTCGGGACCGACGATGAGCGATATCTCGGTGGTGAAACGCCGCGTGAGTCGCTCGAGCTCGGAAAGGCTGAGCGCATGCGGGTCACAGACCACGCCTCCCTTCGCCCCACCGAATGGGAGGTCGGTCACCGCCGCCTTCCAGGTCATGTACATCGCCAGGGCACGCGCGTCGTCGAGGGTCATCGCCGGGTGGTAGCGCAGTCCACCCTTCGCCGGTCCCCGAGCGATGTTGTGCTGCACGCGGAAGCCTGTGAAGACCTCGAACGAGCCATCGTCCATCTCGACTGGGAAGTGCACGACGAGTTCGCGTTTGACCTCGCGGAGCACCGCCCGCGTGGAATCGTCCAGGCCGATGGCGTCGGCGGTGGCGTCGAACTGCCGCTGAGCAATGCTCAGCGCGGAGCGCTCATTGGTCCCGGACATGCGCAGGCCGCACTATACGCAACAGGACCTCCATTTGTGGCCGGTCAGGCACCGACGATTGGGACTCCGACATGCCATGTAGTTGTCTGCCCTGGCAGCAACCAATCGCGCAATCATTGACAATCACCAGCACAACCAGCATGCTATGCACGATCGACAGGAGGTTTTGGACATCACCTGTCACAAACAACAAGGAGGCCCATAGGATATGGCCAGGACCAGACGTAGGAGAGGCGGCGTCGAGAAGGCCGTCAAACGCACCGTGAGGCGCGTAGGGACGACCGCTCGCCGTCGCGCACCCGCCGCTGGTGGCGATCTCGTCAAAGCGGTGCAGAACCTCGTGAAGGCGTTGCCCGTCGGCGAGCTGGAGAAGCGCCTTGCAGGCCTTGAGAAGACAGTCGCGCGGCTCGAGACGAGCTTGCGTGGTGCAGCTCGTCGCGCGACCACCGCGGTCCGGGGCAGCAAGCGCACCACCGCGAAACGCGCGACCGCAAAGCGTGCCACCGCAAAGCGGGCGACTGCGAAGCGAGCCACCGCAAAGCGGGCGACTGCGAAGCGAGCCACCGCAAAGCGGGCGACCGCGAAGCGAGCCACCGCAAAGCGGGCGACCGCGAAACGCACAACCGCGAAGCGCGCAACCGCAAAGCGGGCGACCGCGAAGCGCGCCACCGCAAAGCGGGCGACCGCAAAGCGGGCGACCGCGAAGCGCGCCGGCGCCAGGAAGACCACGGCTCGCAAGGGCGCGGCCCGCAAGACCACTGCTCGCAAGACCGCGGCCCGCAAGGGCGCGGCCCGCAAGACCACGGCCCGCAAGACCACGGCCCGTAAGACCACGGCGCGCAAGCCGGCAGCTCGCAAGACCACTGCTCGCAAGACCACGGCCCGCAAGCCTGCAGCGCCTCGCAAGACCACGGCCCGCAAGCCGGTGACCCGCCGCCGCGTCGCCCGCAAGTCCGTTGCCGCCGCACCGGCCATAGTGGCGGTCCCGACCACGACGACCAGCTAGTCGCGCGCAGCAACTCATCACTCGGTAGTTCGAAGGCCTCCGGCGATCCGGGGGCCTTCGTCGTTTCGACGACCTAGGCGACGAGCAGCTCCGCGATCACGCCCGCTGCGCGACGCGCGTCCGCGGCGCTCACCCCCAGGTGCGTCACGCAGCGAATCGCCCGGCTGCCCATCACGCTGACCAGCACCCCCTCCTCACCGAGCGCTCCGGCAAGATCCGGGGCCGACGTGCGCGTCTCGATCAAGACGATGTTGGTCGGCACCGAGGGACTCCGGACCGTTGCTCCGGGACACTCCTCGAGTCGATCGGCGATGAGCGCCGCGTTGGCGTGGTCCTCGGCGAGGCGCTCGACATTGTGCTCGAGGGCGTAGATGCCCGCCGCGGCGATGATGCCCGCCTGACGCATGCCGCCACCGAGGCGTTTGCGCCAGCGACGTATCTCGTCGAGCAGCGACGCGTCGCCGACGACCACGGAGCCCACCGGTGCGCCGAGGCCCTTGCTCACGCAGACCGACACGGAGTCGCATTCGTCGACCAGCTTCGACGGGCTGACCCCGAGCGCCACCGCCGCATTGAAAAGTCGCGCGCCGTCGCAGTGGACGCGCAGGCCCAGCGAGTGGGCCGCGCGGGCCGCGGCATGGACGCGATCGACGTCGACCGCCGCTCCACCCCTGCGGTTGTGGGTGTTCTCGATGCAGAGGAGGCTCGATACCGGCGTGTGGATGTTGGTCTCGCGCACCGCCGCCATTACCTGCTCGGCATCGGGGATCCCGTCGGGGCTGTCGAGCAGGCGGAGCTGGATGCCGGCCACGATGGCGGTGCCACCCACCTCGTAGATCACCAGGTGCGCCTGGGAGTCCGCGATGACCTCGTCGCCCGGCCGCGTCTGCGCGGCGACGCATGCGAGGTTCCCCATGGTGCCGCTGGGCACGAAGACGCCGGCCTGCTTGCCGAGGCGACGGGCCATCTCCTCCTCGAGGCGCCGCACCGTCGGGTCCTCACCCCAGACGTCATCGCCGACTTCGGCGCGGGCCATGACCGTACGCATGCCCTGGTCGGGAACAGTCAGCGTGTCGCTGCGCAGATCGACGGTTTCAGGCACCGATGCCGACCTCACCCTGGCTCACCCGCGCATCCTGCAGCATCCGCCGCGTCGCGCGCCGCAGAACTCGATCAGGCGGCCCCGGCGACGCAGGTCCGCTGCCTGCCGGTCCGCTTGGCTCGATACAGCGCGGCATCGGCGAGGCTGAAGAGCTCGCCGGTGCTCTCGGCGTTCTCTGGGTATGCCGCCACGCCGATGCTGACGCTGAGGCGTACCGCCTTGCTCCCCGGAAGCGTGACGTCGGTTGCGGCGACGGCGAGTCGGATCTTCTCCGCGACCATGAACGCCTCCGCCGCGGACGTGTTTGGCATCACGACCACGAACTCTTCGCCGCCGTATCTCGCCGCGAGGTCGGCGCGACGCACGTTGTTGATGAGCGTTCGCGCGAACGTCGAGAGCGCGAGGTCGCCGGCCTGATGCCCGTGCGTGTCATTGAGGAGCTTGAAATGGTCGATGTCGAGCATGAGGATGGCCAGCGGGGCGCCGAGCCGTTCGGCCAGCGCCACCTGCTGGTCGAGGGAGTCGACCAGGAAGCGGTGGTTGTAGAGGCCGGTGAGGTCGTCGGTGCTCGCCTGGCGTTGAACGACCGCGAGGAAGCGATAGCGCTCGAGGGCCAGTGAGATCTGCTCGGCGGTCGACGTGACCAGGTCCGTGTCGCTGGTCGTGAAGGCGCGGCTCTCGCTCGCGACTGCCAGGACTCCGTGCACGTAGGTCCCGAGTCGCAGCGGGGCGACGCAAAACTCGCGGACACCGAGGTACGCCTCCTGACTCGCGGCCGTGGCCCCGAGCACGATCGCTCCGCGGCCCACATGCCGGTACCCCTCCCCGAGCGGACCGTTGCCATCAAGAAGACCGTCGATGTCGATCCGGTGCCCACCGCTTGCGATCGCGAAGGCATCGCTCATCTCGGAGGCGTTGACGACGATCATGGCGATGTCGGTCTCCATCGCGTCGCGCAGCTCATCACACACGCGAGCGAGGGTCCGTTCGAGCGGCTGCGCGAGGCTGAGCTCCATGGCGACCGACGCTCGTGCGGCCGTTGCGCGCATCGCCGAGCGCACCTGGACTCGCATCGCCTCGAAGCTCGCACCGAGCCGTCCCACCTCGTCGACGGAGCTGGCGTGCACCGGCCGCGCGAAGTCGCCGACGCCAAGTGCGGCGACCGCAGCGTCGAGCCTGCGCAGCGGTCGTCGGAGATCGATCTGCACCACAACCACGATGAACAGCATCGCGACCAGGATCACCGCGAGCAGCAGCAGGATCGACTGCCATGCCACCGGAGCACCGGCCACCGGCGTGGTCAGCGCCAGGAAGAAGCCCGCGCCGATCGGCGTCGATGCAAGGACGATCTGGCGTGCGTTCACCGACACGACCGCGGGCGTCGCCGCGGTCATGGCGTTGGTCAACGCCGTGCCCACCCCGTCCCCGGCTCGCACCGTCTTCCCCTCGACCGTGCCGGGGAGCGCGAAGCGCCCGTCCCGGATCAGGAGCAGCGACGCGGGATCGGTGCTGGTCGCGATGTTGCGGTCGATCGCGTTCACGAACGACACGGTCAGCGGTCGGGCCACGAACGCGGTCGCGCCCGTGCCGGGAAGTCGCGCGGCCGCGACCAGCCAGGCACCCCCGTCGGGCGTCGCCGCGATGCCCGCCCCGGAACGCGCGGCGTTGACCATGGTTCGGGTGCGTGGGTCCGCGCCGGACAGGGGCGTCGATGCCTGCTCGGCCACAACCATGCCGTCGCCCTCCACGACGCCGAGCACGTCGTCCGTCCCGAGCACGGCACCGTCGGCGGCGAGCGTGTCCCGGATCGCCACCGGGCTGGCAAGCGCGTGCTCGCCGGACGCCTGGCGTGCGACGCCGGCGACGAACGCGCTCAGTGACTCGCGCTGACCCTCGATGAGGTTGTCCGCGATCGCGACCTTGTCAAGGGCGTTGTTCTCCGCCTGACTCCGGCTGCTCGACTGCGCCAGAAGGAAGGGGACGACCGCGACGGCCGTGCCCGCGACGAGGAGCACCGCTGCGAACTTCAGCGAGAATGACGCGCCTCGCCAGGCGGCACGCAACCATCGGACGGCTCTCATGGTGCCGGCTCAGTCGGATCGTCGAACCAGGACGAGGGCGGCAATCGAGATCGCCGTGGCGATCAGCAGCGCCGACCCGGTGACAACGTAAATGGAGACCGGGTTCGTCGTGACGGCGCCGACCGCCGCGTGCGAGGGTCCGATCAGCCGGGGTGGCGCGAGCAGGGGCGGTCGCTGACCCGCGGGGATGCGCGGCGCGTGCGACGCGACGATGAGCGGACGCGGCACGCGCGCAGCGGGCACCGTGGTGGTCCGAGCTGCAGGGATCGGCGCCGCCGGTGGCGTGGGCGGCGCGGTGCCGGTTGACGTGAGCGATCGATGCGCCGTCGCACAGCGGTCGCGATGGTGGGCGTGCGCATTCGACGGCCGGTCCTCGGGCCGGTGAGCGCAGCCGCCGTGCTCGTGTTCCAGCCCCTTACCTTCTGACTCCGACGAGCGGGCCACGGCATGCCCGTCGCCTCGGCCGGAGGCGACGGCCAGGGTTCCGGCCGGTCCCAGCAGGAGCCAGAGCATCGAGGCGGCGGCGAGCAGCGCCCGAGCAGCGCGAACGCCCGCATGGCGGCGTCGATCGGGCCCGGATGGACAGTGCCGGACCCACTTCACCGCGAAAATCGTAGGTCGGTCGTCGGTGGGACTTGTGATCGAAATGTGACACTTTTCCGGTGCCGGTCGTTGTCGTCAATTTCGCCGACGGAGAAGTGGTGGTCGCCGACACACCGGAGATCACCTTCGATCTCGCCGTGCTCGACGCCGAGATCCGCTCCATCAATCAGAACAGCGAACGCGCGCTCTTTCCGGTCAGCGCGATCCGTCAGATCCTCGTGGGCGACCCGGAACCCGCTCCCCCCGAAGCCGAGGTGGCGGGTTGGGACCGTGCTGCGTTCCACTTCATCGACGGTCCCGTGCTCAGAGCGTCCATTCGATCGGACGCGCTCCTCGGTCGCTTCGGCGGCGTGTGGCACATCGTCGAGCCCGGATCGGCCGAACTGCGGACCGTCGCGATCCCCTACGCGGCGCTCAAGGGCGTCTACCACATACGTCAATGGGACAGCCGCTCCGCGAGCGAGCGGGATGAGCACGCGGAGCTCGACCAGCTCGCTCGCATTCTCGCGGAACGCGAAGGACACATCGCCGGGGTTGGCGACGCGCCCCTGCGCCGGCCGCTGCTGTCGCGGATGCGACGCCCGCCCGGCTCGGCGTGATCTCGGACCTGTCGCGCCCCTGTCGACGGTGCAGAGCGATCTCGGATCGCGTGGTACCGTCCCGGCTGTGACCTCCACGCTCGTGCGTGGCGAGCCGGAAGCCGGCCAGACACCTCCCTCGCTGACCAGCCGCCTCCTCACCATCCGAACGCTCGCGTCCCTCGGCGTCGCCGTGGTGATCGTCGCCGTCGCGATCTGGCGAGCCCAGATCAACTGGGGCGCCGCGTGGGACAACATCCGCCACGCCAACCTCTTCCTCTACCTCGCGGCGCTCGCCGTGTACTACGCCTCGTTCGTGGTCAGGTCGATCCGCTGGCACGTGCTCCTCGGCAACGCCGGTGAGCACCACCGGTCGCGCTCGCTGGTCGGGATCGTGATCACCTCCTTCTTCGTCAACTGCGTGGTCCCCGCGAAGATGGGCGACGTCTACCGGGCGTACCTGGCGAAGCAGAAGCTGGACGTGCCGGTGAGCAAGGCGCTCGGCACGATCATCGCGGAGCGGCTCATCGACTTGATCGTGCTCATGTCGCTGCTGCTCGCGGCCGGTGCCGTTGTGTTCCGCACCAAGGCTCCGGGGATACTCATCCCGTACGTCATCATCGGTGTGCTCGTCTGCCTCGCGGGAGTCGGCGTGATTCTCGTGATGCGCGCGGGACGCGGCCAGCGCATCCTGCGTCTGCTTCCCGAGGCCGTCTTTCATCGCTACGAGAGCCTCCGCCATGGCACCGTCGCCTCGTTCGCGCGACTGCCGACGCTGCTCGGGCTGACCCTGCTGGTCTGGATGGCGGAGGGAACGCGGCTGGGCCTCGTGGTGTTCTCGCTGCACCTGGTGGGCGTCCACCTCGGCCCGTCGCAGTTTCTGCTGATCGCGCTCGTGGCGGCCCTCTTGACCACCGTCCCGTTCCTCCCCGGGGGCCTCGGTCTCGTCGAGGCGGGCATGATCGGGGTGCTCATCACCGTGGGCGGGGTCACCAACTCCGCGGCGGTCTCGATCACGCTGCTCGACCGCAGCATCAGCTACGCCAGCCTCGTCGTCATCGGGTTCGTGATCTTCGTGCTCACGCACATCCACGTTCCCAAAGCGCGACGGATCGCGACCCAGGGGTGAGGGCACTCGTCACCGGCGGGGCAGGGTTCATCGGCTCGCACATCACCGACGCGCTCATCGACGCCGGACATTCGGTGACGGTAGTCGACGATTGCTCGCGCGGCCGGCGCGCGCAGGTGAACTCCGCAGCGAGGTTCGTCGAGCTCGACATCACCTCGGATGGGCTGGGCGCGGCGGTGGCCGAGGCGAGACCCGAGGTCATCTTTCACCACGCGGCGCAGATCGACGTCCGCGAGTCGGTGCGCGACCCCCTCCACGACGCCGATGTCAACGTGGTCGGCACCGTGAACGTGCTGCGCGCCGCTGTCGACGCGGGGACGCGTCGCGTCATCTTCGCGTCGAGTGGCGGCGCCATCTACGGCGATACGGCGGTGATCCCGACGCCCGAGGACCAGCCGTGCCTCCCCGCGTCGCCCTACGGCACCGCAAAGCTCTGCGCCGAGGCATATGGGGGAACGTTCAGCCGCCAGGCCGAGCTGGAGTTCGTCGCGCTGCGCTATGCCAACGTCTACGGGCCCCGCCAGGACCCGCACGGTGAGGCCGGCGTCGTCGCAATTTTCGCCCTGCGGCTCATCAAGGGCGACCGCGTGGTGATCAACGGCGACGGCACCCAGACCCGGGACTACGTCCACGTGCGCGATGTGGTCGGCGCCAACCTCGCCGCCGTCGACGGGCCGCCGGGGGTGTACAACGTCGGCACCGGGGTCGAGACGGATGTCAACGAGCTCTACCTCATGCTCGCCGCGGTGTGCGGTGCTCGCGCCGCCGCCGAGCACGCGCCCGCGAAGCCGGGGGAGCAGCTGCGTTCGTGCCTGGACACCACCTTCACGAGCGAGCGCCTCGGCTGGACGGCGAGCATCCCTTTCGAGGACGGCCTGCGCAGCACCGTCGACTTCTTCAGGGACGCGCGCTAGGGTCGAGCACCGTTCGGGCACGCGCCAGGTTGGCCCCGGCGCGACCGCGCAACCCCAGTCCCGCCTCTCGCAGTCCGGGATCGCGGGCGAACCCGGGCGTCTCGGCAAGTCGCGCCGACCACGTCAACTCGTCGACGGCGAGCTCGAGCGCGCTCCGAGCCTGGTCGAGCGCCTCGTCGATCGGGGTGGCGGCGATGCGCTCCAGCGCCTGCGCGCATCCATCGAGCCGTCGCCGCACGACGCGAGCATCATCGCTGCTCGGCTGCCCCGCCGCCTCGAGCGACGCGAGCGCCTCGCCGGTGGTGACGAGGACCGCCGCGAGCACGGCCCTGGGGTCCGCATCGATCGATGCGCCGGCGCCCATGGCGCGGTAGGCGCCGAACAGGAAGAGCAGCACCAGGACGGCGGCGATGACGTAGATCGCCGGCACCGCGGCTCTCCGCGGCTACTTGTAGCGGAAGGTGATGCGCCCGCGCGAGAGGTCGTACGGGCTCAGCTCCACCCGGACCCGGTCGCCGATGAGGATCCGGATGTAGAACTTGCGCATCTTTCCCGAGGTGTACGCGAGCACATCCTGTCCGGTCTGCAGACGTACCTTGAACATCGCGTTGGGCAGCGGCTCCACGACCGTGGCATCCATCTCGATGGTCTCTTCCTTGACCTCGACCTGAGCGGTGCCATCGGTAACGTCCCGCCGCCGGACGGGACCGCGCCGGCGCGTACTGCCGGGCCGGGGTGGACGTCGTGCCAAACAGGGTCTCCTTGTAGCGGGTCGGGCGGTTCGCGAGCGTATCACGGAGCCGTTCCCTGGTAACGTCATATCAATGTCGGGCCAGGATCGATCTCCGTTCATCGATGCGCTGCGCGAGCGCGTGCTCGTCTTCGACGGCGCCATGGGGACCAGCCTGCACTCCGCGAACCCCGGCATCGACGACTTCGGTGGCGCGGCGCTCGAGGGATGGATGGACGGTCTCGCGCTCCACGCGCCGCGGATCGTCGAGGACGTGCATCGAGGATTCCTCGCCGCCGGATGCGACGTCGTCGAGACCTGCACCTTCCAGGCGACCCGGCCACGCCTCGAGGAGTGGGGGCAGGGTGATCTGACCAGGGAGCTCAATGTCAGCGCCGCGCAGCTCGCCCGACGCGTCGCCGATGAGTACTCCGGCGACGGGCACCGGCGGTTTGTCGCGGGCAGCATGGGACCGACCGGCTTCCTGCCCGCGTCGAGCGACCCGGCGATGAGCCGGCTGGGATTCGCGGAGCTCGTGCCCGTGTTCCGCGAGCAGGCTGCATCGCTCATCGACGGTGGCGTGGACCTGCTGATCATCGAGACTGCAGCAGGACATCCTCGAGACCAAGGCGGCGGTGTTCGGTGCGCGCGCGGCGGCCGCCGCCGCCGGGCGCCCGGTGCCGATCCTCGCCTCGGTGTCGCTCGATGTCACCGGGCGGATGCTCCTCGGGACGGACGTGGCCGCGGCGCTCGCGATCCTCGAGTCGCTCCACGTTGACGTGATCGGCTTCAACTGCTCGACCGGCCCGGAGCACATGCGCGAACCGATCCGCTACATCACGAGCCACACGACGCTGCCGGTCTCGTGCATTCCCAACGCCGGGCTTCCGTTGAACGTCGACGGGATTGCGCACTACCCGCTCGAGCCGGTGCCGATGGCGACCGAGCTCGCGAGCTTCGTCCACGAGTACGGCGTCAGCATCGTCGGCGGCTGCTGCGGATCGACCGCCGAGCACATCCGCGAGCTCGTGGAGCGGGTGGGTGCAGCCCCACGCGCCTCGCACACCGCGCTCGACATCGACCCCCGCCTCGCCAGCAGCATGCACGCCATCGAGCTGCGCCAGCAGCCCGCACCGCTGCTCATCGGGGAGCGCGTCAACGCGCAGGGATCGCGCGCCGTCAAGCGCCTCCTGCTCGCCGACGACTACGACGGCATCCTCGGGATCGCGCGGACCCAGGTCGAGGGCGGCGCGCATGCGCTCGACCTGTGCGTCGCGGTCACCGAGCGCAGCGACGAGGTCGAGCAGATGCGCACCGTGGTCAAGACGCTGCAGATGAGCATCGACGCGCCCCTGGTGATCGACAGCACCGACGCGGATGTGATCCACGCGGCGCTGGAGGTGTATCCGGGGCGCGGCATCGTGAACAGCGTCAACCTGGAGAACGGGCGCGTGCGCTGCGACGCGGTGCTCCCGCTCGTACGCGATCACGGTGCGTGCGTGATCGCGCTCACCATCGACGAGCAGGGCATGGCGCGCACCGCCGAGCGCAAGCTGGAGATCGCGCGCCGGATCCACGACCTGGCACGCGACGAGTTCGGGCTCGCGCCCGATCAGCTGATCTTCGATGCGCTGACCTTCACCCTGGCGACCGGTGAGGCCGAATGGATCGACTCGGCGCGCGAGACCATCGACGGCATCCGCACCATCAAACGCGAGCTCCCGGGGGTGCTCACGGTGCTCGGCGTGTCCAATGTCTCGTTCGGACTCGCGCCGCACATGCGGCCGGTGCTCAACAGCGTGTTCCTGCACCACTGCGTGGAGGCGGGCCTGGACGCCGCGATCATCAACCCCACCCACGTGGTGCCCTACGGCGAGATCGATCCGCAGACGCGGCGTCTCGCCGAGGAGTTGGTCTTCAACAGCGCGCCGGACGCGCTGACTCGGTTCATCGCCCACTTCGACGGCGAGGCCGGCGGTGGCATGGCGGGGCTGCCCGAGACCGCCGATCCCTACGAGGGGATGACCACGCTGGAACGCATCCATGCGCAGATCCTGCACCGGCGCAAGGAAGGCATCGAGGAGCAGATCGATCTTGCGCTGCGCGACCTCGACGCGGTCAGCGTGCTCAACACCGTGCTCCTCCCCGCGATGAAGGACGTGGGCGATCGCTTCGGCTCCGGTGAGCTGATCCTGCCGTTCGTGCTCCAGAGCGCCGAGGTGATGAAGCGCGCCGTCGCGCACCTCGAGCAGTACCTCGAAAAGCGTGAGGGCTACACCAAGGGCAAGGTTGTGCTGGCCACCGTCTACGGCGACGTGCACGACATCGGCAAGAACCTGGTCAACACCATCCTCAGCAACAATGGCTACACGGTGTTCGACCTCGGCAAGCAGGTGCCGCTCAACACCATCATCGACAAGGCGCAGGAGATCGACGCCGACGCGATCGGCCTGTCGGCGCTGCTGGTGAGCACCAGCAAGCAGATGCCGGCCTGCGTCAAGGAGCTCGATGAACGCGGTCTGACGTATCCACTGATCATCGGTGGCGCGGCCATCAACCGCGGCTTCGGCAGGCGGATCCTGTACCTCGACCAGGAGCGTGCGTACGAGCCCGGGGTCTTCTACTGCAAGGACGCGTTCGAGGGACTCGAGACCGTGGACCAGCTGCTGGATCCCGAGCGGCACGACGCCCTGCTCACGCGAGTCCGCGAAGAGGCGCGAGTCCATCGCGTCCGCGAGCACGAAAAGCTCGAGCGCCGCAACGCGGCCGCGGCGGGTGCGGCGGTGCTGCCTGCGCGCAGCGCGGTACGGCGCGACGCGCCGATCCCCACCGTGCCGTTCTGGGGCGCGCGCGTGCTCCGCGACATCCCGATCTGGGACGTGTATCCGTTCATTGATCGCAACTCGCTGTACAAGATGAGCTGGCAGTTCCGCGGGGTGCGCGACCCGGCGAAATGGGACGAGCTGCTCCACAGCGAACTCGAACCGCGCCTGCAGCGCTCCATGGATGAGGCCGCTCGCGAGGGCTGGCTGCGCCTCGAGGCGGTATACGGCTACTGGCCGGCGCTCGCGGACGGCGACACGGTGATCGTGTACGACCCGGGTGATATCGACCTCGAACTGGGGCGGTTCACGTTCCCGCGCCAGAGCGAGCAGCACCGGCTCTGTCTGGCCGACTACGTGCGCTCCGCCGAGGATGCCGCGGACGGCGAGCGCGACGTGATCGCGCTTCAGGTGGTGACCACCGGTCCCGGTGCGTCAGAGCTCTCCAATCGCCTGCAGGTGGACGGCGCCTATGACGACATGCTCCGCGTCCACGGCTTCGCCACCCAGATGGCCGAGGCGACTGCCGAGTACGTGCACCACCGCATCCGCCGCGAGCTGCGCCTGCCCGACGATCAGGGGCGGCGCTACTCGTGGGGGTATCCGTCGTGCCCGGACCTGGAGGACCACGAGACCCTGATGCGGATCGTCCCGGCCGCGGAGATCGGTGTGACCCTCACCGACGGGTACCAGTTCGTGCCCGAGCAGTCGACCGGCGCGATCGTGCTGCACCACCCGGAGGCACGGTATTTCGCGGTCTACGGCGGGGCCAACGTCGAGGAGGATGCCCCGGGCGCACCCGAGCCGGTGCTCGCACCGGCGATGGCCTAGCCGCCCTCGGTCAGGCTCCCGGCTCCAGGCCTGCGAACGCTACTCGACGTAGCGACGGATGCGGTCGTCCTCCTCGCCATGCTCCTGCTGATAGAGCGAGCACGATTCCGGCGACGAGACGCACGGCGGGACGGGATGCCGGCCGGTGAATTTGTGGGTCCGGCGGTCGACGTGGCAGTCGGCCTTGTAGCGGGTGAGCAGCCCGAACGGGCCGGCGCTCTCCTTGAGGATCTGCTCCAGGTAGGGACAGCGACGCGCGGGGGCGTGTGAGGGCGCCGACTGGCGCTGCTGCTCTGGCCGGCCGCGTTGCGGCGGTGGTGGTTCTGCTCGCATCTACCCCCCGAGTGTAGTGCTCCCTACGGGGCGAGCATCGACTGGATCCGTGACGCCAGTTCCTTGATCTTGAACGGCTTGGCCAGGGTCTGCACATTGCCGTACGCCTCGAGCTTGGGCGCCGTCGACGCGTTGACCAGGGCGCTGACGACCAGGACCTTCGGCTCGCTGCCGTGATCGGAGCGGATCCGTTCGAGCACCTGCGTACCCGACAGGTCTCCCGGGAGCATCAGATCGAGGAGCACGAGGTCCGGCTGGAACTCTCCGAATGCCGCGAGGCCTTCGTCACCGCTCTTCGCCACCTTCACCTCATAGCCCTCCATGGTGCAGAGCAGAGACTCGATGTCGGCGAGCGCGTAGTAGTCCTCGATGATCAGGACTTTCTTCATGGCGGTACTCGTCGCTGGGGTCATGCTGGGGGCCTGGCTGGAATATAGCACGGGCGTTTTGCCGTCTCTGGACGGGCGTGACCAACCCGTGACCGCGGTGCGCGCGCCCGCCACAACGACGCGGACGCAGCGATCAGATGGAGCGATCGATGAGCGTGCCGGTACCGAGCCCGCCACCGCAGCACATCGCCTGCAGGCCGTAGCGGGCGTCGCGGCGCTCGAGCTCATGGAGCAATGTGGTCATGAGCCGCGCGCCACTCGCGCCGAGCGGGTGCCCGAGCGCGATTGCGCCGCCGTTGACATTGACCCGGTCCATGTCGGGGTGGTGCTCGTGGGCCCAGGCGAGCACCACCGGCGCGAAGGCCTCGTTGATCTCGAAGAGGTCGATGTCGTCGATGCCGACGCCGGACCGCGCCAGCAGTCGCGCGGTCGCCGGGATCGGTCCGGTCAGCATGGTCACCGGGTCGACGCCGACCACCGTCTGGCCGGCGATGCGGGCGCGAGGCGTGATCCCCAGCGCGCCGGCGCGTTCCACCGACATCAGGAGGATGGCGGCCGCGCCGTCGGTGATCTGGGAGCTGTTGCCCGCGTGCATGATGCCGTCGGGTTTGAACGACGGCTGGAGCGCGGCCAGCGTCGTGGGTGTGGTTTCGGGGCGAATGCCCTGGTCCTGGCTGACCACGTGGCCGTCGCCGTTGGCGCCGACCACGACCGGTGCGATCTCGCGGTCGAAGCGGCCACCGGCCTGCGCCTCGGCCGCGCGCCGCTGCGAGCGGGCTGCGTACTCGTCGGCCTGCTCACGGGTGATGTGCCAGTGCTCGGCGATCAGCTCGGCGGACAGCCCCTGGGGGACGAGGTTGTAGACCTCGAGCAGCTCGGGCGGGAACGGCGCCCCCGGGCCCTGGACTACGGTGCTTCCCATGGGCACCCGGCTCATGCTCTCGACCCCGGCGGCGATGGTGATGTCGCAAACGCCCGACTGGATCAGGTTCGCCGCAAAGTGGATCGCCTGCTGCGACGAGCCGCACTGCCGGTCCACGGTGGTCGCCGGAACCTCGACCGGGAACCCCGCGGCGAGGGTCGCCTGGCGAGCGATGTTCACCGCTTGCTCACCGGTCTGCATGACGCACCCGAAGACGACGTCACCGACCATCGCCGGGTCGATCCCCGCGCGGCCGGTGACCTCGCGCAGCACGTGGGCGGCGAGGAGCACGGGGTGGACGTCGCGAAGGTCCCCATTGCGTTGGTTGCCGCGGCCCAGCGGGGTGCGGACAGCCTCGACGATCACCACGTCAGTCACGTGGCCAACCTTAGCAGTGGGTCTCGCATCACCCGCCGAAGCGGTAGACGGTGATGAAGAGCGGCGCGCCGCCGACGGACACGAGCGGGAGTGCCGCCCAACCCGCCGGCGGTGAAGGGTCGGACGAGTCGAGGACGAGGGTATCGCCGGGCGTCGGTTTGGCCTCCGCCGTCGCGGGCGACACGACCACCAGCCCCAGGGTCTCCAGACCGGGCGTCGCGTCGTCGAGCACCGGGTGCGACGGGGGCGGCGGCAGCAGCGCAAAGAACGCTTCGATGTAGGGCCGGTCGAGCGAATCGGATATGTAGACGTGGTGCCCGTGCGCGTCGGCGAGCGCGGTGGTGATGGCGGCGATCTCCCCGGTGTCGAAGTAGGGCGCCGCGCGATCGGGATATGCCGTGTAGAGGTCGTGGGTGTAGATCGCGCCCTGGGCGAGCAGCCCCGCCGCGAGCACCGCGGTGACGGCGCGACCGAGCGCGACTTGGTCGCGCAGCGCCTGCCTGATGCCGTCGGCGCCGAGCACCGCGAGGACGATCAGCAGTGGCAGCATCACCGAGGACCGCAGCGCGTGGGGCGTGCCGTTGTTGGTGAGCGCGGCGGCAATCGGTGCCAGGAGCAGGGCGGCGACCAGGAAGCGCACCAACGGCTGGCGCCAGCGCTGCCAGCACACCAGGATCCCGGCGATGAGCAGTGGCGCCATCGCCCAGGGCAGCATGCCGCCGATCTCGGTGTTCTGGCGGGGGTTCGCGTCGCCCTGAAAGAAGAGGAAGCCGGGCGAGAAGTACGAGGCGTAGTTCGTCAGGAAGCGGTCGACGACCACGTTCCACGGCGCACCGTCGGCCCAGATGCTGATCAGCGCCAGCCTGCCGGTGAGCGCCCCGGGGTTGACCAGCGCGTAGATGCCGAGGACCACGTATCCGGCGGCGACCGGCACCAGCGCGCGCCACCAGCCGGGGGTCCGGGCGAGCGCCCACGCGACACCGAGCCCGATGGCAAGCAGGAGGATCTCCAGCCGCGCGGTGGTGTACGCATAGATGGCGACGGCGAGGAACACCCCGGCGAGGCCGAACTGGCGGGGCGTGGGAGTCCGACCAGCCAGGCACCAGAGCGCCGCCGCCAGCAGCGCCACCATCGAGATGGTCTCGAACCCCACCCGGCTCTCGATGACCAGCCATGGAGTGAGCGCGGTGATCAGCAGGGTGGCAAGCGTGATCAGGCGTGATCCGGTGAGCCGCCAGGCTGCCGCCGTGAGGAATCCGACCACCGCCAGCCCGAAGATCGCGGCGGGGAGCCGCTCGACCGCCGCCGTCAGGGGCAGAAAGCGGAGCAGCCCCGCGAGCGAATAGATGTAGACCGGGTTCTTGTACTCGCCGAAGGCCTCGAAGAAAAGCGGGAAATGGATCCCGTGCTCGTCGACGCCGTAGTGGGCGATCGTCCACGCGTTGTAGCCGATCGAGGCCTCGTCTATGTAGAGACCCGGCGGAGACGCCGCGAGGTCGACCAGGTTGCGGACCACCACCAGGCCGGCGCAGACGGCGAGAGCGCCGATCCAGATGCGGGTGCGCTGCTGCCCTCGGTTCGCGTCCGGGTCAGCCACGCGTCGCGTCGACGAAGTCGACGAAAAGCCGTCGCGCCCACTGACGCTCGAGGTACAACTCCTCGGGGTGGCACTGCACGCCCACCACGAACCGCCGTCCCGGGTGCTCCACGCCCTCGACAAGACCGTCGTGCGCGCGAGCGCTGACCAGGAGATCATCGCCGAGGTCGCGCACGGCCTGGTGGTGCATGCTGTTCACGTCGACGACGTCACCCCCGGCGATGGTGCGCAGACGTGAATCCGGGGACACCTCGATGTTGTGGGTCACCTCGCCACGGGAGCTCACCGGGTAGTGGTCGTGGTCGGTGGCACGCATGGTGCCGACGTCCTGCCAGAGCGTCCCGCCGAGCGCGACGTTGAGGACCTGGGCACCCCGGCAAATCGCCAGCAGGGGCTTGTCGCTGTCGAGCGCCCAGCGCACCAGCAGCATCTCGGCACGGTCGAGCTCGGGGTCGGTCTCCACCGAGCAGTCGGCGCGCGTCTCCTCGCCATAGAGCGTCGGCTCGACGTCGGGACCACCGGGAAGACAGATCCCGTCGCACAGGTCGAAGAGCTCGCGGAGTCGTGCCTCGGAGAGCGAGGCGCTGATGCCCACGGGGGTCGCTCCGGCAGCCTCGAGGGCATCGAAGTAGGCGCGATTGCGAGCCAGTACGGGCGGCAGGTGCAACTCGGCCGGGGTGCGGAGCGTCAGGCCGATCAGCGGTGACCGTGTCATCGAC
Source organism: Candidatus Dormiibacterota bacterium (assembly GCA_963768105.1). Taxonomy (GTDB): domain Bacteria; phylum Chloroflexota; class Dormibacteria; order Aeolococcales; family Aeolococcaceae; genus Palsa-851. The sequence continues at coordinate 236,562 of CAVYGR010000002.1, read as the reverse complement.
CCATCATCGCCGACCGCGCTATGAGGTGAAGGAGAAGCGACCGATCTGCAACCAGGGCGTGAGCACGCCCGAGGCACCCTCGCCGAGCTCGAGGCGCCGGTCATGGCTGACCCGGACGACGTCGGCGAGGGCGGCGACGATGCTCTGGGTGAAGCGCAGGTCCTTGACCGGGCGGGTGATGCGGCCGTTCTCGATGAGGAACGTCCCCTCGCGTGTCATCCCGGTGATCACGGTGCGCAGCGGGTGCACATCGCGCACGTACCAGAACCGCGTGACGTAGAGGCCTCGCGACACCGAGGCGACCATCTCCTCCCAGCGCGCGTCACCACCCTCCATGACCATGTGGCGCGCCAGCGGTCCCCACGTGTTCGGCTGGGGCAGCGAATGTCCGGTCGAGACCGCGCCGTCGCGCAACGCGGTGGGGGTGTCGTACACGACTCCGGCGCAGACACCGCCGTCGATGAGACCGACCGGCACGCTCGACACCCCTTCATGGTCGAAGGGAAACGGGAAGACCTCGGGCGCGGTCGCATCGTCGCGGATGGTCACCAGTTCGCTCATCAGGCGTTCGCCCAAACGCATGAAGCTGCGGTGCTCCTGCGTCGCCAGCGCGCTGAAGCCCACCCAGGCGAGATGCTCGAGCAGGTCGGTGACCGCGTACGGTGAGAGCACCACCTCGTAGTCGCCCGGATCGACGGCCGTGGCGTGCTGATTGCGCACGCACGTGTCCACCACCTCGGCGGCGAGTCCGTTCACGTCGATCGCGCCGAGGTCGGCGGAGTGGCGCGACGCGTAACCGCCGCCGTCGTCGCCACGAACCACCGTCACGAGACTCGCCTGCGTGGCGGTCGCGGCGCGGCGCAACCCTGTGCTGTTCACGATCGCGGTGGTGGTGGTGGTGGTGCTCAGCGCGCCGTAGGCGTTGAGCCGCTGCGCCGCCGCGGCGCCGGTGACGATCGCCACGAGTTCGGCCCGCTCCTCGGGTGTCGCCGCCGCGGTCGCCGCCGCGAACGCCACCGCGCCGTCGTTGCGACCGTCGGACGCGGGCAGCGGTGAAGTGTCGGGGGCGGTGGTGACGCGCCGGCTCTCCTCGGCCGCTTTCATGGCGCGCTCGACAGCGTCGGCCGCGTGTCCCCGCACCTCGCCGACCCCGGTCCGGCCGGCGTCGACCAGGCGCACGCGGATGTAGCGGGATCGCTCGGCGACGCTCTGGTGGATCTCGTTGCCCGCGAACCGCGTGAGCTCGCTGCGATCGTCGACGACCATGACCTCGGCCTCGCCGTGCTCGAGGCGCGCGAGCGCCCGGCCACCGATGCTGAGCAGCTCGTCCTCGTCGCTCACCGGGCGGGCTCGACACGGACATTGCGAAAGCGGCACGGAGCAGCGCCGTGACCGACGCGCATCAACTGCGATGGCTGTCCCTTGCCGCAGTTCACGACCCCGAGCATCTGCCACTCCGCGGGGCCGGCAACCGCGTCGCACGAACGCCAGAACTCTGGCGTCTGCCCGCTGTAGATTGGATTGCGAACCAACCGGGTCACCGCCCCGTCGACGATCTCCCAGCCGTTCTGCGTACCGAACTGGAAGTTGAGGCGGCGGTCGTCGATGCTCCACGAGCGGTTGGTCTGGAGGTAGACCCCGCGCTCGGTGGTGGCGATCATCTCCGCGAGCGACGACGTCCCGGGCTCGAGGTTGACGTTGGTCATGCGGATGATCGGCAGCCGAGACCAGCCGTCGGCGCGCATGGCGCCGTTGCTCACCTGGCCGATGGCCGCGGCCGTCTCTCGCGATGAGAGATAGCCGCTGAAGAGACCCTGGTCGACGAGCAGCGAGCGCTGTGCCGGCACGCCCTCGTCATCCCAGCCGAACGTGCCGAGCCCGGGTGCGCGCGTCGAGTCGGCGGTCATGGTCACCTGCTCGCTGCCGTACCGGAACGTGCCGAGCAGATCCGGGGTGAGGAACGAGGTCCCCGCGTAAGCGGCCTCGTGGCCGAGGACCCTGTCCAGCTCGGTGGGATGACCGCACGAACTCGTGCACCTGGAGCGCGGCCTGGGTGGCGTCGAGGATCACCGTCATCGTCCCCGCGGGACACGGATCGGCGCTGAGCAGCGCGGCCGCCTCCTCGGCGATCCGCCCGGCGTTGCCGGGAAGGTCGAATGCCTCGATGGCCTCCCACCCCGCGCAGATCTGGTGACGTCCGAAGCTGTTGGGGAAGCTGCGGGTCTGCACCTCGTCGTCGCTGGTCGCGGTGGCATCCATGCCACCACCGGACTCGACGATGGTCTGGTCGAGCAACGCGCCCTCGCTGCTGGCGAAATGGCGTTCCTCGCGCACGAACTCCAGCGAGCACTCGCGGATGCGAATCTGCGGGACCTGTGACATCGCGGCGTCGGTACGGAGCAGGAGGTCCACCTTGTCGTCGAGCGACACGGCAAACGGATCGCGCACGAACTCGGTCCGGTAGACACCGGTCAGCGCCGCTGCCGGGGCGAGGCGCACCGCGACATGGTTCACCCGCGATGACGCCCTGGCTATCTCGACGGCATGGCGCGCGGCGGCCTCGACGCTCGGCGAGTCGAGCACATCGACGGACGCGAACCCCCAGGCGCCGTCGACGATGACCCGAATCCCCACACCCTCGTCTTCGAGCAGTTCGACGGCCGCGACCAGGCCGTTCTTGACGGTGAGCTTCTGCACGGTCCGGTTGATCACCCGGCAGTCGGCGTACGACGCGCCGGCGGCGGACGCGGCATCGAGCGCTCTCTCGCTGACCTGACGCACGAGGGCGGAGTATAGGGCCGGTGGTTGTCCGCCCGAACGCCGCGCTAACCGGTGCAGCGGGCGGCGGCGCAGTACCACGCGGCGGCGTCGAAGTCAGGGACGAGGTCGTTCTGCGTCACCCCGAACACCTGCGTGGCATAGGTGTTGACGATGACCTGCTGAAACAGCGGGATGGCGGGCAGCAGCGCCGCCAGGCGCTGGTCGGCGAGCGCATAGTCATGCGCTCGCGCGGTCAGATCCGCCGTGGCGCGCCCCAGGTCGAGCGCGCTGTCGAGCTGCGCGTCGCTGAGCCCGCTGAAGTTCATGCCCGCGCCGAGGTCGGCGCTCGACGGGATCTGGTCCGCGCTCGGACACGCTCCCCCGCAATCGCCGTGCCAGATCGACGCGTAGGTGTCGGGCTCGCCGGGAAGTCCGAGGCCGACCGTGTAGAGCGCCATGTCGAACGCGTGGGTCGCGAGCGGTCCGCCGGCGGCGAAGCCGGCGAAGAAGGTGGCGGCCGGCACGCTCGGCTCGAACTGTGCCGGCACGTTGATGCCGATCTTGGCCAGATCAGCTCTGACCATTGCCTCGATGGTCACCCGGGCGGGGTCGTCGCCGGTGGTGCCGAGGTTGACGACGATGCAGGTGCCGTCCTTGAAGGCGCGATAGTCCAGCCCGTCCGGGGCGGCACCGCATTTGGCGTTGCGTGCATCGCCCGCGGAGTCGAGGAGGGTGTTGGCCTGCCCACGATCGAAACCGGTGACCGGGACCGCCGAGCCGCTGAGATAGCTGGCTCCGAGGCTCATCCAGGAGTCCGGTGGCACCACCGTCATCCCTGGCGCCACGGTGGCGATGATCGCCCGGCGGTCGACGCCGAGGAGGATCGCCTTGCGGATGGTCGGGTCCGCCGTGTCCTCGTTCTCCTGCACGGCGGGGTTGTCGCAGAGCCCCCGGTCCGACGCGCAGAGATTGAACATGAGCACCTCCGCGCCCGAACCGGCCACCGGGTCGACTCGGAGCGGCAGAGTGCCGGCCTTCGCCGCCGCCACCAGCCCCGGGAGGGCCGAGAGGCCGAGGTCGAGACCCACGCCGACGACCCCGGAGCGCACGTCCTTCTCCTCCGTGAGCAGGTCCGGCTCGATCCTGAAGATGAGCTTGTCGAGATGGGCCAGCCCGCTCCTGTTCCAGTACCCGGGGTTTCGCACCAACACCAGCTGGGAGCCGGGGGCGTAGCTCGAGAGCACGAAGGGTCCGGTGCCGTCGAGCACCGTCCCCAGGGTCGCCGTGCCCTTGAACGCGGCGGCAGCCCCCGATCCCTGGGTGAGGTCGAGGTGCGCGGGACTCGATTCGAGGTTGCCGCCGGCGGCCAGAACCGGATCGAGCACGGCTGCCGGAAGGATCCCGTCGACCCCGCTGCCCAGCGCCAGGTAGGGCCCGTACTGGCTCTTGAAGTCGACCACCGCGGTGTAGCGATCGAGCTCGGTGCACTTGATCACCTGGTTCCAGCCGGCGGTCGACGCCAGGGGCGTGGGACTCGCCTTGCCCACGGCCCCGTAGGCGAGCCAGTGGAGCTCGAAGGTCGCGCACACGTCGTGTGCGGTGAAGGTGCTGCCATCGTCCCAGCGCACCCCCTGGCGGAGACGCCAGGTCACGCACATCCGCGCAGCCGCGTCGGCGCAGCCACTGACCTGGACCCCGCCGTCGGCGACCGTCGGCACCTCGGTGGCGAGGTCGGGGCTCCAATAGTCCGCCGCGCTGGTCGTGGTGGCGGTGTCGCTGGTGGACCGATACCAGAGCAGCCCCTCCTCGACGGGGGCGGCGAGCACGTCGGCGAAGGGCAGGGTCCCCACAATGCCCGCATCCAGGAGCGTGGTGGGCGATTGCCACACCCCGACGGTCAGGGTCCCGCCCTGGACGATCCGCGCTACACCGGTTGTCGGAGTCGCGGTCGGGGTCGTCGCCGGTGAGGAGGTGCACCCGGCGGCCGCGACCACTGCGGCCGTCGCCAGCAGGAGCGCTGGTCTGGGTCGAGATCGCGCCATATTCACGAGCGTGCATTGTGCCCCGCCCGTATAGTTGAACCGGAGTGGTCGATCGGACGATGGGGAGTCTCGAAGCCGCGGCGGTCCCTGGAAGCGCGCGATGAGGTTCGGCCACCGCCAACCCCGGCGGCGGGACCCGCGCAGGCGCTTCCGCAACCGCCTGCTCCTCGGAATGGTTGGGGTCGCGCTCCTGCCCTTGGTCGCCTTTGCGGTGCTGGCGGTACTCGAGCTCGACACTGTCGCCAAGAACACCGCCAATGCGACCGAAGCAGCGATCCTGGAACGCCAGCAGGGGTTGCACAAGTCAGCGTTGGGCGACGAGGCCGGTTCGCTCGACTTCCGCATGGGCCTCATCAACACCCAGCTCGAGCTGCTGGGCAGCGCGCTCAGCAAGGCGTTGCTGTCCACCTCGGTGTCGGCGCCGCTGCCGAAGGGTCTCAACAACTCGCTGGGGGTCGTGGAATACGCCAACGACGGCACCACTGACACGCTGGTGCTGCCAACCTCGGCGTCGGCCAGCCCCAACGGTCGATTCGCCGCGGCCACGGCGACCACCGGAGTGCTCGCGCAGGTCGCGACGACCCTCAAGACGTACCCGGCGATCACTGCGCTCTGGTTCGAGGACGCGAAGACCGGAGCCCTCCGCGCATTTCCCGAGTTCAGCGTATCCAACGCGCTCAGCGCGGAGCGCTACGGGGTGGCCAAGCCCGGGTTGCGCAACGGGCTCACCGAGTTCGCGAGCTCCCAGGTCGGGGCGGGGAGCACCGCCTCCGATGCCTGGATCGCGCCCGGGACACCCGACTTGAGCCCCGCCAGCAGCCCCTACTGGACCGAGCCGTACTCGCTGCTCGACACCGGCGCCAGCGGGGTCAGCGCGGTGCTCCCCGCCGCAGACGGGAGCACGCTGATCGGCGCTGATCTCTCCTCCGGGGCGGTATCGGAGCTGATCGCGTCCGCCCTCGGCTCGGCCCAGTCAGCGGAAGCCTCGGCGCTGGTGGTCAGCGCGTCGGGGACGGTGGTCTACGGGACTCCGCAGGCGTTCGTCGACTTCAAGGACACCAACGTCGGCGGTCCGCTGAAGGTGCCGGCCGGCGGCGGGCTCGCCGCGGCCCTGCAGCGCATGGAGACGTCGGGGTCCATCCCGCCGGCGCCGATCATGGCAACGCTCAACCGCGTCAAGGACGATGTCTTCGCAGCACCTATCTTCAGCGCACACTGGATCTTGCTCGCGCCCGTCGCCGTGACCGTGCTCGAGCCCAACCTCGGTTCCCTGACGCTCGGCGTCCTCGACAGCGTGCACCGTCTGTTTCCGGTGACCGTGCTGCCCGTGCTCGTCCTGCTCGTGGTGCTCGCATTCATCGCGACCACGCTGCTCTCCCGTCGCATGTACCTCCCGGTGCAGGCGCTCACCGACCATGCGGTCCTCGAGGAGCGGACGCGGCTCGCTCGCGAGATCCATGACACGCTCGCGCAGCAGCTGACCGGCATCGTGCTCGAGCTCGAGGCCGCCGACACGCTTCTCAATCGAGGGTCCGAGCAGCGGGCCAAGAGCTCGGTGGAGAAGGCTCGAGAGCTGGCGCGCGGAGCGCTGCAGGAGGCGAGGCGATCGGTCTGGAACCTTCGTCCGGCGCCGCTCTCCGCGACCGGTCTGGTTGCGGCGATCGGCCACGAGGTGGAGGCATGGGAGGAGCGCACCGGCATCCCGGCGCGTTTCAAGGCACGCTCGGTCCCCCACCATCCGTCGCTCTCGCCCACCGCCGAGGTGGCGCTGCTCCGGATCGGCCAGGAGGCGCTCTCCAACGCGGCTCGACACGGGCGGGCGGAGCACGTCGACGTCGAGCTGCGCGCCCACGCCCAGGAGTTGATCCTTTCGGTCCGGGATGACGGGGTCGGCTTCGACCCCTCCGCCAGCGCACCCCGCGAGGACTGCTTCGGCCTCGACGGCATGGCGGAGCGGGCGCGCAACGCCGGCGGAACGCTCACGGTGGTGAGCGCTCCCGGGCAGGGGACGACCGTGACCACGAGGCTCCCGCTCACCGAGGCCGGCATCGAGGCGAACACCGCGTGATCAACGTGCTGGTGGCCGACGATCACCCCGTGGTTCGCGACGGGCTCTGCACCATGCTCGAGCTCGAAGCGGACATCAAGGTCGTCGGCCGCGCGGCCGACGGCGCCGAGGCGGTGGAGCAGGCGCGCCACACCCACCCCGACGTCATCCTCATGGACGTCCAGATGCCGGTCATGGACGGCATCGAGGCGCTGCGGAAGATCCGTGCCCGCGACCCCGCGGCGCGCGTCATCGTGCTCACCACCTATCGCAACGAGGACTACATCTTTCCGTCGCTCAAGGCCGGCGCGGTCGGCTATCTGCTCAAGGACGCGACCCGCGAGGAGTTGGCCGGCGCGATCCGCGCGGTCGCCGCGGGGGAATCACTCCTCGACCCGGCGCTGGTGAGCGCCGCGTCCGAGCAGATGCCGGCGATCACCCGCCGCGAGGGGGACGTCCTCCGGCTCATGGCCGACGGCAAGAACAACGCCGAGATCGCCGTGCAGCTCTTCCTGAGCGAGAACACGGTGAAGACGCACGTGAGCAACATCCTCGAGAAGCTCGGATGCAAGGATCGCGCCGCCGCCGTGCTCCTGGCCTGGAGGCGGCACATCATCTGAGCCCCAATACACTGTCCCATCAATGGAATCGGTGGGCGTGGGGCTGCTCGGGCTCGGCACCGTGGGCACCGCGGTCGCCGCTCGGCTCATTGACGAGTGGGAGTTGCTGGGCCAGCGCGCCGGCGCGACACCCGTGCTGCGCTGCGTTGCCGTCCGCGACGTGTCGCGCAGCCGCGCTCTCGACCTGAAGAACGTGCGAGTGCTCGACGACGCCGCCGTCGTCGTCGACGACCCGGGGGTCTCGATCGTCATGGAGGCGATCGGTGGAACCGATCCCGCCACCGCGCTCATCGAATCGGCATTGCGGGCCGGCAAGTCGGTGGTAACGGCGAACAAGGCGGTGATCGCGGAGGCCGGCCCGCGGCTCAATGCGCTGGCACGCGAGCATCGTGCCGGGCTGTACTTCGAGGCCGCGGTCGGAGCGGGGCTGCCGATCGTCACCCTGCTCGGCGACAGCCTTCTCGGGGACCGGATCTCGGGTCTCGACTGCGTGATCAACGGCACCACCAACGTGATCCTCAGCGCGATGCGCAGCGCACGCATGTCCTTCGAGATCGCGCTGGCGGAGGCGCAGCGGCGCGGGTTCGCGGAGGCGGACCCGAGGCTCGACGTCGACGGGTGGGACGCGGCGCAGAAGCTGGTCATCCTCGCGTGGCTCGCCATGGGCGTTCATGTACAGCCGGAGGCGATCGACAGGGTCGGGGTCAGCGGTGTCGGAGGCGACGACGTGGCAGCACTCGCGGAGCTCGGATACCGCGTGCGCCTGGTCGCGCACGCCGAGCGCGCGCCCACCGCCGCGGTCCACCTTCGCGTGCGGCCCACCGCGCTCGGACCGGGCCACCTGCTCGCCGATGTCGATGATGCGGACAACGCTGTCATCATCTCGAGTGACCTCGCGACACGGGTGATGCTCCGCGGTCTCGGGGCGGGCGGCGCGTCGACGGCGAGCGCGATGGTGAGCGACCTCGTCAACGCGATACGCGAGCGCGCCGCACCTCGAAGCCGGGCTCCGTCCCGGCTGAGCCCCGTCACGATGCTCGGTGACGAGGACCTCGAGGTCGCCGGGTATGCGCGCCTGCGGCTGCGCGCGGACGCGGATGCGCGTGCGCTGGTGCTGCAGTCTCTCGAGGATCGCGGGCTGCCGGTCGACACGGCTGTCGACCTGCCCGGGTCGGGTCTCATCGTGCTGACCGGCGTCGCGCCACGTGCCGTGCACGACCGTGCGATGGAGACACTCGACACGCTGTCGGCGGTCGAGGAGATCGCCTGCACGCTCGACAGGGTCGACGTCCAGGCGGTCGCGTGAGCCCTCGCGCACGCGGCGTCATCGCCCGCTGGGGCGACCGGCTGGACCTCTCCGCGCAGGCGCCGCGAATCAGCCTCGGCGAGGGTGACACCCCGTGCGTGGAATCGCTGACCATCGGCCCGGGACTGGGGCTCGGGTCCCTGCACTTCAAGCTCGAGGGGTTGAATCCGACCGGCTCCTTCAAGGACCGCGGCATGGTGGTCGCGGTGGCCGCCGCGCTGCACGCGGGGAGCCGCGCCATCATCTGCGCGTCAACCGGCAACACCAGCGCCTCTGCGGCGGCGTACGGCGGGCGCTTCGGCCTGCGCACCGTCGTGGTGGTGCCCGGCGGCAGAATCGCCTCGGGCAAGCTGCTCCAGGCGCGGGTGCACGGCGCGACCGTGGTGAGCATCGACTCCGGGTTCGACGTCGCCCTGCGGGTCGTGCGCGAGCTGTGCGACCGGCACCCGGTCACGCTCGTGAACAGCGTCAACCCGAATCGCATCGACGGGCAGAAGACAGCGGCGTTCGAGATCGTCGACGACCTCGGTGACGCACCCGACGTGCTCGCGCTCCCGGTCGGCAACGCCGGCAACATCACCGCGTACTGGCGCGGCTTTCGCGAGGAGCACCGCGATGGTCGCGCGAGCCGGCTCCCGAGGATGGTCGGCGGTCAGGCATCGGGTGCGGCGCCGCTCGTGCTCGGGCGTCCCGTCGACGACCCGCAGACGGTGGCTACCGCGATCCGGATCGGCAATCCCGCCTCCTGGCAGGGCGCCGTCGACGCGCGCGACCAGTCCGAAGGAATGATCGGCGCGGTGGACGACGATGCGATCCTGGATGCGCAGCGCCGCCTGGCGCGCCTCGAAGGCATCTTCTGCGAGCCTGCGTCGGCGGCGGCGCTGGCGGTGCTCGAGCAAGCGGTCCGCGATGGCGACGTGGCCCCAGGAGCTCGCGTCGTCTGCGTGCTCACCGGCAATGGCCTCAAGGATCCCGGCGCCGTGCAGGACGCGCTGGCCCCGATCCTCGAAGTCCCGGCCGACGCCGCCGCGCTGGCCCGCGCCATCGAGGTCTGAAGCCGTGCGCGTCCGTGTCGCCGTCCCCGCCAGCGTGGCCAACCTCGGCCCCGGATTCGACATCCTGGCGATCGCGCTGCACCTGCAGAACACGGTGCGCGCCGAGGAGCGCGCCGGTGACCTCGGCATCGACCCGGGTTCGGACGCAGCTGCGGAGTTGCGCGACCCCGGGCACAACCTGGTCACGCGTGCCTACGCGGTGGCGTGCGCCGAGCTGGGCGTCCCCGCCACCGGCGTGCACTTCAGCTGCGAGAACCGGATCCCGATCGGTCGAGGCCTGGGGTCGAGCGCCGCGGCGGTGCTCGCCGGAGTGCTGGTCGCGTCGGCATTGCATCACGCGCCCTGGGACGAGAACGACATCCTCGACCGCGCCGAGGCACTCGAGGGTCATCGTGACAACGTCGCCGCGGCGCTGCTCGGTGGCCTCGCCATCTGTTCGCCGGGCGCGCCGGCGGTCCAGATGTCCGTCGCCGAGGAGCTTCGCGCGGTCCTCTTCGTTCCCGAGCAGCCCTTCGCGACGGCGGAGGCACGCAAGGTAGTGCCGGCCGAGTTCAGCCGCAGCGACGCCATCTTCAACGCGAGCCGGTGTGCGCTCCTGGTGCGGGCGCTGGCAGTCGGCGACCACGCCGGGCTTCGCGTGGCGATGCAGGACCGATGGCACCAGGCGGCCCGTTTCGCGCTGATGCCGGGCACCGAGGCGATCGCCGACGCGGCCATCGCCGCCGGCGCGTCCGGCGCGGCGCTGGCCGGGGCGGGCCCCTCGGTCATCGCGCTCACACCGCTCGACCCCGCGCCGATCGGTGACGCCATGGCGCTGGCCGCGCTGGGCGCGCACCTGCCCGGCGACATCGTCCATCTGTCGGTCCAGAACTACGGCACCAGGGTGGACGTCTCGCTGTGACCCGCGTCGTGCAGAAGTACGGTGGATCGAGCGTCGCCACGCCGATCAAACTGCGACGGGTTGCGCGGCGCATCCGTGCATCGCTCGAGTCCGGCACCGAGGTGGTGGTGGTGGTCAGCGCCATGGGTGACACCACCGACGAGCTCATCGCGCTCGCCCATCGCATCACCGCGGACCCGCCGTCGCGCGAGATGGATATGCTGCTCAGCAGCGGCGAGACCATCACGGCGCCGTTGCTCGCGATGGCGTTGCACGCGGCCGGGATCTCGGCGATCTCGTTGACCGGCGCGCAGGCGGGCATCAGAACCAGCCGCGCACACCGCACCGCGCGCATCGTCGACATCGTCCCGCTGCGCGTGCTCGAGGAGCTCGATCGCGGCAACGTGGTGGTGGTGGCCGGATTCCAGGGCGCGACCGAGGATATGGACGTCACCACGCTCGGACGCGGCGGTTCGGACACGACCGCGGTCGCGCTCGCCGTGGCGATCCGCGCGGAGCGCTGCGAGATCTTCACCGACGTCCCCGGGGTGCACACCGCGGACCCGCGCCTCGTCCCCGACGCCAGGGTGATACCGATGATCGACTACGACGAGATGCTCGAGCTCGCCTCGGCAGGAGCCCGGGTCATGCATCCGCGCGCCGTCGAGATCGGTGAGGCGTACTCGATGGAGATCCGGGTGCGATCCACGTTCGACAGCGAACCGGGGACAATCATCGCGAAACGGAGCGAGATGGAGATACGCCAGAAGGTGCGCGCCATCGCGCACGAGACCGACGTCGCCAAGGTGACCCTGCTGCGGGTCCCGGATCAACCCGGGGTGGCGGCGGCCATCTTCGGCCCCTTCGGCGACGCCGGCATCGACGTCGACATCGTGCTCCAGAACGTCGGCCATGACGGCACCACCGACGTCAGCTTCACCATTCCCGAGTCGAACCTCGGGAAGGCGCGGCGCATCGTCGCGTCGGTGGCGAAGAGCGTGCACGCGCAGGGATACCTCGCCACCGCCGGGGTCGCCAAGGTCACCGTGATCGGAAGCGGGCTGAAGGGCACGCCCGGCGTCTACGCGAAGATCTTTCGCGCGCTCGCCGACAAGGACATCAACATCCAGATGATCGCCACCAGCGAGATCCACGTGACCTGCATCATCGACAGGCCACGGGTCCGCGACGCGGTGCGCGCGCTGCACACAGCGTTCGAGCTCGAAAGGATTTGAGCCTTACCGTCGGCATCGTCGGCCTGCCCAATGCCGGGAAATCGACGCTGTTCAACGCGATGACTCAAGCGGGTGCCGTGGTCGGCAACTATCCGTTCACCACCATCGAGCCCAACACCGGCGTGGTGGCGGTGCCCGACACGCGGCTCGACCGGCTCGCCGCACTCTTCCAGCCCCCCAAGGTCATTCCGGCCACCGTGACCTTCACCGACATCGCCGGACTCGTGCGCGGCGCGAGCCGGGGTGAGGGGCTGGGGAACCGCTTCCTCGGCCACATCCGCGAAGCCGACGCCACCGCCCTGGTGGTCCGTGCCTTCGAGGACCGCGACGTCTCCCACGTCGAGGGTCGGGTCGACCCGGTGCGCGACATCGACGTGCTCGAGCTCGAGCTCCAGCTCGCCGACCTCGACACGGTGACCAAGCGCCTCGAGCGGACTGAGAAGAGTGCGCGGTTGCAGAAGGAGAAGGAACCGGAGCTCATCGCACTGCTGCATCGCGTCCAGGAGCATCTCGACCAGGGGAAGCCGGTGCGCACGATGTCCCTCACCCCCGAGGAGCAGTCGATGTTGCGCGAGTTCTGGCTGCTCACCGGCAAACCGCTCATGGTCGTTGTCAACGTCGCGGAGTCGGCGGCGCGCGACCCGGTCCCGCGGCAGATCGTCGAGCGGGCGTCGCTCGCCGGCGGCGACGCGATCGCGGTCTCGGCTCGCATCGAGAACGACATCGCCGAGTTGGACGCCGCGGACCGCGCGGGGTTTCTCCATGACCTCGGGCTCGAGGAGCCCGGCCTGTATCGCGTCGCGCGCAGCGCGTATCGTCTCCTCCGCCTGATCACGTTCTTCACCGCCGGCGATACCGAGGTGCGCGCGTGGAATCTTCGCGAGGGCGAGACCGCGCTCGACGCCGCGGCGAGCATCCACACCGACATCGCGCGCGGTTTCATCCGTGCCGAGGTGACCGGGGCCGAGGAGTTGCTCGACGCGGGGTCATACGCGGTGCTGCGCGAGCGCGGCAAGCAGCGTCTCGAAGGTCGTGACTACGTGATGCGTGATGGGGACGTCATCCACGTGCGCTTCAATGTGTGAGAGCGCCGTCGTCGGAGCCGCTCAGCGCCTGGCGGTGCTGCTCGATGCGCCGGCTTCGGGCTTCGACAACATGCGTCGCGACCTCGAGTTGCTCAAGGCATGCGCACGGGGAACGATCCGGGGCGCGGTGCGTGTCTACGCGTTTTCGCCCCCATGCCTGAGCCTCGGGCGGATGCAGCCGATCGACGACGTCGACCTCGACGCGTGCGCGCGCGACGGCGTGGACGTCGTCCGACGGCCCAGCGGCGGTCGTGCCGTGCTCCACGACCAGGAGGTGACGTACTCGGTGGTGTGCCGGTCCACCGACCCGATCTTCGGCGGCCGTGTTCTTGAATCGTGCGCGCGGATCCACGAGGCCGTGGCGACAGGACTTGCGGTGCTAGGGGTGCGCACCGTCCCACGCGCCATGCCCGCCAATCTCCGCCGGGATGCTCGCGACGTCGCCGCTGCTGCCGACTGTTTCGCGCGCCCCGCGGCCCACGAGCTGCTCGACGACCGCGGCCGGAAGCTGGTCGGCAGCGCGCAGGCGCGGCGGGCAGGGGCGCTCCTCCAGCACGGCTCGGTATTGCTCGAGCCGCCGCGTGCGGCGGACTACCTCCGCGGCGACGCGCCCGTCTCGCTCGGCGGGGTCGGGGTGCGCGAGCTGCTCGGGCGCGACGTGAGACGCGAGGAGCTCGTCCACGCACTTGCCACGGGGTTCGCCCAGGCCATCGACGGCGCGTAGCGCAGGCTCTCGCCCTCCCTGGTATGGCGGGTACGGTAACGAACATATGTTCTATACTACAGAAATGTGGAACACCAAGGAGGGCGCGGTCGAGATCACTCCCCTCGAGTCACTCCTCCAAGCGATCGAGAAGTTCGTCGGAGTGCCCACTCCTGAGCTGACCCCTGCGGACCTGGGGGATCACATGGTCCGGCTCCGGCACGGCCTCGATCTCCTCGAGCTCAATTTCGCTTCCTGCGCCGCGACCTTCGCGGGCACCGACGAGTACGAGATGCAGGGCTCGGTCAGCCCGATCGACTGGATCCGACATCAGTGCCATATGTCCGGGCACGCGGCTGGACGGGCTGTCTCTGCCGGGGAGCAGGTCTTCCGGCTGCCGGTCAGTGTTGCCGCGCTGGATGCTGGAGACATCGGCTTCGCCCATTTCGCGCTATTGGCCGCGACCGCCCGTGCCCTCACCGCCAAGCCGGTGTCCGCCGGCCCCGACGCCTCGTCGTCTGCGGACCGGCCTGGCCCGGCTGACTCGTCATCCCTGGCATCCGCCAGTTCCAGTCCGTTCGACGAATGTCCCCTCCTGGGGTTGGCGCTCGAGCACTCGGTCGGCCTCTTCGGCTTCGACTGCACCCGGGCACGTCACGCCTACGACGCCGCGGCCGTCCTCGCCGAGCACGTCAGCGCCGCGGAACGCAATCGCTGCGAGCTCATTCCGTGCGAGGGTGGCTTCATGGCGATGCGCGGCTACTTCGACCCCATCGCCGCGGCGACGATCAAGACCGCTGTCCTCCCTCTTGCCAGGCCGTCGGGGGTTGGCGACAGTCGTCCGCTCCCTCGCCGTCTCGCCGACGCGCTCGTAGAGATCGCCGGCCACGCCCTTGACCTCGGCGCCATCCCGACCACGGGCGGCATGAGCACCCACCTCCAGCTCACTGCTTCGGTGGAGACGATCATGGGCCTCGACGGAGCGGTCGGCGGCGACCTCGAGTTCGCCGGCGCCGTCCCGGCAGCCACGGTGCAGCGCCTTGCTTGTGATGCCCGCGTGCGCCGCGTCCTGCTCGGACCCAAGTCCGCGGTCATCGATGTCGGCCGGGTGATGCGCTTGCCGAGCCGGGCTGCTCGGGCGGCGCTACGGGCTCGGGCCGGTGGCTGCGAGTGGCCGGGCTGCGATCGCCCAGTTGCGTTCACCAACGCGCACCACCTGGTCCACTGGGGTCACGGCGGCGGAACCGACGTGGAAAACCTGGTCCTGCTCTGCTACCGGCATCACTGGCTCATCCACGAGGGTGGATGGCAGCTCGCCCGGGTAGAGCGTGGGCGCTTGTTGGCGATCCCGCCGTCGCAGACCCATCGCTCCTGGATCCGCGCTCCCGATGCGCCCGTCGACCCGTAAGTTGTCGGCGGCTAGCGCGGCTGAGGGCCATCAGCGGTCACCGGCCAACATCGATACCTTGCTACTCGCCCAATCGGGTCGTGATGAACACGTACTCTTGGCTGGCGTCGTCGACCGGGGTTCCCTCGAAGTCGCCGTAGAGGGCTTCGATCTCGAGGCCGGCGACGTCGATGAGCCCGAGCCACTCGTTTTTGGTTGCCCACCAGAGCGAGCTGGTCGCGCCGCTGTCGAGCGTCATGTCGATCCTGTTATCGCCGACCGCATACCGGTTCGTGTGCGGCACCGGGGAGTCGACGTGCTGCCCATCGAGCTGCGATGCGATCTGATGGTCGAACGCGAAGACGTTCCACGCAAAACGCCCGCCCGGCTGCAGCGAGGCGGCCACGCGTTCGAAGGTCCGGCGCCGATCGGCCCACGTCCGCAGGTGGAGGAGCGCCCGGAACGGGCAGTAGACCAGCGCTGCCGGCTCCTCGAGGGCGAAGTCACGCATGTCGCCGAGGCGCAGATCGAGCTCCACACCCGCACGCGCTGCGCGTTCTCGTGCCTGGGCGAGCATCGCGGGCGACGTGTCAATGCCGATGACGCACTGCCCCGTTTCGTACGCCACGGGGATGGCGACGCGCCCATTACCGACAGCCAGCTCAACGAGCGTACCTCCAGCTTGGCGCGCCAGGCCGGCGTAGAAGGGGATGTCGGCGGTCATGCCGTCCGCCCACTCGTCATACCGATTCGCGAACTCCTCGTGCCAGCTCATGGGCAAATGCTATGCCGGATCCGGGTTCCAGCGACGTTGATCACCACCGCATGATGTGCTAGGGTTGCCGCCAGGCCACAAGATGTAGGGCTGCACCCCCCACATCCGACGGTTTGTCGGGCAGCGGGCGCCGGGCTTCCCACCGCTCCGGTCACGGCTCCTCTCGTGACCGTCCCCATCCGGTGGCCCGCTGCCTGCCCGCTTGGCGCAGAGGGAGCGTTGCTCGGGTTGGGCCGTAACCCCCCTGATACGCTTGGTTGTGTTCATGGCAAAGAAGACACGAAAGCAGAAGCAGCGAGCGCCGGCGCGGCGCGCAGCGACGTCCGCCCAGGCGCCGCGAGCGGCGGCGCAACCGACGCCGGCGCCGAGGACCGCGGCGCAAGCGATGCCGATCCGCACCACCTCGGCGCAGATCTTGCCCGAGAGCGTTCTGCCCCTCCCCGGCAGCGGCGGCATCGTCGAGTCCGAATCGGAGGGCATCGCCACCGACGACAGCTTCGCCGCCACCGACGGCGCCTTCCGTCGGCGCGTGGAGCGCCTCAACCCGGCGGCCCAGCCACGTTCGACCAGCCGCCAGGTCAACACCGCCGCGATGTTCCTGCCCCTTGACAGCGATGACGCGGCGATCCCGTTCGACCGCGTTCCCTACGTCCCGCGGGATCTGCGACGCGTCGCAATCATGGCGTCGCTGATGATCGTGCTGATCCTGATCGCGGCGTTCGTGGTCACGCGCATCAACCCGTGAGCAACGAGAGACGCCGGTGCGCGTGATCCTCTACACGGGCAAGGGAGGGGTGGGCAAGACCACCGTCGCCGCGGCCACAGCGGTGAAGTGCGCGAGTCTCGGCTACAAGACCCTGGTGATCAGCACCGACGCCGCCCACAGCCTCGCGGACAGCGTCGATCGAGAGGTCGGCGACTATCCCACCGAGATGGCTCCGAACCTCTGGGGGCAGGAGGTCAACGCCCTCCACGAGCTCGAGGAGCACTGGGACCGGATCCACATCTACCTCACCTCGCTCTTCGCCTCCCAGGGCGTCGACGACATCGTCGCCGAGGAGATGGCCTCGCCCCCGGGCATGGAGGAGGTGGCGAGCCTCATGTGGATCAAGAAGCACAAGCGCGAAGGCAAATTCGACGTGCTCATCGTCGACTGCGCGCCCACCGGCGAGACCCTGCAGCTGCTCGCGTTTCCCGACGTCGCCAAGTGGTACCTCGAACCGCATCTTCCCCATCCACACGGATGATGAACAAGGTCGCGCGTCCGGTGATGCAACCCTTCATCAGCATCCCGCTGCCCAGCGACGACATCTTCAGCAACGTCAAGGATCTCCTCCTCGACCTCGAGGGGATGAAGAAGATCCTCGGCGACCCCAAGGTGTGCACGACACGCATCGTGCTCAACCTCGAGAAGATGGTGGTGAAGGAGGCGCAGCGAGCGTTCACGTACCTGAGCCTGTACGACTATCTCACCGACCTCATCGTGGTCAACCGGGTGCTCCCGCCCGAGGTGACCGACACCTACTTCGACGCCTGGCGCGAGGCGCAGCAGCGCTACGCGACCATGGTCGACACCGCCTTCTCACCGATCCCGACGCTGCACACCAAGCTCTTCGACCACGAGATCGTCGGTCTCGACTCCCTCGCCGAGATGGCGGCCTCCATCTACGGTGACGAGGACCCGGCGCGGATCTTCTACCACGCCATACCGCAGCGCATCCGCAAGGTCGGGCACGACTACGAGCTCCAGATCCACCTGCCCTTCGTCGGCAAGGAACAGGTCGACATCAAACACCGCGAGGGCGACCTGTTCGTCACCGTCGGGCCCTACAAGCGGGAGATCTCGCTGCCGCGCGTCCTCAACGGCAAGCGCGTGACCCGCGGCCGGCTCGAGGAGGGCCTGCTCTCCGTGACATTCTCCGACCCAAAGCCATGAACGAAGCCCATCGCGTCTTCCCCCAGCGGCTCATCGACGATGCGACTCGCGTCCTCGGCTCGCTCGGCGACCTCGTCCCTCCGGACGCGCAGCGTCACCTGCTCAACGCCCAACGCGAGCTGCTCCTGGCGGTAGCCGCGATGATCGAGCATCACACGCAGCCGGCGCCCGCGCCCGATGCCCCCCGCCGCGGCGGCAAGCGAACGCGAGCGACCCCGGGACGCTCGCGGCGGCCGGCGCCGGTCGAACTCGAGTAGTCGACCCGGGTGACAGGTCCCGGAACCTACCTGGCGACCATCCTCTACACCTTGCCGGGCTTCGTGATCGGCTCGTTGATCCATGAGCTCATCCACGCCGCGATCGCGCTCCGATGCGGCGATCCGACGCCGCGTCGCGATCGGAGGATGACCCTCGACCCGCGCCGCAACATCGATGCGTTCGGCAGCGCGGCGATGTGCATCGCGGGCGTCGGGTGGGGGAGGCCGGTGTCGCTCGACCCGTTGTTCCTTCGCGACGCCCGTCAGCGAGCGGCGGTCGCCGCCGCGGGTCCGATCGCGCACCTGCTCGTGGCGGCGATCTTCGCGGTGGCGATGCGCGTGGAGCTGCTCGGATCCGGGATCGACGCCGGCGGATTCGACATACTCGCGCAATTCACCGTGCAGGGCGTGCTCTTCGGCGTCCTGTCTCCAGGGGTTCCTGGTCAACATCGCGCTCTTCGTGTTCAACGCGCTGCCGCTGCCCGGACTCGACGGCTACGCCGTGGTACGCAGCCTGCTGTTCAGCCGCGCTCCGCGTGCGTTCCTGTACATCGAGCAGTACCGCTACGCGCTCTACGCGCTGATCGCGCTCGCGGCGCTGCTGCCGCCGCAGATCACCCACGGCGGCGTCAACCCGGTCGCGGCGATGACCACGGGTGCGGCATCGCTTGCGTTCGATCACCTGGTCGTTCCCGGGGTGACCCCGATCTTCATCGGGCTCCCCAACGTGTTCACGCTGCTCTCATGACCGCAGTGATGATCGACGGCGTCGAGTGGCCGGTCGAGGGCGCGCAGGTCGCGATCGTGCAGCGTGGACGGGTGCTGCTGCAGTTTCGGCCGTGGCCGCCCGGGTGGGAGCTTCCCGGCGGCCACTGCGAGCCCGGCGAGGACCCCGCCGCGACGGCCGCCCGCGAGGCGCAGGAGGAGACGGGGTACGTCGTGCGCATCGCCGGCATCGTCGGCGTCTACTCGTGGCGAGGGCCTTCGTTCCGCCGGGGACGTGGTCTTCCTCGGCGAGGTCACCGGCGGCGCGCCGCGGCGCAGCCTCGAAGCATGGTCGCTGCGGATGCGTCCACCCGACCGGCTGCCGCGCACCGTGTTTCCCTGGGTCCGCGAGCGGGTTCGCGACGCCGTCGACGTCGCCGCCGGCGCTCCACCGGTGCACCGCGTGCAGCCGGTGACCATCCGCCACGTGCTCGGCTTCGCGACCGCGTGGTTGCATGCGCCCGTGGACAGAGTTGCTCCGGCACAGATGACCACCGCGCTGCTCTTCATCGCGAGCCTGCTGCTCGTCGTGGTCGCGTCGGAGCTGTTCACCAACGCGATCGAGTGGGCGGGGTTCCAGCTCCATCTCGGCACCGGCGCGACCGGGAGCCTGCTCGCCGCGCTGGGGACGTCGCTGCCCGAGACCGTCGTGCCGATCGTCGCGCTCGCGACCCGTTCGCCGGCGGCCAACTCGGTCGCCACCGGCGCCGTGCTCGGCTGCGCCGTTCCTGCTCCTGACCCTGGGCGCGGGCGTGACCGGCATCGCGGTCGTGCTCCGCGGCGGTGACCGCCGGCTGGTGATCGACCCGGGCCAGGTCCGCCGCGACCTCGGCGTCTTCCTGATCGCGTTCAGCGTCGCGGTGGCGTCGAGCGTGCTCCCGAGCGGCGCGCGGATCGCCGTCGGTGTCGGGCTGCTCGCGGGGTACGCGGCGTACGTGGTCGCCACGCTCCGCGGCAGCGGACCGGGCAGCGACATGCCCGAACCGCTGCACATCGTCCGCTGGCGACTCGGGCGAGCCGCATCCGATCCTGGTGTCGCTGCAGCTCGCTGATCGCCGTGGGCATCCTCATTCTCGGGTCGCAACTCTTCGTCACCGCGCTCGACCAGACCGCGTCGGCGCTGCACATCGCCGCGCTCGTGCTCGCGCTCGTGATCGTCCCGGTCGCGACCGAGCTGCCCGAGACGCTCAACAGCGTGCTCTGGGTGCGCACCAACGACGACAGGCTCGCCTTCGGGAACGTGGCCGGGTCGGCGACGTTCCAGTCGTGCGTGCTCGCCGCCATCGGTGTCGTGTTCACGACGTGGAACCCAGGTCGCGAGCGGCCTCATCAGCGCCGGCTTCACCGTCGCGACCGCCGCCTTCCTGCTCGCGCTGCTCTGGCGCGGCACGGCCCGCGGCGGGCTCCTGGCGCTCGCGGTGCTGCCGTGGCTCGTCTATGTCGCGGCGCAGCTCGTCACGGGTGGACGTCTCGCGCTCTGAGCCGTGCACAATCGAGCGGTCATGCGCGTCCACGGCAGCGACTCGGTCGAAGATGTATGCAGGCGCGGTGTCGGCATTCCTCGAAGCCGAGCCCTGCGAACGCAACGTGCTGCTCAGCATCGTGCAGATCCTGCGCGCGGCGCCGGACGCATACGCCACGCCGGCCTTCTGGTGGATGACCGACGGCGAGGCGGTGGTCGGAGCGGCGAGCTGGACTCCACCGTGGCACCTGCTGGTGTCGTCGCTGCCATCCGCAGCCGCACCCGAGCTCGCCGGCGCGGTCAGCTCGCGCGCGACGTCCATTGGGATTGCGCACTCGCCGGCGTGAACGGGCCGGCCGGGGCGGCCCGCGTGTCGCCGGCGCGGTCGCGGACACAACCGGCCGGACCATCGCAAGGATCCAGGCCGATACTCATGCACGAGCTCGAACACCCGATCGAGGTGGCCGTCCCGCCCGGCTCGCGTCGCCCGGCGGCATCTGAAGACGTGCCTCTGCTCGCGTCCTGGCTCGACGCCTTCAGCGCTGAGGTCGAGGTCCCTGGCGGCGACTCGGCGCGCACCGCAAGCCGGATGGTGCGCGACAACGAGTTCGAGCTGTGGATCGACGGCGGTCAGCCGGTGTGCGTCGTCGGACATCATGCGGCGGTCGGGCGCGTGGTCCGGGTCGGGCCGGTGTACACACCTCCGGAGCACCGCAACCGCGGCTACGCGCGCCGCCTCACCTACGAGGTGAGCGTCGCCGCGCTGACGCTTCCCGGCGTCGACCGCTGTATGCTCTTCACAGATGCGGACAATCCTGTCTCGAACTCGATCTACCGCCAGGCGGGCTACGTTCCCCGCGGCGAGCATGTCGAGATCGAGTTCACCTAGAGTTCCGCCCATGAATCTCGAGGGCAAGGCAGCGGTCGTCACCGGCAGCGGGCGGGGCATCGGGCGCGCGTACGCCCGTGCGCTCGCGCAGGCGGGGTGCGCGGTGGTCGTCAACGATGTCGACGCCGACGTCGCCGAGTCCACCGCCGACGCGATCAGCGGTGCCGGCGGGCGGGTCGTCGCGGAGGTGTGCGCGGTGGGATCCGCCGAGGCCGCCGACCAGCTGGTCGGCCGCGGCGGTGCGAGCCTTCGGACGCCTCGACATCATGTGCACGAACGCGGGGATCCTGCGTGATCGCGTGCTCTGGAACATGTCCGATGCGGACTTCGACGCGGTGATCGAAACCCACCTGCGCGGCACCTTCACCTGCGCGCGCGCCGCCGTGCGGCAGATGCGCGCGCAGGGATCGGGGGGCCGGATCGTGGTGGTCTCCTCGATCGCCGGTCAACGCGGCAATTTCGGGCAGACCAACTACGCGGCCGCCAAGGCGGGGATCGCCGCGTACGCTCGCACCTGGGCGATGGAGTGCGCGAAGCACAACATCACCGTCAACGCCATCGTGCCCAACGCGATCACCCGGATGATCTCGACCATCCCGGGAATGGCGTCGCTCGTCGAGGCGGCCGAGAGAGGCGATCCGCTGCCCCCGACCGTGCGCAAGCAGATGGGCATGGGCACGGCTGACGATGTGGCTCCGCTGCTGGTGTTTCTCAGCTCCGATGAGGCTGCCGGGGTCACCGGACAGTGCATCGGCCTCGGGGGCGACAAGCTGTCGCTGTGGTCGCACCCGAAGGAGATATCGGTCGCGTTTCGCGACGGCGGCTGGACCGCGGACGCGATCGCCGAGGTGTGGTCGACGTCGGTCGGCGCGCAGCTCGAAACCTACGGCATCCAGTTCCTCAGTGGTGGCGCGGCCTGACCGGCGCGCGGCCGGTCTCGAGGGTTACGGCGGCGCCGGCCCGGGTGGCTCGGGAGTCGCCGGCGCGCCGACCGCTGCGGCGTTCTCGCCGAGCACCAATGCCGCGAGGTTGGAGAGCACGGCCACCGCGAGCAGGATCACCGCGATCACGAGGCCGATGCCGGGATTCACGTTGAAGTAGGCGGCAGCGCTGAAGCCCGGGAACGCTCGCCCCTGCGCTGGCCGAGATCCTGGCGAGGCAGGACGTCGTGCACGTGCTGCTGGTCGAGGAAGAGCAGTGCACCGGTGGCAACCGCGAAGCTGATCGCGGCGATCGCCCGGCTCCGGGGCCGAATGATCCCGAAGACCCCGCAACGGCCCAGAGCGACCCCAACCCGGCGCAGACCAGCGCGAGCATGGCAAAGACCTGGGGGCCGAGATTCACCTGGGTGAGGCTCACGCGCGCTCACCGAGGTGCCGGTGTCGCAGGCGGGGGGTAGCGATGGGATGGACGGGTCCTGGCCGAAGACGAGGGCCCAGCCGGTGTAGCTGAGCATGTTCACGTTCCTGAGCGCATCGAGGCAGGTGTCGAGCGCCGACGTCTGCGACGTCTGCAGCCCCCCGGTTCCCGCCAGCGACCGCACCCCCGCCTTGGTGGCATCCGTGTTGCACGACACGCCGGCGAAGGCGAGGAAGAAGCAGACGACGACCAGGAGGAAGACGAACGGGCTGATGCGCCGGGCTCCGGGCTCGCCCACCAGCGAACGCGGATTCACCCGATGGGGATCTCGAACGGCTCAGCCAACGCGATCCCCGGGAGCACAGGCGCGGTCGGGACGCAGCAACACGACCCGGTCCGAACCTTCCTGGTACACACCGAGCACGAGCACCTCGCTGCGCACCGGGCCGATCTGACGGGCGGGCAGGTTGACGACGGCGACCACCGTGCTGCCGGTGAGTTCCTCGGGGCGGTAGTGATCGGTGAGACGTCCCGACGACCGCCGAGTCCCGAGCGGTCCGAAGTCGATCAGCAGCTTGTAAGCGGGGCGCCGGGCCTCCGGAAACGGCTCGCAGCTGATCACGGTTCCCACCCGGATGTCGACGCCGAAGAACTGTGCCGGGTCGACCTCGGCCAGCGCGGCGCTCTCACCGGTCACACGTCGCAGTGTATCGGCAGACCTATACTCGCCCGCGACCACCTGACCGCTCTGGAGGGGCACGTGATCGCCGGGTTGCGCCGCGTCGCTGTCATCGCGACCGTAGCGTTGCTGATGCTCGGCGGCTGCGGCGGACCCGCCATCAACGCGACCGACCTGCTGCACCGGACCAAGGACGTTCTGGACGGCACCCCGTCGTTTCACTTCACGCTCAGCAGCGCGAACGTCAGCGGCTCGGGGCCGTTGCTCACCGGTGGACAGGGCGACATGCGGCGCCCCGCAAGCATGTCGGGGATGCTGCAGGTGTCGATCTACGGTCTGGGGATCGGCGTCCCGGTGGTCTCGGTGGGAGGCAGGTTCTCGGTCAAGCTGCCCACGAACACTGGCTTCACGATAGCGAATCCCGCCAGCTACGGGTTCGCTGATCCGGCCAGATTGATCGACCCGAGCCATGGATTGTCGTCGCTGCTGCTCACGTGCCGCTCCCCGCGCGCGCAGAGCGACGACCGTTACAACGGCGAGGCGCTGCACGAGATCGCGTGCACGCTGCCGGGCGCGGACGTCGCAGCGCTGCTCACCAGTGCCGACCCCTCGAAGGACGTGGCCGCGACCTTCGGGATCGACAGCACCACCAGCCAGCTCCGCCGCGTGGTGCTCACCGGACCCTTCGTCACCGCGGGCGTCAGCAGCACCTACACGTTGATTCTCGCCAACTATGGCGAGAACGTCTCGATCACGCCGCCACCGTCCATCGGGTGAACGCGCGCCGCACCTGGATCCTCGCCCTCGCGGCAGCGGCGGTGCTGATCGCGGCGATCGACACCTACGTGATCGTGCTCGCGCTCCCGTCGATCATGGCCGACGTCGGCATCGGCATCGACCAGCTCCAGGCGGCGACGCCGATCATCAGCGGCTTCCTGCTCGGCTACGTCGTGGTCATGCCCATGCTGGGGCGTCTCTCCGACGTCTACGGGCGACGACCCCTGCTGCTGCTGTGCCTCGCGGTCTTCGCCGCCGGTTCGCTGGTGACGGCGTCCGCGCACGACCTCGGCTCGGTTGTGGCCGGCCGCGCCCTCCAGGGACTGGGCGGCGGCGGGCTCGTGCCCGTGACCCTGGCGCTGGTGGCCGACCTCTGGGGACCCGAGCGGCGGGGCCTGCCGCTCGGCGTCATCGGCGGCGTTCAGGAGCTGGGCAGCGTGCTCGGGCCGCTCTACGGAGGCCTGATCCTCACCGTGGCCAGCTGGCAGACGATCTTCTGGCTCAACCTGCCGATCGCGGCCGCGTTGGGCGCCGGGCTGTACGCGGCCGGTCGCGGCGGCGGCCGCGCTCCGACCACTCCCCGGCCCAGGCTCGACCCCGTCTCGATCATGCTCGCCGTGCTGGCGCTCGGCGCCGGGTGCCTGGCCATCGTGGCCCCCGACCAGCTTCGCAGCGACGCCACCGCCGGACTGGCCTACACCGCGCTTGGCGGCCTGGTCTGGCTGACCCCTCTGGCGATTGTCGCGGCCGGAGCCGCGGTGGTGCTGATCCTCTGGGAGCTCCGAGGGACGCGATCGACACGGCCGCTCATCGCTGTCCGGCGGATCCCGGCCGTCGCCGCGGCGGTGGACGGGCCCGGAGCCGCGCTGCTGGCCCTCGCGCTGGCCACCGTGATCGTCAGCTTCGCCGCCGAGGACCCGACGACCGGGGCGATCTCCCCGGCGGCGGTCTGGCTGCTGCCGCTCGGAGCACTCTCGCTGGTCCTGTTCCTCTTCCGAGAGCGGCGAGCGCCGCGCCCGCTGGTGGCCGCCGGTGAGCTGACCTCGCCCGGAGCGTACGGCGCCCTGCTCACCAATCTTGCGGTGGGCTCGGCGCTGATGGCCGCGCTCCTCGACGT
Source organism: Candidatus Dormiibacterota bacterium (assembly GCA_963768105.1). Classification (GTDB taxonomy): domain Bacteria; phylum Chloroflexota; class Dormibacteria; order Aeolococcales; family Aeolococcaceae; genus Palsa-851. The sequence continues at coordinate 211,426 of CAVYGR010000002.1, read as the reverse complement.
GCCGATCCTCGCCAGGGCGACGGTCTTTCCCAACTCGCAGCTGGGCGCCGCCCTGGTGCTGCTGCGGTTCCTGATCGGTCTCCCGCTGGGCGCGGTGCTCGGTGGCTGGCTCTCCCAGCGGGTCGGGAACCGCGCGATCGCGGCGGCGGGGATGGCGCTCGCGGCGGCAGCGTTCGGGGTAATGACAACCTGGACCGCGACCACGCTTGCCGATCGCCTGGGACCCGGCTGGCTCCATCCCAGCGACCCGGTGCTCTTCCTCTGCGGCCTGGGCTTTGGCCTCGCGATCGCCCCCGTGAACGCCTCCATGCTCGTGTCGGTGCGCGAGCAGATGCACGGGCTGGCATCGGCGCTCGTGGTGGTTGCGCGCATGATCGGGATGCTCGTGGGCATCTCCATCCTCACGGCGGTGAGCCTGCACGCGTTCTACACGACAACGGCGACGCTGCCGTCACCGCAGACACTCTGTCCGGCGTCCCCGCTCAACTGCCCCGGATACCAGCATGAGGTGACCGGGGCGATCATCACCGAGCTGCGGACCGTCTTCCTCGGGGCCGGGGTGAGCGCGGCGGTTGCGGCCGTGGTCGCGGCCGTGCTCCTGCGCGGCCGGCCCGCACGGCTTCGCACGGCCACGCCGTGAACTGCACCATCCGCCCGGTCCACGCCGCGACGCTCGAGCTCGAGGACGTCCTGGAGGCGATCGAGTCCGCGGCAACGACCCTGGACGCGGAGGTCTACCTGGTCGGCGGCTTCGTTCGCGACCGACTGCTGGGCGCGGCGCTGAGCAAGGACATCGACCTGGTCAGCGTCGGCACCGATCCATTGCCGCTGCTCGCCGCGGTCGCCGCGACCTTCGACTGGCACCCGCCCGAGCGGTTCGAGCGCTTCGGCACCGCCCAGATCCGCGGCCCCGGGTACGTGGTCGAGGGGGTGCGCGCCCGAGCCGAACGCTACGACCCGGACTTGCGCAATCCCGACGTGCGACCCGGCACGCTGGTCGAGGACGTGTGGCGTCGCGACTTCACCGTGAACGCGCTCTGCCAGACGCTCGACGGACGGGTCATCGACATCACCGGCAAAGGGCTCAGCGATCTGCGCGCCGGTATCCTGCGCACCCCGCTGGATCCGCTCGAGACGTTCGCCGAGGACCCGCTGCGCATGTATCGGGCGGCCCGGTTCGTGGCGCAGCTCGGCTTCGGCCTCGCCGCCGGGACGGTGGAGGCGATGCGCGCGCAGGCGGGGCGGACGGCCATCCTCTCGGTGGAGCGGATCTCCGACGAGCTCCGGCGCATGCTGGTCGCGCGTCATCCGGCCGCCGGTTTCGACGTCCTCCGAGACGCAGGGCTGCTCGAGTACGTGCTCCCCGAGCTCCTGGCCGCGATCGGTGTCGAGCAGGGTGGTTTCCACACCGGCGACGTCTACCGGCACACCCTCGCGGCCGTGGACGCGGCGCCCCGCGACCTGGTCACCCGGACCGCCGCGCTGCTCCACGACATCGCCAAGCCGGTGACCCACGCGGTCGCCCCCGACGGCAAGCACACCTTCTATGACCATGCCTCGGTCGGCGCCGAGATGGCGCGGGTCATCCTCACCCGCTGGCGCTACAGCAACGACGAGATCGGTGCAGTGCGCCAGCTGGTGCGCCTGCACCTCCGCCCGATCCAGTACGAGCGCGAGCGCTTCGGCGATACTGCGGTCCGCCGGCTGATCGGCGATGCCGGACCGCTGCGCGGAAAGCTGCTCGACCTCGCCCGGGCCGACACGATCGCCTCCGCATACCCCACCCTCGCGGAACTCGACGAGCTCGAGGAGCGCATGGCGAGGCTCGACGAGGGGGGCGCCGTGTCGGCGATGCGGGACCCGCTGAGCGGCGACGAGCTCATGGCGATCGCCGGGCGCGGTCCGGGCCCCTGGGTCGGCAGGGTGAAGGCCGCCATCCGCGATGCGGTGCTCGAGGGAGTGATCCCGAGCGGGGACGCCGCCGTCGCGCGCGCGTGGATCGACGCGCACCGCGACCTGCTCGACAGCGAATGAGCGCGCCCCGTGCAGTGCGGCCGCGGCTTTGGCTCCACCACAACCAAGTACAATGCGCGGTTCCAGATGTTGAGCAAGTTCCGCAGCGCCAAACGACTTTTCGTCGACCTGCCGCGCATGCTGCGGCTCGCATACTGCCTCATGTTCGACGATCGGGTCCCCAAGTACATGAAGCTCGCCTTCGGCGGCGGACTGGCGTTGATAGCCCTGCCGGTTGTCGATCTGCCCGAGTCGCTGCCGGTCATCGGTGAGCTCGACGTGCTCGCCCTCAGCCTGCTGGCGACCCGCGCATTCATCGCGGCGTGCCCGCGCGCCGTGGTCGCGGAGCAGGAGCAGCTGATCACGCTGAGACGCAGCCGCTTCGACGACGACGTGCGCAACGGTGAGCGCTTCGCGATGATGATCTACCGCCGCCTTCGCCCCGAGGAGCGCGAGACGGTCGGATGAAGGTTCTGTTTTTGAAAGAAGTGGCAGGAACGGCCAAGCCCGGGGATGTGCGCGAGGTCAACCCCGGGTACGCCCGCAACTTCCTCTTCCCCCAGCACCTCGCGGTGGTTGCCGATCAGAACACCGTCGACCAGATCCGGCGGCGCGAAGAGGCGACGCGGCGGCGCGTCGAGAAGGCGCTGACCGACGCCAAGGAGACGGCGCAGCGGCTGCGCAAGCTGACGGTGACCGTCTACGCGAAGGCGGGCGAGGCCGGCCGCTTGTTCGGCACCGTCACCACCGCGGATGTCGCCAAGCAGCTCAAACGCGAGGCGGGGATCGACATCGACAAGCGCAAGATCGAGATCGACCCGCCGATCCGGTCGCTCGGGCCCCACGAAGCCAGCATCGAGCTTCACCCCGAGGTCAGGGAGACACTCAAGGTCGTCGTCGCGGCCCAATGACCTCGCTCCCGCACGCCGAGATCGTGGGGCGCGCGGTGGGCGCGGGAAGCGGGCTGGTGCGGGTGCCGCCGCACGACAACGACGCGGAGCAGGCGGTGCTCGGCGGGATCCTCATCGATCGCGAGGCCATGTCCATCGTCCGCGATGTGCTCGTGCCGGAGGACTTCTACGCGGAGCGTCACGCTGTCCTCTATCGCGCGGCGCTCGCTCTCGACGACCGCGGCGAGGCGATCGACACGGTGACGCTGCGCGATCAACTCGACCGCGGCCCCGGAATCGGGCGCGCCGGCGGCATGGACTACATCGCCGAGCTCACCCTCGTGGTGCCGAGTGCCGCGAGCGTCAAACACTACGCGGACATCGTGGTCGGGCACGCGCTTCGGCGCCGCCTCATCGAGGCGGGTGGCACGGTGAGCCGGCTCGGTTTTGACAACGCGACCCCGGTGGCGGAGGCGATCGACCAGGCCGAGCAGGAGGTCTTCAAGATCGGCCAGGAGAATCGCGGCTCGGAGATGCGCAACATCGCGCCGGTGGTGCGCGAGTGGTGGGACACGCTCGAGAAGCGCATCGAGCATAAGCAGCTCGTCACCGGGGTACCGACCAACTTTTCCAAGCTCGACATGCTCACCCAGGGTCTGCAGCCAGGCGAGCTGATCATCCTCGCGGCGCGACCGGCGGTGGGCAAGACGTCGTTCGCACTCAACATCGCTCGCAACGCCGCGGTGCTCGCCGGACGCCCGGTGGTCGTCTTCTCACTCGAGATGTCGCGGCAGTCGCTGGTGCAACGGCTGATCTGCAGCGAGGCGCACGTCGACTCCTACATGCTCCGCACCGGCCAGGCCGACTCGATGGCATTTCAGAAGATCGCCAAGGCGATGGACACGCTCACCCACGCGGATCTCTGGATCGACGACTTACCGGGGCTGGCGATCAACACCTTGCGCGCCCGTGCCCGAAGGATGAAGGCGCAACACAAGATCGAGCTGATCGTCATCGACTACCTGCAGCTGATGCAGGGCGGCAGGCGGGACTCGCGGGTGCAGGAGGTCTCGGATATCTCGTCGGGGCTCAAGGCGATCGCCAAGGAGCTCAACGTGCCGGTGCTCGCCCTCTCCCAGCTTTCGCGGGCCGCCGAACAGCGCGAGAACAAGCGTCCGCAGCTCAGCGACCTTCGCGATAGCGGCTCCATCGAGCAGGACGCGGACGTCGTGCTCTTCCTCTACCGGGAGGGGATGCACAATCGCGAGATCGACAAGGGCAAAACCGAGCTCATCGTGGCCAAGAACCGCAACGGGCCGGTGGACGACCTTCCCCTGGTGTTCATCGCCGAGCAGACAGCGTTCAGAGAGCCATACCTCGCCGGCGAGTGACGCCCCGCACGCGAAGGCCGTCGCGGAGGTCTATGGTTGTGTCACGTTCCGGACAACGCGCCCGGAACGGCCGGTACAACCCTGCTTCAATGGTGGCCGTGCGACCTTCCATCGGAACCCTCCGCGCCGTGATCGGATCGCCGTGGACCCGCGTCAGCGGGACAGTGGTCGGTCTGGCGATCCTCGCCCACACGATCGATCTGCCCAAAGCGATCACCAGCCTGGCCAGGGCCGACCCGTTCTGGATCGCCGCCGCCCTGGGGCTGACGGTGCTCGCGGTCGCCGCCAGCGTCGTCGAATGGGGGGTCTTGCTCCGCACCGCGGGAGCACCCGCGGGCTGCGCCGCCAGCCCGCTGCTCAGCTGGCGCCGGTTGAGCTCCTCGTACCTGCAGGCCATGTTCTTCACGCAGATGCTCCCCGCGGGAGTGGGTGGCGATGCGATGCGCACCGTGGAGATGGGCCGCCAGGTCGGCCACGGGAACGTGCTCGCCTCGCTCGCCGGCAGCCGCCTGGCCGGCATGCTGGGCATGACCTGCTGGGGGATCGCCGCCGCCATCCTGCTCCGCGCCCTGCTAGGGACGGGGATGGTGGTCGTGATCGCGGCGCTCGCCGTGGCCGTGGTCTTGATCTGGTTGCTGGCGCTGAGTGCCGACCGGCTCATGCCGTATCACCTGCTCACCCGAGTCTCGGGGGCGATGAGTTGCGGGATCCGCTCCTTCAACGAAGCATTCGCCGGGTACCGGCGCCATCCCCACGCGGTCGCCCAGTCACTCCTGGTTGGAGCCGCCGGCTGGGGCTTCAACCTCCTGGCCCTGAGCCTCGCCGCCCGGGCCATCGGCGTCGATCTCAGCTGGATGGTGCTGGCGATCTGCATCCCGGTGACGCTGCTCGTGGCGATCGCGCCCTTCAGCATCAACGGCCTGGGCATTCGCGAGGGCGTGCTCGTCGCGCTGCTCTCCAAAGCCGGCATCTCGGTCGCGCACGCCGGTGAGATCTCGTTGCTGATCGACCTACAGATGATCCCCTTCGCCATCCTCGGGGCGGTGCTGTGGACGCGTCATCGGCGCACCGCCGCAGCGGTGCAGAAGGTCGCCACCGCGACGGTGCTCATACAGGACGTCGCTCCCGCATAGAACTCGAGCGGCGTGACCAGGCATTTCAGCGACTTTCTGGCGGCCCACGCGGCGCGGATCGCCGACCTCTGGGCCCGGCAGACGTCGCCGGATGAACCGGATCAGCCCGTTGACCGAGCGAGAGGGCCGCGCCAGTTCGTCAACGCGGTCCTGGTGGCCCTCAGCACCGACGACCTCCGTCCGCTGATCGCGTATCACCATCTCGACACCGGCACCAACGTGGAGCGCCGCCTCGAGAAGGCGCTCACCAACCTCGGGGCGCTGCGCCAGGTGACGGCCGAGGCGGTTCGCGAAGAGCGCCTCGACCCCGAACAGGCACTGGAGCTGGCGGCCACCACCGCCGACGACCTCGATGCGGTCGGTCACCGCCTCGCCGCGACCTGCGTCGCGACCCTCGAGCGCAGGCTCGCCAGCGCGACGTCCGAGTCGTCGGCCCGCGGCACATCGCTGTCGATCACCATGCACGAGCTCCGCCGCCCGCTCACCATCCTCAACAGCTACGGGCAGCTGCTCAGCGCCGGGATGCTTGGTGAGCTTCCCGAGACCGCCATGGTCGCGATCGAGGGGATCACCGCGAGCACCGAGATGATGGTCCGGATGGTCAACGCGCTCGCCGAGCTGGCTCGACTCGAGGACCCGGACGACCACCTGGCGCTCGAGGTGATGGACGCGGACGAGGTCGTCGAGGAGGCGATCGAGCACGTTGCCGTGGAGGCCAGGCTCCGCGAATCCACGATCACGAGCGAGACCGAGCGCGGGCTCACCATGAAGGGCGACCGGCGCCGGCTCATCCTCGCGCTCACCAACCTGCTCGGCAACGCCGTCAAGCACGGCCCGACCGGGTCGCCCATCGAGGTCCTCGCATGCCGCGCGGGCGACTCGGTGCGCTTCACGGTCCGGGACCACGGGACCGGTTTCCCGGTGGCCGACACCGGTCATCTGTTCGACAAGTACTTCCGATCGGTGGCCGAGCGGCAGCGCAAGGTGCCGGGAAGCGGGCTCGGTCTCTACATCGTCCGCACCGTCGCCGAGCGGCACGGCGGGACGGTGGCGGCGCGCAGCGTGCCCGGAAGCGGCGCCGAGTTCGACATGACCATCCCGCTCCACAAGGAGAACGCCGCGACATGACCGCCCCCGCGATCCGTCTCGAGCGTGACTCCATGGGTGAATTCGAGGTGCCCGCCGGCGCGTACTACGGCGCCAACACGATGCGCGCCAAGGTCAACTTCCCGATCAGCGATCTGCGCCTGCCCCGCGGATTCATTCGCGCCATCGGCCTCATCAAGCAGCAGGCGGCCATGGTCAACCGCGAGCTCGGCCTGCTCGACGAGAACCGCGCGGGAGCGATCATCCGCGCCGCCCAGGACGTCGTCGACGGCTCGCTCGACGGCGAGTTCATCGTCGACGTGTTCCAGACCGGCAGCGGCACCTCCACCAACATGAACGCCAACGAGGTGATCGCCAATCGAGCGATCGAGCTCCTCGGCGGCACGCTGGGATCGCGGACCCCGGTGCATCCCAACGATCACGTGAATCTCGGTCAGTCCAGCAACGACGTGATCCCCACCGCGATCCAGGTGGCGGCGGCGGTGGCGATCCACGAGGACGTCATCCCGGCGCTGCGGGTCCTCGAAGCATCGTTGCGACGCAAGGCGGACGAGTTCTGGCCGGTGATCAAGACCGGGCGCACCCACCTCCAGGACGCGACTCCGATCCGGCTGGGTCAGGAGTTCCTCGGCTACGCCGGCCAGGTGGAACGTGCGAGTGCGCGGTGCGAGGAGGCGATCGCGGCGCTCGCCGAGCTCCCGCTCGGCGGCACCGCGGTGGGCACGGGCGTCGGGACCCACCCGGAGTTCGCGGCGAAGGCCATCGCGCTGGTCGCCACCGACCTGGGCATCCCGTTTCGCGAGACCCCCAACCACTTCAGCGCCCAGTCCACGCTCGACATCGTCGTGGCGGCGAGCGGCTGCCTCCGAGCCGTCGCGATCGCCCTGTACAAGATCGCCGACGACATCCGTCTGCTCGGCTGCGGGCCCCGCGCGGGGATCGCCGAGATCTCCATCCCGGTGGTGCAGCCGGGCTCGTCGATCATGCCCGGCAAGGTCAACCCGGTCATCTGCGAGTCGGTGACGATGGTGGCGGCCCAGGTGATCGGCAACGACGCGACCATCGCCTTCTGCGCCGCGGCGGGGTCGCTGCTCGAGCTCAACGTGATGATGCCCGTGGCCGCCTACGACCTCCTCCAGTCGGCGGCGCTGCTCGCCGCGTCGGCACGCAACCTCGCGCTCCAAAGCGTCGACGGCATCACCGCCACCGAGAACGGACCCGCCATGGTCGAGCGCGGCCTCATGCTCGGCACGGCGCTTGCCCCGAAGATTGGGTACGACGCCGCGGCAGCCATCGCGAAAGAGGCCTACGAGACCGGGAGAACCGTGCGTGAGGTGGCTCGCGAGCGCAGCGGACTCGATGAGGAGGAGTTGACCCGACTCCTCGATGCCGAGGCGATGACCCGACCCGGGCTGGAGACCGGCCCGGGAGGGGGCTGAGCGCGCTCCGAGTTCCAGCCTGAAACTGCCGTCGTTGGCATCAACGCGTCAGGCCCAGCGCCTCGAGGACATCGGCCACTCCCGCGTCCTCGGGGCGCGCGCAGGTCGCGTCGGCGACGGCGAGCACCTCGGGTCGTGAGCCCGCCACCGCCACCGCGTATCTCGCGGCCTCGAGGAGCTCGATGTCGTTGGGCGCGTCGCCGATCGCGACCGCGTCCGCCAGCGAGCAGCCGAGCCGCGCGCAGACCAGCTCGCAGGCCGACGCCTTGCTGACGTCGGGGTCGAGGATCTCGACGAACTCCGGGTTGGAGCGCGTGACCCGCGCGCTGTCCGCGAGCTCGCGGGTCATGAGCGCGGTGGCGCGGTCCACCTCGACGAGGTCCTCGATGACGCACGCCGCTTTGGTGGTGCCGCGCGCGAGCAAGGGCTCGAGATCCGGGACGAGTCGAAACGGAACGCCGCTGATGCGCGAGTACAGGTGGGCCTCGGGACGGTCCTCCTCGCAGAGCAGCTCGTCGTCCTGGTACGCCTGGTGGTGCCACCCCTGATCGCGGGCGATGTACAGCGCGCGGCGCGCGGGATCCGGGCGCAGAGCCTGCTCGAAGATCCGCTCGACCGCGGCCCCACCGCCGGCGGGCATGCCCCGCACCATCGCCCCCTGGTAGCAGACCAGCGGCTCGCGCACGCCCAGCTCCCGCGCCCACGGCAAGGCGGATCGGTACATGCGACCGGTCGCGACGATCACCGGCATGCGGCCGGCCGCGGCGCGCACCGCATCGCGCACGCGGGGGTGCAGCTGCTGGCGATAGTCGATGGTGGTGCCGTCGAGGTCGACGACGAGTGCGCGCGGCACGAAGCCTGCCGGTAGCGTGAACGAGACCTCGGCCGGCATCGCGACGATCTTACGCAGACAGCGACTCGCCAATCCGGGGTACACTGCTTGTGTCTTGCGTTCGTCTTCTCGCGCGCGGTTTGGTAGACCGCTCGCCGCAAGGCCCCGTCCCGCCGCGCTACCGGCGGTCGATGAGGCCTCGAGTACCGTCATCCCCGAACCGGTGAGCTTCGACGAGCTCTCGCTGAGCATCGCCATGCAGCACACCGTGGCCGAGCTCGGGTACACCATGGCGACACCGATCCAGGCCGGCTCGCTGCCCTTTGCCATGGCCGGACGTGACGTCATCGGTCAGGCGCAGACCGGGAGCGGCAAAACCGCCGCCTTCGGCATTCCCATCATCGAGCGGCTCGATCCACGTGACGGCCCGGTGCAGGCGCTCGTGCTCTGTCCGACCCGAGAGCTTGCGGTGCAGGTGCATGACGAGCTCGACCGGCTCGGCAAACGCCACGAGCTGAAGTGCGTTGCGATCTACGGCGGTGACTCGATCGGGCGTCAGATGGAGGAACTGCGTCAGGGCGCGCACATCGTGGTCGCGACCCCCGGCCGGCTCGGCGATCACATCCAGCGGCGCTCGCTCACCCTTGCCAACGTCCGCATCTGCGTCCTCGACGAAGCCGATCGCATGCTCGACATGGGGTTTGCCCCCGACGTGGAGCGCATCCTTCGCCAGTGCCCGGCGCAGCGCCAGACCCTCCTGTTCAGCGCCACCATGCCCGAGTGGGTGCGGCGGCTTGCCCTGCGCCACATGCACGACCCCGAGACGGTGGAGATCAGCACGAGGCCGGAGATTCCGTCTGAAGTCCGTCAGCTCTACGTGCGCACCACCTGGGCGGACAAGACCGACGCGCTGGCGCAGATCCTCGATCAGCCCGACGTGGTCATGGCGCTCATCTTCGTGGAGACGAAACGAACCGCCGACGTGCTCCAGGCCCAGCTCGGCGGACGCGGATACCAGGTGGGCCTGCTCCACGGCGACCTCACGCAACGCGACCGCGACCGCGCCATGCAGCAGTTCCGCGCCAGCCACATCAAATACCTGATCGCGACCAACGTCGCCGCGCGGGGACTCGACATCGACGACATCTCGCACGTCATCAACTACGACGTGCCGCTGACCCCCGACGAATACCTGCACCGGGTCGGACGTACCGGCCGCGCCGGGCGCGCCGGGGTTGCGGTCACCTTGATCACGCCGAGCGAGATCCTCAAGCTCAGGGACGTGGAGCGGCACGCTCGTACGCACATCGAGCCCGCCACCCTCGACGAGGATTTCCCCGCGGCGGTGGTTTCCGCGCAGGCCTGAGTGTCGTGACCAGCACGGTCGACGCGCTGCCGGCCGTGCATGACACCGGCACCGGCGACACCGTCGTCTTCCTGCACGCGTTCACGCTCGATGCGTCGCAATGGGACCATCAGGTGGCCGCGCTGTCGGGCGACATCCGCTGCGTGCGCATCGACCTGTGGGGCTGCGGCGACTCGCCGGCACCGCCGTCGGGAGAGTCGTCGCTCGACGATGTCGCCGTCGCGCTGCTGGCCGCGCTCGACGCCCGAGGCGTCGAGCGATTCTCCGTGGTCGGGTTGTCGATGGGAGGGTATCTGGCATTCGCCCTGTGGCGACGGGCCGCCGAGCGGATCCGCGCGCTGGCACTGTGCAACACCCGCGCGTCGAGCGACAACGATGCGCAGCGCCACGATCGCCTGACCATGGCCGATCAGGTGGAGCGTGATCGGTCGGTGGAGTCGATCGTCGAGCCGATGCTCGGCAGGCTGCTGCGCCCCGCGGCGCGCGAGGAGGCGCACGTCGCCGATCCGGTGCGGGGGAGGATCCGGCGCTGTTCGCCGGCGGGGATCGCGTACGCGCAGCGCGCGATGGCCGCCCGCCGCGACTCCACCGAACTCCTCGCGTCCATCAACGTCCCCACCCTGGTGATCGCCGGCCTCCAGGATGCGATCATTCCTGCCATGGAGGTTCGTGCCATGACTGGCCTCATCCCGGGAGCCCGCCTGGTCGAGCTCGACACCGGTCATCTTTCCAACCTCGAGGCGCCGCGCGCGTTCAACGACGCGCTGGGATCGCTGCTGGTCGCGGCGGCGGCGCCACGATGAGCTCGCTGCCCCAGGACCTGCTCGACATCCTCGCCTGCCCGCAGTGCCGGGGGCCGCTCCAGGTGGAGCCGGTATCGCTGCGCTGCGACGCGTGCCTGCTGCGCTACCGCGTCGAAAAGGGCATTCCGATCATGCTGATCAGCGAGGCCGAACACGTGCAGCCGATCGAATCCCCGAGCACACCCGTCACCGACTGACCCGCGCGGTACCGATGGGCCAGCGGCGAGCGCGTGGCGTCCGCGTGGCCGGTCACGGGTCAGACGGCGGCGCCGACCGCCTCGGTCGCCACGGACGCCGGGGCGGCGCAGAAGCCCTCGTAGTCGATCGGAGCCGTGATGGTGGGATTCTCGCCACACACCGGGCACTGGGGATCTCGCGGCACCCGGAACTCGCGGAATTTCATCGCGAGCGCGTCGATGTGCAGCAGCCGCCCCGTGAGCAGCTCGCCGACTCCGGTGATGAGCTTGATGACCTCGGTTGCCTGGAGCACGCCCACGATGCCCGGGAGCACGCCGAGGACGCCCGCTTCGGCGCACGACGGGGCCTCCTCGGGAGGCGGTGGGGACGGATAGCGGCACCGATAGCACGGTGACTGGAAGGGCACGACAGTGGTGACCTGCCCCTCGAACCTGAAGATCCCGCCGTCGACCATCGGCTTTTTGGCAAAGATGGCCACATCGTTGGCGAGGTAGCGGGTCGGGAAGTTGTCGCAGCCGTTGACGATGATGTCGTACCGATCGAAGATCTCGCGGGCGTTGTCGCTGTTCAGCACCACGTTGTGCTCGACGACACGGACGTCGCTGTTGAGGGCCTCGAGCGCGATCCGCGCCGAGGCGGTCTTGAGCATGCCGATGCGATCCTCGGTATGGAGGATCTGGCGCTGCAGGTTGCTGCGATCGACCGTGTCGAAGTCGACGAACCCGATGGTGCCGACCCCGGCCGCCGCGAGGTACAGCGCCGCCGGGCTCCCGAGGCCACCCGCGCCGATGAGCAGGACCTTGGCATCGAGCAACCTGGCCTGGCCTTCAGCCCCGATCTCCGGAATGAGCAGGTGCCGGCTGTAGCGCTGCTGCTGCTGCGCGGTCAGCACCCTCGGGACGATGAAGTCGAACCCGGCCTGTTTCCACGCCCCGTACCCGCCCGCCATCGAGGCCACATCTGTGTACCCCAGCTCCTGCAGAGCGCGTGCAGCGAGCAGCGACCGCGTCCCACCGCCGCAGTAGAGGGTGATCGGGGCGTCGTGCTTGGGGACGGTGTCCTCGATGCGGGTCTCGATGAAGCCTTTGCTCAGGTGCTGGGCGCCGGGGATGTATCCCTCGTCGAACTCGTTGCGCTCGCGGACATCGATGAGGATGCGCGAACCCGCGGCAGCGCGGACCTGCTGTGGGGTGAGTTCCCTGACGGTGCGCCGTGCGTCGTCGAGAAGGTCGCGCGAGGACTTGGCCATGGAACCAGTCTACCCAAAACCTGACCTAGCCAGTCTGGATTCTGGTCAGCCCTTGGGGCGACCCGCCGGCCGCTTCGGCGCGGCCGTGGTGCGACGTGGGGCGCGAGCCGCCGTGGCGGCGGGGGCAGCCGCACGCGTCCGCGGGCGCCCAACCGGACGTTTGGCGGGGGCGGCGGGGCGCGGCGCGGCTGCCGCCATGGCGGCGAGGATCGTCCGTTCGGTGGCCTCCAGACGCGCGGCCAGGGCGAGGACGCGGCGATGCGCGGCGCGGGTTGCCGTCAGGGCGTCGGCGAGCGACAGCGCGCTGCCCTTTGGCTTCTTTCCAGGCACGATCGCAGCGACCCTACCATAGACTGCGACGGTGCAACAGGCGGGTGCAGCGCGGCCGCTATCGGCGCTGCTCGCTGCGGCGGGACTCCCGCAACCCGGAGCGGCGCCCCCGGTCGCAGCGCCTTCGGCACCCGTCATCTCGGCGGTCGACGCCGATTCGCGCGCAGTGACTCGCGGCAGCCTGTTCGTCGCCATCGCCGGTCGCCGTTTCGACGGACATCGCTACTGCCGGGAGGCAGTCCAACGAGGCGCCATCGCCCTGGTCGCCGAGCGGGTGCCCGAGCCCTCGGTCGACCCCTCCGTCCCACTGGTGCTCGTCGCCGACAGCAGGCTGGCCCTCTCGGCACTCGCCGCCGCGTTCTATGACCATCCGAGCGCGGGTCTCTGCGTCGCGGGCATCACCGGCACCGACGGCAAGACCACCACCGCGACCCTGCTCTGGCGCGCCTGGCGCGCCGCAGGCATCGCGGCTGCGTCGATCACCACCGTGGACCGACGCACCCTCGACACCGTGAGCCTGAACCCTTCGCGGCAGACCACCCCGGAGGCCCCGGAGTTGCAGGCCGAGCTCGCCCGCATCCGCGCCAGTGGCTGCACCCACGTGGCCCTCGAGACCTCCTCACACGGGCTCGAGATGCGTCGCGCCGATGACGTGGAGTTCGGCACCGCCGTGTTCACCCGGATCACCACCGAGCACCTGGAACTGCACGGCAGCCGCGAGCGCTACCTCGCCGCCAAGGCGAGACTTCTCGAGCGTGTATCGTCGCGCCCCGACGGCGTCGCCGTCCTGGACGCCGGCGACCCGTTCGGCTTCCCTCGCCTCGCGGCCATTCCGGTGGCCACACGGCTGACGTACACCGACGAATCGAACATCGCCGCCGACGTTCGCGCCGACGATGTCGTCACGGCATCGACCGGGGTGGCGTTCACAGCGAGGACGCCCTGGGGAACGGCACCGGTGCACCTGCGCCTGACGGGGACGTTCAACGTGCGCAATGCCCTCGCTGCGATAGCGGCCGCCTGCGCCACCGGGGGCGACCTCGAGCACTCGGTGAGCGGCGTGGAGGCCGCCGAGGCGATCACCGGGCGGATGGAGCGCATCGACCTCGGCCAGCCGTTCGACGTCGTGGTCGACTACGCGCACACCGCGGACGCCCTGGAGACGGTGCTCCACGAGCTCCGGCGGACGACCACGGGGCGGCTCTGGGCGGTCTTCGGGTCGGCCGGCGAGCGTGACGTGGAGAAGCGACCGGCGATGGGCTCGGTCGCCGCGCGGTTCGCCGATGTGAGCGTCATCACCGACGAGGACTCGCGACACGAGGATCGCGCCGCCATCCTCGAGCAGATCGTGGCCGGCGCGGTCGCGTCGGGCGGCCGCCGGGGCGACACGGTGGTGGTAATCCCCGACCGGGAGGAGGCGATCGGCTTCGCCATCGCACACGCCGCGCCGGGAGACACGGTCCTGTGCGCGGGCAAGGGACACGAGAAGACGCTCGAGACCGCTGCGGGCGAGCTCCCGTGGAACGAGCGCGAGGTCGCTACCGCGGCGATCGTCCGCCGGATCAGCTGATCGGTCGCCGGCCCGGAACGCCGCTGCGGCGCGGATAGCCGGCGGGGGTGGGCGAGACCTTCTCGACTCGAAGCACACCATCGACCGGCGCCTCCGGCACGCCTCCACCGCAGGCTGCGGAGGCGGCCGCGCACGACGCCAGCGTCGCCGAGGCGTCCGCAACCAGCGCGCAGAGACTGCCCCCGATACGGAGCAATGGGAGCGCCAGCTCGATGAGAACGTCGGGTGGCGCGGCCGCTCGCGATGTGGCCAGGTCGAAGGTTTCGCGCGACCCCGGCCGGCGTCCGGCATCCTCGGCCCGGACCGCATCGACCTCAACGCGGCGCAGCCGCAGGAGGCCGGCCACGTGGATGAGGAATGCGCTCTTACGGACGTCCGACTCGAGCATGGTCACGCGCAGGTCCGGCCGGAGGATCGCAATGACCACCCCCGGGACCCCGCCGCCCGAGCCGATATCGACCACACGAATTCCCCGCGCGGGCGCGGCCACCTCGAGCAGCTCGAGCACCTCGACGACGTGGCGCGACCACATCTGCTCGCGCGGGATGGTCGTGAGGTTGAGATGCACCGACCAGCTCGCCAGCTCATCGAGGTACGACTTCGAGTGCCGCCGTCGTCGCCTCGGAGAGGTGAGGCCACACACCGTGAGACTACACGCGCGTGGCGGTCGGGTCACGGTGGTTCGGGGCGCTCCCCCTCCGGCCTTCGCCGTGCGATCATGGTCGCAGCGATGGAGACGAACCCGGAGACCTCCGACCGCTGTCCTCTGTGCAAGCGGGGCATGCTCTCGGTGCTGTACTACGGCGCTGACGGCGAGTTGGTCGGCGGACATCGCATCTGCGCGGATTGCGGACCACGGAGCATCGTCGACCTGGTGGCTCCGGATGAGCTCCGTCGCCGGCTCCTGGAGCGCAAGGCCTCCTAGATCAGCCTGTCCGGGAGTGGGCCCGGACCGCTGCGATCGATCCCGGTTCTCACCTTCCGCCTGCGGTCCTGTCACGTGGGCGTGACGGGCGGTGACGGCGCGGTGACATCCGGAAGTGCCTCGCGCGGCCGATGGGAGACTGGCGCCGATGCGTCGCCACTTGTTTCCGCTCGCCCGCCATCGGCTCGTTCTCGTTCTGCCTCTGACGCTGGCGCTGACTCTGATCGCGGTCCCGGTCGTCGCCGGGCCGACGCCGGGGGTGGGCGCCGCGCAACAGGCCGCGAACGCTGCAAAGCAGGACGCGCAGAACGCCAAGGACGCCGCCAGGAACGCCGACACCGCGCTCGGGCAGGCCAAGGCTGCACTCGCCGCGGCGAACACGCATCTCCTCGTCCTCAACGGTCAGATCAGCGCCCTCAAGGCGACCATCGCCGCGGACGCGGCCACGCTCAAAACCGTCAACGCCGAGCTCGCGTCGGACCGTGGGCATCTCGCCGCCTACCTGCGCCAGTCCTACATGAGTGGTGGGTCCCAGGCGATGCTCGCGTACGTCATCTCGGCGAACAGCATCGCGGGAGCGATCCAGCGCGACGTCCAGGTGAACGAGATCTCAACGGCGAGCGGTCAACTGGTGCTGCGCATCGCTGCCGAGGAAGCCAAGGCCGCCAGCACCCTGGCTCAGGACGACGGTGCGCTCAAGGCACTGGCGTCGGCGCAGGAACAGGCTCGGACCGCGCAGGCGATCATCAAGGTGCAGGAACAGAACCTGCTGCTCGCCGACATCGCGGCGCACCAGCAGGTCTCGCAGGCGCAGAAGGCGCTGACCGCCGCCGTGGCGGCGCTTGCCGCCGCTCGCGCGCGGGACGCGATCTATCAGGCGATCCCGGGTCCGCTGTTCACGGTCGACACCAATCTCACGCTGCCGAGCGGAGAGACCGCGGCCAGTCTGGATCAGTTCCTCGCGGGCTCGGCGCTCGCCGGTCTCGGGGCCAGCTTCATGCACGCCGAGGCGACCTATCACGTCAGCGCTCGCTATTTCGTTGCGCACGCGATCCTCGAGTTCGGCATGGGGGCAGAGCGACCTTGCGAAGTACAAGCACAACCTCTTCGGCTTCGGGGCCAACGACGCGAACCCGTACGTCGACGCGGCGACGTTCCCGACCTTCGACGCGTGCATCCAGTACGTCGCACAGTTCATCGAAGCCAACTACCTGACGGTCGGCGGCGCCTTCTACCACGGACCAACGCTGCGCGGGATGAACGTCGACTACGCGAGCGATCCGAACTGGGCCGAGAAGATCGCCAGCATCGCTGACACGATCCCCCCGCTCGCGGTGCCCTGATCGCCGCGGATTGGTGGGTTTCCGACCGGCGAGCACGTTGCCCCTGTGACGCGGCCACTCCAAGTGCGGCATAGGATGCTCGCCGTGGTCGCGATGGTCGTCACGTCCCGTCCACCACGATGACCTGCCAAAGGTGCGGCCAAGCGCCCGCTCAGCCGGTCGATTTCGAGAGCCAGACAGGCATGATCATCGTGCGGCAGTTGCGACACCACAAGGGGATCTACTGCCGTACGTGCGGTATTGCAGTTGGCCGCGAGGCGCAGAATGCGACGCTCATCGCGGGGTGGTGGGGCGTCATCTCTTTCTTCTGGAACTTCGTGGTCATCGCGCGGAATGCGTCGAGGTTGCGATGGCAGGCGACGCTGCCGCCGGCGCCCGCGTCCCCTCTCCAGTGGACATCGGAGCCATCGGTCTGGAGGCGAGGCGGTATCAAGATCGCAGGTCTGGTGGCTGTTCTCGTAGTCGCGGGGGGTGGGTACCTCATTTACGCGAACAATCGACAGGCCGCGCTGGTCGATCTACAGGTCGGCCAGTGCGTATCTTTCTCGGCGGATGAGACTCAGATCGTCGGCGTGGTGGATTGCGGGTCGACACACGGCGGGAAGGTCGTTGCCCTGAACGCGGACGGGACGTGTCCATTCAAGTCCGAAACCTTCGGGTTGACGAAAGATGGCGTCGCCTCGTCCGTCATAACGTGTATCGACACAACGCAATGACGGATGCCTCGGGTCATGTCTCGCTGCCAGCTCATGGGGCTGCGGACAGCACTTGTGCCTCAGCACTTGGACGCGACCGCGCAAAGCTTGTCATGACCACGAGCAGCGCGCCGACGACGGCCGCAGCCGCGCCGCCGAGAAACAGGTAGAACCCGGCGTCGAGCAGATACGGCTGTCCGTAGGTCACGCCGTCCTGCATGTAGGTGCCGGGAAGCTTCAGTGCCAGCCCCAGGGCTACCAGCGAGGCCCCCGCGGCGAGAAGCGCAGTGAGGCGGCGGCGAACCCCCGCCAGGTTGGCGGCGGCGAAAACGCCCAGCGCGATGATCGTTCCCAGGACAAACAGGACGTCGGAACCATTGATGAGGCTCATCGAAACCTGCTCCGGGGGTGCGCAGCAGCCGTTCAAGCCGTCGCCGTACCACCCGGTGAACGGCAGGAATGCAGCCACTCCCATGAGAACGGCAGCGACGAGGCACACCGCGGCGGGCAGGACGCCCATCACACCGGATCGAGTACGCACCTGCTGATCGTCGGGGTCTGAGCGGCACCTCGAGCGCGCGGTCACAGACATGTCGCATCTCTCTAGGCTGCACGCATGCAGCATCCGATCGGCGAGCACGCGCTCCTCGCCGACTCCCGGACCGCCGCGCTCATCGATCCTGATGGCGATGTCGCCTGGCTCTGCTGGCCGCGGGTCGACTCGACACCGCTGCTCTTCTCGATCCTCGACGACGACCGTGGGGGCGGGATCAGCGTGCGACCCGCACAGCACGGCGCGCGAGTCATCGCCCGCAGCTACCACAGTCGATCGCTCGTGCTCGAGACCGTCTGGGCGGTCGACGGCGCGCGCCTGATCGTCGACGACGCGCTCGACCTCGGCGCGCATCCACTGCTGCTGCGCCGGCTGCGCGCCGAGGGTGGCGATGTCGATGTCGCAGCCGACATCCGCGCGCCGGCGTGGGGTGGCCGGCGAGCGTCGCTGCGGGCGGTTGGGGACGTCCTCGAGGTCGCTGGCACCAGCCGTGTGAACGTGCGCGCGCCGGGCGCGTGGCGCGCCGGGATCGCCAACGCGACGTGCGAATTTCGACTTCAGGCCGGTGATGCGACAACCGTGACCCTCGGTGCCCCACTGTCTGATTCGCAGGGAGCCGGCATCGAGTTCGACGCTTGCAGCGTGGCGCGCGATGGTGCCGCAACGGGACGCTGTCGACCTCGGGGTTGCAGGTTCGAGGACCGACGAATCGGAGCTCCGCGATCTCCTCGGCACCAGCGCGGCGGTGCTCCTGGGATTGCTCAACCAGGCCGGCGGGATCGTTGCCGCGCCCACCACGTCGCTGCCGCAGTGGCCGGCGTCGTCACGAACGTGGGACTACCGGTACTGCTGGCTGCGCGATGCGTCGGTCGCCGGCGTCGCCATGCTCGGACTCGGGCTCATCGACGCGGCGCGCAGAACTCGGCGCCTTCATCGGCAGCGTGGTCGCAGAACGCGGAGCCGCAACGTTGGTGCGGATCGACGGGACGGCTTCCCCCGAGGAGATGACGATCCCCGAGCTGACCGGCTATCGGGGCGCACGCCCGGTGCGCATCGGCAATGCGGCGGCTGCGCAGGCACAGCTCGACGTACCCGGTGAGGTGATCGAGTTCGCCACCGCGCTGGCCGCGCGGGCAGCCCTTCCGAGCGAACTAGCAACGGCGGTCCCGGCCCTCGCCGGTTGGTTGACCCGCCGTTGGCGCGAGCCCGACCACGGGATCTGGGAGATCCGGGGCTCGCCACGTCGCTACACCCACTCGCTCTTGACGGCGATGAGCGGTCTCTCCGGCGCCGCCACGCTCGCCGACATGGGCGTGGTCACCGGTGACTTGCGCGCATGGCGGGGCGCTGCGGCCGCGATCGCCACCGAGCTCGGGCCTACGCACCAGGCGCTGCAACTTCGCCTTGACGGCGGCGGTGCGGACGCGGCGCTCACGCAGGCCGCGCTGCTGACAGGCCTCGACGGCATCCGACCTCGGGTCCGCGCCACGCTGGATCTGATCATCGAACGGCTGGATCGCGGTGGGCTCCTGGATCGATACGAGGGCCAGCCCGACACCATCGGCGATCCGAGCGCTCCGTTCGTGTTCCCAAGCTTCTGGCTGTCCGCCGCGCTCACCGCAACCGGGCGTGACGGCTCCCGCTGGTTGGACGCCGCGCTGAGCACGCACGGACCGCTCGGGCTCTTCGGCGAAGTCGCGGATCCCCTGGACCGCAGCCCACTGGGCAACTACCCCCAGGTGCAAAGCCACGCGGCGTTCGTCGTCGCGGTTACCGAGCCCTAGACGGCCGCGTCGTGCCCAGCGGCGACCATCTCCGCGACCCCGGTTTGACATGCCACGATTGCGTGCGCGGATCACTCGAGGGAGGCTCGTAGGTGCGATGAGCAGTGACGGACGCGGTGGCCTGGACGATTCCAAATCAAATGGCCGCGACGCCATGACCGACGTCACACGACGCCCGCTGCTGGTGCAGCCGGGCGAAGGCGAATCCGTATGGTCCCTCGGTGGACGTTTCACCATCAAAGTCGGTACGGAGGGCGCGGAGGGGCGCTTCGCCCTCGTGGAAGCGGTCGCGTATCAGAGCACCGAGCCCCCGCTGCACATCCATCACCACGAGGACGAGGCCTGGTACGTCCTCGATGGGCAGATGACCTTCTTCGTGGGCGACGAAGCGCTCGTGGCAACCTCGGGTGCGTTCGTGCTCGCCCCGAAGGGCATTCCCCACACGTTCACCGTCGACGTCGAGCCGACACGCGTGCTCGTCTTCGCGGCACCGGCCGGTTTTGAGCGCTTCGCCATCACCCTCGGCGAGCCCGCCGCAAGCGACGACCCGCCACCCAGCCTCGCCGTGCCGGGACCCGACGTGCTCGGTCCGACCGCCGAGCGGTTTGGCATCGAGGTGGTGGGGCCGCCCCGACGTCTTCAGACCTGAATCTGCCGGCACCCAGCCACCGAGCGGTCACCCGCAGGACGACGAAACCGTAGGAATGCCCGGATCATGGATGCCCACCGCGACCCCGCCGGGCACGACCGCCACGCACTCGATGTCAGGCCGCAGCGCGTTCAGCCGCGAATCGATGGAGAACAACCCGTTCAGCGACAGCGCGTCGTTGATCTGCCCGGCCAGACCCGAGGTCACAAAGCCCGGCACACCGAGCTCGCCGACGTCGACCTCGGGGACCAGCGCATCGAGAACCGGGCCCGAGTTCGCCGATCGCAGCGACACGCTGATGTGGGCGACGGCCGTGGGCGTGAACGGACCGGCCGAGACCTGCGCCGAGACGACCACCAGGCCGTCCCGCGCTCGCACCTCGACGTCGCGGTACTCGTCAGGGTGCGGATTGTTCGCGACCGCGAGCACGGTGAGGTCCTGCTCGCTGAGCGTGATGACGCCGTGCGGCCCGACGAGCAGCTGGGCCGCCATCTGTGCGCCGAGGTTGGCGGCGATCGCGAGCTCCGTGGCTCCGTGCGAAGGCCCCGTGGGGAGAGGCCCCAGCTGCGGGGCGGCGAGCGCGCGATCGGCGACGAAGGCCATCCCTGCGGCAAGGATCAGCAGCACGAGCAGGCCGCCGCAGCAGCCGCGAACGGCGCCGCGTTCGCCCGACCGGCTCACGATCCGGAGGCTCGAGCCCCGGGCTCCGCCGCGTGCGACCCCGGCAGCGGAACAATGGTCAGGCGCGCGCGGGCATGCCGGCGCAACAGGGCCGCGCTCCAGTACAGGGGCAGCTGGCGGTTGGTCCGCCACCGGCGCGAGAGGTCCCGATAGTGCCGCGAGCCGGGCTGCCCGGACTGGCCGGGAAGGTGGATTCCGCCGCACGCGTCCCAGTTCCCGACGTCGATCACCTGACGCCAGGACGGCGCCGCGAGCCGGGTTTCGAAGGGCTCGCCAGGGACGTGCGAGGTGGCCAGCACGGTGTCGGTGTTGCCGCCCACACGAATCGAGTGGGCGTTGAAGAACATCCCGAGTCCACGCCGCCTGCCGAATGCGTGCACCAGCTGGACTTGGTGCACTCGCCCCCAGCGCAACCGGCCCCAGCGGCGCCCGTAGCGAGCACGAACATCCGTCATGGCGTCATCCAGCGACCGGTCGACAATCTCGGCCCAGGTCGTCGCTCCCTCGAAGAGCCCGTCATCGCCGCCTTCCCAGCGTTCGATGAGCGATGGCGTCAGCCGCCCGACCAGGTTCCCCGGGTATTGGAACACCGGGTGGGAGAGATCGACCCCCGCCAGGATGCGCCACGCGTTGCCGCAGAGGGGGCTGAGCGAATGCTCCGCGAGCCGGGCCATGAATGCCTCGTAGATGGTCGGCTCGACCCGGTGCGGATCCATCACGGCGTCCCAGTCGGAGAGGCGGCGGCGCGCCGTCTCGGCGGTGGGGCTCGTGCAATGCATGGAGCTCAGCAGCCGGATGACCTGGCGAGCCGGTGGGCAGACCAGATCCATCTGCGCGCGGGCCATGTAGGGGACATCCACCACCCGTTCCGAGAGCAGCTCCGCGATGCGCAGCGCCCGGTACCCGGACAGGTAGTCGGTGGCGATGTAGTGAGGAAAGTCATCGCCGACGATCCGGTTGTTGGCGGTGATGATCTGCTCCTCGGGCGGGTCGAGGAGGCTCGGCATTTCCTCCGGGGTCAGGTACCGGGTCCACACCGCGTCGCCGGTCCAGCCCTGCACCGGCAACCCGCTCGGCTTGCGCCTCCGGACCGGCACCCGTCCGGAGAGCAGGTAGCCGATGTGTCCGTCGACGTCCGCGTACACCACGTTCTGGGATGGGGCATCGAACGGGACGAAGGCGTCCCGGAAGCTCTTCCAGTCGCCGGCGCGCTGCAGGCGCAGCAGCCCGTCGGCGCCGCCACCGGGCTGCAGGGCCGTCCACTGGAGCGCGAGACCGCGCCAGATTGCCCGTTCCGGATCCTCGATCCGATCGACCACCGGTCCGTGGCGGGTGACCACCACCTCCTCGAGCACGTCCGATGAGTCCTTGACATGGATGATCTCGCGCAGCCGGCGGGTCGGCTCGAAGCCCCGCTCGGTGCGGAAGCGATCCGCGGCCGGGGAATCGAACTCCTCGATGACCAGGTCCTGGCAGTCGGCATAGGAGTTCGTGAATCCCCAGGCCACCCGCCTGTTGTGGCCGATGATCACGAAGGGCATGCCCGGCATGGTCGCCCCGGTGGACTCGAAGTCCTCCCCGGCCTGGACATGCGCCGCGTACCAGATCGACGGCATGCCCGGCACCAGGTGGGGGTCGTTGCACAGGATCGGCCGTCCCGACGCCGAACGTTCGCCGGACACGACCCACGAGTTGCTCATCCCGCCGGCGGTGGGGATCCAGCGAGCCGCCTCGCGGAACATGCCGAGGAGGTGCGAGCGGCCGTCGGCGCCGCCGGAGGCGCGAAGCGTGGCGGCGAGGATGGTCGGGTTCGCGTCCGGGTACACGATGTCGAGGCGAGCGGCGTGCTCGGGGCCGATGGCGCGCAGCAACTCCAGCCGCTGGAGTTCGGAATCCCAGTTCATGCTGAGCCCCAGGGCGAGCAGCTTGAGCGCGGCGAGGCTGTGCATCGGCTCCCAGGGCTCGGGGGTGGCGCCGAGCAGGCGGTACTCGAGGGGCAGAGCCCGCCCGGAGCCGACGACGCCATTGACCCCGGCCGCGTACGCCTTGAGCATCCGGCGCGGCTCGGGGCCGAGGCGCAACTCCTCGTCGCGCGCGACTCGATGCAGGCCGACCCGCCGGATGAAGCGATCGATATCGACGCCGTCGGGACCGATCAACTCGCTGATCCGTCCGGTTGCGACGCGCCGGGTCACCTCCATCTGCCAGAGCCGATCCTGCGCGTGCGCGACTCCCATCCCGAATGCGGCGTCCTCCATCGAGATCGCCGAGATGTGGGGAACGCCCCAGCGATCGCGGCTGATCGTTACCGGGGCGATGAGCCCGCTCATCCCCATGCGCCCGCGCACCTTCGGCAGGGACACGCCGAGGAAGCGATGGCGCATGACCAGCAGGGCGATGCAGACGGCGACCACCACGGCCGCCAGCGCGATGAGGGCAATGATCATTTGGAGCGGTCAGGCAACGTACTACACTCGCGAGCCCATGGCCGCTCGCACTCCGCTCTACGAGAAGCACGTCGCGGCCGGGGCGCGCATGGTGGAGTTCGGCGGCTTCGACATGCCCCTGCAGTACTCGACGATCCGCGATGAGCACATCGCGGTGCGAACCCGGTGCGGGCTGTTCGATCTCTCGCACATGGGAGAGGTGCGCTTCACCGGCGCGGACGCCCTTGAGGTGGTCCAGCACCTGGTGACCAACGACGCCTCCAGGCTCGAGGTGGGGAGCGCTCTGTACTCGGTGATGTGCAACGAGCAGGGCGGGATCGTCGACGACGTGGTCGTCTACCGCGACCCCGGGGGGTACATGGTCGTCATCAACGCCGCCTGCCGGGCCAAGGACGTCGCCTGGATGCGCGCCCACGGCGGCGGCGCCACGCTCGACGACCTCAGCGACGACCTCGCGCTGCTCGCGGTGCAGGGGCCGCGCGCCGTCAGCGTGGTCAGCGGCATGACCGACGACGACGTCACCGGCGTGCGGCCCTTCCGTTTCGTCGACACCAGCGTCGCGGGCGTGCATGCCGCGGTGTCGAGGACCGGCTACACGGGTGAGGACGGCTTCGAACTCTACGTGGACGCTCCGGATGCGGCCGGTCTCTGGGACGCGCTGCTCGAGGCCGGGTCGTCCGAGGGCATCGTCCCGTGTGGGCTGGGGGCCCGCGACACGCTGCGTCTCGAGGCAGGTCTGCGGCTCTACGGGCAGGACATGGACGACAACACCGATCCCTACAGCTGCGCGCTCGGGTGGACGGTCAAGCTCCACAAGGGCGAGTTCATCGGGAGCTCCGCTCTGGCCGCCATCGACCCCTCGAAGCCACCCCGCCGGTTCGTGGGCATCGAGCTGCAGGGGAGGGCGATCGCCCGCCACGGTCAGCGGGTGCTCGCCGCGGGCAGGGACGCCGGTGAGGTGACCAGCGGGACGTACAGTTTCACCCTCGACCATTCGATCGCCACCTTGTCCATCGACGGCGATGCGCCGGCGGACGCGGATCTCACGATCGACATCAGGGGTACCCTCGCCGCGGCAGCGGTCGTGCCCCTTCCCTTCTATCGCCGCCCCAAGGGAACCTGAACGTGGCCGACCTCTCCAAGTACCGCTTCACCCCCACGCACGAATGGGTCCGCATCGAGGGCGCGACGGCGACCATCGGCGTCACCGATCACGCCCAGTCGCAGCTCGGTGACGTCATCTTTCTCGAGCTTCCCGAGGTCGGGGCGACACTGGCGGCGGGCGCCAAGTTCGGGGCCATCGAGTTGGTGAAAGCGGCGTCGGATCTCTACGCACCGGTGGGCGGCACGGTGGCGGAGGTGAACGGCGCGCTCACCGATCATCCCGAGCTGGTCAATTCCGACCCCTACGGCGAGGGGTGGATGCTGCGGCTGGAGGGCTCGAGCGGTGACGGCGCGGACCTGCTCGACGACGACGCGTACGCGAAGCTGGTCGGTGCCTGACCTAGACTTCTGCGCGGGGTCAGCTAGCTCAGCTGGTTAGAGCGCGCGGTTCACATCCGCGAGGTCGAGGGTTCGAGTCCCCCGCTGACCACCACAGGCCCACGGTCAGTTCCTGCCGATCTCGCTCAGGCGTGGGATCACCTTCTCGCCGAGCTCCGTGATGACCGCGACGGGGTCGGGCACCGAGTTCCTGATCTCGACAAGGTCGATGCCGAGACGCGAGTACTCCTCCATGCTCGCGAGGAATGCGTCCGGATCGTCGAGCGGGTTGATGCCGCCCATGATCGTCTTCTTGATCTCGGCAGAGTCGCGGCCTTCATCCTCGCAGTGACGCTCGAGGATGTCGAGCTTGCGCCGCACCTCGGCGGGTCCCATGGCGAAAAGGTTGCACGCGTCCGCGTAGCGAGCGACCAGCTTCAGCGTCTTGCGTTCCCCGCTGCCGCCGATGAGGATCGTCGGCCGCGGTTGCTGAATCGGACGCGGTGAGCAGAGGGTTTCCGCGAGCTGGTAGTGCTTCCCGTCGTAAGGACCGTCGTTGTCGCTCCACATCTGGTTGCAGATCTGCAGCGTCTCCTCGAGGCGCTCGAATCGCTCGCTGATCGGCGGGAACGGCACCCCGAGCGCTCGGTGTTCGCGCTCGTACCAGGCGGCCCCGAGCCCCAGCATCGCGCGGCCACCGGAGAGCACATCCAGCGTGGTCACGATCTTGGCAAGCAGGCCGGGATGGCGATAGGTCACGCCGGTCACCATGAGCCCCAGCGTCATGCGCTCGGTCTGTCCGGCGACGAACCCGAGGGATGTGTAGCCCTCGAGCATCGGGTCCTGCGCCGGGGCGAACCCCTCCATCTGAAACCAGTGGTCCATCATCGTGAAGGTCGTGCAGCCGGCCTCCTCGGCGGCCTTGGCGGTCGCTGCCAGGGTTGGGCCGAGGCTCGTGTTCCCGCCCGGCAGCGTGAAGTTCATGAAGTGAAGGCCGAGTTCCATCGATGATGCGCTCCTTGTGACCTGTCGAGCCGATGCGGCTCACCAGACTAGTGGGATCAGCTTTTTCGTCCGCTCGCGGTAGGCTTCGTAGCCACGCAGCTCGCGGCGCAGCAAGGCCTCTTCGGCGGCGATGCGTCGCTGATACGCGGCCCCGAGCAACGCGTCGACGGCCACCACGACCGGCACGCTGCGTGATGTCAATGCGAATCCGGTCCACACCAACAGGGAACCCGCGTAACCCGGGTGGCGCACCGACGTGTAGGGTCCGCTGTCGACGATCTCCTGCGCATCGTCGGTGCGGAGCGTGCGCGTGTACCACCGCCCAAGCGTGCGCATCGACCACGCGCGCAGACCCAGTCCCAATGCCTGGAGGCAGACGCCGAGCGGAGCGGCGATGCTCGGCAGCCTCGGAGACGGCGCGCGCCGCAGCAGGGGTGTGAGCGACACGGCGACCGCGTAGGCGCCGACGATCATGCGCGTCGTGCCCCGGTCGTCACTCGAGGCGTCGAGCGCGGACGCGCTCCCGCGCCGGCGCGTGGTCGCTTCCAGGACGAAGAAGCCCGCGATGCCCACGTACCCCGCGAGCAGCCACCAGGATCCCGTGCGTCCTCGATGCTGCCGGGCTCGTGTGCTCACCGGCGTCGGCCTGACATCCGGCTGGTAGGCTCGGGGACATGAGTGACGACCGGCCCGTCCTGCTGTTCGGAGAGACCTATCACCACCCCAACATCCTGTATCGGACCGGGTTCCTCGTGCCCGACCCGGTGGTCGTGGTCGACAGGGGCGACGCCGACACGGTGCTCTGGGCGAGCCCGCTGGAGGAAGGACGGGCGCGCAAGGAGTCGGCGGCGGGTCAGGTGCGCAGCACGGCCGAGCTGGACCTCTCGCCCCCACGCAGAGGTGCCAACGAGCACGACGGCTGGGCGAACCTGCTGGTCGCGGTCTGCCGCGAGCACGGCCTGAACGCGGTCGATGTCGACGCCGACTTCCCGCTCGTGTTCGCCGATCACCTGCGCCACAACGACGTCGACATCCGGCCGCGCACCGACATCTACCAGCAACGACGCCGGATCAAGTCCGCGCAGGAGGTGGCGTATATCACCGCCACCGAGAACGCCGGGATGGCCGGACTGCAGAAGGCCATCGATGTGATCGCGGCGTCGGAGATCAAAGACGGTCTCCTGTATCACGAGGGTCGCAAGCTGTCGAGCAAGGACCTCATCTACGCCGTTGAGAGCCACCTCCTCGAGAACGGCATGGGCACCGAGGACTCGATCTGCTGCGGGGGCCCGAATCAGCCGACCCCCATCGCTCGATGAGCGATGTCATTCGCGCGGGTCTTCCGATCGTGCTCGATATCTACCCCTTCGACAAGCGCACCCGGTACTGGGGCGACATGACCCGCACCGTCGTGCGCGGGACGCCGCCGCCCGAGGTGCAGCGGATGTGGGACGCGGTGCTCGAGGCGCAGCAGGCGGGCCTGGACGCGGTGAGGCCGGGTGCCAACGGGCGAGACGTCCATTTCGCGTGCTGCGAGGTGTTCAAGCGGCACGGCTACGGGTCGCTGGCGAAGCCGTATCGTGACATCCAGAGCGATGCCCGCTTCATACATGGGACCGGGCACGGGCTTGGGCTCGAGATCCACGAGTTTCCCCGCGTCAACGAGTTGGACATCGTGCTCGAGGTCGGCGATGTGATCACCGTCGAGCCGGGGCTCTACGACCCGCGCCTGGGAGGGGTCCGGATCGAAGACCTCGTCGTGGTCACCGACACCGGCTGCCGCAATCTCACGACGCTGCCGAAGACATTCCGGCTCGACTGACCGCATCGTCCACGACCCCGTCGCGACCCACACCGCTGGGGCTCCGACGCCTCCTGCTACACTGCTGAGGCTTCTCATCGAGGGGCGTTTCCACATAACGCTTTCCTGCGCCCGGATCGTGGCCGCCTGATCACCTCGGCGACCACAGCACCCCGGGCGTCGCAAGCCCAGAGGAAAGGAGGTGCCACGCCATGGTGCGTGACTACGAGCTGATGTACATCGTCCGGCCGGAGCTGGAGGATGATGCGGTGCGTGTCGCCGTGAAGTCGGTGCGCTCGCTGATCGAGTCCCAGGACGGCGAGGTCGTCAAGACCACGCTGTGGGGCAAGCGGCGGCTCGCCTACGAGGTCAAGCGGCTGCGCGAGGGCCACTACGTGCTGGTCGTTTTCCATCTCGACGGCGGCAAGGTGGCCGAGATCGAGCGTGCCCTGCGAATCCACGACACGGTGTTCCGCCACCTCATCGTTGGCCACGAGGGCCCGATGCCCGAGCCCGAGGCCGAGATCGAGGAGATCGCCGGTCCCATCGAGCCCGAGCCGGAGGTCGACGGCACCGTCTCGGCAGGGTCCGCCGGTTCCGAGGATGATCTGGCGGCAGAGGATGTGCCCTCGGCAATCGACGACGACGAAGGAGATGTGTGATGGCGGGTTCCCTCAATCGCGTGATGCTCATCGGCCGGCTTACCCGCGATCCCGAGCTCCGCTACACGCCGAGCGGGACAGCGGTGTGCAACCTCGCGCTCGCGACCAATCGCTACGGCAGCGACCCGGCCACCGGGGAACGCAAGGAGTTCACCGACTACCACGACGTGGTGGTGTGGAACCAGGGGACCCGTAAGCTCGCCGAGACCACGGCGCAGTACCTGCAGAAGGGCCGCCTCGTCTACGTCGAGGGGAGGCTGCAGACCCGTTCGTGGGACGACGCCCAGAGCGGGCAGAAGCGCTACAAGACCGAGGTCAACGCCAACGACGTGCAGTTCCTCGACAGCAACCGCCAGGAAGGTGCGCAGCCCGCCGACAACGGCGGTGCCTCGACTTCGCCCGTTCCGGTGGGCGGCGGCGATGTCGACCCCGATGACATTCCCTTCTGAGCTGGAGAGCCATGCCTGATTTCGACCGCCGCCGCCGCAAGGTGTGCAGCTTTTGCCTGGAGCACATCGACTTCATCGACTACAAGGAGGTCACCCGGCTGCGCCGGTACCTCTCGGAGCGGGGCAAGATCCTGCCGCGCCGCATGACGGGCACGTGCGCGCGCCACCAGCGGGCGCTGACGGTGGCGCTGAAGCGTGCGCGGCACATTGCGTTGCTGCCGTTTGCGGAGATCCGCTAGGTTTTCGGGGCGGGTAGCTCGTACACCACGACCTCCCACAGGGTCCTCGGGGCGGCCTCGACCGTCAGGTTGATCAGTTGCGTAGACGGCGCTTTGACTCCCTCCTGAAGTCCTGACGGTACCGTTCGCGCAGTTCTCGCTCGTCCAGTTCCGGGATCCGTCCGACGTCGAGAAGTCGATCGTTCCGCTACCGGTGCACGCGTACTGGACGTAGTACTGACCTTTCGGAACGAAGGTCAACAGCCCGGTCGTCCCGGTTCCGTACGTCGACGCGACCAGGACGTGCGCGCCTGCGGGCAGGCTGGCGCCGCCGAGAGTCGGGAGTGGTGGAACCGGACCGCTGTCGGCAACCACGATCTCCCAAATGGTCGACGAAGGGGCGATGATCTGGAGGCTCAGTGGCTTTCCATCGATCGGGGGGCTTGGCGGAACGGTGATTTCGCCGTTGATGGCGTTGGCGGCCGGCGCCTCACACGCGTCGCCGAACATCCGGATGAGCTGGTGTGTCGACTGCACTGAGATGGGACCGCTTCCGGCGCACGACCACACGATGAAGACCATGCCTTCGGGCGTGAAGGTCGGCAGCGAGAAGGACCCGCGTCCGTGGGTGACCCGGATCACGGTGTGGCTGATCGAAGGCAGGCCCGCGGTGAGGCGAGCGGCGCTCGGGAGAGTGAGCCCGGGGCCGGATGACCGCCCAGCCGGCGCCGTGTGGTTGCTCGACAGTTGCGTGACAAAGAGGCCGACCGCGGCCGCCACCACCCCGACCCCTGCGACACCCGCGAGCAGGGAAGAGTCCGCCGACGCGGACGGGTGAGAGGTCCTGAGAACGCCGCGAGGTCACGTGAGGGAGCTTGCTCCTCGATGTGCTCGTAGAACGCTCGCAGCCTCGCGTCCAACCGGGGATCGACGTCAAGCATCGCCGAGCTCCTTTCGCAGCGTGGCAAGCCCGCGTGCGACATGCGTGCGGACAGTCCCGGGGCGGCATCCCATGAGGACGGCGCACTCCTCAACGGACTAGCCGTGCCGGTAATTGAGGGTGATCGCAGCGCGCTGCTTGAGTGACAGCGGCCGGTAGGCGCGATCCATGTCGATGTGATCAGCGCTGGCGCTCCCGCCCATGGTTGCACCGGCACCCTCGAGGAGAGCCAACGGCGGCCATCCACGCGTACGCAGATGCCGCCGCCGGCTCGCCAACCTGGTGCTGCTCTGCCAGCGCCATCACTGGATGGTCCACGAGGGGGGCTGGCAGGTGGTCCGGACCGAGCATCGCGAGGTGCTGGCGATCCCGCCGGCGCACCCCTCCGGGGCCTGGACCCGGGCGCCCGATGGGGTCACGGCTGGGTAGGCGACGGGGATTCACTTCGGTGCTCTTCTGCTCCGCCATCAGTACTCGTCGTACGCGGCACCACGCGTTGCGTTAATCGCAACAGGATCTCCCTCAGCGGACGTCACATCGGGATGTCGTCGTAGACCGAGGCGCGCCTAGTGGTCGGTGAAGCGAAATCTCGCGCGGAGACGTGACCACGAGAGCGCTGCCGTCTGCGTCGTCCTCGAATTGCGGCTCGACGCGCCCGCATGAGAGCGCCGATCAGACGACTCGTCAGCGCGATCAGCACCACGAGAATGCGTGCCGCCGCATCGCGGAAGAGCAGGAGCAGGCCCACCAGGCTCAGAACGATCAACCATGCGATGACGGGCGCGAACTGAAACCCGTTCGTCCCAGCCACGGGCGCGGCGGCGGGCGTCAGCGAACCCGCCGCACCGGTCCCCGAGTGGTCGTGCTGCCAGGCAACGATGGCATTGCGTCGAGCGATGATCGCCGGCATGTACGCCTCGACGCCGTTGCGAATGCCGATCGCAACGTCTTGGCGGAATCCCGCCGTCGTCATCAGTGCGGCCTCCGCAGGGTTGCTGAGGTACGCCATCTCGACCGTTGCCACCGGCACACGACTGTCCAACCAGGCAGCGTCCCCGAGTGCGAATCGATCGAGCGCGAACCCATCGTCGGGCACCCCATCAGCGGTGATCTGAGCGCTGAGCGCATCGTCGATCGACTGCGCAAATGCAGCGCTCGCCGGTGTCGGATACAGCACCATGGACCCGTCGGTCTGTGGGTCCGACGCGGTATTCGCGTGGATGCTCACAACCAGCGCAGCGCGGTGCGCGGTCGAGAGTTGCGCGCGCTGAGCGGACGGGACGGCGACGTCCGTCGTCCTGGTCATCACCACATTGACGAGGTCGGCCCGGAGCAGCGCCGCGAGTTGAAGCCCGACGTCGAGGTCGACGACCTTCTCCTGGAGGCCGTTGACGCCGGTCGCCCCGGAGGCGAGCGACGTGTTCGGGTTCGCCGCCGCGGCAGGTTCGCCGAATCCGGGATCGACGGTGATCACGATCGGGACGGGTGCCCTGCTCGCGGTCGCCAGGGCGTGGGGCGTCGGGCCGAGGACACCCGCGGCGATCGCGGCGACCGGGGCGAGGACAAGAACGTGGAGAGAACGTGCCCGGTGATGGCGCATGCGCCTAAGGCCCAGTATAGGTGCGGCGTGTCAGCAAAACCGCCTCGGTCGGCGTTGGGAAGGGTGTGATTTCGACGGCAAGCCTGGCGTCCACGGACAAGGTTCTGCCCGGACGTACCTTCGAGGCCGTCGTAGTCCCGGACATCCGGAGGCTCTACAGCCTGGCTCTCTCCATACTCCGCGATGAGGGCGTACTCCCCGGTGGCGGCGAAGGCGGCGGCCGCCCGGGCGAAGCCGAGCTCGAGGCGGTCGATGCCGCGGCGGAGCCGGATCAGCTGCTCGCCGAGCTCGGAGGGGGTGACCACCTCGGCGGGCGCCCCCGCGTACGCCTCGATGGCCTGGAGCACGTCCTCCAGCGCTGCGGTCCTGCCTTCGCCATCACACATCGCAGTAGTATACCAAACATATGTTCGTACCCGTGGCGCAGCCACCCCCCTCTCCACACATTTCAACCCGCGCGACAAATGCCCGGAACCCATGGCGGTCCGGCCGGGGGCCTTCGCTAGACTGCGGCGCATGGGTGAACCACAACTCCGCGTTCCCGGTCCGACCCCGCTCCCCGCTCGCGTGGTCCGCTCCGCGAGCCGTCCCATGATCAACCACCGCGGCCCGGAGTTCGCCGCGGTGATGGACGATGTCATCGGCGGCCTGCGCTGGGCGCTGCGCACCGACAACGACGTCCTCCTCTACCCCTGCAGCGGCACCGGTGGCCTCGAGGCCGCCGTTGTGAACCTGCTCAGCCCCGGCGAGCAAGCGCTGTTCTGCACCATGGGGTCGTTCGGCGATCGCTGGGCGACCATCGGCGCCGCCTACAGCGCCGAGGTGGTGCGTCTGACCGTCCCGCAGGGCGAGCCGATCGATCCCGAGGATGTCGAGCGCACCCTCGCCGAGCACCCTGACATCACGACCGTTTTCGTGACGCACAACGAGACCTCGACGGGCGTGACCAACGACCTCCCGTCGATCGCCGCCGTGGTCAAGAGCCGGGGCAAGTTGCTCGCCGTCGACAGCGTGAGCGGCGCCGGCTGCCTCCCGTTGCAGACCGACGCGCTCGACATCGACGTTCTCGTCACCGGCTCGCAGAAGGGCTGGATGTCGCCCCCCGGCATTGCCATGGTCGCGGTGAGCGCGGCCGCTTTCGCCCGATCGGAGATCGCGACCAACCCGCGCGTCTACTTCGATTTCGGCCGCGAAAGGAAATATCAGGACAAGCACCAGACCTTTACCACGCCGGCGATATCGGTGATGTACGCGCTCCAGGAGGGCCTCGCGATGTTGCGCGAGGAGGGTCTGGAGAACGTGTGGGCGCGCCACGCCCGGGTCGGCCGCATGATCCGCGCCGGCGTCGAGGCGATGGGTCTGAAGTTGCTTGCGGCTCAAGGGCATCGCAGCGATACGGTCACGGCGGTGCACAGTCCGGCCGACTCACCCGAGTCCACTCAAGAACCTGCTCACGACACTGCGCACCAGTCACGGCCTCGTTCTCGCCGGTGGCCAGGACTCGTTGCAGGGCAGGATCTTCCGGATCGGACACCTGGGCTGGATCGACGACGCGGACGCGTACACGATCCTCTCCCTGCTCGACGCCGGCCTCATCGGCACCGGGCTGCGCACGCGCGGCGGCCTCGCGGTCGCGGCGGCGCAGGCCGAGGCACGTGGAGGGGTCGCGCAGGCGGAACCCGTCACCGTCGGGTGAGCGTCACCGCGGAGCCGCCGACCGCGACCGGCACCGTGACGCGCATCCTGGTCGCGGATCCCATCGCCGAGGACGGCGTGACTCGCCTGCGTGCCGCCGGTGAGGTCGACGTCATGACCGGCCTCGATCCCGCGACGCTGCGCGAGCGCATCGGCGACTACGACGCGCTGGTCGTGCGCAGTGAGACCAAGGTCACCGCCGCAGTCCTCGACGCCGCGCCTCGGCTGCGCGTCGTGGGTCGCGCCGGCGTCGGGGTCGACAACATCGACATCGAAGCGGCCACGCAGCGCGGGGTGCTGGTCCTCAATGCGCCGACCGGCAACACCATCGCCGCCACCGAGCACGCGATCGCGATGATGCTCGCACTTGCACGGAACCTTCCCGCCGCCGACCGCTCCCTGCGGGCCGGGCTCTGGGAGCGCTCCCGTTTCATGGGCATCGAGCTGCGCGAGAAGACCCTCGGAGTCCTGGGCCTCGGCAAGATCGGATTCGAGGTGGCACGCATCGCCCGCGATGGCCTGCGCATGCGCGTGCTCGCCCACGACCCTCTGGTCACTGTCGAACGCGCCCAGCAGGCCGGCGTCGAACTCTGCGACTTTGAGACACTCCTGACCGAATCGGATTTCCTCACCGTGCACGTCCCCCTGACCGACGCGACGCGAGGAGTCATCGGCACCACCGAGCTCGCCAGGATGCGCAAAGGGGCGAGGCTCATCAACGTCGCACGCGGCGGCATCATCAACGAGCAGGCGCTCGCCGATTCGATCCGTGCCGGGCACATCGCCGGCGCCGCCATCGACGTCTTCACCAAGGAGCCGCCGGAGCCGGCCAACCCGCTGCTGCAGCTCGAGCAGGTGGTGGTGACGCCGCACCTCGGTGCCAGCACCCGCGAGGCGCAGGTGAACGTCGCGTTCGACGTCGCGGACCAGATCGTCGAGTACCTGGCCGGGGGCACCCCGCGCTACGCGGTGAACGCTCCCACTCTGCTGCCCGAGGAGCTCGCGCGCCTGCAGCCGTACCTCAACCTCGCCGAGAAGATCGGCTCGCTCGCCGCGCAGCTGGACGGTCGCAAGCTCCGCCACGTCGTCTGCAGCTACGCTGGGGAGCTCGCGGGCATCGACACCTCGATCATCACCGCACACGTCCTCCGCGGACTCTTCGCACCGTTCACCGAGACTCGGGTCAACCCCGTCAACGCCAAGCTCGTGGCAACCTCGATGGGCGTCGACGTCGACGAACGCCACACCACGCGCAGCGGTGACCCGGAGGGATCGCTGCTCGTCGAGGTGGTCGGTGAGCAGACGCTGCGCATCGCCGGCACGCAGTTCGATGACGGACCCCGGATCACCCGTCTCAACGACTTTCGCGTCGACATCCAACCCGCCGGCACCTTCCTGGTGGTCACGCACCAGGACCGGCCGGGCGTGATCGCCGCGATCTCGACGCTGCTCGCCCGCAACGACGTCAACATCGCCGGCATCGAGCTGGGCCGCGACCGGCCTCGCGGCCACGCGATCATGCTGATGGAGATCGACGACCCGGTCAGCGCCGAGCTGCTCGCGGAGGTGCGCGAGACAGCCATGCTCGATCAGCTTCGCCAAGTACAGCTCTGAGAGCCTGACGGTTCCGCGCAGCTACGGAACCAGAGACGCATGGCCACGGTCCAGCCCTTCAACGGCACCCGGTACAACCCCGAGCACGTGAAGCTCGGCGGCGTGCTCGCGCCACCCTACGACGTCATCAGCGACGCGAAGCGCGACGAGCTGTACGGCCGCGACCTGCGCAACATCGTGCGCATCGACTACGGCGAGCGCTATCCGGATGACATCGAAGGCATACGCGACACGTACACGCGGGCGGCGTCGTTTCTGCGCTCGTGGCGCGAGCTCGGCGTCCTCGTCCGCGATGATGCGCCGGGTTTCTACGTCGTCGATCATCTCTTCCCGCACCCCGACGGCAGCGAGCGACGCCGGCGCGGGCTACTCGCCACGGTGGCGGCGACGGCGTGGGAGCGCTCCGACCTGCGTCCGCACGAGCGGACGCTCCAGGGTCCCAAAGCTCGACCGGCTCGCGTTGCTGCGCGCCACGCGGACTCAGACCAGCCCGGTCTTCGCGATGTGGCGGGGCGGCGACGGCCTCGACGACATCCTCGCCGGTCTCGCGTCGGGAAACGCCCTGCTCGGCGGGCGGATCGACGGCGAGTTCGGCTCCGAGAAGCTGCTGCTCTGGCGCGTCTCCGACGCGACCGAGGTCGCGGCGATCGCCGCCTCCCTGCGCGCCGCCACGCTCTACGTCGCCGACGGGCACCATCGCTACGAGACCGCCGCGGCGTACGCGCGCGGAGCGGCGAGACGCCGAGCCGGACGCACCCCGCGATGCGCGCGTTCGAACGCTGCCTCGTCTACCTCGCGGCAGCCGACGATCCGGCGATCACCATCCTGCCGACCCACCGCCTGGTGCGACCCGGGCCCGGGATCGCCTTCAGCCTCGACGACCTCTGGGCCCGCCTCGACGATGCGTACGACACCGAGCCGGCCGACGACGCGCGGGTCGGCGCTGGCCATCGCGGCCTCGCTGCGCGCCACGCACCACGCGTTCGCGGTGGTCGCCCACGACGGCGCCGCGGTGCTGCGCCGTCCCCGGCACACCGCGCGCTTCACCCCGCGACCGGCTCGATGTCGCCGTGCTCGAACGCGAGGTGCTGGGTCCCGCCGGCGTCTCTCGCCGAGGCGATCGAGGGTGGCGCGCTCGCCTACACGCGCGACCCCGCCGGGCTCGAGGCGGCGGTGCGCAGCGGCGAGGCGGTTCTCGGGTTCGGCGTCACGCCGGTGACCGCCGGAGCGAGGTGATCGCAGTCGCCGACGCCGGCGAGACCATGCCTCAGAAGTCGACGTACTTCTACCCGAAGGTCCCCACCGGGCTCGTCCTTTTCGAGGTCTGACCGGCGTTCCGTCATCTCGGCGTGTTTGGCCGAGGCCTCCGACGGGTAGAGTTGAAGCGTTCAACCGCCGACCAGGGAACCATCACTTGCCAACCTACGGATACCGCTGCCCCAAATGCTCGACCGAGTTCGAGGTCTGGCAGACGATGCGCGATCTGCCGGGGCTCCCTGCCCGTCCTGCGGCGCGGCGGCGAACGCGGCACTTCTTCCCCGCCGGCATCGTGTTCAAGGGATCGGGCTTCTACAAGACCGACAGCCGTGGCGCCGCCTCCTCGTCCATCACCTCGGACGGCGGCGACTCGGGCAATCGGGCAAGGGTGCCGCCAACGGCTCGGCCCCGAAGAAGGACGCCGCGAAGTCCGATTCGGCGGGATCAACCTCGTCTTCCGACACTTCGACCACCAGCAAGAAGGCCGCCTCGACCGACGCCGCCAGTTGAGTACGATGGATACGCTGCCCCCCACCAGGAGACCCCCATGGCCCATCCCGTCACCGTTACCGACACCACCTTCAAGGAAGAGGTGCTCGATTCCGAGATTCCCGTGCTGGTCGACTTCTGGGCATCGTGGTGCACGCCCGTGCAAGATGATCGCGCCCATCGTCGAGGAGTTCGCGACCCAGTACGAGGGCCAGGTCAAGGTCGCCAAGGTCGACGTGGACGCCAACCCGATCACGCCCGGCATGTTCGGCATCATGAGCATCCCGACGCTGATGATCTTCCGCGGCGGCAAGGCCGAGGAGCGGATCGTCGGCTATCAGCCCAAGCAGTCGCTCGAAGCCAAGCTCCTCGCGGTGCTCGCCGCCGCCTGATCGCGGCTCAGCCGGCGTCCAGCAGGCTCGAGCACCTCGCCGGCCAGATAGAGCGAACCG
The DNA here is from genome assembly GCA_963768105.1 of Candidatus Dormiibacterota bacterium. Taxonomy (GTDB): domain Bacteria; phylum Chloroflexota; class Dormibacteria; order Aeolococcales; family Aeolococcaceae; genus Palsa-851. Next base: position 174,364 of record CAVYGR010000002.1, on the reverse strand, counting down.
CAGACCACCACTACGCCGCCGCGCCCCGCGCGCCGGCGTGCGCGCTCGAGCGCCGTCCGCACATCCGCCGCGATGTCGGCGGGCGGATCGAAGAGGGGGCTGAGGTCCTCGGGTGGCAGTCGCTCGCTCCACGGCCGGCGCCGTCACCACGATCTCGTCGGTGAGCTCGCCCAGCACCGCGGCCATCGCGGCCGCGTCCTTGTTGCGCATCGCCGCGAAGACGGCGACGCACCGGCCGTCCGCCGATCAGCTCGCGCGCCGACGCCACCATCGCCGCCATCCCCGCCGGGTTGTGAGCGCCGTCGATGAGCAGTGGCGGCTCGCCGTCGATCCAGTCCATGCGGCCGGCGCCAGCGGACGTTCTCGCACCCGCGCACGCACGGCGTCCGCATCGATGCCGATGCCCGCCCGCCCTGAGGGCGTCGCAGATCGCCACGGCGGTCGCGATGTTGGTCGACCTGGAAAGCGCCGCGCAACGGCGCGCGCACCGAGATGGGCGCGGCCGTCGAAGACCGTCTCGACCGCCACACCGCGCATGCCGGCGGAACGCCCCGCGAACGGGACGTCGCCGCCGACCACGGTCAGCGTCGCCCCGACCTCGCCGACGCGCGCGCGTACCAGCGCTGAGCGCCGGTCTCGGACCGCGGCGGTCACCGCGCGGTTGCCGGGCTTGATGATCGCCGCCTTCTCGCGGGCGATCTCGGGAATCGTCTCGCCGAGCAGGTCCTGGTGGTCGAGCGCCACGTTGGTGACCGCCGCGACCCCGAGGTCGAGCACGTTGGTGCTGTCGAGCCGGCCGCCGAGGCCGACCTCGCAGACGAGCACCTCGGCGTCGGCCTCGACGCGCGGCCAGGATCCCCGCCGCGGTGAGCACCTCGAACCCGGTGGGCTGCAGCTCCTCGGGCAGCGCCGTCGCGCCGCCTCATCGACCGCGCCGACGAGCGCCGCGAATTCCGCCTCGGTGATCGGCTCGCCGTCGCGAACGATGCGCTCGCATGTACGAGTGCAGATGCGGGCTGGTGAGCAGCACCGACCGATGCCCGGCGGCCCGGCAGACCGCGTCAACGGTCGCGCACACCGATCCCTTGCCGTTGGTGCCGGCGACGAGCGCACCGCGCAGGCCCATCTGGGGATTGCCGAGCGCCGCCAGCAGCGCGCGGGTGCGCTCCAGCCCGGGCATGATCCCGCGCCACGCGACCGCGTCCAGCGTCGCGACCGCGCGCGCGTAGTCGTGCCGCTCACGCCCATTGCCAGGCCTCGTTCATCGCCTCGCCCGGGTCAGGACGGCGGACCAGTCCCCGGACGGCGCCCATCCAGGCACGCCGCCGCTCGGCGACATCCTCAACGTCCTCGATCGTGAGGTCTCGGAACAGGCAGCCGGTCTGATGCGCGAGCACGGCCTGCAGCTCCTGGTACTCGAGCAGCGCCGGCGGCATCGACGCTTGCGGTACGCCCGCCGTCCGCGCTGACGATCATGCGAAAGACGCGACCGCTGTGCTCGTCGAACGATCGACCGCGGCGTGATGCTGATCTCGCCCGAGCGCGGGCACGAGTGCGGCGACCCGATCCAGCCACGCGCGCTGCGGGTCGGAGCGACGCCTCGACGCCGGGGTCGACGAAGAGCTCACCGGCCAGCGAGAGCACCGCGGTCTGGAACTGCGTGTAGTACAGGAGCTCGGCGCCGTTGAGCGCGACGCTCCCGACGTCGGCTGCCGTCGTCGCCACTGAACGTGACCATGAACGGGCGCGCGTATGGCTTGCGCGCCTCCGACTCGCTCCAGCGCACCCGCATCGAAGGCATCGACTCAGCCCGGGACAGCCCGCGGCGGGCGCGGGCCAGGGCGACCGTGTTGCGCAGTAGCATCGCGACCGTCATCGGCCCGACGCCACCCGGCACCGGTGTGAGCCAGCCGGCGATCGGGCTCGACCGACGCCGCGATCGACGTCGCCGACCACGGTGCCATCCTGCGGCGTCGTACCGACGTCGATCACGAATGCCCCGGGCTTGACGTACGACGCGTCGACCATGCCGCGGCCGGCCGATCGCGGCCACGAGGATGTCCGCCTCACGGCAGATCGCCGGGAGCTCCCGGGTGCGCGAGTGGCAGATCGTGACCGTCGAGTCGGCATTGGTGAGCATCAGCGCCAGTGGCCGCCCGACGATCGCGCTGCGTCCGATCACCACCGCCCGGCTCCCGCGCAGCGGCACATCGCTGCGCCGGAGCAGCTCCATGCAGCCGAGCGGCGTGCACGGCGACACGATCGCGGGGTGGCCCTCGGCCAGCCGCCCGAAGTTGCAGGAGTGGAAGCCGTCGGCGTCCTTCTCCGGGGAGATGCACTCGGTCACCGCCACCGCGTCGACCTGCGGCGGCAGCGGCAGCTGGACCAGGATCCCGTCCACGCTGTCGTCGCCGTCGAGCGCCCTGACCAGCGCGACGAGCTCCGCGGTGGTGCTGTCCGCAGGCGGCGTGTGCAGCGCGAAGCTGCACGCCGGCGCGCTCCGCCGCGCGCCCCTTGTTGCGCACGTACAGCGCCGAGGCCGGGTCGTCGCCGCAGAGGACCACCGCGAGCGACGGCGGCGGGGCGCCGTCCTCGGACATCAGCGCGATCGTCGGCGGCGAGCTCGGCACGAAGCTCGGCGGCAACCGCCTTGCCGTCGACGATCACCGCGCTCATCGGGAGGCTTCCGCCCGGCGCTCGATGATCACCGAGCAGCGGTCGATGGCGCCGGGGATCGGTGGCTGCTTGCCGACGCGGACCTTCACGCTCTCCACCCCCGGCTCGGCTGAGCAGGCGCTCGGCGACCCTGGCGGCCACGGCCTCGATGAGGTTGTACTGCTGGTCCTCGACCACCCCGCGGACCAGGGTGAACAGCGCGCGAGTAGTCGAGCGTGTCGGCGATGTCGTCGCTGCGGCCGGCGCTCGACAGGTCCATGCGGATCTCGACGTCGACGTGGAAGCGGTTGCCGAGCGTGCGCTCGGCCTCGGTTTCACCGTGGTAGCCGTAGAACGACATCCCCTCGAGCACGAGCAGGTCGCGTACGCCGGGCATGGCGCGATTGTACGAAGGCGTGCCATGCCGCTGCCGAGGTCGGCCGCCGGGCCGGCGCCGGGGCGGCCTCAGACCCCGCGAACGCCGCCCTCGGGTCGCAGCACCTGCTCGCGATGGTCGACCGGGTTGACCATCACCACCTGGAAGAGATCCTCGAAATCGCAGCCGAACAGCTCCATCAGCGACTGGCGAAGCTTGGGGCCCGGGTTGCGGGTTCCCGCCTCGAGCGCGGGGATGTAGTTCTGGGTGACCCCGAGCCGGCGCGCGAGCTCACGCTGGGTCAGGTGATGCTTGTCCCGCATCGCCCGCAGTCCGACGGCCCTGACCTCGACGTTCACACGGACAAATATACCCACCTGTGAGTATGTTCGTCAACGCAACGGGGCCCGGGGTCGATGCCTCGTCTGGTAACCGTCGGCCATGAGCGAGCATCCCGCTGGAGCCGCATCCACACCGAACGGCTCGTCCTGGAGCCGGTTTCGCACGGGCACGACAACGACCTCCTCGCAGCCGCGCTGGCCTCGCGGGCTGAGCTGCTGCCCTGGATGCCGTGGGCGGTCGATCTGTCCATGGAACACCAGTCGGCGTACACCGACGACCGTGCCATCCCCGGGTGGGCAGCCGGGTCACCCGCGTTCGCGATCACCGAGCACGGCGAGGCCATCGGGGTCATCGGTCTCGACCGCCGATCCGCGTCGAAGTACGAGATCCACTACTGGCTGCGCACCGACCGGACCGGGCGGGGCTACGTGACCGAGGCGGCGCGAGGGCTGCTGTCCTGGGCGCGTGACGCGCTGGGCGCGCGACGCATCGTGCTCAATGCCGGCATGGAGAATCGACGCAGCCTCGCGGTGGCGGAGCGCTCGGCTTCACTCGTGATGGGGAGCTCGAGGGCGGCATGGCGGGCGGGAGCGTGGCGCTGTTTCCCGCCTACACGCACCATCTCGACCTGTAGGGACGGTCATCCGCTGCGCTTGAGGAGCCCGAGTCGCTTGGCGCGCCGCTCGGCCCGCGCGAAGACGAGCAGCCCGCCGGGAATGAGCACGGCACCCATGGCGAGCAGCAGGACGATGGTGCCGAGCAGCGCGCCGATGCCGGCGTGGTCCAGCAGCGCGGAGCGGATGCCCGTCAGCGTGTAGGTCAGCGGCGACGCCTGGCCGATCACGCGGAGCACGGTCGGGAGCACCGTCAGCGGGTAGTACACCCCCGAGACGAGCAGCAGCACCCCCTGCACGGCCACGGTCATCTGCTCGCCCTTCTCGGGTGAGAGCAGCGGCAGCACCGAGGTGAAGATGCCGAGGCCGAGCACCGGCAACGTCGCGGCGGCGAGCACGACCACGGCGGAGAGGATGTCCGCGTGTGACAGATCGAGGCGAAACGCGAGCGCGACGACGATGAGGATGATCACGCTGCGGAGCATCGCGTAGACGATCGCGAACGAGCAGATCCCGAAGAGGTGGGTCACCCGCCTCACCGGCGCCATGAAGGTGTACTCGATGGTCCCTTCCCACCGCTCCCAGGCGATCGCGAACGACACTTCGAAGAACACCAACGACAGGTAGCTCCAGAGCAGCGAGCCGATCAGCAGATAGAGCTGAACGGCCGCGATGTTGGCGCGCGCGCCCGACCCGCCGACAGCGCCGAGCCCGGAGGCGAGATACCCGATGCTCAGGGTGCTGACGATGCTGTACACCAGCCAGACGACTTCCCACACCCAGTAACGGCGGTACAGGTCGCGCTGTCGCTCGAAGAATCCGAGAAAAGCATTGGCCTCGATGCGCAGGCCCCGCGTGCGCATCTCGACGTCACGTGCGCCGGTGCTCATGCCGTCTCCTCATCGTCGGGGTCTGATTCGCTGTCGTCGTCGAAGCTCTTCCCGGTGAGCCGGAGGAACACGTCCTCCAGCGATGACCCGTCCCCGGAGATGCCGTGCGCTTCGCGCAGCGCGGCCGGTGTGCCCTCCGCGAGGATGCGTCCCCGGTCGAGGATGATCACGCGGTCGCAGAGCCGCTCCGCCTCCTCCAGGTCGTGGGTGCTGAGCAACACGGTCACGCCCGACTCGATCCGAAGGTCACGCACGAATCCCTGCACCTCGCGCTTCGATCGCGGGTCGAGTCCCGTTGTCGGCTCGTCCATGAGCAGCAGCGACGGTCGCGTCAGCAGGCTGCGCGCGATCGCCACCTTCTGCTGCTGGCCTCGTGACAGCTGCTTCATCGGACGGTCGAAGGTGTCGCGCGGGAGCCCGAGCCGTGTCAACGCCGCAATCGCGGCCTCACGCGTGCCCCTGCCGCCCTCTCCGTAGAGCCGGGTCGCGTACGAGAGATTCTCCCAGGGGCTCATCTCCTTGAAGAAGCTCGCCTCGACGGAGACACGGTTCACGTGCCGGCGCACCTCGTGGCCGTCCGTCACCACGTCACGACCGAACACCCTGAGCGCTCCCGGCGTCGGGAATGGTGAGCGTGGCGAGCACGCGAAGCAGCGTCGACTTGCCACTCCCATTCAACCCGACGATCGCGACCATCTCGCCGTCGCGCACGGACAGGTCGACGCGAGTCGATCGCCCGTTTGAACTCGCGGTTCGGCGCGCGCCGTCGCCATGGGCGGCCGCGCTTCTCGCGCCGGAACGACTTCACCAGCCTGGTCACTTCGACGGCGATGCCGCCGTCACCTACCCTGGACACCGATGTCTCCTGCTCACGTGTTGCTGCTTTCTGGATAAAGAAAAGGACCGTGCCGGCCGGTGCCGCACGATCCCGTGAGCGGAGCTACTCGATCCTCAACGACTCAAGGTGCGACCCCGGACGTGCGGACTCCACCCTTGTTGCGGGTGAGCCCGAACCCGATGCAGTGCATTTCCATCACCAGTGGGCGCTCCTGTGCGCGGTCACGTCGAAGCGGCATGTTAGGTGCTCCGACGCGCACTGTCAAACGCGCTCGAAGGCGCGTTGGAGGCTGCGAACGCGTCGCGCGTGATGCGGCAGAGGACGCGCCGGACAATCGGTGAGGTCGGTGGCAGGCGCGGGTGCCGCACGATGCGATCGGCGACGGCGTCGGATTCGCTCGATGTCAACGTCGACGGGAACCACTCCATGACCCTCGGGTCGGCGTTGAGTTCCGCCGAATGCCGCACGGTCGTCCGCGTTCCAGGACCGGAGTATCAGCCGCTCCGTGCGCAACGTCACCTTTTCGGCCATGGCGGGGAGGGTATCCTCGCGGCGTGTGCCGGGTGTGTCACAAGCGACCGGAAATTCCCGACGAGCGCTACGGGAGGTGCGAGCAGTGCGCCAAGGCCGGTCGCAATGCGTTTCGTTTCCGGCTCTTTCCGGCACGGGGCGGCTCGGGACTCGCGGTCAAGGCCGGGGAGCTGTCTCCGCACGCGCTTCGGCAGAAGTGGCGGGGTCCGCTCGCGGCGTATCGCGGGCAACTCGCGACGCGGGCGCATCTGGGGCTCCACGAGCTCGAGATGATCACTGCCAAGGAGCGGGTGGAGAGCCTGCGAGTGGCGCCCGACCTCGCCGGACGCGATACCGAGGTCATGGCCGCGCTCCGTGAGGCAGCGGAGCGAACCGACTCGGCGTGGTGACAGCTCGGCGCTCACGCCGAGAAGAGCTTCCACCACAAGGAGGGAGCGTCGATCGCAGCGCCGCTGAGGACCCGCCACGTGACGCTGGTATCCGAGTTCGAGCACGCCGGTCACGACGTCCGACCACGTCGCCTGATCCGAACGGGGCCATGGGCCGGTACGCGGTCACGGTGAGATGCAGCAAGGCGCCGGCGCGAACCACCACGACCTGGCTTTCCCTGGCCACCAAGACTTGCGAATGGCCCCCCCATCGGGTTGCGATGCTGCCCGTCACCGCGGATGAGAAGCGGTCGAGGTCGACGGCGGCGTAGGCCCCGAGTGCCGCGACCGCTGCGCTCCGTGCCGCCGCGAATGCCGCGCCGAGCTCCGGGTGCGCCGGATCGCCGGCGGCCAGCGGTGGCTGTCCGAGCACCGCACCCCAGACCGTGACGCCCCTATTCGTCGCGTACGACTCACGGGCGGCGAAGAGCAGGCAGCCGCCCGCCGCACCCGTCCAACCGGTCTTGACGCCGAGCCAGCCGGGCTGTTCGCCGAGCAGGATGTCGAGGTTGCGCACGATGGTGCCGTCGGGAAGCAGGGCCTGGCGGACTGACACCAGCTCGGCGAGCGCGGGATTGGCGACAACCGACTCGGCGAGCACCACGAGGTCGGCGGCGCTGGAGACGGTCTGCGCGCTGAAGCCGCTTGGGTCGGCGAAGTGTGTGTGCTCCATGCCCAACGCCGCAGCCGTCGCGTTCAGTTGCGCGATGAAGGCCACCCGGGTGCCCGACACCCACGTGGCCAGCGTTTCGGCAATGTTGTTCGCGGAAGGAAGGAGCAACGCGAGCAGCAGATCGCGCTCGGTGAGCACCTCACCGGCGCGCACCGGCACCGCGGAACCGCCCTCGGCCTGCGCGTGACGGTACAGCGCGACGTCGGCGCCGGTCATGGTCAACGATGGGCCGCTCGACCCGACCGCCAGGGGATGGACCCTGACGACCAGCAGCGCGGTCATCGCCTTGGCCACCGACCCGATCGGTCGCTCGATGGTGGGATCGTGGGTCGCGACGCTGCCGTCCGCACTCGTCGAGAGGGCAAAGCTGCCCTGCGCCGGCACCGGAATCGGTGGCGCGACCGCGACGTCCACCGCCAGCGTGGCGGGCGCGTCGATGCTGACGGTTGCGGGGGGCAACGGCGCCGCGAGCCGGAGGGCGACCACGCAGGCGGCCGCGATCAGCAACGCGACAAGCGCGGTGATCCCGACCACCCGCAGCCGCGGGCGTCGCCTCGCCGTCATCCGGCTCGCAGTCGCACGTCTACCCGTAGCATGCGAGCGTGCCTGCCTACCGGCGACGCCGCGCCCGCGGCGGCGTCACATCATGCGGCCTGTCAGATCAGGCCTTGGCCCGACGCCCGGACCGTGCGCCTTTCACCGCGCTCGAGAGCGAGGTGCTCGCCGAGAAGCGCACCACGCGGCGAGCCGGTACCTTGACGGCTTCACCGGTGCGTGGATTGCGACCGAGGCGCGCCGCGCGCTGTGCGGTCTTGAAGTTGCCGAAGCCGTGGATGCGAACTTCGTCGCCTTTCTCCAACGACTGCGCGATCGTGTCGAAGAACCAGCGCACCTCGTCGCGTGCGGCGGTGACGGTGATCTCTGCACGATCTGCGAGCTGCTTCGCGAGCACATCGCGTGTCACGACTGTTGCCATGCGTTCTCTCCAGGAGTTGGACGGGGAAACGCGCGCGATTGTAAGGAAAACCGTGGTCCTTTCTCAACGTCGGGCGCAATCGTCGCTGTGCTAGCGTCGCAACGCGTGTCGGTGGCGCACGCCGGCGTCGCAGGCGCGGAGTGGGACTCCGCGCTGCAGCGCATGGGCGGCCATTTCCTGCAGAGCACGCTCTGGCAGCGAGTCCAGGCCGCGCTCGGCCACGAGGTGATCTGGTCGCGCGATGAGCGCTGGATGTGGGCCGGGGCGATTCGGTCCGGCCGATTCCCGAGGTACGTCTATCTCCCACACGGGCCGACGGCGGTCTCCGGAGCCGCGATGACCGACGCGTTGGGAGACGCGATGGCCGCAGCTCGAGAGCGCTCGCTCGATTTCGTCCGCGCCGAGCCCGCGGGCGATGGCGCAGCGGTTGCGTTGCGAGCCAGCGGAGCGCAACCGAGCAGGGCCATCCAGCCGCGCTGGACGTGGGTGCTCGATCTGGCCCCCGACGAAGCCGTCCTGCGCAAGGGTCTCAGCGCCGGGCACCGGGGCGCGATCAATGCTGCGCCGCGCCGGGGGCTCACGATCCGCTCCAGCACCGACCCGGACGACATCGAGGTGTTCCTGCGACTACAGGAGACCACCGCCGCGTCGGGCAGGTATCGCGGCCAGTCCGAGTCGTATCACCGCATCGTTGCCGCGACGCTGATGCCGGAGGGGGCCGCGGTGCTGTACATCGCCGAAGCGGACAGCGAGGCGGTGGCCGCCGCGCTGTGCTTCGACTTCGATGCGACCCGTTACTACGCGCACGCGGTGTCGCATCCCGAGACCGGTCGCAAGCTCCAAGCCGCGGCGCCGCTCGTGTGGCAGATGCTCCTCGACGCCCGTGCCGGAGGTGCACTGCGATTCGACTTCTGGGGCATCACCCCGGGCGGCACGCCGGGACATCCCTGGGAAGGCTTCTCGCAGTTCAAGCGGTCCTTCGGCGGGGAGGCGGTCGAGCGCGCGGGCACCTGGGACCTGGGCGTCCGACCGATGCGCCACCGGCTCTACCGGGTCGTGGCGCGGCTCAAGCGATGAGACAGGCCACGTCCGTCGAGCTCGCGCGCTGGGACGAGCTCGTTGCCGCCAACCCCGACGGCGGCCAGATCCTGCAGACCCGGGCGTGGGGGGAGTTCAAACGCGCGCACCGATGGACGCCGCGGTATCTGCTCACCGACGGCCCACCACAGGTCGCGGTGCTGGAGCTTCGACACACGGTGCCGGGGCTGGGCCAGCTCGGCTACATCCCCAAGGGCCCCGGTGTGAGCCGGGTCGATCAGCTCGAGCCGCTGCTCGGCGGGATTCGAGAGCGCGCCGGGCGGGCATTCGCGATCAAGGTCGAACCGGAGATCGAGCAGAGCGACCATGCGGTCGCGGCGCTGCTGCGGCTGGGATTGCAGAAGGCCCGCCACGACGTCCAGATCAGCAGGGCGACGATCGTCGTCGATCTGCGCCCCGAGGAGGACGCCCTCCTGGCGTCGTTCAAACCCAAAAGCCGCTACAACATGCGGCTCGCGCAACGGCGTGGGGTCACGGTGTCGCCCGTACCGCTCGACGCCGCCAACATCGACATCATGTACGCGTTGATGGCGTCGACCCGCGATCGCGCGGGTTTCACCTTGCGCAGCAAGGACTACTTCTCCGGGTACTGGCGGCTCCACGCGGCGGCGGGGCAGGGTCAGCTCTTCTTCGCATCACTGGAAGGCCAGGTGCTCGCCGGTGTGTTCGCAACCTTCATCGGCACCAAGGCCTGGTACAAGGACGGCGGTTCCACCAAGGAGCACGCTGCGGTGATGGCGCCGCACCTGCTCCAGTGGGAGGTCATCCGCTGGCTTCGAGCGCGCGGCGTGGAGAGCTACGACCTGGTCGCCGTGCCTCCGGCAGCCGAGCTCTCACCGTCGCACCCGCTCTTCGGCCTCTATCGCTTCAAGTCGGGCTTCAGCGAGCGCATCACCGAGTACGTCGGGACCTGGGATCTGCCCATCTCGCGGCGACGCTACGCGGCCTGGAACGCGCTTGCGGAACGGGCGGCCCACCAGTGGGCGTACCGAGTTCGCCACGACCTCCTCTACTGAAGGTCGCCGGTGCGTCCGGCTAGTGCCAGATCCGCTTCATGATCACCCGGGAGAGCTTCTCGGGGTCATGGTGGGTGGAGATCGACGCCGACGCGACGTCGGCGAGGACGTAATTCACGTGCTGATGGGCGGCCTGGGCGCGATCGAACCCGACCCGCGTGACCCCCGCCTCGATCGCCGAGGGCGGCAGTGGCAGCCCCACGTTGCTGTTGACGATCACGTAGTCGAACAGGTGGTCACCGACGTGGTCCTCGATGGTCTTCAGGTGCTCGCTCACCGAGTACCCCATGGTCTCGCCGGGCTGGCCGGCGATGTTGCAGACGTACACCTTCACGGCCGGGCTCGCCCGGAGCGCCTCGACCATCCCGTCGATGAGGAGGTTGGGCAGGATCGACGTGTACAGCGATCCCGGCCCGACGATGACCAGCTCGGCGGCGAGGATGGCGTTCTCGGCCTCGGGGTTGATCTCGGCATCCGGCGGCTCGAGAAACACCCGGTCGATCCGGTCGATGCCATGCGGAACGTTGGACTCGCCGACCCGCAGCTCACTGCCGGCGGTCGCGCAGAGCACGACGTCGCGGAGGGTCGCGGGGACGATCTGGCCGCGGACCGCCAGGACGCGGCCGGACTCGCGGATGGCGTGCTCGAAGTCGCCGGTGATCTCGGCCATCGCGGTGATGAAGAGGTTTCCGAATGAGTGGCCGGCGAGCGCCCCCTCGCCGCCGAAGCGGTGCTGGAAGAGCTCGCTCATCAGCGGCTCGGTCTCGGCGAGGGCGGTGAGGCACTGGCGGATGTCGCCCGGTGGCAGGACCCGGTACTCCTCGCGGAGACGCCCGCTCGATCCCCCATCGTCGGCGACGGTCACGATCGCAACGATGTTCCCGGTGTATTTCTTGATGCCTCGGAGCAACGCCGAGAGGCCCGTCCCGCCGCCGATCGCCACCACTCGCGGACCCTTGGCGAGGTAGCGGAACTTGTAGAGCTGGTCGGCGAGGCCGCGCTCGGTGGTCCCGCGCCCGGGAAGGAAGGGTCCGAGGATCGACTGGCTGAGCTTGTAGAAGCAGAGCACGATCAGCCCCACTCCGACCAGCGCGAAGAGCAGCGCCCGGATCAGGCGGGGCAGGAATTGCAGGGTGACGTCGCCCACCCAGGACGGGAAGGTGATCTGAGCGCTGTAGAGGTCGCGGAGGATGTAGCCCGCCGCCAGGCTGATCATCACGATCGCGAGGAACAGGAGCCCGAGCCACCGTTTGACGTGGAGCCCCGGCGTGAACCAGCGCATCAGGTTCACGCTCGGCCGAAATCGTGCCTTGATCACCGCGCTCCGATTCTGTCACGTGGAAAGCAACCTGCCCGTCGAACGGGCAGCGGCCTAGGCCTGATCGATCGCCGTCCCCTTGGAGGCCAGCTCCGCGGGATCGCGGCGGCGCCGGAGCTTTGCGAGATTGTGCTCCGCGTCGATGTACCGTGCGGTTCCCGAATACGAGCGCATGACCAGGCTCTGGGTGTGACAGCGGTCCTCGCCGAGGAAGCGCACTCCTTCGAGGAGCTCGCCGCTGGTGATCCCGGTGGCCGCGAAGAAGACGTTGTCTCCGGAGACCAGGTCGTCGAGCTCGAGCACCACGCCCTCCTGCTTGCCCTCCTGCTCAAGGACGCCGCGCTCCCCCTCGCGCAGCCAGATCCGGGCCTGCATGCCGCCGCCGATGCACTTGATGCCGCAGGCGGCGAGCACCGCCTCCGGAGCGCCCCCGACGCCCATGAGCACGTCGATGCCCGTCCGGTGCTCCATCGCCGCCATGAGGCCCGCGGCGACGTCGCCGTCCATGATCAGCTTGACCCTCGCCCCGGCCGAGCGGATCTCCTCGAGCAACACGTCATGGCGGTCGCGGTCGAGCACCACCACGGTGAGGTCCTCGACGCGGCGGTCCTCGGCGCGCGCGATCCGCTTGAGGTTCTGCGCCACGCTGGCGGTGATGTCGATCACCTTGGCGGCAGCCGGCCCGACGATCAGCTTCTCCATGTAGTGAATGTGGGTGTGGTACATGGAACCGCGCTCGGCGAGCGCCACGGTGGCGATGCCCCCGGGGATGCCGCGCGCCACCAGCCGGGTGCCGTCGATCGGATCGACCGCGACGTCGACCGCCGGCGGGTTGCCGTTGCCCACCTGCTCACCGATGTAGAGCATCGGGGCCTCGTCCTTCTCCCCCTCGCCGATGACGACGACGCCGTCCATGTCGACGAAGCCGAGACTGCGGCGCATCGAGTCCACGGCGGCCTGGTCGGCGGTCTCCTTCTGGTTGCGGCCCATGTATCGCGCCGCCGACATGGCCGCCCCCTCGGTGACGCGGACCAGCTCGAGGGCAAGGTTGCGGTCGATCGGGGTCCCGAGATCACGCGGCCGCGTTGCCATTAGCCCGGGATCATACGGTGCGGGTCGCCACCAGACCAGCCGTCCCGAACTCGACGATGGCGTCCGCCGCGCAGCGCAGTCCCTCGGCCAGTGAAGCCTCGAACGTCGACTCATCCGCGCGTCCGTTTCGGGCCGCGTGCCCGAGGAACCCGCCCGCGAGGGCGTCGCCGGCGCCGGTGGGGTCGACGACCTCCGGCACCGCCACCGCCGCCCGCTCGATGACCGCGCCGGCGGTGACGCAGGCGGCGCCACGCGGCCCGCGCTTGACGACCACCGCTCGCAGCCGCCCGATCCCGCAGAGCCCGGTTGCCGAGGCCCGCCAGTCGTCGCTCACCGGTGAGCGCGGCGAGCTCGGCCGCGGTCAGGAACAGGATGTCGACCCGCTCCAGCACCGATCTGACCTCGGCGGGCCGGCTCATCGATGAACTCGGTCATCGAGTCGGTCCCGATCAGGCGAGCCGCCGACTGGTTGACGACCTCGTCCTGGACTGCGCGGGTCCATGCTCGCGACGAAGAGCACCTCGGCGTGCCGCGACGGCTCCGCGAGCGCCGGCTGCCACGCCGGGTCACAGCCCGGCTCGGCGGATTCCTGCGCGGTGACCCAGCGCTCGAAGTCGTGCACCGCGTGCCAGCGAAAGGTGGGCAGGTCGCTGACCACCAGGCCGTCGAGGTCGATGTTCGGGGCTGTCGAGCATCCGGCGAAACTCGGCCACGGTGTCGGAGCCGACGATGCCGTTGACGTGGACGGGTGCGTAGCGCGCAGGCCGCGAGCGCGAAATACACCGCAGACCCACCGAGCGACGTCGCGCCGGCCGGCCGGCGTGGTCACGTCGTCGCGATGGAACGTTCCCGCGACGGCGACCTCCCAGGTCACCTCCGGACGGAGGCGTCAGCCCGCGGCCGCGGTTCGGTTCGCGCGCGCCGAACAGCGGAATGATCGGAGCCAGTCTCGGCCGGCGCGACTCGAGCGCGCGCAGCAGCAGGACCTCCTGCGCCTCGAAGAGGATGTCGGCCACGTGGTCGGGATCGCGGTCGATGCCGAGCCGGTCGCGCAGCTCCGCGTCCACCGCGCCGACGGCGCGGACCACCGCGCTCCAGAGCGCCGGCGGGATCAGGCGGAAGGACCGCAGCCGGCATTCCTCGATGAGGTCGATGAGCACGTCAGCCTCGCGGACGCGAAGCCGGGTGCGCGAGATGCGCTCGCGGCGGAACGCGGCCTCACGCTCGACGCGCGCGATCTCCAGGCAGGTCCGCTCCATCGGACCGGGCTGCGAGCGCGTGTGGCGGCGGCGTGCACGAGCGGATTGTCCCACGCGCGGCTCGAGGCTGCGAGAGTTCGGTTGAACTGCTGTTACACCGGGTAGCAGATCGATCGCCAGCGGCCACCGCCGGGGACGAGGTGCACGACCCGCCGGATCCCGCCACCGGGTCCGGGTCGCCGACCTCGTACTCCACGTCGAGCTCGGCGACGTCGCGGTACGTCCTGCCCCGCGTGGATGTTTCGGTCCACTCCGGCAGGTAGCGGACCTCCTTGACACTCACGCCGCGCAGCCGGCGCATCGTCGAAGCTCCCTGCGCCTCGGCGAACGCTTCGGGCGAGCCCCAGCTGAGCTGGCAGTCCTCGCTGAGCAGCGAAAAGGCGCGGCGGTACTGGTTCGCGCGCATCAGCTCGACGAACAGGGCTTCGCTGAATGCCGGGTTGCCGGGAGGCCTGCTGCCGACCGGCGCGCGACCGCGCTCGTGCGCGTCGACCAGCGCCGCGGCACGCCGCGAGGTGACGTTGGCGGTCTCGCTGCCCGGCCCAGAACGCTCGCGTTCCCTCGTCGACCTGCGTGGCGCCGCGGCGCGGGCGCGCGGGTCGCGGGCGGTGCTGAGCGTCGCGCGCGTGCCGGCGGCGGGCCGGGCGGTGCAGCCAGCGAATGAAGCGGCTTCCGTCGAAACGCCCGCGACGGGAACGCTCGGTGCCGATCAGGACGTGGGGTGGCAGCGGCATCGCCGGCGCCAGTGTACGCGGCGCGGATCGGCGCGGCGAGGCGGGCACGCGGCAGGCCGTTTGCCCTACGATGCGCGGTGATGCCGCAAGCCCGCGCCCGCATCCTGATCGCCGAGGATGAGGCCGCCGTCGCTCAGCAGGTCATCAACCGATTCACGTGCTCGGCCACGAGGTGCGCTGGGCGAAGGCGGTGCGCGAGGTGCGCGACGAGCTCTCCGCGTTCGAGCCCGACGTGCTCATCCTGGACGCGACCCTCGACACCGACGGGCTGGAGCTCTTCCAGGCGATCCGCTTCGCGCCCGAGCACCCTCGCGCCGGGGTGGTCATCCTCACCGCTGCCGGGGACGTCGGCGCCCGCGAGCGTGCGCAACAGCTCGGCGCCGCGGCGGTGATGATGAAACCGGTGCGCAACGACGAGCTCGTGGAGATCGTCGAGGACCTCCTGACCTACATCTGACGCGGCCGCGAGCGTCAGCGCGCCAGCGCGGCCAGGACGATGATCATGACGCTGCCGCCGATCCAGAGCGCCGAGCGTCGCCCACACGTAGACCGGGATGGTCGCGGTCTGGTCGTACCAGCTCACCACGCGCCGCTCGGTCATGATCACGATCGCGAGCGCATCGAGGAGCACGAAGATCAGCGTGACGACGAGCCCGGTCGCATCGACGCCGTTGCCGACGATCGCCCCGACCGCCACCGAGATGGCGGCGAGCGCGATCGCGGTCCCGAGCGTGCCGATCTGGGTCTGGCGCACCCATGCGCGTTTTCGGGTCAGCAGCGACGCGACGATGATCAGCGTCGCCGCGTAGGAGGCGGACGACACCGCCGCGATCACCTGCGCCGCCAGGGGCAGGCTGGCGGTGCCGCCGGTGGCGGTGGCGCACGCCGCCCGCAAACGGCGCGAGTGCTCCGAAGAGGGCGAGGATCGCCAGGGCGAGATCCCACGTGTAGACGAACAGCACCGCGCCCGGGCGGCGCTCCTGCTCGTCGTCTCGCGACGTCACCGAGTTCGGCACGCGCGCGATGATGGCATCGCGCCGACCGGTCGCCGCCTCGGGGTGGCGACGTACGCTGTTGCCGGTGACCACCATCGTCGTCCTGCGTGGCGATCAGACCGGCCAGGAGCTGCTCGACGAGGCGCTCCGGGTGATCGCACCCGGACGTCATCGACGTGGAGCTCGAGCTGCAGACGTTCGACCTCTCGCTCGAACGCCGCCGCGAGACCGGGAACGCGGTGGTCGCCGAGGCGGCCGACGCGATGCGTGCCGCCGGCTTCGGGCTGAAGGCCGCGACGGTCACGCCGACCGACCGCGCCGACGTGGGCAGTCCCAACGCCCTGCTCCGCGAGCGAGTCGGCGGACGCGTGATCCTGCGCACCGGCCGGCGCATCCCGGGCGTCGCCGGGATCGCCGGGGTCAGCGCGCCGATCAGCATCGTGCGCATGGCCGTCGACGACGCCTACAACGCGCGGGAGTGGCGCGAGGAGAGCGACGGCGACGAGATCGCATACCGCACCGAGCACATCTCGCGGGCCACCTGCCGGGCGGTCGCCGAGTTCGCCTTCGTCCACGCGGCGCGCACCCGTGCCCGGGTCTTCGGCGGCCCCAAGTTCACCGTGTCGAGGGTCTACGAGGGCATGTTCAAGGAGGAGCTCGACGCCGCCGCCGGGCGCCATCCCGAGGTCGACTACGAGCCCCAGCTCATCGACGCCACCTACGCGCTGCTCTTCAGCCGCGCCGGTGACCCCCTGGTCATCCCGGCGCTGAACCGCGACGGCGACTGCCTGAGCGACCTGGTGCTTCCGCTTGTTCGGCAGCATCGCCGGCGCCGAGTCGCTGCTCCTCGGCTTCGACGACGACGCGCTCGTCCCCTCGGTGGTGATGGCCGAGGCGCCGCACGGCACCGCGCCCGAGCCTCGAGGGCAAGAACGTCGCCAACCCGATGGCGATGATCCTCGCCGCCGCCGCCCTGCTCGGCTTCGTCGTCCGACCCGCGCTGCCGGCGGGCGTCGACGGTGATCCGCGACGCCGTCTTCGACGCGCTCCGCGCCGGGATCGCCACCTCCGACCTCGGCGGCCAGGCGTCCACGACCGAGCTTCACCGACTCGGTGATCGAGCGCGTGCGGGCCGCGATCGCGGCGGCACCGCCGCATCCGGCATGACCCGCATCCACCTCGACCACGCGGCGACCACGCCGCTCGCGCCCCAGGTGCTCGACGAGATGCTGCCGTATTTGACGACAACTCAGGGCAACCCGTCATCGGTGCACGCGTCCGGCCGCGCCGCGCGCTCGGCCGTCGACGGCGCGCGCGACCGGATCGCGGCGGTGCTCGAGTGCGCGCAGCGCGAGATCGTCTTCACCGGCTCGGGCACCGAGGCCGACAACCTCGCGCTTCGCGGCGTGCTCGAGCGCTGGGGCGCGGAACGGGGCCGGCACATCGTGGTCAGCGCGATCGAGCACGACGCGATCCTCGAGACCGCTCGCCACCTCGAGGCGTCGGTCTGGCCGACGCTCACCGTCGCCGGCTGCGACCGCGACTGCCGCGTCACCCCGAGTCGGTGGCCGGCGGCGGTCACCGACGAGACCGTGCTGGTTTCGGTCATGTTCGTCAACAACGAAACGGGCGCCGTCGCAGGACGTCGCCGGCGATCGCCGAGGCCGTGCATCGACGCAACCCGAGGACGCTGGTCCACACCGACGCGGTGCAGGCGTTCGGCAGGCTCCCGATCCATCCCGCGGCGCTCGGCGTCGACCTGCTCTCGCTCTCCGCGCACAAGATCTACGGACCCAAGGGAGTCGGGGCGCTGTGGGTCCGCCACGGGGTCGCGCTCGCGGCGCAGAGCACCGGTGGCGGCCAGGAGCGCAACCGCCGCAGCGCCACCGAGAACGTCGCCGGCATCGTCGGCTTTGCCGCCGCCGCGGAGCTCGCCGAGCGGTTCCGCGGCGAGGAGGCCGAGCGCCAGGCGGCGCTCTGTGCGCGCCTGGTGGCTGCGGTGAACGCGCGGGTTCCCGGACGCGATCGTCACCGCCGCCGGGCGCCGCCAAGGCGGCGGGGTTCGCGACCTTCGCGCTTCCCGGCGTCCGCAGCGACGTGCTTGCTCGCGGCTCTCGACCTGGACGGCGTCGAGGCCTCGGCCGGGTCCGCCTGCGCGAGCGGAGCGCCGCTGCCCTCGCACGTGCTCAGAGCGATGGGCTACCCGGACGACCTCGCCGCCGGCGCGCTGCGCTGCACCACCGGCCGCGCCACGACCGCGGAGGACATCGACAAGGCCGCCACGGCTGATCGCCGCTGCCGTGGCGCGCATCCGGGAGCAGACCGCGGTCGCCGCCTGCCGGGCGAGCTGACCGCCGGGTCAGGCGGGCGCGGGAAGCCCGATGCCGCCCGCAGCGCTGGTGGCGTCGGTCGCGGCGGTGGCGAGCAGCGGGATGACCTGCTGCTGGAGGCTGGCGATGACCGCGATCGCCGGGGCGGTCGCGGCCTGCTCGAGCAGCTTCTCGATCGCGGCGTCGTCGCCGAGCAGGTGGCCGGCGTCGGTGGCGGTCGCTCCCGCTGAAGGGGATCGCCCGGAGCGCGTTGTCGTAGGCGATGGTCAGCTGCCGCTGCTGGCTGAGGGCGGTCTGGCAGGCGCTGAGCGCGACCGTCGCGCTGGCGGGGTCGCACGCCGCGTTCTCGGTCGCGGCGATCTGCGCCTCGCCCTGGTTGTACTGGCGTCGCGGCGGCGGTGTAGCGGGCCTGGATCTGGGCGGGCGTCAGCGGGCTGGGGGTGGGCGACGACGGGCTCGTCGACCCCCCGCAGCCGCCAGCAGGGCGGCCGCGAGCATTCCGAGCGAGCGTCGGGGAGCGCACGCGGGGGCGATGAGCGAGGGCATCGAGCGCCCGGCGAGAATATCGCAGCGGCTCCGGGCTCTTCTCGGCCCACGCCGGTCGTTGTATAATTCTGACCATGACAGTCGGGATTCTTCGAGCTCGGGCGAGGCACCTCCCACCGGCACACGTCCGATCCCAGCGCCCCGCCGGCCGCGTCGTTCTCGATGCGGGTCAGCTCCAAGGCTCACTACGGGCTGCGCATGATGACCGAGTTCGCCAAGGCGTACGGCGCCGGTCCCGCTGAGCATCGCCGAGGTGGCCCGCGTCGAGCACCTCCCGCTCGCCTACCTCGAGCAGCTCGCCTCGCAGCTGCGCCGCGGTGGCCTCGTCGAGAGCACTCGCGGGGTCCACGGTGGGTACGCGCTCGACCCGTCCGGCCGAGCGAGATCAGCGTCCTCGACGTCGTCACGGTGATCGAGGGCGAGGTGTCGCCCGTGGAGTGCGTCGCCCACGGCTACGTCACCGGCACGTGCCAGCGCGAGGGCGAGTGCGCGTCGCGCGGCCTGTGGATGCGCCTCAAGCAGAGCATCGACGCCGTGCTCAGCCAGACCACGCTCGCCGAGCTGGTGGCCGATCAGTCGCTCATCGACGCCATGGCCCCGGCCCCGCCGGAGCCAGCGCCGATGAGTCCGGGCGGTGCTCTCGATCACCGGGCCTGCATGCCACCGTCGAGGGTAAGGAGATCCTCAAGGGCGTCGACCTCGAGGTCGCGCAGGGAGAGATCCATGCGCTGATGGGCCCGAACGGCTCGGGCAAGAGCACCCTCGCGTACACGCTCATGGGTCATCCCAAGTACGTCGGTCACCGGCGGATCGGCCACCTTCGGCGGCGAGGACCTGCTCCCGCTCACCGCCGACGCGCGCGCGCGCCTCGGACTGTTCCTCTGCTTCCAGTACCCGACCGCGATCCCGGGCGTGACCACCGTGAACTTCCTGCGCGCGGCGCTGCGAGCCCAGGGCAAGGAGATGCCCGCACGGGAGTTCCTCAACCGGCTCAGCGCCGAGATGCAGCGAGCTGAAGATCGACGAGAGCTTCCGCTCCCGCTACATCAACGACGGCTTCTCCGGCGGCGAGAAGAAGCGCTCGGAGATCCTCCAGCTCGCCATGCTGCGACCCAAGCTCGCGATCCTCGACGAGACCGACTCCGGCCTCGACGTCGACGCGCTGCGCACCGTCGCCGACGGCGTGATGCGGCTCTGCGGGCCCGACATGGGGGTGCTCGTCATCACCCACTACCCGCGCATCCTCGAGCACCTTCACCCGGACCGCGTGCACGTCCTTCACGACGGGCGCGTGATCACCTCCGGCGGGGCGGACCTGGCGCGGCAGATCGAGCGCGAGGGCTACGAACCAATTCTCGGGACGGCCGCCGCCGCCACCGCGTAGGAGATCCGCGATGGCGATTCAAGCAAAAGAGCTGACCAAGGACTACAAGTACGGCTTCTCGGACAACGACGTGTCGGTGTTCCGCACCGAGAAGGGCCTGTCGCCCGAGGTGGTGGCGTCGATCTCCCAGCACAAGAACGAGCCCGAGTGGATGCTGAAGTTCCGGCTCAAGGCACTCGACCACTTCCGCAAGCGGCCCATGCCCAACTGGGGCGCCGATCTCTCCGGCCTCGACTTCGAGAACATCTACTACTACGTCAAGCCCGTCGAGGAGATGAGCCGATCGTGGGACGACGTCCCCGACTCCATCAAGCGCACCTTCGACCGGCTCGGCATCCCCGAGGCGGAACGCCAGTTCCTCGCGGGGGTGAGCGCGCAGTACGACTCCGAGGTCGTCTACCACAACATCCGCGAGGACCTCGAGAAGCAGGGCGTGCTCTTCAGCGACTGCGACACCGGCCTGCGCGAGCACGCGGAGCTCTTCCGCAAGTATTTCGGCACGGTCATCCCCCCGAACGACAACAAGTTCGCGGCGCTCAACAGTGCGGTGTGGTCGGGCGGATCGTTCGTCTACGTGCCGCCGGGCGTGAAGGTGGACATCCCGCTGCAGGCGTACTTCCGGATCAACAGCGACAACATGGGCCAGTTCGAGCGGACCCTGATCATCGCCGACGAGGGATCGTCGGTCCACTACATCGAGGGCTGCACCGCGCCCAACTACTCGAGCGACTCGCTGCACAGCGCGGTGGTCGAGCTGATCGCGCACAAGGGCGCCAAGATTCGCTACACAACCATCCAGAACTGGTCGGACAACGTCTACAACCTGGTGACCAAGCGCGCCATCGCCAACGAGGACGCGACCGTCGAATGGATCGACGGCAACCTCGGATCGAAGGTGACCATGAAGTACCCGTCGGTGTACCTGATGGGTGAGCGCGCCCACGCCGAGGTCATGAGCGCCGCATTCGCCGGCGACGGCCAGCACCAGGACGCGGGCAGCAAGGCGATCCACGTGGCCCCGAACACCACCAGCAACATCGTGTCGCGCTCGATCAGCAAGGGCAGCGGACGCACCTCGTACCGCGGCCACATCAAGGTCCTGCCCAAGGCGCACAACGTCAAGGTCAGCGTGCGCTGCGACGCGCTCCTGCTCGACGAGGCATCGCGCAGCGACACCTATCCCTACATGGACATCGAGAACCCGGACGTGACCATCGGTCACGAGGCGAGCGTCAGCAAGGTCGGCGAGGACCAGATCTTCTACCTGACCTCACGCGGGGTCACCGAGCAGGACGCGACCGCGCTCATCGTCAACGGCTTCTTCGAGCCCTTCGTCAAGGAATTGCCGATGGAGTACGCGGTGGAGCTCAACCGTCTGCTCGCGCTCTCCATGGAGGGTGCGATCGGGTGACGACACCGCTGGCCGCGGAGCCCACAGCGGCGCTGGGGCCTGAGGCCGCGGCAGCCCGGGCGGCCGCCTCCCCGACATGGCTCGCGGCACGCCGGCGCATCGCCTGGGACGCCTACGAGGCGCTGCCGATGCCGTCGTCGCACCGCGACGAGGACTGGCGGCGCACCGATATCTCGGGGCTGCACCCGGAACGCTTCGCGCCGCTCGAGAGCGTTGACGCTGCCGTCGTCGACGCCATGCGAGCCCAGCGCGACAGCGCGGCGCCCGACGCCGCGCTGATCTTCGACGGCCCGTCGTCGCCGATCATCGATGGCGCCGACACGCTGCTCGCCCAGGGAGTCATCGTGACCACCCTCGAGGAGGCCGCGGTCCTGCACCCCGAGCTCGTCCAGCGCGCGCTCGCCGCCGTCCGCGTCGACGAATCGAAGTTCGCCGCTCTCTGGAACGCGATGTGGCGCGGTGGCGCGTTCGTGTACGTTCCCCGCGGGGTCGAGGCCCTGGTCCCGGTGTGGATCGCGCACGCCGCATCCGGGTCGGACGTCGCGACGTTCCCGACCACCGCCGTGGTGCTCGACGAGGGCGCGTCGCTCACCGTCATCGACGCCTACGCGTCGCCGGCGGGAACCGCGCCGATGTTCAGCGACGCCATGGTCGTGCTCGCGGCAGGTCGCGACGCGCGCCTCGACTACTGCACCGTGCAGCAGTGGGGCGGGGGCGTCTGGCACATCGCGTTGCAGCGGACCCTGCTCGATGCCAATGCGAAGCTGCGCTTCACCGGCATCACGCTCGGCTCACGTCTCCAGAAGGTGTGGTGGGAGGTGATGCTCGACGGCGTCGGCAGCGAGGCCGACATCCTCGGCATCTGCTTCGGCGACGGCACCCAGCACATCGACCATCAGTCGCTCCAGGCCCATCGCGGCCCGGAGACGCGCAGCAATCTCCTGCTCAAGGTGGCCGTACGCGACCAGGCTCGGTCCGTGTACGGCGGCATGATCGACGTCGCCCCAACCGCGGTGCACGCGGACGGCTACGTGGCCAATCGCAACCTGCTGCTGAGCCAGGGGGCCAAGGCCGATTCGATTCCCCGGCTCGAGATCCGCGCCAACGACGTGAAGTGCGGGCACGGCGCCACCGCGGGCCACATCGACTCCGACCAGCGCTTCTATCTCATGGCTCGCGGCGTGCCGCCCGACGAGGCGAGCTCACTGATCGTGCGCGGATTCATGGACGATGTGCTCGACCGCGTCCCCCATCGCGGGTTCGCGGAGCTCGCCGGCACCTTGCTCGATGCGGAGATCGCCGGCGCCTCCGTGGCCGGGGTCGCCGCGACCGGCGCATGAGCAACGGCTGGGTCGACGTGGCCAGCGCCAGTGACATCCCGCCGGGATGCGCCGCCCGCGTCGAGATCGACGGCGTCCCGGTGGCCATCTTCAACGTCGAAGGCGAGTATTTCGCGCTGGACGACACCTGCAGCCACGCCGAGGCCTCGTTGAGCGAGGGAGATCTCGACATCGATCGCTGCGTCATCGAGTGCCCCCTGCACGGTTCGAGCTTTGACCTCAGGACCGGAGACCCACTCTCGCTTCCGGCCGTCGAGCCGGTTCGGGTGCACCACATCGAGACCACAAGCGACGGCAGGCTGCGGGTGGCCCTCGCCGACGAGGTGACGGCGCTGTGACCGCCCAGGTTGCGTCCCCGAGCGGTCTCGACGTCGCGCGCATCCGCGCCGACTTTCCGATCCTCGAGCGTCGGATCGGCACGTATCCGCTCGTCTATCTCGACTCCGCGGCGACGTCGCAAAAGCCCCGCGCGGTCGTGGACGCGGTCGACGCCTACTACGCGACCAGCAACGCCAACGTCCACCGCGGTGTGCACACGCTGGGCAACGACGCGACCGACGCCTTCGAACGCGCCCGGGTCCGGGTCGCCGCCTTCATCG
Organism: Candidatus Dormiibacterota bacterium; assembly: GCA_963768105.1. Classification (GTDB taxonomy): domain Bacteria; phylum Chloroflexota; class Dormibacteria; order Aeolococcales; family Aeolococcaceae; genus Palsa-851. The sequence goes on along the minus strand of CAVYGR010000002.1, from coordinate 150,919 downwards.
ACGCGCCCGGCGACGGGGTGGTGTTCGTGCGCAACACCACCGAGGCGATCAACCTCGTGGCGTCCTCGTACGCGACCCAGCTGCTCGAGCCCGGGGACCGGATCGTGGTGACCGTCATGGAGCACCACAGCAACCTGGTGCCCTGGCAGCTGGCCGCGGAGCGGCGCGGGCTCGAGCTCGCCGCGATCGACATCGACGCCGACGGCCGGCTCGACCTCAGCAACCTCGATGCCCTGCTCGCCCCGCCGACCCGGCTGGTGGCGGTCGGTCATCAGTCCAACGTGCTCGGCACCGTCAACGACCTCCGCGCGATCACCGACCGCGTCCACGCCGCGGGAGCGCTGGTGTGCGTCGATGCCGCCCAGTCCGTGCCGCATATGCGGGTGTCGGTGCGTGAGCTCGACTGCGACTTCATCGCCTTCAGCGGCCACAAGATGTGCGGACCGATGGGGATCGGGGTGCTCTGGGCGCGCCCGGAGCTGCTGGAACGGATGCCTCCATTTCTCGGCGGCGGCAGCATGATCAGCCGCGTCACCCTCGAGCGCAGCACGTGGAACACGGTGCCGCACAAGTTCGAGGCGGGCACGCCCGACGTCGCCGGGGCGGTGGGCCTCGCGGCGGCGTGCGACTACATCGACGGGGTCGGCCGCGATCGGATCCACGCGCACGAGATGTCCTTGACCCGTCACCTCCTCGATGTTCTGGACGAAGTTGGCGATATCACGATCTTCGGTCCTCGCGACCTCGAGGCGCGAGGCGGGGTGGTGAGCTTCAACCTCGCCGACGTGCATGCCCACGATGTCGGCACCATCCTCGACCGGCGCGGCATCGCGGTGCGCGCCGGACATCACTGCGCCCAGCCGCTGATGGCGCGCTACGACGTCTCATCGATGGCGCGGGCGTCGGTGTACCTCTACACGACCCACCAGGAGATCGACGCGCTCGGCGAGGGTCTCGGCGAGGTGCGCCGGGTCTTCCGCGTCTAGCCCAGCCCGCTAGTCCGCATTCCGAAAGATCAACGAGTAGCCGCGCCCGGGCCGGTTGACCAGGTCGACGGGAATCTCGAGCCGCGCAAGGATTTTTCTGACCCGGAGCACGTAGTTGCGGACCTCCTCCGGGAACAACGCCGCGTCCGACCATGCAAGCCCGGTGATCTGTGCCGCCGTGTAGAAGCGATGCGGATGGTCGAGCAGGAATTGCAGGAGCTCGAACTCGCGATGGGTGAGCACCGCCTCCTGCCCCTTGTGGCGGACGACGCGACCGTTCGGATCCAGCCACAAGCCCTGCAGCTGCCAGACGCGCTGATACCAGAGGTCCAGGCGGGCGTAGTAGCCTGCCATCTGCGCTTCGATGAAGCGGACGTCCTCGTTGGCGGCGGTCTGGGCAACGGGATGCAGCTTCGGCAACTCGCGCTCGACCCGATCGAGCAAGCCCAGCTTGAATCGAATCAGGTCGTCGTAGATGCTCATCCAGTGGCGCGCATCCTCCCAGTGCTCGGTTTCGATGTTCTCGCCCTCGAAGGGGTGGGTCACCAGCCTGGCGCGATCCGGAGCCATGTTCGCGACTATACGAAAGCTGTTGCTGATCTTCTTACGCCGTTGGGTGTATCAGAAGTCCATGCCCCCGCACGAAGCCACGCAGGACCGGCCCGACATCGTCGCCGCGATCAGGGGCGGAGACGACTCGCTCGGGATGGAGGGAGAAGCTGATCCAGCCAGCGCCTCCCTCGAGCAGGCCGAGTTCTGGAGGAACATCTACACCGAGATCCTGACCATGGAAGAGGCCGTGCTCGCGCGCATCCGGCAGCTGATGGCCGATCAGTCGCCTCAGGCTCGACGCGAGGTCGAGTTGACCAATGTGCCGGTCGTGGTCGCGCAGGCCGAGCGGTTCCGTTCCCGGCTGGGATTCTGGGAATCCGCATGCCGGCGGCTGGATGGCCGCGTCGATGTTGCTGAGCTTGTTACGCCCTGACGCGCACGGTGACCGGGTGGAACTGACGAGACGCAGGGTGGCCGCACCATCGGGCCGCGACACCCTCAGTGCGCGGCGACGATATCTCCGGAGACGCCGCTCGCGCTGGTTCGTGGCAAGTCGTCGCACCGCGGTCTGGGCATTGGGTGTCGCCGCCTCCTCGCTCTTCATCGGCGGCTTCGCTGTCTTTGTGATCGGATCGTGATGGTTGATACCACCGCGCGCACGACGCACGAGGCGCCGCTTTGGGCCCCTGTTACGACAATCGTTGCGACCGCGGACGCAGACTGCGATCACTTGAGGCGTACGTGTCGTGCGTCCACGACAGGAGTTGACACATGACCGACATGCAAACCCAGGACCAGGCGGTCACCAACTACGGACCGAACCAGAGCGGAGTGAACCGCACGACCCAGACCACCGCCGATCCGGTCACCGGAGCGAGTACGCGCACGAGCACGACCCGCGCATGGTCGGGCAAATCCCCCGGCGTTGAGCTCGTCTGGCTGATCGCCGGCATCGTCATCGCCTTTCTGGCCCTGGACTTCATCTTCCACGCCACCGGGGCGAACGACGTCGGCTTCGCGGCCTTCGTCTTCTCCGTGGGCACGGCACTGGCCTCGCCGTTTGCGGGCATCTTCAACACCGCGCATGCAGCCCACGGCAACCTGGTGGTCTGGGCCGACGTGCTGGCGATGGCCATTGACGCGCTGGCCGCGGCTGTCGTCGCAAAGCTCGTGACCATGACTATCGCCCGCAGCGCCACCACGTCGAATTAGCCGATATCAGGACGGGGACAAGAAGATGCTTGCACTGGTTTCAGTCACACTCGATCCGGGGTCGATCCTCATCTGGGCGTTGATCGGACTCGATCGCCGGATTCTTTGCGAGCAAGGTGATGTCCGGGCGCGGCAGGGGCTTGGCGATGGACATCGTCATCGGACTTGTCGGCGCCATCGCCGGTGGGTTCCTCGCCCGATATGCCGGCGTGACAACGACTCTCACCAGTCGCTCGATCTTGGTGGAAATCATCATTGCCTTCGTGGGTGCGGTGATACTGCTCGCGGTCCTGCGCCTCGCCGGCATCGGCAAGCGTCGCAGCCTGTTTCGCTAGCGGCTCACGCCCCGGCCGCTGCGCGTTTGACGGCAGCCGGATCGCGCCGACGAGCAGTTGATCGAAACCCCTGATGCGACGCGGCGAGACGGGTCTCACCCCAGGAATGCGGCGATGCGCGCGGCCGCGTCGGCACGCACAGCGAGCAACCCGTGGCCCTGTCCGGGGTAGATCACCAGCTCGGCGCTGCGCAGGGTGTGCACCGCGCTGCGCAGCAGGTCAACTTTGGCGAACGGGTCGCGGTCGCCCGAGAGGAGGAGCACCGGGCAGTCGATCCGCGGCCAGTGCGCGGTCCGCAGCTCGTCGGGATGGCCCGGCCGGTGCAGCGGGTAGCTGAGCAGGACCAGCGCGGCAAGGGGCTGCTCCGCGGCGAGGATGCTGGCCATGCGGCCGCCATAGGAGTGGCCGCCGATGGCCGCGTCCGGCCGTGCAATCAATGCATCGCGAAACACGCCCACCGCCCGTTCCGGGCTTGACCTGGGTAGATCGAGCGCCTCGGCCACGACACCGAGGGCGGCCAGCGCGTCGATCCAGGGACGCATCGACGCCGCGGTCCCGGAGGCACCGTGGCCGAGGAGCAGTGGCGGCGCCGCCGGTCGCGGCGCCTCAGCTCTGCTCACGCTCGAGCACCGGAAATGCCGCCGGATGCGTGGCATGCGATGACACCGAGGTGCGGCCCGGGAGCCAGAGAGCGCACACGAGCGCCCCGCAGAGCAGGATGCCGCTCCCGCCCCAGAACGGCAGGCCGGGATTGAGCCCATAAGCCGACCCCAGCACCGCGGCCCCGAACGCCATGCCCGAGAACTGATAGAGGCCGCCAAGCCCCATCCCGCGTCCGCGCAAAGCTACCGGGGTGCTGTCGCCGATGACCGCGAAGAGGCTGGGTTCGAGGATCACTGTCGCGACGGCCTCAATCGCCCCGACCACCAGAATCACTGCCAGGAACTGGAGAAACGGATAGGTCGCCGCGCACGCGGCCACCACCAGCATCCCCGCGGTCACCAGCTTGCGGCGGTCGGCTCGGTCGGCGAGGCGGCCGCCGGCGCGGGCGAGCAGGAGGATCGGCAGCGCGAAGAGGCTGACGGAGAGGCCGATGATCAAGGGGCTGTTGCCGCGGGCGGCGAGGTATTGGGGCCAGACCACGTCGTACATCGACCAGATTGTGCCCACGGCGAAGAGCGCGGCGATGGGGACCACGATGCCACGCAGACGCCACCAGTGGAAGGGCTGCTTCCTCATCACCGCCGTCTCGGGCGTGGCGCGCGTCTCCGGCACCCGAAGCATCGGCATGATGCCGATGAACATGGATAGCCCGGTGATGCCGAACACCGCCGAATCGCGCCACAACGCAGCCGCTCCCCCGATCAATGGACCCACGAGCAGCCCGACCATCTCGTACGCCTGCAGCTGCGAAAACCGTTGCGCACGTTGGTCCGGGGCGCTGAGATCGGTGAGCGCGGCGCGAAGCGCCGGGGCGTAGGCGCCCGCGCACGCGCCCATGAGGATGCGCAGCGCGGTGAGCACCGGCAGAGTGCCGATGTCGAAGAACAGGAAGAACGCCAGCACCGCATACACAAGGCGCGGAGCGACCAGGAAGGGCTTGCGACCCCAGCGATCGCAGAGCCGCCCGGCGGGCACCTGGACGAGCGTGTTGGCCACCAGCGGGCCGGCGATGAAGATCGCGACCGCCACCGAGTTGCCGCCGCGGTGAGCGACGTACAGCGGCGCGATGGGGAACACGGCGGCAACGCCGGTGAACATGATCAGCTGGCCGGTGAGCAGCCAGAACGCGGGGTCGCGCTGCCTGCTGCCGGTACGCGCGCGGAAGCCGGAGCGAGCCATGCGGCCATTCTCGGGGAGTGCTCGTAGGTTTTGGTCGCGAACCGTTGGACTACGATGGTCGTATGGCAGTCGGGTACACGCCGGTCGACGACGACCTCTATCGAGAGATCATCCTCGACCACTACCGCAATCCTCGCCATCACCACACCGTGGATCCGGCGGATCGCGTCATCGAGGCGAACAACCCCCTCTGCGGTGACGAGATCGACCTCAGCTATCGACTCGACGGGGGCACGGTTGCGGCGATCGGCTTCACCGGTCGCGGCTGCTCGATCAGCCAGGCATCGGCCAGCATGCTCTGCGAGGCTGTGACCGGCATGCCGGTTGCGGACGCGGCACGGCTGGCCGAACAGTTCCGCGCCATGCTCACCGGGGACGGAACATCGATCATGGAAGACGACAGCGTCGGCGACCTCGAGGCCCTGCGTGGGGTTCGGGCGTACCCGGTGCGGGTGAAATGCGCGACCCTGGTCTGGAACGCGCTGCTCGAGGCACTCAGCGACACCGTCACGAGGACATCGACATGAGCACAACCGAACCTGTGGCACAGCCGGAGGCGAAGGCCTCGGATGAGCTCATCCGGGCCGCCCTGAGCGAAGTGTACGACCCCGAGATCGGTATCGACATCGTCTCGCTCGGTCTCATCTACGGCACGAGCATCGACGACGACGGCCTGCTGACCATCGACATGACCCTCACCACACCGTACTGCCCGATGGGGCCGATCATTGAGACCCAGGCGCACGCGGTGTGCGCACCGCTGCCGGGCGTCCGGGACGTGCACATCAACCTGGTGTGGACGCCGCCCTGGGATCCGCGCACGATGGCCTCCGACGAGGCCCAGCTCGAACTCGGCATCTACTGAGCTCGGCGGCGGCGGGGCCGCGTCTGGCATCGTTGCCCGGATGGAACGAGTCTTCACGCACGCGGAGGCGACCGTTCTGCTGCCCCGGCTCACCGAGCTGCTGACCGCGCTGACGGTTGCGCAGCGCGTCGCCACCGAACAGGGTGCGGAGCGCGCCCGGCACGCGGTCTCCACCAACGGGTCCGCCGCGGCGGCGGTGACCGCCTCGGGACCGTTCCTCGACGTGCAGCGCCTCTCCGCCGAGGTCGACGAGCTCGGGGTCATCCTGCGCGATCCGGACACCGGCCTCGTGGACTTCGCGTCGGTGCGCGACGGCGAGCAGATCTACCTGTGCTGGCGGCTGGGTGAGGAGCGCATCGCCTTCTGGCACCCTCGCGACACCGGCTTCATGGGCCGCCGCCCGCTCTGAGCCGTCAGGGCTCGGCGACGAACTCGGCGAGCCTCGCCACATCCTCGGGGGTCATGCGCACGAAGAGCGCCATGTCGTCGCTGCGGTCGAGGAAACGCACCTGGACGACCACGTCGTGTTTGAAGAGACCCGCGGGACGCACGACGATGCCGACCAGCTCGCCCTCATCGAAGAGCACGTCCTCCACGGTGCCGAGCCGGTCGCCGCCGTGCCCGATCATCACGTTCTCTCCGTGGCGGATCTCGATGTCGCCCTCGGGCTTGTCGGCAACCTCGTCGAGGCGTGGGAACATTGGACCGGTACCCAGCTGACCACCGGGGAGCGCGGCCGCGTAGCGGAGCCCTTCGCCGCGCTGGAGCGACTGGTACTGATAGCTCAGATAGGGTGGCAGGCGTCGCGTCGCGCGCTTGTCCAGGTTGAGTCTGATCTCATCGGGAGCGACCTCCGCGACTGCCTGCAGCGGCACGATGACCTCGGCGACCATCATGCCGGCGCCCGGCGAGAGGACCCGGCCCGAGAACCATTCGGTCTCCCTGACGATGAGCGCTCGCGGGTCCCACGAATCGCCGTCGACGACGATGCGTTGCAGGGTGCCGGCATGATGCCCGTCGGCGGTGCGCACCGACGCGCCGAGGTGGAAGTCGTCCAGGTGATGGCGCGAGGAATCCGGGGTTCCGCTCACGACCCGCGCCCGAACCGGGATACACTTTGAGTGCGTCTCTCGGCCCGGACCCGCCCCGCCTCGAACACGACGCATGCGGACGCGGTGCCGTGGCACTCAGGCAAAAGGAGGACCATCGCCAATGAACGATTGTTCGAGTACCACGTCCTTCCCGACCAGCGCAGTGGTGGAGTTCTGACCGCAGGGAGCCAGGTCACCACTCGGAGAGAGGCGCAAACCGTCGCAACCGGCGGTCTCTCCACTTACGTGCGCTAACCGCGGCGTAGCCGCGGCTCGAGCCATCACCGGCTTTATCAGGTGAAACGCGCCGTCTCGATCTGCGCTTCGCGGGTCGAGACCGCCGGCGCCGGGACGATCTGGTCGCTTTCGACCCATCCCTCGTCAGCGCCGGCGACGCGCACCTTGACGAACGGACCGACGCGCTCCGCGAGCGCCTCGAGCTCCGTCGCAGTCAGGATGGCCCGCGCTCGCGGCGCATCGTGGCGCGGCTCGGTGAACAGCCGGTAGGGCATGCCCGCCCACGAAGCGACCAGGGTCACCGGGCCGGGCGGGATGCGCCGGTCGCGATAGAGGGTGCGCGCGTCGCCCGAGCCCGCTGCGAGCAGGCGAATAAGCTGGAGCGCCCGGGTCGTCGGCCCGAGGTCGGCCTTGCCCATGGCCTTGAAGATCAGACCACCTCCGGAGCTCGCTTCGATCTCCAGCAAGGTCCCCTGGGCGACCTCCTGCGCCCGGCACCGCACCCAGCGGATCCGCGCCCTGGGCTTGCTCCACTGGCCGAAGAGGCCCCGGCGCCGGTGTTCGGTGATGCGCGCCTCGGTGTCCCCAGCGATCTCGTAGCGGTACGGCGGCGTGCCGATCATCTGCTCCATGACCGCGAACACCTCCCGCGGTGGGGCCGCGACGACCAAGCGCCAGGTGTGGGCGGAGGGGGCCAGCATCGCCCCGGATTGTAGCCGGGCCCGCTCAGCCGCCCGACGGGTCTCGATCTGGATCTCGTGGCCCCACCAAGGCGTCGCCGGCCTCGGGCGGTCTGCGGTCGATCCGGTAGCGCTCGCACATGGTGTCGAAGCGTGCCGCGGTGTACTCGTCGAGGAGGGCTCGGTGGCGCTCCACCAGCGGGACGATCTGGTCCCGGAGGTACCTCCCGCGAGCGGACCACTGGAAATACGAGCGCCCGCCGTGGTGGTACGGGCCGTAGAGCCGGCTGCCCGGATAGGTGCGACGGAGCCACTCGAACGTCTCCTCGTGGCGCACGTGCATGCGAAGCGTCACCTGAGGTTGACGGCCGTCGCCGCCGAAATGGCCCTCGCCGACCAGGAGGCCGAGCAGGAAACCCGTTGCCAGAGCACCGTCCCCGTCCGCCCCTCGCTCGCTCGAGCCTCCGGTGCGATCGAGCTCCGGTTGCACAACCTCCAGGGTACGAGACAGGGTGTTTCACCGTCAAGTTCAGCGCGCAACAATTGTCCGGAGGCTATGTGCGCCATCTGAAAGTTATCCACAGGGAGTGTCGGATCCGGTGGTTCTCCAACTCCGGACGACACGCGAACCCGCTCCAACGCCTGGGGAAACTCGGGATAACTCACCGTCCGGATGGGGGCCTTTGCGATCCGCCCATAATCAGCCGCTAACCGTGCCACCAACCATCCTCGCCATCGCCAACCAGAAGGGCGGGGTCGGCAAGACCACCACTGCCGTCAGCGTGGCCGCCTCACTCGCTGAAATGGGCCGGAAGGTGCTCCTGATCGACATCGATCCACAGGCAAACGCGACCTCGGGACTTGGCATCGTCCGAAGCGACGTAGAGACCAGCGTTTACGACGTCGTCGTCCTCGGGCGGCCCCTGGCCGACGCGAGGATCCCGACCGTGGTTCCGGGACTGGACATCGTGCCCTCGGACATCGCATTGGCGGGCTCCGAGATCGAACTGGTCGATCTCGCTCGACGTGAGCGGCGGCTGCAATACGCCGTCGAGGCGCTCGCCTCGGACGACGACTACATCCTGATCGACTCACCGCCGAGCCTCGGGCTGCTGACGATCAACGCGGTCGTGGCGGCGGAAGCGCTCCTGATCCCCATCCAGTGCGAGTTCTTCGCGCTCGAGGGGCTCGGGCTCCTCATGCACACCCTTGCGCTGCTCCGGCGCGAGCTCAATCCAACCTTGGGGGTGGCCGGCATCGTGATGACCCTCTTCGACGCCCGGCTCGCGCTCGCCCACCAGGTGGTGGATGAGGTGCGTTCCCGCTTCGGTGAGCAGCTCCTGACCCCGCTGATCCCTCGGAACGTGCGCCTGAGCGAGGCCCCCAGCCACGGGTTGCCCATCAGCCTCTACGACCCGACCTGCCGGGGCGCGATCGCCTACCGCGACCTGAGCGCCAATCTTGATGCCCGGATCCGAGGCGCCGCGCGGCTCGCGGCCACCGGCGCGCCGAGTCCCGCATGAACGACGAAGCGGCTCCGGGGCGTTCCTTCCGGCGGCGCGGGCTCGGACGCGGTCTCGAGGCCCTCCTCAGCAGCGAGCCCGATCCGGCCGAGGGTCCGCCCCTGGTCAATCTCGACCCGCGAACGGTCTCGCCCAACCCCGAGCAGCCTCGACGTTCCTTCGATCCCGAGGCGCTGCAGGCGCTCGGCGATTCGATCCGCCTGCACGGACTGCTGCACCCGATCGTCGTGCAGCGCGACGGCGATGCGTACCAGCTTGTCGCCGGAGAGCGCCGCCTGCGCGCCGCTCAGCTTGCCGGCGTCTCGGCCATCCCGGCGATCGTCCGCCCAGCCGCCGAGTCCGGCCGCCACTCCCTCGAGATGGCGCTCACCGAGAACCTCGTCCGGACCGACCTCAATCCCATGGAGGAAGCCGCCGCCTATGCGCGCCTCACCGATGCCTTCGGGCTCACCCACGAGGCCATCGCGCTTCGCCTCGGTCGGAGCCGCTCGGGTATCTCCAACTCGATCCGGCTGCTCAACCTTCCGGCTCCCGTGCAGGAGGCGGTCGCCGACTCGCGGCTGACAGCGGGCCACGCGCGGGTGCTCCTGGTACTGCCGGAGGCAACCGATCAGGAAGCTCTCGCCGCCGCGGCGATCGCTGGCGGCTGGAGCGTTCGCGAGACCGAGCACGCGGTCCAGGAGCGCCTCGATCGCGCCGCGGTGGCGCCGGCCCATCCCCGAAGCCCCGCAGCGACGGCCGCTCCTGCCCCCCCTGACGACCTCGCGCTGCGGCGCGGCCTCGAGCAGGCCCTGGGCGTCGGGGTGCGCCTCCAGCGCCGCAAAGGCGGCGGGGGCAGGATCGTCATCGACTGGGCCGAGGAAGCGGACCTCGACGCCCTCTATCGAAGGCTGGGCGGACCGCCGCTCTGACGCCACCGTGGCGCCCGTGACGGCTCACTGACCGCTTCGGGTGACTGGCCTCGGGGCCGTGCGGCCCGGCGGGCCGCCCCGTCGAAGCTCGCGTCCGGGCTGACGATCAGCCGACCGGCCGGTCCGATGCTCCGGTGAGCCGCGCTTCCGCCGTACCGGCGTCGAAGTTGGCGAGAAACGCCTCGATGTACTTGGGACGGTCGGCAGGCTTGTAGTCGAGCAGGAACGCGTGCTCCCACACGTCCATCACCACGATCGGCTTGAACCCGGCGATGTTGCCGTCCTCGTGGAGCGTGATCCAGTGGTTGCTGAGGCGGCCGGTTGCGGTGTCGAGGTACGTGACCGCCCAACCGACGCCGCGCATCGCGCCGATCGCGGTGAAGTCCTTGCGCCACGTCTCGATGTCACCGAAGGATTCTCCGAGGGCGCGGCCCAGCGCCGACGACGACGAGATCCCACCGCCGCTCGCCTTCGTGAGGTTTCCGAAATACCACTCGTGTAGCACCATTCCGTTGTACTCAAAGCCGAGTTTGCGGGTCAGCTCGGCATACGCTGGGCTCGACGACTGGCCACCCTGCATCATGGTCACGAGCTGTTCGTTCAGGAGGTTCGTGTTTTTGACATAACCGCCATAAAGTCCGAAGTGCACCTCGAGCGTGTTGTCCGAGATCCCGGTCAAACCCGAGAGGTCGAAGGTTCGTGCCTTGTAGGGGGTCTGGGTCAGGAGCGCCATCTCTCGCCTCGTGTGTGGGAGTTCTCAGTGCGGCTCCATTCTGCCAGCGAGGTGCCCGCGCTCGCATCACCGGGTCGGGGGCGCCTCGATGGGCACCGGATGGTCGTAGCTCGTGTAGGTGTCGACCATGAAATGACCGGGAGCGTCCATCTCGATCTGGCGCACGCGTCCGGACGCGTCGATCCAGAAGGTGAACCAGATGGGTGAGGCGTCCCTGTTGCCGAAGCCGGCAAGCAAGGTTGTCGGGACACCCGCGAGCAGCGCATGGCCGACGATGCGCGCGTTGCTGAGCGGCTCGAAGAAGTCCCACACGAAGGATGGGACGGTGTTCGGCGAGAGGTCCGGCGAGGTGTGCCAGGGGTCGGCGGGCGACGCTCGTGTGTACTCGGTGGTGCCGATCAGGATCGTCTGGCTCGTGTGCGCCACCGTCCATGTGGTCCTGTCGGGCGTGTCCGACGCGTAATCGGCGCTGACCCTCGTGGTCCCCGAATTGAGCACCTCGCTGTACTGATACGCGGTGAGGTCGTGCATCGCCGCCACCATCCGCGCCAGCAACGTGACGCCCGACGGCGCCGGCAGCGCCGGAACCGTGAACGACGCCTCTCCGCCGCCAGGGTTGAGCACGTCCACGGCGACGACGTCCCCCGCCTTGATGTCGATCGTCGCCTGACGGCAGGTGTCGCCGCAGGAGACGAGTTGCTTGTACGCGCCGTTCACCGCGACGTTCGCCAGGGTCGCCTTGGCGGCGGCGCTGCCCGTGATCGGCAGCACGTACACGGTCGCGCGGTTCGGTCCCGGCGTTCCCGGCGAGAGGCTCAGACCCACGAGCACGCTCCCGGCGGGGCCCGCCATGGTGAGCTCATCGGGTGCGGGCAGCCCTGCGGCCGGCGCGACCGCCGCCGCCGCCGCCGCCTGCTGCTCCGCGGTGGTCGGCGGCGCAGGGAACGACGCGAGCAGAGCCGCCGCGCCGACCACGCAAGCCGCAATGGCGGCCTCGACACGCACGCGCGGCCGGCCGAGCCGCCAGGCCATCAGCGAGAGCGGCAGCATGCAGGCGATCAGCACCATCTTGGCGACGAGCACGCGCCCGTAATCGGTACCGAACAGGGATTGGACCGAACCGAGTTGGAGCACCGCCTCGAGACCGCCGGCGACCACCGTGGTGGCGAACGCGGAGAGCGCCACCGGGGTGAACCGCCGGATCAACCGGCGGGCCTCCTCCGACCGCCAGCCGCCGGGGGGCCGCAGCAGGGCGAGCGCTCCGATGCCGCCGGCCCAAAGCCCGGCCGCGATGAGGTGCACGGCGTCGAGCCCGGTGCCGAGCCACGCGGGCTGCACCCCGGCTGCGTGACCGGCGGCGGCCAGCATCACCAACGTCCCGCCGAGCAGGAGGGGGAGCGATCGCCAGCCCCGGACCACGGCCACGAGCGTGAGCGCCTCGAGCGCGAGCCGCGCGAGGAGGGCGGCCCCCGACAATCCGGCACCGAAGTACGCCAGGTATGCGGCGACGCTGTGGCCCCCGGAGCCGACGGTCGCCTGGGCCCAGACCACCGCCAGACCGGCGGAGAGCGCGATGCTCGCGGCACGAAAGCCCGGCCGCGCCCATTCCAGGGGGGGCTTCCGTCTCGCGAGGCGGCTCACCAGCACCTGGCCCGTCAGGACAAGCAGTGCGAGCGCCTCGATCCACTTGATCGCGCCGATTGCGATGTCCGACGCCTGTGGCCCCGGCACCTGGTTGGCGGCGACCTGAGGGGATACCGGCCCCACGACTCCGACGTCGAAGCTGAAGCTGCCGGTGATCCGGTGGCCGTCGATCTGGCTCACCGAGACCCATGCGACCGTGTAGGCGCCGGGGACGTTGGTGGCGAGCGGGACGCGGATCTCGTAGCCGCTGTCGACCTCGCCCTTCCACACATGGCCGCTCGGGTCGACCACCGACGCGGACGAGAGCTGGGTGTTGATGGTCTGGCTGAACTCGAGCACCACCACTCCGGGGGCGGTCCCGAGATGGGCGTTGGCCGCGGGGGCCGACGACACGAGCAGTGCGTGCGCCGAGGCGGCGATCGGGATCGCCAGGGCCGCCAGGGCCGCTACCAGCACCGCGGTGACGCGGCGTGCCCCCGATGTCACGTTGCCATGATGGAGCAGCACATCCCGCCGCCAGAGGTGGCGCCCGCGACGGTTCCCCTCATAATCGGCCCGAGTGGCCCAGGTAGTCTCGTCCCCTGAAGGTTCGGTCGCGCCCAGCCCCTGGTGGCGAGGTGCATGGCTTCGGGACACGATCGAGGTGCTGCTCATCGCGGTCGTCCTCTATGTGGCGATCGCCTTCGCCCTGCAGACGGTTCGCGTCGACGGCGAGAGCATGGACAACACCCTGCAGAACCAGGACCTCCTGCTCGCCAGCAAGATCTCCTACGACTTCGGCCAGAATCCCCAGCGCGGCGACATTGTCATCCTCATCCCGCCGAAGGACCCCAACCAGGATTTCATCAAGCGGGTCATCGGGCTCCCCGGTGACGTCATCGAGATCAATAGCGCGCGGGTGCTCATCAAGCCCGGGGGTAAGGGCGCGTTCGAGGTGCTCCACGAGCCGTACCTTCCCGAGCGCTGGAACACGCTGACCAATTGTTGCCAGCCCGACGGCACCGAGTTCGGAAGCGCCGCAGGCGCTGCTGATCCCCGCGGGCGAGTACTTCGTGATGGGCGACAACCGCAACGCCTCGAGCGACTCCCGGGTGTTCGGACTGGTCCCCCGCAAGAACATCCTTGCCAAGGCGATCCTGCGGATCTGGCCCGCCGACCACTTCGGTGGGCTGGGTTCGGGCCCCACATTGGGCCCAACCTTGGAGTTGGCGACGACCACCGCGCTGGCCCTCCCCGCACTCGGCATCGCGGCGTTCGAGTTGTGGCGCTGGCGGCGCCGGCGCATGCGCCGGCTCGCGGCGGCGCAACGCGCGCGGAGGACGGCCGGACAGGGCTAGCCGTTGACCCAATTGGTGTCGGCGGCGCTCCACTCGACCAGCTCGTCGGGTGCGAAAAACAGCGCCACCTCCTCAGCGGCACGCGCGGGCGAATCGCTGCCGTGCACCACGTTATTGCCAATGTTGACCGCAAGATCGCCGCGAATGCTGCCCGGCGCCGCCGCCGACGGGTTGGTCGCTCCCATCACGGCGCGCACCTGCGCGACGGCGTCGTCCCCCTCCCACACCATAGCCACCACGGGCGACGAGGTGATGAATGAGATCAGGCCGTCGAAGAACGGCTTGCCGCGATGCTCCGCGTAGTGGCGCTGGGCGAGATCGCCGTCGATGCGCATCAGCTTGAGCGCGACGAGGTGCAGCCCCCGTCGCTCCAGGCGAGCGATCACCTCGCCGACGAGATGGCGCTGGACGCCGTCGGGTTTGACCAGCACGAGGGTGCGTTCGAGGCTCACGGCGCGCAAGTCTGACACGCGCGCATCACGCGATCGCTTTCGCGAAGCGCGCCTCGCTGCGAAACGGCCCGACCACCGCGGCTCGCAAACCCGAGACGAGCAGACGCCCGGCAAGGGCGCTCACCTGCGCAGCGTCGACCGCCTCGAGCCGGGCGACCACCTCATCGGGCTCGAGGATATGGCCCTGGAGCAGGAGTTGCTGGCCCGCGTACTCGCAGATCGCCGACGTGCTCTCCAGCCCAAGGAGCAGACGTCCTTTCGTGTACTCGCGTGCCTTGGTCAGCTCGGCGTCGCCGACGGGTTCCTCGGCGAGCCGGCGCAGCTCGGCGATCGCGGCCTCGAGCGCGGTCGCGGCGCGCCGCGGCTCGCAGGCGAGTCCGATCCCGAGGACGCCGGTGTCGGACAGCCGGCTCAGGAAGGAGTGGACGTCGTAGACGAGCGCGCGGCGCTCGCGGAGCTCGAGGAACAGCCGGCTCGACATCCCCTCGCCGAGGATGACGTTGAGGATGTCGGCGACGTAGCGGTCGGGATCGTTGTACGAAGGGGCACGCGCCCCGACCAGGATGTTCGCCTGCTCGGCGCTTCTCCGGACGAGTTGCAGCGGGGGTCCGTGGGCCGGAGTTGCGGCAATCGCCGGCGCGGGAAGGCTGCGGCGGGCCCCCGCCCAGGGCGCGATCGCCGCATCGATCATCTCCACCGCGGCCGGCGTCTGGAATCCGCCCGAGACGCTGATCACGAGTGTCTGCGGCAGCACGTGGGCGTCGAGGTGGGCCCGGCAGTCGCCGGCGGTGAAGGTTCGAACCGTCTCCTCGCGGCCGGCGACGTCCCAACCGAGCGGGTGGTCCGGCCACATGACCTCGTCGAAGAGGATCTGGACGTAGTCCTGCGGGTTGTCCTGGTACATCCGGAGCTCCTCGATCACCACCTGCCGCTCCTTGACCACCTCGGTGGCGTCGAGCGCCGGGCTGAGGAGCATGTCGGCGAGCACCGACACCGCGACATCGAGCTTCGCGGCCGGCACGCGCGTCCAGAACACCGTCGCCTCGCGATCGGTCGCCGCGTTGAGCACGCCACCGACGCCCTCGATCGCCTCGCTCACGTCTCTCGCCGTCGGGTAGCGCGCTCCGCCCTTGAACACCATGTGCTCGACGAAATGGCTGATGCCGCTGGTCGCGGCGTCCTCATGGCGGGACCCGACCGCGACCATGAAGGCCAGGGCGACCGAGGTGCGGCCGGGCAGCGGGACCGCTGTCAGCCTCGTCCCTCCGGAGAGGGACTCGACGGCGAATCCAGTCAGTACGGCCGCCCGCCCGACCTGCCCTGACGCGATCCCTCGAACCGCTCCGGAGGACCGCCCTGCGCTGGGCCCGTCGGGTTGATGACCACGCGCCGCGCCGGCTCGGTCCCGCTGCTCTCGGTGGTCACGTCGGGGTCGGCGGCGAGGGTCATGTGGATCACGCGACGCTCGTAGGCGTGCATGGGATCGAGGGTGTACGGCTCGCCGGTCCGCTTGACGCGGAGCGCGAGGCGCTCGGCCAGCTCGCGGACCTGATCCTCGCGCCGTGCGCGGTAGCGCTCCACATCCAGGATCACCCGGCGGCTCTCCACGCCTTCCTCGCCGAGCATGAGGTTGAGCGCGGTCTGCAGCGACCGTAGGGTCTCCCCGCGCCAGCCGATCAGCAGCCCGAGGTCGTCGCCCGCGATGTCGAGAATCACCGGACCGCCCGACGAGGTGGTGGTGGTGCCGGTGCCACGGCGGACGCTGACCCGGCACGGCACCTCCATGCGCGTAAGCAGCTCCTCGAGGAGCGCTCGCGCGTTGGCGGCGTGCTCATCGATCCGGTAGACGCGCACCCGGCGCTCTCCGCTGGAGAGGCGTTCGCCAGGCATCGCGCGGCTCTCCGCGGACAGCACCTGTACCTCCACCTGCTCACGATTCGCTCCGAGCTGCGCGAGCGCGTTGCTCACCGCCTCCTCGATGCTCGCGCCCCGCGCCTCGACCCCGTCTTCGGCCTCCTGCTCGACTGCCGGAAACCGTCTCTCACTCACCACGCTCAGCGCCGCCTCCTCCGTCGCTTGGGCCTGTTGGTGCGCGTTCCCGTGCGCGCCAGGGAGCGCGCGGTCGCGCTCTGGGATCGCACCGGTTCGTCGTCCGCAGCGGTCTTGGAGCCGTTGGCACGCGCCGGCGGCGTGCCGTTGCGTGTCCCGTTCTTGCCACTACTGGCAGCAAGTGGGGCGGCCCGGCTGCCGGCCCCGGTCTTCACCGGCTGCGCCGGCGTCCGCGGTATCGACAGCGCGGTCACCCGTCCGGCTCCAGGGAACCAGGCCGGAACCTTGAGCCCGCCCCAGCCGAGCAGGTGGTACTGCTGCGCGACCATGAACATGGTCCCGGTCACCCAGTAGATGGCCAGTCCCTGCGGGAAGAGGAAGCTGAAGACGAAGATCATGACCGGGAAGATGTACGACATCTGCTTGGTCACGTTCTGCATGGAACGCTCCTGGTCGGACATGTCCGGACGCGTCGGGGGCATCATCATCCGCGACTGCGCGAAGGTGAACGCGCCGGCCAGGATGGGCAGGATCAGCAGCGCGGGATGCGACAAAAGCCCCGTCAGTCCAACGCTCTTCGCGGCGCAGCACGCCTCCTGCGCCGACTTGGTGACGTCAGTGATCCATAGGAATCCCTTGTCGCCCGCGTGCAGCGTGCCCGTCACGGTTCTGATCGATGTGTAGAGGCCGATCAACACCGGCATCTGCACCAGCGCCGGGATGCAGCCGGTCAGGCTCGAGAAGGGGCTGATGCCGTGCTCCTTGTAGAGCGCGTTCATCTCCTGGCTCAGTCGCTGCGGCTCCTTCTTGTATTTCTTGCGCAACTCCTGGAGTTGCGGCGCGACCAGGCGCTGCTCGGCCTGGATGCGCCGTGAGGTGCGCAACTGCCACCCGAAGACCGGGAACAGCACGGCGCGGATGGCGACGGTCAGCACGATGACGCTGAGCCCGAACGCTCCGATGGCTTTGAGCGGAGAGACGCTGGCGAACGCGATCGTCAGTTGCTGGAGCACCCACTGGAAGGGCCCGGAGAGGATGGAGAAGATCGAGAGCGGGTTGAACGAGGCCAGCATCACGCCGCCCCTCCGGGCTGGGTGGCGTCATGGCGGATTCGCCGCGCCGCCCGCCAGCTGACATAGGTCTCCGGCACCGGGTCGAAGCCTCCCTCGTGAAAGGGGTGACAGCGGGCGATGCGGCGCACCGCGAGCCACCAGCCCCGGCGCGAGCCGAAGCGCTGGATCGCCTCGTATCCATAGTGCGAGCACGACGGCTCGTAGCGGCAGCTGCTCATCATCCCGAAGAGCGGGCCGATGGTCACCTGGTAGGTCCGGATCACCACCAGGCTGATGTGTTTCATGCCGGCGCCTGAAGGGACCGCCCGGCCGCCCCGACCGCGGACGCCAGGGCGGATTGCAGCTCGGCGAACGGGATCTCCGTGGCGCTACCGGGAAGACTCACGACCAGGTCGAGTCCGGGGCACTCCAGCAGCAATGGGGCGATCGCGGCCCGAAGCCGCCGCCGCGCCCGATTCCGGCACACCGCGCCACGGGCCCCGGGGATCGAGAATGCGACCCTCGACACAGCATGGTCGCCGGCGACGGCGCGAACGCGAATCACGCCGGAACGACCCTCGCTGCCGGTCTCCCGCACCGCGGCAATCCGGCGTCGCCCGGAAAGGCGATGCCGCCGGTTCATCGCGTCGGTGCCGGCGTCAGGCGCTTGCGACCCTTGCGGCGCCTCGCCTTCAGCACCTGGCGACCTCCGGGCGTCGACATGCGTATGCGAAACCCATGGGTCTTGCGCCGGTAGCGCTTCTTGGGTTGGTACGTCCGCTTGATAGCTGTCTCTCCGAGACACAGATCGCGTCGGGGGCGCTCTGGGCACCGCTGAGCCCGACGGGGTTGCGCCGCGAGTATACCAAGGCAGCGGGCCGCCACCCCCTCGCGAGGGCGCACAGAGCGACCCCGCGACCCGCCCCGCGCCGTCACAAATGCAGTTTCCGGACATGGTGCGCTCGCGCCGCTTGTGACCGGGCCCGCGCATTGCTAAACTCCCGAGGCTGCAGCGGGAGCGGGAGCTCTTCCATTCGTCTCACCAAGCCCCCCGGCCACCAGCGGCTATGCATTTATCCACTGCTGTGCACAAGTTGTGGACAAGTGCGCTGTGATCGGACGGCACACCCGAGGAACGAGTGGATCGAACAGTTGCCGGCATCGCTGGCGACCAGCCCGCGCGTACGGAGTCCGTGACCGAGGGTATGAGCTCGACCGCGAGCATGGACCCCCAGCAGCTCTGGCAGGTCGCCCAGGAGGAACTGCGTTTCCAGGTCGTCCGTCCCGGCTACGAGGCATGGCTCGCCAACGCCGTCCTCGTCGAGTCCGACGGCCACACGTTCACCGTGGGGGTGCCGACCATCTTCGCGCGAGACTGGGTGAGCGAGCGCTACGTTCCCCTGATCCGCGAAACGCTCTCCGGCGTGCTCGGGCGCGAGTGCGAGGTCATCATCACCGTCGACCCGGAGGCGTCGCCTCCACCCGAGGCTCCCCCCCACCTGCCCGATCCGACCTACGCGCAGGTGAGCGAACCCGAGGACGGCGCCAACGACTCGCGCCTCAACCCCAACTTCACCTTCAGCACATTCGTGGTCGGCAACTCGAGCCGCTTCGCGCACGCCGCCTGCCGCGCCGTCGCCGAGGCACCCGGCAAGGCGTACAACCCGCTGTTCCTCTACGGCGGTGTGGGTCTCGGCAAGACCCACCTCATGCATGCCATCGGTCACGCCGTGCGCGAGACCGCATCGCCACGCGAAGGTCGCGTACGTCACGTCCGAGAAGTTCATGAACGAGATGGTTGCCTCGATCGTCGAGAACCGGCCCGCGGAGTTCCGCATGCGCTACCGCGGCGTCGACGTGCTGCTCATCGACGACATCCAGTTCCTCGCCGGCAAGGACCACACCCAGGAGGAGTTCTTCCACACCTTCAACGCGCTGCAGGAATTCCAGAAGCAGATCGTGGTGAGCAGCGACCGGCCGCCCAAGGACATCCCCACCCTCGAGGACCGCCTGCGCAGCCGGTTCGAGGGCGGTCTGATGGCCGACATCCAGCCGCCCGATTTCGAGACCCGGCTCGCGATTCTCACCACCAAGCTCGGTCCCTACAGCAAGCTCGTGCCCGGACGAGGTCTGCTCGTTCATCGCCCACCGGATCCAGAAGAACATCCGCGAGCTCGAGGGCGCGCTGATCCGCGTGCTCGCGCACGCGTCGATCAACGGCCAGCAGATCACGCTCGAAACCGCGCAGCAGATCCTCAACGACGTGATCCCCGTCCACGAACTCGACCCCGCTGAGCATCGAGGCCATCCAGATCTGCGGTGGCGGCGCACTACGGCATCTCCGTCGAGGAGATGAAGGGCAAGCGCCGCGACAAGAACATCGTGTTCCCGCGCCAGGTGGCGATGTACCTGATCCGCGAGGAGACCGAATCGTCGCTGCCGGTGATCGGCAGCGCGTTCGGCGGACGCGACCACACCACGGCACTGCACGCGATCGAGAAGATCACCGAGCTCATGCGCGAAGACGTTCGTCTCCAGGGTGAGGTGCGCGCCATTCGCGAGCACCTGCACAACCGTTGACAACCATGTGCGCGCGCGGTGCGGGGAGGCTGTGGACTCTGTGCGCATGCCCACCGTCGGTGGACGGACGGGGGACAACCGGACGCCCTTCCGCACAGGCCATACACGCGGGCGGGGTCGTCATGAGATCGCCGTGCGGGTTGTCCCCCATGTCCCCACCACTACATCGTCTACTGGTATCTAAACTCTGCAAGTCATACTCATTGAGTTTGGTGACAACGCAGCATCCGGAGAGGAACCGTCCATGAAAGCAACCGTCTCGTCCTCCACCCTCAGTGGTGCTCTCGGGCTCGTCTCCCGGGCGGTGTCCCCGCGTTCGACACTGCCGGTGCTCAGCAACGTGCTCCTCGAGACAGCGGCGGAAGGACTCCGGGTCACGGCGACCAATCTCGACCTCACCATCACCGTTGTCGTCCCCGCGACCGTCCTCGAGGAAGGCCGCACCACCGTGCCGGCGCGATTGCTCGGCGAATTCGTCTCGTCGCTCGGCGACGCCCCGTGCTCCATGGAGCTGGAGCCGACCACCCAGGTGCTGAAGCTCGCCGGTGGGGTGCACCGCGCCAACCTGCACGGCATCGACGCGGTGGAGTTTCCGCCGCTGCCGGCTCGAGACACCGACACGGTCATCGAGGTCGACGCGCCGACCTTGCAAAGCGCGATCAGCCAGACGGTCATGGCGGCGAGCTCCGACGAGGCGTCGCCGGTGCTGACCGGCGTGCTGCTCCAGATCGACGGCAGCCGGCTGACCATGGCTGCCACCGATCGCCATCGCCTGGCGGTGAAGACCATCGACGTGACCGTTCACGGCACGCCCCCGGTCACCTCGGTGATCGTTCCGTCGCGGCACCTCGCCGAGGTTGCGCGCGCGGTGAACCCCAACCGACCGACGGTGGGGATCGCGTTCGCGCAGGCGCGCAACCAGGTGTTCTTCACGCTGAAGGACGTGGAGATCTCCTCACGCTTGATCGAGGGCACATATCCCAACTACACGCAGGTGATTCCCGGTGAGTCGACGACGACGGTGAGCCTGTCGACGGCGTCGCTGCTGCGCGAGGCGAAGACGGCCGCCGTTCTGGCGCGCGATGCCGCCAACCCGGTGCGGCTGCGCATCGGCGACGGAACCCTGACCCTGCTTGCGCAGACGGCCGAGGTGGGCGATGACGAGGCGCCGCTGACCGCCACGGTGCAGGGCGACGACGTGCAGATCGCGTTCAATGCCCGCTACATGCTCGACGCGCTCTCCGCGCTCGACTCCGATGAGGTGATCCTGTCCTTCAACGGCTCGTTGCAGCCGGGGGTCATCCGCCCGGTGGGAAGCGATGACTACCTGTGCATCATCATGCCGGTGCGCGTCGCATGATGCACTCGATCGCCGGGCTGCGCGCTGCTCAGAGTCCCTTGAAGCGGATCCTGCGCACCAGGTCCTGACCGACACGCCGGTTGAGCGCGTCGATGACGCGCGGTGCATCCATCTGGAGTTGATGCGCCAGCGCGCTGTTCGCGGTGGCGATGAGCAGCACCCCGCGATCGAGTTGCTCCGCGCGGCACAGCGACGCGAGGCCGGCGCCCACCACGTCGGCGAGCGCCAATCGCAACCGCTCCTCGCGGACCTGCCCGCGCACGCCGAGCCCGCGCAGCGCGGGGTCGATGAGGTCGGAGAGACGCTCCTCGCTCACCCGCGCGCGTCCTCGGTGATGACGCCGGCGCGCACGGTGTGATAGAGCACGTCGTCGAAGCCGGCAACGTCGGTGAACGGGTCGGTGGTGGTCACCAGGACCTGGTTGCCGCCACCGGCCGCGAGGATGGCGAGCAGCTGCGCGCGACGCTCGGGGTCGAGTTCGCTGAGCACGTCATCGAGAAGGATGACCGGCGCGACCCCCACCTTGTCCTGCAGGTAGCGAACCTCGGCCAGCTTGGATGCGAGCACGATGCTGCGCTGCTGTCCTTGCGACGCCGAGCCGCGTGCGGCGCGTCCGTCGAGGTCGACGGCGACGTCGTCCCGGTGCGGTCCTACCAGTGTGATCCCGCGTGCGATTTCCTCCGCCGCGCGCGCGCGCAGCGAGTTCGAGCAGCGCCTGCTCGGCGCCGGCGATGTCGTCGGGAATGGCGGCGTCGTGCGCGGGCGCGTACCGAAGCGTGATCCGCTCCCGCTGACCGCTGAGATCCTGCAGTGCGACGGCCGCGAGCGGCGCCAGCGCGACCACCAGACGCGAGCGCGCCTGCGCGAGCCATGCGCCATGGGTCGCCAGCTCACTCGTGAATCCGTTGAGCGCGTCGCGCCCGCCGCCCCCGGTGCGCACCTGGTGCAGCAGCGCGTTGCGCTGTTCGAGCACTCGCCGGTACCTCGACATGTGCGCCGCGGCGTGCGGGTCGGTCTGGGCGAGGATGACGTCGAGAAATCGCCGCCGCCCCTCCGGACCGCCGCGCACCAGCGCAAGATCCTCCGGCCAGAACAGCACCACGGGACACACACCGAGGACGGAGCGGGCGGAGCGGGGCTTGCCGTCGATCACCGCGGTGCGCGTCACCCTGCCCGATGCCGGATCGCGCTGGAAGCGCGCCGCGAGCGTGACGTTCGCGGGCGGCCTCGCCACCTCGGCCTCGGCGAGCGCCGCGTCGCGACCCCAGAGCAGGAGGTCGGCCATGCTCGTGGTGCGCGGCGATCGGGTCAGCGCGAGCGTGGCGATCGCCTCGAGCAGGTTGGTCTTTCCCTGCGCGTTCTGACCGTGGATGATGTTGAGACCGGGCCCGAAGCGAACCGTGGCCTCCGCGTAGTTGCGAAAGCAGTGCACCCGCAGCCGCACGATCGCGCAGCGAGGCACCGACCCGAGGGCCGAGGCGGACGGCGCGTGGACCTCCGGGATGTCCGCGGTCACCGCCGCTCCCCGGTGGCCATCGACGCGATCAGGCCGGCGATGCGGCGGGTGGCGTCCGGCCGTGCCGCCCCGCGCACCGCTTCGCGCATGGCCTCGAGCGTCTCCGAGCCCGGCACCGCGAGCTCGGCGAGCGCGTCGATGAGCTGGGTGGCGTGGGGCACGAAGCGACCCGCCCCGATGTCGACCACCCACTCGACGTTGCCTCGCTCCTGACCCGGCAGGTACCAGACCAGGAGCAGGGGAAGACCGCAGCAGAGCGCCTCGGCGATCGTCCCAGGCCCGGCCTTGGAGACGACGACGTCGCTCGACCGCATCCACTCGGGCATGTCGGTCACGTAGCCGAGGACGCGAACCTCGCTCCCGCTCCGAGCCCGAAGCCGCTGGAGTGCTGAGCGCGCGCGTTCGTTGCGTCCGCAGATCACCACCAGGTCAAGGTCGAGGTCCGCGGCGGCGATCGCTCGTGCGTTGCGCACGATCCCACCCGACCCGTCCGCACCGCCGCACACCAGCGCGACGAATCGGTTGGGACGCAGCCCGAGCCGGCGCCGAAGCGCGGCGAGCCCGGAAGGGTCGCTGGGCAGGTCGGTGAACCGGCGATCGACGGCAAGACCGAAGTCGTGACACCGCGATGCCGGGATCCCTGCGCGGCGGCAGCGCTCGAAACCGCCTGGGGAGGGCACGACCACCGCGTCGACATCGGCGCAGATCCAGGACGCATGGATGTCGACGAGATCGGTGATCACGGTGATGACCGGTGGGCGTCGGGCCAAGCCGCGAACCGCCCGAACGCTGATGTGGTTGAGCAGCGGGTGGAACGACACGACGCAATCCGGCTCGAGCCGGCGGACGGCGTCTGTCACGGCGACCGTGACCGGGCGCAGCGCGGTGCGTTCCAGCGCGCGCACCGCCGGACGGTTGTTGGTGGCGTGGTACAGGCCTCCCCAGAGCCAGCGCGCGTGCCGCGTGATCGGTCCGTAGAGGCCGGCGGTGCCAGCGATGACGCGCTGGGGCGTGGCGCTGAACGGATCGAGGATGGTGATCTCGAACTCGCCCGGCGCGGTCTCGGCCATGTGTCGCTCGACCGCAGTGGCCGCCGCGCGGTGGCCCCCGCCGGTGTCCGCGATCAGAAAGAGCAGCCTGGTCATCCCGTCACCATGACCGCCGTGGCGATGAGGGTCTGGGGAGCGAAGCCGGTGAGCGCCAGCGCGTGGGTGCCGTCGGCGTTGGCGACGTACGCCTGCATCACACCGGCGGAGTCCGGCGACAGATACACCAGCTGCCGTCCTGAGGGGGTCACCAGCACCGTGTGCAACTCGCCGGGCACGGGCCCCGACGTGATCGCGATCTGCTCATCCACCGCAACACTGACCGTCACCAGGGTGGGAACGCCCCCGACCGGCGTGCTGATGCCGACCAGGGTCCCGGTGGCGCTGAAGCCGATCGGCTCGAGGGTGGGGTCGAGGAGCCGTGGCGGCGTGGGCGTCCTGCCGATGCCGGCGAGCCATGTCCCGACAGCCGGCGGGGCGGGGCGCACAAATGCGAGCTGCGCGCCGTCGGGTGAGATCACCGGGCCGCTCGACTGTCCGGTCAGACCGGGGATCGCGTAACGAGCGAGCACCACCGAGTTGGCGAGCTCGAGGTGCTCGCCGTCGGTCGCGCCGGCGACGTCGAGGATCAACTGCTCACCGCGGGGACTCCAGATCGCCGGAGCGACCAGCGGGTCACCCGGTGGGAGGCTGGTGACCCCGCCCGTGCCGGTGGCGAAGAAGGACACGACCCCGGCCCTGGAGAAGGCCATGGTCGAACCGTCGGGCGACCACGAGGGCATCGACGAGCGGGCGAAGCTGGCGAGCACAGAACCGGTCGCCGGGTCGAGGACCACGAGCACCGGCTGGGGCGCCGCCACCGTTGCGTCGAGTTCGACGACCGCGAGCCAGTGCCCGCCGGGCGAGAGCGCGGCGGCCGCGTACGTGTACAGCGGCCCTCCCACCGGCGCGTCGCCACATCCCGTGCGCGGCGCACATCGCGGCGCGACGAGCACCGCCTCGGTGGCGATCGGCTCCCCGGCCTCGGCCGGCGCGAGCGGCGAGAGCAGCACCGACGTCGCCTGCTCGCCCTGGGCGCGTGCCAGCACCACCGCGTGCGGCCCCGGCGACAGGCCGCCTCCTGTCGTGAAGCGCACGGTGGTGGCGGCGACGAGCGGCTGCAGGTGGGCGTCCGCCGCGGTCGCGGCGACGATCAGACGATAGGTCACCCCGGACTCGAGCGGCTGCCCGGGGAGCACCGCAAAGCGGCTGGTGTCGAGACGGTTGCGCACGACGCGGGTCCCGGGCACGGAAGGGCTGAGCTGGATCGCCGCCTGGGTGGCTGCGGCGTCCATGCCTGTCGAGAAGGTCACCGAGATCGGTGTGTCCACCGGGACGCCGGTCGATCCGTCGGCGGGATCGATGGTCCGGATCACCGGCGCCTGGCCGGTGGTGATCGACCATTGATGGTCGACGGAGTTCACCACGCCCGTGGGGTCGCTGATGCCACCCGCGAGCGTGAACGTGTACGTCCGGTTCGGCGCCAGGATGGCGCGCGGGTGGAGGAGGGTGAAGCCGGTGTCGCCCGCCAGCCACACGATCCGGCAGGGGGCCTGGGCGCCCGCATCGAACGCCGCGGCCAGGTCGCAGGACGGGATCGGGGGCTTGACCGAGAAACGACCGGCCACCGAGCCGGGCGCGACCGGGCGGTCGAACTCGACGGTCACCGCGGCGTCGGCGGCGACACCGACCGAGCCGCGGCCCGGGATGAGCTGGATGATCTGGGGTGGGCTGGCGAAGCACCCGGCGAGCGACCCGGCGATCATGCCGGTCGCCCCCCAGAGCGCCGCCCGCCGCGAGGCGGACGCAAGCCGACCGCGCGATGCGGCCCTAGTAGGCGCGGTTGAGCGCGGCGTCGACGTCGATCGCGGCGATGGTTCCATCGCCGCCCTTGACCTCGATGATCGACTGCCGATCCGTGGCCAGAGACGCAACCGCAGTCGTTGCCTTGTCAAGGGATCGCTGGGATTCGCTGTAGGTGCCGAGGATCTCGCCATCGCGGAGCAGGATGATCCCCGCCTCGGTCGGGGTCTGCACCACCACCGACCCGCTCACGTGCTCCTCGGCGAGGTACTCGAGCAGCGCGTCGAGGTTGACGAAGCGGCCGAGCAATCCGCTGTAGAGATATGGCGAGGTGAAGAGCTGGGCGAGCGCGGTGACCGTGTCGGCGTCGAGCTCGATGACGTCGATGACTCCGTCGCCGGCATCCATGTGGCGTCGAATCTGCAGGAAGGCGGAGTTGCCCTGGACCGCGGTGGCGTTGCTGCAGAGGGCCTGGAGCGCCTGGCCGTCGTTCAGGAGGATGACGCCGCTGTAGCCGCTGCCGCTGAGGTTCACGTACCCGGTGTGGCGGTCGGATCGCAGCGTCCGCAGGAGGCGCGGGAAGTCGACGAAGGCGCTCTTCAGCCCTTCGTAGTGGGCGCGGCCCGAGGGCAGCGGATACACGCGCACCGGCTGCACGCCGGACGGCTGGGCGCCCGCCGAAGTCCCGACGGGGCGCTCCGGCGATGCGGCGGGCGCCGGCGCCGGCATCGAGCGCGGCTCGCCTGCGGAGCGGCGCGTAGGACAGCGGTTCGGGTGCCGCGGCGTGCGACGGCTGGTACTCGGCCACCGGGGCCGGCTCCGGCTCGTGTTCGGACGGAGCGGACGCGTAGATGTCCGCGTTCTGCTCCGAGGAGGCCGACGGCGCGATCGCGTAGGCCGGCTCCTCGATTGGAGCCGGGAGGCCGGAGGCCGGAGCGGCGTAGGCATCGGATGCGGCGAGTACGCCGGGCGCGGCGTCCGGCCACGACGAGGCGCCGGTCGCCCCCGCCGCCGCCGGAGCGTGGCGGCTCTCGGACGCGGCGATCAGCTCCGCCGGTGAGGCTTTGATGGTCTCCTCGGCCGGCAGCTTGGCTCGCGGGTCGAACTGGAAGGAGCCGTCGTCCCAGCCGAGCGCGTCGATGACGACCTCCTCACCCTGTCCCCCCGGTCCGCTGGCGTGGAAGAGGTGGCCGAAGAGGAAATACAGCGAGCAGCTGTCGCCGCCGTTGTCGATGGTCAGGGTGCCGGTCGCCCGCTCCGCCTGCATCGATTGGAGCAGTGTCGCGAGCCCGCCGTCACGGAGAGAGCCCTGGGTCTGCACGGGTGCGGGTCTCCAGTTTTGTGAATGGAGACCGTCCCTGAGGGGGCGGTCCGAATTGAAGTCGGCCCGTATAGTACCAACCCTTCGCCGTTCCGAACGAGGTTGGGATACTCCAGAATGGCGCGGGGTCACTTCGAGGGAATAGGCGTGGATGGACAGCAGGTGCGGGTGCTCGTGGTCGACGACGACGCACTGGTTCGCCGGGCGGTGCGTCTCACGTGCGAGAGCGAGGGCTACGCGGTGCAGGAGGCGGAGCGCGCGACCGAGGCGCTGGCGCGCCTGGAGATCTTCCATCCGGACGTCGTCGTCCTCGACCTCGTGCTCCCCGACCTCTCCGGATTCGACGTCTGCCGGGAGATCCGCCGCGCCGGTCACCGCATGCCGGTGATCATCCTCAGCGCCAAGCACGATGAGATCGACGTCGTCCTCGGGCTCGAGATCGGTGCCGACGACTACATCGCCAAGCCGTTCCGCCCGCGCGAGCTCCTCGCCCGGATCGGGGCGCACCTGCGCAAGGCGAAGGAGCTGCGCGGCGACGACAAGCCGCCGGACGGCCGGCTGGTGTTCCGCGACCTGGTCATCGACACCGCCGAGCGGCGGGTCACCCGCGCCGACCGGGACATCATCCTCACCCACACCGAGTTCGACCTGCTCTCCTACCTGGCGTCGAACGCCGGCAAGGTGCTCTCCCGGGAACGGATCCTCAGCGCGGTCTGGGGCTACGAGCATCCGATCGAGACGCGGGTCATCGATGTCCACGTCCGCAACCTCCGGCGCAAGATCGAGCCGGACCCGGCGCCAGCCCCGGCACATCCTGGCCGTGCCCGGCATCGGGTATCGCTTCGCGGGGCCCAGACGCTGATCCGGTCGCTGAGTTGGGGGGCCGCAAAGTACACTCGGCATGGTGCCTACTCCACCCATGCTCGACCCCCGCGAGCCGGCAATCGCTCCGCCCTCGGCCCGATCCCGTGCTCGCCGTCACCGTCGGCGCGCTGACCGTGATCGCGGTGGCGCTGTTCGTGGCGGCGTCCTGGCGACCTACACGTACTCGACCCCGAACGTAGAGTTGCCGCTGGTCATCGCCATCGCGCTGGGCTTCGTGGTCGTGCTCGGCGCCAACCTCGTCCGGCTGGCGGTCCGCCACCTGCGCGCGGGGCCGTTGGGCTGATGGCGGAGCATCCCGGCGCCGGCCAGGCGGGGTCGGAGCAGGCAGGAGCCGACCGGCCGACCTTTCCCTCGTACGAGGAGTTCGCCTCCGACCTCCTCGAGGCGGTCGATGCGCGCGGGCCTCAGCATCGAGGACGTTCGCCACCACCTCGAACCGGGGCTCGGCGAACGCCGTTTCGAGTGCACCGTCCGCCTCACCGGCGATCCGCCCCCGCGCTATCACGTGCACGTGAGCTACACGTGGGACGCGCTGCTGACCTTCATCTCCGCCTACGGACCGGGTGCGGACTGCGAGCTGTACCACGACGACGACGAGGCCCAGGACTGCCCGCACCAGCAGATCACCCCGCAAGCGTTCGTCGATGTCGAGGCGGAATTCGTGCTCGGCGACGGGGGCTACGAGCTCCACGATCTCGACGAGGTGGGTGGCTGGGTGGAGACGGTGCAGACCTTGCTGGGCAAGGCATTCTCGGACGACGACAAACCCAGCGTGCACGTGGGGATCGCGGTGCTCGGCACGACCACGCTCGTCGAGAAGTTCACTGCCGAGCACTCGTGGTTCCTCGACTTCGAGAAGCAGCCCGACCTGGCAAACCTCGCGAAGCAGATCGACGCTGCCCTCAAGCTCGTGCCGCAACTGGCCGATCGCCTGCCGATCTAGTCGGACGGTCAGGCCGGCGTGTAGCCCGCAGCCGCGAGCAGCTCCCGCTCGAACGCACGGTTGCCGAGCTCGGGGTGAGGGACGATCAGATCCTCTTCATGACGTGGATCTCCCCGTGCTCGCCGAGCAGGAGGATGTCGGCGTCGGCGATGCGCGGACCCCATCGGTAGGTGGTCCGCCGTCCCGCCGCGACGCTCCGCACGCCGGCAGTGCTCGAGCCACCGCCGCGGCGGCCACGGGTACGGGCTGCGCAGCCGCACGACCTGATTGTGAAAGTCGCCCTGAGCGGTGACGCCCACCGGGCGGGTGAGGATTTCGGGCGAGCGCCGACGATCGACACGCCGCCGCTCGGTGAGCGCGGCGCGCAAGCGAGCGAGGTTCCTGCCCCGATGCCCGAGGTTCGATCCCAGTCAGACCCACGCGATGTCCGTGGACGTCGCCGCCGCCGGGCTCACCCGGTCGGGCCGGGAATCGGGAGCCCGCGCAGCGCGTCGGGCGTGCCGCGCACCACCGCGTCCGCGGCGCGCAGCGCGCGCACCGTCGCCGCGACGTCGTGCACCCTCAGCATGTGCGCCCCGGCGCGCACCGAGAGCGTCGCGAGCGCGATGCTGCCGCTCGAGGCGGTGCGCCTGATCGGCGTCGCCGGTCAGCAGGGCGATCGTCGATTTGCGCGACGGACCGACCAGCACCGCATGGCCGAGGCCGAGCAACTCGCCGAGCCGCCGGATCAACTCGAGGTTGTGCGCCGGCGTCTTGGCGAACCCGAAGCCCGGGTCGACGATCACCTGCGCCGCCGGAATGCCCGCTTTCTCGGCGATGGCAAGACTCTCGCGCAGCCCGAGGCAACGTCCTCGATCAGGTCGCCGTACTCCGTGCCGTGCTGGTTGTGCATGACCACCACGCCCGTGCCCGGCCGCGCGGCGACGACGCCCGCCATCTCCGGATCGCCACGCAGTCCCCAGACGTCGTTGACGATGACCGCGCCCGCGTCGAGCGCCGCCTCCGCCACCTCGGCCTTGCGCGTGTCGATGCTCATCGGGCACCGGCGACCGGCCGGCGAGCGTCGCGGATCACCGGCAGGACGCGTGCCATCTCGACGTCGGCAGGGACGGGCTGGCGCTGCGCGGACGGGCGCGTGCTCTCGCCGCCGATGTCGACGATGTCGGCACCCTCGTCGGCGAGGGAGTGCGCGCGGGCCACCGCCGCGTCAAGGTCGTCCCCGACGCCGTCACCCGAGAACGAGTCGGGGGTGACGTTGAGGATGCCCATCACCAGTGTCCGCTCGCCGAACACCAGGCGGTCCGCGGGCAGCACCAGCGGCGGCGGCGGCGTGCCCCGCGCCATGAGCACCGCCCCGATGGCGGCGCCCACCTCGCGCGGTCCTGTCGCTCCACGCAGCGAGCCGTTCCGGCAACGAGCCGGCAGTGAGGAGCGGCATGAGCAGGACCGCGCGGTCGCCCTCGGTGTTGGTGAGCACCTCGCCGCCGCCCTGGGTCGACCAGGCGCTCGATGACCCGAACCTGGTCCGAGCTCAGCCCACGGACCGCGAGCGCTTCAACGGCACCGTGCTCCGCGAGCACGACGAGCTTCTCGGGCGGCACGCCGAGGCGGAGCACCTCGTCGCGCAGCGCGTCGACGGGACCGGGCAGGAGCGGACGCACGCTGTAGCGAGCGGCGACCGCCGCGCTCGCCGCGCCCATGTCAATCCCCGCCGGGCGGTACGTCCGCCGGCTGCAGTTCGCCGGCCTCGCGCTTGGGCACCATCACGCGCCGCTTGAAGATGCACACCGCTCACCGCGCTGGTTGAAGGCGCGCGTCTCGACGGTGACGATCCCTCGGTCAGGCTTGCTCGACGACTCGCGTTTGTCGAGCACCGTCGTCTCCGCGTAGATCGTGTCGCCGTGGAACGTGGGCTGCTTGTGCTTCAGCGACTCGACCTCGAGGTTCGCGATCGCCTTGCCGCTGATGTCCGCGACGCTCATGCCGAGCGCGAGGCTGTACACGAGGTTGCCGACCACGACGTTGCGCTTGAACTCGGTCTTCGTCTCGGCGTACTAGGCGTCGGTGTGCAGCGGATGATGGTTCATGGTGATCAGGCAGAAGAGGTGGTCGTCGGCCTCGGTGATGGTCTTGCCCGGCCAATGCTTGTACGTGGCGCCGACGTCGAATTCCTCGAAGTAGCGGCCGAACTGCATCGCGGTCAGGCCCCGTGGAGGAGGGCGGATGCGGCGGCGGGGTCCCGGTCCGTCGGTGGCGCGCCCATCTCCATGACTGCAGCCTACTGTACGTGCCTGCGATGCGATCCCGTCCCGACGCGTCGACCGCCACCGCCACCATCGTGCACGGCGAGGCACTCGATGTGCTCGGCGCGCTCCCCGACGGTTGCGCGGGCCTCGTGTATGTCGATCCTCCCTTCAACACCGGCGGCGCGCGCAAGGGATTGCGGACGGCCACCACCCTGGATCCGTCGGCGACGCGACGCGGCTTCGGCGGCCGGCTGTACCGGGTGGAGCGTCGGCACGGCGCGCGCTACGACGACCGCTTCGACGATTACCTCGGGTGGCTTCGACCGCGTCTCGTCGAGACCCGGCGAGTCCTCGCGCCCCATGGCAGCCTGTACTTGCACATCGACCCCCGCGAGTTGCACTACTGCAAGGTGCTGCTCGACGACGTCTTCGGGCGCGAGTGCTTCCTCAACGAGGTGGTCTGGGCGTACGACTACGGAGCCAGGACGGCCCGCAGGTGGCCTGCGAAACACGACGTCATCCTCGTGTACGTGCGAGATCCGCGCCGCTATCACTTCGACTCGTCGCATGTCGATCGCGAGCCGTACATGGCGCCGCGCCTGCAGACTCCCGAACGGGCCGCCCGGGGCAAACTGCCGACCGACGTCTGGTGGCACACCATCGTGCCGACCGGCTCTCGCGAGCGCACCGGATACCCGACCCAGAAGCCGCTCGGCATCCTGCGGAGGATCGTGGCCGCGTCGTCGCGCCCCGGAGATCTGGTGGTCGACTGGTGCGCCGGGAGCGGGACCACCGGGGCCGCGGCCGCCGAGCTGGGGCGGCGCTTCCTGCTCGTCGACGATCAGGCGGCGGCGATCGAGGTGATGCGCACGCGACTCGGCGGAGTTGCCGGGCTGAGCGTGATCAGCTGACGCGCCGCGACACGCCTCAGTCCCCGATGCGGTGACGTTCGAGCAGCCCCTTGGCGATGATCACGCGCTGTATCTCGTTGGTGCCCTCGCCGATGATGAGCAGCGGTGCGTCGCGGTAGAGGCGCTCGACCTCGTACTCCTTCGAGAACCCGTAGCCGCCGTGCACGCGCATCGCCTCGCTGACAACCTCGAAACACGTCTCGGTGGCGAAGAGCTTGGCCATCCCGCACTCGATGTCCGCGCGCTCGCCAGCGTCCTTCTGGCGCGCGGCGAAGTTGGTCAGCAGCCTGGCCGCCTGGATCTTGGTCGCCATGTCGGCGAGCTTGAACTGGATGGCCTGGTGCTGCGCGATGGGCACGCCGAAGGCGTGACGCTGCTGGGCGTACGCGATCGAGAGCTCGAAGGCGCGTTGCGCGACGCCGACTCCGCGCGCCGCGACGTTGACACGGCCGACCTCGATGGCGGCCATCATCTGTTTGAAGCCCTGGCCCTCGACACCGCCGAGCAGGTTGGCGGCGGGCTGGCGGTTGTTGTCGAAGACCAGCT
This sequence comes from Candidatus Dormiibacterota bacterium, assembly GCA_963768105.1. GTDB lineage: Bacteria > Chloroflexota > Dormibacteria > Aeolococcales > Aeolococcaceae > Palsa-851. The sequence goes on along the minus strand of CAVYGR010000002.1, from coordinate 118,222 downwards.
CGGTGGTCTCCACGCCTCGGTAGCCGAGCTTCTCGATGTGTCGGGACGCCGTGAACCCGGGGTACTGCTTCTCGGCGAGGATGCACGACATGCCGCGGTGCGGTGGATCGGCATCCGGATCGGTCTTGACCAGGGTCGCGACCACCGTCGAGTGCGCACCGTTGGTCGCCCACATCTTGGTGCCGTTGATCACGTATTCGCCATCGTCGCGGATGGCGCGAGTTTGAATGGCCTGCACGTCGGAGCCACAGTTGGGCTCGCTCATCGAGAACCCGCCGTGAAACTCGCCGGTCGCCATTCGCGGCAGGAAGCGTTGACGCTGCTCGTCGGTGCCGAACTTCTCGACAAGAAAGCTGACGATGAAGTGGGTGTTGATGATGCCCGTGATCGACATCCAGCCGCGCGCGATCTCCTCGCACACCATCGCGTAGGTCGCGTAGTCGAGCCCCGCCCCACCGTACTCCTCCGGCACCGCGAAACCGAAGAAGCCCAGCTCTTTCATCTTGGCCACGATCTGTTCGGGATACGTGTCGTCGTGCTCCAGGTCGTGCGCGACCGGGATGATCTCGCGCTCGACGAAGTCACGGACCATGCCCACGATCTCGCGCTGCTCGGTGGTCATGTCGATGGACACCCAGCGAGTTCAGTCGTCAGGCCTCGGAGTTACCCAGGATGTGCACTCTCGCGCGCCGCAGCGGTGACTGCGTCAGCACCCGCTCGACGCCGAATGAGGCCTCGAGGAGGGGTCGGTTGAAGGCGATATACGAGGGATCGCCGTTGTACATCAGCCGAGTCCGCGTGAACCCGGCCGCGTTGAGCAGGCGGTGCAAGGCGGGGCCGCTGTTGGCGCGGTACCGCACCGGATAGGCGTCGCCCTCGCCCCGTCCGTAGAGGTGCCGGCTGAGGCCGGCGTGCCAGCGCTGCGGGACCGCACGGATCATCCAGACGTTGTAATTCCAGGCATTGGGAGTCAGGAAGATGAACCGCCCGCCCGGAGCGAGCACCCGGTGCACCTCCGCGAAAACGAGGCCCGGGTGATCCAGGTGCTCGAGGACCCAGGCCGACGCGACCACGTCGAACGACGCGGCGGCGAAGGGAAGATCCTCGCCGGTTCCGACCACGCGGTGAGCCACAACCCGGTTCGCCCCGAGCGCGCGCCGGTCGGGGTCGACACCGACGACGACCGCCTCCGGTGCGCACTCGAGGTCGTCGCCGTGCAGTCCGTTGCGGCCGCAGCCGAGATCGAGGATGCGCGCTCCCGGCGCCGCGGCACGACCGATCAGGGCGCGGTAGCGGCTGACGCTGTCGATCCAGGACGGGTTGCGGCGCCGGTACTCCCCGCGGGCGCGCACCTGCCGCTCGAACCCAGCCGCCATCCGGTGGCAGTGTAGTCGGCGCTCGGCGCTGATAGAGTTGCGCCTGATGAGCGAACGGCCGTTCGCGACATGATCGCCCGCTCGCTCGGCGCGCGCGCGACGAGCTCCGATCCTGCGCTCGGATCCTTCGATATTCGCACCCAGGATTGCATCGATTTCCTTCGCGACCTGCCCGACGCCTCGGTCGATCTGATCGTCACCGACCCCGCGTACTCGGGGATGAACCGGCACATGAGCTTCGGACACGGCCGGATCGTCGGCCATTACGGCAGGCCCGGCAACGAGCGATGGTTCCATGAGTTCGCGGACGACCCGGAGTTGTACCGCGAGTTCCTCCGTGAGTGCCGACGCGTGCTGCGGCAGGACCGCCACGTGTACATCATGTTCGACAGCTTTTCGATGCTCTCGCTCGGCGCGCTCGTGCGCGAGTGCTTCGACGTCAAATGCGTGGTGGTCTGGGACAAGGTGCACCTCGGCATGGGTCACTACTTCCGCCGCCGCCACGAGCACATCGTGTTCGCGAGCAAGGGGCGCCGCAAGCTGGTGCGGCGCGATCTCCCCGATGTCTGGGCGGTGCCGCGCATCCATCGCGCCGCTTACCCGACGCAGAAACCGGTGCGGCTGTTCGAGCTGATGATCGAGGCCAGCGCCGAGCCGGGATTCACCGTGTGCGATCCCTTCTGCGGCAGCGGCTCCTCCGGGGTCGCATCGCTGCGACTCGGCTGCGATTTCATCGGTGCCGACATCGATCCGCGCGCGGTGGAGCTCTCGCGCGACCGCTTGACGACGCTGGCCGCCACCGGCCGGGACCCGCTCGAACCGCCGCGCTAGCGGTCCGCCGGTACGAGCCTCCGCCGGCCCGCAGCGCTCACCGGGTGCGGTGGGCCGCCACGGCGAGGTTGTATGCGAGTGACGGTGCCCAACGGCCGGCGTCGATCATGGCGCGCACGAACCATCGTGGGGTGCGGGGCACGCGACGCAGCAGCGCCGGCGTGAGGTCGCGCCATCCATTGCCGGGGATGAACACGGGTATCTGCTGGATCAGGCCCTCGACGGTGTCGACCTCGGCGCCGGCGCCGATCACCGCGTGGCGCAGCTGACGCAGGTCCCACTCGAAGAGATGCTCCGGATTCTCCACCAGCTCGAAACCGCGGACCCGAGTCAACAAATGACGGCGGTTCGGTGTGGTGACGATCAGCCTTCCATGCGGCTTGAGCAGCTCCACCCAGCGGCGCAGCGACGCGTGAGGTTCGGTGAGATGCTCGATGATCTCGCCGGCGTAGACGGCGTCGAACCTGCCCGTTTCGAAGGGCGGTTCGTCGGCCGGAGCCAGGCGCGAATCCACGCCCCTGTGCTGCAGCGCAGCCACGGCCGCCGGATCGCGATCGAACGCGTGCACGGTGAAGGGCCAGGGTCCGCTGTGCCACACCATGGAGTAGCCGGAGCCGACATCGCAGACCTCGCCGCTGATCCCCTCGAGGAGCCGGCGACACTGCCGGAGCCGGGCGTCGTTGAACGCGGTGCCCCACGGGTCGGCCGCGTACGCCGTCTGGTGGTCGGGTCTCGAGTAGTTGCGTTCGAGCACGATCTCGGCGCTGCTGACGACCTCGTGCACAACCCCGTTGATGCGCACCTTGATCCGCGGTGTCGGGATGAAGCCGTCGCACATGCCCCGTTCGAACGCGGTGCCGCCCGCCACATCGATCGGATCCTCGGCCAGAAAATCGACGGTGAGCATCGATGGCGCCGCGGTCTCGAAGCGCCAGACACCGGATACGCGTGGGTGGTCGATGCCGACCTCGAGCCGGCCTGCCGGCACGGGGATGGATGCGACCGACGAGCCGGTGCGCACCGGCGCGGGATCGCCCGAGCGCACGGTGCTCAGCACCACCCGGCGGGCAGCTGTTCGCTGCTCGCCGTGGCCCTGCCGCGCATGGCCGGGATTGTACGGGCGGGCCCCACGTCAGCCTGCCGCCGGCTCCTCACGGGGAGTTGACGACGGCGTCAGCCCCGCCGCCACGCCGCGAGCGTAGAACTGCATCGCGATCTTCCGAGAAGCCTCGTCGATCATCTCGTCGCCGAGCATGACCGCTCCCTTGCGGTCGACTTCGGTGGCCCGGCGGTACGCCTCGAGGATCTGCGCCGCCTTGTCGAAGTCGTCCTGCGCCGGGGTGAACACCTCGTTGGCCGGTTCGATCTGCGCGGGGTGCAGCGCCCATTTCCCGTCGTATCCGAGGGCTGCCGCGCGCGCCGCAGAGGCGCGATATCCCTCGACGTCGTGGATGGCCAGGTACGGTCCGTCGATCACCTGGATGCCCGCGGCGCGCGCCGCGACGGCGAGCTTGAAGAGCACGTAGTGAAAGATGTCCCCCGGGTATGCGTCGTTGTTCCGCACCGTGAGGGTGGGCAGCTGCATCGAGGCGGAGAAGTCGGCCGGCCCGTAGGTCAGCGTCTCCAGGCGGCCGCTGGAGAAGGCGATCTCGTCGGCGCGCATCAGCCCCTCGGCATCCTCGATCTGCGCCTCGATCCCGATGCCGCCGATCTCGAATCCCAACGCCTGCTCGAGCTGCAACAGTGCACGGTCGACGAAGGCGACGTCGCCGGCGTTGCGGACCTTGGGAACCATGATGCAGTGGAGCAGGTCGCCGGCACCGGTCACCACCTCGCGCAGGTCGTCGAATGCGAACTGGCTGGTCACCTGGTTGATGCGCACCACGCGGGTCTTGCCCTGCCAGTCGTGGGTGCGCAGCGCCTCGACGATCTTTGCCCGCGCCGCAGGTTTCTCCAGCGGGGCGCACGCATCCTCGAGGTCGAGGAAGACCTCGTCGGCAGCGCTCGACGCCGCCTTCTCCATCATCCGCGGGTTGCTGCCAGGAACGGCTAGAACCGAGCGGCGAAGTCGGGCCGTGGGCACGGCGGGCTAGTCCTTGGAGGGCGTGGGCCGGTCCTCGGGGGGGACGTCGCCCTGGTCGTCGGAGGGTTTCCTGGAGTCGCTCGCTGCGGCCGGGCGATCGTCGAGCGGGACGTCGTTGCCCTGCGGTGTGAGGCCGCCCATGCCCGGCATGCCGCCGAACAGTCCCCCCAGCATCTGCTGAAACTGCTCCGGACCGCCGAGGTCGTCCTGCACGCGCTCGAACATTCGGGACATGAGCTCCTGGAGCTGGGGATCCTCGGAGAGCTTCTCCTGCAGGCCACCCAGCTGCGACATGAGCTGCTCCATCTGCACCTCCTGCGCCACCTGCATCAGCACCGGCTGGGAGGCCGCGGCGGCGACCACCTGCACCTGCTGCCGGATCACCTCGAATCCCTTGCAGGCCATGCAGGTGCCCTGGTGCTGGCAGCGGCAGAGCCGCGACTTGAGCTTGTCGAGCTCCGAATGGATGCCGCTGAGATCGATCCCGGGAGCGGAGTTGTCGCCCATGAGAGATGATCCTAGTGGAGACACGGTTCCACACCGCTCTGGTTGCAGCGGCCTCCGGATCGGGTATAGTCATTTGCAGACGGGAGGCTTCGCGCATCCCCGCGGTTGACGTCGATTGGATCGTCGCCCCGTGTCAAAGAGCACCGCTCGAAGCCGTCCCGAAGTCCATTCATTGCGCGCCTGGTGGACAGGGCCACCGCCGCGTCCGAGGTTGACAGTCCGCTGATAGCCCCAGACCTCGCGCTCGATCGTCTGCACCTGATCGTGCCCGACGGCAGCGATGCCATGGCCGTCCTGGAAGCATGGGCGAATGGCTCGCACCCCGGCGCCGACCCGCGCACGGTCTTTGCCGAGCGCATCGGCGAGGTCGGGCACGTCTCCGTCTCATTCGGCGACGAAGATCCGCCGCAGTTGCGCCTCGACCTTCCCGACCTCGTCCTCCAATGCGTCGCGCAGCCGGGGCTCGACGGTACCCGGGAGCACCTCGGCCTCCGCGTCATCTCGATCCGCCCCACCGGTGGCCAGCCCGAAGGCGCGAAGCTCCTGACCATCACCACGCGCGAGCCGGTGGTGACCGAGGCGAACGGGGTGGTCAGCGACACGTTCCGGTTGCTCGACTGGCGGATCTCGACCCAGCACGCGGCCAGGTCCGAACAGCTCTACGCGACGCTCAAGCTCGTCGACAGTCTCGAGCGGGCGGAGAAGCAGCGGGCGCAATCGCAGCGCACCCGGTTCAACGGAGCGCGCGAGTACTGGCGCTGCAAGACGTGCCGGGCGCTCTGGCGGCCGGAGAGCCACGAACGCTGCCCGTCCTGCGGCCGCGAGTTCACCGACGCCGACCGCAAATCCCCGGAGGTCGGCAAGGTGGAGTTTCAGATCCCCGCCGGCGAGCCGATCAATCTCACCCCCGACGCCGCGGTGCTCATCGAGCCCGACGACGAGACTAACTTCGTCGGACGCGTTGCCCGCATCGACCATCAGCGCCACATCGTCGAGGTCGTGACTCGGACGTTCGAGCATTCGGGCAGCGAGGGATACATCGCACCGTCGTTCAACAAGGCGCTCTACCAGGCAAAACGGTCGGTGCTCGCCGCCATCGCGACCAAGGACTTCGGCGTCGGCCTGCTCGCCCAGCTGCTGGTCAGCCCGGAGACCATCATCGCCCCCAAGGACGAATCGGATGCGGCGGCCTCGTGGTTGACCCCGGGGATGATCGCCAACCAACCGCAGAACCGGGCTGTGGGACTGCTGAGCAGGCTCACGGCCGGCGAGGCCGTCTTCATTCAGGGACCTCCCGGCACGGGCAAGACGACGGTCATCGTCGAGGCCGTCAAACGCCGGCTCGCCGCCAATCCCGACGAGCGGATCCTGGTGACCTCGCACAGCAACCTCGCGGTCGACAACGCGCTCGAGCGCCTCGCCGGCACCCCGGGCATGCGGGCCGTCCGGGTGGCCCGCGCCGAGCGGGTGCACCCCGCCGTCGATCGTTTCCGCTGCGACGACGAGGACGACCCGCGCCTGCTCGAAGCCAACTGCTATTTCGCCACCTGCGCGACCGCCGCGACATCCGGCATCACCGACATGAACTTCGACATCGTCATCCTCGACGAGGCGAACAAGGCGCGCGCCGACGAGGCGCTGCCGGCGCTGCGCCTCGGTCGTAGCCTCGCCCTCGTCGGTGACCACAAGCAACTCCCGCCGGTCGAGGATGACGCCCTCTACGGAATCGTCGAGATCCGATCCGGCGCTCGAAGACCTCGTCAACCGCAGCCTCTTCGAACAGTGCTGGGACGGGGGTCTGCCCGCCGACGCGCGCTGCCTGCTGACCATCCAGCACCGCATGCATCCGGACATCGCAGCGTACGTGTCGGCGGCGTCGTACGACAACCAGCTCGAGAACGCGCCGGAGGTGGAGGCGTACGAGTACGTCACCCGCAAGCCCTTCCCGGTCGCGCTGCATTTCGTCGACACCGAAGGGATGCGCGGTGGTCGGGAGCGGCGCGGACCCGGCGGCGCCCTGCGCAACGAAGCGGAGGTGCGCGTTGCCGCGCAGGTGGTGCGCTTGCTCGACGAGCGCTGCCCGCGCGACCTGAGCATGGCGGTGATCGCCATGTACGCCGAACAGGTGGAACGACTCCGCCAGGCCCTCGGCCGGCGCAAATTCAAGCGCACCGTGAAGATCGATACCGTCGACTTCTTCGAGGGCCGCGAGGAGGACATCGTGGTCATCTCGCTGGTGCGATCCAACGAGCGCGGGCGCATCGGCTTCCTGCGCGTTCCCAATCGACTTAACGTGGCGATCTCGCGCGCCAAGCGCCTGGTGGCCTGCATCGGCGACAGCGCGACGCTGCGCACCGGTGACGAGTTGATGTACGGCGTGCTGGTCGAAGCATCGCGATCCACGGGCGGATGGCTGAGCGCGCTCGAGCTGGTATCCCAACCCAAGCAGGGCCGCGGCGGGCCGCGGCCGCAGGGTGAGGGGGCCACCGTCGAATCGGGCGAGCCGGGCGATCCCGAGCGGGCCGCCAAACGCCGTCGCCGTCGCAGGCGTGGACGCAGGGGCGCGCCCGTGACGGCCGCGAGCGGCGCCGGCGCCGACGCCGGCGTATCCGCGGCGCCGTCGGGCGACGCTCCACCCCAGGAGGGCGCGCCGCGCCGCCGCCGCCGCCGCCGCCGTCGTGGTCGCGGGCGCGGCCAGGGCGCCGTGCTGCCCGTCGGGCAGAGCGAGGAGGGCCCCGGAGCGTCCGCGGGTGAGCCCGAGCCGTACGTGGCGCCGGCGGCCGCCGGTGACCCCATCGAGGGCCGGCCGAGCGATGAGTGACCCGATCACGGTCTTCGTCCGCACGGGGGATCCCGCCTCCGAGGCGACCCTTCGATACCTCGATCAGCGCGGCGTCGCCTACACCAAGCGCGACGTGCTCAGCGATCCCTCGGCGACGGCGATCCTGTTCGGGCGTCTCGGCAAGGTCGTCGTCCCGGTCGTCCAGGTGGGTGAGCGGCTCCTGGTCGGCCACGACCCGGTGCAGCTTGCGCGCTTCCTCCCCCACGAGGCGGGCGACGAGCAGCACGTGGCGTTCGGCGCGTCGGTGAGGACGGTCACCGGGGAGATCGCGACCGCCAAGGGTCTGCCCGCCGCCTACGGCGTGGAGGTCGGCGAGGTCAAGCCCGGCTCCCCGGCCGAGGCTGCCGGGATCCGACCGGGCGACGTGATCACCGGGATCGGCCCGTACACGGTCGACGGCGGCGCGGATCAGTTTCGCCGAGCCGTGGCGCTTCGCCAGCCCGGGGATACCATGACGCTGACCATCTGGCGCGATGGCGACACCACCGACGTGGCGGTCGCGTTTCCCGCGGAGGTCCCCGCGGAGGTCGCCGCAGAGAACGCGCCCCCCGGCTGATCCGGGAAGCGGCTCACGCCCGCGCCGTCACCCGCGTTTGGTATGCAGTGACCACGGTGAGCACGACCCCACTCCCGCCGTTCCAGCGGGTCTTCGACGAGCATGCCGGCGCGGTGCTGTCCTTCCTCTTCGGCGCCGTTGGCGCCTCCGAAGCAGAGGACTGTTTTCAGGAGACCATGCTCAGCGCGCTGCGCGCGTACCCGCGTCTCGCCGACTCCTCGAACCTGCGCGGCTGGCTGTTCACGATCGCGCGACGCAAGGCGATCGACGCCCACCGCGCCATGGCCCGGCGTCCGGTCCCGCTGGCCGACCCGGATCCCGGCGCCGCCGAGGATCACCGCGGTGAGATCGACGAATCGCTATGGGACGATGTCCGCCGGCTGCCGCTGAAGCAGCGGCGCGCGGTGGTGCTCCGATTCGCAGACGACCGCAGCTATCCCGAGATCGCCGCGGCGATGTCGACAACCCAGGACTCGGCTCGGCAAAGCGTGCACGAGGGCTTGAAGAAGCTCAGGAGGGACCGTCGATGACCGTCGACCACGCCGTGGCGACCCGATTTCTCGATCGTGCCGAGGCGAGCGGGCTCGTCGACGTGGCGGTCACGACCATGGACAGCCCGCTCGGCACGCTGCTCCTGATGGCCACCCGTCGCGGCCTTGTGCGCGTCGCCTTCGAGAGTGAGGACCGCGACGAGGTGCTCGTTGAGGTCGCCGAGCGGCTGTCGCCCCGGATCCTCGAGGCACCGGGCCGCCTCGACCGGGTGCGCCGCGAGCTGGACAGCTACTTCAGCGGCGGCCTTCGCGAGTTCGATCTCGACCTGGACTGGTCGCTGGCCGGCCCCTTCGCCCGGCGCGTGCTGCGCCGCACCGCGCGGATCCCGTATGGGTCGGTGGCGAGCTACGGCGAGGTGGCCCTCGGGGTGGGCACGCCTCGCGGCGCACGAGCGGTGGGCAACGCGCTGGGTTCGAACCCGATCCCGGTCGTGGTGCCGTGCCATCGCGTCGTCCGCACCGGCGGCGCCATGGGTGGCTATGGCGGAGGGGTCCCCCGCAAGCGGTGGCTGCTCGACCTCGAGACCGGCTGAGCGCGCCTACCAGCCCGGAGGCGGCTCGCTGCGGTTGAGCAGGCGGACGAAGTCCTCGGCGCGGGCGACGGCCTCCCAGCGCCGGGAGAAGAAGTCCTGGGTGATCATCCGGTTGTCGGCGAGCGAGGTCACCGTCACCGCCCACTGATTGAGGGCCCGGGAGACCTCGACCTCGTGGGTGCCACTGTCGTTGCGCATGACCACGCCGCTGGCCGCAGGACGGCGTCCACGGTCGTTGCGTCGAGAGGACGCCATGGCCATCGTGAACACCTCCATACAATCCGCCCGGCACCAGCCGGTTCGCCCCAACCATTGTCCCCCAAATGGGTATCTCAAAGCGAGAGGTCGAGCTGGCCTCCGCTTTCGGGTGCGTCGCGCTCGCCGCCGCTCTCGGGAGGCGGCGGCGCCATCGGCTCGGACATCTCGACCCAGTCCGGGACCGCTCCGTCGCGCTCCCGCAGGGTCTCGATGATCGGCGCGGGCGGACGGGGCAGCCGGAGGCCGAGCAACGCCCCGAAATCGAACGCATTGACCACCGCGTAGTTGCTCTGATTGTTGTTCAGGAGAACGTGGACCGGCACCTCGTCGTCGCTCACCGCGCGGATCGCGGGGACCCACTCGGCGAGCTCCGACGGCGTGTAGAGATAGTTGAAGCGATCGCCGCTGGTCGGGCCGCCCGAGTACCAGGTCTGCCGGTTTCGCCCGTGGAACCTGGTGATGCAGAGCCGCGGGAGGTGACGGCCAGGATCGGAGGCGCGGTCGCGGTGCCGATCTGCGGCGACGTCGACCCCGACGTACACGAAGTCCAGCTCGCGGAGCAGGTCCTCGGTCGCGGGCCAGGCGTCGCCGTCGTACCAGGATCGATGCCGGAACTCGACGGCGAGGAGATCGTCCGGATGCCGGTCGCGAGCCGCCAGCAGCCACTCCCGCGCGGATTGACGGTTGGTGAACCACGGCGGGAACTGGTAGTGGACCGCGACCAGCTTGCCGCTCTCGCGCAGCGGCGCCAGCGCCGCCATGAAGTCCCGCTCCTCCTCCGGCGTCGGCGCGCGCGGGCGTCCCTCCTCGCGCTCGTGGCCGGTGAGACTGCGGTACGCCTTGATGTTGAAGCGGAAGGAGTCGGGGGTGCGCTCCGACCCAGGCCTCGACCACCTGAGGTCGCGGGATCCCGTAGAACGTGGTGTCGATCTCGACGATGGGGAAATAGGCCGCGTAGAACGGCAGCTTGTCTCGCTGCCGGCGACCGCGCTCCAGCTCCGGGGGATAGAAGTCGGTGTGGTCGGCCCAGTTGCAGGTGCCGACGGCGATGGGCGCAGCCAATCTGAGCAAACAGTAACGAAGCCGTCACCGAAGCTGGTGAAAGCATTGGCGACACTGGCCATACGATCCCGGCGGTGGTGCTTAAGGCGGAGGTGTCCGAGCAGCGATGACGCCCATCCTGCGTCGTCTTGGCGCCGGCTTCGACCGGCGATCGCGGGTCGAACCGCGACTGTGGCTGTTTGGCGCCGTCATGCTCGTGATCGGCGCCGCCCTCTGGGTCGGATACACCGCGAATCTGCCCGCATACACATCACCCGTCCTGCCCTGGTGGGCGTACGCGATTGGCTTCTTCATTGCCGCCCGGCTCGCCACCCTGGACAGTCCGCGCCGCGGCAGCCAGTCGATCACCATGGCCGCGGCGCCCTGGGTCATCGGGCTGTTCTACGCGACCCCCCTCGCCCTGCTCGGCGGGTACGTGGCGGGAACGGTCCTCGCCGCCGCGACCAGGCGGCCGAGCCCGTTCTGGCCCACCGCGTTCGACATCGTCCGCTTCACGGTGTTCGGCGCGGTCGCGATCTGGGCCTTTCGGGCGATCGCGGGCAGCCCGACCCTTCCGGTATGGCACAGCGGGCTCGCCACGGTGACCGCGACCGCGATCGTGGTGCTGCGCCGCGGCCTCTCAGAGGGGGTGCTGCTCCGTCCCCGCGACCGCGAATCCTGGACCGACGTCACCAACCACCTCCGCTCGGCATTCGTGACCGCCGCGACATCGATGTGCATCGGGCTGATCGCGGTGCGCCTGATGCCCGTCAATCGATTCGCGCTGGTGCCGCTCGGCGTGGTCACCTTCGCGGCGCTCATGACTCATCGCGCGTGGGTGCGTGAGCGATACGACCACGAGGCGGCCGAGTTCCTCATCGGCGCCGTCGACGCCTTGGCAGGACGCCAGCTGGAACCATCCATCGTGCTGCTGCTCAATCGCGCCCGGGCAATCTTTCACGCCGACATCGCGCAGCTCACCGTCTTCCCGTCCACCTCCAACGAGAAGGCGTTTCGCACCACAGTGCGTCACGGCCGGCCCGACGAGGTGATGGTGCCGCTCGCGCTCGCCGAGCTCGACGACGTGCTCGAGGCCGAGACCGCCGGCGTCATCGTCCGTGCCGGATCTGCCGATGATCCGAGCGCGCAGATGCTCGCGCGTCGCGGCGTGAGCGAGGCGATGGTCGCGCTGCTGCGCGGCGAGTCGCGAATGATCGGCAGCCTGATGGTCGGCGGCCATCTCGACGCCCGCGCTTTCGACCTGCGGGATCTGCGGCTGTTTCGCACCCTCGCGACCCGCACCACGGTCATCCTCGAGAACAGCAGGATGGAGCGCTCGATCGCACGCCTCACCGAGCTGCAGGAGCAGCTCACCCACCAGGCGTACCACGACTCGCTGACCGACCTCGCCAACCGGACTCTCTTCGGCCAGCAGATCGACCTGGCCTTGCGGCGCGGCGCCGAGGGGAGCCTGAGCGTTGCGGTGATCTTCCTCGACATCGACGATTTCAAGGGCATCAACGACACCCTCGGCCACGCCGCCGGCGACGCGCTGCTCGTCGAGGTGGCCGCCCGGATCCGCGGCTGCCTGCGCAGGCCGGACACTGCGGCCCGCCTCGGAGGCGACGAGTTCGCGCTGCTCATCGAGGGCGTCGACAGCGCGGTCGAGGCCGAGCAGGTCGCGCGCCGCGTGCTCGAGGTGCTGCGCCGGCCGTTCGTGCTCTCCGGCAACTCGGTCACCGTGCGCGCGTCATTGGGCATCGCGGTTGCAGACAGTGTTGACGATAACGCGGCGAGCCTCATGCGCCATGCCGACGTGGCCATGTACGCCGCCAAGGGGTCGGGGCGAGACAGGTACGTGCGCTTCACGCCGGGCATGGAGAGCGACGTGGTGCAGCGCAGGCAGCTGCGCGGCGAGCTCGAGCGGGCGATGGAGGAGCAGCAGTTCCTCCTCCATTACCAGCCGGTCGTCAACCTGATCACCGGCGAGATCTCCGCCGTCGAAGCGCTGGTCCGCTGGCGCCACCCCACCCGCGGACTCGTGCCCCCGGGAGAGTTCATCCACGTTGCCGAGGAGAGTCGATCTGATCCTGCCGCTGGGCGCGTTCGTCCTCCGCACCGCCTGCGCGACCGCGCTGCGACTGCAGCACCAGCAGCCTGCAGGGGAGCCACCCGTGGCCGTGTGCGTGAACGTGTCGGCGGTGCAGCTGAACGCGACGACGTTCGTCCAGGACGTGCTTGCGATCGTTCGCGAGGTGGGGCTCGACCCCGCGACCATCATCCTCGAGCTCACCGAGTTGATGCTCCTCGAGGACGCCGCGCTGGTGTCGTCGAAACTCGACGCCCTGCGGCGCAAGGGCATTCGTATCGCCATCGACGACTTCGGCACCGGGTACTCGTCGCTCAGCTACCTGCGCAGGCTTCCCGTCGACATCCTGAAGATCGCCAAGCCATTCATCGACGATCTCGCCGGCGGCGCGGCCGGTGCCGACGAGGACTTCACCCGCGCCATCATCAGCCTCGCCGAGGCGCTGCAGGTGCAGGTCGTCGCTGAGGGAATCGAGTCGGCGTCCCAGGTCGTGCGCCTGCTCGAGCTGGGCTGCCTCGCCGGCCAGGGCTTCCACCTCTGCCACCCGCTTCCCGAGGCGGAGGTCCAGCTCCTCATCCACCATGGCGGCATCGACCGCGGCCGGCTGAAGGCCCCACCCGAGCCGTCGGGGAACGTGCTGCGGCTGCGGTCGGTTCGATGACGGGTCCGGCCCCCTGGCTGGTCGCCCTCCTCTTCGCGGTCGTCCTGCTCGCCGTCGCAGGAGTCGCGTGGGCAGCGCTGCGCCGGGAGAAGGCGCGCCTCGGGTTCCTGCATGCTGCCGCGCTCGCGCTCCTCGAGGCTCGAGACCCCGAGACGGCATCGGTGGACCTGCTCCGAAGGGCGTCGCGTCGCTTCCACGCGAGCTGCGCCGAGCTCACCCTGATTCCCGACACCGGAACGCCGGCGGCCTTCAGGACCACCCTCCGAGACTCCAAGGCTGTGGACGTCATGCGGCCGGTCGACGACGACGAGGACGGCGGCGCGCGTCCGGCCCCCCCATCTTCGGCGTGATCCACGTCGCGGCGAGCCTGACCGACCCATGGGTGTCCGGGCTCGCGGGGCGGCTCGGCATCTCCGGGGGTCTGGCGGTCACGCTCCGCCAAGACGGGCGCACCGTCGGGTACCTGGCGCTCGGCGTCCGCAGGCTCGAGCGCCGGTCGGCTCGCGGGGACGACCAGACGCTGCAGGAGCTGGCCAATGTGGCCGCCCTGACGATCGAGCGAAGCCGCCTCCACGATGGCCTGCTCCGGGTGACCACGCTCCAGCACGAGCTGGCCGATCGCGCGTTCCACGATCCGCTCACAAATCTCGCCAATCGGGTGCTCTTCGTCGACCGCACCGAGCGAGCGCTGCTCGAGCACGACCCCGAACGGCACGCGGTGAGTATCGTCTATGTCGACCTCGCCGGCTTCCGGCGCATCAACACGGAGCATGGGCACGCAAGTGGGGATGCAGTCCTGATCGAGGTCGCCCGGCGCCTGCACGAGTGCCTGCGCCGCACCGACACCGCCGCCCGGCTGGGGGGCGACGAGTTCGCGCTGCTGCTCCCCGAGGTGCTCCATCCGCGCGAGGCGGAGCTGATCGCACAGCGCGTCGTCGAGGCTCTCGCGGCGCCGATCGAGGTCGAGGGTCGTGCGCTGACCGTGGGCGCATCCGTCGGGCTCGCATGCGCCGACGCGGACGGTGTTCCGGCGGCGCTGCTGCTTCGCAACGCGACCGACGCCGCGCAGGAGGCTCGCGAGGCGGGGCTGGGCACCTATCGGGTGCACGGCGCGGGCACGACGGGACCGGCGGACCCCGACCTGCCCAGCGAGCTGGAGGCGGCGCTCGTCAACTCGGAATTCGTGCTCCACTATCAGCCGATCGTCGAGCTGACGACCGGCCGTATTCTCGGCGCGGAGGCCCTCGTCCGCTGGCAGCACCCGATCCGTGGGCTCATCGGGCCTCTGCATTTCCTGCCCATCGCGGTCGAGTGCGGTCTCGTCGAGCGCGTCGAGGCATTCGTGCTGCGCCGGGCGTGCCAGCAGCTTCGCCGCTGGCAGCACGCCTATCCGGCGACACCCGAGCTCGCCATCGCCGTCAACCTGTCGTCGGGCGCGGTGGGAAGACCGGAGCTCGTCGCCGAGGTGACCAGGTGCCTCGAGGACCTGCAGGTCGACCCGGCGTGCCTGATTCTCGAAGTGACCGAAAACGCCGTGCTCCAGGATCTGCACGGCACCATCACCGCGTTTGACGCCCTGCAGCGAGCGGGCGTGCACGTCGCCATCGACGACGTCGGAACCGGCTACACGTCGTTGGCGTACCTGCGCCGCCTGCCGATCGACATTCTCAAGATCGCGCGTCCGCTGGTCGCGGAGCTCGGGGATCCGAATTCGCGCGGCGAGCTTGCCCGCACGGTCGTCCGCCACGGCGAGGCGCTGCGCCTGGCGCTGATCGCGGAGGGGGTCGAGACCCCCCTGCAGGTGCGCCGTCTCAACGAGCTCGGCTGCGCCATGGCGCAGGGATTTCACCTGGCCCGCCCCTGCGACGCCGAGGCGATGGAGGCACTGCTCGGCAAGGGCTGCCTCGATCCCGCGGGGTTCCTGCGCAGCGCGGCGCAGCTCGACCTTCCCCGCACGCGTACCGCTCAACCGCGACGCGTACCCTCGTCGAGTGCGGCAGTTCGAAACCCTGCGTGAGCTCGCCGTCGCCGCGGCGGCGGCGGCGGCGGCATTGGTGGTCAGCGCCCGCGAGGGCGGCGACGCGCCGACCGCCGAGGTCAAGAGCCCGGGCGACTACGTGACCGCGGTCGATCGCGCCGCCGAACGAGCCGCCATCAGGGTGCTGCGCGAAGCGGCGCCGGAT
This sequence comes from Candidatus Dormiibacterota bacterium, assembly GCA_963768105.1. Taxonomy (GTDB): domain Bacteria; phylum Chloroflexota; class Dormibacteria; order Aeolococcales; family Aeolococcaceae; genus Palsa-851. The sequence continues at coordinate 102,711 of CAVYGR010000002.1, read as the reverse complement.
ATCCCGATCCTGGCCGAGGAGTCAGGCGGGGTGGTGTCGGAACGAATGTGGGTCGTCGATCCGGTCGACGGCACCACCAATTTCGTGCGTGGGTTCCCGGTGGTGGGGGTCAGCGTGGCCCTCGTCGAGGAGGGCCGGCCGGTGGTCGGCGCCGTCAACGCGCCACTGCTGGGCGCCTCGTGGAGCGCGGCCGCCGGGCTCGGCGCCATTGACAACCGGGGACGTGCGATGTCCGTATCGACGCACGCCGGCGCGGGGGTGGTCGCCACCGGCTTTCCGTTTCGACACAAGGAGCGCCTGCCCGGCTACCTGCGGGCGCTCGAGGGCGCCCTGACCCGGTTCGAGGACCTGAGGCGAGCCGGCGCGGCGAGCCTCGACCTGGCGTACGTGGGCGCGGGTGTGTTCGACGGATTCTTCGAGCTCGGCCTCGGGATCTGGGACATCGCCGCGGGCGCGCTGCTGGTGCGCGAAGCCGGCGGCGTGGTCACCGACTGGAGCGGCGATCCCGACGCCGTGTTCATCAGCGGCGACGTCCTCGCGGGCACCAGGACATGGCACGAGGCGATGCTCGAGATCGTCGCTGCGTAACTGCGCAGCACCGTCCGAGCCTTATAAGGTACGTCGCCTGTGAGCACGCCCGGCACCAACCCGACCACCGACCTCCTCCGCGGGAAGCGCATCCTCGTCACGGGGGTGCTGACCCCGAAGAGCATCGCCTTCGCGATCGCCGCCGCGTGCCAGCGCGCCGGGGCGGACGTGGTGCTCACCTCCTTCGGCCGGGGAATGAGCCTGACCCGCCGCAGTGCCAACCGACTCGGCCCCGTCCCCGAAGTGCTCGAACTGGATGTCACCGACAACGACCAGGCCCTGGCGGTGGCCGACCACCTCCGAAGCCGCGGCGGCGTGGACGGGGTTGTGCACGCGATCGGATTTGCCCCCGAGGACTGCCTCGGCGGGGGCTTCCTCGACGCACCATGGAGCTCGGTGGCGACGGCGTTCCACGTGAGCAGCTACTCGCTGCGCACCCTCGCGGCGGCGTTCGTGCCGGTCATGCCGGCATCCGGCGGGTCGATGGTCGCGCTCACCTTCGACGCGCGCATCGCCTGGCCGCTCTATGACTGGATGGGTCCGGCCAAGGCCGCCCTCGAAGTCGATCGCCAGGTATCTCGCCCGCGAGCTCGGCCCGCGCAAGGTTCGCGTCAACACCATCGCGGCAGGTCCGCTCGAGACGATCGCCGCCCGATCCATCCCGGGCTTCGAGATGCTGAAGTCATCGTGGGGACGGCAGGCGCCACTCGGATGGGACAGCGCCGACAGCGGTCCCGTTGCCGACGTCGCCGCGTTCCTGCTGAGCGATCTCGCGCGCGCCATAACCGGCGAGATGATCCACGTCGATGGCGGCTATCACTCCCAGGGAGCACCGCTGATCAGTGCCGCGGAGGTGACCGGGTGAGTGGGAGCAACGGCAGCCCGCGGGTGGCGATCACCGGCATCGGCGCGGTGACCCCACTCGGTCTCGACGCCGAGTCGACCTGGCAGTCGTGCCGCCGGGGGCAGGGCGGCATCGGCCCCATCACCGCCTTCGACGCGTCTCACCTCACCACCCAGATCGCGGGGGAGGTGAAGGGATTCGACCCGGAGGCCGTGCTCGGCAGGAAGGAGGCCCGCCGCACCAGCCGCTGCACCCAATTGGCCCTGTTTGCCGCCCGTCAGGCGATCGAGGACTCAGGGCTGGAGATCGGGCCGATCGCCGAGGACGTCGGGGTGCTCGTCGCCTCCGGCGTGGGCGGGATCGAGGTGATCGAGCGCAACGTCCTGGCCCTGTACAACCAGGGGCCCCGCCGCGTGTCGCCCTTCACGGTGCCGTCGATGATCATCGACATGCCGGCGGGCGCCATCGCCATCGATTGCGGCGCCAAGGGCGTCAACTACGCGGTGGTCAGCGCCTGCTCGTCGTCGGGCCATGCGATCGGCGAGGCGGCAGAGTGGATCAGGCGCGGCGAGGCGACCGCGATCGTCACCGGCGGGACCGAGGCGTCCATCACCAACATCAGCATCGCCGCCTTCGACGCCATGCAGGCGCTGTCGACGCGCAACGACGAGCCGGGGCGCGCCTCGCGGCCGTTCGACAAGGACCGCGACGGCTTCGTCATGGGCGAGGGCGCCGGCATGTTCGTGATCGAGGAGTGGGGACACGCCCTCGCGCGCGGCGCCCACATCTACGCCGAGATCGCCGGCTACGGCGCCACCGCCGACGCGTATCACATCACCCAGCCCGACGAGAACGGCGACGGCGCGCGGCGCTGCATCCTGCGCTCCCTGCGACGCGCCGGACGCCAACCCGACGAGGTCGACTACATCAACGCTCACGGCACGTCCACGCAGATGAACGACGCTGCGGAGACCAAGGCGGTGAAGGCCGCGCTCGGCGACAACGCGGGCACGGTCCCGATGTCATCCACGAAATCGATGCACGGTCATCTGCTCGGCGCCGCAGGCGCGGTGGAGGCGGTGATCACGGTGCTCGCCATCCGCGACCAATTCGTGCCGCCCACCATCAACCTCGACGAGCCCGACCCCGAGTGCGACCTCGACTACGTGCCCAATCGCGGCCGGGAGGCACGCATCGATTTCGCGCTCAGCACCTCGTACGGATTCGGCGGACACAACGTCTGCCTGGCGCTCTCCCGGGCGGATGGCGGCTGAGCGACCCCTCCGGCGTGCGGTCGGGACGGGAGCGTTGGTGCTGCGTCGCGCCGACATCACCACCCTCGAGGTCGACGCGATCGTGAACGCGGCGAACGCCCACCTGGCCGGTGGCGGTGGCGTCGACGGCGCCATCCACCGTGCGGCTGGCCCGGATCTGCAGCGCCAGCTGAGCGAGCGCTACGCGGGGTGCCCGACAGGCTCGGCGGTGATCACCGGCGCCGGCCGCCTCCCGGCGCGCCACGTCATCCATGCGGTCGGCCCTCGCTGGCGCGACGGTGAGCACGGCGAGCCCGAGCTGCTCGCGTCCGCGTATCGCAGCGCCTTCGCGCTGGCCGCCGAGCACGGCTGTGTGACCGTGGCCTCGCCCTCGATCAGCACCGGGATCTACGGCTTCCCGATCGGATTGGCTGCGCCGATCGCGATCGAGGCGGCGACCGCGGCGCTCGGCACCGGCGGGACATCGATCCGCGAGATCAGCTTCGCGCTCTTCTCCGACGCCGATCTCGAGGTCTTCGCGAGGGTCCTGTGACGCCGCCTTGACGGCGGCGTGGGCTGCGTGGCCATAGAGTGGGCAGCGCCGTGCCCCCGCGCTCGCGGTGGTTTGCCGCCGCCCTCATCATCGTCGCGTCCATCGTCCTTGCGCACTACGCACAGGTCTGGACCGTCGTGCCCCCATACCTGGCGCCGACCAGCGACTTTGCCGGAACGTACGTGGCTGCGACCCTGATCCGGACGGGTCACGCCGCGCAGATCTACGACCCTGCCGTTGAACGCCGCACCCTGGTCGAGAGCGGTGCTCCGCTCGGGCACAGCGACATCCCGTTCGAGAACCCGCCCGCGGCGGCGGTGGTCGCGCTTCCGTTCGCGCTGCTGAGCGCCGGGACGGCCTGGCGCGCCTGGTCGCTGCTCCAGCTCCTGCTCGTGGCCCTGTCACTCGGGATCGTGGCCCGGGCCGCGCCGTGGCCGGCCGCCCTGGAGCGCCTGCCCCGTCTCTCCATCGTGCTCATCGCGCTGGCCGGATTCGGCACGGGCCTGCTCCTCCTCGAGGGTCAGTGGGATGGCGTTTCCGTGCTCGGCGTGGCGCTGGCGTACGTGGCCTGGCGGCGAGGCAGGCCGGGGCTGGCGGGCTTCGCGCTCGGATTCACCGCCGCGATCGCCAAGCCACAGCTGGTGATCGGCATCGGGGCCTACATGGTCGGGCGGCGCGACTGGCGCGCGGTCGCGGGCGCGTTCTGCGGAGCCGCACTGAGCGTCGTCATCGGTCTGGTCGCCGTCGGTCCGCACGGTCTGGCCGCGTTCGTATCCGCGGTGTCGACCCCCCACAACTCGCCCACCGCGGAGATGCAGGGCAGCAGCGGGCTCTTCGGGTCGCTGCTCGGACAGGCACCGGGCGTGTACTTCCTCTCGATCGCGGCCGGGCTCGTCGCCGCGGGCGTCGCTGCCTGGCTCGGGGCGATCGCGCGGCGGCGACGCGACCTCTTCGAGCCGTCGCTCTGCGGGGCGGTGGCGCTGTCACTGTTCGCCTCTCCCCACCTGCTCGGGCACGACCTCACCCTCATGGCGCCGGTGTTGGTGGCGGGCCTCGCCTGGTTGGCTGGCCGGCCAACCGAGACGGTGTGGCCCGGCCGTGGCAGCCTCACCGTCATCGGCGGCTGGGCGCTGCTCTCGCTCGCCAGTCTCACCGACCTGGCGCAGAACTCGGTGGGGCTGCCGGGGCGGGCGACCCCATGGGTGCTGTTGATCGTCGCCGCGACCTGGTGCGCCGTGACCGTGTCTGCCGCGCGGATCGCGCGAGCCGGCCTGCAGCGCGATCCGCGCTCAGCCGTGGCGTAGGAAGCGAACCTTGCGTCGGGTGCGCACCACCCGCGAGTTCATGGGGACGATGCTGATCGTCCCGTCCGGCTCGAGGACGCCGAGGCGACACTCCGACACGTCGTTGATCCCGTGCTCGCGGATCGCCGTCTCGACGGCCTGACGGTCGACCCCCTCGTGATCCATCGCCCCCTCGAGGTAGTGGCCGCCCTCGATGATCATCCGAGGCGGCGGCACGAGGAGCCGGTGGAAGAAGCGGTTCTCGTCGAGCCTGGAGACGATGAAGTTGAACGCCACCAGGACCCCGATGATGATCAGACCGCCGAGCAACGACGAGTCCGGCCCGGTCATCGCCGGTTGCACCGCATTCGCCACCAGCAGGATCAGGACCAGGTCGTAGAGGGTGAACTGCCCGAGCTCCCGCTTGCCGAAGACACGAAGCGCGATCAGCAGGACCGCATCGATGGCGATGCACCGGACGACGAACTCCCATGCCGGGATGCCGAGATGAAAGAGATCCATGGACGAGCTCCTTGTTGATGTGACCTTGTGATGGGTACGTTCATGCGCATGAAAGGCGTGGCGAGCATCATGAGAACGGCATCATGAACAGAGGCGTGCCGATCGGCCGTATCGCCGGGATCAAGGTCACGGCCGACTGGAGCGTGCTCGTCATCGGGGTCCTGCTCGCGTGGGGCATCGCCAGCGGAGGCGTCCCCGCCGCTGCCCACGGCACCCCGCTCTGGCTCGCGTGGGTCGTCGGCTCCGTCGTCGCCCTGCTGCTGCTGGCCTCGTTGACCGCGCACGAGCTGGGCCACGCGCTGCTGGCGCGCCACCGGGGCATCGCCGTCGACGGCGTCAGGCTGTGGCTGTTCGGCGGGGTGGCGCAGATGAGCGGCGACTGGATGACGGGCAAGACCGAGATGCTCGTCGCGGCCGTCGGTCCGGCGGTCACCTTCGCAGTCGCGGCGGTCTCGGTCGGTGCCGCATGGCTGCTCGCGACGCTTGGCGCGCCCACCCTGGTGGTCGTGGTCCCCGAGTGGATCGCCGTGCTCAACATCACCCTCCTCGTCTTCAACCTCATCCCGGCGTTCCCACTCGACGGCGGCAGAATCCTGCGCGGCTTCCTCTGGACGCGGTCCAAGGACCGGATGGCGGCGACCGTCGCCGCGGCGCGAGCCGGGCGCGTGTTCGCGGTCGCCCTGGTGGGGCTCGGCATCGTCGACGTGTTCTTCCTCGATCCGATCGGCGGGTTCTGGCTGATGCTCATCGGGTGGTTCCTCGATGGCGCCGCGCGCGGTGAGGCCCACGGCGAGCAGGCCCGTCACGCCCTCGAAGGCGTTCTGGTCGGGGACGTGATGTCGAAGGACCCGGTGGTCGTCCCGTCGTGGGTCACCGTGGAGCTGCTCGTCGACCAGTACGTGATGGGACACGAGTTCACGTCGTTCCCCACCCACAGCATCGATGGACGGGTCGACGGGCTCGTCACCCTGCGCGGCATCAAACGCCTCCCGGCGCAACAGCGCCGGAACCGTCGGGCCATCGACATCGCGATCCCCGCGGCACGGGTGCCGATCGCGCGCCGGGACGAGCGCCTCACCGACCTGCTCAAGCGCATGGGGAACGCCTCCGACGGCCGGGCCATGGTCTACGACGGCGACCATCTCGTCGGCATCGTGTCGCCGAGCGACATCGCGCGCCTGCTCCAGTCGGGCCCCGGACGCGCTGCGACCGTCAGCGCCGCCGCCTGAGCCGTCGCTACGCGGACGCGTCGTCGACGCGGAGGAGCAGCTTGCCGAGGTTCTCGCCCCTGTAGAGCTTGAGCAGCGTCTCGGGAAAGCGTTCCAGGCCGGTGACGACGTCCTCAACCGATCGGAGGCGGCCGTCCGCGAACCATGAGGTCATCCGGGCCCCAGCCTCGGCGTAGCGCGAGGCGAAGTCGAACACGAGAAAACCCTGCATTCGTGCCCGGTCGACGAGCAGGGCCATGTAGTTCGCCGGGCCGCGCACGGGTCCGTCGCGGTTGTACTGCGAGACCGACCCGCAGATGACCACGCGCGCGTGGCGCGCGAGTCTGGTCAGCACGGCGTCGAGGACGTCGCCGCCCACGTTGTCGAAGTACACGTTGACACGGTCCGGGCAGTGCTCCCGCAACCCCTCCCGCACGTCCTGGTTCTTGTAGTCGATCGCGGCATCGAAACCGAGCTCGTCCACGATGAACCGGCACTTGACCGGCCCGCCGGCGATGCCGACCACCCGGCACCCCTCGATCTTCGCGATCTGCCCCACCACGCTTCCGACCGCCCCGGCGGCGGCGGACACGACCACGGTCTCGCCCGGCAGGGGCCTGCCGATCTCCAGCAGCCCGAAGTACGCGGTGAGGCCGGTCATGCCGAGCGCGCTCAGATGGGTCGTGAGCGGTGCGGCGTCGAGCGACACCCGGTGGACGCCCGACCCATCGCTGATCGCGAAGTCCTGGACGCCGAAGCTCCCGGTCACGTGGTCGCCGGCGGCGAAGCCGGGATGGCGCGAGCTCACCACAACTCCGGCGCCGAGAGCCCGCATCACCTCCCCGATGCCGACCGGCGGGACATACGAGCGCCCGGGGTTCATCCAGCCGCGCATCGCCGGGTCGAGCGATATGTAGAGCACCCGGACCAGGAACTCGCCGTCGCCCGGGGTCGGCGCGGGGTCCTCGTGGAACGCCCAGTCAGATGGCACCGGGAGCCCGCGCGGGCGGGCTGCGAGGCGCCACTGCCGATTGGGTGCGCGGCTGCCGAGCATCTCGACATATCAGAGCACGCCCGGGCTGTTGCTAGGCTCTGCCGGTGCTCAGCGCAGGCGTCATCCTGTTTCTCGCGGCCCTGCAGGAACTCACCGAGCTCTTCCCAGTGTCGTCCCTCGGCCACGCGGTCGTGGTGCCGCCGCTGGTGGGCCTCAACTTCCGCGAGACCGACCCCGCGTTCGTGCCGGTGCTCACCCTGCTCCATCTCGGCACCGCGGGAGCGCTGATCATTCTGTATCGACGGGACTGGGCGCGGATCATCGCCGGCTTCTTCCGGGCGGCGGTGAACGGTCGCATCGATGATCCGGACCAGCGCATGGCCATCATGCTCGTGGTCGGGACCATCCCCACGGGGGTGATCGGCCTGTTCCTGCAGGACCCGCTGAAATCGCTGTTCGGCGACCCGCGAGCCGCGTCCGCATTCCTCATCGTCAATGGGGGGATCCTCTTCGCTGCCGAGATGTTCCGGCGCCGCGACGAACGCCGCCGCAAGGCCGCCAGCTCCGCGGTGCTGGCTCACGAGGCGGGTGACCCGCACTACGAGAGGATTGAGGGACTGAGCCTGCGCACAGCGCTCTTCGTCGGTGCCTTCCAGTCCGCGGCGCTCCTCCCGGGCATCTCGCGGTCGGGAATCACCATGGCCGCCGGGCTCGTCGCCGGGCTGCGCCACCAGGAGGCGGCGCGATTCTCGTTCCTCCTGGCCACGCCGATCATCCTCGCCGCGGGACTGCTCGAGGTCCCCTCTCTCGGCTCCGACGCGCCGACCGCGCTGGTCGGTGTCGGGGCGGCCGTCGTGTCAGGGATCGTCGCCTACGCGAGCGCCCGATTTCTGCTCCGCTACCTTCGCCTGGGACGTCTCGACCCCTTCGCGTACTACTGTGCTGCCCTCGGAGTCGCCGGTCTCATCCTCATTCGCTGAGTCCTCGGGATCGACATCCACTCACCTGCAACGGGAGATATGTCATGCGGGGAAGCCGCCCACTCGCGCTCGCGCTCATCGTCCTGGCTGTGATCTTCGCCGTGGTGGCGGTCTTCTACTTCACACAGAAGACCAATCTTCTCGCCAGCGGGCCTCCGGCCATACACGTGAAGCACGCTCTGCTGTTCACGGTCCTGGCGGTGCTCTCACTGGTCGCGGCCAACTTCGCTCGGCCGAAATCGGTCCGCATCTGACGCGGGGGATCGGGGTCGCGGCATCCCGGTCCAGTCGCTGGAGCCTCACGATGCGCGCACCGGCATGCGCTAGGGTACGCGCGTGCCCGTGATGACTCCCCAGCGTGCCGGCGCCGCCTACCGCCGTGCCTTTCAGGACACGCGCCGCGAGCGCCTGTTTCTGTCGTCAGTGTCATTTTTTACGACGTTCGCAGGGACACGGACGATCACCCACGCGATCCGCGACGGTCGCGGCCCCTTTCACAACCTCTCCGCCGGCGGACGTCATCTCCACCATCTGGTGTTCGGGATCGCCGGTCTGCTGGGCAGCGGCTACCTCTGGCTGGTCCACGACGACCAGGCGTCGGGCAGCGGCGACGACGCGCTCGCGAAGTTCAACGCCGTGCTCTATGGAGGGGCGTCGGCGCTCACGCTCGACGAGTTCGCGCTCTGGCTCGATCTCGCGGACGTGTACTGGACGAAGCAGGGACGCGCGAGTGTCGACGCCGTCGTGCTCTTCGGAGGCATGCTCTCGATCGGACTCTGGGGCGGTCCGTTCTTCCGAGAGCTGTTCCGGGAATTTCGCGACATCTGACCGCGACGCCAGCAATCACCAGCAGGGAAGATCCATGACCAGCGCCGATCTCGACGAACCCGTTCGCGCCGCACTCGCCAGAGGCGGCGTCATCGACATCACCACCACCGGGCGAAAGACCGGTCAGCCGCATCGCATCGAGATCGTCTTCCACAACGTCGGTGGCAGGCTCTACGTCAGCGGCATGCCCGGGTTCAAGCGCGGCTACCTTGCCAATCTCGCTGCCGAACCGCACTTCACCTTCCATCTGAAGGGACCCGTGAAGGCTGACCTGGCGGCCACGGCGCGGATCATCAGCGATGAGGCCGAGCGTCGCGAGGTGCTGCCTCATATCGCGCGTGCCTGGAAGCGCGACGATCTCGAGACAATGGTGGCGCAGAGCCCGCTGTTCGAGGTGACCATCGACGGACCCGCCGTTTGACGGCTGGCTCAGGTCTCCACGCGCTGCGACGGCCGCTCCGCTCGTGGCAGAAAGGTGAACAGCCGCAGGTTCGGGTCGAACGCGCGGGGCGGCGACTCGAGCAGGTGCGCGCCGACGCCGACGGTGGTGCCTGGGATGGCGACGAAGCTCAGCTCCGAATAACCTCCGGCTTGGAACCATCTTCGGATTGAAGGCGTGAGATCCGGTGGGAACGTGCCGCGAGTCCAGATCACGGTCGCGTCGGGCGCACAGAGCGACGGAAGCTGGGCAACGGTGCGACGAACGTCGTCGTCGGTGATGTTGCCGAAGACCCCACAGACGAGCACGATGTTGGCAGGGACCGCGCCCGCGTAGGCGCTCGTCATCGAGGCGTCGCCGTTGACGACCTCGACGCTCGTTGACACCCGGGCCGCGTGCGCCGCACCGAACGCCGCAAGCTCGGGATCCAGCTCCACGAGGCGGGCGCACACATCGCGCCGGCGCGGATGCTCAGCGAGGACACCGAGGAGGTCGCGCCCGTCGCCCGCGCACATGCTGACGACGCGGATGGGACCAGCTGGGCATCGGTCGATCGCCGACCGGATCAACCGCTGCACCACCTCGAGACGCAGCGCCAGCGATCGGTTGTGCTCGTATCCCCGGTGCCACAGCACCCATTCGCTCATCGGGTCAGCCTACAACGCCGCTCGGCCACTCTCAGTTCCCTCATCTGAGGGAGTGTCAAGCGTCAGCCGAAACCGCTGTCAACCATCAACCGAAACCGTGTCAAGCATCAGCCGAACCCACTTTGTCGGGGGTCAGCCGGATCTATACAGCGCGCTGGTGCCCAGCGCGCTGGTGCCCGTGTGAGCGTTCGGTTGATCCGTCGCGGTTGTACTTCGGGTGATTTGTCTCACTTTCTGGCTCCTCCGTGTCGTCGCGGGGCAGTGCCCAGGGCGTTTTTGTTCCGGACCTCGCCACGGGATGTGCGCGCGACCGTCTTCAGAAGCTCATTCCCTACCCAGAACTGAAGCACCCCATCGGTGACCAGCACGTTGCAGGCGCTGCCGCCGTGGTGCTTGCCCACGCTCACCTGCTGGTAGCCGACGCAGACCACGCCGTTGCGCGACACCGTCCTCGTCACCCACTGGTCGCCGCTGCGGTCTGGGGCCGGCCGAGGCCCGCGGGTCGGGCCGCCTGTGGCGTGGAACCGGCTCGCCGGCGTGGCATCACCGAGGGACTGATGCGGGCGCTCGGTGTTGTAGTAGACGACCCACTCGTCCAGCGCCTGCTGGGCCAGCCTCAGGCTGCGGAACACCTGGCGGGTGTCGAACTCGAGCCGCATGGTCCGGTGAAAACGCTCGATCTTCCCGGTGGTGGTGGGAGACCGCGGCTGCGTGAGCAGATGCTCCACGCCGTTCTCGCGACAGATGCGATCGAACAGCACCTCCACGGGCGGCTGACAGAACTTGCCGGTGAAGACCTTGCCGTTGTCCGTCAACACCTGCTGCGGCACGCCGTACGCGCGCAGCGCAGCCCCGAAGCCGTCGCAGACCAGCTGAGTTCGCTCGCGCGGCATGACGCGCACCGACACGCAGTACCGCGAGTGATCGTCAACGCCGGTCAGCACCTTCGCAGTGGTGCCGTCCGCCAGCAGAAGACCGCCCACCACGTCCATCTGCCACAGCTCCATGGGCTCGCCGCGCTCCCAGCGCTTCCAGTGCTCGAGCTTGCGATGCCGCTGCACCGGATCGATCACGCCGGCGCGCACCAGGCAGCGATACACCGCCGACTCCGATGGCAGCGGCCTCACCTTCGCGCGAGCCAGCTCGAGCACCAGCCGCCGGGCGCCCCAGTACGGCCGCCAGCGACGCAGTTCAAGCACCTTCGCCTCGACCTCCGCAGGCAACTGATGCGGGCAACTGGCCGGCCGGTGCGAGCCGTCGCCGAGCGACTCCAACCCGCCGGCCTCGTATCGAGCGAGCCAGCGATGCACCGTCCGCCGGTCCACGCGCCATTGGGCAGCCACGTCGCACACCGTGCGCGCCTCGCCAATCACTGCCAGCACCGCCTGATACCGCTGCTCAGCCACGCTCAGTTCCTTCATGCGCGCGACTGTGACGAATCAGCCTTGGATTCAGGGGGTCAATGCACCACCTCGGTTGAGCAGGGAATGATCCCGGCTACGAGGAGGTGCCATGGCGAGGCGATTCACCGAAGCGGAACGAGCTGAAATCTGGGCAAGGCTGGCGCGGGGCGAGTCCCCGAGCATGGTGGCGCGGGCGTTCGGCCGTTTCCCCAGCGCTATCTATGCTGTGCAGCGGGTGACCGGGGGCGTGCGGCCGGCGGAGCGTCGTCGCCGCAAAGACGCGCTCACATTGACCGAGCGCGAGGAGATCTCCCGTGGCCTGGCGTCGAAGGAGACCTGTCGGGCCATCGCCGGGCGGCTGCACCGAGCGCCGTCAACGGTCTGTCGCGAGGTGCAACGCAATGCGGGACGGGCACAGTACCGGGCGTGCGCTGCGGAACGTCGATGTCTCCAGGTTGGGCATCGACCCAAGCCGGCGAAGCTGGCGCAGTGCCCTCGGCTGCGGACAGCGGTCGAGGCTAAGCTGGCCTTGAAGTGGTCCCCGCAGCAGATCGCCGAGTGGTTGCCCATCGCCTATCCGGCTGACCCCGAGATGCGCGTGTCGCACGAGACCATTTACCTCTCGTTGTATGTCCAGGGCCGCGGTGCGTTGCGCTACGAGCTGCACCGTGCGCTGCGAACCGGGCGAGCCGTGCGCAGATCGAAGAAGGCACTCCCGGGCGTGCTCGGCAAGCTCTCCAACATGGTGCTCATCAGCGAGCGGCCGGCGGAGGTCGAGGACCGAGCGGTACCCGGGCATTGGGAGGGAGACCTGATCATGGGTACCCGCAAGACCTGCATTGGCACGCTCGTGGAGCGCTCGACGCGGTACGTCATGTTGCTCAAGCTCGAGAAGAACACTGCGGAGGCGGTGCGCACCGCGATGAGCCGGAAGATCCTCCGACTTCCCGCGGAGCTGCGACGTAGCGTCACCTGGGATCAGGGCAAGGAGATGGCTGACCATCTGCGCTTCACCGTTGACACTGGCGTCCAGGTGTACTTCTGCGACCCCGAAGAGTCCCTGGCAGCGGGGCACCAACGAGAACACCAACGGCCTGCTCCGTCAGTACTTTCCCCGTCTCACCAACCTCTCGATCTATGCCGAGCGAGACCTCGACGCTGTGGCCAGCGAGCTGAACGAGCGTCCTCGACAAACGCTCGGCTGGATGACACCATCGCAGCGGCTCGCCGAGGCCGTTGCGCTCACCCCCTGAATCCAAGGCCGAACTCGCACAAGCGCGCTGGTGCCCGCTCAGGGGCTCGAACCCTGGACCTTGGGATTAAGAGTCCCCTGCTCTACCAACTGAGCTAAACGGGCCCCGTCCGATTCTAACCGCGGCTCACTGGCGCGCCGGACCCGCCCCTGTCCCGACCCGGCCGGCGCGTCGCTCCCCGGCAAGCCAGACCATCGATCGGTATTGCTGCGCCAGGCGCATCTTCAACGGCGGTGACGAGGCCACGATCGATCCCGAGAGCGGTGACGTGGTGCGCTCCTCGATCGCCCGGCGCAGATCGCCGGCGGTCGTCCCCGGAAACACCGTCAGGACCCGTCCCAGGTCGTGGGCTCCGAAGTGACTGTCCCCCGCCCCGAGCGCAGCGCCCAAGCGCTCCCGGTGCTGCGCGTAGAACGCGTCGATCAGGCCCCACGTCCGCGGCAGCACCGGCGCGGTATGACGCACCTCGATGGCGTCGACCCGATGGGTGCGCAACAGCCGCCGGGCCCTGCCGGGGGTCGTCGAGGCGAACCATGTCGGCATGAACGGATGCGCGATCACCGCGAGACCACCTGCGTCATGGATCGCGTCGACGGTGTCCTCGACGGACATGTGCATCCGCACCTGGCGCTCGAGGAACAACCCGACGATGTGGATCCCCGGCGGAAAGCTCGTGGTGACCTCCTCGCCGCGGACCACCTCGACGCCGAGCGACACGCCGAGCTCGGCGGCCGGCCCCACGTCGGGCATGGTGTCGTGGTCGGTGATGCAGAGGACGTTCAGGCCGACCGCCGCGGCGGCGCGGACCAGCTCCTCGGCGCTCACCATCCCGTCACTCGCCCGGGTGTGCGCATGGACTTCGGCGCGCCCAAGACCGTCCGTGGCCTGCGCGCGCGCGCTCGCCGCCTAACTCATCGACGCCAGTGTAGTGGGCTGCTGAGAGCGCGCTGAGAAGCCTTCAACGAGACCGTCTCGATGCGGAGGCCCCAACGGGGCGACCATATACTCGATGCGAATGAGCGAGCCGACCCGCATCCTCGTGGTCGATGACGAGCAGAGCATCACCGATTTCATCGCCCTCGGCCTCCGTCACGAGGGCTTCGACGTTCGCACCGCTCCGGATGGACACGCCGGGCTCCGGGCGGTGGACGACTTCAAGCCGCATCTCGTCGTCCTCGACCTGATGATGCCGCGAATCGACGGCTGGGATCTCTGTCGCGCGCTGTCCGGTGATCGCTCGCGGGGCATCATCATCCTGAGCGCGCGCGACGAGACCAGCGATCGCATCCAGGGCCTCGAGCTGGGCGCGGACGACTACCTCGTGAAGCCCTTCGACTTCGCCGAGCTGCTGGCGCGCATCCGGGCGGTGCTCCGCCGTCGAAACCCGGACCTCGCCCGGGTGGTGCGCGCCGGCGATCTCAGCATCGACACAGCGACGCGCGAGGTGCGGGCCGGCGACCGCGCCGTCGAGCTGTCGGTCCGCGAGTATGACCTGCTGCTCTACCTCGCCGCCAACGCCGACCAGGTGCTTCCCCGCCAGCGCATCCTCGACGAGGTGTGGGGCTACAACTTCTTCGGCGACGAGAACAACATCGAGGTCTACGTCCGCTACCTGCGCCAGAAACTCGGTGACCGCGCTCACGAGCGCATCCAGACGGTGCGCGGTGTGGGCTACCGGCTGCGCAGCGCCGGCGACGGGAGCGGTGCCGCGCAGCGGTAGGAGGTGCGTCGCATCGCTCACGCTTTCGCGTCGTTGCGATGGCGGTTGACACTGACGTTCGTCGGGTTGCTCGCGCTGCTGCTCGTGCTGCTCGCCGGGTACCAGTACTTCACATTGCGCGCGAGCCTGATCAGCAACCGCGTCACCCAGATGCAGGACGACTTCACGTCGGCGAAGCGCCTGCTTGCCGCCGCGGAACTGGCGGAGGGCGCGACGGTGACGGGCAGGCGGCTCTGCGTCAGCCAGCCGGATCTCGCCGCCAACGGTGTGGTCCGCTCCGTGTCGGCAGTGACCGGTCAGACGGTCGCGGTGGTCGTGTACAACAGGAATCTCCGCCAACTCGCGGCGGGACCCGCCGGCTCCAACCCGCCGCACCTCGATGACGCGGTGCTGCAGGGGGTGCTGACAACCGGTGGGCGCTCCGGAGCGCAGCAGATCAACACCGCGGACGGCGATCAGCTCGTGGTCGGATTCCCGGTGAGCGCCGGCTCGGGCGCGTGCGGTGTCGCGCAACTGTCGGTGGCGATGACGCCGATCGACAACGTCCTCCACGACGAGCTCGTGCTCATCGCCGTCGGCGGTGCGGTTGTGCTGCTGCTCGCCCTCGTCATCGGCGTGCTGCTCACCGGACGGACGCTGCGACCGATGCGCCGGCTCACCGCGACCGCCGAACAGCTCGCCGCCGGCGATCTCGGCGCACGAAGCCGTTTGACGCCGAGCTCCGACGAGGTGGGGCAGCTCGCGAGCAGCTTCGATCACATGGCCGATCGCATCCAGGAAGCCTTTGCCGCGCAAGAGGATTCGGAGGCGCAGGTGCGCCGGTTCATCGCCGACGCGTCGCACGAATTGCGCACGCCGGTGACCGCGCTCAAGGGGTATATCGACGTGCTGCGCCGCGGCGCTGGTCGCGATCCGGGCGCCCTCGACGCGGCACTCGCGGCGATGAGCAACGAGGCCGAACGCATGCGTGAGCTCGTGCTCGACCTGCTCACGCTCGCGCGCCTCGACGCCCGCCGAGAGTCGCATCCCGAGGACTTCGATCTGAATGGCGCGGTGGCCGCCCTCCTCGACGAGGGAGTCCCCGACATGCCGGAGCGGGTGGAGCGCGCGTTCCCGATGACGCCGCTGCTGGTGCACGCGGATCGTGGCGCGGTGAGCACGATCGTCCGCAACCTGCTCGTCAACGCATGCAAGTACGCGCACGGCGCGGCGCAGCACTGGACCACCGCGAACGACGCCGGCTGGGCGAAGCTCGAGGTGCGTGACGAGGGTCCCGGCATGGCGGCGAGCGATCTCGCGCACGTGTTCGAGCGCTTCTATCGTGGCGAGAAGACGCGAGCGCGCGAGGAGGGCGGCAGCGGCCTCGGTCTCAGCATCGTGCAGGCGCTCGCCCAAGCCCAGGGCGGCGATGTCGCGATCCGCAGCACCGAGGGTGCGGGTACGACGGTGACCGTGTGGCTGCCGCTGGCGGCACCGGTTCCGGCACCGCCGCCCCTTCCCCCTACAGGTTGAACGGAGACTGGAACGACAGCGAGCTCAACACCGTCAGCTGCCCGGTCGCCATCAGCAGCCCGAACCCGAAGAGGATCGCCCCGGCAACGATGCTGATGACGCGCAGGTGCCGGTTGACGCTGCGCAGCGGACCCTGCAGACGGTCGGCGAGCAGCGCGACTAAGAGGAACGGGACGGCTAGGCCGAGGCAGTACAGGAGCATGAACGGCAGCCCGCCGAACTCACGGTTCTGCGCCAGGGTGAGGATGGCGCCGAGCTGAGGGCCGAGGCACGGCAGCCAGCCCGCCGCAAACGTGAGCCCGAGCAGCAGGCCGCCGCTGGCGCCGCTCGAAACGGGGAGATGGAAGCGCCGCTCGCGAGCCAGCCAGCCGAATCGCAGAAGTCCCATGGTCTGCAGCGCGAGCACCATGATGATGGCGCCGGCAACCCGGTTGACCAGGTCGAGGTTGCGCTGGAACACCGTGATCGCGAGCACGCCTTCGAGCAAGTAGTACTCCGCGATGAACACCACACTGAAGCCGAGCACGAACGCGACCCCGGTGGTCAGCACCGAGCTGCTTCCGTGCGCGTCGATCGTTCCGCCGTGCGCGCCCGCAACCGCGAGGGACGGCCGCCCTGCGCGACCCCCGAGGTAGGCGGCGTAGGCCGGCATCAGGGGAAAGACGCACGGCGACAGAAACGAGACGAGGCCGGCCAGGAACGCGAGCGGGATGGACGGCCCCGGGACTGCGGCGATCACACCGCAAGGGTAGGGCCGCAGGTATCAGGGAGGCCCGTCGACGTAGTAGCGCTGGCGCCAGCGGATGTAGACGTAGAGCGCGAGCAGCACGAAGAAGACCTCGTACACCAGCGGGGTCGGCCAGTGGAACGCCGCCTGCGCGAAGCTCTGGATCCCGCTCGCCGGCGGTGGCGGCGTGGTGGGCCGCGCGGTCACCGGCTTCGGGGTGGGCGTCGGCACCGGGGTGGCCACCGCCGAGGGGACCGCCGCACCCGGCAACTCGGGGATCAGCTTCGGCGGCGCCGGCGCGCCGGTGTCGGTCTCGAGGTAGACGTTGCTCCCGCCCGTCGGTGGGTTGAGGGCGACCACCACCTCGGGCGGTGTGGTGTTCGCCACCGAGATGGCGTCGACGTTCTTGCTGCCGCTCGGCAGCCCGGCGTCGTCCTTGTGGAAGGTGAGGCCGCCGTCCGTCGAACGGTAGAAATCGCCGCCGGTGCTGCCGCCGGCGTCCACGCCCGCGTAGGCGAGCGTCGGGTCGAGCGGGCCGAAGGTCGCGACCGTGATGGTGGTGCCGGTGGCGGCGCCCGCGCCGGCGGTCCACGTGTTCCCGCCGTCACCGCTGCGGAAGATGCCCTGCGAGGTGGCCACGATGAGGGGTCGCTTGGGCACCGCCTGATCGATCTGGCCGGCGGTGACCGACGAGGCGACCGAGCCGGAGGGCAGCCCGGACTGCAGCACCTCCCATGCGCCCCCGCCGCTGCTGCTGAACAGATAGCCCTGGGCGAGATTGCCGCTGTCGGCTCCTGCAATCACCGTGAATTGCGGGTAGTTCGCCGCGACCGCGAGCGTGGCGATCGAATAGGCGTCGAGGCCGCCGTCGTGCCACACCGACCCGTTGGGGCTCAGTGCGACCCCGGCGCCGGTCCCGGCGGCGATGCCGTCGAGGCCGAAGGCGAGCGCGCGGACGTCGAGGCTCGGAAGCCCGATCGACGCGTCCGTCCAGGTGTTCCCGGCATCGAGGCTGGCGAACACCCCCCTGCCGTCGGTGCCCGCCAGGGCGTCGCCCGGATGACGGATGTCGAAGCCCACGGCCCAGACGCGGCCCCCGGGCATGGTCTGGATCCACGTCGTTCCGCCATCGTGCGAGGCGTAGACCCCGCTGTCGGTCGCCGCGAGGATCGTGGTCGGGACCGATGGCTCGACGGCGACGCTCCAGATCCTCCCGGACCCCAGCCCCGGCAGGGGACCCGCCCGGGAGAAGGCCGGCGCGGCAGCGGCATCGGTGACGATGGCTCCCCAGGCGAGGAGCGCCGAAAGCGCGACGAGGGCGGCAGCGGCCGGGCGCCGGCCGGCATGCGACCAACGCGTGGCGGCAGGACAGGTGCGGGCGGGGTGGTGAGTGCTCACTGCAGGGGGCGCTTGGGTGGGTCGATGCGGAATCTGGCGCCGCGAGGTCTCAGGCCCCGATCGGGGGAGACGGCTCAACCATACCAGCGCTTTCCGGGTTTAGCGGTCGCCTGATACGCGGTATCTGGCATCCAGGATGGCTACGACGTTCAAGGACTACTACGCGATCCTTGGCGTTCCGCGGACTGCGACCGACAAGGAGATCCGGGCGGCGTTCCGGAAACTCGCCCGCAAGCATCACCCCGATGTGAATCAGGGCGACAAGTCCGCCGAGGACCGGTTCAAGGAGATCAACGAGGCCAACGAGGTGCTCGGTGATCCCGAGAAGCGCAAGAAGTACGACGAGCTGGGCCCACGCTGGCAGGAGTACGAGCAGTGGGAGCGGGCCGGCCGGCCCGGACCGAATCCGTTCAGCGGGGGCGAGCAGTTCGGCTACCGCACCGTGTCTCCCGACGAGCTCGAGGGGATGTTCGGCAACCGGGCGCCCTTCAGCGACTTCTTCCAGCAGTTCTTCGGCGGCGAGCCCGATCTCGGCACCGCGACCCGGGGACGGCGGCGGGTGGCGCGGCGTGGCCAGGACGTGGAGGGCGACGCGGAGATCAGCCTCGAGGAGGCCTACGCGGGTTCGACGCTCACCGTCGACATGAGCTCGGCCGAGGGACCGCGTCGGGTGGAGGTGAAGATCCCCGCCGGCATCCACGAGGGCGCGAGGGTGCGCGCCGGCGGTCAGGGAAGCCCCGGCCGAGGCGGTGGCCCGCGCGGCGACCTGTTCATTCGCGTCCACATCCGCCCGCACCCGGTCTTCGCCCGCACCGGCGACGACCTGGCGGTGCGGGTGCCAACGCCGCTCGCCGTGGCGATCGCGGGTGGCACCGTCCAGGTGCCGACCCTGCGCGGCACCACCGCTCAGCTCTCGGTTCCCCCCGGGACCCAGAACGGCGCCCGGCTGCGGCTGCGAGGCCTCGGGATGCCGCACCTCCGCGGCGACGCCGCGGGTGACCTGCTCGCGACCGTCGATGTCAGGCTGCCGCTCCCGCCCCCGAGGAGCTCCTGGCCTGGGCGCGAGCCCAGCAGCCGCCAACCACAGCCTGATCGGAGGCGGGGCCGCCCGCCTACCCGACGGTGAGGCCGTGCTCGCGCGTTGCCCGCGCGATGGTGCAGACATCGCCGGCGCAGGTCGATGCGATGAGGTCGACCACAAGGACGCCGCTGCCCCGGACTTCCCAGGCGCACGTCGATCGTGACGGGCAGCGTGTCCAGGGCCCACGACCGCGGGCCCGCGCCGAGCAGGCCGGGCGGATCCGCGCTCACGTTGAGGCGCACGGGCGGACCCTGCGCGAGGTCGAGGTCGGCGCCATCCAGGTCGACGGTGGCCCGCACCCTGATCATGGCGCCCGGAGCTCCCAACAGCGGCGGGGCATCCGCATGATCCTCACGGGGATTCGCCGATCGGGACCTCGACCACGCTGCCGGCCGGCACCGCAACCGTGATCACCCGGTGATGGTTGGTGTCGGCGACCAGTAGGCGGCCGTCGGGGAGCACGTCCAGGCCGCCGGGCTCGTCGAGGGGCTCGGTGAGGCGCAGCGTGCGCAGCGCGCCCCGCTCCCAGACCCGGAGCAGCGAGTTGAAGGTGTCTGCCACCACGATGGAGCCGCCGGCGAGGGCGCCGACCCCCAGCGGGTGCTGCAATCGAGCGGTGGAGCCGTCCCCGTCGGCCGTGCCCCACTCGAAGAGCCCGTGGCCCACGAGCGTCCGAACCTCGCCGTCGCGGAGGACCCTCAGCGCCGACACCTCCGAATCGGCGAAGACGAGCGCATCCCCGTCGAGGCGGGTCAGCCCGCTCGGCTGCGCGAGGTGCGCGGATGCGGCGGGCCCGTCTCGCAAGCCCTCGGCTCCGGTACCGGCGATCGCGTCCACCGCTCCGCCTTCGCGGGCCACCGCGACGATGCGGTGCGCTCCGGCCTCCGCGATCGCTATCCGGCCGTCGGCGAGGCTGACGCAGTCCCTCGGGGAGCGCAGCCCGGAGGCGACAACCCGACGTTCCCCGCCCGGCAGCGCCACCGCGACCACCTCGCCGCCGACGGTGTCGCACACCAGCAGACGATCACCGTCGAAATGAACCCCCTGCGGCTGATGGAAGCCGTCGAACGTGCCGGATGCGCCCCCTCAGGTCGCAGACGAGGACGCGATCGTGACCGGTGTCCGCGATGGCGATCCGATCGCCACCATCGGACGCGACCTTGCCCGGAAACGCCAGCACGTTCGCGCCGCCTCGGGAGACAGGCGCAAAGGCGGCTCCGACCGCGAGGTCGTCGCGGCCCGCGAGCAGCTGTCCGATGAGACCGCCGAGCGCCTGACCATTGCCTTCGCCCGATGCCGTCGCGACCACGTATCCGTCCGGGTCGATGACGACGAGCGTGGGCCAGGCGCGCACGCCGTACTGCTGCCATGTCTCCAGCTCCGGATCGTCGAGCACCGGGATGCGTGACCCGGTGCCGCGCCACCGCGCGGACCACCGCCGCGTGATCGAACTCGTGCGGAAACTTCGGCGAGTGCACGCCGATCACCACGAGCCGGTCGCCGAAACGGTGCTCGAGGTCACGCAGTTCCTCGATGACGCGGAGACAGTTGATGCAACAGAACGTCCAGAAATCGAGGACCACCACACGTCCGCGCAGCTCGCGCAGGGAGAGCGCAATGTCCGTGTTGATCCATCCGCCGGAGCCCCGGAGTTCGGGTGCGCGCACGCGCCCGGTCGCCGTCGTCATGACGCGAACATCATCTCGCGTGCCGCGTGGGAGTCGCAACTCGCGACGGCCGTGTGGTCGCAGGACGGAGCGCAACGGCCGCTTGATATGATCGCTGAAGGGTGTTGGTGCACCGACCGAACAACGTGTCGTGGCGCGGTCGGGGTGACATTTTGAAACTCTCCCTATCCCTTCCTGACCGGCAGGGGGTGGCCCTCCGCCCCCTGCCACTTTTCCTCGGTAGCTTCGATTGCGCGCGCGTCAGTCGAGCAGCGATCTGCGCACCAGCGTGTGCTCCCGGTCCGGACCCACCGAGACCACGTCCACGCTCGCGCCGCACAGCTCGCCGACCCGGTCGATGTAGGTGCGGCACGCCGCGGGGAGGTCCTCGTAGCGCCGGCACTCCCGCGTGGGTGACCTGCCATCCCGGGAACTCCTCGTAGATCGGGTCGACGTGCTTGAGGTGGGAGATGTTGGCCATCGGATGGTCCCAGTACTCGCCCTTGCTCATGTACCCGGTGCAGATCCTGATCGTCTCGAACTCGTCGAGCACGTCGACCTTGGTGAGCACCATCGCGTCGATGCCGTTGGTGGCGACCGCGTAGCGCGACACCGCCGCGTCGAACCATCCGACGCTGCGCGCGCGCCCGGTCGTGGTGCCGTACTCGGCACCGACCTCGCGGAGCTGGTCGCCGAGCGCGTCCGTCAGCTCGGTGGGAAACGGCCCGTAGCCGACCCGCGTCGTGTACGCCTTGAAGACCCCCACGGTCCGGTGACCCGCGACGGAGGGATGCCGCTGCCGGTGCACGCGCCGCCCGCAGTTGGTGACGAAGATGTCACATACGGGTAGGTGCCGAGGTCGATGTCGAGCATCACGCCCTGCGCGCCCTCGAGCAGGATGCGCTTGTTGCCGGTGAGCGCCGTCTGGATGAGCGGGTAGATGTCGCGGATGTAGGGATCGATGCGCTCCGCGTAGCCGAGGTACTCGTCGAGGATCTCGCGCTCGTTGAACGGCTCCGCGTCGTAGAGCCTGGTGAGCGTCTCGTTCTTGATCCGGAGCACGAAGCGCAGCTTCTTCTCGAGGAACGCGGGCTTCTGGAGGTCGCCGATGCGAAACCCGATCCGTCGCACCTTGTCCTCGTACGCGGGGCCGATGCCGCGCCAGGTGGTGCCGAGACGGTCATCGCCGCGCAGCTCCTCGCCGGCCTTGTCGAGCACCGGGTGATAGGGCATCACCATGTGGGCGCGCTCGCTGATCACCAGGTTGTCGGCCGGGATCGCCGCCGGACTGCAGCTCGTCGAGCTCCTGGAGAAACGCCTTGGGATCGACCACGACCCCGTGGCCGATGACGCAGGTCGTCGCCGGATAGAGGATGCCGCTCGGAATCAGGTGGAAGCGGTGTTCCTTGCCGCCGGCGACGACGGTGTGACCCGCATTGTTGCCGCCCTGGGAGCGGATGACCATGTCGACGGTGTCGGCCAGGAGGTCGATGACCTTGCCCTTGCCTTCATCGCCCCACTGCCCACCGACCAGGACCGTGACGCTCATAGCGGCGGGAAGCGTATCGGACGGCGGCCGTATCGGTGTTGTTTAGGCCGGCCCGCGGCGGGGAAAGCTCTTCAGTGCCGGCAGCTTGGCCGGCATGAACCAAGAGAGAACATGGAAGACAAGACCCCGCTGACCGAGTTGACCGCCGAGCTTCCCCCGGACTGGAAGTGGATGGCGCTGTTTCACGCCCCCGAGGGGTACGAGCGCGAGTGGCGCGCATGGCTCGGCGCCGCGGTGCACGAGGAGGATCTCTCCCTGTTGCGCTGGTGGGGACAGCGGGCCGACCAGGCCGCCTGACCACTGCGCTCGTCGCGTTTCAGGGCGCGAGCACGTCGACGTCATAGGCCGCGAACAACGCGCCCCTGGTGACCACTGTCATGCGCCGGCGTTGGGCCTGAGCAATCAGCATGCGGTCAAAGGGATCGCTGTGATGTCGCGGGAGGGCGCCGGCGGCACGGGCATCGGAGATGGTGATGTCGATCGAACCGATCCCTTCGCGCAGGAGTTCCGCCTCGAGGTCGTCCGGCGCGCGGAGCCTCCCGATCGACGCTTCGATAGCCATCTCCCAGGCACTGGCGGAGCTGACCATCACATCATTCAGGGGATCCTCGAGCGCGCTGCGGACAGCGCGACCCACGCGCCGCGGCTCGGTCAGGAGATCGAGGAGGACAGGGGTGTCGAGCAGATAGTTCACTCGTCTCCGAGGAACGCTTTCTCAATCGATTCGGGGAGTGGGGCGTCGAAGTCATCAGACACCCACGCGCGCCCGCGCCAGCCCCCGAAACGGCGTCGTGCGCCTACCGGCCGGAATGGGATGAGTCGAGCTATGGGCTGCCCCGCTCGACCGAGCACCACCTCCTCACCCGCCTCGACGCGAGCAAGGAGCTGGGACAGGTGAGTCTTGGCTGCGTGCACGTTGACGATCTCCATAACTTAGTCTAGTTTAGTCCATTGCTGGCCGAGATTGGGAGCGGGACGGGATCGCGAGTTCCCCCAACCAAGAGAGTCGTTGTGCCGCCGGTACGATGCGCGGGCAATGCCAACCTCGCCGGACGCGGCTGACTGCGTCTTCTGCGCAATCATCCGCGGCGACGCGCCGGCCACCTTTGTCCATCAGAGCCGGTTGGTCGTGGCATTCATGGACATCAGGCCGGTCCAGCCCGGCCATCTGTTGGTGGTGCCACGCGCCCACGCGACGCTGATCCCGGACCTCGATAGCGCAAGCCTGGCGAGTCTCTGGTCGACGGCAGCCGATCTCAATCGCTCCCTCCGGGGGACTGCGCTGCCGGTCGAGGCGGTGAGCGTTTATGTCGCGGACGGGGAGGCGGCCGGCCAGGAGGTTGCGCACGTCCACGTCCACCTCATCCCGCGACGTGCCGGTGACGGATTCGGCTTTCGCTTCCCCGAGGGCTACGGCGCTCAACCCTCGAGAGCCACCCTCGAGGCGATCGCCGGCCGGATCCGCGAGCCCCATGGCCGCTGAGCTGACCAGCTCGCGCCTCCAGCGTCTCCGCGTCGCGCCATGGTGGCCGACGGCGGCGACGCTGGTCATCGCCGAGCTCGGGCTTGGCGCCGCGCTGCTCGTGCCGATCACCTTCAGCGATCCGAACGGAGTCGACCCGTATCTGGCCAGGCTGAGCATCGCCTCGGTGCTCATCGCGCTGCCGTGCATGTTCGTTCGGCGGCTCGAGCCGGCTCGTCCCATCGCCCTGGCGCTCGCGGCGGTCGCCACCACGTACACGCTGCTGTCGGCGGGGCCGCAGATCCTCTTCGACCTGCTCGGATCGCACTCCGGCAGCTTCGATGCGCAGGTGTTCTGGTCATCGCTGGCGCAGGCGGCAGGGAGCCTGCTCATCGCGATCGTGGCGCTGCGGACGGTCGCGCCGGCATGGCGTCCTGCCTTGCGCATGCGCCACCTCGGACTGCGCGGACTTGCCGTCGGCGTGATCGGGAGCGCCGTGCTGATCGGCATCGGTCTCGCCCTGCCCGCGGGGCTGCTCGGCCGGGTCGGGCTGCAGCCGGTCGCGATCGGTCGGGACTTCCCGTGGCAGGGGCCGGCGAACGCGCTGCAGGCTTTCGCGCAGGAGGTGCAGTTCCGTGCACTGCTCCTCGGAGCGCTGGAGCGGACCATGAGCCCGCGCTGGGCCAATGTCAGCCAGGCGGCGGTCTTCGGCCTCGCCCACCTGGCGATCAGCTACGGCGGCCCCGAGGCGCCGTTCGTCCCCATCACCTTCCTCGTCGGTCTCGCCTTCGGCTGGCTGGTACGCCGGACCAACTCGCTGTGGCCCGCGGTGATCGTCCACGCGGTCGCCGACATCGCGCTCCAGTTCGGCATCGTCCAGGGGCTGTATGGCCTCTGATACGCGACGCCGTTGGATCACGGTGGCGGTGGTTGCGGTCACCGCGCTGACGTTGGGCGTGATCGGGAGCACCCCGGCCCTGGCCGCCGCCTGGTGGAGTCCGGTCGGCCTGCGTGGCCACGCCGTCGCCCGAGTTTCCGCCATAGGTGACACGATCATGGTGCGCACCGGCGCCGGCTCGACGCTGATCTCGTCGGACGCCGGGAGGACGTTCGCGCCCGCCAACGGCAACGAGGTGTTCCCGCCGATCGGCTCCGTGCGGGTCGGCAACGAGGTGTGGTCGATCGGCCCCGACGGGGTGGTGCTCCACGATCCCAACGTTGCCGGCGGCGGCACGGCGGTCCCCGATCCGGGTGCACCAATTCTCGGCGCGGGCGCCGACCTCATCGCGTCCCCGGCGGCCCTGCCCGGCGTCGTCGTCGCGGTGGGCACCGACGGCACCGTCTGGCGCCGCGGCCAGGACGGCGACTGGAAACAGGCGCTGCTGCTGCTCCCGCGGAGCCTGTTCCAGGGAGTCCCACGGATCACCTCGGTGACCGCGTTCACCCAGCCGCCCAGCGACGCGATCTACCTCGGCACCGACGGTTACGGGGTGCTGATCAGCACCGACGGAGGCGATGACTGGATCCGCGCCGGGGCCGGGCTCCCCGATGCCGTGAACTCCCTGTCCGCCGACCCCCTGCGCCGCGCGCTGTATGCCGGCACCTCCGACGGCCTATGGGTGCACGTGCTCCAGGCGTTGCCCGCGCCCCCCGCGTACCACGACGCCGCGCTGGTCTGGCGCTGGGTCGGCATCGGCGCGGTGACCCTGTTCGCCGCCGCGCTGACAGTCGTCGGCATGGTGCGTCTTGTGCCGCGCCGGCTGACCGGCGACGCTGCGCCGTGACGTGCCTCGTCGTGCGGGCGACACCGGCGGCCTGACCGCGCCGCCGAGCGTGCTTCGGCTAGCGTGGTGCGGTGTCCAACCGCCTCGCCGCCGAGTCGAGCCCGTACCTGCTCCAGCACGCCGAAAATCCGGTGGACTGGTATCCCTGGGGCGAGGCCGCGTTTGACAGGGCCCGCGCAGAGGACCGTCCGGTGCTGCTCTCGGTCGGCTACAGCGCGTGCCACTGGTGTCACGTCATGGCACACGAGTTGTTCGAGAGCCCAGAGGTGGCCGCGCTGATGAACCGGTTCTTCGTGAGCATCAAGGTGGACCGCGAGGAGCGCCCCGACGTCGACACCATCTACATGGGGGCGGCGCAGGCGATGGGTGTGGCCGGGGGCTGGCCGCTCACCGTCTTCCTCACCCCGGATGGCCTGCCCTTCTTTGCGGGCACGTACTTTCCGCCCCAGGACCGCCCGGGGATGCGCGGCTTCCCGGCGGTCCTGCAGGCGGCGTCGGCCGCCTACCACTCGCAGCGGGGCGAGATCGGAAGCATGGGAGAGCGGGTGCGTGACGCGGTCGCGCCGCGTCCCCTGCCCGCAGCGGCTGAGCCGACTCCCGCCCTGCTCGATACCGCCGCGCAGACCCTGCTCGGTCAGCTCGATCGAGCTCGCGGCGGATTCGGCGCGGCGCCGAAGTTCCCACACCCGCAGGCGCTCGACCTCCTGCTGCGCCGGTCATCAGCCAACGGAGATGTCGGGATGCGCGAGGCAGCGGCGATGTCGCTCGACGCCATGGCCCGAGGTGGCATCCACGATCAGGTCGGAGGTGGCTTCCATCGCTACAGCGTCGACGCGCGCTGGGCGGTTCCCCACTTCGAGAAGATGCTCTACGACAACGCGCTGCTCGCACCGGTGTATCTGCATGCGTACAAGCTGAGCAACCGCGAGGACCTGCTCGAAGTCTGCACGCGAACGCTCGACTACATGGCGCGCGAGCTGCGCCTGCCCGGCGGCGGGTTCGCGGCTTCGCAGGACGCGGACAGCCCCGGCGGCGAGGGGGCGTTCTTCGTCTGGACTCCGTCGCAGTTGCGCGAGACGCTCGGTGCTGAGGACGGCTCCCTGGCGGCGCGAGTCTTCGGTGTTGTGGAAGGCGGCAACTTCGAGCACGGCACGACGGTGCTCTCGATGCCGTATCCGCTTGCACAGGTCGCACGTGCGCTGCAGCTCGAAGAGGTGGCGCTTCACATGCAGGTCGAGGACTTCCGGCAGCGTCTGCATGCCGCGCGCTCGACTCGCCCCGCGCCCGCGCGCGATGACAAGGTGATCACCGCCTGGAACGCACTCGCGATCCGTGCCTTCGCCGAAGCCGGAACGGTCCTCGGTCGCCGAGACTACGTGGAGATCGCCCGCGGCTGCGCCGATTTCCTGCTCGAGCGCGTGCTCCGCAACGGCGTCGTCTTCCGAATCTGGAACGGCGGAGATGCGCGCATCATCGGCTTCCTCGACGATGTCGCCAACCTCGGCGACGCGTTGCTCACGCTCTACGAGGCGACCGGCGATCCAAGGTACTTCACGCACGCGCTCGCGCTCTGCGAACGCATCGTCGTGCAACATCGCGATGCCGACGGCGAGTACTACGACACCGCGGGCGACGCCGAACCGCTGATCGTTCGCCCGCGCACCATCGACGACAATCCGGCCAGCGCCGGACAGTCGGTTGCCGCGAATCTGTTCTTTCGCGTGCACGCCTTCACCGGCGACGATCGCTGGCGCGAGCGGGCGATGGAGATCGTTGGGCCGCTGGCGACCGTGGTCGGTCGAGCACCCCTCGCCGTGGCGGCGCTTGCCGCGGCGATAGAGCTGGGGATCGGCCCGATACGCGAGGTCGCGATCGTGGGCGATCCCTCCGACCCGCGGACGCGGAGCTTGCTGGAGGTTCTGCACCGTTGGTTCGATCCGCTTCGAGTACTCGCGTGGGGACCTGCCGGCGACGTACCGCTCCTCGACGGACGAACGCTGGTGGAAGGCTTGCCTGCAGCCTACGTCTGTCGCGGCTTTGTCTGTGAGGCGCCGGTGACCGACACGATCGCGTTGGGCGACCAGCTCAGTCGACGACCCCAGACCGGTCAGAACTGACCGCAGCCCGATGGGGTGGCCATCGCCTCGAGCGGCGGCAGGAAATCGAACGTGGGCAGCCTGCGGCGGTCGTCGACGGGAATGTAGTCGCCGGTCCGGGGGTCCGCGACGTACTCGAGGTGTGGTCCGTCGACGGTGATCTCGCGCAGCGCGGCGATCAGCCTGTCGACGTGCTCCACGGTGGTGCCGATCCCGAACGACGCTCGGATCGCACCCGGGATCTCCTGGTGCTCGCCGCGCCGGAGGCGTTCGCGGATCGTGTGCGCGTCGCCGATGCTCACGCCGAGCAGGTGGGTGATGTACGGGTGCGCGCAGAAGCAGCCGTGGCGCACCCCCACCCCGTACTCGGCGCTCAGGATCGACGCGACCAGCGCGTGATGCATGCCCTCGACGGTGAACGTGCTCACCCCGAGCCGGTCGACGTCCGGTCCATCCCAGAGCCGCAGGCGGTGGAGGCCGGGGATGTCGTCGATCTGCCCGTCGAGATATGCGAGCAGGCGCCGTTCGTGCGCGCTAATGTGCGCCATCCCGGTCGCGGCGAGGGTGGTGCAGGCGGCCCCGAGCGCGATGGCGCCGACAACGTTCGGGCTCCCGGCTTCGTGACGGTCGGGCAGCGCGGCCCACTGCACGTCGTCGGTGGTGACGTACGTCACCGCGCCGCCGCCCGCGAGCATCGGCTCGGCGGACCCGAGCACGGCCGACGGCGCCACCAGCGCGCCGCCACCGAAGGGCGCGTACATCTTGTGGCCGGAGAGGGCGAGAAAGTCGATGCCCATGGCCACCATGTCGATGGCGCGGTGGGGTGCCAGCTGCGCCGCGTCGACGCTCAACAACGCTCCGTATTCATGGGCGAGACGGCCGATCTCCGCGATGGGAAAGACCTCGCCGGTAACGTTGCTCGCGCCGGTGATGGCGATGACACCGATGGGGCGATGTCGATCCTCGAGGGCGCGGCGCAGCACGGCGAGCAGCTGCTCGGGCGAATCGGGAGGATCCAGGAGGTCGACCGGCGCGAGCCGCCGCCAGGGGAGCATGTTGGCGTGGTGCTCGACGATGGTGCTGAGCACCGAGTGTCCCGGGCGCAGCACCAGGCAGTGGGTGAGCAGGTTGATCGCCTCTGTCGTGTTCCGGACAAAGATGACCGCATCGGTCGAGCGCGCGCCGACGAACACCGCCACCGCCTCGCGCGCGGCCTCATAGGCGCGGGTCGAGACCTGGGAGGCGAAGCCGGCGCCGCGATGCACGCTGGAGTACCAGGGCAGGAACTCGATGACCGCGTCGGCGACCGCCTCCATCGCCGGCGTGCTCGCCGCCATGTCGAGGTTGACGTAGGTGCGGACCTCGCCGTCGGCGAGCTGCACCTCGAGGTCCTGACCCACCAGTCGCGGGAGGACGGTGCCCGCGGCCCGGTGTCCTCGCCGGCCGCGCGGGGACGATTCGGTGAGCATCAGGTCTTCGAGGGTACCGCCAACCGGCCCAGCCGGAGCACGCTGGCGACGATGTCGCCACCAAGGTGATACGCGACGTCGACCCAGTGTGGGGTGTCGAGGATCACCGCGTCGCAGCGCATCCCGGCGCGAAGCATGCCGCGGTCGCCGAGCCCGAGCGCCGCGGCTCCACCCGCCGTGGCCGCGACCAGCGCCTGGGATGGGGTGAGGCCGCCCAGCGCCACCGCCAGGGAGATCATCAGCGGCATCGACTCGCTGTAACAGGTGCCGGGGTTGCAGTCGGTCGCCACCGCCACCGTGCATCCCGCCTCGAGGAGGCGCCGGCCCGGCGGGGGCGGTCCACCCAGGACGAGCGACGCGCCGGGGAGGATGACGCCGACCACAGCGGCGCTCGCGAGGGCCCGAAGGTCCTCGTCCGAGGCATGCTCGAGGTGGTCGGCGCTCACCGCCCCCGAACGCGCGGCGAGCAGTGCGCCACCGCTGCGCGCTCGCTGCTCCGCGTGGACCTTCGGGCGCAGTCCGTGGGCGAGGGCGGCGGTGAACACCCGCTCGCACTCCTCGACCGTGTACGCGCCTTCGTCGCAGAAGGCGTCGACGAAGCGAGCGCGCGTCGCCGCGTCGGCGACGCCGCGCGTGCGGACCGCCTCGATGTACTCGTCTCGCGATCCGTCCGGGAGCGCGTGCAGGGGCAGATAGGTGGGCACGACGTCGGGAAGGTCGTCCCAGAGCCCGAGCCGGAGCGCGGCGTCCAGCTGGCGCATCTCTGCGTCGTGGTCGAGCCCGTAGCCGCTCTTGACCTCCACCGTCGTGGTGCCGTGGGTGAGCATGCGCCGCGCCCGGTCGCGGGACGCGGTCGTGAGCTCATCGACGCTGCCCGCGGCGGTCGCGGACACCGTTGCACGAATGCCGCCGCCGGCCGCCGCGATCGCCTCGTAGGACTCTCCCGAGGCGCGCCGAGCGTACTCGTCGCCGCGATCGCCGAGCCAGACGATGTGGGTGTGGGCATCGACGAATCCCGGGATCACCGCCGCACCGCGAGCCTGGACCTCGACCGCTCCCCTGGGGATATCGGACCGCTCGAGCTCCGCCTCGGGGCCGGCGTAGGTGATGATCCCGTCGCGGGCGATGAGCGCGGCGTCGCGTATCACGCCCGGTGCCTCGCCGGCGCGCGGGTCGCACGTGCACAGCGCGCCGATGCCGTGGACGGCAAGCGCGGTCATGACGCGGCGGTGCTCTGCGTTCGTGAGGCCACGCCGCTGCAGAAGGTGACGAACGTCGCCGCCGCGAGCCTGACGGTCATGTCGTTCACGTCGGCGTTCGCGTCCACCTCGCAGATGTCGGCAGCGGCCACGTCACCCGCGGCACCGAGCAGAAAGGCGGCGTTGAGCAGCTCCTCCGGCATCATCCCGCCGGGCAGGCTCGCCGGGCACGCGGGTGCGAAATGCGCGGTCGACGACGTCGATGTCGATATCGACGTAGACGCGCTCGACGCCGCGACTGCGCAACAGTGACAACGCCGAGCCGACGACCTCGGGGATGCCCGTCCGGCGGATCGCATCGAGCGGGAAGACGTGCACGCCCTGGGCGCGCGCCCAGTCGGCGTGTTCGCGTGCGTTGCCGAGTGGATGGATGCCGATCTGCGCGACTCGCTCGCCCGGGAGCCCGGCCTCGATCAACTCTCGCACCGGCGTGCCGTTGCGTGAGCCCCCGGTCGCCGGGCGGCAGTCGTGATGCGCGTCGAGGGTGAGCAGGCCCCATGCAGCAGCCTGGTGCGACGCCATCACCCCCTGCATCGCCGGCCGCGTCAGCGAGTTGTCTCCACCCACGATGACGAGGACGGTGCCGGCCCGCGCCGCGGCCGTGCTCGCCGCACGAATGCGATCGTGGGCCGCGCGCGCATCCGGGTCGTCGCGGTCGCCGACGACGTCGCCGAGATCGCGCGCCCGCAGCTGCGCGACATCGACGCGGTGCTCCGCGTCCCACGTCGGAAAGCGTGCGAGCGCGTCGCGAAACGCGGCAGGGGTCGCCCACGACTGCACCGGGGAGATCGACGCTTTCGCGATCGGAGCACCGAGCACGGCGATGTCGGGACGCGTGGCGTCGCCGGCGAGCCACTCGCGAGCGTTCACGTGTCGAGCATGGGGACGCGCACGCCTCGGGAGCGCGCCGCGTCGCGAGCCTCCGGGTAGCCCGCGTCGGCGTGGCGCATCACCCCGGTCGACGGGTCGTTGGTGAGCACCAGCTCGCACCGTCGCGCCGAGAGCTCGGTGCCGTCGGCGCACACCTGGGCGCCCGCGTGGATCGACAACCCCATGCCGACGCCGCCACCGTGGTGCACCGCCACCCAGGTCGCCCCGCTGGCGGTGTTGAGGAGCGCGTTGAGCACCGGCCAGTCGGCGATGGCGTCGCTGCCGTCACGCATCGCCTCGGTCTCGCGCAACGGCGATGCGACCGATCCGCTGTCGAGGTGATCGCGGCCGATCACCACCGGCGCGGAGAGCTCGCCGCTGCGCACCATGTCGTTGAAGCGCACCCCGGCGAGGTGGCGCTCACCGGCGCCGAGCCAGCAGATGCGAGCCGGAAGTCCCTGGAACTGCACGCGCTCCCGGGCGAGTCCGATCCACCGGTGCAGGGCATCGTGGTCGGGGAACAGCTCGAGCATCGCGGCATCGGTGCGCGCGATGTCCTCGGGGTCGCCGCTGAGCGCCACCCAACGGAACGGCCCTCGACCCTCGCAGAACTGGTCGCGGATGTACGCGGGAACGAACCCGGGATACGCGAACGCCTCGGCGAAGCCGCCGAGGCGCGCCTGATCGCGCAGCGAGTTGCCGTAGTCGAACACCTCCGACCCGCGCCGCTGGTACTCGACCATCGCCTCGCAGTGGCGCGCCATCGACTCGCGCGATCGGCGCATGTACGCGTCGGGGTCGCCGGCGCGCAGCGCTGCCGCGTCCTCGAGACCGAGCCCCGCCGGGATGTACCCGTTCAGCGGGTCGTGGGCGCTGGTCTGATCGGTGACCACGTCGACCGCGAGCGCGGCATCGAGCAGCGCGGGCAGCGCCTCCGCCGCGTTGGCGTGGACCGCCACGGAGAGCGCGCGGCCCTCTTCGCGAGCGACGTCGCAGCGGCGCACCGCCGCGTCCAGACTGTCGCAGACCTCGTTGACGTAGCCGGTGTCGAGGCGCCGCCGGATGCGTGCCGGGTCGACGTCGATGCACAGCGCGACGCCGCCGCTCATCGTGACGGCGAGGGGCTGGGCGCCTCCCATGCCGCCGAGGCCCGACGTGACCACCAGCCGCCCGCGGAGCGTGCCGCCGAAGCGCTTGCGCGCCACCGCCTGGAAGGTCTCGAACGTTCCCTGCAGGATGCCCTGGGTGCCGATGTAGATCCAGGACCCGGCGGTCATCTGACCGTACATCGTCAGGCCCAGGGCCTCGAGCCGCCAGAACTCCTCCCACGTAGCCCACCGCGGGACCAGCAACGAGTTGGCGATGAGCACGCGCGGCGCCAGCTCGTGGGTGCGGGCGATGCCGACCGGCTTGCCCGACTGCACCAGCAGGGTCTCATCGTCCCGCAGCGAGCGCAGCGACGCGACGATGGCGTCGAAGCACTCCCAGGAGCGCGCCGCCCGTCCGGTGCCGCCGTAGACGACCAGCGCATCCGGGTCCTCGGCCACGTCGGGGTCGAGGTTGTTCATCAGGCAGCGGAGCGGCGCCTCGGTCTGCCAGCTCCCGCAGCTGAGCGCGTTCCCCCGAGGGGCCCGCACGGGGCGCGCCCCCGCGGTCATCGCAGGGTCACCCCGGCGGCCGTCAGCGGACCGCGCCACGCGGACGCGCGCACCCAGGCTTCGACCGCGTCGACGTCGCCGCTGAGCACGCGATCGGCGGACAGCGGTTCGACGATCGTCCGCAGCGCGGCGATGACCGCGCCGGTCGCGGGCCCGGGCTGCTGCGGCTGGCGCATCTCGACTCCCTGCGCCGCGCCGAGCAGCTCGATGGCGAGCACCGACCCCAGCAGCGCAACCGACCGTCGGGTGCGCAGCGCGGCCTCGTAGCCCATGGAGACGTGGTCCTCCTGGCCGGCGCTGGTGGTCGCGCTCTGCACCGCCAACGGCGTCGCCGCATGGCGGAGCGCGGCGACCACCCCCGCCGCCGTGTACTGGGCGATCATCAGCCCGCTGTTGAGCCCGGGCTCCGGGCTGAGGAAGGCCGGCAGCCCGCGCGAGCGCGCCGGGTCGAGCAGCCGGTCGAGGCGACGCTCGCTGATCGCCGCCACGTCGGCGCACACCGACGCGAGCAGATCGGCGGCGTAGGCGAGGGCCTGACCGTGGAAGTTCCCCGCGCTCACCACCTCGTCCCCGAGGACCACCGGGTTATCGACAACACTGGCTAATTCATGTTCGACGGTCTGGCGGCAGAACGCCACCGCGTCGCGCGCCGCGCCGTGGACCTGGGGCGCGCAGCGCAGCGAGTAGGCATCCTGGACGGCGTGGTGCGAGGCGCGGTGGGAGGCGACGATCGGGCTGTCCCGGAGGAGCGCTCTGAGGTTCGCCGCCGAGTTCGGACTGTCCACGGGCGGGACGCAGCGCGACCACCCGCTCGCCGTAGGCGACGGTGGTGGCGAGCAGCGCCTCGACGCTGAGCGCGCAGGCGATGTCGGCGGCACACAGCATCTCCTCAAGGTCGTGCACGGCGAGGGCCAGGAGGGTGGTCATCGCGTCGGTGCCGTTGATGAGGGCGAGGCCCTCCTTCGGCTCGACATCGATAGGCGTGAGACCGGAGGAGCGCAGCGCGGTGGCCGCGTCGACACGCTCGCCGCCGGGCGCCGACGTCCATCCCTGGCCGAGCAACACGCTTGCGACGTGGGCGAGCGGGGCGAGATCTCCCGAGGCGCCGAGCGAACCGTGCTCCGGCACCCACGGCATCACGCCCGAGCCGAGGAGCGCCAGCAACGCTTCGGCCAGCTCCGGGCGAACGCCCGACAGCCCGGCGGCGAGCGTGCGGGCGCGCAGCAGGATCATCCCGCGCACCACCTCATCGTCGAGCCGAGGACCGGAGCCCGCGGCATGGCTCAGCACCACCGAGCGCTGCAGCAGGGACCGGTCCACGGGATCGATGGCGCGGTCCGCGAGAGCGCCGAAGCCGGTGGTCACGCCGTACACGACGGCGCCCGCGCGGTCGAGACGGTCCACCACCTCGCGGGCGGGGGCCATGCGGGCGCGGACCCCGGGGTCGAGGCTGACCGCTTCGCCTCCCCGGGCCACGCGCACCACGGCGTCGATCGCCAGGGCACCGCCGTCGACAGTGATCATGCGGCGAGCAGCCTACACGTCGAGAAATCGAGCAGCGCAGATCCTGAACGCGCGCTCGTACGTTATGGCTGCATGGACCGGCAGCCCGCGTTCCCGCCCACCGCGCAACCGCCCGATGCGCCCCCGCCGTGGCCGCCGCCGTTCTCTCCTCCGGCGGTGTCGCGGAGCGACCGGGCATCCGGCACCGCCTCGGGACGCCGCTGGCCGATCGCGGCGCTGGTGATCGCGGGCATCCTCGCCGCCGGGCTCGGTGTGTCAGCCGGCGCGGCCGGCTCGACGGCGGCGGCGGCGTCCGCCGCGGCCCACCTCGAGGCGACCGGTGACTTCGCCCGCGCCATCGCCCTGGACGAGGTGATCGAGCAGCGTTCCGGGGTGCTCTTCGTTCTCGATGCCTCCGCAGCCTCGGCCGCGACAGCCACCGAGGACCGGACCCTGATCGCCTGGGCCGCTGCGCTCGGTCGTGCCGGCAGGATCGACGAGGCAGTGGCCCTGTACCGGTCGGTGCCGGATGGGCAGTTGCGCACGCAGGCGACCGCGGCGATCGCCGCGCTCCTGTACGCGTCGGCTACCCGCAGCGCGGCTCAGGGCGCATATTCCAGCGCGATCCTCCGGCTCGAGCAGATCGTCGCCCTGGCGCCCGGCACCGCCGACGGTGGGCTGGCGCAGCGGCAGCTGCCGGCGGACCAGATCGGGGAAGCCGGCCAGCTCCTCGCCGCGGGGATGGGCGCCGATGCGGTCGCCGTCCTGGACGCGGTCGTGGCGTCGGGCTCTTCGGCGGCAACGGCCGGCGCGAACGTCTTGTACCCGGCGGCGCTGCTTGTCGCGGGGCAGGAGGAGGCGGCGCAGCAGTCCGACAGGGAGGCGCTCGCCACGCTGCAGCGCCTCGTCACGCGGTTCGCCGGCACCGCGCAGGCGGTGCAGGCGGCGGCGATGCTCTCGGCGCCGGTGCCTGTGTCAGGCACCCTGGTCGCCAGAGACGGGGTGCCGTTGCAGGCGCCCGTCCGGCTCAGCACGCACTACACAGCCGAACCCGGCGGGACCTACCGGACCAGCGGTCCTTTCTACTACGCGACCGCCGACGCCGCCGGCGGCTTCACCTTCAGGGCGGTGCCGGTCGGGGGGCCGTACATCCTGGAGGTCTTCACCGGTGGCAACTGGACGACACTGATCGATCCGAGCAGCGGGCAGCCCGCGCATCCGGTGAAGGTGTCCGCGCTCGTCCCGGTCGACCTCACGTTCGTGGTGCTGCCCTCGTAGGGACCGCCCGTCCGGGTACGATGGGCGGGTCATGGGAGGGGATGCCGGGGGAGAAGTGCGTCCTCGACGCATGCCTCGAGCCAGGAGTCGCGCTCAGGCCACCCTCGAGTTTGCCGTCGTGATACCGCTCTTTCTGCTCTGCCTGATCGGCGCGATCGATGCGGGTCTCTGGGCGGTGCAGACGTCGGCCGAGGTCTCGGCGGTCGAGCAGGCGGCGATGGTCGCCGCCTCCGCCGGGACCAATCCCGCGGCCGAGACGGCGCCCGACGCCCGAGCGGTCACCGCCGCCATCGTCGGAGAGCTGCGCACGGCGCTCTTCGGCACCGCGATCACCAGCTGGTGCACGCCGGCCCCCGGCGGTGCGTGCAGACCAGACGCGGCACAGAGCTGTCCGTCCAGTCCCGCGGAGGTGCAGGCGAGGGAAGGCCCGCGGGTGGTGGTCGTGTGTGTCAGCGAGCAGGACCCGCCGGCGTGCGTGACGCCGCCGCCCGGCGTGACGTCGCCGTACCCGCTCGGTTGCGCCGACTCGCCGATGATCACCGTGCGCGTCATCGGTTTTGTCGCCGCGTTCGTTCCTCCGGGATTCGGTCCCGGCGCGGTCGGCTTCGAACTTCCGACCGACATCTCCGCCACCACGCACACGCTTCGCTTCGCTCCGTGACGCGCCGCCGGCGCCGCGGCGACGACGCGCAAGCCGTCCTCGAGACCGCGCTGGTGCTGCCGATCCTGCTGTTTCTCGTCTGCAACTTCATCGGCGTCATGGTCCAGGTGACCGTGCAGGAGCAGCTCAACGCCGCGACCGCGCTGGCAGCACAGTCACGTTTCCAGGCGCCGAACAATGCGGTCGACCCACCCGGCACGCGGTGTTGCGGTGCCGCAGGAACCGTCCTCAACACGGCGGGATTACCGACCGGGTGCCGCTATGCGGCCGAGACGTTCTACGGAACCATGACGACGTATACCGGCATGCTCGTCTGGCAGCCCGGGTGGCTCTGCACCTCGGGTGGCGACAGTGGCAACGCCACGCATCCCCGGCAGCCGGGCAGTCCCTACCCGGGTTCGCCGGCGCATTCCAATGTCTCCTGCGACATCGGCTCGGTCGCCGCGGACGGCGCCGTCGTTCCCGGCTTCCTCGACCGCTCGCTGCATCCGCCCAGCGGACTCGACGTGGTCATCTGCAACGCGACCACCAAGATCGACTTCTCGCGCACGCCGCTCGCGTGGGGCATCCTCTGGACGCCGACCGTGCACGCGCAGGCGGAGGCACTGCCGCCGCCGTTCCGGCAGTGAACCGGCTGACCCGCCCGGTGAGGCACAGAAGCGATCGCGGGCAGACGCTGATCGTCTTCGCTCTTGGTTTTGCGCTGTTCCTGTTCAGCCTCGCCTGCCTGGTCGCCGACACCGCGTACCTGTACGTGTGGTCGGGGCGCGTCCAGGCGGCCGCGCAACTGGGCGCCCAGTCGGGCGCCGACTCGGTCGATCCGCGCTACCTCTACGACCAGCCCGGGTCCTGTACCGCCCCGACGCCAACCGGTCAGTGCTCGGTGCGCATCGTCGACATCAGCCAGCAGGACCGCCAGGGCTCGCTCTACGCGTTTGAGCGCGCCTGCATCGAGGCCGGAGACCAGTCGGCGCAGGTGCCCCGCGACCCCGCCGACCCGCTGGCGCTGAAGCACGCCGGCGACCCGCAGTCTCCCGACGGCACGGCCTGCGGGAGTGACGGCTGTCAGGTCTACGCGGTCGTCACCCGCGTCCTCCGGCTGCCAATTCCGATTCCCGGGTTTCCCGACATCGCCACCGTGCGTGGCATCGGATACGCGGCGCCGGTGGTCGGGACCAAGGTCGCGACCTCGGCGTGCACCGGCACCGTCTGGGTGCCGCTGCCCCCGCCCTGACCTCACGCGATCTCTTGCTCGCCGCGGGCGGCCTCCGGCCTGCGGGTGCCGGGGACTGGGACGCGTACGCCGAGGTCGCGGGCGATCTGACGGCCGTCGGGGCTGCCCCACCCGCTCGCCAGGTCCCAGCCGCGTCCGGCGCGGTACGGGCCCCCGGTGTTGCCGGCGGTGATGTCGTTGAATCCGCGTCCGCGCCGGGCGTACAGGGCAGGGTGCGGGAGGCCGATACGATGACCGAGCTGCGCGCACACGAGGGTCCAGAGCGCGGTGTACATCGGGGCGACCGCGGAGGTGCCGCCGGTCGATCGCAGGCGGCGCAAGGCCACCACGTTCCAGCCGGTGAGCGGATCGGCGTTGCCCGATCCGTCGGGGAGGCCACGGCCCGGCGCGCCACCGTCGGCCGGCCGGGGCTGGATGCCGATCGCGGCCTGGTAGGCGGGCACCGGGAACGCGGCGCTCACCCCGCTGCCGGCGGCGCCGGCGCCCCGGGAGAGCTCGTTCCACACCGTCTCGGTGCGGATCCGTTCCCGAGCCGCGAGCAGCGTGGTCCCGCCGCACGCCCAGACGTGCGGGCTGGACGCCGGAAACCCGGCATGCTGGCGGCCGTCGATCTCGTCGTTGGTCGATCCCTGGTCCCCCGAGGCGGCGCTGAACGTGACTCCGTGCAGC
Source organism: Candidatus Dormiibacterota bacterium (assembly GCA_963768105.1). Lineage (GTDB taxonomy): Bacteria > Chloroflexota > Dormibacteria > Aeolococcales > Aeolococcaceae > Palsa-851. The sequence goes on along the minus strand of CAVYGR010000002.1, from coordinate 64,319 downwards.
GCGCCGGTCGCAAAGGCGGCGTCGAGCCCCCGGATGCCCTGCGGCGACCAGTGGTCCTCGGGCGAGCCCCAGCTGATCGACACCGCGGCGGGACGGCGGGCGGCGTCGGCGGCGGCGGTCGCCACCGCGTCGATGAAGCCACGCTCGCTGTTGGGCGCGTTGTAGCTCACGATCGTGAGGTGCGCCTTCGGCGCCATGGCCGCGACCATGCCGCCGATGACCTGGTAGTCGAGGGCGACCTCCACGTCGGCGCCGTCGGGATCGGGCATCGGCGTCGCGCCGTCGAGCCAGACGTTGGTGATGTCGGGCGCGGGCAGGCCGAGCCGGGCGAAGGATGCGGCGAGGTCGAAGGGATGGACCACGCCGCCGAGCTCGATCATCGCCGCCACCAGCTCAACCCCCTCGCCCCCGTTGGCCAGGCGCGGATAGTCGTAGAGCGCGGCGATCTCGGGTGGGTCGTAGGCGAACGCGGCGGCGCGGCCGTCATCGAGCGCGCGGAGGTGCGAGCGCGCGATCGGACGGTCGTCGAGACCGAAGACGCCGTCGACCACGCCGTCGAGGTGGGCGGGGAGATGCACCGGCCCGGCGTGTCCCCGGTACTCGACCGACCGGCCGTCGGGCTGCTCCCAGCGGAACCGCTCGAGGTCCACATCGAAGGCCCGAGCGAGTTGCTCAGCACTGGCCCGCACCATCACCCGACGGGTCGCGGCGTCCTCGAAGGTGACCTGCAGGCCCGCCGCGGTTGCCCAACGCACCACGCGGTCGCGGTCCGCGGGGGCAAATCCGTGACGCGCCGTCAGCTGCATGAGATCCAGGTGCCGGGCGTGCGCGTCCGGAATCGACTGCAACCACGCCAGGCTCTGCGCGACGGTCGGGCCGCTGGGCCGCTCGCGGAGGAGGAGCGTGACCTCCGCGTCCGTCCTGAGTTCGGCTGCGGTGAGCTTGCGGATGCGTCGGTGCCCGGGGCGGGTGCCTCCGGCGGGGTGATAGGCGCTGCCGCGCAGGGCGATGGAGTCGGGCATGGTCGGTCCCCTCTCGAGGACGTCGGGCGGACGCCGCCGTTGCGGCGGCGCGGCATCCCGACGCGGAGCCGCCCATCATCGAGCGACACCCCGGACAGCCCCGCGGACATCGGCCCCACCGCCGGGTGACACCGCCCGCGCCGTGTCAGCGCGGTGCGCGCACCCGTTCGAGCGCACCGATGGCGCTGTGATTCTCGAGCGACGAGAGATCGCCGGGATCGGTTCCCAGGTATACCGATCGGACCACCCGCCTGAGCACCTTCGCATTGCGAGTTTTGGGCAGTTCTGACACGATCTCGACGGCGTGCGGCGCCAGCGCCCTGCCCATGTCGTCGGCGACCCGGCGACGAAGCGCGGTTCGCAGCTCGGGGGAATCCGTGACCCCGGGCTTGAGCACGACGAAGACGACCAGCGCCTCACCCTTGAGCGGGTCGGGCACCCCGATGGCGGCGGCCTCGGCCACAGCGCTGTGGGCGACCAGCGCCGATTCCACCTCCGCCGGTCCGAGGCGCTTGCCCGCCACCTTGATGGTGTCGTCGCTGCGCCCGCGGACGTACCAGAGCCCGTCGGCGTCCACCTCGACCCAGTCACCGTGCACCCAGACGTCCGGCCAGCGCGACCAGTACGTCTCCAGGTATCGCTCGGGGTCCCGCCAGAATCCCTGGGTCATGCCCGGCCACGGAGCGCGGATGACCAGTTCGCCGACACGACCGCGCACGCTGCGGCCGTCCTCGTCGACGACGTCGGCGGCCATGCCGGGGCACGGACCGGCGAAGGCACCGGGTTGCAGCGGCGTGAGCATGTTGCCCGAGAGGATGCCGCCGGAGATCTCGGTGCCGCCCGAGTAGTTGATCACCGGCAGCCGACCGCCGCCGATCTTCTGCTGGTACCAGAGCCACGGGGCGTTGTTCCACGGTTCTCCCGTCGACCCGAGCACCCGCAGCGACGAGAGGTCGTGCGCGGCCACCGGCGCATCGCCGTTGCGCATCAGCGCTCTGATGACCGTGGGCGCGATGCCGAGGACGGTGACGCGGTGGCGTTCCACGACCGACCAGAGGCGATCGGGACCGGGATGGTCGGGAACGCCGTCGAAGAGCACGAGCGTTGCGCCGATGCTGAGGGCGCCGCAGATCGCCCACGGTCCCATCATCCAGCCGATGTCGGTGAACCACAGCAACCGGTCCTGCTCGCCGACGTCGAAGCAGTGGGCCATGTCCTGGGTCGCCTTCACGGGGAAACCGCCGTGCACGTGCACCGTCCCCTTGGGCCTGCCCGTGGTCCCGCTCGTGTAGATGATCATGAACGGGGCGTCGGCGTCGGTGTCGACGACATGCGGCCCGGCGCTGAAGTCGTCAGGCATGGGGTCGAAACGGACGTCGCGGCCGGGCTGCATGGCCGCGCCGGCGTCGCCGATCCGCGGCACCACCAGGATGTGGCGCAGCGATGGCAGCTGGGCGGCCGCCTCGTCGGCGACCGCCCTCATCGGAACGATCGCGCCGCGCCGCCGGAATCCGTCAACAATGACCAGAACCTGGGCGTCGCAGTCGTGCAGGCGCGAGACGATCGCACCGGCCCCATAGCCGCTGAAGAGCGGGACCACGATCGCGCCGAGCCACGCACATGCGAGGAACAGCGACACCGTCTCGGGGATCATCGGGAGGCACAGCCCGACGCTGTCGCCGCGTCTGACGCCGAGCCCGTGGAGCACGGATGCCGCGTACGCGGTCTCGCGCTCGAGGTCCGCGTACGTCCATTCCCGGGTGGCGCCGTCGTCGCCCTCCCACACGACCGCGGTGCGGTGCGGCGCCCGCCGAGCCCAGCGGGTGACCGCGTTGTGCGCCAGGTTCAGCCGGCCGCCGACCCAGAAGCGCGTCCAGGGCAGGCCCGCCGACGTGTCCATCGCGACATCGAAACGCTGGGTCCACTCCACCCCGATGTCGTCCACGACCGCCGTCCAGAACGACTGGGGGTCATCGGCCGCGAACCTGGCGACTCCCTCGAGGTCGTCGACTCCGAGCCTGCCCATGAACCGGCGCAGGCGCGACGCAGTCGCCTGCTCGGCCGATGGCGTCCAGACGAAGCGCTCATTGGCGGGGCTCACGGCGGCGAGCCTACCAGGGGTCGTTCGCGCCCTGGGAACCCGCGAGCGTCAGCGATCGATCGCGGCCATGTCCCAATGGCGGTCGCCGCGGACGTCCTCGGGTCGCACCACGGTTTCGATGCGCATGAGAGCCGCAGCGTCGAGGCTGACATCGGCGGCGGCGGCGTTCTCGTCGACTCGATTGCGATGCTTGGTCCCCGGAATCGGAATGATGTCGGGACCGCGATGCAGGAGCCACGCAAGCGCAAGCTGCGCTGCTGTCAGGCCATTCTCGGCCGCGATGTCGCCGAGGCGGGCTGCGATGGCCGCGTTGGCGTCGAGGTTGCCGTCGGCGAAGCGCGGGAACTTCGAGCGCCGCGTGTCGAACTCGGGGAGCGTGCCCGGACGCACGGTGCCGGTGAGGATGCCGCGTCCGAGCGGGCTGTACGCGACGAGGCCGATGCCGAGCTCGCGCATCGCCGGGAGCACGCTCTCCTCGACGTCGCGCGAGAACAGCGAATATTCCGATTGCACGGCGGAGATCGGATGGACCGCGTGGGCTCTGCGGATCGTCGCGGGACCCGCCTCGCTGAGCCCGAGAAAGCGAACCTTGCCGGCCTCCACGAGCTCTGCCATCGCGCCCACCGTCTCCTCGATGGGCACGGATCGGTCGAGGCGGTGCTGGTAGTACAGGTCGATGGTGTCGACGTCGAGCCGGCGCAGCGACGCCTCGCACGCACGGTGCACGTGATCGGGCCTGCCGCTGATGGTCTGCGAGCCGTCGGGCTCGCGCACGAAGCCGAACTTGGTTGCGATGACGAATTGATCGCGGCGCCCGGTCAGGGCTCTGCCGATCAGCTCCTCATTGGTGAACGGCCCGTACATGTCGGCCGTGTCGAGCATGGTCATGCCGAGCTCGGCCGCGCGATCGATGGTCGCGATCGACTCCCCATCGTCGCGATCCTCGGGCGTGCCGTAGAAATCGGACATGCCCATGCAACCAAGCCCGATCGCTCCGACCTCGAGCCCCTGCGTCCCCACGCTGCGCTGTTCCACCTCGGCTCCTTCCAGCGCCGGCGCGGGTGCCGTCGCCGATTAAGGATGAGCCCAACCGCCGTCCCTACGCCAGTTGCGTGATGGGGGGCGCGGAGACGCGCTCGGCGCGGCGCGTGTCGGCCCATCCGTAGATGGTCGCCGCGGCGCCGATCAGGCCCGCAACCAGGAAGGCCAGCTCGGTCCCGCCCTGCTCCGCCAGCCACCCCGCGAACAGTCCGCCGAGGGGAGCGGTACCGAAGAACACGTACCCGTAGATGCCGAGCACGCGGCCGCGCATCTGGTCGGTGACCGCCAGTTGCAGCGTCGCATTGGCCTGCGACGCGTACAGCGTGAACGCGATCCCGGTCACCACCAACGCGAGGCCGGCCGCCCACGCGACGTGCAGCGGCGCGAGCCCGAGCTCGGACACCGAGAGGAGAGCGGCGCCGACGAGCAGCGTGTGCCGGCTGGCGCGGCCGAGCGAGGCTGAGAACAGCGCACCGAGCAGTGCTCCGAATCCGAAGAGCGCGGAGAGGATGCCGAAGACCTGGGGCCCGCTGTTGAGGGTGCGCGACGCGAGCACCGGGAGGAGCACGTTGAAATTCATGCTGATGGTGGCGATCACCAGCATCATCACCAGCACCGAGCGGATGATCGGCGTCCGCCACGCGAACCGCAGCCCTTCGAGGGAGCCGCGGAGCACGTTCTGGTGGTGCCGGTCTCGGCTGATCGGGAAGAGCTGATGCACGCGCATCAGCCAGAGGGCGCCCAGCACCGCGAGATAGCTCAGCGCGTTGATGAGGAAGCAGATGCCGACGCCCGCGATGGCGATGAGGGCGCCGGCGAGCGCCGGACCGACGATGCGCGAGGCGTTGAAGAGACTCGAATTCAGCGCGACCGCGTTGGGCAGCTCGTCGCGGCCGACCATCTGGATCGTGAACGCCTGCCGCGCCGGTGTGTCGAGCACGGTCACCATCCCGGTGATGGCGGCGATGACGTACACCTCCCACACGGTCGCGTGACCGGTGAGCGTGAGCACCGTCAGCAGCGTGGCCGTCACCATGAACGCCGCCTGCGTGCCGAGCAACACCCGGCGCTGATCGAACCTGTCCGCGATGGCGCCCCCGAACAGACCGAGCAGCGCGTACGGCCCGAACTGGCACACGGCGAGCAGGCCGACGGCGAGCGGTGAGTGCGTGTGCTCCACGACGAACCACGCCTGGGCGACGCCCTGCATCCACGTGCCGCTGATCGACACGACCTGCCCGAAGAAGTACAGCCGGTAGTTGTAGTGGCGGCGCAGGCTGGCGAAGGTTCGCGAGGTGGCGCCGGCGATCCCCAGGGTCATTCCGCCTGCACCAGCAGCGCCTCGAGCGGGCCGATGGCCGCGGCCACCGCGGCGAGATCGACGTCGGCGAGAGCGCCGAGCCGGGCGGAAAGCCAGGCGGTGCGCTTCGAACGGATCACGCGGAGGACCCGCAGGCCCTCGGGTGTCACCTCGAGATCCACCCGACGCCGGTCGCGTTCCCCCTGCCGGCGCGTGACCAGCCCCGAGGCCTCGAGGCGGTCGATGTGGCCGCAGACCGACGGCATCGACGTCCCTTCGCGGGCGGCGAGCTCGGCGACGCCGATCCCGGGCTTGTCGCGGATCGCACCGAGCACGGAGAGCTGACCCGCCGAGACCCCCGAGGCGTGCACCTCGCGTCGGAGATGTCGATTCAGGTGGAGGAGTACCGGCCGGAGCCGGTTGGCCACCTCGACGGGCGTGTTGCTGCTGGGGGCCACGGTGTTTATTGATTATATAACCTAACTAATCTTCGCGCAAGGCCATCGGCGGACGTCCGTCCTGGGAACCGGATGCCACCGTCTCGCGTCTCCATCTCCGCACGTTGTGAGTCCGAGTGGAGGTCAGTGGTGATGCGCAAGATCCTGTTTGCCGGGGCGGGCGTCGGCGTCGCGGTTGTGCTCCAGGCGGCCCAGGCGCTCGCCTGTGGAGGCCTGGTCGCACCCGACGGCGATGTGCACCTGGCCAAAGCGACCACGTTCGTCGCCTGGTCGGGCGGCGTCGAGCACTACGTCACCAGCTTCGCGTACACGGGCGCTGTGGTCGACGTGGGCTGGATCGTGCCGCTGCCCGCGGTGCCGACCTCGATCACCGAGGCGGGTGCATGGACGTTGCAGCGACTCGAGCGCGAGTTCGCGCCGCCGGTGCCCCAGGCCCTCGCGCTCTCCGCCTCCGACGCCGCATTCGCCCCAGCGGTCGTCATCGAGCGGGTGCAGGTCGAGGCGCTCGACGTCACCGTCCTCAAGGGAAGCGGCCAGGCGGTGATCGACTGGTGCACGCACAACGGATTCCTGGTATCGGCGGAGATCAAGAACCATCTGCTCCGCTACGCGAGCAGCAGCCCCGTGTTCATGGCGGCGAAATACAACACCTCGGTTGCCCTCCAGCGTCACCAGGCGGCGGGTGACGGCGTGCCGCTGCTGATCACCATGCGCACACCGCAGCTGTGGGTGCCGCTGGAAATCCTCGCCAACGAGGGGTCACCCGTGAACGCGGACCTGTTCCTGCTCACCGACCAGCCGCTGCACACCCAGAGCGGGGTGTCCAGCGTTGGAGCGAGCGTCGGCGCGCCCGGATTCGCCGTCGCGGGAGGCGAGCCGATGACCGCGAGTCTGCACCACGATCTCTCCATCGACCGGAACATGTCCTGGGTGTCGGCCGGCGGCTACGTGACCTACCTCACGCTGAATGCTCCCGGTGCCGGTGTGACCTACAACCTCGGTGTCGACGGCAACAACGTGATCAGGCTCGCGTCCTTCGGGACCCAGATCGCGAACCTCGCCGGCGCAACTCCCGCGATCCCCGCGGTGCCGGATCCGTCAGCCCTGCTCTTTCCGGCGCTGCTGATCGCCGCCACGACGCTCGTCGTGATCCCGGCCGCGCTCGTCGCGTGGCTGCGCTCTGCGGGCGGCGCGGAGCTCAGAAGTTGAGGATCTCGACGGGTTCGACACTTTCCGCCAGCGGCGTGCCGGTCACGGTGGCGAAAAAATACAGCTGCGCCTCCGTGGAGCGGGCGATGTTGGTGGCGTCGCGGAACCCGTGCTCCTCGCCCGGGAACGCGATGTAGGCGCAGGGCACGCCGCCCGCCTGGAGGGCGGCGAACATCAGCTCGGCCTGGCTGGGCGGCACGACCGGATCGTCGAGGCCCTGGAGCAACAGCACAGCCCCGCGGACTCGATCGATGAAGTGCACGGGCGAGCGCTCGTAGCGTGCATGACCCTTCGGATACGGCGCCTCGTAGTGGGACTCGAACTTGTGTTGGTCATGCTCGAACAGCACCTCGAGGTCGGCGATCCCGAACAGGCTGGCCCCGGCCTTGAAGGTGTCGTGAAAGGTCATCGCGCAGAGCACGATGTATCCGCCCGCGCTGCCCCCGTGGATGAAGAGGCGATCAGGGTCGACATCTCCGCGGTCGGCGAGCACGCGCGCGCCGGCAACGCAATCACCGACGTCGACGACGCCCGACTCGCCGTTGAGACGTTCGCGGTAGGCGCGGCCGTAGCCGGTGCTGCCCCCGTAGTCGACGTCGAGGTACGCGAATCCGCGACTTGTCCAGTACTGCACCGAAGGATCCAGCGCGAAGCTGGTTGCTGACGTCGGTCCTCCATGGGCGCGCACCAGCAGCGGCGGTTTCGATCCCGGCTCCGACCGCGCTGCGTCGTTGCGGGGAGCGTAATACCAGGCGTGTGCCGCTGCCCCGTCGTGCCCGGGGAAGATCACATGGCGCGGTATGGACCGGACCGACTCGCCGACCGCGAGGTCGTCGCTCTCCGCGCGAACCATGTGATGCTCGCCGGTTCGCAGATTGCACCGCACCACTCCCTGGGCGACGTCTGGTCCGCCGGCGAGAAAGACGGCGTCGTGACCGCGTGCGCTCACCTGCAGACCGAACCGCGTGTAGGGAAGCGACACGCGGGACAGCTCGCCCGAGGGATCCAGCGAGTGGCACTCCCACGATCCGTCGCGACAGGCCCACAGGATGATCCGTCCCGCATCGCAGAACGCATATGCCGAGAGGCTGAACAGCCACTGCGGTCCCCCGCATTCGGCCTCCATGGCCGCGAGCGGGGCGCCGATCCCACCGTCGTCCCGATAGAGGTTCCACCAGCCGGTGCGGTCCGATGTGAAATGCAGCACCGATTCCGGCGACCACGACGGTTGAAAGATCGATTCCGTTGCGCCTCCGGCGACCAGGCGTGGGTCGTGCGGAACGCCCGCGCCGTCAAGCGCCGCGACCCACAGCTCGCAACCGTCCCACGGCATATTGGGATGGTTCCAGGTCAGCCATGCGAGGCTTCGGCCGTCGGGGCTGACCCGCGGCGTCGCGTAGAAGTCGTTGCCGGCGATGATCGTCACCGCCTCGCCGCCCGACAGCGGGATGGTGCGGATGTTGTTCACCACGGAGGGCCCGCGGTGGTCCTCGGCGATGCAGACGATGCGTTGGCGTGGTGCATCCACGTCGAAATCCGCGTAGCGCAGGCCGCCCGCGTCCGGAGTCACCGGCTCGGGTGCCCCGGTTCCGACGACGTAGAGCCGTCCGTCTGACGCATTGGAGAAATACACGACGCCTCCGTGCGCGCGTATCGCGCCACCGCCGTACTCGTGCACCCGTGTCCGCGCCGAGAAAGGTGCCTCGATCAGGTCGGCGGCCACGCCCTGCGTGCTCGCGCACGATGACGCAGCGTCCCCCCTCGGCCGGACGCCCCTCGACCCAATAGACGTCGCCGCCGTCGAGCTGGACGTCGCCGATCCGCAGCCGCTCGGCCGCGGCCTCGCGCGCGCTGATCGGTGACGACCACAATGCCGGGGGCCCGCCCCGGCCGTCGCGCGCTCGGGTCACGCGGTGGGGACGACGACGAACTGCTCCGCGAGCCGGCCGGCCTCGAGCCCGTTCATCGTCGCGGTGGCCTCCATCCAGCCGCGCACCCGCTCCTCGAGCGCGTCCCAGTCGGTGTACTGACTTCGATGGCGGCGCAGCGCGGCAAGTTTGCGATCCGCGGTGTCGGTGACGTCGACGACCTGCATGTTCTGCCCGGTGGTCAGCGCAGCGCTCATCCAGACTTCGGGGACGGACCAGGGCTCGAGCCCCTCCACCTCCAGCAACTCCCTGTGGGCAAAGGGATTTCTCGCGTCCGGATACACCGCGCACAGGGTCGCCTCACCGGCCGCGAGGTGATCCGGGATGGCTCGCGAAGATGCGCGTGAAGTTGCGTACCGGCGACTGGCTGATCACCCGTTGTGGCTGCTGCTGCCTGATCACGCGCGAGATGTCGCGGCGCAAGTCGATGCTCGGTGTGAGCCGTCCATCCGGATACCCCAGGAACGTGATGTCGCTGACCCCGACCTCGGCGGCCGCGGCGGTCTGCTCGACGCGCCGGATGCGGGCCATCTCCTCGCGCGTGATGCTGCGATCCGATCCTCCCGCATCGCCGTCGGTGACGATGCAGTAGGTCACCGTCACCCCGGCATCGGTCCACTTTGCGGTCGTGCCGGCGTTGCCGAAGTCGCAGTCGTCGGGGTGCGCGACGACCACCAGGACGCGTCCGATTCCATCGATCTCTGACACGACCACCGATGGTAGCCGTAAGCCCGGGCCGGACCTCGACGGGCGCGTGCGACACTCGAGCGATGGCACCCGCCCCTTCGATCCAACCGGCCATCCATCCAGACCTCGGACGGCTCGCGGGCCTGCTCGGCGACTGGCATGGCGACGGCGACGGCCAGTGGGCCGGCGGAGAGCCCTTCCACTACCGCGAGTGGGTGAGCTTCACGCACAACGGGAAGCCGTTCCTGATCTACACCCAGCGCACCCAGGCCGACGACGGCCGCGCCCTCCACGCCGAGGCGGGGTTCTGGCGGGCGCTGCCCGACGGGGCGGTCGAGGTCGCGATGACCCATCCGATCGGCGTGATCGAGATCGAGCTTGGCGGCTGGGACGGGAGCCGCCTGCGCCTGCGCAGCTCCAGGCTGGAGTGCACCCCGACCGCCAAGCCGGTGACCGGCCTCGAGCGCGACTTCGAGCTGGACGGCGACGTCCTCCGCTACAAGCTGCGCATGGCCACCGACGGCGGCGAGCCCCGTGCCCACCTGCGCGCCGAGATGCGCCGGGTCGGTGTCCGTGGTTCGGGGGAGGGCTGACGGTGGTCGACATTCCTCTCCCGGCGGCGGTGCAACGGCTGCTCTACCGTCCCCTGCCCTACTCGACGCGGCCATCGCCGCTCCGCGATCCCACCCCCGATCCAGGGCTCTTCGGCCCCGGGTCGGTGACCTGGCGGGTGATGCGCGAGCCGCGGCTGCTCGTGGCCGCCGGTCGGGCGCTGCTGCTCCAGGCGGCGAATCCGCTGGTGGCGCAGGGGGCCATCGACCACAGCACGTACCGGACGGACCCCTACGGGCGGCTGGAGCGAACCGTAACCTGGGTGACCGTCGTCTGCTTCGGGACCGCACGGGAGGCGGAACGGGTCTCTGGAGGCGTCACCAGGCTGCACCGCCGCGTGGCCGGGACGCTGCCCGCGGCCAACGCGACCTCGAGGGTTCCGGCCGGGACCGCGTACACGGCCGGCGACCCCCCGCTGCTCCGCTGGGTCCACGCCTCGTTCGTGGATACGATGCTGGTGGCCCACGACGCGTTCGTGGGCGGTCTGAAGGCGGCCGATCGCGACGCCTTCGTCCGCGAGTGGGAAGCCGTGGCCCACGTGATGGGCCTGCCTCGTCGGCGGTGCTGGGCCGATGCAGCCGCGCTTCGTCGCTACGTCGAGCGTGAGATCCGACGCGGCCAGGCGCTCCCCGGCGCCGGCTCGCTCGAGGTGGCCGAGACCGTCCTCCATCCCCCGGTGCGATCCCCCTGGGCCCGCACCGGTATGGACACGCTCGCCTTCATCTCCACCGGACTCCTCCCCGACGAGCTCCGCCGCGGGTACGGCCTGTCCTGGACGCCCGCACACGCTGCAGCCTTCGCCGCACTCACCCGCTCGGCCCGTCTTGCCAACCCGGCCCTGCCCCGCCGGCTCAGGATCTCCCCCGTGTACGACCTTGCCCTGGCCCGATCGGAGGGGCGCTGGCCTGACTTCCGCGCAGCCTGAGATCGCCTCTTCGAGCCGGCGGCCCGCACTCGTGGCCTTGGTCCTCGGCGTCGGCGCCGCGGCGCTCGCCGCCTGCGGCAACAGCCCCGTCGACGTGCCCCACGTGAGCCGGACCTCGGCGAGCTTCGCCGAGCAACCGACCGTCATTCCCAATTACATCCTGCCGCTCGCGTCGAGCCAGTACTTCAGCGCGGCCAACGTCTTCCAGTTCCAATATCTGATGTACCGGCCGCTGTACTCCTTCGGGACCAATGGACAGGTGCTGCTGAACAACGGCCTGAGCCTCGCCGACCCACCCGTCTACGCGGCCGGCGGCAAGGCAGTGACCGTCACGCTCAAGGGCTGGAAATGGTCGGACGGGACCCAGATCACCGCTCGCGACATCCAGTTCTGGCAGAACCTGGTCACCGCCAACAAGGCGTACTGGCCGGCGTACGTGCCGGGGGAGTACCCGGACAACGTGCTGCGTACAACCATCAACCCCGCGAACCCGCTGCAGATCACCTTCACCCTGAGCCAGGCCTACGGGTCGTACTTCTTCACCTACAACGAGCTGAGCCAGATCACGCCGCTGCCCCAGCACGTCTGGGACAGGACCTCGGCGACCGGGCCGGTGGGGAACTACGACACCACCAGCGCCGGCGCCAGCGCCGTGTACGCCTTCCTGGACGCCCAGTCGAGGAGCGTCGGCACGTACGACACCAATCCGCTCTGGCAGGTCGTGTCCGGGCCGTGGAAGCTCAAGTCGATGGACACCGCGGGCAACGTGCGGATGGTCCCGAACGCGGCCTACGGAGGACCCGTCAAACCGAGCCTCAAGGAGTTCGACGAGGTCCCCTTCACCCAGGAAACCGACGAGGTCGAACCGCCTCAGGTCGGCGAGCTCGGCGTCCTCCACCACCGTGGATGTGGGCTACGTCCCCGTGACCGACGCCGTGCAGAAGTCGCCGCTGAGCCATGTCTACAGCCTCACCCCGTGGAAGACGTGGTCGATCAACTATGTCGCCGAGAACTTCACCAACCCGACCAGCGGGCCGATCTTCAAGCAGCTGTACTTCCGGCAGGCGATGCAGGACCTGGTCGACCAGCCCGGGCTCATCAAGGCGGCCTTCGGCGGCTACGCGAGCCCCACCTATGGCCCGGTGCCGACCGCGCCGTCCTCGGAGTTTCTCGACGCCTTCGAGCGGAGCAATCCGTACCCCTACAACCCGGCCGCGGCGCTGCTGCTGCTGCAGGGCCAATGGCTGGAGCATCAACCCGGGCGGCGCGAGCACCTGCGAGCGGGCCGGGGACCGGCGCCGGCGAATGCGGCGCGGGCATCAAACAGGGTCAGGCCGCGTCCTTCAAGCTCGAGTACGTGAGCGGCGCGCCCACGGCGACGGAGGAGATGCAGCGATTGGCGCCCGACCTCGGCCTGGCCGGGATCCACATCACCCTGGTACAGGAGCCGCTCAACACCGTCCTCGCCTCGGCGACGCCGTGCGCGCCCGGCGCGGCGTGCGCCTGGGACCTGGCGTACTGGGACACCGCCTGGATCTACGCTCCCGATCACTACCCTTCGGGTGACCAGCTCTGGGCGTGCACCGGATCGGCGGCGGGCGCCGTGTATGCGAGCTCAGATGTGGGGGGCTACTGCGACCCGCAGGCCGAGGCGGACATCGCCGCGACCGAGTTCGGCGGCCTGCTTGGCGTCGATGTACGCCTACGAGGACTACATCGCGAAAAACCTTCCCGTCGTTTGGTTCCCCGTCCAGGACTACGAGCTCGCCGAGATCAACAGGGCGCTCAAAGGCGCCGTTCCACTCGATCCGCTCCTGCACATCTACCCGGAGAGCTGGCGCTGGTCCTGAGCCAAAGATCACCCCGGAGGGGGAGGCGCTTCCTCGGACAGGGCGAATATGATGCGACTCGTGGCGGACCCCATCTGGGCCTATGGCGCATCGATGGCCGCCCGACAGCCAGGGGTCACAAGGAGGTTTCGATGACAGTGCGAACCGTGCTGGGTCGAGGCATTGGAAGATCGCCTCGCGGATTTACGCCAGCGGGTCGGTGTCGTCGCCTTCGCCGCGGTGGCCGTTGCCGCCTGCGGCAGCGGGACCACCAGGCCGCCGTCGTCCGGGCTCGACCACGGGCACCGACCTGTTCAACCCGACCAACTTCGACACATCGACCGTCTCCTGGCTGGCCGGCAACGCCAACGCATCCGGCACGCCGGTCCCGGGCGGCACCCTGAAGATCGAGGGCAGCACCGACCTCTCGGCGGCGGCCGATCCCCAGGCTGAGTACGAGACCACCGGTTTCGGACTCGAGCGCGCCTACACGCGCCAGCTCGTCGAGTATCCCGCCTCGACCAACTTCAACAAGGCGGTGACGCTCGTGCCCGATGCTGCGACGGCGATGCCGACGGTGAGCTCCGACGGCCTCACCTACACGTTCACGCTGCGTTCGGGGCTGATGTGGAACACCAGCCCGCCGCGCCCGGTGACCTCGCAGGACTTCCAGCGCGGCATCCTGCGCAACTGCGATCCCGACGCTGGCGCCCAACGGCAACCCCGGCTACTACGTGTCGACGATCGCGGGCTTCAAGGCGTTCTGCACCGCGTTCGAAGGCTCGAACCCGTCGGAGAGCCCCGCCGCTCGCGCCACGTTCATCAATAACGGCATGACCAGCGTGACGGGCATCAAGACCCCCGACACCAGCACCATCGTGTTCACGCTCACCCAGCCGGCGACGGACTTCACCAGCATCCTCGCGCTGCCGTTCGCCTCGGCGGCACCGGTCGAGTACCTCAAGTACACCCCGCTGACCCCGGGCAACATCCTGTACTCGGACGGCCCCTACGCCATCACCACGTACAACGTCGGGCACGAGATCATCCTCACCCGGAACGCTTCGTGGAGCCAGAGCACCGACACGATCCGCCACCAGTACCTGAGCGAGATCGACGTCAAGGTCGACCTCGCCGGCTCGGCCGCCCAGACTGAAGTCCAGCAGGACATGCAGGCGAACACCGCGGACCTGGCGTGGAACACGGCCGTCCCGACCGCCAGCATCCAGGGGCTCGAGAACTCCGACGTGGAACACGCAGCTCGGCACCTTCCCGGCGCCGGGCGAGACCAACCCGTACCTGGTGTTCAACGTCCAGAGCCCGAACAACAACGGCGCGCTCGGCAACGTCAAGGTGCGCCAGGCTCTTGAGTACGCGATCGACAAGGTGGCGATCGGCAAGATCTACGGTGGCGCGAGCCTCAACCAGCCGCTCAACCAGGTCATCGGGCCAGGCGCTGAGGGCTACCAGCCGATCAACACATACGCCACGCCGAACGGCGCCGGCAATCCCGCCAAGTGCAAGTCGTTGCTGCAGGCGGCCGGCTTCGCGGCCAACACCATCACCCTCAAGGACTACTACCGCAACAGCGGCAACCACCCGGCCGTGTTCCAGGAGGTCCAGGCTGACTTCGCCAAGTGCGGCGTCACCGTCGTCGGCACCCCGATCGCGACCGGCTACTACGGTTCGTCGGGCATCGGCGTCACCTCGCCCACCGGCCTGAAGGCCGGCCACTGGGACATCACCGAGCCCGGCTGGGTCCCGGACTGGTTCGGGCCGACCAACGGCCGGGCCACCCTGCCGGACCTCTTCGACGGCCAGCTCAGCTTCCCCGGCACCGACTGGGGCGGGTACGACGATCCGGCGGTCGACGCCCTCGTCAACCAGGCGGAATCCGCAACCACGATCTCGGCGGCAGCGAACCTCTGGCACCAGGCCGACGTCCAGATCATGAAGGACGCCCCGTTCATCCCCTTCCAGACGCAGTTGACGCCGATCTTCCGGTCGGCGCGGGTGCACAACGCGATCTACCTTCCGTTCAGCGAGGGCTACGACTACACCCAGATCTGGCTCGGCGCGTAGCCACTCACCACTAGACGCCGTCAAGGAGATGCCCGCCGCATATGCGGCGGGCATCTTCATTCAGTACCATCGAGCCGCAGATGCCACTGCTTGCCGTTAACAATCTGACCGTCTCGTTTCCCACCGCGGATGGGATCGTGCAGGCGGTCCGCGGATTGTCGTTCTCGGTCGACACCGGCAAGACCCTCGGCGTGGTGGGCGAGTCGGGGTCGGGCAAAAGCGTGAGCGCGCTCACCATGCTCGGCCTCAACCCGGGCGCAGACATCACCGGCTCGGCGCTCTTCAACGGCAAGGAGCTGCTGACGATGCGCCAGGATGAGCTCCGGGCGATCCGCGGCGCGGACATCGCGATGATCTTCCAGGATCCCGCTGTCGAGCCTCCACCCCCATTTCCGGGTGGGCTGGCAGATCGCCGAGGCGATCCGAGCCCACAGCGACGTCAGCAAGCAGGACGCCAGGAGCCAGGCGGTGGAGCTCCTCCGGCTGGTGAACATCCCCCAACCCGAGCGCCGTATCGACGCCTACCCCCACGAGATGTCGGGCGGCATGCGCCAGCGGGTGATGATCGCGATGGCGCTCGCTCTCAAGCCAAAGCTGCTCATCGCCGACGAGCCGACCACCGCGCTCGACGCGACGGTCCAGGCGCAGCTCATGGAACTCCTTATCCAGATGCAGCGCGAGGTGGGGATGGCGATGATCATCATCACCCACGACCTCGGCGTCATCGCATCGATCGCCGACGAGGTGCTCGTGATGTACGCGGGTCGGGCGGCCGAGAACGCCGACGCGCGCACGGTGTTCTTCACCCCCCACCACCCCTACACGCGCGGATTGCTCGGGTCGGTGCCGTCGGCGACCGGGGTGATCGGGAGCCGGCTCATGCCCATCATCGGGTCGCCGCCGAGCCTGATCAGCGTGCCGTCCGGGTGCGGCTTCCATCCGCGCTGCCCGTTCGCGATGGAGATGTGCATCGACGAGCAGCCGGACCTCGAGCCGATCCCGGCCGGCCCGAACCACACCTCCGCCTGCTGGCTCCCCCCGGAGATGACCGGAGTGGGCATCGCCATGGACACCGCGCGCCAGCGCTATGCGAGCACGCACCGCGGCGCCCGGTCGGCGAAGCTTCCGGGCGTCATCGCGGCCGTCGAAGGAGCCGAGGTCTATGCCTGACCCAGCCCCGGACGGCGACGTCCTGGTTCGCGCCGAAGGTATCGTGAAGCACTTCCCGATAAAGGAAGGCATCTTCTTCAAACACCAGGTCGGGAGCGTCAAGGCCGTCGACGGGGTCAGTCTCGAGGTGCGTCGAGGCGAAACCCTCGGGCTGGTGGGGGAGACGGGGTGCGGAAAGTCGACGCTGGCGCGGTGCATCATGCGGCTCTTCCCCCTGACCGCCGGGCGGCTCACCTTCGATGGAGCGGATCTGAGCACCCTGTCGAGGTCAGAGATGCGCCCGTACCGCCGCGGCATGCAGATGGTCTTCCAGGACCCGTACGGATCGCTCAACTCGCGGCGGCGCGTCGGATCCATCATCGGAGACCCCCTGGCGATTCACAACATCTCCAAGGGCGTGGAGCGCAGGAAGCAGGTGCAGCGGCTCATGGAGGTCGTCGGGCTCAATCCCGAGCACTACAACCGCTTTCCCGCGGAGTTCTCCGGAGGCCAGCGCCAGCGCATCGGCGTGGCCCGAGCCCTCGCGCTGCGACCCAAGCTGATCGTCTGCGACGAACCGGTGTCGGCGCTCGACGTCTCGATCCAGGCGCAGATCATCAACCTGCTCGAGGACCTGCAGGGGGAGTTCGGGCTCACCTACGTCTTCATCGCGCACGACCTCGCGGTGGTGCAACACGTCAGCGATCGCGTCGCGGTCATGTACCTCGGCAAGATCGTCGAGGTCGCGGAGGTCAAGGATCTCTACAGCACGCCGCGCCATCCCTACACCAACGCGCTGCTGTCGGCGTCGGTGGTCGCCGATCCCGACAAGGCGCGGACGCGCGACCGCATCATCCTCAGCGGGGATGTGCCGTCGCCGATCAACCCGCCGTCGGGATGCCGGTTCCACACGCGCTGCCCGAAGGCGCAGGCGGTGTGCTCCGTCGAGGAGCCGGTGCTCAAGAGTGGAGCGGGTGACTCGCCCAGCCACGTGACGGCCTGCCATTTCCCCGTCGCCGAAGGTGAGAAGCTTGCAAGCGAGAAGGCGACGATCCTGCATGCGGTCGAGGGATTTCTAGCGGAGGCGCCGACATGAGCCTGTCCACGGTAGAGACCACCAGCGCCCAGGTCCCAGCGGAGGACCCGGCGGTCAAGGGCATCGAGGGGCGGACGCCGCTGCAATTGGTGGTTGCGCGGCTGCGCACCGACCGCGTGGCACTCATCTCCGTGCTGGTCATCGTGCTCATCGTGGTGCTCGCGATCGCGGCGCCACTGATCGCGGCCATCACCGGGCACGGCCCGATCGACGCCAACGTCGACACCGGCACCGACGCCAACGGCCAGCCGCTGCCGCCGGGGTCGGCCGGGTATCTGCTGGGGACCGACAACCTGGGCCGCGACATCCTGGTGCGCATCGCCTACGGCGCGCGGATCTCGCTGCTGGTCGGCGTCGTCGCCACCGCGATCGCGACCATCGTGGGCGTGGTGGTCGGGCTCTTCGCCGGTTACTTCGGCGGCTGGCTCGACAGCATCCTCGCCCGGATCATGGACGTGGTGCTCTCGTTCCCCTACGTGTTGTTTGCCATCGTCCTGGTCTCGGTCTTCGGCTCGAGCCTGTGGCTGACCATCCTGGTCATCGCCTTCTTCTCCTTTGCCGCCATCGGCAGGATCGTGCGTGGCCAGGCGCTCTCGCAACGCGAGAAGGAATACGTGGAGGCGGCGCACTCGCTGGGTGCGGGCAACCTGCGCATCATGTTCGTGGACATCCTGCCCAACCTGGTGGCGCCGGTCATCGTGCTGGCGACGCTGCTGATTCCCACGGCCATCATCTTCGAGGCGACACTGTCCTTCCTCGGGCTCGGCATCGCGCTGCCCACGCCGTCGTGGGGCAACATGCTCTCGGACGCGGAGGGCGTCGGCTTCCAGGCCTGGTGGTTCTACATCTTCCCGATGATCTTCCTGCTCCTGACGACGCTCGCGTTCAACCTCCTCGGTGACGCGGTGCGCGACGCGCTCGATCCCCGGACCGAGCGAATCTTTGCGGGGCGCAGGAAGCAGAAGAAGCCGGCATGACCCGCTTCCTCATCCGCCGTGTCGTCCTCGGCCTCATCACGCTGTGGGTGATCATCACGCTGGTCTTCGTCCTCTATTACGCACGTCCCGGAGTCGACCCGGGACGAGAGCTCGCCGGACGTGCGGTCACGCCGGCGCTGCTCGCGCAGATCAACAAGGAGTACGGCTTCGATCAGCCGGTCATCGTCCAGTACTGGCATTACCTGGGGCGAATGGTGCCCTGGCCGGGGCGTTTCAACCTGGGCACATCGAACACCAACCGGCTGCCGGTGACGACGATCATCGCGCAGGCGGTGCCCATCGACATCTCGCTTGCGGTGGGATCGGCGGTCATCTGGATGATCCTCGGCATCAGTGTTGGCGTCCTGGCGGCGCGACGGCCACGAAGTCTGTGGGACCGTGGTGCGACCGCATTCGTGCTGACCGGCGTGTCGATGCCGACATTCATCCTCGGACTCCTGCTGCTCTATGTCTTCTACTACCTCCTCACCATTCACGGCATCGCGATCTTCCCCAAACCGGGCAGCTACACGCCGTTCACGACCAATCCGCTGGAGTGGGCGCACGATCTGATCCTGCCCTGGATCACGCTCGCGCTGATCACCGCCGCAACCTACTCGAGGCTAACGCGAAGTTCGCTGCTCGAGACTCTCGGTGAGGACTACATCAGGACCGCGCGTGCCAAGGGGCTGAGCGAGCGGCGTGTGGTCTATCGACACGCGCTGCGCAGCTCGTTGACGCCGATCGTCACCCAGTTCGGCATCGACCTCGCCACCGTGCTCGGCGGCGCGATCATCACCGAGAGCATCTTCGGCCTGCCCGGTCTCGGCCTGGCGGTGGTCCAGGCGATCCAGGTGCAAAACCTGCCGGTCGTGATCGGGATCGTGCTGGTGGCATCGTTCTTCGTGGTGGCTGCGAACATCGTCGTCGACGCGGTGTACGCGGTCCTCGATCCGCGCGTGCGAGTGAGTTAACACACGCGCGCAGACATCTGAGCGTCGCGCTCGCGCACGGGGCGATCACAACCCCGCTCGGGTTGATAGGCTCACGCGTGATGGTGGCTGCGAGCGACCTCGCGTCAGGTAGTGATGGCGGCGAACTCCTCGGCGTCCGTGGACTGCGCATTCGATACAAGACATGGCTGCCGTCCGGTCCGCCTCGAGGGGCGGTCGTCATCGCTCACGGCTTCGCCGAGCACGGCGGTCGGTACGCCCACGTTGCCGCCCGTCTCGTCGACGAGGGCCTGGTGGTACGCGCACCCGACCATCGCGGCCACGGCCGCAGCGATGGGAAACGCACCAGCGTGGTGCGCTTTGACGACTACGTCGACGATCTGACCAGGGTCATCGAACAGGTTCGCGAGCAGTGGCCGTCGGGGCGCGTGATCCTGCTCGGACACAGCATGGGCGGACTCATCGCGCTGCGCCTCGCGGTACACCAGAGCGCCCTCATCGACGCGCTCGTTGTCTCCGCGCCCGCGGCCTGTCCCCGCGACGTGTCGAGGCTGACCCTCACGGTGGGCCGGGTGCTGTCGCGGCTGGCGCCGAACACCGGCGTGCTGCGCCTGCCGCTCAACCGCATCAGCCGCGATCCCGCGGTCGTCACCGCCTACAACGACGACCCGCTGGTGTTCCCCACGCCGATCCGCGCCCGCCTCGGAGCCGAGATGCTTGTCGCCATGGGTCGTGTCGACGCGGGACTGCCGGCGTTGCGCATCCCGCTCCTCGTCATGCAGGGAACCGCCGACGGTCTCGTGGATCCGGGGTGCGGCCCGCACGTGTACGAACGCGCCGGCTCGACGGACAAGACGTTGAAGATGTACGACGGACTCTGGCACGAGATCTTCAACGAGCCCGAGCGGGAGCACGTGCTCGACGACCTCGTCGCGTGGGCGCACGGGCACCTCGGATGACGGTGGACTACAGTTGGTGACAATGCGCGAGCTCTGGGCCGTGAAGCCCGGATCCAAAGTCGATATCTCGGTGCTCGACCCTGCGGCGACGCCCGGGCTCAAGGGGGGCCGCGGAGCGGCCGATGCCGTTCTCGAGAGCGACCGGGAGGCGCTGGCTGAGTGGCAGACCCGGCTCTGGGCCGAGAGCAAACGCTCGCTGCTGCTCATCGTCCAGGGCACGGATGCGTCGGGCAAGGACGGGACCATCGGGCACGTCTTCGACGGCGTCAATCCCCAGGGCACCCGGGTCACCTCGTTCAAGGTGCCGACGGCGGAGGAGATGGCGCACGACTTCCTCTGGCGCGTGCACCGCGCCGTGCCTCGCGCCGGCGAGATCGGCATCTTCAATCGCTCCCATTACGAGGATGTGCTGGTGGCGCGAGTGCGCAAGCTGGTTCCCAAACAGGTCTGGAAGCTGCGCTACGACGACATCACCGCGTTCGAGTCGCTGCTCGCACAGGGTGGGACGCGCCTCGTGAAGTGCTGCCTGCTGATCTCCAAGGACGAGCAGCGGCGGCGTTTCGAGCAACGCCTCAAGGACCCGCAGAAACGCTGGAAGTTCCAGCGCGGCGACCTCGAGGATCGGGCGCTGTGGAAGGAGTATCAGGCCGCCTACTCGGAGGCGTTGGAGCGCACCTCCACCGCAACGGCGCCGTGGTACGTGATCCCGGCCGACCACAAGTGGTACCGCAACTGGGCGGTGAGCCGGTTGCTCATCGAGACTCTCACCGAGATGGACCCGAAGTACCCGGATCCTCCGGACCTCGCCGGCATCACCATCAGCTGAAGCCCACGTCTCCAGCACACCGACGTCGATAACAACATCGGCTGGCGACCCCGATCGGATTCGAACCGACGATCTCCACCTTGACAGGGTGGCGTGTTAGGCCAGGCTACACCACGGGGCCGGAAGCACCCGATGATACCAACCGCCGCAGTACGGTTCTGCCATGCCCCGCCGGCCGTTGCGCCCCAATGAGATCTCGGCCGGAGGGGTGGTCGTGCGCCGGCCGGACACGGGCCAGGAGGTCTGCCTGGTGAGCGACGGCCGCTACTGGGGCTTCCCCAAGGGGATGATCGAGCCCGGAGAGACGCCCGAGCAGGCGGCGCTGCGAGAGATCTCCGAGGAGACCGGTATCTCCCGCGGCGCGCTGACCCTCGGCGCCGCGCTGCCCTCCAGCGAGTATGTCTACCGGCGTCGCGACAGCCGCGCGTTGATCTTCAAGCGGGTGCACTACTTTCTCGTCGAGGCGCCGGCTGACACGGTCCTGCGTCCCGACCCGGCGGAGATCGCCGAGGCCGCATGGCTGGGCTTCGACGAGGCGCGATCGCGCCTCAGCTTCAAGAACACGATTGCAATCCTCGATGCGGCGCGAGACGCGCTCGGCGGGGGACGTCGCGAGGCTCCACCGTAGAATCGGATGGCATGCATCTGTTCGACACCGCCCGCCAGGAGGTGGTGCCCTTCGAACCGATCGGTGGGCGGGTGGGGACGTACGTGTGCGGGATCACGCCGTACAACTCCGCGCACCTCGGTCACGCCTTCGTCTACCACGTGTTCGATGTGCTCCATCGCCGCCTCCGCGACCTCGGCGTGACCGTGCGCAGCGTCCGCAATGTCACCGACGTCGACGACGACATCCTGCGCGTGGCGCGGCTGCGCGGTGTCGACTACCGCGCCCTCGCCGAGGAGCAGGTGCGGCGGTTCGACGCCGACATGGCCGCGATAGGATTGCTCCCGGTCGACGCCCAGCCTCGCGCCACCCAGCACGTCGCGGAGATGGTCGAGTGGATCGAGCGCATCGTCGCGGGCGGTTATGCGTACGCGGTCGACGGATGGGTGTTCTTCGACTCCAACGTCTACCCGGACTATGGACGTCTCAGCCGGCTCGACCACGCCACCATGACCCGGCTGTCACGCGAGCGCGGCGCGGACCCCGACGATCCCCGCAAGCGTCACCCACTCGACTTCGTGCTCTGGCAGGCGTCGGCGCCGGGCGAGCCCAGCTGGCCGAGTCCGTGGGGCGCGGGGCGGCCCGGATGGCACATCGAGTGCACGGTGCTGTCGACCGGGGCGCTGGGCCATCCCATCGACATTCACGGCGGCGGCGACGACCTCATCTACCCGCATCACGAGTCGGAGATCGCCCAGGCCGAGGCCGCCGGGGTTGCGCCGTACGTGCGCCACTGGACGCACATCGCGATGGTCACGCACGAGGGCGAGAAGATGAGCAAGTCACTGGGAAACCTCGTCTTCGTGCGCGACCTCGTGGGTCGTGTGCCGGCTGCCGCGGTGCGCCTGCTGCTCAACGCGCACCACTACCGCACGTCATGGACGTACGACGATGCCGAGCTCGACGCTGCCGCCGCCCGCCTCCGGCGCTACGCCGCATCGATGCGGTCGCCGCGCACGTTGCCGCCGGAACTTGCGAGCGACCACGAGCGCAGGTTCTTCGAGCGCCTCGACGACGATCTCGACACGCCCGGGGCGCTCGTCGAGCTCGACGCCCTCGCGAGCGACATCATCGAGGGACGCGAACACGAAGGGCCCGGCGTTGATGGCGGCAGGGCGCTGGCCAGGCTGCTGGGCATCCTGGGCGTGGAGACCGAGGCCGTCGCGGCCTGAGCGGCTACCTGCCCCAGGGAGCGCGGTCGCCGCGAGTCCGGAACCGGAGCACGGCGGCCGATATGTTCTCCTCGAGGAACCGATAGAAAAGCTGGCGCTGCGAGATGTCGATCGCGGCCTCGACCTCGTGGCCCTCGCGCCGACGCGCGATCCACGGCGGGACGCCGTCGGCGACCATCTCGGTCCCGACCCGAACGTGGACCAGCGAATCGTTGTCCTCGGACACGTGCACGGTCACCTTGAGGATGAGACCCGTGTGCTCGATGATCCGCCAGCCGCGTTCCCAGCGGGCCTTGCGGGCCGGGTCATGGGCGAGACGCACCGACTCGTCGACGATGACGCTCTCGCCGCTCCGAGCGGTGCGGCCGAGGAGCCGCCGGACGCTCTCGTCGAGGTCTCGGGCGATCCAGTTCACGAGCGACGGGGCACGATCGGTGAGGTCGGGAAAGCCGTTCGGGTCCTTGGCGAGCTCGCCGATGGCCTGCACCGTCCCCGCATGCCGGCGGCAGTAGCTGATGCCCATGAAGGAGACGCTGTGCGCCGAGCAGAACGATGCCGGACAGGGATGTCCGCGCCGGTCGCGATAGGCGCACAGCTGCGCCCCGCTGTTGGCGCACCCGCGCAGGGAGCAGGGGGTCTCGACGGGCACGGCCGCGCCGCTGAGCTCCTGCGGGCTTGATCGGAACGCGGTGGTCATCGACGGCACTCCACGACGCCGATCATCCTAACCCGGGGTTGCGGTCCTCACCGGTGACGGAGCTGTTGCGACCTGCCGATCCAGAGCGATGGCCAGACGTCTGATCGATGCCATCAGCTCCGCGAACATGGCGGGCGTGAGCGATTGCGCGCCGTCGCTCAGGGCGTTCTCCGGGTCGGGGTGCACCTCGATCATGAGACCGTCGGCGCCGGCCGCAAAGGCGGCGAGTGCCATGGGTGGCACCAGCGGCCGGTGCCCGGTTGCGTGGGAGGGGTCGACGATCACGGGAAGATGGGAGAGCGACTTGACCACCGGCACCGCGCTGAGGTCGAGGGTGTTGCGGGTGGCCGCTTCGAAGGTGCGAATCCCCCGCTCACAGAGCACCACGTTGGGGTTGCCGTGTGCCACCACGTACTCCGCGGCCAGCAGCCACTCCTCGATGGTGTTGCTGAGCCCGCGCTTGAGCAGCACCGGACGGCGGGCACCGCCGACGGCTTCGAGCAGCGCAAAGTTCTGCGCGTTGCGCGTCCCGACCTGGAGCATGTCCGCGTACTCGGAGACGACGTCGACGTCCGCGGGCGTCAGCACCTCGGTCACCACCGGCAACCCGGTCTCGGCGCGTGCCTCCGCAAGGTGACGCAGGCCGTCCAGACCAAGCCCGCGAAACGAGTACGGGGAGGAGCGCGGCTTGAACGCGCCGCCGCGAAACATCGACGCCCCGGCTGCGGCGACATCGCGCGCGGTCGCCAGCACCTGCTCGCGGCTCTCGACCGCACAGGGGCCGGCGATGACCACGAACCCCCCGTCACCGAAGCGAACGCCGGCGACATCGACCACAGTGGACTCAGGATGCCACTCGCGCGTCACCTGCTTGTACGGTTTGCTCACGGGGATCGCGTCGGCCACGCCCGGGAGATCGCAGATCGCGTCGCGGATGGCTCCCGGATTGCTCCCGAGCACCCCGATCGCGAGCCGGTCGATGCCGGGGAGCTCGATCGGTTCGAAGCCCCGCTCGCGCACGTGCTTGATGACGTTGGCGACCTGGTCGGGAGTCGCCTGGATGTTCATGAGGACGAGCATCGGGTGATCGTACGGGAAGCCGGCCGTCACCCCCACTTCCAGGCGTCGAGCACCGTCTGGAGCGCGGCGGTGTCGTGGGGGAACGCGGCCGGGCCCGTGTTGAGCACGATGTCGTAGGTGTCGCCCCCATGGTTGACCACCATGTCCTCGTTCCTGGACGAACCGCCTGTCGAGGTGAGCGTGTACGTGATCATCACGCCGGACGCGCCACCGACGTCGATGGGCACGGCCGGGCTCAGACCGGTGGCCCCGTTCTGGCTGACGCTCTCGAGATACTGGGCGAGCTGGTCGTCGGCAACCGGCTGCGGCGCGGTCCTGGCGTCGATGTGGCCGCCGTCCGGCGCGACCAGCAGCATGAGCACGGTGCCACTGCCGCTGACCGCCGCGACGGCGCTCGGGCTGGCCGTGTCGTTGGTCCAGCCCGGCGGGATGACGGTGCTGAAGCCGGTGGCGCTGAACGCCCCGCCGCCCGTCCCGGCCCCCGACACCGGCGAGGTGCTCGAGCTCGGAGTCACAGTGGCGACCGATGCGGCGCAGGCGCTCAGCGTCAGCGTCGCCGCGCAGGCGGCCAGCGTCAGGGCGCGCGCGACGGACGTATGCAAGCTCACGGAGTCGAGGATAGCCGAGGCGTCCAACCTGAGCAGGCGTCGATCCGGGCACAATCAACCTGATGACCACACGCTCTGCGCTCCGGGTGACGCGGCTTGGGCCGGCCGATGCGGACCGCCTTGCGGTGCTCATCGATCGTGAGCCGATCACCAACGTGTACCTGCGCAGCGAGCTCCGCCTCGGATTCGAGGCCGGCGACTGGTGGGGCGCATTCGAGGAGGACGCGCTCACGGCGGTGGTGCTCGGGTGGTCGCTGGTGGTGCCGTACATTCCCGATGTCGACGCCGCGCCGCCGCTCGCGCAGGCGCTCGCCGCCGCGGCGCAGCCGCGCATGGTGGTCGGTCACCGCGCCTCGGTCATGGCCTTGCACAACGCCTTTCAACCACCGCGGCCGGCGCGGGAGCTGCGCGATCCCCAGCCCCTGCTCGTCCTCGAGGCGGACGACCTTCGCGTACCGCCGTCGCCCGAGGTGCGTCTCTCCACGCGCGGTGACCTCGAGGCACTCATCCTCGCCGCGGCGCGCATGCACCGCGAGGAGATGGGGGTCGATCCGCTCGCCGTCGACGCCCCCGCATGGCGTACCCGGATGATCAGCCTGATCGAGCGCCGCTGGAGCTGGATATGGACGCGCGGTCGCGACGTCGTGTTCAAGGCCGAGCTCTCCGCCTGGACGCCCGACGTCGTGCAGATTCAGGGCGTGTACACCGCGCCGCAGCACCGCGGGCGCGGTGTCGCGCGCGCCGGGCTGGCGGCGGTGTGCGCGCAGATCTTCGCCGAGGTGCCGCGCTGCAGCCTGTACGTCAATCAGTACAACGTGATCGCCCAGCGCGTCTACCACCGCCTGGGATTCCAACCGGCGGACGTCTTCGCGACGGTGATGTACTAGGTGGCGATGCAGCCGGTTATTGCGGCTCAACGATGATCGAGACACGCGCCGACGTGACCCTCCCTGTGCCGCCCGAGGAGGCGTTCGCCGTCATCGCCGACATCGAGCATGCCGACTGGCTGCCGGCCGTCCGCAGGCTGCGCCACATCGGGGGCCCGACCACCGGGGTCGGGGCGCGCTACGAGGTCGAGGCCGGCCTTGTGGGGCGCCATCTTCGCGGCGTCCTCGTCTGCACCGAGCTCACCCCGCCGCGGCGCATGGTGCTGACCCTCGAGGAGGGACTCGACCTCACGCTCGAGGTCACCATCGCGCCGGTGGTGGGTGGGTGCTCGGTGGTGCTGTCGGCGCGCTACTCGGTCGGCGACCGTCCCTTCGCGGGCGCCGTGGAGCTCGCCTCGCAGGGGCCGGCGAGGCGCGAGACCGCCCGCGCCTGCGAGCAGCTGGCCGCGCGTTTCGGCCGCAAGAACAACGTCAAGACCCCGGCGGTGTGACCCGATGAGCGCCAGGGACGTCGACACGCCCGCGATCCTTGCCGAGCAGGCGCGGTCGCTCCCGGCCCTCGGCGAGACGGAGACCGCCGCGCTGCTCGTCGAGGTGCGCGAGCACGGGAAGGGCCGGGCGCTCGACCGGCTCGTCGAGCATCAACTCAAGGCCATACTCGCGGAGGCCGAGGCGCGCCGCGGCCGTGGCGTCGAGGTCGGGGACCTCGCCCAGGAGGCGGCCATCGCGAGCGTGGTGGCGATCACCGAATACGCGGGACGGGGCGGGCCCGCAGCGGGCCTGGACCAGTTCGTCATCCGGTTGGCGGGGGCCCACATGGACGAGACGATCGAGCTCGCCGCGCTCGAGCGCGCCAGCGCGGCGGCGTTCATCCGCGACGCCGAGACCTATGAGATGGCGGAGGTGCGGATGCGCCACGAGCTCGGCCGCGACGCGACGGCCATCGAGCTCGCCGCCGAGCTGGGGTGGCCCGACGACCGGATCGCGACCGTTGCGGCGATGCTCAACGAGGCGCGATCCCGGTACGACAGCGAGATCGTCGAATACCTCGACGACATCGGCGAGGAATGACGGCGCGCCGTCAGCGGCGCAGGTCGTCGCCGCGCCAGTCGAGGTCGTGGAGCCCATCGCCGGTGCCGCGACGGATGGCAGCCTGCCCGAAGCGCTCGCGCAGGCGATCGAGCGTGCGGTCGATCCGGTCGTTCACCGGCTGCGCGAACAGGTCGAGCTGCGGCGCCTCCTCGAGTCCGCTGACACCGACGCCGAGCAGGCGCACGGCGTCGCCCGACCATGCGGTGTCGAGCAAGGTGACCGCCGCGTCGCGCACGATGGTGTCCGTCGCCGTGGCGGTCGCCAGGGTTTCCTGACGCGTGATCGTGGTGAAGTCCGCGTAGCGCAATTTGAGCGTGACCGTGCGTGCAGTCCAGCCTCCGGTGCGCAGACGAGCGCCGACGTCGCTGGCGAGCTCGGCGATGCGCAGGTGCAGTGCCGGCCGCTGCGCCACGTCGTGCGCAAAGGTCTCCTCGCGTGACACGCTCCGCGGTGCGCCGGGAAGCGTGACCGGGCTGGTGTCGACGCCACGTGCGCGCTCCCAGAGCGACGCCCCCGCAGCGCGCCCGAGCCGGCGCTGCGCGGTGTCGAGAGGCAGCGCCGCAAGCTGGCCCAAAGTCGTGATACCGAGCCCGTTCAAGGCGCGCTCCGCCGCCGGACCGAGGCCCGGGAGACGGCGCAGCGGCAGGGGTGCGAGAAACGCGGCTTCGTCGCCCGGGTCGACCACCACGAGCCCGCGCGGCTTGCGCAGGTCCGAGGCGATCTTCGCGACCGTCTTGCACGAGGCCACGCCGAACGAGGCGTGGAGACCGCATTCCTGCAGCACGCGGTCGCGGATGTCCTCGGCGATGTGCCGCGCACTCCCGAAGCGACGGGTCGATCCGGTGACCTCGAGGAATGCCTCGTCGAGCGAGAGGGGTTCGATCAGCGGCGTGTAGTCACGGGCGATGTCGAACACCGACCTCGACGCCTCGCGATAGGCGCGAAAATCGACCGGAACGATGATCGCCTGGGGACAGAGACGGACCGCGGTGCGCAGTGGCATCGCGGAATGCACACCGAAGACGCGCGCTTCGTAGGACGCGGCGCTGACCACCCCACGGTGCAGCTGAGCGCTGCCATCTGGCGACGGGGCACCGCCGACGATGACCGGCAGACCGCGCAACTCGGGGCGGCGCAATTGCTCCACCGACGCATAGAACGCATCGAGGTCGAGGTGGATGATCGAGCGCGTCGTCACCGCTGCGCTCTGCGCCCGCCGCACGTCAGCGGCCGGTGTGCTGCCTCCACTCATCGATATCCGCCTCGCGCACGTAGCCGGCGCGAATCATCAGCTCCATGTAGGGAACGGCCAGATGTGGTGCCGCCCGGCGCAACACCCACGGCGGTGGATTGTCCTTGTTCTTGTTGACGCTCTGGTAGAAGTAGATCTGGTTGAGGTCGCACAGAAGGGCGAGCCGGTGTAAGGAAATTCCCCTCTCCGCACACCGTTCTTTGACGTACTCCTTGAACTCCACCTTCAACCCCAGTATAGGCCCATGGACCGCAGCGCAACGGGCAGCTCGGTGAGTGCGGCGATGACGGCGTCGGCGGCGCTGCACGCGCGTGCGCCGGTCCTGCGGAGCAGCACCGCGCGCAGACCGGCCCCGTGCGCACCGGCGATGTCGTGCACCTCGCTGTCGCCGACCATGACAGTGCCTGCGGCCTCGGTGCCGAGCGCGTCCAGCGCCGCCGCGAAGATCCTCGTCGACGGCTTGCGCCACCCGACCTCCGCCGAGAATGTGACGGCATCCAGGTGGGTGTCGAGCCCGACATGGGCGAGTTGCGCGTGCAGCGAGCGAATCCGGTAGGGGGCGTTCGAGCAGAGACCCACCCGAATCCCATCGCGGCGCAGGGCGTCGAGGAGCGGCGTGGCGGCGGGATCGACGTGTGCGCCCTCCCACCACGCCTCCTGCTCGATGCGCAGCACCTCGTCGAGCAGCTCGTCGTCGATGTCGAACCCGGCTGCGGCGTACGCAGTGCGAGCGCTGCTGACGACGCTCATCTCGGCCAGGTCGCCGCCGCGCTGGTGGTCGAGCACCTCGCCTTCGACGCGGTCGAGGATGGCGCTGCGCAGCGCTCGTGCCGAGGGGAGTCGCGATCCCGAAGCCTGGAGGAGCGCGACGATCTCCTCGTCGGCGGCCGCGAGGGCGGCATCCGGACGCCGGAACCGGACCAGGGTGTCACCGTAGTCGAAGAGCACGCCCTCGAGCTCGCGTGCCGGGTGTTGCTCCCGATCGCTCACGCCGGAGCGCCGCCACCTCCGCGACCGCCCCTGCCGCCTCGGCGCTTGCGTCCGCCCTGCCAGCGCCGCCTCGGCCGCTTGGTCCCGGTGCCGCGCGTGGCGAGCGACAGCTTCTCCAGGTACGACTGCCCGGGATGGGGCTCGTTGGGCTGGCCGGCGCGCGCGCCGGGGGTGGCGGCGATCCGAGCCTGGTATTCGGCGAGCACCGCCTCGAGCGGGCGCTTGTCACTCGCGGGTGGCGCCGCGGTCTCGGCCCAGGGCTGCGCCTTCGGGCTCGCCTCGGCGGCGATCAGGTCGCTGCCGGGAATCTCCGGCACCGCGTCGAGGACGGACTCGATGGCGCGGGCGATCAGCCGGTCGGCGTCGAGACCGTCCTGGAGCGGACCGTCAGGCATCGATGCCGGTGCTCCAGCCCGCCAGGCCGAGGCCGGCTATGGTTTTGACGTCCACCTCGCCGCCGCGGATCAGAGCGATGATCTCCTTCTGGCTGACGTGGGCGACGTCCATGCGCTCGTCGACGTCGCGAGCGGTGGGACCGGGGGTGAGACCGGTGGCCAGGAAGAAGTGCATGACCTCGGTGGAGTAGCCCGGGGTCAACGGTGCCGCCGCGAGCGGGCGGAGATCGCCGGCGCGGAGGCCGGTCTCCTCCGCAAGCTCCCGCTCGGCGGTGCGCAGCGGGGGTTCGTCGGGGTCGCGGGTGCCGGCGGGCAGCTCCCACAGCGCGCGACCGACCGCGTGGCGCCACTGCCGGACGAGCACGACTCTCGCGTCCGAGTCGATCGCCACGATGGCCACGGCGCCGGGATGCGCGACCACCTCGCGCTGCGCGGGAGTCCCGTCGACCAGGCGGACGTCATCCTCGTGGACGGTGAGCAGGCGGCCGCTGTAGACGGTCCGCCGGGCAGTCCTGGTCTCGCGCAGGTGCTCCGCGGAGCCGACCTCACCGGCGCCCACGTCGATGCTCACCCGCTGAGTTTGACGCCCCTAACCGCGATTCAGGCGCAGGACCACTCTTCGGACTGGCCGTTGGCGAACATCTTGGCCGCGATGTTGGCCTGGGCCACGGGATCCCAGATCGTCGCCGCCGTCCCGCCATTGGCGATGAAGGTGGACATCAGGAACTGGAACACCCCGATGTACGGGCCGCTGCGGTTGACCGAGTTCCAGTGAAAGTGGGACTCACAGTTGGCGGTCTGCAGCATCAGGCTCACGCTCACGCCGTACCGCTGCGCCGCAGCGGTGATGTCGGCGACGACCTGCGCCTGGCTGACCGACAGACCCGCCGGGACCACGAAGCTGGGACGGCGGTGGATCACGGCGTGCGTCTGGAGTCGCCGCGGAACCGGCGCCTTCGGCAGGTAGGTGCTCGGCGGGATCGGTTCCCGGACCCGGAGCATCATGGGGCGGACGATCACGTTGGTGAGGCGATCGACCTCACCGATCGACGATCGGACCAGGGAGGCGGAGGCCGCAACTCCCTGCGCGGGCGTGGTGATGAGCACCGCGGTCGCCGGTCCCGCCACCATCATGAGGCAGCCGAGAACGAGGCCACGTGCCCGTTTGGGCAAATGCAACGTGGTTCACTCCTGTCTTGGGTCGGGCTTCCGGCGCTTCCCCTTGCCGGAGCTTCGTGTGGCTCGTCCCCACCTGCCGGTCTCGACGACGGTCGGCGCCTGAGCCGTGGCCGACCCTACCACACCGGGTACTTGCGTCTGCAAGCCGCTCAAACGCGGCAGATGTACCCTACCATCCCGTGGACGCTCCCAACGCGCAAGAGCCCGGCGGCGCGTTGACGACCACCGGAACGTCGACGGCGAGGGTCCCTCCCGCCTGCCAGACGACCTCCTGAGACCCGCCGCCGAGGATCGCGCCGGCGCGATCGCGGCAGGTCGCGAACGCGACCACCGCGCTGCCCGGCGCGATCGCGGGGGACGGCGTCAGCGTCCCCCTGGCATCGCCGAACCCGTGCGTGGGCCGGCACGGCTGACACGCGTACGCGGCGGGGGTCGTCGCGAAGACCGCCCCGATGCTGGTCGGCCAGGAGACGACCGTCACCGCCACGCTGACGCTGGTCGCCCCGTTGCAGGCGTCGGTGCAGTCGGCGGTCACAGCCAGTCGCTCTCCCGGCCCTAGGTTCACCGGCACCAACTCGAGCGATCCCAGGGTTCGCCCGGCTCGGTGGGTCGTGAAATGCGCCACGACCGATGCGGCGCCATGAAACGCCGCGTTGTTGCGCAGGTCGGCGACCGGGATCGCGGCGAGGTCGAACGTTCCGACGCCGGTGGCCAGGACCGCGATGCTCAGCGTGTCCGGGGGCAGCGGCGTCTCGGTCGGCGATGGTGCCGGCGACGCGGTCGCCGAAGGCGTCGGGGTGGGCGTGCTCGTCATTCCCGAGCAGGCGCTCATCATCACGACAACGATGCCGACCACGCAGAGCAGCGAGGATCGGCACCGCGGCGGGTTCATCGCCGCTGATTCTCGATCTTTCCCACCGCAACCATGGCGGCGTCCGCATAAACTCCCCACGACGCAAGACCGTTCGGAGGAAACACCGTGCAGGACCGCATCATCGGCACCACCATGCCCGTCCTCGAGATCATGCTCGATCCCGGTGAGGCCATCTTCTCCGAGTCCGGGGAGCTCTCCTGGATGACCCAGTCGATCGTCATGCAGACATCGACGCAGATGGGCGGTGGTGGCGGCATCGGAGGGGTGTTCAAGCGCGCCGTCGGCGGCAGCTCGATCTTCATGAGCGAGTTCACGGCGCAGGGCGCACCCGGCATGGTCGCGTTCGCGACGCGCCTGCCCGGACAGATCTTCCCCGTCGACGTCGCGCCGCAGCCGGGAATGGGCTACCTCGGGCACCGTCACGCATTCGTGTGCGGCGTCGGTGGCGTGCAACTCTCGGTCGGCTTCCAGCAGAGCCTTGGCGCCGGCTTCTTCGGGGGCGACGGCTTCCGGCTGCAGAAGATCACCGGCCAGGGCCGGGCATGGTGCGAGCTGAGCGGCGAGGTCCTCATCTACGACCTGAAGCCGGGTGAGACCCTGCGCGTCCATCCCGCCCACGTCGGGCTGTTCCAGGACACGGTGCAGTTCACGATCACGACGATCAAGGGGATCAAGAACAAGATCTTCGGCGGCGACGGCATCTTCCTGGCGCTGCTCACCGGGCCGGGACGCGTGTGGCTCCAGTCGCTCCCGCTGCAGAAGCTCGCCCAGGCGGTCTCCGAGTTCTCGCCCGGTCAGGCGGCCGAGGCAGGAGCCGCGGGTATCGCGGGCGGCGCGGTCATGCGCGGGATTCTCGGGCGCTGAACTCACCGCGCCGGAACAGCGCGTGCAGCGTGATGCCGGCGGCCTCGAGCGCCTCACGACCGCCCTCCTCGCGGTCGACGACGCAGAGCGCGCCGACGATGGTCGCACGGGTCGTCGCAACCGCCTCGCGTGCCTGCAGGAAGGTCCCGCCGGTGGTGAGGGTGTCGTCGACGAGCAGCACGCGCCGGCCGGGGCGCAGCGCCGGTCCTTCGATGGCGCGACCCGTTCCGTGCGCCTTGACCTCTTTGCGCACGATGAACGCGGTGATGGGCCGGGCGTCCGCGCCACTCAGCGCCGCCACGGCCGCGGCGATGGGGTCGGCTCCGAGCGTCAACCCGCCCAGCGCATCGATGTCCTGTTCGCGGCAGTGCTCGAGCGCGAGGCGTGCGACGAGGTACAGGCCGCGCCCGTCGAGAGTCACCTGCTTGCCGTCGACGTAGTAGTCGCTGTGCCGCCCGCTCGTGAGCGTGAAGCTGCCGTACGTGAACGCGCGGACCGCCACCAGCTCGCGCAGCTCGTCGCGCAGCGCGGTGTCGGTCGCGTTGATCACGGTGTCCAGCGCAGCACCGGATGGCGCGCGGCGAGCACCTCGTCCACGCGGCTCACCGGGGTCTCGTGCGGTGCAGCCTGCACAAATGAGAGGTCGCGCTCCGCATCGTTGACGATGGATGCGCAGATCGCCGCAAGCCCGTCCAGGCTCTGCTTCGATTCGGTCTCGGTGGGCTCGAACATCAACGCCTCGGGGACGGTGAGCGGAAAGTACACGGTGGGCGCGTACACGCCGTAGTCGAGGAGGCGTTTGGCGACGTCCATGGCGCGCAGCCCCTCGACGCGCCCTCCCTTGGTGGTGGCCACGAACTCGTGCATGCAGGGCGTGTCGACCGCCATCGCGAACAGCCCGGAGAGCTGCGACTGCAGATATCGCGCGTTGAGCACGGCGTCACGCGCGACCCACGACAGATGGTCGCCGTAGGCGCGAATGTACGCGTACGCGCGCACCAGCATGCCGAAGTTCCCGTAGTAGGAGCGGACCTTGCCCACGCTCCTGGGGCGTTGGTAGTCAAGGAAGAACCGGTCGCCGTTGCGCTCCACGGTCGGCGTCGGCAGGAAGTCGATGAGCCGCTCGCCGACTCCGACCGGACCCGCGCCCGGGTCCGCCGCCACCGTGCGGCGTCGAGAACGTCTTGTGCAGGTTGAGGTGGACGACGTCGAAGCCCATGTCACCGGGACGCGCCACCCCGACGAGCGCGTTGAGGTTGGCGCCGTCGTAGTACACGAGCGCGCCCGCGTCGTGGGCGAGCCGGGCGATCTCCACGATGTCCTTCTCGAAGACGCCGAGCGTGTTGGGATTGGTGAGCATCACCGCGGCGACGGTCGAGTCGAGATGTTGCGTGAAGTCCTCGACGTCGACGGTGCCGTCGTGATTGCTCTTCACGGTGACCACGTCGAGTCCGCAGGCCGCTGCGGAGGCCGGGTTGGTGCCATGCGCCGAGTCGGGGATGAGCACCCGGGTGCGGGCGGTGTCACCGCGCTGCGCGTGGTACGCCTGGATCATGCGCAGCCCGGTCCACTCGCCGTGCGCGCCCGCCGCCGGCTGCAGCGACATCCGGGCCATTCCCGTGATCGACGCCAGCAGGCGATCGAGCTCCCACATCAGCTGCAGCGCGCCCTGGATGTCGTCCTCGTCCTGGTAGGGGTGGAGCTGGGCGAAACCGTCCAGCCACGCCAGCTGCTCGTCGACGACGGGGTTGTACTTCATCGTGCACGAGCCGAGCGGGTACATCCCCTCGTGGAGGTTGTGGTTGCGCCGTGCCAGTCGTCCGAAATGACGCGCGAGCACGGGCTCGGGAACGTGCGGGACCGTTGCCGGGGTGGAGCGCAGCAGCGCCCGCGGAATCCCCGTGTCCTGCATGCTCACCGGCACGCCCGCAGCGGTCACCGCCGGCGCGCCCGTGTAATCGACGCCGAGCTCGAAGACGAGCGGCTCGTCGACGGCCCAACCTGCCTCGCGCGTCGCCGGCGGCATCGTGACGCTCATGCGTGCGCCATCGCGACGGGAGCGGTTCGGCCCGCAGCCAGGACCTCGGCCGCGGCTGCGGCGAACCGGTCGATGGCGTCCGGCGTGGTGAGCTCCGTGCAGCACACCAGCAGCTCGTGATCGCGTTGCTGGTCGACGCGGCGCA
Organism: Candidatus Dormiibacterota bacterium; assembly: GCA_963768105.1. Taxonomy (GTDB): domain Bacteria; phylum Chloroflexota; class Dormibacteria; order Aeolococcales; family Aeolococcaceae; genus Palsa-851. The sequence continues at coordinate 29,225 of CAVYGR010000002.1, read as the reverse complement.
GCGGCAGGCCGGCGACGATGCCGCGCTCGCGGAGCGCTCGCGCGAAGGCGTCCGCGCCGTCAGGGGTGCGCAGCACGAACTCCCAGAGGAACGGCGACGAGGGATGCGCCAGCGTGAGCCCGTCGATGGAGGCGAGCCGGTTGGCGAGGTGATGCGCGCGCTGCACGCTCACCTCGGCGACGGCGCGCATGCCACCCGCGCCCATGTGCGCCATGTAGGCGGTCGCCGCGAGCGCGATCAGCGCGTGGTTGGTGCAGATGTTGGAGGTCGCGTGCTCGCGGCGGATGTGCTGCTCGCGCGCCTGCAGAGTCAGCGTGTAGGCGCGGCGTCCGTCGTGGTCGAGGGTCATCCCGACCAGGCGCCCGGGGATGCGTCGCATCTGCGCCTGGGACACCGCCATGAACCCGACGTGCGGTCCGCCGAACGACGCCGGGATCCCGAGCGGCTGACCGTCGCCCACCGCGACGTCGAACCCGGCGGCCCCCGGAGGGGTCAGCAGCGCGCAGGCGTGGAGGTCGGTGGCGCAGATCGCGAGGGCGCCCGCGTCGTGGGCGGCCTGGGCGAGCGGCGCGAGGTCCTGCACGGTCCCCACGAAGCTCGGCTGCTGCACCAGGAGCGCGGCGTGCTCGGCGCCGAGCGCCGCGCGGACCGTTTCGGGCGCGAGCACGCCGTCCTGCGTGGGGATCACGTCGATGGCGATGCGCCGGCCCTCACCGAACGTGCGGAGCACGGCGATGGTCTCCGGGTGGACCGTGTCGGCCACCGCGATCCGGGTCCGGTGATTGGCCTGCACGGCGATGACCATCGCCTCGGCTGCCGCGGTGGCTCCGTCGTACATCGACGCGTTGGCCACGTCGAGGCCGGTGAACGCGCAGATCATCGACTGGAACTCGAAGATCGTCTGCAGGGTGCCCTGGGACGCCTCCGCCTGGTACGGCGTGTACGCGGTGTAGAACTCGGGGCGGGAGATCGTGCCGCGGACGATCGCCGGGCTGAACCTCCGGTAGACGCCGGCGCCGAGGAAGCTGTCGTACGCGCTCAGCGAGCGGTTGCGTGCCGCGAGCCGTTCCAGCTCGGCGACCAGGTCCTGCTCGGCGAGGGGTGGCGGGAGATCGATGTGGGGGTCGCGCAGGGCGGCGGGAATCGTGGTGAACAGGTCCGCCTCCGACGCCGCCCCCACCGCGTCGAGCATCTCGCGGCGCTCGGCATCGGAGTTGGGGAGATACGCCATGCTCAAAGTATGCCCGGCGACGCGAGCCGCCCGGGATGCGCGGGCCCGCGCGGCCGTTGAGGTTTGCTCCGCCCGGGCGGCGGTAGACTGCTAGTGATGTCCAAGCGTGCCTCCACCGTCTCCATCGAGGATCTCGTCGCCGCGATCGAGACCGCCCGCGACAAGGTCATGGCCGACGAGGTGAAGAGCCTCGTCAAGCTTGGCCTTCCGAAGACCGTGGCCTACAAGATGGTCGCCGACAGGTATCGCCAGCGAGCCGAGGGTGACGACGGAGAGGCAGACTCCGCGAGCCCCTGGCCCGACATGTCCTGAGGGGCGCTCAGCCCGCCTCCGCGCCCGCCGCGGCCTTGCGCCTGCCGCGCACATACCAGACCACCAGCGCGATCACGACCACGATCGCGATCGCGATGGCGATGGTGCCGATGGGCCCCGACACCTTGGTGTAGTTGGCGCCCACCTCGAACCCGAGGACGGTGAGGAAGGTGACCCAGACCGTCGACCCGAGGAGCGAGAGCACCGAGAACCACACCGGCTGGAGCCTCGCGAGGCCTGCCGGGAACGAGACGTAGGTGTGGACCACGGGCAGCATCCGCCCGAAGAAGACCGCGAGCAAGCCATAGCGGTTGACCCAGCTGTCCGCGAGGTCGAGGTGGCTTTCGTTGATCCCGACCCGCCTGCCCGGGCCGAGGAGCAGCGGGCGTCCGTACCTCCGAGCGAGCCAGTACGCGAGCAAGGCGCCGAGCCAGTTGCCGGCGACCCCGGCGACGATCGCCAGGACGAGGCTGAAGTGTCCGGTGGCCGCCAGAATCCCCGCGATCGGCATGATTACCTCGCTCGGGATCGGGATACCGCAACTGTTGACGGCCATGAGCACGAGGACGATGAGGAGACCTCCGCTCGTGACCCACTGTCCGATGACTCCGCCGCCCATTGCCCTGGGATTGTGGCCTACGCTGCCGCGAGCATGCGGCGAACGCTTCGACCATCCACGCTTCCGCGCTGGCCGGCGCCATTCGACCCCTCCTCCGAGCTGAACTGGGGACAGCCCGAGTTTGCGCGGCGGCTGCTGCGCGAGCATCTCGACCAGTCCCACGACGGCGCCAGCCGCCGGCGCTCGGTCATCGCGGGCCACATCCGCCGGCTCGAGCACGTGCTGCCGGCGCCACCGGCGCGGGTGCTCGACGCCGGGTCCGGTCCTGGCCTCTACGCGGTGCCGCTCGCCCGGCTCGGCTACGACGTCACCGGGATCGACGTGAGCGCGGTGGCGCTCCGCCACGCACGTGGGCTTGCCCGGGCCACCCGCATGCCGGGGTCCGCGCGCTTCGTCCGCGGAGACCTACGTGACGTGCCGCTGCCGGCCGGCGGGTTCGACGCGGCCCTGCTCGTCTACTACGTCCTCGAGGCCTTTCCGCGTGTCGAGCAGTCCGCGGTGCTGGCGCGCCTCGCCACCGCGCTCGCCCCCGGCGGAGCCCTGGTCGCCGAGCTGCGGCTTCGACCCGCGCAACCCCCCGGCCGGCTCGACTGGTGGGACGTCGTGCCCCACTCCCTGCTCTCCGACCGGCCCCACGTGCTCCTCGGCGACTCGGTGTACGACCCGCGCCGCCACACCTACGTGCTGCGTGACGTCGCGCTGTTCGACGATGGATCCGTGACGGTGCGGCAGACCAGTGGCTGGCTCTGCCCGTTCGGATCGATCCCGCGCCTGTTCACACGCGCGGGCTTCAGCAGCGTCGCCATGTACGACGGTTGGAGCGGATCGCCGGCTTCGCCGCTGTCGGAGGGCCTCCTGGTGGTGGCCCGGCGCTGAGATCCCTGGACTCCCAGGAGGCAGGGCGCGAGCCGCTACCATTCCTCAGTCCTGACCTCTGGAGTTGATGCACCATGTCGACGCCCACGCCTGATCGCATCCGCACCGTCGCCGTCGTCGGTCACAGCCACGATGGCAAGACCACGCTCTGCGAGGCGCTGCTGCACACCGCGGGAGCGACTCAGCGCATGGGGTCGACCGAGCAGGCAACCTCGCTGTTCGATTTCGAGCCCGAGGAGCAGCGCCACTCCATGAGCATCGGGCTGTCGATCGCCCACTGCGACTGGAACGGCCATCGCGTGAACCTCATCGATGCGCCGGGATTCCAGGACTTCGCCGGCGAGGTCGTCGAAGCCCTCGCGGTGGCGGACGCCGCGGTGCTCGTCGTCGCCGCGACCGGGACGGTTCCGGTCGGCGCGGAGATGGCCTGGGAGATGATCCACGCCGCCGGAGTCCCCGCGCTCATCGTGGTCAACCGCATGGACAAGGAGAACGCCGCCTACGAGGCGACGGTCGACGCGCTCCGCGAGAGCTTCGCCCGCAAGCCGATCGCGGTGGCGGTACCGGTCGGTGCCGCCGACGGCTTTCGGGGCTACGTCGACCTGGTCGACGATCGCGCCCACGACTTCGACGACCACGGGCGGGCCACGGACGCGCCGCTCCCCGAGGAGATGAGCCCGGAGATCGAACGCGCCCACGCCGCGCTCGTCGACGCGGCCGCGGAGAGCGACGACGCACTGCTCGAGAAGTACCTCGAGGGCACCGAGCTGAGCGACGAGGAGGTGCGAACCGCGCTCCACGCGGCGACCGCGCGTGGATCGCTGGTGCCGATCGTGTGCGCCGCCGCGGCTACCGAGAAGGGCGCCGGGCTGGTGCTCGACAGCATCGTTCGCTATCTGCCCGGACCGGCGGAACGTCCTCGCGTCGGCGCGGATCCGAAAGGCGCGGAGGTGTCCATCGCCTGCGATCCCGACGGCAAGCTGGTCGCGCACGTCTTCAAGACCACCGTCGACACCTTCGGCAAGGTCTCGTTCTTCAAGGTCCTGCGCGGGACGATGCGCGGCGACAGCCATCCCATCACCGTCCGCCTCGGCCAGGAGGAGCGATTCGCGCAGCTGGGTCAGCCCAACGGCAAGACGATCGTGACCGTGCCCGAGGTCGTCGCCGGTGACATCGGGGTGGTCACCAAGCTCGCCCACACGCAGACCGGCGACACCCTCTGCGTCAAGGACTCGCCGGTGATCATGCCCCCGCTGCAGTCGCCGGCCGCGAACAGTTCCGCGGCCATCGTCGCCAAGTCCAAGGGGGACGAGGACAAGATCATGAGCGCGCTGGCGCGCCTCACCGAGGAGGACGTCACGTTCTCGACGGACCGTGACCCGGTCACCAACGAGGTCCTCGTCCACGGGCTCGGCGACGTGCACCTCGACGTCGCGCTGGAGCGGATGAAGCGCAAGTTCGGCGTCGACGCGGAGTTGCATCCGCCCAGGATTCCGTATCGAGAGACGATCACCGGCAGCGCGCGGGTGGCCCACAAATACAAGAAGCAGTCGGGCGGCGCGGGACTCTACGGCGACGCAACCATCGAGATCGAACCGCTGCCGCGCGGCGGGGGCTACGAGTGGGAGGACAAGATCTTCGGGGGCTCGATCCCGCACCAGTTCCGCCCCTCCGTCGAGAAGGGAGTCCGCCAGACCATGGAGCAGGGAGCCGTGACCGGCAATCCGATCGTCGACGTTAAGGTGCGGCTCGTCGACGGGTCGACTCATGCCGTGGATGGCAAGGACATCGCCTTCCAGATCGCGGGGGCGATGGCGATGCGCGAGGCGGTGCAGAAGGCATCTCCTGTCATCCTCGAACCGATCATGAACGTGACCGTGACGGTGCCCGAGCGCTTCACCGGCGACATCATGGGTCTGCTCAACTCCAAGCGAGGTCGCGTCGGCGGCATGAACCCGCTCGGGGACGGCCGTGCCGAGGTGAACGCGCACGTCCCGCAGTCGGAGATGTACACGTTCCCGGTCGAGTTGCGGGCGATGACCCAGGGTCGGGGCAGGTATGCGATGACCTTCTCGAGCTACGAGGAAGTGCCGGCGCACGTCGCGCAGAAGCTCATCGATGCGCACAGCAACGAACATCCGGCCGCGTGAGCGGCGTTTGAGGTAAGGAGTGGGCCATGGGTGAGACGGTCGAATTTCCCAGCAACGGACACAGCTGCTCGGGGTACCTCGCCACCCCGGTGAGCGGCCGTGGGCCGGGCGTGGTGGTGATCCAGGAGTACTGGGGACTTGTCCCGCACATCCGCGATCTCTGCGATCGATTCGCGGCAGAGGGCTTCGTGGCGCTCGCTCCCGACCTCTACCACGGGAAGGAGGCCAAGGAGCCCGACGAGGCCGGCAAGCTGCTGATGGAGCTCGATCTCCCGGAGGCCGCCCGCGACATGCTCGGCGCGGGCACGTGGCTGGCTCAGAGCGACCGCACCGCGGGGGATCGGGTCGGCATCGTCGGTTTCTGCATGGGGGGCGCCCTGGCCCTCTACGCGGCCACGCTGAGCGATGTCTTCGCTGCGGTGGTGACCTTCTACCCGTACCTGGGCGTGACCGCGGCGGCCAGGCCCGAGGTGGGGCGGATCAAGGGAGCCGTGCTCGGCCACCTCGGCGACCAGGACCATGCCTACACCCGCGAGCAGGTGGACGCGCTCGAGGCCGAGCTTCGCGCCGCCGGGGTCGACGTCGAGTTCTTCTGGTATGCGGGGGCGGACCACGCGTTCTTCAACGACACCCGCCCGGAGGTCTACGACCCCGACGCCTCGAGGCTCGCGTGGGACCGGACCCGCGCCTTCTTCCGCACCCACCTCGCCACCACCGTCGCCCCCGTCTGAGGACACTCGCAGAGGCCAATCTCAGGGCCCCTGCAGGGACGACCGATCACCCCCCAACGGGCGGTCAGGCTGAATTCGGCTCCAATTCGGGCCCGATGTGTCTAGAATGCCCGCAACCTGCCTCCGAGCAGTCGCAGAACCACCCACACCACCCGGAGGAGAGCACATGGCCACTGGCTATTGCCTCAAATGCAAGGAACAGCGCGAGATCAAGGGCGCTGAAGCGATCACCATGAAGAATGGCAAGCCCGCGACCACCGGCACCTGCCCGGTCTGCGGCACCAAGATCTTCAAGATCGGCAAGGCCGCCTAGCGATCGTTCGCCGGAACGGGTGGGACCCGCTCACCCCCGGCGTTGCGCGTACCGGTGACGGGGTGCATCCGCGCCCCCACACCACACGCTCAGCCGGCCCGGCGCACCCCGCCCGCGTCGACGATCACGCCTCGAGCGCGACCACCGCGCCCACCCCGGCGATCGACGCGACCTTGTCGCCGTCGTCGAGCCGCATGATGATCACGCCTCGCGTCTGCCGTCCCGAGATGCGGACCTGCTCCAGCGGGATGCGGATCACCTGGCCCATGGTCGAGATGACCATCAGCTCCTCAGAAAGATCCTCGACGACGCGCATGCCCGACGATCTCGCCGATCTTCGGGATCGCCATCTGGTCGACGGTGTACACGCCCTGGATGTTGCGGCTCTTGACCGGGTAGTCGCTCATCGGGGTCAGCTTGCCGAAGCCGTTCTCGGTGATCACCAGCACGTGGCCCTCGGGGTTGACGATGTCGAAGCCCGCGACCTCGTCGCCCTTGCGCAGGCGGATGGCGCCGACGCCCATGGTGTCGCGGCCCATCGGGCGCACCTCCTTCTCGCTGAAGCGTGAGCCCTTGCCCCGGCGGGTGACCACCAGGACCTCGTTGCCGCCCGAGGACCGCCGAACCCAGTTGAGCTCGTCGTCGTCCTGCAGGTTGATGGCGATGAGGCCGTTGCGACGCACCGACGCGTAGGACGCGGCGGGGGTCTTCTTGATCTGGCCGAGCTTGGTGACCATGACCAGGTACTGCTCGTCGCTGAACACCTCCATGTCGATCAGCGCGGTGACCTTCTCGCCCTGGTCGACATCGATGAGGTTGATGATCGGGATGCCCTTGGCCTGGCGCTTGACGTCGGGGATCTCGTGGGTGCGCAGCCGGAACACGCGGCCGCGGTTGGTGAAGAACAGCATGTCGCTGTGCGTGCTCGCGGTCGTCGAGTGCTCGATGTAGTCCTCGTCGGTCGAGCGCCGCGCGCCGACGATGCCCTTGCCGCCGCGATGCTGAGCGCGGTACGTGTCCAGCGGCATGCGCTTCACGTAGCCGCGATGGGTGAGGGTGACGAAGACCTGCTCCTGAGGGATGAGGTCTTCCTCGTTCATCTCGAGCTCGTCGTGGCGGATCTCGCTGCGGCGCGGGTCTGCGAACCGCTTCCTCAGGCCGACGACCTCGTCCTTGATGACGCCGTCGATGAGCCGCGGGTTGGCAAGCAGATCCTCGAGCTGGCTGATCCGCTTGATCAGCTCCTCGTACTCCTCGCGAAGCTTCCCGCTCTCGAGTCGGGTGAGGCGTCCGAGGCGGAGGTCGACGATGGCCTTCGACTGGCGATCGGTGAGACCGAAGCGCTCCTCGAGAGAGGCCTGCGCCGACTTCTCATCCTGGGCGGCACGGATGATCCGGATGGTCTCGTCGAGGTTGTCGAGGACCTTGATCAGTCCCTCGAGGATGTGAGCCCGGTCCCGCGCCGTCTCCAGCTCGTGCCGCGTGCGCCGCGTGACGACGTCGCGTCGATGGCTGATGTAGTGCTGGAGCATCGCCTTCAGGCTCAGCACCTGCGGCCGGCCGTCGACGATGGCGAGCATGAGCGCGCCGAAGGTCATCTGCAGCTGGGTGTGCTTGTAGAGATTGTTGAGCACGGTGTGCGGGCGCGCGTTCGACTTGAGCTCGATGACGATGCGCACCTTGTCCTCGCGTCCCGATTCGTCGTGCAGGTCGGCGATGCCGTCGATCTTGCGGTCGTTGACCAGCTCCGCGATGGTCTGCATGAGCCGCGACTTGTTGACCTGGTACGGAAGCTCGCGAACGATGATCTGCTCGCGTCCCGACTTCGACTCCTCGAAGTCCACCTGCGCGCGCATCACGATGCGACCGCGGCCGGTGCCGTAGACGTTGGCGATGTCGCGCGTGTAGATGATCCCGCCGGTGGGGAAGTCGGGCCCCTTGACGATGCGGATGAGGTCCTCGGTTGCGGTCTCGGGATCGTCGATCAGCCGAACCACGGCGTCGCAGATCTCGCCGAGGTTATGCGGCGGGATGTTCGTGGCCATGCCGACCGCGATCCCGCTCGCTCCGTTGACCAGGAGGTTGGGGAGCAGCGACGGCATCACCACCGGCTCGCGCACACCCGGCACGTTGGCGAAGTTCGGGCCGAAGTCGACAGTATCCTTCTCGATGTCGTCGACGAGGCTCATCGCCAGGGCGGTCATGCGCGCCTCGGTGTATCGGTACGCGGCGGGCGGGTCGCCGTCGACCGAGCCGAAGTTGCCCTGCCCGTCGATGAGCGGGTAGCGCATCACCCAGGGCTGGGCCAGCCGCACCAGGGTGTCGTACACCGCCTGATCACCGTGGGGGTGGTACTTGCCGAGCACCTCACCGACGACCGCGGCGCACTTCTGGTAGCGCGCCCCGGCGGTCATGCCGGTGTCGAGCATCGCCCAGAGGATGCGGCGCTGCGCGGGCTTGAGCCCGTCGCGAATGTCGGGAAGCGCGCGGCTGATGATCACGCTCATCGCGTAATCCATGTAGGAGGCGCGCATCTCCGCCTCGAGCTCGATCGGATGGATCTGACCGGGTTCGAAAATCGCCATGGCTAGACGCCGACCTCCGCCGGGGTTCGCACCGCGCCCGCGATCACGCCGCTGACGCCCTGGTCGGCGGCGCGGGCGGCGACCCGGATCGCGTTCATCGTCGCCTCGGCGTCGGAGCGACCGTGGGCGATCACCACCTCACCGGCGACGCCGAGCAACAGCGCGCCGCCGGTCTTGCGGTAGTCGACCCGATCGCGCAGGGGGCGCAGCTTCGGCTTGAGCAGCGCGCCGCCGAGCTTGCCGCCGAGCGAGCCGCGGGCTTCGCGGCTGATGCTCGCGAACAGGAAATCACCGACGCCCTCGGCCACCTTGAGCGCAATGTTTCCCGTGAAACCGTCGGTCGACCACCACATCGCAGCCGCCGCGGAATAGGTCCTTGCCCTCGACGTTGCCCACGAAGTCGATCGGCAGCGCGGCGAGCAGCGGATGCGACGCCTGCACGAGCTCCGAGCCCTTCTCGGCCTCCTCGCCGTTGCTGAGCAGCGCGACCCGCGGATGTTCGACACCGAGCATGGTGCGCGCGTACACGTCGCCCATGACCGCGAACTGCGCCAGCCATTCGGGTTTGCAGTCGGTGTTGGCCCCGACATCGAGGATGAACGTCTGCCCGGCGTCGCTCGGAAACGAAGCGCCGATCGCGGGCCGCGCGATTCCCGGGATGCGCTTGATGGTGAAGAGCGCGGCGGCGAGCATCGCCCCGCTGTTGCCGGCGCTGACCACGGCGCGTGCGCGTCCGTCGGCGACCAGGGCGCAGCTGGTCACGAGCGAGGAGTTGCGCTTCGCGCGCACCGCGTTGGCGGGGTGCTCGTCCATCTCGATGACCTCGCGGGCATCGACGACCGAGATCGCGCCCCCGACGGCAGCGCCGGCAGCTGCGCAGCTCAGCGTTGACCGCCTCGGACCGTCCGACCAGCGCGACCGAGATCCCATGCTCGTTCACCGCGCGCAGCGCGCCGCGCACGATCTCGGCCGGGGCATTGTCGCCGCCCATGGCGTCGACGGCGATCGGCAGCAGCATCAGACGTCGAGGTTGCGCACGCTCGTCGCGTGGGTCTGGATGAAGCGCTTGCGCGGCTCCACGTCGGACCCCATCAGCCGGTCGAAGATGTCGTCGGCCTTGAGCGCATCGGCGACGCCGACCTGGAGCAGCACCCTGCGGTCGGGATCCATGGTGGTCGCCCACAACTCCTCGGACATCATCTCGCCGAGTCCCTTGTAGCGAGAGACCTCGGTGTCCCGGCCCATCGACTTGACCTTGTCGTCGCGTTGGTCGTCGCTGAAGGCATACTCCGTCTGCTTGTTGCGCCCCTTGCCCTTCTCGAGCTTGTACAACGGCGGCTGGGCGAGGTAGAGGTAGCCGCCGTCGACGAGTGGGCGCAGGTGCCGCCAGAAGAAGGTGAGCAGCAGCGTGCGGATATGCGAACCGTCGACGTCGGCGTCGGCCATGAGCACGATGCGGTGGTAGCGAAGCTTGTCAACGCTGAAGGTCTCGCCGAAGCCGCCGCCGAGCGCCATGATCAGGTCCTTGATCTGCTCGTTGCCGAGGATCTTGTCGGCGCGCGCCTTCTCGACGTTGAGGATCTTGCCTCGCAGCGGCAGGATCGCCTGGTTGCGGCGCTCGCGAGCCTCCTTGGCGGTGCCACCCGCGGACAGTCCCTCGACGATGAAGATCTCGCAGTGCGCCGGGTCGCGCTCGCTGCAGTCCACCAGCTTCCCGGGGAGCGTGGCCGATTCGAGCAATGACTTGCGCTGGACGAGATCTCGCGCCTTGGCCGCGGCCTGACGCGCGCGCGCCGCGGTGAGCGATTGATCGATGATCTTGCGCCCGTCACCGGGGTTCTCCTCCAGGTACTGCATGAGCGCTTCGCTCAGGACCGTCGAGACCTGACCGGCCACCTCGCTGTTGCCGAGCTTGGTCTTGGTCTGACCTTCGAACTGCGGCTCGCGCAGCTTGACGCTGATCACCGCGGTGAGCCCGTCGCGGACGTCGTCACCGGTGAGGTTGGGGTCCTGTTCCTTGAGGATGGCGACCTTGCGCGCGTACTTGTTCAACGTCGCGGTGAGCGCGGTGCGGAACCCGGTGACGTGCGCGCCACCCTCCTCGGTGTGCACATTGTTGGCGAAGGCGAGGACGTGTTCGGTGAACACGGTGTTCTGGTACTGCAGCGCAATCTCCACGACGTTGCCGTCGATCTCACGCTCGACGTACATCGGCTTGGCATTGACCACGTTGCGATTGGCGTTGAGGTACCGAACGAACGACTGGATCCCGCCCTCGAAATGGAACGTGTACGCCATGGCGTCGCGCTCGTCGTCGAGCTGGATGGTGATGCCCTTGTTGAGGAACGCGTAGCTGCGCAGGGTTTCAAGCACGACATCCCACGAGAACTCGATCTCGGGGAAGATCTCGGGATCGGGCCAGAAGCGGATGTACGTGCCGCGACGCTCAGTCGTCCCGACCACGGCGACCGGCGCGTCGGGGACGCCGCGGGTGTACTCCTGGTGATGGACCTCACCGTCGCGGTACACCTCCACCTCGAGGCGTTCACTCAGCGCGTTGACAACCGAGAGCCCGACGCCGTGAAGGCCGCCGGAGACCTTGTAACCGCCGCCGCCGAACTTTCCGCCCGCGTGCAGCGTGGTGAGGACGACCTCGAGCGCTGACCGTTTGGCGGTCGGATGCATCCCCACCGGGATGCCGCGGCCGTTGTCCAGCACCGACACCGATTTGTCCGCGTGGAGGACCACTTTCACGGTGTCGCACCAGCCCGCGAGCGCCTCGTCGATGCTGTTGTCGACCAGCTCGACGACCAGATGGTGGAGGCCGCGAAGATCGGTCGAGCCGATGTACATCCCCGGCCTGCGGCGGACGGGCTCGAGACCCTCGAGGATCTGGATCTGGTCGGCCGAGTACGTATCCTTCGAGGCCCGGCCATTGCCGGCGGGATTGGGACCCGAGCGCCCGGTGGAGGGGCTCGAGATCGGCTCGTCCGCCCCGCTATCGGGGCGTTCGGGGCGTGCGATGTCGGTTATTGGTGGCGCTCCGGTGGTGGCGTGTGGGGTGGAGGTGGGGCCGCTGGTGAAACCGCTCGATTGTCCGGCGGTGACCGCTCAAATCGGCTGTTCCAGATGCCTCTATTCTACCAGCCTGCCTGCCTGGTTCGCTCTTTTGGCGAGGTGTGCTGCACTAGCATCAACGCTGTGAAGGACACTGTCCGCGTGAGGCCGATGGCACCTCGTCCAGCGGGTCGCGAATGTGGCTGAACAGGCACTAGAAGAGTACCGCCGCAAGCGCGACTTCAAACAGACCCCGGAGCCCAGCGCGGAGCCCGTCGGACGTGCGGACGATGATCGCTCGGCGTGGGATCTGCTGCCTCACGGGCATCGGTTCTGCGTGCAGAAGCACCGGGCGACGCGCATGCACTTCGATTTCCGGCTGGAGCACGACGGTGTCCTGCTCTCATGGGCGATTCCGAGGGGCCCGACCCTTGATCCGGCCAAGAAGCGGCTCGCGGTCCAGACCGAGGACCATCCCATCGACTACGGCGAATTCGAGGGCGTCATCCCCTCCGGATACGGCGCCGGCACCGTGATGCTCTGGGACATCGGCACCTACGAGTGGATCAAGGAGTTGGCCGCCGACCTCGAGCGCTCGCTGGGCACCGGCGACGTCAAGTTCCGGCTGCACGGGACCAAGCTCTCCGGCGAGTTCGCGCTCGTGCGCATCGGGGACCGCGGCCGCCAGTACGGAGGAAGCAGCGACGGCACCCGGAACTGGCTGATGCTCAAGAAGCGCGACGACTCGGTGGTCGAGGGGTTCGAGGCGATCGACCTCGATGTTTCGGTCAAGACCGGCAGAAGCCTGGCGGAAATCGCGCGCGACGGCGGGGGTGATCCCCGCGAGATGCGGCGAGCGCGCGCTCGCGGGGAACCTGCAGCGCCGAGCCCGTCATCCGCGAGCGCGGAGCCGCCGCGTGCGCCGTCACCGATGCTGGCGACCCCTATCGACAAGCCCTTCTCGAAGGAGGGGTGGATCTTCGAGCTGAAATACGACGGGATCCGCGCCATGGTCAGCGTCGCGGGGGACGGCATTCGCATCACCGGCCGGCGCGGCGGCGACGAGACGTCGCGCTATCCCGAGGCGCACGCGATCCGGGTCGGAATCCGTGCCCGCCAAGCCGTCGTCGATGGGGAGTTGGTCGTGCTCGACGCCGACGGCCGTCCCTCCTTCGAGCGGCTGCAGCAGCGCATCAACGTGGTCCGTGCGCCAGACGTGCTTCGCGTCGCCACCGAGCACCCGGTGACGTTCGTGGCGTTCGACCTCCTGCGGCTCGAGGACCGTGACCTGCTCAGCACCGAGCTCCGCATTCGCAAGAAGACACTCCGCGAGACGATCGTCGACGCGCCGCACATCCTGTTCGCCGAGCACGTGGAGCGCGACGGTATCGCGCTCTTCGAGGAGGCTCGAACGTCGGGTATCGAAGGCATCGTGGGGAAACGCGCCGACTCCGTGTACCGGCCGGGAGTCCGCAGCCCGGACTGGGTCAAGATCAAGTCCTGGCGCAGCCAGTCCTGCGTGATCGTGGGCTACACCGCCGGTCGGGGCCGGCGCTCCAACCAGCTCGGCGCTCTCATCCTTGCTGTGTTCGACAACGGCCGCCTCGTCCACTGCGGTCAGGTCGGCACCGGGTTCGACGACAAGACCCTGCGCGACCTCAAGGAACGGCTGCGCCCGCTCGTCGTCGACGTCTGTCCCCTCGACACCGTTCCCAAGACATCAGAGCCGGCAACCTGGGTGAAGCCGGAGCTCGTCTGCGAAGTCCGCTTCTCCGAATGGACCAGGGAAGGCATGCTCCGCCACCCCGCATTCCGAACCCTGCGACCCGATCAACGCATCGAAGATACGTTCCGTGAAAAACCGTCCTCCGACCCCGAATCGCGAGCCACGGCACCCTCCGCTGAATCGCGAGCCACGGCACCCGCCCCAGGTGGCGCAGCACGCAGGAGGCGGTCGCGCGAGCCCAAGCAACCCGTGAAGCGTTCGACCACGGTTTCAGCAAGAAGGAGTCTGGGTGGCGTCGGGGGGGCAGCGCCGCCGGAGTGCTTGGCGACGAGGATGCGTCGCCCACCAGCAAAGACGACAAGCCTAAGGAGACCAAGCGCGGAGGCGGGGAGGGGCCCCCGCGACGACAGGACCCAGACATCAACAATGCGCTGCAGACACTGAAAACGCTGCACGGCAACGCGCATTGGGAGATCGGAGGCCGCCGCCTACCACTCACCAACCTCGACAAAGTGCTGTGGCCCGCTGATGGTATCACCAAGCGCGACATGATCGAGTACTACGTGCGCATGGCGGACTACATGTTGCCATACCTGCGCGACCGTCCACTCTCGATGCAGGTGTTCCCCGACGGCATCGATGGCAAGTCGTTCTGGCGCAAGGACAAACCGGCGCACGCTCCCGCCTGGATCGAGTCGTGGACCTACCATGGCGAGAAGACCAAGACCTACATCGTGGTCAACGAGGTCGCCACCCTCGCGTGGGTGGCCAACGCGGGCGTGATCGACCTGCACCCGTGGCATTCGCGGATCGACCAACCCGATGCACCGGATTGGGCGGTCTTCGACCTCGATCCCTTCGAGCCGGCGACGTTTCGCGACGTCATCGACATCGCCAAGCTCGTCAAGGCCGCACTCGACCACTACGCGATGCACGGCGTCATCAAGACCAGCGGACAGACCGGGCTGCAGATCTACGTCCCGATCCGGCGCGGCCCCGCCTACGCGGCGGTCCGCCACTGGGTGGAGGAGGTGGGACGGGCGATCGATCAGGCGGCGCCCGGGCGGGTGAGCTGGGAGTGGGCGGTCGCGGAGCGCACCGGGCGCATTCGCATCGACTACACGCAGAACATCATCAACAAGACGCTGGCCGCACCCTACTCACTCCGTCCGGCGGCCGGCGCTCCGGTTTCGACGCCCATCGCCTGGGAGGACTCGACGATCCGGAGCTTCGTCCCGACGCTGGACGATCGCCTCGATCGCGCGCGAGTCGCCGAGACCGGCGACCTTTTCGCGCCCGTGTTGCACGCCGACCAGGACCTGCCGGGACGAGGATGACGTGCGCGCGATCCGCCTCCGGCAGGTAGGCTCCAGCGCTATGCGACCGTGGCCGGTCCTTCCGCGACCATCGCGGCACTGGGCGCGCTCGCGGCCTGTGGCTCCGCCTCGTCGGTCACCGAACCGAGCGGCACCGCGAGCCGCCACCCCGACAGCGGCCGCCGACGCCGACCGCCACGCCGGTGCCGACCCCGACGCCCACGGCGACCCCGCCGGTGGCCTGCATGCCGGGGCAGTTCGAAATCGCCTGAACAATCAGCAGGGCGCCGCCGGCACCATCTACACCACCTTCGAGATCCGCAACACCTCGACGAGCGACTGCACCGAGAACGGGTACGCGCGGCTGCAGATGCTCTCGGCGAGCGGGGGGATGCTGTTCACCACCTGGACCAACGACAACTCGATGGCAACCCCGGGCCGGTCGACCTTCCCCCGGGCACGGAGCCACTCGGAGCCGTCGGCGCGACCGGGCACGGCTACTTCCTGATCTCCTGGAGCGACGCGTCCTGCGCGGCCTCGGCGGCGATATCGCCGAAGTTCTGGCAGATCACGCTGCCGACCTCCACTTCCAGACCGACGTGACCGCCTCGACACAGAGCGACGTGTGCGGCGGTGCCTTCAAGGTGGGTCCGATCAAGCCCGCTCCGTACACCTGACGCAACGCCAAACGCCCAATTCCCAATAGAATTCGGCAATGGCAGTGCTTCTGCTCAATGCCTCGCTGCAGCCGCTCAATGTCATCAGTCACCGGCGGTTGGTCGTGCTCCTGACCAAGGAGCGGGTCGCGTTCGTTGACGAGGCTGCCGAGCGCGCCGCCGCCGAGGCACTCGCCGGGCGGCGGCTGCCCGACGGCGTGGTCATCGTCCGCCTGCTTCGCACCATCCACGTGCCGCGCCGGCTGCTCGCCCGAACCGTCGAAACCTGCTCCTCCGCGACGACCACACCTGCCAGTACTGCGGCCGTCTCGGCAGCGCCGCGGAGCTCACCGTCGACCATGTCATCCCGGTGTCGCGTGGCGGCGCGCCCGACCGCTGGGACAACGTGGTGATCGCCTGCCGGAAATGCAACTGGCGCAAGGCGAACCACCGCCCCGAGGAGGTCGGGCTGTCGCTGCGGCGCAAGCCGGTGCCGCTGACCCAGGAGTACGCGCACATCATCTTCCTGCGCTACCCGGAGCTCAAGGTCGCCTACGACCGGCTGCTCGCCGCCGCCTGACCGGCGGGGCGCGGATTCCGTCCGACCCGGATCGTCCAAGGCGATCCCGCGCCTCTATACTCGATTGCGCCATGCCTCGATCGATGTGGCGCGGGGCCATCAGCTTCGGCATGGTGGCGATTCCCGTGCGGCTGTACCTGGCGACCGAATCGAAGAGCGTCTCGTTCCGGTTGCTGTGTCCGAACGACCAGACGCCGGTCCGCAACAAGCGTTGGTGCCCGACGAGGACCGCGAGATCGGTTGGAGCGACGCGCTTCGAGGTTACGAGGTCGGCAAGGACGAGTACGTGGTCTCACGATGACGACCTCGACGAGCTCCCCCTGACCACCACGCACACCATCGACATCATGGAGTTCTGCCCCGACTTCGGAGATCGAAGCCGGCGTCTACCTGAAGAGCGCGTATTACCTGGAGCCCGAGGCGGTGGGCGCGAAGCCGTACGCGCTGCTGCGCCAGGCGCTCGAGAAGACGGGCACCGTCGCGATCGGGAAGATCGCCCTGCGCGACCGCGAGCACCTCTGCCGCCTGGCGCTGCACGAGCGCGGCCTGCTGCTGAACACGCTCCACTGGCCGGACGAGATCCGCTCCGCCGCGGAGCTGGCCATTCCCGACGAGAGCCCCGACGTCAAGAAGGGCGAGCTCGACATGGCCGTCATGCTCATCGAGAACCTGAGCGCCCATTTCGACCCCGCCCGCCATCACGACGCGTATCGCGAAGCCCTCATCCAGGTCGTCGAGGCGAAGCTCAACAACCAGCCGCTGGAACGCCCCGAGGCGGTGGAGCCCGCCAAGGTCACCGACCTCATGGCCGCGCTCAAGGCCTCCGTCGAAGCCGCGAAGTCGCGCCGCTCGAGACCGCTGACGCCGAGGACGCGTCCTCCGACGCCGACGAATCGGCGGAGCCGGCGCGCCGCCGCCGGGCCTCCTGAGGCTTCGCGGAACAGGGGTGTCGACCCGGTCGGAAGTCGTCTCGTGCCGTCGCGACGGCGCTCGCCGAGCCCCTGCTCTTCCGGACCCCGACGCCCCCGGTGCTGCCCGGGCACATACCGCTCGAGGTCTCGGTGCCCTGCGCGGACCCGTTCGATGATCCCGACTGGCTGTTCAGCATCGACTGGGACGGGACGCGCTCATTGCTCTTTCTCGATCCCGGCCGGGCCGGCTCGCCTCCAGGGCGAGACCCCATCGATCTTGCGCGCCGGTTCCCGGACGTCTCCGAGACCGTGGCCGCCCCCGACGCCGCGCCGGCGGTGCTCGACGGCGTCATCGCGGTGCTCGACGCCCAGGGACGCCCCGACCTGGCCGCCCTCGGACGCCGTCTTGCCGCCGGCCCGGCGCTCGCAGCCGATCTGCCGGCGGTCTTCCTGCGTTCGACGTCCTCCACCTGGACGGGCGGCCGACCACCCGGCTGGACCCTTGACCGGCGGCTCGAAGCGCTCACGCGAGTTCGCCGGCGGCAGTGACGTACTCCAGGTCCCGATCACGTCCCCGGACGCGGGCGCGCCCTCGCGGCCGCCGCCGGCGCGCGGGAGCTGCCCGGCGCTATCGCCCGGCGCCGATCCGCCCCGTTCCACCCGGGGTGGGGTCACCGGACCGGCTGCGCATCCAGCTGCCGGATCAGACGACGTGCGTGGTCGCGGGGATCGTCGAGCGCCGCCGGGGTTCGCCGCTCATCCTGGGCGAGTACGCCGCCGGACGGCTCCTCTTCGCCGGCCAGGTCGACGGCCCCCGCGACCCGGCGAGCCCCGCTGGATGGCCCAGCGCGCGTCGCGCTCGTTGGTGGGGGCCGCCATGCTCGACGGCGTGCAGCCGCGGATGCGACCTGGCTGCGACCGGCGCTCACCGCCACGGTCCGACACCGGGGACGGGGCCCCGGCGGGGCGCGCTGCGCCCCGCGCTCCTGGCCGTACGCGACGATGTCGACCCGCGCTGGTGCCTGCGCCGGCCCGCCGTCGCGCCGCCCGCGTCGAGATCGGGACGGAACGGGATTCGCTCCGACGCTCCTGGTGCCGCTGCCGCTGGGTGACGCCGCGCTCCTGCCCCCGGCCGCGCGCATGACCCGGGCCGTGCTCATGTGCCGGCCAGACCACTACGGGATCGAAGCGATCGGTCATGTTCTATGTTCCTCTTGCGTACGTATTGCTTCGATCCCGTAGTGGTCTGGCCGGCACATGAGCACGGCCCGGTCATCGCGCGGCCGGGGCAGGAGCGCGGCGTCACCCAGCGGCAGCGGCACCAGGAGCGTCGGAGCGAATCCCGTTCCGTCCGATCTCGACGCGGGCGGCGCGACGGCGGGCCGGCGCAGGCACCAGCGCGGGTCGACATCGTCGCGGACCGCTAGGAGGTCGGTGGCAGCAGCGCCCCGCCGGGGCCGCGTCCCTGGTGGCGGACCGTGGCGGTCAGCGCCGGCCGTAGCCAGGTCGCATCCACCGGCTGCACCCCCTCGAGCATCGGCGGCCCGACTTCGAGCGCGCTCGCGCGCTGGGCCAGCCAGCGGCGACCGCCGGGTCGTGGGGGCCGTCGACCTGCCCGGCGAAGAGGAGCCGGCCGCCGGCGTGCTCACCCAGGATGAGCAGGTGCGCCCCACGGCGGCGCTCGACGATCCCGGCGATGACGCAGGTCGTCTGATCCTGAGCTGGATGCGGAGCCGGTCCGGTGACCCCACGCCCGGGCGGTACGGGGCCGATCGCGCCGGGCGATGAGCGCGGGCAGCACCCCGGGCCGGCCGCGGCGGCCGCGAGGGCGCGTGCAGCGTCCGGTCACGTGATCCGGTACCTGGAGGACGTCACCGCCGCCGGCGAACCCGCGCAGCGCCTCGAGCCGCCGGTCAAGCGTCCAGCCGGTGGTCGGTCGACCGTCGAGGTGGAGGACGTCGAACGCCAGGTAGACCGCCGGCAGATCGGCCGCGAGCGCCGGGCCGGCGGCAAGACGGCGCCCCAGGGCGGTCAGGTCTGGGCGTCCCTGGGCGTCGAGGACCGCGATGACGCCGTCGAGCACCGCCGGTCGCGGTTGCGGGGTGACCACGGTCTCGGCGACGTCCGGGAACCGGCGGGCGAGATCCGACGGCGTCTCGCCCTGCAGGCGAGCGGGCCCGGCCGGATCGAGAAAGAGCAATGAGCGCGTCCCGTCCCAGTCGATGCTGAACAGCCAGTCGGGGTCATCGAACGGGTCCGCGCAGGGCACCGAGACCTCGAGGGTATGTGCCCGGGCAGCACCGGGGGCGTCGGGGTCCGGAAGAGCAGGGGCTCGGGCAGCGCCGTCGCGACGGCACGAGACGACTTCCGTACCGGGTCGACACCCCTGTTCCGCGAAGCCTCAGGAGGCTCGGCGGCGGCGCGCCGGCTCCGCCGATTCGTCGGCGTCGGAGGACGCGTCCTCGGCGTCAGCGGCCTCCGAGCGGCGCGACTTCGCGGCTTCGACGGAGGCCTTGAGCGCGGCCATGAGGTCGGTGACCTTGGCGGGCTCCACCGCCGCGGGGCGTTCCAGCGGCTGGTTGTTGAGCTTCGCCTCGACGACCTGGATGACGGCCTCGCGATAGGCGTCGTGATGGCGGGCCGGGTCGAAATGGGCGCTCAGGTTCTCGATGAGCATGACGGCCATGTCGAGCTCGCCCTTCTTGACGTCGGGGCTCTCGTCGGGAATGGCCAGCTCCGCGGCGGAGCGGATCTCGTCCGGCCAGTGGAGCGTGTTCAGCAGCAGGCCGCGCTCGTGGAGCGCGAGGCGGCAGAGGTGCTCGCGGTCGCGCAGCGCGATCTTCCCGATCGCGACGGTCCCCGTCTTCTCGAGCGCCTGGCGCAGCAGCGCGTACGGCTTCGCGCCCACCGCCTCGGGCTCCAGGTAATACGCGCTCTTCAGGTAGACGCCGGCTTCGATCTCCGAGTTGGGGCAGAACTCCATGATGTCGATGGTGTGGGTGGTGGTCAGGGGGAGCTCGTCGAGGTCTTCATCCGTGATGACCACGTACTCGTCCTTGCCGACCTCGTAACCTCGGAGGGCGTCGCCCCAGCCGATCTCGCGGTCCTCCGTCGGGCACCAACGCTTGTTGCGGACCGGCGTGCGGTCGTTCGGACACAGCAACCGGAACGAGACGCTCTTCGATTCGGTCGCCAGGTACAGCCGCACGGGAATCGCCACCATGCCGAAGCTGATGGCCCCGCGCCACATCGATCGAGGCATGGCGGATCGAGTATAGAGGCGCGGGATCGCCTTGGACGCTCCGGGTCGGACGGAATCCGCGCCCCGCCGCTCAGGCGGCGGCGAGCAGCCTGTCGTAGGCGACCTTCAGCTCCGGATAGCGCAGGAAGATGATGTGCGCGTACTCCTGGGTCAGCGGCACCGGCTTGCGCCGCAGCGACAGTCCGACCTCCTCGGGGCGATGGTTCGCCTTGCGCCAGTTGCATCTCCGGCAGGCGATGACCACGTTGTCCCAACGATCGGGCGCGCCGCCACGCGACACCGGGATGACATGGTCGACGGTGAGCTCCGCGGCGCTGCCGAGACGGCCGCAGTACTGGCAGGTGTGGTCGTCGCGGAGGAGCAGGTTTCGACGGTTCGGGCGTAGCAGCCGGCGCGGGACGTGGATGGTGCGAAGCAGGCGGACGATCACCACGCCGTCGGGCAGCCGCCGCCCGGCGAGTGCCTCGGCGGCGGCGCGCTCGGCAGCCTCGTCAACGAAGGCGACTCGCTCCTTGGTCAGGAGCACGACCAACCGCCGGTGACTGATGACATTGAGCGGCTGCAGCGAGGCATTGAGCAGAAGCACTGCCATTGCCGAATTCTATTGGGAATTGGGCGTTTGGCGTTGCGTCAGGTGTACGGAGCGGGCTTGATCGGACCCACCTTGAAGGCACCGCCGCACACGTCGCTCTGCGCCATCGCGGTCACGTCGGTCTGGAAGTGCGACGTCGGCAGCGTGATCTGCCAGAACTTCGGCGATATCGCCGCCGAGGCCGCGCAGGACGCGTCGCTCCAGGAGATCAGGAAGTAGCCGTGCCCGGTCGCGCCGACGGCTCCGAGTGGCTCCGTGCCCGGGGGAAGGTCGACCGGTCCCGGGGTTGCCATCGAGTTGTCGTTGGTCCAGGTGGTGAACAGCAGCCCCCCGCTCGCCGAGAGCATCTGCAGCCGCGCGTACCCGTTCTCGGTGCAGTCGCTCGTCGAGGTGTTGCGGATCTCGAAGGTGGTGTAGATGGTGCCGGCGGCGCCCTGCTGATTGTTCAGCGCGATTTCGAACTGCCCCGGCATGCAGGCCACCGGCGGGGTCGCCGTGGGCGTCGGGGTCGGCACCGGCGTGTCGGTCGGCGTCGGGGCGGCCGCTGTCGGGGTGGCGGCCGCGGTGCCGCTCGGTTCGGTGACCGACGATGGCGAGCCACAGGCCGCGAGCGCGCCCAGCGCCGCGATGGTCGCGGACAGGACCGGCCACGGTTGCATAGCGCTGCAGCCTACCTGCCGGAGGCGCATCGCGCGCACGTCATCCTCGTCCCGGCAGGTCCTGGTCGGCGTGCAACACGGGCGCGAAAAGGTCGCCGGTCTCGGCGACTTGCTGCGCGATCGAGGTGATCGTCCAGCGGTCGGGACGAAGCTCCGGATCGTCGAGCTCCTCCCAGGCGATGGGCGTCGAAACCGGAGCGCCGGCCGCCGGACGCAGTGAGTAGGGTGCGGCCAGCGTCTTGTTGATGATGTTCTGCGTGTAGTCGATGCGAATGCGCCCGGTGCGCTTTGCGACCGCCCACTCCCAGCTCACCCTGCCCGGCGCCGCCTGATCGATCGCCCGTCCCACCTCCTCCACCCAGTGGCGCACCGCCGCGTAGGCGGGGCCGCGCCGGATCGGGACGTAGATCTGCAGCCCTGTCTGTCCGCTGGTCTTGATGACGCCGTGCATCGCGTAGTGGTCGAGCGCGGCCTTGACGAGCTTGGCGATGTCGATGACGTCGCCAAACGTCGCCGGCTCGAAGGGATCGAGGTCGAAGACCGCCCAATCCGGTGCATCGGGTTGGTCGATCCGCGAATGCCACGGGTGCAGGTCGATCACGCCCGCGTTGGCCACCCACGCGAGGGTGGCGACCTCGTTGACCACGATGTAGGTCTTGGTCTTCTCGCCATGGTAGGTCCACGACTTGATCCAGGCGGGAGCGTGCGCCGGTTTGTCCTTGCGCCAGAACGACTTGCCATCGATGCCGTCGGGGAACACCTGCATCGAGAGTGGACGGTCGCGCAGGTATGGCAACATGTAGTCCGCCATGCGCACGTAGTACTCGATCATGTCGCGCTTGGTGATACCATCAGCGGGCCACAGCACTTTGTCGAGGTTGGTGAGTGGTAGGCGGCGGCCTCCGATCTCCCAATGCGCGTTGCCGTGCAGCGTTTTCAGTGTCTGCAGCGCATTGTTGATGTCTGGGTCCTGTCGTCGCGGGGGCCCCTCCCCGCCTCCGCGCTTGGTCTCCTTAGGCTTGTCGTCTTTGCTGGTGGGCGACGCATCCTCGTCGCCAAGCACTCCGGCGGCGCTGCCCCCCCCGACGCCACCCAGATTCCTTCTTGCTGAAACCGTGGTCGAACGCTTCACGGGTTGCTTGGGCTCGCGCGACCGCCTCCTGCGTGCTGCGCCACCTGGGGCGGGTGCCGTGGCTCGCGATTCAGCGGAGGGTGCCGTGGCTCGCGATTCGGGGTCGGAGGACGGTTTTTCACGGAACGTATCTTCGATGCGTTGATCGGGTCGCAGGGTTCGGAATGCGGGGTGGCGGAGCATGCCTTCCCTGGTCCATTCGGAGAAGCGGACTTCGCAGACGAGCTCCGGCTTCACCCAGGTTGCCGGCTCTGATGTCTTGGGAACGGTGTCGAGGGGACAGACGTCGACGACGAGCGGGCGCAGCCGTTCCTTGAGGTCGCGCAGGGTCTTGTCGTCGAACCCGGTGCCGACCTGACCGCAGTGGACGAGGCGGCCGTTGTCGAACACAGCAAGGATGAGAGCGCCGAGCTGGTTGGAGCGCCGGCCCCGACCGGCGGTGTAGCCCACGATCACGCAGGACTGGCTGCGCCAGGACTTGATCTTGACCCAGTCCGGGCTGCGGACTCCCGGCCGGTACACGAAGTTCGCGCGTTTCCCCACGATGCCTTCGATACCCGACGTTCGAGCCTCCTCGAAGAGCGCGATACCGTCGCGCTCCACGTGCTCGGCGAACAGGATGTGCGGCGCGTCGACGATCGTCTCGCGGAGTGTCTTCTTGCGAATGCGGAGCTCGGTGCTGAGCAGGTCACGGTCCTCGAGCCGCAGGAGGTCGAACGCCACGAACGTCACCGGGTGCTCGGTGGCGACGCGAAGCACGTCTGGCGCACGGACCACGTTGATGCGCTGCTGCAGCCGCTCGAAGGAGGGACGGCCGTCGGCGTCGAGCACGACCAACTCCCCATCGACGACGGCTTGGCGGGCACGGATTCCCACCCGGATCGCGTGCGCCTCGGGATAGCGCGACGTCTCGTCGCCGCCGCGCCGGCCGGTGATGCGAATGCCGTCCCCCGCGACGCTGACCATGGCGCGGATCCCGTCGTATTTCAGCTCGAAGATCCACCCCTCCTTCGAGAAGGGCTTGTCGATAGGGGTCGCCAGCATCGGTGACGGCGCACGCGGCGGCTCCGCGCTCGCGGATGACGGGCTCGGCGCTGCAGGTTCCCCGCGAGCGCGCGCTCGCCGCATCTCGCGGGGATCACCCCCGCCGTCGCGCGCGATTTCCGCCAGGCTTCTGCCGGTCTTGACCGAAACATCGAGGTCGATCGCCTCGAACCCCTCGACCACCGAGTTGTCGCGTTTCTTGAGCATCAGCCAGTTCCGGGTGCCGTCGCTGCTTCCTCCGTACTGGCGGCCCCGGTCCCCGATGCGCACGAGCGCGAACTCGCCGGAGAGCTTGCTCCCGTGCAACCGGAACTTGACGTCGCCGGTGCCCAGCGAGCGCTCGAGGTCGGCGGCCGACTCCTTGATCCACTCGTAGGTGCCGATGTCCCAGAGCATCACGGTGCCGGCGCCGTATCCGGAGGGGATGACGCCCTCGAATTCGCCGTAGTCAATGGGATGGTCCTCGGTCTGGACCGCGAGCCGCTTCTTCGCCGGATCAAGGGTCGGGCCCCTCGGAATCGCCCATGAGAGCAGGACACCGTCGTGCTCCAGCCGGAAATCGAAGTGCATGCGCGTCGCCCGGTGCTTCTGCACGCAGAACCGATGCCCGTGAGGCAGCAGATCCCACGCCGAGCGATCATCGTCCGCACGTCCGACGGGCTCCGCGCTGGGCTCCGGGGTCTGTTTGAAGTCGCGCTTGCGGCGGTACTCTTCTAGTGCCTGTTCAGCCACATTCGCGACCCGCTGGACGAGGTGCCATCGGCCTCACGCGGACAGTGTCCTTCACAGCGTTGATGCTAGTGCAGCACACCTCGCCAAAAGAGCGAACCAGGCAGGCAGGCTGGTAGAATAGAGGCATCTGGAACAGCCGATTTGAGCGGTCACCGCCGGACAATCGAGCGGTTTCACCAGCGGCCCCACCTCCACCCCACACGCCACCACCGGAGCGCCACCAATAACCGACATCGCACGCCCCGAACGCCCCGATAGCGGGGCGGACGAGCCGATCTCGAGCCCCTCCACCGGGCGCTCGGGTCCCAATCCCGCCGGCAATGGCCGGGCCTCGAAGGATACGTACTCGGCCGACCAGATCCAGATCCTCGAGGGTCTCGAGCCCGTCCGCCGCAGGCCCGGGATGTACATCGGCTCGACCGATCTTCGCGGCCTCCACCATCTGGTCGTCGAGCTCGTCGACAACAGCATCGACGAGGCGCTCGCGGGCTGGTGCGACACCGTGATCGTGGTCACGCTCCACGCGGACAAATCGGTGTCGGTGCTGGACAACGGCCGCGGCATCCCGGTCGGGCATGCATCCGACCGAGAAACGGTCAGCGCTCGAGGTCGTCCTCACCACGCTGCACGCCGGCGGAAAGTTCGGCGGCGGCGGCTACAAGGTCTCCGGCGGCCTTCACGGCGTCGGCGCTCTCGGTTGTCAACGCGCTGAGTGAACGCCTCGAGGTCGAGGTGTACCGCGACGGTGAGGTCCATCACCAGGAGTACACCCGCGGCGTCCCCGACGCGCCGGTCGCCGTGGTCGGGCAAGACGAGCGCACCGGCACGTACATCCGCTTCTGGCCCGATCCCGAGATCTTCCCCGAGATCGAGTTCTCGTGGGATGTCGTGCTTGACAACGCCTGCGCGAGCTACGCGTTCCTCAACAAGGGCATCACCATCCAGCTCGACGACGAGCGCGACGACCATGGCGTACACGTTCTACTTCGAGGGCGGCATCCAGTCGTTCGTTCGTACCTCAACGCCAATCGCAACGTCGTCAATGCCAAGCCGATGTACGTCGAGCGCGAGATCGACGGCAACGTCGTCGAGATCGCGCTGCAGTACCAGAACACCGTGTTCACCGAACACGTCCTCGCCTTCGCCAACGATGTACACACCGAGGAGGGTGGCGCGCACGTCACCGGCTTCCGCACCGCGCTCACCGCGACGCTGAACAAGTACGCGCGCAAGGCCGGCCATCCTCAAGGAACAGGACCCCAACCTCACCGGTGACGACGTCCGCGACGGGCTCACCGCGGTCATCAGCGTCAAGCTGCGCGAGCCGCAGTTCGAAGGTCAGACCAAGACCAAGCTCGGCAACAGCGAGGTGGCCGGTCAGGTCTCGACGGTCCTGAGCGAAGCGCTCATGCAGTACCTGGAGGAGAACCCCGGCGACGGGCGCAAGATCATCGAGCAGTCGCTCACCGCGGCGCGCGCGCGCGAGGCCGCGGCCAAGGCGCGCGATCTCGTCCAGCGCAAGTCACTGCTCGAATCGGCCACGCTCCCCGGCAAGCTCGTGCGACTGCTCCGAGCGCGACCCGGCTCACTGCGAGATCTTCATCGTCGAGGGAGATTCCGCCGGTGGCACCGCGAAGGAGGCGCGCGACCGCCGCTTCCAGGCGATCCTGCCGCTGCGCGGCAAGATCCTCAACGTCGAGAAGGCGCGCGACGACAAGATCCTCGCCAACGAGCAGATCCAGGACCTGATCACCGCGCTCGGCAGCGGCTTCGGCGAGACGTTCAGCGTCGACAAGCTGCGCTACCACCGCATCGTGCTCATGACCGACGCCGACGTCGACGGCTCGCACATCCGCACGCTGCTGCTCACCTTCTTCTTCCGGCACATGCGCCCGCTCATCGACGGCGGCTACCTCTACATCGCCCAGCCGCCGCTGTACAAGCTCGAGAAGGGCAAGGGGCGCAACAAGCAGACGGAGTATGCCTTCAGCGACGACCAACGCGACGACAAGGTCAAGTCGATGGGCCGGGACACCGAGGTCTCCGCTACAAGGGTCTCGGCGAGATGATGTCCGAGGAGTTGTGGGAGACCACCATGGATCCCGACCGCATGTCTGCTTCAGGTCGGGTCGCCGACGCGCTCAAGGCCGACGACATCTTCGACCGGCTGATGGGGTCCGACGTGGAACCGAGAAAGCGCTTCATCCAGACCCACGCGAAGAGCGTGCGGAACCTCGACGTCTGATGCTGCTGCCGATCGCCGTCGACGCCATGGGCGGCGACAACGCCCCGGCCGAGATCGTGCGCGGCGCGCTGCGCGCGGTGAACGAGCATGGGATCTCGGTCGCGCTGGTCGGACGGTCCGAGGCGGTCGAACGCGAGCTGCGAGCCGCCGGCGCGCCGTCGGGCGGCGCGATCTCCGGTCGCCGATGCCCGCGAGGTCATCGAGATGGACGAGCACCCCGCCAACGCGGTGCGGCGAAGCGAACTCCTCGTCGTGACCAGCTGCGCCCTGGTCGCCGACGGACGCGCACGCGCCGTGGTCAGCGCCGGCAACAGCGGGGCGATGATCGCCGCCGCGCTCTTCACCATCAAGCGCATCCCGGGCATCGCGCGGCCGGCGATCGGCGCCTCGTTTCCGAGCGACGCCGGGCAGACGTTCATCCTCGACGTCGGGGCCAACACCGACCGCAAACCCGAATGGCTGGCCCAGTTCGCGGTCATGGGCGACGTGTACGCGCGCACCATGCTCGGCGTCGCAACCCCGCGGGTGGCGCCTGCTCAGCAACGGCGAGGAGGCCGAGAAGGGCACGGAGCTCGTGCAGGCGAGCGCATCCGCTGCTCGCCGCGCTGCCGATCACTTCGTCGGCAACGTCGAGGGCAAGGACATCTTCAGCGGCGGCGCGACGTGGTCGTCGACCGACGGCTTCACCGGCAACGTGCGCTCAAGACCGCCGAGGGCGTCGGTGAGTTCCTCTTCGCCGAGCATCAGCCGCGAGGCGCGCGGCCGCTGGCGGCAAGCTCGGCGGCGCGCTGCTCAAGCCGAAGCTGCGCCCCCTGCGCGATCGCGTCGACTATCGCAAGACGGCGGCGCGCTGCTGCTCGGCGTCGCCGGGGGGGCGGTGATCGCCCACGGCCGCTCCGACGCCGAGGCGACGTTGAACGCGATCCGGGTTGCCGCCCGCGCCGCCGACCAGGGCGTCAGCGGCGTGATCGCGGGCGCGGTGCGAACCCCGGCGGAGGTCGGCGCCAGCCATGACGATCTTCCAACCCGGCCACATCCATCCGATCCAGCTCGAGGAGGAGATGCGGACGTCGTACCTGGATTACGCGATGAGCGTCATCATCGGGCGCGCCATTCCCGACGTGCGCGACGGCCTCAAGCCGGTCCACCGGCGCATCCTCTACAGCGCTTCGAGCAGGGCCTGCCGCCGGGCCGGCTACCGCAAGAGCGCGACCATCGTCGGCGACGTGCTCGGCAAGTACCACCCGCACGGCGACCAGTCCGTGTACGACGCGATGGTCCGCCTCGCCCAGGACTTCTCGATGCGCTACCCGCTCATCGACGGGCAGGGCAACTACGGCTCGATCGACGGCGACCCGGCGGCGGCGTACCGATACACCGAGGCGCGCCTCACGCAGCTCGCGATCGAGCCTCTCGCGACATCGACAAGGAGTGCGTCGACTTCGCCCCGAACTTCGAACGTTCCGCTTGCAGGAGCCCGTCGTCCTGCCCGCGCGCGTGCCCAACCTCCTCGTCAACGGCACGAACGGCATCGCCGTCGGCATGGCGACGAACATCCCGCCGCACAACCTGGGCGAGGTCATCGAGGCCACGGTGCACCTGGTGCGACGCCCGGCGCGAGCATCGACGACGTCATCCGCTTCATCCCCGGGCCCGACTTCCCCACCGGGGGCCTCATCTTCGGCGCGCGGCATCGAGCACGCCTACCGCACCGGCCGCGGAACGATCGTGATGCGCGCGCGCGTCGACGTGGAGAAGTCCCCGGGGCGCGGCGAGAAGGAGCAGATCGTCGTCACCGAGATCCCCTACCAGGTCAACAAGGCCCGCGTGGCCGCGCGCATCTCGGAGCTTGTCCGCGAGAAGAAGCTCGAGGGGATCGCCGAGGTTCGCGACGAGAGCGACGCGACGGGATTCGCCTCGTCATCGAGCTCAAACGGGCGTCATCCCGCAGGTCGTCGTCATCCAGCTCTATCGGCAGACGGACCTCCAGACGAGCTACGGCGTCATCAACCTGGCGATCGTGGAGGGGCGCCCGCGGTCCTGAACCTCAAGGAGACGCTGCAGGCCTTCATCGCGCACCGGCGCGACGTGGTCACGCGGCGCACGCGCTACGAGCTGGAGACGGCGCGGGACCGGGCTCACATCCTCGAGGGACTGATCAAGGTCCTCGACAACCTCGACGAGACCATCGCGGATCATCCGTGCCGCCCAGGATGAGAAGTCGGCGCAGAGCGCTCTCGAGGAGCGCTTCGAGTCTCACCGAGCGCCAGTCGAAGGCGATCGTCGACCTCCGCCTCGGACGCCTCACCCGGCTCGAGAGCGGCAAGCTTCGCGAGGAGTACGAGGAGCTGATCAAGCGGATCAGCCAGCTCGAGGATCTGCTTGCCAACCCGCGGCTCATCGACGGCGTCATCAAGGACGAGGTCGTCGGCCTGAGGAAGCGGTTCGCCGACCCGCGCCGCAGCGAGATCCGCCACGACGAGCTCGAGATGAACG
>CAVYGR010000001.1:0-169718 GCA_963768105.1 Candidatus Dormiibacterota bacterium | reverse complement strand
GAGCGAGTCCCGTCCGGCGCGGTTCCTGCGCGCCCAGCCGCACGTCATCGCGGACGCCCTGGCCCAGCACCCGCACCTGGTGCACGGAGTTGGTGGAGAGCCGGTGCTCGCGTTTCCGATGTCCCGGCAGCTGGTCACCGTGCACGACGTCGAGATGTGGCGCCCGCGCTCGCCCGCTCCCGCGGCCATGGGTTTGCGACTTTATGGAGCCGCGCTCGCCTCGGCCATTCGCGCCTGCGCCGGTGTCGTTGCGGTCAGCAGGACGACACGCGACGAGGCGATCGAGACCCTGCGGCTCGATCCGACGCGGGTGCACGTGGTGCCGCAGGGGGTATCAGCATCCTTCTCGGGGCGGCCGAAGCTTCGGGATGCCCGGGTCGCGGAGGCGGCGGGACTTCGAGGGCGACTTCGTCCTCTGGGTCGGGAGCCTGCGCTGGCGCGACCCGCGCAAGGGTCTCGACACCCTCCTGGCGGCCCTGCAACTGCTCGGCGAGGGCGCCCCGCCGCTGGCGCTCGTGGGTGCCTCGGCCCCGAGGCCGACCGGCTCGCCGCCGACGCGTGGCGGAGGCGGGTGCAACTCGTGCTCTGCGGGGCGATCGATGACATCGACCTTGCCTCGTTGTACCGACGGGCTTCGGTGGTGGCGCTTCCCTCGACGCACGAGGGATTCGGGCTCATCGCGCTGGAAGCGATGGCGTCAGCAGCCCCGGTGGTCGCCACGGCGGTCGGGAACCTTCCGGACCTCACCGCCGGTGTGGCGACACTCGTGCCCCCGATGGATCCGCCGGCGCTCGCCGCGGCGCTCGGTGCCGTGCTGAGTGACCCGGTGCAGAGCGCTCGGATGCGCCACGCCGGACCCGCGCGCGCGACCGAATACTCCTGGGCACGCACCGCGGCCGCGACCGCCGATGTCTATCGGGAGATCGCGCTCAACCGCCGCGGACGCGCGGGTCGACGGCGCTGAGGGCGACCGCCCGGTCAGAGATCCGCGGCGATCGCGTGGCGCTGCTCGTCGTCGAGCAGGACGGTGACCTCGCAGGCGGGATGGTCGGTTCCCGCGACCAGAGCAGATCCGCTCCGGATCGCGTCGCGCTGTTCCGGCTCGAGTTGGAAACGCAGGTAGTGAGCCAGGGCAATCTCCCCAGGGGAAAGACCGACTCGGGAATGCCTCGAACCTTCGTCCCTGCGACCTCGAGGAACACGGTGTGCTCGACGCCGTCAAGTCGCAGCGCCGCGGCGTTGAGGTCGGCGGGATCCGCAACCTCGAGGAAGAGGGCTGCGGCGAGCTCGCCCGGAGCGGGCACCACGGCGTTGAACGCGGCGACCTCGCCGGCCACCTGCTCAGGGTCGTCGATACGCTCGGTACGCAGGGCCTCCTCGATGGTTGAGCGGATCGTGTCCCGGTTCTCGAACACGAGCGCCAGAGCATGGCCGAGATGGACGCGCCGGAACCGCTTGAGCTCGGCGATCCGGCGGCGCTCGTCGCCACGCATCCCCTCGTATGCCTGCCCGACCCGCACCTCATCGAGGCGGAGGGGGGTCGACCCTTCGAGTGTCACTGCAAGAACCGATCGCACCGCACCCTGCCAACTCTTGCAGGTTGGGGCGGGGGCCTGTCGCTGGAATACCTGACCTCTCCGGTATGCTTTCTTGCATGGCGATCGTCCCCTTCGACCGCAGCGTGCTCAAGGTCAACCAGATGATCCTGGTGGTCGTCATCGTGGGGGGCTACCTGGTTGGGCTCGCGGACCATGCCGTGGCGTGGGTCCTGCCGGTGCTCGCGGTGATGATGCTCGCGGCGGTGGCATCGCCCTCGCTGAACCTTCCGCGCCTGCTCTACATCCACCTGCTGCGGCCGTCGGGCATCGTCAAGCCCGCGGATCGTGCAGGAGGACCCAGCGCCGCATCGCTTCGCGCAGCTGCTCGGGGGGGTCTTCCTGGCGGCGGCAAGCGTGTTCGTCGTCACCGGGTTCCTCGTGGTCGCGTGGGCGCTCGCCTGGATCGTGGCGGCGCTCGCGTTCCTGAACTTCGCGTTCAACATCTGCGTCGGCTGCATCATGTACGCCCAGCTGGTCAGGTACGGCGTCCTGCCGCTCGGCGGCGAACCGGCGAGATGACCCTCCTGCTGGCGCCGCTGATCGCCGTCGTCGCGATCGCCGCGGTCGCTTTGCTCCTTCGGGCCCAGCGTGACGGTCAGCGGGAGCTGCTCGGCACCGTCGTCGAGAGCGCGCGGCGCTCCGGGCTGCCGTCGATTCTCTATTTCACCGGCGCCTCGTGCACCATCTGCCACAGCGTCCAGAAGCCGGCGCTCCGGGCGCTCGCCATGGACCTGGCCGCAGGCGTGGAGATCCGCGAGGTCGACATCGCCATCGAGCCCGCGCTCGCCCGCCACTACCGGGTGATGTCCCTGCCGACGACGATCGTGCTGAACACCCACGGCCAGGTCACCGAAATCAACGTCGGCTTCGCGAACGGCGACACGCTCCGGCAGCAGCTCGTCGCCGCCGGCATGCCGGTCGCGGCGTAGGTACTCGGGTACGCTGCTCGCATGGCCGTCACCGAGCGTCCCCCTCGCGCCCGTGCCCTCGCGCCCGTCGACCTCTACGAGGTCGACGAGCTGCTCGGCGACGACGAGCGCCTGATCCGGGACACGGTCCGCGCCTTCGTGCGCGAGCAGGCGCTGGCGGTGATCCCCGAGCACTTCGAGGCGGGGACGTTCCCTCGCGAGCTCATCCCCGGCCTCGCGAATCTTGGCGTGCTCGGCATGCATCTGCGCGGATACGGGTGCGCGGGGACGACGGCGATGGCCTACGGGGTCGCCTCCGAGGAGCTCGAAGCCGGCGACAGCGGGTTGCGCTCGTTTGTGTCGGTGCAGGGCTCGCTGGCGATGTTCCCGATCTGGGCGTACGGCAGCGACGAGCAGAAGTCGCGATGGCTGCCCGAGATGGCCGCCGGGCGCGCGATCGGCTGTTTCGGGCTCACCGAGCCCGATGCCGGGTCCGACCCCGCGTCGATGCGGACCGTCGCACGACGCGACGGCGGCGACTGGGTGATCGATGGCACCAAGATGTGGATCACCAACGGCTCGATGGCCGACATCGCGGTGGTGTGGGCGCGGACCGATGAGGGCGTGCGCGGCTTCCTGGTCGAGCGGGGCACCCGCGGCTTCACCACCTCCGACGTGCACAACAAGCTGTCGCTGCGCGCCTCGGTGACGTCCGAGCTGTCGTTGGCATCGGTGCGCGTGCACGAGAGCTCCGTGCTGCCGGGAGTGACCGGCATGCGCGGGCCGCTCTCCTGCTTGAACGAGGCGCGATTCGGGATCGGGTGGGGCGCCATGGGCGCCGCTCGGGCGTGCTTTGAGGCGGCCCTGGCGTACAGCAAGGACCGTCGCGCCTTCGGCAAGCCGATCGCGGCGATGCAGCTCACCCAACTGAAGCTTGCGGACATGGCGACGTCGATCGTCCAGGGACGGCTCCTGGCGCACCGCCTCGCGACCCTGAAGGATGCAGGCAGGCTGCAGGCGGTCCAGGTGTCGGTCGCCAAGCGTGCCAACGTGCGCGCCGCCATCGACATCGCGCGGTCTGCACGCACCATCCTGGGCGCCAACGGGATCACGCTCGAGTATCCCGTCGCGCGGCACATGGCGAATCTCGAGTCGGTGCTCACCTATGAGGGCACCGAGGAGGTGCACACCTTGATCATCGGGAAGGAACTCACCGGCGAGAACGCCTTCGGCTGACCGACGTCAGGCCGCCTCGTCCCAGCCTTCGGTCTCGCGAAAGGAGTGATGACCGCGACGCGCGACGATCAGGTGATCGAGGACGGGGACGCCCAGGAGCGAGCCGGCGCTGCGCAGCGCGGCGGTGACGGCGCGGTCGGCACGGCTCGGCGCAGGGTCGCCGCTCGGATGGTTATGGCCGATGATGACCGCAACGGCGTCGCTGCGCAGCGCGGGCCCGAAGACATCGCGCGGTTGGAGGCGCGACGCGTTGATCGTTCCCACCGCGACCGTCTCGACGCGGATGGGACGGTGACGAGCGTCCAGCAGGAGCGCCACGACCTGCTCGCGCCGCGCCCGGCGCAGCCCGTCGAGCATGAGCAAGGCATCGCGAGGCGATGCGATCGCGGGACGGTCGTCGTCCGTCCAGCGCTCGGCCAGCTCCCACATCGCGGCAAGACGCTCCGCCCGCTCGCGCGGGACGCCGTGCTCGCGGGTGAGCCCGGCAGCGTCCAGGGCCCGGCGCTCCCACCAGGGGATGCGGGCGACGCGGTTGGCGACCGCACTGAGATCCGCGGCCGGCGCCGAGCCGCCGAGCGCCCGGGCAAGCAGTGCCGCCTCGGGGGTCCTCGCGTCGGATTCTGACGGCACGCCGCGCAGTATACACACTAATCTGTGTATGTGCGCCGGCGAAGAGCCGCCTATCGGGTCAGCAGCATGCCCACCACAAAGATCGCGATGATCACGAGCCCGGCGACTCCCACCACGAACCAACCCTCGCCCGCAGCCAGGATCGACGAGCTCGCGACCACCGGCGGTAGTCTTGCCGCTCCCGGTGCGCCGACGATGTCGTCGGGCGCGTCGACGGCGATCAGCGTGACCCGACCCGGCGCGTCCTCGGGGAGCTCGGCGGGGTCGAGGAGTGCCGGGGCGACCGCGACACTGCGCCGGCGCCGGGGTGAACGGGCCTCAGACACCCCGCTCGCCCTCCGCGATCAATGCCGCGAGCACCTCGTCGGCGAACGAGCGATAGGCGGCGGCCGCCTCCGATGACGGGGCCATCACGGTCACGGGCTCGCCCGCGAGGGCCGACTCCTGGAGGCGGACGGTGACCTTGATGATCGTGTTGAACACCCGCAGGTTGGGGATGGCGCGCAGCCCGTCCAGCAGATCTCGGGAGAACCTGGTGCGCATCACCACGAAGGTCGGCAGCAACCCGAGCACGCGCAGCTTCGGGTTCAACTCCTGGCGCACGTGATGCACCGCGCGAAGCGTCTCCTTGAGCCCCTTCACAGCGTACCCCGACATCTGCATCGGAATCACGATGAAGTCGGCGGCCGCGAGCACGCTGATGGTATGGAAGGCAAAGCTCGGTGGCGTGTCGAAGAGGATGTAGTCGTAATCCCGGCAATCGCGGTCAAGCGCGCGACGCAGCCGCCGCTCGGCGTCGACCGTCGTGGGCAGTCCGGCTTCCACCGCACTGAGATCCGGGTTCGCGGGGAGCAGATGCAGACCAGCCCACTTGGTGCGGACGATCAACTCATCGACCGACTGGTCGGGCTCGAGGATCGCGTCGGCGACGGTATGGCTGAGCGCGTAGGGGTTGAATCCCAGCCCGGAGGTCAGGTTCGACTGGGGGTCCATGTCGACGGCGAGGACTCGCCTGCCTCGTTCTGCGAAGACAGCCGCCAGCGTCGCGCAGGTGGTTGTCTTTCCCACCCCGCCCTTTCCGGAGATACAGGCGATCGAAACGGCCACCGCGACCGGTTAGTCTAGTGGAGGCCGCCGCAACCGGCACACCAGCGGGGGCGGGTTGCCGGCGAGATCGGTCAGCTTGTGCCCACACGCATCGGCGCGCGCTGATCGCCTTGTCGTCCTGCCACACACAGTTCAGACGGCGTTGCAGCGTCGCGATCAGGACCAGACCGCCGGCGACGGGCAGCAGCAGCCAGCAGATCGCGCGCGTGGGTCGCAGCTGCACGTCGGTCGTGCGACCGATCCGGTCCTCGGCGATCCGGACACGCTCGATGGTCATCACCGAGGCGATCGCGCTGAAGGGAAGGACGAGCACGAGGTAGGGGATCAGCAGGCCGCCGCCGAGCAGGACGTACGCCTGCAGGACGGAGAAGTGCGGGTCGAACGGCAGGCTGACGTTGAGGACCGCGAGCACGATCCTGACCGCGCCGGCAATGCTCACCAGCCACCCGAGCGCCCAGGGGATCGTCACCGCGACCGTGGATCGCCCGGGAATCACGTGCATGCGGGTGTCGAAGTTGCCGATCTCACGGTTGATGCGGTTGTGCCAGATCAGGCTGTACATGCCGAGGGTCACGATCGAGAGGACGACCACCATGACGGTCGACCGGCATTTGCCCACCGGCCCGAGCGACGGGATCATCCCCTTGCCACCGGTATCAGTCGACGCCACCCCGGTAACGGACACCTCGGTTTCGGTCGTCGAGGGATCCTCGCCGGTTGGAGGCGGCTCGGTCTCCGAGACCTCGCTCGGAGCGCCGGTCTCAGCCGGGGCTGATGCGGGCCATGACCAGGATCTGGTCGGCGGTTCGACGACCTCCGGGGCGGCGATGCCCTCAGCTGCGTCGGGCGCGGTCAGGGTCGCGACAGCGGGCAAGGTGTCCGGCCGCGATGCGGTATCGGTCATCCCGTGTTCCTCGTGTACGGCCCGCCTCGGGCGATGCCGCGTGCTGCTAGTGGGACGTCGGCGCTCCGGGTACTGGATTCGAACCAGTGGCCTTGCGGTTAACAGCCGCCTGCTCTACCGCTGAGCTAACCCGGATCATGACTCAAGTCTACCTGCCGTGACGCGCCGTGAACCCCGATCACGAATTCGTCGCCGCCGGAGTCCAGTGCGGTCGCGCTACTCGAGGTAGTCCTTGAGCTTCTTGGAGCGCGATGGATGACGCAGCTTGCGAAGCGCTTTCGCCTCGATCTGGCGGATGCGCTCCCTGGTGACACCGAAGCGCTTGCCGACCTCCTCGAGGGTGCGCTGATGGCCGTCGATCAACCCAAACCTGAGTTGCAGCACACGGCGCTCGCGTGGCGTCAGCGTGTCGAGAATGTCCTCGACCTCGGTGCGCAACATCGTCAGCGATGCCGCATCGGAAGGGGCGGTCGCCTCCTTGTCCTCGACGAAGTCGCCGAGGTGCGAGTCCTCCTCCTCGCCGATCGGCGTCTCGAGCGACACCGGGTCCTGCGACACCTTGGTGATCTCCCGCACCTTCTCCGGCGTGATCCCCATCTCCTCGGCGATCTCCTCGTCATTGGGCTCGCGGCCCAGTTCCTGGAGCAGCCGGCGCGAGACACGGACGAGCTTGTTGATGGTCTCGACCATGTGCACGGGGATGCGGATGGTGCGTGCCTGGTCGGCGATGGCGCGGGTGATCGCCTGGCGGATCCACCACGTCGCGTACGTCGAGAACTTGTACCCCTTGTGGTAGTCGAACTTCTCGACCGCGCGGATCAGGCCCATGTTCCCTTCCTGAATCAAGTCCAGGAACGACATGCCCCGGCCGATGTACTTTTTGGCAATGCTGACCACAAGGCGAAGGTTTGCCTCGGTGAGCTGGTTCTTCGCCTCTTCGTCGCCCTGCTCGATCAGCTTGGCGTAGTGGACCTCCTGCTCAGCCTTGAGCAGCGCCACCCGTCCGATCTCCTTGAGATACATGCGGACCGGATCGTCGAGGGAGACGGAATCGATCGCCTCCGCCTTGGCGATGAGCTCCTCGTCGATCTCGTCGACGGTCTCGAAGTCCTTGTCACCATCGCTGACCTCGATGCCCATCTCGCGGAAGACATGGAAGATTCGCTCGAGATGGTCGGGCTCGACATCGATCTCGGGAAAGGCGGCCAGGATGTCGTCGGGCGTGAGGTATCCGTGGTCCTTGCCCTTGATGATCAACGCCTCGGCGGCGGAAACCAGCAGATCGGCGCCGGAAGGCGGCGGCAGGGTGGCGGCGCGAGATCGGGTGGAGGTTGCTGCTGTGGTCACTTCAACTTGGCCTGACGCGGTGCAGGCTGACGCGGACTTCTGAGAGGGCCGCCTGGCGATGGATACGACACCGGGCACAATAATTGCCGAATCCGCCTCAGCGTGCCAATTCGGGCGATCGGATAGGGGAAACCACGCGGGCACCAGAACATCGTGGCTCGCGGGCGCGCGGATCAAACATGGTCACGAGGCGCGCGTGCCTCTCAATTGCCTCAGCGTACGGCAAGCGTGCGGCGCAGATGCGGGGCGTCCGCGGCGAGCCGGCTGAGCTCGGCGGCAAGCGCATCGGCGTCCTCTGCGCGGCCCTCGTCCCGGGCGCGGTGCATCTCGCTGGAGATGCTGACCAGGGCACGCCGAACGCTCTCCTCGTGGATGAGCCGGACGCAGTCGGCCATCAGGCGCTTGAGCACCTGCGGATCGGCATCCTCGGACAGCTCGGGCACGTCGCGGACGAGCAGCCCCGCAGCCCGGCGCTGATCTCCTCCCGTCAGGCGTCGCAGCGTGAAGGCGCTGGGGTCCCCGCTGGTCGCATCGAAGATCCGTCGGGCCGTGGGATTGGTGAACTCATCGGGCCCGAGACCACCGTCCGCTCGGAGCGCGGCAGCGAGCTCGGGCTTGATCAGCATCACTCGGGCGAGCTGTGCCTCCCAGGCCGGCATCGGCTCGTCCGCCTCAGGGGGCTCGGCGGGCTCCTCCGCGCCGGCGACTGCCGGCTCGGATGGTGCGGCGACCACGATTCTGGCCGGCCGGCGCGTCCGGTTCCGCATGGCGTCCACCAGGTCAGCGTTGAGGGAGCGTGCGCCGATGTCGAGACGGCGAGCCGCCTGCTGGAGGTAGAGCTCGCGGGTGGTGGCCTCCGGGATCCGGGCCAGCACCGAGACCGCCCGCTCCGCGGCGGCACGCCGTGCATCCACGCTGCCGCCCTCGCCGGGTCCGAGGGCCGCATCGAGCAGCACCTGCCACGCCGGGGGAGCCTCGGCGACCGCTTGCACGAACGCGCCCGGGTCGCGACGAACCAGCTCGTCCGGGTCCTTGGCGCCGTCGGGCAGCCGGCAGATCCGGGCCTGAAGGCCCTCGGCGGCGATGACATCCACGGCCCGGGTGGCCGCGGCCCGGCCGGCATCATCGCCGTCGAAGCAGAGGACGAGCGTCTCGGCGATCCGCCCGAGGGCATGGACCTGCTCGCGCGTGAGGGCGGTGCCGCTGCTCGCCACGGCCTGCACGATGCCTGCGGTGTGCGCCGCCATGACATCGAAATATCCTTCCACGATGACGGCCGACCGTTCCCGCGCGATGGCCGGGCGGGCGAGATCGATGCCGAAGATCGCCACGGACTTGTGATATGCGGCCGTGTCGGAGCTGTTCAGGTACTTCGGCTTGGCATCGCCGAGCGCCCGGCCGCCGAACCCGAGCACCTCGCCGCGCTCGTCGCGGATCGGGAAGACGAGCCGATCCCGAAAACGGTCCCGGGTCCGGCCGCGCTGGGGAGGATGGGCGAGCCCGGCGTCGACCAGTTCCTCGACGCCGGCACCCCCCTTGCCGGTCAGATAACGCGCAAGAGCGTCCTCGCCGGCGCCCCCCGCGGGTGCGAAACCGATGCCGAAGCGTCGGGCCAGGGCTTCGCCGACTCCTCGGTCGGCCAGCAGGGCCCTCCCGGGCTCGCCTGCCGGCGACGACCAGAGCACGTGCTGGTAGTAGGCCTGAGCCTTGGTATTCAGCTCGATCGAGCGTCGGCGCTTTCGCCCCGCGCCGCGGCCTGCGTGGGGGCCACTCTCGAGCTCCACCCCGGCGCGGTCGGCGAGCAGCTCGAGGGCCTGGCGGAAATCGATGCGCTCGATCTGCTCGATGAACTCGAACAGATCCCCGCCTTCGTGGCAGCCGTGGCAGTACCAGACCTGACGTTCGGGGCTGACCGTGAAAGACGGTGTCTTCTCGGGGTGGAAGGGGCACAGCCCGGAGAGCTCACGTCCGGCGCGATGGAGGCTGACGTACCCGCCGATCACCTCGATCAGATCGAGCCGCGCCTTGACCTCCGCGACCGCGTCACCCGCCATGGCCCGCCCCGCCCTGACCGCCGCCTAACGGCCGAAGAACCAGCGGCGTCGCTTGGCGGCAACGTCCTGCGCATCGGGGAACCGGGATTCGAGATCGCTGATGCGCCGCTCGCGATCAGCGAGACGTCGATCCTTCTCGGATTGGGCCGCGGCATGCTCCGCCCGAGCGGTCTGGAGCTCGAGCTGCAGCTGCTTGACCAGATTCTGGCGAGCGTTCAGCTCGGCCTCGAATCGCTGGCGTTGCTCCGAATAGATTCGCTGCTCGAGGGTGCGCTCCCAGCGATCGAGCAGGCCGGCGACCAGCTCGCGGGGATCGAGTGACGTCATCGAGGCGACGTCCCTTCGAGGCTCGTTGGAGCCGACGTCGATCAGCGCGCCACCGCGTCCATGAGCACTCTTGGCCTCGGCTTCGAGCTCCTCCTCCGGTGGCGGCACCACCTTGTCGGGCCATGCCGAGGCGTGCTGCACGGGCGCGGGCGGCGCGCTGGGCTGCTGCGCGATGCCGACGACATCAACGCTCTGACCTTCGTCGCTCGCCGCCGGTTCGTCGTCGATCAATGGCGGCGGAGGCGGAATGGCTGTGTCGACCGACGTATCCATGGCCGACGGAGCCGGCGTCCCCCCGAGACCGGCAATGTCGAGACGGTCGGGCATGTCCTCCGAGGCTCCCTCGATGCCGAGATCGCCAAGGCGGACGAGAAAGTGGACGCCATCGGGACCATCCTCACGGCGCGACGGCACGTCGCCCGCTTCCACTCGACGCAGCAGGATGCCGAGCGGGAGGTCCAACCTGCGAGCGACCTCTTCCACCGGAAGGTATGGCTCGGTACGCGACTCGGTTGTTGTGACTGCGGACATGGGTGTCTGCGCCCAGGACATCCTGCACAGATTAGGCGAAACCGTATGCCCGGTGGGCGATCACCAGCGATCCGTAACGGTCGACCCTAGCGTCCTACGACCTCGATCGTATGACAGCTAGCGCCCGATGACCTCGATCGCATACTTCGAGTTGTCGGTGAGCAACACCACCCGCCCC
Source organism: Candidatus Dormiibacterota bacterium (assembly GCA_963768105.1). Taxonomy (GTDB): domain Bacteria; phylum Chloroflexota; class Dormibacteria; order Aeolococcales; family Aeolococcaceae; genus Palsa-851. Next base: position 158,898 of record CAVYGR010000001.1, on the reverse strand, counting down.
TGCTGCTCGGTGATCACCGCCCGCACCGGCGATGTTGCGAACACATCCGGAGCGTCGGCGTGCTCTGTCACGGTACGCCGCACCGCATATGGCATCCCAGGTACCGGCGGCGACAGCTCGTCGCCTTCCACGACATGGCCATCGTCGAGCATCTCCGGGCGGCCGCTGCGAGTCGCGATCTTGCGGATCCGCACGTGCTCGGTCACGAGGCCATCGCCGCCCGTGCCGACGTCGATCGGTCAGCGATCACGCTCCACCCGGGCGAGTCGAGCGTGGGCTGCGGCGAGGCGAGCCGCGGGAACGCGGAACGGCGAGCACGACACGTAGTCGAGCCCCAGCTCCTCACACAGCGCGATGGAGTTGGGGTCGCCGCCGTGCTCACCGCAGATGCCGACGCTGAGGGAGGGACGCACCGCTCTCCCCTCTTCCACCGCGAAGCGCATCAGGCGTCCGACTCCGTCGCGATCGAGGGTCTCGAACGGGTTGCGGGGCAGTACCTTGTCCTCGACGTATCGCAGCAGGAATTTGCCTTCGGCGTCGTCGCGCGACACCCCGAATGTCATCTGTGTGAGGTCGTTGGTGCCGAACGAGAAGAAGTCCGCCGACTCGGCGATCTGTCCTGCCGTCAGCGCGGCCCTCGGGACCTCGATCATGGTGCCGACCAGGTACCCCACCTTGGTCTTGGTCTCCTTGAACACCTCCTGAGCCACGCGGTCGATGACCTCGCGAGTCCGCCGGAGCTCCTCGAGAGTCCCGACGAGCGGGACCATGATCTCGGGGCGTACGTCGACGCGCTCTTTCTTGAGGCCCACGGCCGCCTCGATGATCGCGCGTGTTTGCATCTCGATGATCTCTGGGAAGAGCAGGCCGAGGCGGCACCCGCGCAGGCCGAGCATCGGGTTCTGCTCGTGGAGGTTCTGCACCGCCGCGAGCAGCTCCCGCTGCTTGCGATACGACTTCTCGGGCTTCCCCAGTGCCTGAGCCCGCGTCACCTCGACGAGGAGGTCCTCGAGCGACGGCAGAAACTCGTGCAGGGGCGGGTCGATCAGCCGGATGATCACCGGGAGTCCACGCATCGCCGCGAGGATGCCGCGGAAATCCTCGCGCTGGAACGGCAGGAGCTTGGCGAGCTCACGCCGGCGCTCTCCTTCCTCGGCGGCGAGGATCATCCGCTGCACGATGGGCAGGCGCTCCTGCTGCATGAACATGTGCTCGGTGCGGCAGAGTCCGATGCCCTCGGCGCCGAACTCGCGCGCACGTACGGCGTCGTGGGGATAGTCGCCATTCGCCCACACCTCGAGACGGCGGAACGAGTCAGCCCAGCGCAGCAGCTCCTCGAGCTCGCCGGAGATCTCCGCATCGAGCATCGCGACCTGGCCGGCGATGACGTTCCCCGTCGAGCCGTCGATCGTGAACGCGTCGCCCTCGTTGATGGTGGTCCCGCCGGCGGTGAACTGGCGCTTGACGAGGTCGACCCGAACCGACTCCGCGCCGGCGACGCAGGGCTTGCCCATGCCGCGCGCGACCACCGCCGCGTGCGAGGTGCGTCCCCCACGGGAGGTGAGCACGCCCTCGGCGGCGATCATGCCGTGGACGTCGTCCGGGTTGGTTTCGATCCGCACGAGGATGACCTTCTCGCCCTTCTTCGCGAGTGTCTCGGCGCGGTCGGCATCGAAGACGGCCTTGCCGTAGGCAGCGCCCGGCGACGCCGCGAGCCCGGTCGCAAGAATGGTCACCTTCGCCTTCGGGTCGATGCGTCGATGCAGCAGCTGGTCCACCTGACCGGGCTCGACGCGCATGACCGCCTCGCGCCTGGTGATCAGCCGCTCACGCACCATGTCGACGGCGACTTTCACCGCAGCCTCGGCGGTGCGCTTGCCGCTCCGCGTCTGGAGCATGTAGAGCGTCCCGCGCTCGATCGTGAACTCCATGTCCTGCACATCGCGGTAGTGCTTCTCGAGCTTGCGCGCGATCTGTTCGAACTGACGGTACGCCTTGGGCAGGTCGGTTGCCATCGCAGCGATCGGCTTCGGCGTGCGGATGCCCGCGACGACATCTTCTCCCTGCGCGTTGGTTAGGTACTCACCATACAGCTGGCGCTCGCCCGTCGACGGGTCACGGGTGAACGCAACGCCGGTGCCCGAATCGTCACCCATGTTGCCGAACACCATCGACTGCACGTTGACGGCGGTGCCGAGATCATGGGGAATGCGGTTGTAGTTGCGATAGTCGATCGCGCGCTTGTTGTTCCATGAACTCGAACACGGCTCCGATCGCGGCGCGCAGTTGCTCGACAGGGTCTTCCGGAAAGCCCGAGCGAGAATGGCGTTTGACGATCGCGCGGTACTCGCCGATCAGTTCCTCGAGCGCCGGAGCGGTGAGATCCGCGTCGGTCCGGGCCTTCTTGCGCGTCTTGATCGCACCCAGTGCGTCTTCGAAGAGCTGGCCGTCGATGCCCAGCACGATCTTGCTGAAGAGCTGGATGAACCTGCGCTGGGCGTCGAGGGCGAAACGGCGGTCCTTGGTGAGCGCGGCCATGCCCTCGAGCGTCTTGGCGTTGAGACCGAGGTTGAGGACCGTGTCCATCATTCCCGGCATGGAGAACTTGGCCCCGCTGCGGACGCTGACCAGGAGCGGATTGCGAGGGTCGCCAAAGCCCTTGCCGGTGGTCTTCTCGACGACCCGCAGCGACTTCTCGACCTGCTCCCACAGACCCTCGGGGAACCTGCCACCCCGGGCGTAAAAGGCGTTGCACGCCTCGGTTGTGATCGTGAACCCGGGTGGGACCGGGAGCCCGGCGCGCGTCATCTCGGCAACGCCCGCGCCTTTGCCGCCGAGAAGGTCGCGCATCGCCGCGCTCCCCTCGTCGAAGCGGTACACCCATTTGTGCGCGCGAGCCCGCCCGGCGCCGTTCTGTTTCGCGGCTCCGCTGCCCGCAGCAGTTCCACGCGGTCGCGATTTCGACGCCCTGGTGCCCCGGGTGCTCACCGCCATTCGCCAGTCCTCTTCTTGTGGTTGCTGCGCGAGCGCGAGCTGCGCTCGGAGCGTGAGCGTAGCATCGGGCCGCCAACGGACCGGATCGCCCAGCCGCCCCCCGGACACACGGGCCGACGGGCCGCCTGTCAGGCCCCGTGCCAATGGGGTGCTCACACGATGGCGATCGAGCCGGCCGGCTCAGAGGATGAGCATGGCGTCGCCGAACTCGTGCCAGAGGTAGCGGCGCTCGCGCACCTCCTCGTACGCGCGCTCGAGGAGACTGCCGTCGAGCAACGCTCCGAGCATGTCGAGGTGGGTGGCGGGCGGCTCATGCAGCCCGGTGAACAACGCATCGACGACGCGCAATTGCGTGCGTGGCGTGATCACCAGGCGCGTCCACCCACGCACCGGTCGAACACCATCGTCGCCGGCCGCGGTCTCGAGGGCGCGGATGACACTCGTCCCGACGGCGATCACGCGCGCGGCTGCGTTCACGCGTTTCGCCGTCTCCGCGCGGACCTCGAACTGTTCCTCGATCAGCGGTTTGGTGAGGTCGACCGCATCGTCCTGAAATGAGCTGAGCCCGCAGTGGAGCACGATGTCGGCGACGTCGATGCCGGCGCGGCGAAGTCCGCCGAGCAATTCCCAGGTGAGATGGCGGCCGGCTGAGGGAATCTCGACCGAGCCGGGGGCGCCGGCGTACACGGTCTGGTAGTGCTCGGCCGGCACCGGCTCGGGCACGTACGAGTACCGGATCGGCTCGCCGTCGCGAAGCAGCGTCTCGATCGGATCGCCGCTGAGCACTGCCATCCGCCAGAGCAGCGGTGCGTCGGGACGCGGTGCGAGCACGCGCAGGCGAAGCCCGCTGCGAGCCTGCAGGACCTCATCGGGCACCAGTCGGACATTGCGGTGCTCGGCGCCGGTATCGACGGCAAGCGCGTCCCATTCCCCCGTTCGCAGCGCGCCGGGACGCACCTGGACCTGCTCGCCGTTCGCGCGAGTGACCTGCAGCGCCGCCGGGAGCGTGCGGCTCGAATTGACCACGAGAAGGTCGCCGCTGCGCAGGTGCTCTCCCAGCCGCGCCACGATCGTGTGGAAAATTCGACCGGAGTCGCGCTCGACGACGCAGAGCCGTGCGCCGTCGCGACGCAGACCGCGCAGCTCGGCGGGCAGTGAGGCGCGGAGCTCGCGCGGTGCGGTGATCATTCGAGGGTCGCCGCCTCAACCCGATCCGCCGTCGGCAGCCGCCCCGCAAACAGCGTGAGCATCTGCTCGGCAACATCCTCCGGACGGAGGAGGTCCGCCGGGTCGGCCTCTGGGTCCGCGGCGAAATGCATGACCGTGTTCATGTCGCCGGGGTCGACGCTGATGATCCGAACGTTGGTGTGCTGCAGCTCCGCCGACCAGCTGCGTGTGAGCGCGTCCAGGGCCGCCTTCGATGCGCTGTAGAGGCCCAGACCGGCGTATCCGATGATCGACGCGTCGGACGTGAGATTCAGCACCAGCCCCTGGTTGCGCAGCAACATGCCACCGATCACCGCCTGCGTGAGGCGCAGCGGCCCGATCACATTTGCGCGGAACAGCTCTTCGAGCGCGCTCGCGGGCGCGTCGGTGAGTTGCGGGGTCGGAGTGGGACCAATCGCCGCCGCATTGTTGACGAGGACGTCGACTCCCCCGAAGCGCTCCAGCACGGTCGCGGCGAAGCGCTCGACGTCGCGCGCATCCGACATGTCGGCGAGCACGGCCACCACGTCGGCGCCCTGCGCTCGGCACGCCTCCGCGACCACTTCGAGCGCCTCGCCGCCGCGCGCGCAGACGGCAATAGCGGCGCCTTCCCGCGCTGCCGCGAGCGCGAGCGCCCGCCCCAGCCCACGCGAGGCGCCGGTGACCACGATGGTTCGTCCGGCGAGGGTTCCCATGCCCTCAATCCTGCGCGTGTTCCGGGCCGTGCGCGTCCGTCACCCGTACCGACTCCGGCGTCCGTCATTGGGAGGACCTGCTCAGTCCACGAGCCCCTCGCGTATGGCGAGGACGGCGGCCTGGGTCCGGTCTGCGACCCCCAATTTGGCGAGCACCCGGCTCACGTGGGTCTTTACAGTCTTCTCCCCGATTCCAAGGCGCTGGGCGATCTGCTTGTTGGGAAGTCCCTCGACCACCAGCCGCAGGACGTCGTGCTCGCGCGGGGTGATATCGATACGGGTCCGCGTCAAGCCGCCGCCGTGGCGCATCAAGCGAGCTGCCACCGACGGGTGCAGCGCGGGACGGCCCGCGTAGACGTCGCGGATCCCCTCGGCGAGCGCCGCCGGGTCGACGTCCTTGAGCAGGTAACCGGCGGCACCCGCGGCCATCGCGGCGAAGATCTGCGCGTCGTCCGCGAAGCTCGTCAGCACGAGCACCCGGGCGCCAGGGGCGACCTCGAAGAGCCGTCGAATGGCGCCGATGCCATCACCATCGGGCATCACCAGGTCGAGGAGCACCACGTCGGGTGGCGATGCCGCTGCAACGCGAATCGCCTCGTCGGCGCCCGCCGCCTCGCCGATGACCTCGATGCCCGTCCTGCAGGCGGAGGAACGCACGCAGTCCCTCACGGACCACCGAATGATCGTCGACGATGAGGAGCCGGATCGCGGTGCTCATCGCCTCACGCGAGCGGCACCGTGATCGTCACCGTGGTTCCGGCGCCGGCGCGGCTGTCGATCTCCAGACGTCCGCCGATCTCGTGGGCCCGCTCGCGCATGGTCGCGAGACCCATGCCTCGACGGGTGTGCGGGAGCGACGCACGATCGAACCCCGGACCATCGTCGCGAACGCGCAGCGTCACCGCCGCGGCGTCGGCACGCAGCGTCACCCGGAGCGCCGCCCCCGGAGCATGGCGGGTGGCGTTGTGGAGCGCTTCCTGGGCGATGCGCAGCAGGGCGTGCTCGGTCTCCAGGGGCAGGCGGACGCCGGCCGCAACATCGACCTCGACGCGCGCACCGCTGGTGCGCAGCGCATCGGCATGATCCGCGAGCGTCGCCGCAAGGCCGTCGCGCTCCAGGCTCTTCGGACGGAGCGCGTGGACCAGCCCGCGCAACTCCTGCAGCGCCAGCGTGGTACGCCGCTCGAACTCGAGGATAGTGTCCCTGGCGGCCTCGTCGTGCGTCGTGAGTGCCGCCGCGCGCGCCGTCAGCACGAGGCTGAACAGCGTCTGCGTCGCCGCGTCGTGCAGTTCGCGCGCAACCCGGTTGCGCTCCTCGACGACCGCGAGTTGTTGCGAGCGGGTGTAGAGGTCGGCGTTGGCGAGCGCGACGCCCGCATAGGCCGCGAGCGTTTCCAGCCTTCGTGCGTCGAGTTTGGTGAAACGCCCTCCGCGATGGCCGCTGACGAAGAGATTGCCGACGACGTTTCCATGGTGGGTGATCGGCACGCCGAGGAAGTCGGTGAGCGTCGGATGATGCTCCGGGTAGTACGAGAAGCGGGGATGACGGCGGATGTCATCGAGCCGGATCGGTCCCTCCTCGAGGAGCGCCCCGAGCACGCCGTGCGTCCGGGGCAGCTCGCCGATTGCGGCGGCGCGTTTGTCGCTGATCCCGGATGTGACGAAACGGGCGAAGCCTCCTCGACCGTCGGGGACGCCGAGCGCCGCGTAGCGCGCCTTGGATTGGCGCCGCGCCGCGAACACGATGCGGTCAAGGACGGCGGTGAGGTCGGGCGTGTCCCCGAGAGCGAGCAGCTCCAGCACCTCGGCTGCGACGGCGTCGGTGTCGGCGCGCGCGGTCACCGCCCGGGATCCGGCGGCCGTCAGGCGTTCGCCCGCTCGCGAGCGCGCCCGCGCAGCGCATCGAGTTGATCGCGGAGCGCGTCGCGCAGCCCCTCGACAGGCACCCGAACCTGGGTCATGCCGTCTCGCTCGCGGATGGTCACAGATTGATCGTTCAATGAGTCGAAGTCGAAGGTCACCGCCAGCGGAGTCCCGATCTCGTCCTGACGGCGGTAGCGCCGGCCGATCGCCTGAGTCTCGTCGTACATGGTCGCGAAGTGCGCACGCAGGTCGTGCTCGATGCGCCGCGCCGGCTCGGTCAGCTCCGCCTTCTTCGAGAGCGGCAGCACCGCGACCTGCACCGGCGCCACGTCGGGATGCAGATGGAGCACCACCCGCTTCTCGCCACGCACCTCCTCCTCGTCGTACGCGTCCACCAGCACGGTGATGAAGATGCGATCGGTGCTCACCGCCGGCTCGATGACGTAGGGAACGTAGCGCTCGTTGGTCTCGGTGTCGAAATACGAGAGATCGCGGCCGCTGTGCTCCATGTGGGTCTTGAGGTCGAAGTCGGTGCGGTCTGCCACCCCTTCGAGCTCACCCCACCCGAACGGGTAGCTGTACTCGATGTCGCTGGTCGCGCTGCTGTAATGGGAGAGCTCCGCCTTCTCGTGCGGGCGCAGGCGCAGGTTCGACGTGCGCACCCCCATGGTGTCGACGTGCCAGCGAAGCCGCTCCGCGCACCAGTAGTCGTGCCACTCGCGGTCCGTCCCCGGTTTGCAGAAGAACTCCATCTCCATCAACTCGAATTCGCGCAGCCGGAAGACGAAGTTGCCGGGCGAGATCTCGTTGCGGAATCCCTGGCCCTGCTGAGCGATACCGAACGGCAGACGGCGCCGAGTCGAACTGAGCACATTGGCGAAGTTGACGAACATTCCCTGGGCTGTCTCGGGACGCAGCCAGATCTGCGCCGCATCCTCCTCGACAGGGCCGATAAACGTCTTGAACATCAGGTTGAACTGGCGCGCGGCAGTGAGCGGTCCGCCGCATTCCGGACACCCCGGCGCGTCGGCCGGCTTGCCGCGCGCGATTCGTTCGGCGGCGAGGTGGTCGGCGCGCCATCGCTTGCGGCAGGGCCCGGTGCAGTCGACCAGCGGATCGGTGAAGCCGGCGACGTGGCCGCTCGCCACCCACACCTCGGGATTCATCAGGATCGCCGTTTCGATGCCTTCGACGTCATCGCGAAGCTCGACCATCGAACGCCACCAGCACTCGCGGATGTTGCGACGCAGCCCGAGACCCAGGGGTCCGAAGTCGTAGACGGCGTTGAGGCCGCCGTAGATCTCGCTCGACGGATAGACGAAGCCACGCTGTTTGCACAGCGAGACGAGCTTCTCGATGACGTCCGATTGCGCCGGGGCCTCGGCCATGGCGGGTCAGTCTACCGGCAGCCCGATCGCACCCCGACCCTCGATCGCACGGAGCACGTCGATCGATCGCAGCCGTCGATCCAGGTGATAGGCGAGCTCGGACTCGACGATGCGCTCGAGGGTCTGCAGGGTCGGCGGGTCGAGCCGGAGCCGCAGCCAGAGCGATTCGTCACCCTCCGCCGCCGTGCGCAACACCTTGATCACCCGGACCGAGCATGCGGCCGCTTCAGGATCGGCCGGCGCGCATCGCGCGCAGAGGAGTCCGCCGCCGGGAGCGCTGAACCATGCGGTTGCTTCGGGCAGCCGCCGTTCGCACGACGCGCAGTCGAGCAGCTGCGGGGCATAGCCGAGCCGATCGACCATGCGCCGTGCGAACCAGACGATCGCGGCACGAGGATCGCGCTCGGGATCGGCGCAGGCGGTCAGCGCGGCCGCCACCAGCGCGTAGATCTCGGGCTCGGCGTGATGGCTCTCGAGAACACGATCGCTCAGCTCGGCGCAGAGCGACGCATAGGCCGCACGGCGGGCATCACTGCGCACCGGGGCCGCGGTCACCAACTCCGCCTGGGTGAGGACATCGAGGTCGCCGCGACCACGCGCCAGCTGCATGCGGCTGCGCGTGAACAGGTCGGTGCGTGACGCCAGCCTGCTTTGGCTGCGGCGCACGCCGCGAGCGATGACCCCGATCTTGCCGTGCTCGAGGGTCAGCACGGTGAGGATCCGATCGGTCTCCCCGTAGTCGATCCGGCGAAGCACGATGCCCTCGTCGCTATAGGTCGGCATCCGAGCATCATGCGCACTACTGACCGCGAGCGTGCGCAGGGGCCTCCTCGTGGGCGCCGCCGACCTCCTGTTGCACGTCCTGGTCGAGTGAGCGCGCGCCACGCTCGCGCACCAGCGGGTCAGGACTCGTGATCCGCACGGTCTGGATGCTCTGGCGACGGATCGCCTCGACGGTGAGAGTCGCCGCCCCGAGCTGGATGGTGGCACCGACCTTCGGGATCTCGCCGAGCCGCTCGTAGACGAGTCCGCCGACCGTATCGGCCTCGACGTTCGGCACCTCGAGGGCGAGCGCCTCCTTGAGGTCGTCGACCGGGTAGCGCGCGCTCACGATCACCTCGTGATCGGAAACGATTTGGAGCTCCTCGACTTCGCGCATGTCGTACTCGTCGCGGATGGGGCCGACGATCTCCTCGATGAGGTCCTCGAAGGTCACGATGCCCGCGGTCCCACCGTGCTCGTCGACCACGACGGCGATGTGCACCTTGCGCTCCTTCATCTCACGAAGCAGCTCGCCCACGTGCTTGGCCTCAGGTGTGAAATAGGGCGCGCGCGCGATCTCCGTCAGGGCGCGTTGATCGTCGCCGTGGACCCCGTGACGCAGCAGGTCCTTGGCGTAGACCACACCGACGATGTTGTCGATGCTCTCCTCGTAGATCGGGATGCGCGAATAGCCGTGCTCGATGATCAGCCGGATGACATCGGCGATCGAGTCGGTGCTCTCCGCGGCAACGACGTCGACGCGGGGAACCATGACCTCTCGCACCGACTTGTCGGTCATCTCGAGGATGCCGTGGATCATCTCCCGCTCCTCCTGCTCCACGACGCCCTCCTGCTCGCCGACGTAGAGGAGCAGTTTCAACTCTTCTTCGGTCACGAACGGGCCACGGACGCTGCGACCCTTGGTGGCCGCCCTGACGATGAAACGCGAGAAGGCGCTCAGACCACCCACCAGCGGTCGGAGGACGCTGGTGAGGAAGCGGACGGGACCTGCGAGGATCAGCGCGAATCGCTCGTTGAATCGGAGAGCCAGCGATTTCGGCGCAATCTCACAGAAGATCAACACGATCACCGCGAGCACCAGCGTGCCGATCACCTGCGGCACCTTGCTGAGGTACTGGGTGATCAGCAGGGCCGTGGCCGTCGACACCACGATGACCGCGACCGTGTTGAGGGTGAGAATCGTCGACAGGTAGGCGTTCGGATCGGCGTGCAGGCGCGTCACGGTACGGGCGCGCCGGTTGCCGTCCTCGGCGAGGCTGCGCATCCGGATCCTGCTGACGCTCGTCAGCGATGTCTCAGCCGCTGCGGCGAACGCCGCGACGACGAGACCCACGACGATGACGATGATCAGCGGGATCATCGTTTCGCAAGCGAGGTAGCGTCTGAGCCGCTCACCGGAACAATTCGCTGACGCTCCTGCCCTCGTGGACGCGCACGATCGCCTCCGCGATCAGGGGCGCGACCGAGAGGATGCGAAGCTTGGGCGCGTTGTCAAAGCTGTGACTGCCGTTGTGGTACGGGATGGTGTCGGTGATGCAGATCTCGCCGATGGGAGCGGCGTGCAGTCGCGCCAGCGCGCCGTCGGTGAGGACGCCGTGGGTCGCGACGACATCCACCGACGTGGCCCCGCTCGCGAGCAACGCGACGGCGGCACTCGCGAGCGTGCCGCCGGTGGAGATGAGGTCGTCGACGATCACGCAGGTCGCACCGGCGACGTCGCCGATCACATTGACGACCTCAACGGTGTCGTCGCGCGGCCGGCGCTTGTCGATGACCGCGATCGGCGCATCGAGAATGCGTGCGAGATTGCGCGCGCGATGCACACCACCGGTGTCCGGCGACACGACGACGACGTCGTGGCCGTGCCGCTCACGCACCCGGCGAGCGAGGATCTTGGTGGCGATGAGCGCGTCGACCGGAATGTCGAAGAAGCCCTGGATCGCCTCGGCGTGCAGGTCCACGCAGATGACCCGGTTGGCGCCGGCAAGCTCGATGATGTTCGCCATCAGCTTGGCGCTGATCGGGTCGCGAGCCTGGGTCTTCTTCTCCTTGCGCTGATACCCGTAGTAGGGGATCACCGCGGTGATGCGCGACGCCGAAGCTCGACGTAGGGCGTCAAGGACGATGAACAGCTCGATGAGATTGTCGCTGACCGGGTGGCAGGTCGGTTGCACGAGAAACACATCGTGGCCGCGAACCGACTCAGCGATCTTCACATCGAACTCGCCGTCGGCGAAGCGTGTGATCTCGACCTCGGCGAGCTTCACTCCGATCTCCCGGGCGATGCGCTCGCTCAGCTCGGGGTTGCCGCTCCCCGAGAGCAGCAGCAGCTCGCCATAGGGATTCGATTCGGTCATGAGCGCGCCTGCCGCCGGGCGACCCACCCTTCGATGTTGCGCTGGCGGCTGCGACCGACGGCGAGCGCGCCGGCCGGCACGTCGTGGTCCACGAACGAGCCCGCGCCGATGTACGCGCCCTCCCCGAGGGTCACCGGGGCGACCAGCGTGGTGTTGGTCCCGACGAAGACCCGGTCGCCGATGGTGGTGCGGTGCTTCGCCTCACCGTCGTAGTTGCAGGTCACGGTGCCCGCCCCGACGTTCACCATCGCGCCCACGTCGCTGTCGAGGACACAGGAGAAGTGGCTGATCCGAGTTCCGGCTCCGACGGTGCTGTTCTTGACCTCGGCATGCGTCCCCAACTCTACCCCGGACGCGAGCACCGTATTCGGACGAACTCGGCAGTAGGCGCCGACCCGGACGTCGTCTCCGAGTTCGCACCCCTCCAGGCTGGCGGGGCCGATGACCACCCGATCGCCGGCGTGGACATGGTCGAGGAGGGCCATCGGCCCGATCTCGCACCCGGACCCGAGCGCCGTCCTCCCCCGAAGCGTGGTCATCGGATGGATGACGCTGTCGGGCCCAACCGCGACCTCGGCGTCGACGTAGGTGGTGCTCGGGTCCTCGACAGTCACGCCCGCCAGCATGAGGGCATCAAGTCGCCGGCGCCGCAGCGCCACCTCGGCGACGGCGAGCTGGCGGTGATCGTTGACGAAGATGAACTCGTCCGGATCGGAGGCCACCACCGCCTCGACAGGCCCGGTCAGCAGCTCGATCACGTCAGTCAGGTAGTACTCGCCCTGAGCGTTGGTGGTGGTGAGGCGGTCGAGCGCCGGCCAGAGCTGGGCGCCGTCGAACACGTAAATGCCGCCATTGGACTCTAGTGGCACCGGCTCGCTCGGGTCGAGGTCGCGCTCCTCGACGATGCGCAGCACATGGCCGGCCTCGTCGCGCACCGCACGACCCAGACCCGACGGATCCGCCGGGAGGCCGAGCAGGAGCGTGCACGCCCGGGGCGACGAGGCATGCGCGGCGAGGAGGCGCTGCAGAGTCTCGGTGCGGATCAGCGGAGCGTCGCCAACGACGACGAGCACCGGGCCGGCCGTGCGCAGGGAGGCGGGAACGCTTCGAAGGGCATCGCCGGTGCCGAGCGCGTCGCGTTGCTCGACGCAGATCGCAGCGTCGGCGAGCAGATCGCGCATTCGGGTCTCGCCGGCCGCGATGACCACCACGGGTAGCGCGGCGACGGCCCCGCGCACCGCCCCGACCACGTACAGGATGAGCGGGCGGCCTCCGAGGGGATGAAGCACCTTCGGGGTGGCGCTGCGCATTCGCTTGCCCTGCCCCGCGGCGAGGATCACCGCGAGGGGACCGTCACCCATGTACCGGCGAGTATACGGGCTCGCCTCACTCCGCCTTCTGAGAGGCCCGCCGAGGACGCGCGGCCTCGGAGTCGGTCGTCAGGCCGGTGCGCGGTTAGGATCGTCGTGCCGCTGGGGAGTCGCCAAGTGGTAAGGCAGCGGACTTTGGATCCGCCATTCGAAGGTTCGAAGTCCTTCCTCCCCAGCTTTGCGGTTTTGTGCGAGTTCGGCCTTGGATTCAGGGGGTCAATGCACCACCTCGGTTGAGCAGGGAATGATCCCGGCTACGAGGAGGTGCCATGGCGAGGCGATTCACCGAAGCGGAACGAGCTGAAATCTGGGCAAGGCTGGCGCGGGGCGAGTCCCCGAGCATGGTGGCGCGGGCGTTCGGCCGTTTCCCCAGCGCTATCTATGCTGTGCAGCGGGTGACCGGGGGCGTGCGGCCGGCGGAGCGTCGTCGCCGCAAAGACGCGCTCACATTGACCGAGCGCGAGGAGATCTCCCGTGGCCTGGCGTCGAAGGAGACCTGTCGGGCCATCGCCGGGCGGCTGCACCGAGCGCCGTCAACGGTCTGTCGCGAGGTGCAACGCAATGCGGGACGGGCACAGTACCGGGCGTGCGCTGCGGAACGTCGATGTCTCCAGGTTGGGCATCGACCCAAGCCGGCGAAGCTGGCGCAGTGCCCTCGGCTGCGGACAGCGGTCGAGGCTAAGCTGGCCTTGAAGTGGTCCCCGCAGCAGATCGCCGAGTGGTTGCCCATCGCCTATCCGGCTGACCCCGAGATGCGCGTGTCGCACGAGACCATTTACCTCTCGTTGTATGTCCAGGGCCGCGGTGCGTTGCGCTACGAGCTGCACCGTGCGCTGCGAACCGGGCGAGCCGTGCGCAGATCGAAGAAGGCACTCCCGGGCGTGCTCGGCAAGCTCTCCAACATGGTGCTCATCAGCGAGCGGCCGGCGGAGGTCGAGGACCGAGCGGTACCCGGGCATTGGGAGGGAGACCTGATCATGGGTACCCGCAAGACCTGCATTGGCACGCTCGTGGAGCGCTCGACGCGGTACGTCATGTTGCTCAAGCTCGAGAAGAACACTGCGGAGGCGGTGCGCACCGCGATGAGCCGGAAGATCCTCCGACTTCCCGCGGAGCTGCGACGTAGCGTCACCTGGGATCAGGGCAAGGAGATGGCTGACCATCTGCGCTTCACCGTTGACACTGGCGTCCAGGTGTACTTCTGCGACCCCAAGAGTCCCTGGCAGCGGGGCACCAACGAGAACACCAACGGCCTGCTCCGTCAGTACTTTCCCCGTCTCACCAACCTCTCGATCTATGCCGAGCGAGACCTCGACGCTGTGGCCAGCGAGCTGAACGAGCGTCCTCGACAAACGCTCGGCTGGATGACACCATCGCAGCGGCTCGCCGAGGCCGTTGCGCTCACCCCCTGAATCCAAGGCTGATACGTCTCAAAAGGGCGTCGGCTGATGCGTCCCATACCTTCGGGTGATCTGTCTCACCTACTTCGGCTGATTCGTCACAGTCGCGCGCATGAAGGAACTGAGCGTGGCTGAGCAGCGGTATCAGGCGGTGCTGGCAGTGATTGGCGAGGCGCGCACGGTGTGCGACGTGGCTGCCCAATGGCGCGTGGACCGGCGGACGGTGCATCGCTGGCTCGCTCGATACGAGGCCGGCGGGTTGGAGTCGCTCGGCGACGGCTCGCACCGGCCGGCCAGTTGCCCGCATCAGTTGCCTGCGGAGGTCGAGGCGAAGGTGCTTGAACTGCGTCGCTGGCGGCCGTACTGGGGCGCCCGGCGGCTGGTGCTCGAGCTGGCTCGCGCGAAGGTGAGGCCGCTGCCATCGGAGTCGGCGGTGTATCGCTGCTTGGTGCGCGCCGGCGTGATCGATCCGGTGCAGCGGCATCGCAAGCTCGAGCACTGGAAGCGCTGGGAGCGCGGCGAGCCCATGGAGCTGTGGCAGATGGACGTGGTGGGCGGTCTTCTGCTGGCGGACGGCACCACTGCGAAGGTGCTGACCGGCGTTGACGATCACTCGCGGTACTGCGTGTCGGTGCGCGTCATGCCGCGCGAGCGAACTCAGCTGGTCTGCGACGGCTTCGGGGCTGCGCTGCGCGCGTACGGCGTGCCGCAGCAGGTGTTGACGGACAACGGCAAGGTCTTCACCGGCAAGTTCTGTCAGCCGCCCGTGGAGGTGCTGTTCGATCGCATCTGTCGCGAGAACGGCGTGGAGCATCTGCTCACGCAGCCGCGGTCTCCCACCACCACCGGGAAGATCGAGCGTTTTCACCGGACCATGCGGCTCGAGTTCGACACCCGCCAGGTGTTCCGCAGCCTGAGGCTGGCCCAGCAGGCGCTGGACGAGTGGGTCGTCTACTACAACACCGAGCGCCCGCATCAGTCCCTCGGTGATGCCACGCCGGCGAGCCGGTTCCACGCCACAGGCGGCCCGACCCGCGGGCCTCGGCCGGCCCCAGACCGCAGCGGCGACCAGTGGGTGACGAGGACGGTGTCGCGCAACGGCGTGGTCTGCGTCGGCTACCAGCAGGTGAGCGTGGGCAAGCACCACGGCGGCAGCGCCTGCAACGTGCTGGTCACCGATGGGGTGCTTCAGTTCTGGGTAGGGAATGAGCTTCTGAAGACGGTGGCGCGCACATCCCGTGGCGAGGTCCGGAACAAAAACGCCCTGGGCACTGCCCCGCGACGACACGGAGGAGCCAGAAAGTGAGACAAATCACCCGAAGTACAACCGCGACGGATCAACCGAACGCTCACACCCCAGCTTTGCGGTTGTATTGATCCGGCTGATGCTTGACGAAAGGCATTCGGCCTTGGATTCAGGGGGTGAGCGCAACGGCCTCGGCGAGCCGCTGCGATGGTGTCATCCAGCCGAGCGTTTGTCGAGGACGCTCGTTCAGCTCGCTGGCCACAGCGTCGAGGTCTCGCTCGGCATAGATCGAGAGGTTGGTGAGACGGGGAAAGTACTGACGGAGCAGGCCGTTGGTGTTCTCGTTGGTGCCCCGCTGCCAGGGACTCTTGGGGTCGCAGAAGTACACCTGGACGCCAGTGTCAACGGTGAAGCGCAGATGGTCAGCCATCTCCTTGCCCTGATCCCAGGTGACGCTACGTCGCAGCTCCGCGGGAAGTCGGAGGATCTTCCGGCTCATCGCGGTGCGCACCGCCTCCGCAGTGTTCTTCTCGAGCTTGAGCAACATGACGTACCGCGTCGAGCGCTCCACGAGCGTGCCAATGCAGGTCTTGCGGGTACCCATGATCAGGTCTCCCTCCCAATGCCCGGGTACCGCTCGGTCCTCGACCTCCGCCGGCCGCTCGCTGATGAGCACCATGTTGGAGAGCTTGCCGAGCACGCCCGGGAGTGCCTTCTTCGATCTGCGCACGGCTCGCCCGGTTCGCAGCGCACGGTGCAGCTCGTAGCGCAACGCACCGCGGCCCTGGACATACAACGAGAGGTAAATGGTCTCGTGCGACACGCGCATCTCGGGGTCAGCCGGATAGGCGATGGGCAACCACTCGGCGATCTGCTGCGGGGACCACTTCAAGGCCAGCTTAGCCTCGACCGCTGTCCGCAGCCGAGGGCACTGCGCCAGCTTCGCCGGCTTGGGTCGATGCCCAACCTGGAGACATCGACGTTCCGCAGCGCACGCCCGGTACTGTGCCCGTCCCGCATTGCGTTGCACCTCGCGACAGACCGTTGACGGCGCTCGGTGCAGCCGCCCGGCGATGGCCCGACAGGTCTCCTTCGACGCCAGGCCACGGGAGATCTCCTCGCGCTCGGTCAATGTGAGCGCGTCTTTGCGGCGACGACGCTCCGCCGGCCGCACGCCCCCGGTCACCCGCTGCACAGCATAGATAGCGCTGGGGAAACGGCCGAACGCCCGCGCCACCATGCTCGGGAACTCGCCCCGCGCCAGCCTTGCCCAGATTTCAGCTCGTTCCGCTTCGGTGAATCGCCTCGCCATGGCACCTCCTCGTAGCCGGGATCATTCCCTGCTCAACCGAGGTGGTGCATTGACCCCCTGAATCCAAGGCCGAGGCTTTACACAGCTTCGGCTGATGCTTTACACCTGCTCCGGTTGACGCTTGACACTCCCTCACGTGAGGGAATTGAGGACCCGGCATGCACAGCGTCGTCATGGGCTGGCCATGCACGGTTACGTCGCCGAGCCGCCGCCGTCCATCGTCCAGCGACCGTCGCGCACATGCGGTTACGACGACGGCATCGGTGCCGTGCTCCATGCCATTCGCAGCGTTGCGCTACGTCTATTGCGGAGGCGGGCCGCCCGGAAACACTAGGCTGTGTATCGCTACCAATCGGGGGATGCTCTCGAAGTCGAGCTCCGCGCCGTATTCCGCGGCAAGGGTAGCCACGGCTGATGGCTCGAACTGACCTTGCGCCGTCAATTCCGTCAATCGGTCAAAGAATCGCTCGAAGCCTGCCGGCGAGATGATCTCGAGGATCCGCGCGGGCTCGTCACCCGCATTCCAAAAAGTGTGCCACTGGCCGCGCGGTTTGAAGATCAGATCGCCGACCTCGCCGCGGACGATCTGTCCGCCAAGGTCCGCACCCACGCGTCCCTGGAGGACGTAGCTGTACTCGTCCTCCCGGCTGTGCCTGTGCATTGGCGCTGCCAGGGCCCTGGCCTCCATTGGGTGCTCGACGAGGGAGAATCCCCCGCCTGACTCCGCCCCGTCGATCATGAAGCGGACGCCAACTCCGCCAAGGCTGCCGATCTTGCCGTCCCGCGGGCCAACCATCCGAGCTGCAGCTGTCACCATGCGAGACCCCTTTGAGTGAACGCTCTGTTTAGCCAAACGATCCTATAGGATAGATGAACATCATGTCAACCGAAAAACGCAGTTACACGCTGAAGGCGCGGGCTGCCCGGCAGGCTGACACGCGCCGGCGGATCGTCGAGGCCACGGCAGCACTCCACGAGGAGGTGGGGCCCGCGCACACAACCGTGGTCCAGATCGCGCGCCGGGCAGGCGTGCAGCGGTTGACCGTCTACAACAACTTTCCGAACGACGCCGATCTATTCGCCGCCTGCGGCGACCACTGGCTGGCAACGCATCCGCCACCCGATCCCGCTTCTACGTTGGCAATAGGAGACCCAGCCGAGCGCCTACGTGCGGTTCTGGAGTCGTTCTACTTCTGGTATCGAGAAAACGCGCAGGCCAACATCAACTTTCAGCGCGACCGCCTCACGATCCCAGCCCTGGACGAGGCGATGCGACTTCGCATGGACATGGCGGTAGCCAACCTCGTCGACACGCTCGCGGCGGGTTTCGCGGCTGGAGGTCCGGCCACACAGCGCCTGCGTGCCTCCCTCGCGCTGGCACTCGATTTCTGGACCTGGCGGCGGTTGGTGCAAGAAGGACTTTCGGACGATGCCGCCGCAGATGTGATGCTGGCGTTGGTGAGGGCGGTCGCTGCGGGCTAACCGACTCCCAGCCTGGTACTGCGCCGGTGGACGCAGCTCAGCCCCTGGCTCCGCTCCAGGCTGGGCGAGCCCGATCCTGGCTCCGACCACTTCCGGCAAGCGGTTCATGTTGTGTCCGGTCTCCCAGCTTTCCCACATGGGTCACTCCCGTCTGAGTGAGATCCATAGGTCGGGCTTGACGAGAGCCGCTACCAACATCGGCCATATCCTCGGTCCATGGCACCGAAAGCCGACGGCCTCGCCCTCCGCGACATCGAACGACCGCGCCGCGCTGCGGTGTCTGCCGGAGCTGAGTCCTAGCGTGTGATGCCCCGGTTCCACAGCTACCTCGACCGTCTCCTTGTTGGCGATCGACCCCACCACGATGCCGTCGATCGCGATATTCCACTCCTTATTCTGCGCACCAATACCGATCCCACTCCACGTTCGAACCAACCCAACTGTCGCGTCGCTGACAGCTCCCTCGCGTGCGCGGTCTGTTTCGCGGTCATGTTGGCTCACCGATGCGGCGCGGACGTGACCGCCGCCGCCGCGACCCCCAAGGCTGAACAGGAAATAACCGATGAGCGCAACCCCCACCACGATGCCAATGATGATCTGGACGACGTGGCTGCCAGAACCACCCAGGATGCCTGCAACCACGGCCGCGGATCGCGCAGCTATGGGCATGTGTTGCGACTGATGCAGAGATCATGCTTGAGGAGTGCCGCGAAGAGCTGACGCCGGATGCTCAACCGCCGCTCCAGCCTGACCGTTGCGTCACCCATCGTCGGTTCCTCCCGTGCGCGGTATGCGTCGCACCGCGCCGGGCGGGGGAACCTGGCGGCCACCACCTGACGGTCGCTGACCTCGAGCGCCAGTGATGAGTCGCTCGCGGTCGAATAACGCCGAGACGGTGCGAAATAGAATCACGTCGGCCACGAGCAGGACCACTGCGAACACTACCGCGAGGGTGAAGCTCGGAGTGAACACGTTGAAGGACACCAAGGCCACGACCGCGAGCGGGGGAATGCTCGAGAGCGTGCCCAGCTGCTGAGCAACTCGCACGTCGCTCGCTCGCGCCGAGATGCCGATGCCCACCCAGATCGACCATCCCGCCAGGAGCGGCGCGAAGAGAATCTCGGCCAGGATATGGGGCCCTTGCCCCAGGGCAGAGACCACGGCCGCGTTGCTGGCGAAGAGGCGGGCGCAGATCTGGACGACCGCGAAAAGAACATAAGCGATGCCAACCGCCGGAACGACCACGCCGAGCGCCTTGCCGAGCAGCAGCTCCTCGCGACGGAGCGGGGTGGTCAGCAAGGGTTCGAGGGTGCCCTGCTCGCGCTCGCCGACCACGGAGTACGCCGCGATGACAGCAGGCAGCAGCGCGGGCGCAACCAGCAGCAGCAGGAAAGTGCTTCCGACCGCCTTATCCACAGCATTCGCCCCGACCGACGGGCCGATTCGAAAGATGGTGATCAACGGTTCCACGAGAAAGACGAGCGGGAGCACCGCCATAGTCACGACGATGAAGGGGCTGCGGCGGTACTCACGCAGCTCCTTGCGGAGCACAGCGATCAGGCGTCCGAAGCTGAAGTTCATCGCCGCGATGCCTCGGGGTCCTCGTCGATCAGTTGTAGATACACGTCCTCGAGAGAGTGACGGGACTCGGTGATCGAGACGACGTCCGCACCTGCCGCGACCAGCGCTCGGATCACGTCGGGAGCGCTATGCCTCGGGTCGGCAACGCTCAGAACGTAGCTGCTCTCTCCCTCGGTTTGCCAGCTCTCGACGCCATGCGTACCGTTGAAGACGTCACTCGGCGCAGGCAGCGGTGCCAGCGTCTCGACCAAGAGGGATCGACTGAATAGGCTCTCACGCAGTTCATCTGGCCTGCCGACCAGGCGCAGCGTGGTGTTGAGGATGGCCACCCGGTCGCAGAGGCGCTCCGCTTCGTCCAGGCGATGGGTGGTGAGGAAGACGGTGACCCCGCGCTGACGCAGCCCGGTGATCAGATCGTGGACCTCGCGCGCCGCCACTGGATCCAGTCCCGACGTCGGCTCGTCGAGGAACATGACCGCCGGATCGTTGAGGAGCGCACGTGCCAGCCCCACACGCTGCCGCAACCCTTTGGAGAGGCTGCCGCACAGGTCGCGCCCGCGCGCCGTGAGGCTGACGGCTTCCAGAGCAGCGTTGATGCGCGGTCCCGGGTTGCGCTGGCCGTACAGGCCGGCGAACAGTTGTAGGTTTTCAATGACCGTGAGGCGCTGATACAAGCCGGGGTTCTCGGGCATGATCGAGATGTGCTGGCGAATCTCCGGTCCGTTATCCGGCGTCAGAGGTATGCCGGCGACGCTTGCGGATCCCGACGTTGGTGCTACCAGTGTCCCCAGGGTTCGTACCGTGGTCGTCTTCCCCGCCCCGTTAGGTCCGAGAAACCCGAACACCTCGCCCGGCGCGACGGTGAAGGACACGTCCTGGAAGGCCATGCGCTCGCCGAAACGCTTGGTGAGGTGGTCGACCCTGAGGGCCGGACCGCCGTTGGCAGCCGAATCGTCCGCGTGAGCTCGCTCCGCCACTTCGACCACTATGGGCTACGTCGGCAGTACGGCGAAGAGCCGCCACGTTCCCGCGACGCCCTTGAGCTGATGGTCGCCGCGATCGTCGAACTCGATGCCTGAGCCGGCGACAAGGTCCTTCACCGTGCTCGACACCAGTACCTCACCCGCACCGGCTGCGGCCGCGACCCGTGCGCCGATGTGCACAGCGATGCCGCCCAGCTTGTCGCCGATCAACTCGCATTCGCCCGTGTGCACCCCGGCGCGAATATCGATGCCGATGGATCGGACGGCATCGACGGTCGCCGCGGCGCAGCGGATGGCCCGCGCGGGCCCGTCGAAGCTCGCGAAAAAGCCATCACCCGCCGTGTCCAGCTCGTGCCCGCGAAAGCGCACCAGCTGCCGGCGGACGGTGTCGTGATGACGTTGCAGCAGGTCGCGCCAGCGCGCGTCGCCGAGCTCAGCCGCGCGCCGTGTTGAGCCGACGATGTCGGTGAAGAGAATCGTCGCCAGCACGCGATCCGGCTCAGGCGCCTCGCGCGTGCCGGTGAGGAACTCGCGGATGTCCGCCACGATCTCGTCAAGGCAGTCACCCCATGGAACATGGTCGCCTCCGCCCAGCTCGATGTATTCGGCGCCAGGTATGGTCCGGGCGAGGAACCGTGCATTTTCGACGTGGCAAACCTGGTCGCGCGGCGAGTGCAGAATCAGCGTCGGCACGTTGACGACCGGCGCCACGTCGCGGACATCCATGCCGAACGCCATATCCATGAACGCCACCGCGACGCGCGGCGTGGCGGCCGCGACCTGCAGGCGCCGCATCCACGCACAGCGCTGCTCGTCGCCCTTGGCGCTGGGCCAGACGTAGTCGATCATCGTGCCGCCGCTACCCCACCTCGCGGGCACCCGCTCCATCGCGGCCCGGTGCTGCTCTGGAGTCGATTCGCCCCACGGCCAGTCCGCCGAGCGTTCCTCCTTGACCTCGCCGCCGCAGAGGATCAGAGCTTGGGTCCGGTTCGGAGATGTCGCGGCGAACAGCAGCGACATGGGGCGCCCTCGGAGTTACCGAACAGCACCGCTCGCTCGGAGCCCAGGTCATCCAGGATTGCGCGCACGTCGTCCATCCGGTCTTCGAGCGTGCCCACCTCGGTGCGGTCGGACAGGCCCATGCCGCGCTTGTCGAACGTGATCAGGCGGCAGAAGCCGGAGATCGCTTCGCAGAATCGACGGTACGCCGGCTCCTCGCTGAGCACCTGCAGATGCGTGAGCCAGCCCTGCACGAATACCACGTCGATGGGACCATCGCCGACGGTTCGATAAGCGATCTCGAGGGCGCCGCTGCGCGCGTAGCGGATCGGCACGTCGATCATCGAGTGAGCATGGCACGCGAGGCGCGCGCCGGCAGCCATCGACCGCTCCGGCGCGGTCGTCGGCGAGCCGCCTCCGCCAGGCCCCAGGGCGCGGGTGGGTGATCGCTACGCTGGGGCTTCTTCGAGCTGACGCGTGGCCCATCGACGATCGGCGACCGGTTCGCATTGTGTCCAAACTCCCGATCCAAACCCACCCGCACTCTTCGGTTGACCGAACGAGCCCGAGCCTCGCCGTACTACCCAGCGATCACCACCCGGTGCTGCGCCGCGTGCTCCCTGGCGCGGCCATGTCCGCGCTCGGCGACGGGATGAGCGCGGTGGCGATCGCCTGGCTGGCGCTGACGCTGGCGCCCCCGGGCAGTCGCGGATTGTGGGTGGGTGCGGCGATCGCGGCGTACTCACTACCGGGAGCGGTTGGCGCAGTGGCATTGCGTCGCTGGCTGCGCGACCGCGCGGGGCGCGCCTGGCGTTTGTGAACGCCGTGTTACGCGCGGCGGCCCTGGGTCTGATCGCGTGCCTCGCCGTCGCCGGGGTGCTCGGCCCCGCGGGCTACGTGGCCCTGCTCGGTGTGTCCTCACTGCTCAGCGCGTGGGGTTTGGCGGGCAAGTACACGCTGATCGCGGACTTGCTCCCGGCCGAACACCGGGTCGCGGGGAACACTGTGTTCGGTCTGGCGGACAAGTGAGCCTGATGATCGGCCCCGCCCTCGCCGGCGTGGTGACCGCGGTGTCGGGCCCGGCGGTGGTCATTGCGGTGGACGCGGTGAGCTGGGCGGTGCTGGCGATCAGCTACGCCCGCGTCGCGCCCCTGGCGGCTCGCATCGCGCCGAGCCGGCTCCGCCCCCCGCCCCGTCCCGCAGGTCCCGCCGCGGACCCGGCCGCGCCCGGCCCGGCCGCCCCGTCGCGGGCGCCGACCGAGGTGGGCGCCTGGACGATCATCAGGTCGAGCCCGGTGCTGACCGGCCTGCTGGTCCTCTCGTTTGTGTTCTACCTGCTCTACGGGCCGATCGAGGTGGCGCTGCCGGTGCACGTGGCCACCGACCTGCACGGGTCGGCGGCGCTGCTCGGCGCGTTCTGGGCCGTGTTCGGCGTGGGGGCGTTGATCGGCGAGCTCGCCGCGCCGTTCCTGCGGCACTGGCCGGTGTGGCCGACCATGACCGGCATCGTGCTCGGCTGGGGCCTGGCGATCGTGCCGCTCGGGCTGGACACGCCGCTGTGGGTCGGGCTCGCGGCCTTCTTCGCCGGGGCGGTCATCTGGGGTCCGTGGACGTCGCTGTCGATGGCGGTGTTCCAGGGCGCCGGCCCACCCGCCTCGCTTTCGCAGGTCATCGCCGCCCGCACGTCGCTGCTCATCCTGGCGTCGCCGTTGGGGAGCGCGCTTGGCGGCCCGATCGTAGCCGCCCTGGGGGCGCGCGGCACCCTCCTGGCCTCCGCCGCGGCAACGATCGCGCTCGGTGTTATCACCATCGGGGTTCTCGCCCTCGCTCGCGCCAGGAAACGCCTCAGCGCCACACGCTGATGTTTAGCCTGTCTCACCATGACTGAAGACGCCGCCTCGCTCGGCGTGACGCTGACCAACCTCGACGAGCCGCTCTTCGACGCGGCGGGGGCAACCAAGCGAGACCTCGTCGACTATCTGGACCGCGTGGCCGATCGGATCATCCCGGAGCTTGCGGACCGAGCGCTGTCGGTGATCCGTGTTCATCGGGGTCACGAGGCCTTCATGCAGAAGAACCTGCCCTCATACGCGCCTTCCTGGGTGCCGCGGGTGACGATGTGGGCGGATTCGTCGAAGCGGGATGTGACCTACGCCCTCTGCAATGACCGCCGGACGCTGTTGTGGCTCGCCAACCAACGCTCCGTCGAGTATCACCCGGCGTTGGTGCGCGTCAGCAGCCCCGACCACATGAACTCATCTGGTGCTCGACATCGATCCCCCGCACGCAGACGCCTTCCCCGACGCCGTGCGCGCCGCGCTGGTTGTGCGGCGCGTGCTGTTGGATGAGGGCCTGGACGCTGTCGTCAAAACGAGCGGCGCGAAAGGCCTGCACCTGTTCGTCCCCATCGACAGCAGCGTGTCCATGGATGCAGCCGCAGCCGCCACCCGGGCGATCGCGGCACGAGCGGAACGACTGGATCCCGACACGGTGACAACGGCCTTCATGAAGGATGACCGAGGAGGCAAAGTGTTCGTCGATTCGACCCGAGTCGGCGGGGCGACAGTCGTTGCCGCATACAGCCCGCGTGTCCGGCCGGGCGCTCCCGTGTCGTTTCCGTTGGACTGGGACGACCTGGATGATGTGTCGCCTTCTGACTTCACGGTCCTCAGCGCCGTGCGGTACCTCGGCGATGACGACCGATGGGCAACCCGGATGCCGTCGCCACAGCGGCTCGGCGCAGAGTTGCTGGAGGAGGGCAGATCCATCCCGGTCGCCCGCGTCCAGGCCATGCACGAGGGCAGGCGCCGGGCACGCGGACGTGGGTGACAACGGGGGCGTCAGCCCTGCAAAGTTCCACTGACATCAAGGAGAGGACAACATGACCGCCCACACGACCGGAACACGCGATGAGTGGCTTGCGGCCAGGCTCAAGCTGCTCGAAGCCGAGAAGGCGGCGACGCGGCGCAGCGACGAACTGGCGCGATGGCGGCAGGAGCTGCCGTGGGTTCGAATCGACAAGGACTATCGCTTCGAGACCGACGAGGGCACAGCGTCCCTCGCGGACCTCTTCAAAGGACGCTCGCAACTGCTGATCTATCACTTCATGTTCGGGCCCGAGTTCACGGCAGGGTGTCCGTCCTGCTCGGCGATCGCGGACGGCTTCGACGGCTTCGTCGTCCACCTCGCGAACCACGACGTCACACTCGGCGCGGTATCGCGGGCTGAGCTCTCGAAACTGCAGGCGTACAAGCGGCGGATGGGATGGAGCTTCCCGTGGGCGTCGTCGTTCGACAGCGACTTCAATTACGACTTTCAGGCATCGCACAGCGAGGAGCAGCAGCACTCGGGCGCCGTTGAGTACAACTTCCGCACGGAGGACATGCGGGCTGAGCTGAAGGCCGGCCAGGAGGGTGACTGGGCCGCCGGGATGGGCGTTGGCGTGGACTGGGCGACGTACAGGCGAGAAGCGCCGGGTATGAGCGCGTTCGCGCTCGAGGATGGCGTCGTCTACCACACCTATTCGGCATACGCGCGCGGGCTTGACGGGCTCTGGGGGATGTACCAGTGGCTTGATCGCGCGCCACTCGGTCGCAACGAGACCGGCATCTGGTTCCACCGCCACGACGAGTACGACATCAAGTGAAGCGTCGCCCAGGGTCCGACCCGACCTCGAGCCGGGCCGGCATCGTCGCTGACTCCACCGTACGCCAGTTGGCGGTGCTGGCGAACCAGCCCGACGACTATGAGCGCCTCGGGTTGTCACCCACGTCCATAGAACCCTGGGAGGACGGTGCGCGGACCGACAACTCGGCGGGTACCTACGAGTGGTGGTACTTCGATGCGCACCTGGCGGACGGCGCCAAGCTGGTTGTGGCATTCATGAACAAGGACATCGCCCAGCCGCAGAGGCCGTTGTCCCCATTGCTGCGGATCGATCTCGATCTGCCCGACGAGCGGCGCTTCGAGAAGCTCATCACCTTTCCGGCTGCCGCGTGGTCGGCGGCCAAGGACTGCGCGGACGTGCGGATCGGCGACAACCGGTTCACGGGTGACCTCCACACGTACCGCATCGAGGCGGCCGCAGACGGCATAGCGGTCGATGTCACGTTGACCAGCGAGATTGCCGCCTGGCGCCCGGCCACGGGATACATGTTGTTCGGCAAGGATCGGTCGCTGGAGTTCGCGTGGCTACCGGCGGTGCCACAGGGCGCTGTTCGAGTCAGGTACACCGTCGACGGCGAGGAGCACGAGGCGAACGAAATCGGCTACCACGACCACAACTGGGGGAACGTCGGCCTGATGAAGGTCGTCCATCACTGGTACTGGGCCCGCGGGCAGGCCGGCCCGTACTCGGTCATCGCTTCGTACATCACATCGGCGAAGCCCTACGGCTTCGAGCCGATCCCGATCTTCATGCTCGCGTATGAGAACGTCGTCATCGGTGACGACCCTGCCAAGGTCACGTTCGAACGCGAAGGCATCTACACCGACACGACAACCGGGAAACCGGTCGCAAGACTACCCGCTACATCTACCGGCATGGCGAGGACCGCTATGTCGTGTCGTTCACTCGAACGCGTGATCTGTCCCTGAACCGCATGATCGACGGCGTCAAGGGGCTCCAACACATCGCCGCACGCCTCGCGCATTTCGACGGCGCATACCTTCGATTCGCGGGAGACCTCGAGGTGTCGCATCACCGCGGCAGCGAGCTGATCGAGACCCATAGCGACGAAGCCATCTGGGAATTGATGTACTTCGGCCACGCGCGCGCCGAATAGCGCACGCGGCCGAAAGACCGCGGCACGGCGTTGACGAGCACACGTGGCCGACAATATCTCCATGGGCCAGGGGCGCACCGTCCGTCCGGACGACCTCGAGCTCCATCCGCTGACCGAGCAAGACCAGCCCATGACCGAGCGGTTCCTCACCAGCCCAGAGATGATGGAGCACCTCGGTGGTGCCCAAAGCCTCGAGACGGCTCGGACGGCGCATCGGCGCTTCGTGGACACCGGGAAGTCCGGAACCGGGCAGATGTTCAAGATTGTCGTGAAGCCCGAGTCGGAGAGCGCCGGCACCGTGGGTTACTGGGAGAAGACCTGGCTCGACGAGCCCGTCTACGAGACGGGGTGGAACGTCTTCCCGGCCTACCAGGGACGCGGCGTGGCTCGGGAGGCGACCCGCATGCTCATCGAGCGATTGAAGTCAGTGGCGACGCGACGGTTTCTGCATGCCTACCCATCGGTCAGCAACGCACCCTCCAACGGGATCTGCAGAGCGCTCGGGTTCGAGTTCCTCGGTGAGTACCAGTTCGAATACGAGGGACACAGGTTGATCTGCAACGATTGGCGCCTCGACCTCACGGCACCGTCATCGACCCGTGCGACGGCGGGTGACGCGGAGGTCGAGACGGGGGCAGCCGGTGCCAGCTGACCGTGGGCTCGCGATCAGGTGAACGACGTGCCATGGGACCGCGGCCTCGACGCATTCATCAGAAGAGCGGCGGCGAGCGCCCCGGCCACGAGCATGCCCGTCCCCCACGCCGTGGCAACGGAGTACCCGTGGACCAGGGCCGTCGCCGGGTTCACCCCGCGCGGCGGATGGACGCCGGCGAACGCCAGGGTGGCACTCGCCGCGATGCTGTTGAGGACCGCGGTCCCGATCGAAGCACCGATCTGCTGCGCCGCGTTGACCGTCGCCGCGGCCACGCCCGCTTCCCGCTGATCGACCCCGGAGGTCGCGGTGCTGAATGCGGGCACCATTGCCGATGAGATGCCGAACCCGAGCAACAGCTCGGCAGGCAGCACGTGTGTCAGGTAATCACTGTTCACCTGCAACTGGGTGAGCCAGGCCATCCCTGCGGCGGCCACCAGGAGGCCGGGAGCGATGAGCACCCTCGGCGGCACGCGAGGCATGAGCCGCCTGGCAATCAGCCAGGATCCGAGTTGCGACGCGACCGCGATCGGCAGGAACGCAAGGCCGGCCTCGAGGGGCGAATATCCGAGCACCACCTGCAGGTAGTACGTGATGAAAAGAAAGGCGCCGAACAGCCCGCCGACCGCAAGCAGCACGGTGAGGTATGAGCCGCCACGATTGCGGTCGAGGACGATGCGCAGCGGCAGCAACGGCGCGCTCGTCACCAGCTCTCGAATCACGAATGCGACGATCAGGACCGCGCCCGCCAGCAGCAGGGCGACGACGCCGCTCCCGCTCCAACCCGACGTCACTGCCTGGGTGCACCCGTACACCAGTGCGACCAGTGCACCCGTCGCCAGCGCGGCGCCGGGAATGTCGAACCGCGTGGCCTGCGTCGATCGCGGCGGATCGGGCAGGAACGCATTGCCGCCAACCGCCGCGATGACCGCGATCGGTATGTTGACGTAGAGGCACCAGCGCCACGCCAGGTACTGCGTCAGTGCGCCGCCCAGGAGCAGGCCGACCGCCGCACCACTTCCGGCGATGCTGCCGTACACCGCGAAGGCCGTCGCACGTTCGCGCGGCTGCGTGAAGCTGACTGCGAGCAACGAGAGCGCGGTCGGCGTCAGCAGCGCCGCGAACGCTCCCTGGAGCGCTCGCGCACCGACCAGCACGTCGAAGTTCGGGGCGATACCGCCGAGGGCGGAGGCGACGGCAAAGCCGAGCAGGCCGATGAAGAAGGCGCGCCTCCGACCGAGACGATCGGCGACCTTCCCACCCAGAAGGAGCAGACCGCCGAAGGCCATCGCGTACGCGGTGATCACCCACTGCCGCTGCGCATCCGATGCATGCAGCGCCGCCTGCGCTGATGGCAGCGCGATGCTGACGATGGTGGCGTCGAGCGCGACCATGAGCTGCGCCAGCGCGATGAACACCAGTGCGGTCCATCGGCGCGCCGACGGTTCCGGCCCGGCGGCACGAGGCGCGGCGGCCGAAGTTGCTGTGGCTCGAGTTGTGCTGTTGCTCATCATCCTTCACCTGCCCGGGGGGATTCGGCCCGGGACCCTTTCTTATGCGACACTGTTTTTATAGCAGATATAAACTTGTGGTTGCAACTCTGAAGTCTGGTAAGCTCGGAGCGTGACGCAGGAACTCGGCCTCCGCGAGCGCAAGAAGCGTCAGACGCATCAGTTGATCTTCGAGACGGCGCACCGGCTCTTCGCGGAGCGCGGTTTCGACGCCGTGACCGTCGCGGAGATCGCGCGTGCCGCCGACGTCTCCGAGGTCACCGTCTTCAACTACTTCCCAACCAAGGAGGACCTGTTCTTCGCCGGAATGGCGGACTTTGAGGCGCAGCTGATCGAGGCGGTGCGCAACCGGCCCCCCGGACGGTCGGCGCTGGCGGCGTTTCGCGGACTGCTCACGGACAGCTTCGCGCGCCTCGCCGCTGACGAGACCGCAGCGGTGATCGCCAGGGCGGCGGCGTTGATCCAGGCGAGCTCGGCCCTGGAGGCACGGGAGCGTGAGGTCGTCGCCCGCTACACGGGATTGCTCGCCGCCATTCTCGCCGAGGAGACCGGCGCCGCTGCCGATGCGGTCGAGCCCTGGACGGTGGCGACCGCATTGATGGGAACGCACCGCGCGGTCGTCGCATACGTCAGAAATCGCGCCCTCGCCGGCAGGCACGGGCGGCAGCTCGCCGCGGACGCGCGCGCCCAGGCCATCCGTGGCTTCGTGCGTCTGGAACGCGGTATGGATGAGTACGCAGTTCAGACCGAGTAAGCCAAGCGGTAGGCTCATCGCCGGTATGGAGGTGCCGAGCCATGGATGAAGCCACCGCATTTCTTCGCGCCAGCAACGGCTATGTTCGACGAGCCCGAGAGGTGACCCCGGCGCAGTGGTCGGCGGCGACACCCTGCTCGGAGTGGGACGTCCGCACCCTGGTCAACCATGTCGTCGGGGAATACCTGTGGGTCCCAGAGCTGATTGCCGGCAAGACGATTTCGGACGTCGGTAACCGCCTTGACGGCGACCTGCTGGGGAAGGATCCGCTGGCGACCCTGGAGAGCGCAGCGCGTGACGCACAGGCAGCGGCGGAGGCGCCGGATTCGCTGACGCGCGTCGTCCATCTCTCGTTCGGTGATGTCCCCGGCGCCGACTACCTCGGGCAGATGGCCATCGACAGCGTGATCCATGCCTGGGACCTGGCCCGCGCCATCGGCGCCGACGAGACGCTTGACCCGGAGTTGGTGGACTTCGCGTTCGAGGAGTTGCGTCAACACGCGGAGGACTGGCGCTCCGCCGGCTTGTTTGGTCCCGAGAAGAACCCCGCCGACGATTCGACCCAGGCGAGGCTGCTCGCACTGACCGGGCGCTGACCGCGGACCGTGCGACCACGGTCCCAACCCGCCGGATAAGTGCACAGCGGGCCACGACGGGCTTTGCGCCGGTTGCCCTATCCTCACCCGCCGTGGTGATCGAGAGCACTGACCATGCCATCGAAGTGGTCGGACTTCACAAGTCGTTCGGCAAGGTGCACGCGCTTCGCGGCATCGATTTCGCGGTGCCTCGCGGCAGCGTGCTCGGCATGTTGGGACCCAACGGCGCGGGCAAGACGACGGCGGTGCGCGTACTGACCACGCTCCTGCGACCGGATGCGGGGCGCGTCGTCGTCGAGGGATACGACGTGGTTCGCGACGCCGCAGCGGTCCGCCGCCACATCGGGCTCGCCGGCCAGGCAACCGCGATCCAGCTGGAGCTCACCGGCAGGGAGAACCTGGAGATCATGGGGCGCCTCAGCCACATGGACCGCGCGATCGTCAAGGAGCGCGCCGGCGCGCTTCTGGAGCGCTTCGAGATCGCGGACGCAGCCGACCGACCGGCCAAGACGTACTCGGG
The DNA here is from genome assembly GCA_963768105.1 of Candidatus Dormiibacterota bacterium. Classification (GTDB taxonomy): domain Bacteria; phylum Chloroflexota; class Dormibacteria; order Aeolococcales; family Aeolococcaceae; genus Palsa-851. Next base: position 128,423 of record CAVYGR010000001.1, on the reverse strand, counting down.
TGGGATGCAGCGACGCCTCGACCTCGCCGCCAGTCTGATCGCGGAGCCCTCCGTGCTCTTCCTTGACGAGCCGACGACCGGTCTCGACCCCCATGGGCGGCTCGGGATGTGGGCGATCATTCGAGAACTGGTGGCCCGTGGTACGACGCTCCTGCTGACAACGCAGTACCTCGACGAGGCGGACGAACTCGCCGACACCATCGTCGTGGTCGATCGCGGCGAGGTGATCGCGTCGGGCACCCCTGACCAGCTCAAGGATCAGGTTGGCGGCGATCTGCTCGAGTTCACGGTCCCCGACCAGACCCGACTGGAGGCCGGGGTTCGCGCGGTCGCGGATCTCTCCGAGGCCGACCCGAGCGTGGACGCCGAGACGCGACGCGTGAAAGTGGCGGTGGGCAATCGCGGATCGCAGGCGCTCGTGGAGGCGGTACGCCGGCTCGACTCCGCCGGCGTCGAGACCAAGGACCTCGCCCTGCACCGTCCCTCGCTCGACGACGTGTTCCTGAGGGTGACCGGTCATGCCGCCGAATCGGCATCCGACGGTGCGCGCAGGCGGGGTATGACCCGAGACAAGAGCTCGGTGGGCGGCTGACCGTGATCGCGACGAGCCACTCACCCGTCCGCGCAGCCGGGTGCGAGCCAGCTGGCACGCTGGGCTGTCAGCGACGCGCTCGTGATGACCAGGCGGAATCTCCTGGTCTGGATGCGCGTACCGGCCTATCTGGTGTTCACCGTCGTCCAGCCGGTGATCTTCGTGCTGCTCTTCCGCTACGTGTTCGGCGGCGCGATCCAAGCGCCGGGGTCAGGCGGTTACGTCGACTACCTGATGCCGGGGATCATCGGTCAGACCGCCGCGTTCGCCACCTTCGCCACGGCGATCGCACTGGCGCAGGAGGCAACCAAAGGCGTCATCGACCGCTTCCGGGCCATGCCGATGGCCCGTTCGGCGGTGCTCGCGGGCAGGCTCGTCGCCGATTCCATTCGGATGCTGATCGTGATCCTCGTCATCATCGGAGTTGGCTACGCCGTCGGCTTCCGCTTTCAGAACGGGCTGCTTGGCGCGGTCGGGATGGTGCTGCTCGCCGAGGCCTTCGGGATCACCATCTGCGCCGTGTCGGCGTTCGTGGGGCTCGCCATCAAGGATGAGGAATCGGTTCAGGCGTTTGGGCTGATCTGGATCTTCCCGCTGACGTTTGTCAGTTCCGCGTTTGTGCCCATCGCCACGATGCCGGGGTGGTTGCAGGCGTTCGCCAACAACCAGCCGGTGACCCTCGTCATCAACGCGATGCGTGCGATGGCCTTGGGTGGTCCGGCGTTTCCTCTCAACCCCGCCTTGTGGGAGAGCGTGGTCTGGCTTGCCGGCATCCTGCTGGTATTCATTCCCCTCGCGGTGCGCAGCTACCGTCGCGTCGGGTAGCAGCCGTAGCTATGCACGGGGAGGCAGTTGCTGCAAGGACCACATGTTGCCGTCGGGGTCGCTGAACGTCACGAAGGAACCCCACGGCTGAACGTCCACCTCACTGGCCTGCACTCCCCGGCCGATGAGGGCCCGCCGCGCTTCATCAACGTCTTCGACAACCACCTGCATGCCCCTCTGCGAGCCGGGCGCCATCTCGGTGATCCCGGTGCCCATCACGATCGAGCAGGCCGAACCCGGAGGGGTGAGCTGGACGAAGCGGAGACCCTCGTTGACCTGGAAGTCGTGGTCGGCGTTGAAACCGACTTGGTCAACGTAGAACGCCTTGGCACGGTCGACGTCGGTCACGGGGATGGCAACGAGTTCGATCTTCCAATTCATGTCTGTAGTCTATCGGTACCAACCACAGGAGCATCCGAATGCAGAAGCGACTGGTGACCCGCTACGCGACGAAGTCGGCTGAGGCCGCCGACGAGAACCAACGACGCGTGGAAGGTGTCTTTGCGGAGCTGTCGGTGAACAAGCCCGACAACGTGAGCTATATCGTCCTCCGCCTCGAGGACGGTTCGTTCGTGCACGTGTCATTCCATGACCACGCTGACGACGAGGTGAACCCGATCTCGTCGACCCCGGCGTTCGCGCACTTTCAGGACGGCCACGGCGAGCGCCGTGAGGGCGGAGTTGACCAGCAGAAAGCGACGCTGGTCGGGGCCTACATCACAACCATCGCCTGAGGACTCAGGCGGACCGCTTCCTCGACTCCGCCACGGCGCGCGCGGCAGATTCCACCGCCGCCCGGTCGATCCCGACGTTCTCCGTTCGTCGTCTGAGTAGGCCCACAAACCAAGAGGAGAACGGAAATGCCCTACGACACCCCAACGTACCCACCCGATGCAGGAGCAGCCACATTCCTGCTAACAGTGCGCGGCACGCTCACGACGCCCGCGCTCGATGCTGCACGCGCAGAGCACAACGCGACGGCGGGAGCCCCGCAGAGCGCCGCCGGCGCACGCTCACTCGGCGACCTGAGCCACAACGTGTTCGCGCCGATCAGTTCCGAGCTCGACGGTCAGCTGCTCTTCATCGATTTCTGGAACAGCCTGTCCGGGTTGGGGAACTTCTTCGCCAATCCGCGCGTCCAGGAAGCCGCAGGCCAGCTGTTCACCAGTCGGGAAGGCGTCGTGTGGTCGCGGCTCGAGGACTTCGGCGCGTTCCACCTCCTGGTGCCTTCGGGCCGCTCCATCGGAGCGGTCGGACTGATCCGGGTGACGGTGACCTCGCTCGAAGACGCCGCAGCGGCGTTCACCGCCTACGCCGCAACGACGATCAACACCTCCCGCTCATACGGCATCGTGAGCCACAGCACGTGGGCGCGGGTCGCAAATCCCGGTGAACCGGCGACCAACGAAATCATCGGAGTCGACCTGTGGATGGATGCCGATCGGATGAACGAGTACTACGGCCTGTCGCTCGGATTCGAGCACTTCGGTGCCGTTTTCGCCGGAGCGCCGGACACGTCGGTCTGGCGATCCGCGCCCGGCGATTGGGTGGAGTGGTAAGGCCCGCTTGATCAATAGCGTCGCCGGCGCCTGCCTCCCGCGAGGCGGGCGTTCGGCGATGATGCGCGGATGACCGTCGTGGCATGGATCGCCGCGCTGCTGGGACTCGGCGTCGTCCTGGCGACGCTGATGAGCGTGATCACCACGCTCGTGCTCCCGCGACGCGCGTCCTCGAGGATCCAGCTGTACGTCGGAAGGGGGACCCTCCAGGTGTTCTCGCGCATCTCCCATCGCTTTGAGACCTATGAATCGCGCGACCGGTTTCTGGCGCTGCAGGCCCCGCTCTACCTCATCGCCATCCTCGCCACCTGGCTGGCCATCCTGCTCCTCGGTTTCGGCCTGATGCTCTGGCCCTTCATGCACGAGGGCGGTCTGGTGCACGCGCTCACGGTGAGCGGTTCTTCCCTGTTCACACTCGGCTTTGCGGCGGATCCCGGCGTGGCGCCACGTCTGATCATCTTCGCGGCGGCGGCGGCGGGGCTGACCATCGTCGCGCTGCAGATCGCCTACCTCCCTGTTCTCTACGGGGCGTTCAACCGGCGCGAGGTCCTCGTGACCATGCTCGACAGCCGCGCGGGGTCGCCGGCCTGGGGGCCTGAGCTGCTGGCGCGAAGCGAATTGGTCGATAATGTCCATAACCTGGGCCTCCTCTACCAGCGCTGGGAGGAATGGGCGGCGGACGTCGCCGAGACCCACGCGTCGTATCCGGTGCTCCTGTGGTTCCGGTCACCCCACCCGTACCGGTCCTGGGTGATCGGCCTGCTGGCGGTGCTTGACGCGGCCGCGATGCAGCTCGCCACGCAGCCGCTGCAGGCCCCATCCGAGGCTCGCGCGTTTCTGCGCATGGGCTACATGTGCCTGCGCGACCTCGCCAGCGTGGTCGGTCTTTCCTTTGAAAGCGACCCCAAGCCCGATGATCCCATCCAGCTCACCGAGGACAGCTTCCAGGATGCGATCCACCATCTCGACGACGTGGGCTGGCCGATGGGACGCGACGCCGCGTCAGCGTGGATCCACTTTCGCGGCTGGCGCGTCAACTACGAGTTGCTGGCGTACCGTCTCGCGGATGCTGTCAACGCGCCGCCCGCGCTGTGGGCGGGACCGCGGAGAAACCTGCCCCCGCGACTGCAGCCGCCGGACCGCCCGCCCCACCGGGAACCCTCCATCGAGGCGAAACGCCTGCGCAAGTTGACCGCGAAGCGGCGGTCGACGCGCGAAGCGCCTGCGGAGACTGAGCCCGTCAAACACTGACGCGGAGCCGCCGGCATCATCCTCGGGGCTACGCTCATGGCGTGACCAGCACGGCACCGCACCTCGAGATTCGAGTCGCAGATCCGGACGACATCGAGATCTCGGCCGAGATTCTCGAGGCGGCGGCGACCTGGGGTGCATCCGCCGGGCGCCCCAGTTGGACGCCGGGCTCGTTCACAGGACCCGGGAGTACCGGGATGGCGCGCCTTCGCAGCGACCTCGAGCGCATGAGTCTCCACCTCGTCCGGCTCGATGGCGCGGCTGTGGCGACGTTCTCGCTCCTCGAGTCCGACGCGCTCTTCTGGCCCTCCGCCCGGAGCAATGCGCTCTACCTGCATCGATTCGCGGTGCGTCGCGTCAACGCGGGAGTCGGCGCTCACGTGGTCGCGTGGGTGATGGCAGAGGCACGACGACGAGAACGCGCCTACGTCCGCCTCGATTGCCTGGCCGAGAACCCGGGGATCCGTCGCTACTACGAGCGCCTCGGATTCGCATCCGTCGGCGAGAAGCTGATCGACGAAGTCCGCTTCAGCCTCTACGAGATGCCGGTCATGCCTAGTGCGAGCGCGCGGCCCTCGCAATGATCGCCTCCACCACCTCGGTTTTGGCATCCGCATACTCCTGCATGTAGTTCCACCGACGAGCCGCCAGGTCGCGCTTGGTCCGCTCATACATCTCGCGGTCGGCTTCATCGGCGCGCAGCCGGTCGCGAAAGTCGATCATCCGGTCGACCTCCGCGCAGCCGGCGGAGAACACGTGGAGGTTGATGTCGGCATCCGGGCCTTTGAAGAGCCGGTGCTCGTACCACGCGGGCTCGCGGATCTTGAGCAGGTAGCCGGCTCGCTCCATCGCCGGTACGTAGTCCGCTTCCGCCGACGAGTCCGCGACGACCAGCAGCATGTCGATGATCGGCTTGGCGGCGAGCCCAGGGATCGACGTCGAGCCGACATGCTCCAGGCGCAGCGCTCGGTCGCCGAGGACCCCCGTCACGCGCTCAGCCTCGCGCTCGTACCGGTGTGGCCATTCAGGATCGTAGGGAAGAAGCTCGATCCGGCCATCGAGTCGCTCGGGTTCACCGATCGTCGCGGCGCGGATGCGCACCTCCGCGGCGCTGGATGGTTGGTCGCCGGCGGTCATCAGAACCGCAGATTGTCGGCCCATACCCGCAGGAGGTCGGTGTCCCCTGACACTGCCAACCGCTCGGCGTCCGAACGGTTCATCGACCAGAGGTACAGGTCGGAGGCTGGGCCGCGAAGCTCGCAGTGGCCCCTCCCTCGGTCGCTGGTCACCTCGACTCGCTCCCCGAGGATCACGCTCCAGGTCACCCGTGCGTCGGTGGGCACCAGGCGAAGGATCCGTCCTTCGCCGTCGGGAGCGTGCGTTCGCCGGCCGGCCAGCACCAGCCACTCGTCGAGCGCATCGACGGCGTCGACTGTCGTCAACGGGGTTATCGGGCCTCGCGACGACTCCGCATCGCAGCGGTGTATGGCTGTCTCGTTCGCCTGACGTCGAGCCCAGAACGCGAGCGCGTTGGGAGCCGGGCCCCAGAACCAGAAGGAGTCGTCGGGGGATGCGGCCTCGAGCACGCCGGCGAGGGCGGCACAGCCCTCTCGGTACCAGGCGATCAGCGCCTCGCCCCCGGACGGGCCTTCGAAATCGCGTTGCAGTCGCGCCTGCACCCGCTCGCGGACGACGGACGCCGCCCAGCGATGCACGTCACCGATATGGCGCACAAGCAGGTCGACGTTCCACTCGGGGCAACCCGGCACCGTCGCGTCGAGCGGCCCCGCCTCGGCCGCCCGGGCAAGCGCCTCGCCTTCGGCGCGCACCCGCGCGATCTGCTCGTCGATCTCCATCGCTGTTGAGTTTCGCATCACCAAAGGGCGAGGGTCGCGCCACACCGTTTGCCACGGTGGCGGCCAAATTGACACGCGCAGATCGCGAGCGGAAGATTGCTCTGCCGACCGCGCCGGCAGCCGCCATCCGCGAGGAGGTCTGACGTGAACGGTGATGTGCTGCGAGTGGAGATCGCGGAGCAGGTCGCACCGGGAAAGCGCCTCGGACGCCACATCGTCCATGACCCTCGCTCGCTCGAGTTCCCGGCGCAGTCCGCGCCCGCCATCGTCAGCGTGGCGCACAACGCGGTGGGCCTGCCGCTCGATCAGGGCGACATCGGATCCTGCACCGCCAACGCGCTGTGCGGCGCGTTGAACTCCGCACCGGACTACACAGGTGGGCCGCCTCGCACCGAGCAGAACGCGATCACCTTGTACGAGGTCGAGACCAAGCTCGAGGGTCAGCCGTATCCTCCCAACGACCCGGGCGGCAGCGGCCTCGAGGTCTGCAAGGCCGCCCTGCAGCTGGGATGGATCTCGTCGTACCAGCACGCGTTCGGCATCGAGAACGCCCTGCTCGCGCTCGTGCTTCGCCCGGTGATCACCGGGATCAATTGGTACACGAGTTTCGACACGCCGGCGGCTGACGGCCTGGTCACGATCGCCGCTGGTGCGACGGTCAGAGGCGGGCACGAGGTGGTCGCTGATGGCATCGACGCCTCCAACCGGCTGGTCTGGTTCTGGAACAGCTGGGGCATCGGTTTCGGGGTGGGCGGCCGTTTCTGCATGTCGTTCGACACCTGGCAGCAGCTGCTCGAGCAGACCGGCGACGTGACCGTCCCGATTCCCTGACATCGCCGCGATTACGGGGGACCGCCTACATGCGGCTTCGACTCGGTCCCGCCATGTGGAGTGGGTCGATCAGATCGCTGAACTCGCGCGCCAGTCCACTGATGGCGGCCTCGTCGATCACTGCTGTTGCGACAGCGGGGGCGACGTCGCGATTGAACACGGACGGAACGATGTATTCGGGATGGAGATCGTCACCAACCACGGCGGCGATGGCCCGGGCCGCCGCCAGCTTCATCCCGTCGGTGATCTGCCGGGCACCGCAGTCGAGGAGGCCACGGAAGAAACCGGGAAAGCAGAGCACGTTGTTGATCTGATTCGGGTAGTCGCTCCGTCCGGTGGCGATGACCGCTGCGACGCCCTCGATCGCCTCGGGCTGCACCTCGGGCTCGGGGTTCGCCAGCGCGAACACGATCGGGCGTGGCGCCATGCTGCGCACCAGCGGCGCGTCGAGAATACCGCCCACGCTCGTGCCGATGAAGACGTCGGCTCCGGCGAGCGCGTCGCCGAGGCCGCCCCGCAGACGCCCGCGGTTGGTCCTGGCGGCAAACGCCAGCTGCGCATCGCTCAGACCCTTGGTGTCATCACCGAGAATCCCCATGCGGTCGACGCCGATGACGTCGCCGGCGCCGGCCGCGATCAGCAGCTGCGACACGGATGTCCCAGCCGCCCCGATCCCAAGGCATACGACGCGCACGTCCTCGAGTCGCTTGCCGACGATCCGCAGCGCATTGATGAGCGCGGCGATCACGACGATGGCGGTGCCGTGCTGGTCATCGTGAAACACGGGGATGTCCAGGCTCGCCGAGAGGCGGCGCTCGATGTCAAAGCACGGCGGGGCGGAGATATCCTCGAGGTTGATGCCACCAAAGATGGGCGCGATGTGCGCAACCGTCGCGACGATCTCATCCACGTCCTGGGTGTCGAGGCACAACGGAAAGGCATCGACGTTGCCGAACTCCTTGAAGAGCATGGCCTTTCCCTCCATCACCGGAATGGCGGCCTCGGGGCCGATGTTGCCCAGCCCGAGCACCGCGCTTCCGTCGGTGATGATCGCCACGGCGTTGCGCTTGATGGTCAGATTGCGAGCGCGGCGCGGATCCTCGGCGATGGCCATCGAGATTCGAGCGACGCCGGGCGTGTACACCATCGACAGGTCGTCACGCGTGCGAATCGGGTGACGCGGAGTGACCTCGATCTTCCCGCCGAGGTGGGCGAGGAAGGTGCGATCCGAGTACTCGAGCACCTCCACCCCGGGAACAGCCGACATCCACTGGATGATCTGCTGCGCGTGGTCGGCGTTCGCGGCCAGGACGGTGATGTCCCGCACGATGCCGTCGCGCTCCACGCGGACGATGTCGACCGCGCGGATGTCCCCGCCGACGCTGCCGATGGCTGACGTGAGCTGGCCGAGCATCCCCGGCCGGTTGACGATCCGGCAGCGCGCGGTGAAGGCGAAGCTCGCGGACGGGTGCTGGATCACCGAGGGCTCACAGCGCTCATCCGGCTCATGGAGGTCACGACTTATAGCCGATCACGCGACACGATCGTCCCGATCCCGGCCCTCGGGAGGCGCGCCGTAAGGATGGCCCTAGATACTTCATGTGATGTATTATCCCTGACATGAAGCAACGCACCGAGCTCCTCGAGCGGCTCGAAGCAGCCCAGGCGGAGCTGCGCCGCCGTTTTCTCGAGGCCGCTTCTCCCAGCCTCGAGTGCGAGTTCGCCGAGGTCGGCCGCATCACCATCCACCAGATGGAGGTGGTGCGCCGCCTGCTGCTCGGCGACGGGATGACCATGCGCGAGGTAGCGGCGGCGCAGGGCATCGGCTTGAGCGGCGCAACTCAGCTGGTCGACCGCCTCGAGCGGCGCGAGCTGGTCACCCGGGTGCGCGATCTCCACGACCGGAGGGTCCAACACGTGGTTCCAACCGAGCGCGCCCGCGAGCTTGCGGCCCGATTCAAGACCGGTCTGCGGCGCGCGTCCGCCGAGCTGTTCAGCGCCCTGGACGATGCAGAGTTGCACACCTACGTCGTGCTCACCGAGCGGATCGCCAGTGGTGTGCACGAGGAGTGCACAGGAGCCACGGAGGGCGACCGCATGACCCAACGTCAGATCTGGGCGGTGCTTGGCGCCCTCATGCTCGGCATGCTCCTCGCCGCCCTCGACCAGACCATCGTCGCGACATCGCTGCCCACCATCGTCGGCGATCTCGGCGGCTTGAATCAGCTCTCCTGGGTGGTGACCTCGTACCTCCTCGCGTCGACCGTGTCCACTCCTCTGTACGGAAAGCTCGGCGACCTGTACGGCCGCAAGTCCCTCTTCCAGCTCGCGATCGTCATCTTCATCGCCGGTTCGATGCTCGCCGGCCTGTCCCAGAACATGATCGAGCTCATCGCGTTCCGCGCCATCCAGGGCATCGGCGCCGGCGGTCTCATGGTCGGCGCGCAGGCGATCATCGGCGACGTCGTTCCACCTCGTGAGCGGGGCCGCTACCAAGGCTGGATGGGCGGCGTGTTCGCGCTGGCGAGCGTTGCCGGTCCGATCATCGGCGGGTTCCTCACCGACGATGTCTCGTGGCGCTGGATCTTCTACATCAATGTGCCCATCGCCGCCATCGCGCTGTTCGTGACCGCGACGGTCTTGAAGACTCAGACCCGGCGCGTCTCGCACAGCATCGACTGGCTGGGCGCGTTCTTCCTCGCCGCGGGCGCCTCGGCGCTGATCCTGATGACCACCTGGGGCGGCACGCAGTACGCGTGGGACTCGCTGCCAATTGTTGGTCTGGCCGTGATCGGCGTGGTCATGCTCGCCGGCTTCGTGGTCGTCGAGCGCCGCGCCACCGAGCCGATCCTGCCCTTCCGGCTCTTCCGCATTCAGGTCTTCAACGTCGCCAGTGGCGTCGGCTTCGTGATCGGCTTCGCCATGTTCGGCGCCATCACCTTCCTGCCGGTGTTCCTGCAACTGGTCGACGGCGCGAGCGCGACGAGCTCGGGGTTGAACATCCTCCCGCTGATGGCGGGCCTGCTGATCGCGTCAATCTCGAGCGGTCAGATCATCAGCCGCATCGGCCGCTACAAGATCTTCCCGGTGATCGGCACCGCGCTCGCGGCGGCCGGTGTCTTCCTGCTGTCGACGATCGACCCGCAGACTCCGCGCTACGTCCTGTCGCTGTACATGGTCGTGCTCGGCCTCGGTCTCGGTTGCGTCATGCAGGTACTGGTGATCGCCGTACAGAACGCCGTCGAACAGCGCGACCTCGGCGTCGGGACCAGCTCGGCGACCTTCCTGCGGTCGATGGGCGCGTCGTTCGGCGTGGCCATCTTCGGCGCCATCTTCAGCAACCAACTTGCGGGCAATCTCAAGAAGAACCTGCCGTCGAGCGCGCTGCAGCAGGGGATCAATCCCGCCTCGCTCCAGGGCAATCCGGCATCGCTCGCCCACCTTCCGGCGCCGATTCACATCGGCCTGATCAACTCGGTCTCGGAGTCGCTCCATGTGGTCTTTCTCGCCGCCGTGCCGATCCTCGTCATCGCGTTCTTCCTGACACTGCTGATGCGCGAGGTCCCGCTGCGCACCAGGGCGCAGGGCATCCCGGCGGCCGACGAGCCGGTGGGCGCTGACATGGCCGTCGGTGTCGGCGGCCCACTTCCCGTCGAGGCGGGGGTCGGCGTCGACGAGGGCTGACCGTGGTGGTCCGCGACTAGACTCCGTCGGATGACGGCGACGAGCGCGCGGCGCATCGCGGTGGCAGCCGGGGTGGGCGTCGTGTTCGCCGCCACCGCCGCGCGCATCGTTGCCATGCGGCGAGAGGTGAGCGGCGACGACGACACGTGGGATACGGTCGCCGGATCGGTGTGGACTCGATCGAGCGTCGCCGTCGCCGGCAGTGTCCTGAGCGTCGACAGCGCGTCCGTTGCGGGGAGCGTGGCCACGCGTCGGTCAGCCGCCGTGGCGGGCTCGGCGGTGACCTCGGATTCGGCGGCGGTTGCCGGCTCCACGCTGACCCGCGCGTCAGTCGCCGTGGCTGGAAGCGCCGCCACGACCCTGAGTGCCGCCGTTGCCGGGAGCGCCGCCACCGCCGCCAGCGTCGCGGTTTCGGGGAGCGCGCTCACCCTCGCGGGCGTAGCCATCCGTCGCTGCGTGCTGGTGGTGGCGTCCATTCGTTGCACTCGATGCGTCGCCTGCGTGGCCTGCTCTGACTGCGTGGGTTGCATCGGCTGCGCCGGATGCCACGGCCTGCGCGGCGCCGTCGGGAAGGTCGGCGTCAGCGCCCGGTGACCGCTCCGAGGCTCGCCGACGACACCGTCGCCGCGTACTTGGCGAACACGCCTGTCGGATAACGAGGCGCGGGCGCAACCCAGGTCGCGAGCCGCGCGGCGATCTCGGCCGCATCCACCTCGACGTCGATGCGTCGCGCCTCCACGTCGATGCGCACGATGTCGCCCTCCTGCACGGCGGCGAGCGCACCGCCGAGCGCGGCCTCGGGGGCCATGTGCGCGACCATGAAACCGTGGGTCGCCCCTGAGAATCGTCCGTCGGTGATCAGCGCCACGGAATCACCAAGGCCCGCGCCAACGATCGCGCCTGTCACCCCGAGCATCTCGCGCATGCCCGGACCGCCGACGGGCCCCTCGTAGCGAATGACCACGACGTCACCCGCATGGATCACCCCGTCGCGAACCGCCGTGAACGCCGCCTCCTCGGAGTCGAAGACCCGCGCCGGCCCTCGATGCGAGACCCGGTCGTGGCCGGCGAGCTTCACAACGCTGCCCTGCTCGGCGAGGTTGCCGCGCAGGATCGCGACCCCACCATGGGCACGGAGCGGCGCATCGGCATCGCGGAACACCTCCTGCCCCGGGGTCGCCGTCGCACCGGCCGCGACCTCGGCAAGCGTCCTGCCGTCGACGGTGCGAGCATCGCCATGGAGGAGGCGCAGCTCGATCAGCCGCTGCATGAGCACGCCGAGCCCGCCCGCGGCGAACAGATCCGTCGCGACGAACCGGCCTCCGGGCCGCAGGTCGGCGAGGATTGGGGTGCGCGCGCAGATCGCATCGATGTCGTCGATGTCGATCGATACCCCCGCTTCGGCGGCTATCGCGAGCAGATGCAGCACGGCATTGGTCGACCCCCCGGTGGCCGAGAAGGATGCGATCGCGTTTTCGAGCGCCGCCCTGGTGACGATGGAGCGAGCGCCGTTTCCCTGCTCCACCAGCCGGACGGCGAGGCGCCCCGCCGCCTCGGCGACAGCGGGCTTGTCGGGGTGGGTCGCGGGTACCGCGTTGGCGCCGGGCGGGGACAGACCCAGGAACTCGAGCGCCGTGCTCATGGTGTTGGCGGTGTAGTTCCCGCCGCACGCGCCCGCGCCCGGGCAGGCGTGCTCCTCCACCGCGCGGAGCTCGCCCGCGTCGATCCTGCCCGCGTTGTAGGCGCCGACGGCCTCGAACACGTCCTGGACGGTGAGGTCACCGCGCTCCCGGAGCCGCCCCGGCTGGATGGTTCCCCCGTAGAGGACGAGCCCGGGGATGTCCATCCGGCACAGTGCCATCGCCGCAGCCGGGATCGTCTTGTCGCAGCCGACGATGAGGGCAAGCCCGTCGAAGCTGTGCCCGCGGGTCACCAGCTCGATCGAGTCGGCGATGAGCTCGCGCGAGACCAGCGACGCCTTCATCCCCTGGGTGCCCATGGTCACACCGTCGCTGACCGCGATGGTGTTGAACTCCATCGGCGTGCCGCCCGCGGCCCGCACCCCCGCCTTGACGCGCTCGGCCAGCGCACGGTGATTCCAGTTGCAGGGCATCGTCTCGATCCAGGAATGGCCCACCCCGATGATCGGTCGTTCGAGATCCTCGCGACTGAACCCGATGGCGCGGAGCATGGCCCGCGCGGGCGCACGGTCGGGTCCGTGCAGCATCACGGCACTGCGCCGCGTCGCGTTGCTCTCGGGCATTCGCGGAAGCATACGGCCGTGCTCGTCCACGACAGCGTTACAGATCCCCTCCGCCAGGACCGTCACAGATCCGTTGTTGACTGGATGAACGACCAGGCCGTATGCTCCGCGCCAACATGTCGTACGGCTACGTCCTGGTTCTGCTCGTCGGCCTGCTCCTGATTAGGAGCGGGGCCATGAGGCTTCAGACCAGGCGCGTGCGCACATAACAGCACCAGCCGGAACGAAGCAAAGGGCCCCCTCTCAGGAGGGGGCCTTTTTTTTACCCCGGCATCACTCGACAGGAGGAACAGGCATGGCTGGATCCGGGCAGGCACCCACCCCGTATGACGGCATGGGCACACCCCCTCGCTGGGACATGCGCACCCAGGACGAGGGCGCTCCCGCCGAACGCTTCGAGGCCGTGCGCGCCGAGCGCTTCGCCCCGGGCACCACTCGTTCGCACGACGAGAGCGACGACTTCGTCCGCCGGTCCCTCAGCCGCTACTACCAGTGATCAGCGCCCGGACGGATCGTCGCTCGGGCGCGGTTGCGACCGCCGCCGCACAGTCAGAGGGCTCCGCGGAGCCCGCACGCCTGCTCACCGGCGCGCAGGTCGCGCTCGAGTCGCTCATCCGCGAGGGTGTCGACACCATCTTCGGGTACCCGGGCGGTGCCAACCTCTGGCTCTACCGATACCTGCCGGAGTACCCCGAGCTCCATCACATCCTGGTACGCCACGAGCAGGGAGGCGCACACGCCGCCGACGGCTACGCCCGCAGCAAGCGGGGCTCGGTCGGCGTCGTCTTCGCCACCAGCGGACCCGGCGCGTTGAACCTCGTGACGGGGCTCGCCACCGCCTACATGGACTCGGTGCCGGTGGTCGCGATCACGGGCCAGGTGCCGACCACGGCGATCGGGACCGACAGCTTTCAGGAATCCGACGTCATCGGGTCGACGATGTCGGTCGTGAAGCACTCGTACCTCATCAAGTGCGCCGAGGACATCGCTCCGACCATCAAGGAGGCGTTCCACGTCGCGCGCACCGGACGGCCCGGACCGGTGCTCATCGACTTCCCCAAGGATCTGCAGTCCGCGGTCACTGCCTTCAACTATCCGGAGGGACCGGTACGCCGGCGCTCGTATCCGTCTCCGCCGCAGCCTGATCCCACCAAGCTTCGGCGGATCGCGCAGCTGATCGAGGGCGCCAAGCGCCCGGTGATCCTTGCCGGACGCGGCGTGCTGATCGCCGGGGCGGAGCAGGAGTTGCTCGAACTGTCCCACCAGGCGCACATCCCTGTCGGATGGACGCTGCTGGGCACCGGGGCGTTTCCGGTCACCGACCCGATGGCGCTCCAGATGGTTGGTTTCATGGGAGCCGGCTTCACCAACAAAGCGGTGTGCGACGCGGACGTCCTGATCATGATCGGCATGCGCTGCGACGACCGTGTCACCACCCGGCTCGAACTCGTTCGCGCCGCACGTGGAGCATCTCGTTCACATCGATATCGACCCCGCGGAGATCGGCAAGAACGTCGTCCCCCATGTCAGCGTGGTCGCGGACGCCAAGGTGGCGCTCCGCCAGCTCAATCTGCTCGTCGAGCCAAAGCGCGAGCACGAGTGGCTGACGCAGATCGATCAGTGGAAGGAAGAGCACCCCGTCCGCTACACCAACCACACCGGTTTGCTGCAGCCGCAGGAGGTGCTCGAGGCGATGTACGCGCGCTGCGAGGACGAGGCGATCGTGCTCGCGGACGTCGGCCAGAACCAGATCTGGGCCGCGCTCTGGTTCAACTATTCGAAGCCGGGGCTGTTCCTCAACTCCGGCGGGACGGGCACCATGGGCTACGCCTTCCCGGCATCGATGGGTGTGAAGCTCGCCAACCCCGACAAGACGGTGTTCTGCGTCACCGGTGAGGGTGGCTTCGTGATGAACATGCAGGAGATGGCGACGATGGTCGAGAACAACATCGACGTCAACGTCATCATCCTGAACAACTCCTCGCTCGGCATGGTCCGGCAGTTCCAGGACGACTTCTACGAGGGCGTCCGCTCGGCGGTGGACCTGACCTTCACCCCGGACTTCGTGAAGCTCGGCGACGCCTTCGGCATGAAGGCGATGTCGACCGACCGGCTCGAGGATGTCGGCAGGATGCTCGACGAGGCGATGGCGCACAAGGGCCCGGTGCTGCTCAACTTCAACATCGATCCGAATGCCAACGTCTATCCGATCGTCCCGCTCGGCAAGGGCATGCTCGACTTCGTCGAGGCGAGCTGATGAGCCAGAGCCGCCTGCTCTCGGTCCTCGTCGACAACAAGCCCGGCGTGCTCCAGCGCGTGGCGTCGATGATCCGGCGCCGCGGCTTCAACATCGATTCACTCTCGGTGGGACCCACGGACGATGACTCGGTTTCGCGCATGACCATCACCGTGCACGTCGGCCGTCAGCAGGCGGAACAGGCGACCAAGCAGCTGGCGAAGCTCATCGACGTGATCACCATCGACGACATCACAGGGCTCCGCAACGTCGCCCACGAGCTGGTGCTCGTGCGCATGCACGCGCCCCCCGGCGAGCGCACCGAGATCCTCAACCTGGTCGACATCTTCAGGGGCCGCATCGTTGACGTCGCAGCCAGCTCGGTGATCATCGAGGTCACGGGGAGCAGCGAGAAGATCGACAACTTCATCGAGCTGATGCGGCCCTACGGCATCAAGGAACTGGCGAGGAGCGGCGTGGTCGCCCTGGTGCGGGGCGATCAGGCCCGGATCCGCCTCATGGACTTCGTCGTGGACGGAGACGACCAGGAACCTGACACATCGGCCGCGCCCGGCGTGGCGGGCGACACCACCGGCAACGTGTGACGCACCCCAGAGGAGGCAACCCCCCATGACCGCTCGGATGTACTACGACGCCGACGCCGATCCGGCGGCCCTCGCCGGCCGGCGCATCGCAGTGCTCGGCTACGGGTCCCAGGGACACGCGCACGCGCTCAACCTGCGCGATTCGGGTCACGACGTGCGGGTCGGACTTCCGGAGACGAGCCGGAGTCGCGCCGCAGCCGAGGCGGAGGCGCTGCGCGTGCTCACGCCTGCCGACGCATGCGCCGAGGCGGACGTGATCATGGTGCTGACGCCGGACACCGGTCAGCGCGCGCTGTACGACAGCGCCATCGCCCCGAGCCTGCAGCCCGGAAAGATGTTGATGTTCGCTCACGGCTTCAACATCCGTTACGCGCTCATCGACCCACCCGAGAGGGTCGACGTCAGCATGGTGGCGCCCAAAGGGCCGGGCCATCTGGTGCGGAGCACGTACGTCGCCGGTCAGGGCGTGCCGTGCCTGTTCGCCGTGCACCAGGACGCGACCGGTCACGCGCGCGAGCGCACCCTCGCTTACGCGCGCGGCATTGGCGGGACCCGCGCGGGCGTGCTCGAGACCACCTTCGCCGAGGAGACCGAGACCGACCTCTTCGGCGAGCAGGCGGTCCTGTGCGGCGGGATCACCTCACTGGTCAAGGCCGGCTTCGACACGCTCACGGAAGCCGGGTACCAGCCCGAGCTCGCGTACTTCGAGGTGATGCACGAGCTCAAGCTCATCGTCGACCTCATGTACCAGGGTGGCCTCTCGTGGATGCGCTACTCGGTGAGCGAGACCGCGGAGTACGGCGATTACGTCAGCGGCCCGAAGGTCGTCGACGAGCGCACCCGAGCCACGATGCGCAAGCTGCTCGCCGACATCCAGGACGGCAGCTTCGCCCGGCGCTGGATCGAGGAGAACGACGCCGGAAGACCGAACTTCGTCGAATACCGCGACGAGGAACAGCACCTGCCGATCGAGCGGGTCGGCGCCGAGCTGCGCTCGAAGATGGGTTGGCTGGAGTCGAAGACCGCCCCCGGGATGGAGCAGGTGCTCGAGGGCGCATCACGCGAGGAGGCGACCGTATGAGCGAGCGGCTCGTCATCCTTGACACCACGCTCCGCGATGGCGAGCAGTCGCCTGGTGTTGCGCTGAACGCGGAGGACAAGCTGCAGATCGCGCACCAGCTCGCGCGGCTCAAGGTCGACGTCGTCGAGGCGGGCTTCCCCCACAGCTCCCCGGGCGACTTCGCCGCTGTGCAGGCGATCGCACGGCAGGTCGAGGGCCCGGTCATCGCCGGCCTCTCGCGTTGCTTCGAGGCAGACGTGCGCGCCTGCGCCTCAGCCCTCGAGCCCGCGGAGCGGGCGCGCATCCACGTCTTCATCGGCACGTCGCCCATCCACCGCGAGGGCCAGCTGCGCATGACCCAACGCCAGGTGTACGACCACGCGGTGGAGATGACCGCGCTGGCGAAGACCTTCCGTGAGGACGTCGAGTTCTCGCCCATGGACGCGAGCCGGACCGAGCGCGAGTACCTCGCCGAGGTCGTGGGTGGGTGCATCGCGGCCGGCGCGACGACGATCAACCTGCCCGACACCGTCGGCTACGCGACTCCCGACGAGTGGCGCGACCTGATCGCGTGGATGTACGTCCAGGTGCCCGCGCTCCGCGATGTCGTGCTGTCGGTCCACTGCCACAACGATCTCGGACTCGCAACCGCCAACTCGCTGATCAGTGTGCTCGGCGGCGCGCGACAGATCGAGACCTGCGTCAACGGCATCGGCGAGCGCGCCGGCAACGCGGCGCTGGAGGAGGTGGCGATGGCGACCCGCCTGCACCCCGAGGTGTACGGCGTCACCACCCAGCTCGACCACTCGCAGCTCTATCGCACCTCCAGGCTCGTCTCGCAGCTCACCGGGATGCTCGTCCAGCCCAACAAGGCGGTGGTCGGCGCCAACGCGTTCGCGCACCACTCCGGCATCCACCAGGACGGCATGCTCAAGGACCGGCGGACCTTCGAGATCATGGAGCCCGGCCAGGTCGGGGCAGGATCGAGCCTCGTGCTCGGCAAGCTCAGTGGACGCCATGCCCTGCGCGATCGCCTGGAACAGCTCGGCTACCGGCTCGACGGTGGAGAGCTGCAGCGTGCCTTCGTGCGCTTCAAGGCGCTCGCCGACCGCAAGCGCGACGTGACCGACCGTGACCTCGAGGCGATCGTGGCCGATGAACGCCAGGGCGCGGAGGAGACCTTCCGGCTCGAGCATCTTCAGGTCAGTTGTGGCACCAACATGCGGCCGACGGCGACCGTTCGCATGCTCCTCAGCGACGGCGTGAGTCGCGAGGCCGTCGCCACCGGCGACGGGCCGGTCGACGCGACCTACCGGGCCATCGACTCGCTGGTGCACATCAAGGCCGAGCTCGAGGAGTTCGCGATCCAGGCGATCACCGAGGGCATGGACGCCGTCGGCGAGGTAAGCGTCAGGCTGCGCCAGGACGGCGAGCTCAGCGCCGGCCATGGCGCCGATACCGACATCCTGGTGGCGGCCGCGAAGGCATACGTCCATGCCCTCAACCGACTCACAGCTCGGCTTGCCGCGGGTCCGCGGGTCACTCCCGAACGGATGGCGGCCATGGCCCCTCCCGTTGCTGTGCCGGCAAGCGCTCCCGTGGCGGCTGAATGACCCCGCGCACCCTCTTCGACAAGATCTGGGATGCGCATGTGGTCGCCCAGGACGACGCGGGGCCCGCCCTCCTCTACGTGGACCTCCACCTGGTCCATGAGGTCACGTCCCCGCAGGCGTTCGACGGCCTGCGCCTCGAAGGCCGCGCGGTGCGCAGACCCGGCCTGGTTATTGCCACTATGGACCATAACGTGCCGACCACCGGCGACGGCGTGTCGGGTGCGGACGACATGAGCCGGGCGCAGATGGAGGCGCTCCGCCGCAACTGCGAAGAGAGCGGGATCGCCTGCTTCGGTGCCGGGCATCGCTGGCAGGGCATCGTCCACGTCATCGGCCCCGAACTCGGCCTGACGGTGCCTGGGACGGTCATCGTCTGCGGGGATTCGCACACCGCGACGCACGGGGCCTTCGGCGCTTTTGCGCTGGGCATCGGGACCTCCGAGGTCGAGCACGTGCTGGCCACGCAATGCCTTCGCCAGACGCGGCCGTTGACCATGGAGGTCCGCATCGACGGCGAGCTGCCTCCCGGGGTGACGGCGAAGGATGCGGCGCTCGGCGTGCTCAACACCATCGGCACCGCCGGCGCCGCCGGCCACGTGGTCGAATACACCGGCTCGCTGGTTCGCGGTCTCTCCATGGAGCAGCGGATGACGCTCTGCAACCTGACCATCGAGGGTGGCGGACGTGCCGGCATGATAGCCCCGGACGAGACCACGTTCGCCTACATCCACGGTCGCCCGTACGCACCCAAGGGCACCGACTGGGACGAGGCGATTGCGGCCTGGCGGGAGATGCGCAGCGATGACGGCGCCGTCTACGAGCGCTCGGTCAGCATCGATGCGGCGGCGCTGGAACCGACCGTGACCTGGGGGACAACCCCCGCGCAGTCGGTGCCGATCAGCGGACGCGTGCCCGACCCGCAATCGTTCGCGGATGCGGCCGAGCGCGAGTCGGCCACCCGCGCGCTCGCCTACATGGGACTCGAGGCGGGCACACCCATCCAGGACATCGCCATCGACGCCGTCTTCATAGGTTCGTGCACCAATGGCCGTATCGAGGACCTGCGCGCGGTGGCCGGCGTGCTCGACGGGCGCCGGGTGCGGCCGGGGCTCCGTGTCCTCGTGGTGCCGGGATCCGCGCAGGTCAAAGCCCAGGCCGAGGCCGAAGGACTGGACGCCGTCTTCAAGAGTGCCGGCGCGGAGTGGCGCAACCCGGGATGCTCGATGTGCCTCGGGATGAACCCGGACATCCTCCAGCCCGGGGAACGTTGCGCCAGCACCAGCAATCGCAATTTCGAGGGGCGCCAGGGGCGCGGCGGACGCACCCACCTGGTGTCGCCGGTCATGGCCGCGGGCGCTGCCCTCGAGGGACGGTTCGTCGACGTGCGGCGCATGGCGACCCCGGTCGGGGCGCGGTCGTGAGGCCGTTCCATCGCGAGGCCGGCGTGCTTATTCCCCTGGATCGCGCCGACGTCGATACCGATCAGATCATCCCCAAGCAGTACCTCAAGGGCATCGGGCGCACCGGGTACGGGGAATTCCTGTTCGACGACTGGCGGCGCGACGGGTCGCGGGCGCCCCGCCCCGAGTTCGTCTTCAATCAGTCCGCGTACGCATCCGGGACGCTCATGGTTGCGGGCCGCAACTTCGGGTGCGGCTCTTCACGCGAGCACGCGGTCTGGGCACTGGTCGACTACGGCATTCGCGCGGTCGTCGCCGAGTCCTTCGCCGATATCTTCCGGTCCAACGCGCTCGGCAGCGGATTGCTTCCGGTCACGCTCCCTGACCACCAGGTCCGCGCCCTGCTCGACCTCGCCGCCGAGCAGCCGGGGATCACCGCGACCGTCGACCTCGACGCCCAGACGGTGACCTGCGGCGACCTGCGCTTCGCCTTCACGATGGACGGGTTCGAGCGGCGCCGCCTCCGCGAGGGGCTCGACGACATCGGCCTCACCCTCGAGCACGAGCCGGAGATCAGCGCCTTCGAGGCGCGCCGTCCGGCGTGGATGCCTGACCTGCAGCGAGCAGTGGAGGCCCGATGACGAGCCTGGTCGTCCTGCCCGGCGACGGCGTGGGGCCGGAGGTGGTCAACGCCGCGCTGAGCGTCCTCGCCGCGGTGTGCACCGCAACTGACACCGAGCTGCGCATCGATGTGCACCAGATCGGCGGTCGTGCAATCGACGACTACGGGACGCCGCTTCCGGACACGACGCTGGAGGCGTGCCTCGCCGCCGACGGGGTGTTGCTCGGAGCGGTCGGCGGTCCCGCCTGGGACCACCTGCGAGGGGAGCAGCGCTGCGAGGCCGGGCTGCTCCGGCTGCGCCGCGAGATGGAGGTGTTCGCCAACATCCGGCCGGTTCTCGTCCACCCACACCTTGCGGATCGCACGCCGCTCCGGCCCGAGGTCATCAAGGGCACCGACCTAGTGATCGTTCGTGAGCTCACCGGCGGCGCGTACTTCGGGCTGCCGCGCGAGCGAACCGGGGTAGGCCCCGGCGAGACCGCGCGCGACAGCACGGTGTACACGGCCGCCGAGGTCGAGCGCGTGGCGAGGGTCGCATTCGCCCTGGCGGCTTCCCGACGTGGACGGCTCATCTCGATCGACAAGGCGAACGTGCTGATCACCAGCCAGTTGTGGCGCGACGTCGTGAGCGCGATCGCCGCCGACTACCCGCAGGTGACGCTCACCCACGAGCTCGTCGACTCGTTCGCGATGCGACTGATCCGCGAGCCCGCAAGCATCGACGTCGTGGTCACCGAGAATCTGTTCGGCGACATCCTGAGCGATGAGGCCGCGGTGCTCGCCGGGTCGCTCGGACTGCTCCCGTCGGCGAGCCTCGGCATGGCTCACAGAGGTCTCTACGAACCCATCCACGGGAGCGCCCCAGGCATCGCCGGCCGCGGCGCGGCCAATCCCTACGGCGCGATCCTCTCGGTCGCGTTGCTGCTCCGTCATTCGCTGGATCGCGACGACCTCGCAGTGGCGATCGAGTCGGCGGTGCACACCTCCATCAGCGAGGACGTGCTCACCGTGGACCTGGGCGGCAGCGCCGGGACCGACGCGGTCGCGGACGCCGTGTCGCGCGAGGCGATGCGCGCGCTGCGGGATCCGATCGGATCGACACCATGAACGTCGAGATCTACGACACCACCCTGCGCGACGGTGCCCAGGGCGTCGGCATCAACTTCTCCGTCTCCGACAAGCTCCGCATCACGGAACACCTCGACACCCTCGGCGTCACCGTCATCGAGGGTGGCTGGCCGGGCGCGAATCCCACGGACACCGAGTTCTTCGCGGCGATGCAGCGCCACCCGCTCCGCAACGCGACTCTCGCGGCGTTCGGGGCAACTCGGCGGCCGGGAACTCGAGGCGCAGGACGATCTGCAGCTGCGCACGCTGCTCGAACTCGATGGCGCCGATCATCACGCTCGTCGGCAAGGCGTGGGACCGGCAGGTCGTCGACGTGCTGAGAACCACCACCGATGAGAACCTCGCGATGATCGGCGACTCCGTTCGCTGGTTCGTCGACCACGGCCGGCGGGTCGTGTACGACGCCGAGCACTTCTTCGACGGATACGCGAGCGACTCCGACTACGCGCTGCGCTGTCTCGACGCGGCCGTCAGCGCGGGAGCCGAGCGGATCACCTTGTGCGACACCAACGGCGGCACGCTCCCCGACCGGGTGGAGACGATCGTTCGCGGCATCACCGCTCGATTCGGCAGCATCGCGGGGATCCACTGCCACGACGACTCCGGGTGCGCTGTCGCGGCGACGCTCGCGGCGGTTCGCGCGGGCGCCGTTCAGGTGCAGGGGTGCATCAACGGCTACGGTGAGCGCACCGGCAACGCGAACCTCTGCACGCTGATTCCCAACCTGCAGCTCAAGATGGGGATGCACGTCATCGAGGAGGCGCAGCTGGCGCGGCTCACCGAGGTGGCCCGAGACGTCGCGGAGATCGCCAACATCGCCCCGCCCCTCTCCGCGCCGTACATCGGTCAGGCGGCGTTCACGCACAAGGGCGGCCAGCATATCGACGCGATGAGCAAGGCTTCCTATGCGTATCAGCACATCGACCCGGCCCGGGTCGGCAACGAACGTCATTCGGTGATCACGCAGCAGTCGGGCCGCGGCACCGTGCTCGAGAAGGCGGCGGCGTTCGGCGTCGACCTCACCGGGGACCGTGCGCTGGCGCGGCGTGTCGCCGACCTGGTCAAACAACTCGAGTTCACCGGTCATTCGTTCGAGGGCGCCGAGGCGTCGTTCGAGCTCCTCGTGCATCGCGCGCGAGGCAACCCGGCACCGTTCACGCTCATCGACTACATCGCGCTCGTCGAGCAGCGTGAGGGTCGTCAACTCGTGTGCGAGGCGACCATCAAGATGCAGGTCGGCGATGAGGTCGTGCACACCGCGGCGGAGGGCAACGGACCCGTGAACGCGCTCGATGCGGCGCTGCGCAAAGCGCTCACGCCGAGCTACCCGGAGATCGGCGCAACCCAGCTCTTCGATTACAAGGTGCGCGTCCTGGACGGCCGCGACGGCACCGCCTCCGGGGTCCGGGTGCTTGTCGAGAGCGGCGACCACCACCGGCGCTGGAGCACGGTGGGCTGCAGCACCAACATCATCGAGGCTTCGTGGAGCGCGCTCGCCGACGCATTCGAGTACGCGATCATCGCGGGCCGAGAGCGCTCACGCCTTGCGGGCGAGCACCTGGAGGTAGTCTGACTCCAGCGTCAGGCCACCACCCGAGACCTGGTTGAGCTCGGCCATCAGCTTCCTGACGTCCTCGCGCAGCGACGCAGCCTGTGGGGCGTCGAGCATGCTCAGCATCGCCCGCATCGGTGGGTTGGCGCGCTCCCAGAAATCCCAGCCGGCATCGAGCGATTCGAACTCGAAGGTGAGCGCCTGCGGGTAGATCTCGATCGAGGACGTGAGTCCCTTGAATCGGCGGTGCACCTCGTCGGTGACTCCCCACTCGAACGGAGACGGCATCCCTGGTGGCGGCGCCGGACCCCGCTCGGACAGGATCGCCGTGAACCGCCCGAGGAACCCCTTCGGCCCGTAGTTGGCCATCGCCACCAGGCCGCCACGTTTGGTCACCCGAAACAACTCGGTGGCGACCCGCTCCGGGTCCGGAGCGAACATCGCACCGAAGACCGAGCCCACGACATCGAAGCGCTCGGCGGGAAATGGGAGCTGCTCGGCGTCGGCTTCGCGCCACTCGATGTCGAGGCCGAGCGCGGCGCTACGCGAACGGCCGAGGTCGACCATCGACGGCGTCAGGTCGGTCGCCACCACAGTCGCGCCGAGGCGCGCCGCCGCGATGGCGAAGTTCCCATTGCCGGCGGCGACGTCGAGGACGTCGGAGCCCGCCTGGAGGCGGCTCCGCTGGGCCAGTTCGACAGCGTGGGGCTCGAGGTGCGTGGCGATGGCGCCGTAGTCGCCGAGCGACCACATCCATCGGATCGCATCCTTCATCGTCGCCTCGTCCGCCATTGCCAACCTCCTATGCGGCGACATCACGCCGCGCCAGCACGATACCGGCGGCCGCGAAACCCACCACGACGATGGCGAGCATCGCGATCAACCCGCCCACGAACACCGGCGTGATCAAGGGCGTGCCATACAGCTGGAACACTGACAGGTTGTTCGCCCAGTCCGGCCATTTCAACAACGGGCCGAGCTGGAAGACCAGATACGAGATCACCGTGACGGTGGACAGCACCACCACCGCGGCCCGTGGGCGCCATCCCGCGAGCAGAGCGCCCGCCGCCGCGAAGGTGAGCCCGAACGGCACCAGCAGGGCGGTGGCCAGCAGCATCCTGCCGGCATCCAGTCGCAAGCCCTGCGCCGGCGCGAGCGCCAGGATGACCGCGGCAGCCGCGAAAGCGATGACCACCGTCAGCAGGAGGAGTTCCGCCGCTCGCTCGACGACCACGCGCCGGCGTGGGACGGGCTCGGCGAGCTGCAGTTCGAGGACGCCGCTCGAGTCGTCAGCCGCCCAGCGTGCGACGTATGTGATCGCGAGGATCGCGAGCACTGCCTGCGCAACGCTGAACCAGATCAATGCCAGCAAGACCGTGCGGACGTCGCCGGGGAGGTTGCGAAGGAATGGTGAGAGGCTCGGGGTCTTCGCGAAGAAGTTGGCGGTGAGGTTGATGATGTCCGCGACCGCCGCCGCGCCGGCGGCAACCCCCGCGACCCACAGGACCGAACCAACTCGCCGCGTCCAGAGACCGCGGAGCACGGGCGTGCGGAGCAGGGGATTGCGGGCAGCCTCATACAGCGCTGCCTGGCGACTCGAACGGAGGCGCACCAATCCCGAGCCGATGTCGCGGCGGCGGAAGGCGAGGGCCGCCGCCGCACAGGTGATCGCCGCGACCACCAGCAGGGCGAGGGTGGCGCCGGGGTCGAACGCGCCGCCGGGCGCGAACGACTTGGACCGGTTGTACAGGAAGAACACGGACAGATCGGTCAGGGGCGAGCGTTCGATGCTGGTGCGCCCGATGCTGTCGATGACAAAGAGGACGGTGAGCACCGCTGCCGCCGAACCGGCCGCGGTGCGGAAGTCGGAGGCGATCTGTGCCACCACCGCACCGATCCCGAAGCACGCCAGCGTGAGTCCCCAGAGCGCCGCGCTCTCCCCCAGCAGCCCGGCGACCGGTGCCGGCGACCCCGCGATCACACATCCGAGCCACCCAGCGAAGCCGGCGATCGCAACGACGCCGGCGCTGAGCAGCCCGAAAGCAGCGCCGCGTGTGAGCACGAGTCCCAGCCGCGACATGCCCGCCGAGAGCCATGCCTCGACCAGGCCTCGGTCCTCATCACGCCGCACCGCACCACAGGCACTGAGTGCGCCCCATGCAGCGAAGACGATCGCGAAGACTCCATAGCCGCGCCACTGCAGATAGCCCGCGGCGGTGTCGGGACGGATCGGGAGTGGCAGCAGCCACGCGAACTGGGCGCCGAGCGTGCCGATCTCGAGCCCGAACGCCTCCTGAGCAGCGCGCGTCTTCCCGGCGATCAACGGATAGACGGCGCTGTTGACCAGCACATACACGAGCGCGAAATAGGTCATCGCGATGGCGCCGACTCGATGCAGGCGCAGCAACAGACGCGGCGGCATCAGCTTCGGTAGTAGGTGAGGAAGATCAACTCCAGGCTGGGCTCGCGGCTGACGAGGTCGAGGACGTGGCTGCCTCGGATCGCAGCGAGCAGCGAGTCGAAGCTGCCGTGGACGGAGCACGTGAGCCGCTGTCCATCAACGAGGACGTCCCCGACCCCCGCAGCTGCGCGCACCGCCGCCTCCGGCACCTCGCCGCCGAAGCGGATGACCACCTCGTGGAATCGCATCTCGTGGACCTTGTCCATGGTCATGTCGGAGACGAGCCTGCCCTCCCGGATGATGCCGATGCGAGTGCACATCTCCTCGACCTCGGAGAGCACGTGCGACGAGAGGAACACGGTGGCTCCCGCGGTCCGCACCTCGGTGATCAGTTGATGGAACGTCTGCTGATTCAGGGGGTCGAGACCCCCGGTCGGCTCGTCGAGAATGAGCAGCCGGGGACTGTGCATGCAGGCCAGCACGAGACCGAGCTTCTGCTTGTTGCCGCGCGAGTATTCGCGGAAGCGCCGCCCGAGGTCGAGTTGGAATCGCTCCGCGAGGTCCTTGACGCGGGATTGATCGACAGTGCCGCGCATCCCGCCGAGGTAGGCGATCAACTCGCTGCCGCGCATCCCTCCGAACTGGGGCAGCTCGCCGGGAAGGTAGCCGACCTCGCGCTTCACCGCCACCGCGTCGTGGTCGCAGTCGAGCCCGAAGATGCTCGCGCTGCCTGCCGACGCGTGGATCAACCCCATGAGCAGCCGGATCGTCGTGGTCTTGCCGGCGCCGTTGGGACCGAGGAACCCGAAGACCTCGCCCTCCGCAACGTCGAGGTCGAGGTCGAAGAGACCATGGCCGGAGCCGTAGTCCTTGGTCAGCCCGCGCATCACGATCGCGCTGGTCACGTCCACCGAGCCTCCGGCGCTATCGGACGGGCACCGGAACGACGCTGAAACTGCGCACCGCCCACGCGACCGCGCCGATGAGACCGGCGTCGGTGCCGAGCGCCGCCGTGACGATCTTGCACCTGCCTGCCGGAATCTCGAACGCGATCTGGGTCACCGCGTGCAGGGCGGGAGCGAGGAGCAGATCGCCGGCATTGATGAGGCCGCCTCCGATGACGATCGCGTCGGGAGCGAGGACATTGATGAAGCCGCCGATGGCGCGCCCGAGCGCATGCCCCGCGTCGTAGAACATACGCACCGAGAGCTCGTCGCCCGCATCGGCCGCTGTGGCGATCACGCGCGCATCGATCGACGCCCCGTCGAGGCTGCTCAGCGATGAAGCGGTGCCGGCGGCCAGCTCGGCGCGCGCTCGCGATGCGATCGCGGTCCCGGACGCGGTTCCCTCCAGGCAGCCGGGATGCCCCTGCCCGCAGGGCGGACCGTCGTCGCTGATCGGGCGTGTGCCCGACCTCGCCGGCCGATCCGGTCGCCCCGTCGTACAGGTCGCCGTTGATGAACAGTGCTCCGCCGATGCCGGTGCTCACCGTGATGAATAGGAGGTGACGCGCACCCCGACCGGCGCCGGCTTTCAACTCCGCATATCCCGCGGCCGCGGCGTCATGGCAGATGACCACCGGGCAGCCGAGGCGCTCGCTGAGCAGGGCGGCAGCCGGTACCTCTTTCCAACCGGTCATGTTGGGAGCGTTGTGCACGACCCCCGCTCTCGGGTCCACCGGCCCGGGGATGCCGATGGCGAGCCCGTCGATCGGCGCGCCTGCAGCTGCCTGCCGGGCGCATTCGGCGACGGCGTCGAGCACCGCGGCAGGGCCGTCGCGGGATGGCGTGTCACGGTGCACCGGCTCGCCGTGGGTCACGTCGCCGGTGGCGACCGCCGCGCGGATCGCGTGCCGCCCAGGTCAACGCCGATGAGCGTCGCCTTCATACCGTTGCCACTGAGTCGTCCCACTGGTTGGGGCTGGCGATCCGCGCCGCGTCGGTCGGGACCCCAGGTACCCGCGGGGTAAAAGGTGATCGGCGGCGGTGCATCGATGACCGGCTCGACCGCGGCCCACCCGTACTCGACCTCGTCCTCGCGGATGAACAGCGTGTGGTCGCCCTGCAGAGCATCGTGGAGCAACCGCTCGTATGCCTCGGGCGGCGAGGTCTTGAACGAGTCGCCGTAGTTGAAATTCATGTCGACCGCGCGTGCGGTGACCTCCGGGCCCGGCTGCTTGGCGACGAACGACAGGGCGATGCCCTCGTCCGGCTGGATCCGCACCACCAACCGGTTGCGATGCAGCGTGTGGACGCCGGCCGTCTTGAACAGGTGCAGCGGCACATCCTGGAAGGTGATGACCACGCGCGTGTCGCGCACCGGTAGCCGCTTGCCCGTGCGCAGCAGAAATGGCACGCCCGACCATCGCCACGACTCGAGGTGGAGGCGGAGCGCCGCGAAGGTCTCGGTGGTCGAGTCGGGGACACCCCCGGCTCCTCGCGTAGCCGACCACCGGTTCGCCGTCGATCTTCCCGGCGGTGTACTGACCGCGCACCACGTCGTGGGGATGG
This sequence comes from Candidatus Dormiibacterota bacterium, assembly GCA_963768105.1. Classification (GTDB taxonomy): domain Bacteria; phylum Chloroflexota; class Dormibacteria; order Aeolococcales; family Aeolococcaceae; genus Palsa-851. The sequence continues at coordinate 100,435 of CAVYGR010000001.1, read as the reverse complement.
ATCGGCTGGATCGACTGGAGCACCTTGACCTTCTCGTTGCGAATCGACTCCGCGTCGAACGACAGCGGCGGGTCCATCGCGACCAGCGCCAGCACCTGGAAGAGGTGGTTCTGCACGATGTCGCGGATCGCGCCGATCTCCTCGTAGAGCTTGCCCCGCTGCTCGACGCCGAGCGACTCGGCGACGGTGATCTCAACTCGCGCGATCGCGTCGCGGCTCCAGATCCGCTCGAAGAGGGAGTTGCCGAAGCGGAACACCAGGAGGTTCTGCACGGTCTCCTTGCCGAGGTAGTGATCGATCCGGAAGATGCGCTGCTCGGGCACGACGTCGTGAAGCGCCCGGTTGAGCTCCGCCGCCGATTTCATGTCGTGGCCGAACGGCTTCTCGATGATGATCGACGTGCCTTCCGCCAGCCCCGCATTCTTGATGCCCTTGATGAGCGACTTGAACGCCGAGGGCGGCACCGCAAGGTACGCGATGCGGCGTTCCCGCTTCGTCGCCGCCGCGAAGCGCGGCTGAGATCCCCGTCCGCGGGCAACGGGACGAAGTGCAGCCGCTCGGCGAACGACTTGAACGCCGCCTTCTGCAGCGGCGTCCGCGAGTACTGCCTGACCGCCGACTCGGCGAGACTGCAAAAACGCTGGTCGTCCCAGTCGAACGGCGCGGTGCCGATGATGTCGCACCCGCGCCGGCAGCAGCTTCTGAAGGTGCAGGTTGTACAGCGCCGGGATCAGCTTGCGCTGTGCGAGATCGCCGGTGGCGCCGACGATGACGATGTCCTGGTCGGGGGGCGCTTTGAGCGGCATTGAGCCGGCTGCAGGCCCGCTACTTGCCGCTGAAGTGACGCACGGTGACGTCGACGAGCTTGATGACGATGGCCACGATGGCGCTGGCGAGGCTGATCAGGACGACGGGCAGCTCGGCGCCGGGTGTCGAGTACGTGTAGGTCGCGAGCACCGCGCTGAAGAACAGCCCGGCCACGCAGACGCACCAGCAGCGTGATGACGATCCTGGTCGTGGCGTCGACCTCGGGTTTGCCGCGCAGCAGCTCCGCGGCGCTGGGACTGAGCGGCTCGGCGGGGGCGAAGTGGCGGATCGCGGCGACGAGCAGGCGCAGGCCGAGCACGCCGACGAAGATGCCGACGATGATCAGCACCAGCGGCAGTTCGACGCTCGGCGTGCTGTACGAGAGCGTGGCGAAGAGGCCGGCGAGGAGCAGCCCGACGAGCACCGAGACCATCCCCAGCACGGTCAGCCACGTGATCGCGTCCCACGCGGGCAGGTTGATGGTCGGGAGCTGCAGCGGCCGCGCGACCGATGCCCCGCCGGTCAGCTGGTCGATAAAGGCCGGCTGACCGCTCAGCCCGGAGACGCGTGCCTGCATGCCGAAGTACTCACGCTCGGTGGCGACTGGGCTCGCGGCCGCCAGGAGGCCCGGCTGCGGCCCGGGGAACAGCCTGCGCTCCTCGGTCCGGCCGTCCGGATAGCTGAGGCGGAGCAACCCGCACTTCTCGCAATGCCAGGCGCGAATGGGCAGACCGCCGACGATCGGCCCGTAGTACGTGACGGTTCGGCGCAGTCCCTCGGGCCCGACGGCGCCCTCGTAGTGAGCGAACTCATGCGCGAGGACACCGGTGACCGGCGCGGGGTGGTCGCAGGTTTCGGGTGTCGGCGGCAGGACAGAAGGCGCGTCGGCGACAGCCACTGAGAACTGGATTGTAGTCCGGGAAGGGGTCAGCCGACTGTCCGGCAGGCTCGGGCATTGAATCCGGCATTGCGCATCGACGACGCGATCTCTTCAGAGCGTGTACGCGTGGGGGTCAGCGCGAACACGGCGCCCCCGCTGCCGGTCAGGTGCCACTCGATTCCTGGGATGACCTCCCGGGCGCGTTGGAGCGCGACGCCGAGCACAGGATCGGCGCGGCAGGCCGCGCGCTCGAGCGCACTTCCGAGCAGGGAGGAGTCGAGCGCACCACCGGCTTGCAGCACCTCCGCGAGGCGCGCGGATCGACCGTCGTCGCCCATCTCTTCGGGGCGGAGCGCCGCATAGGTGGCCGCCGTCGAGCTGGGCACCGTGGAGGCCACCACGACCTGGAGCGCGGGGCCGGCCATGGTTGCGACCGTTCACCGCGACCGCGCACGCGGTGCGCCTCGACCTCGAGCAGCGCGGGGATGTCACTGCCGATTTCGAGTGCCGCGGCGGCCACCTGATCCGGATCGGTCGCCACGCCGAGCCCGGCCAGCATCGCGGTTCCGGCTCGAAGCACGGCCGCAGCGTCGGCCGACCCCCCGCCCAGTCCCGCCCCGTGCGGCACGGCCTTGCTGAGACCACAGGCGGAGGTCGAGGGGACGCCCGGCGAGCACGGCCAGAGCGCGCGCGGCGCGCACGGTCAGATTGGCCTCGCCGGTCGGTACCCCTGCCGCCGGCCGGCCCGGTCACAGTCAATGACACGCTCTCGGCCTCCGCAAAGCGAGAGGCTGAGGCCGATGAGGTCGTGCCAATCGATGGGGACAGCACGCTGTCGATGTCGTGCCAGCCATCGGCGCGAGTTGCGACGACCGACGAGCGACAGATTCAGCTTTGCGTATGCGGGGACTACCCACGTGGAGAGGCAAGACACGGACGCTGATATACTGCTGCCTTCGTGCGTCCCTGGCTGTTATGCCGCCCGGGCGGCGCGCCCAGACATCGCCAGACATTGAGTGACGTAGAAGAGCGAGCATGGCCAACTCCCGATCGGCGCGCAAGCGCATCAGATCCAGCGAACGGAAGCACGAGCGCAACCGCGCCGTGAAGTCGGCGGTCCGCACCAAGGTGATCAAAGCGCGTCACGCGCTACTCGACGAGGGCGGAGCCGGCGGCGACACCGAGCTGCACGCAGCCATCCGCGCCCTGGATCGCGCCGCTGAGAAGGGCGTGCTGCACCCCAACAACGTCCGCCGGCGCAAGTCGCGACTGGCGTCGATGGCCGCTCGCCTTTCGAACGTGGCCGAGGGCGCCGAAGGCTGCTGCGGTCGCGCTCCGCCGCGGCTGGGGGTGCGAAAGGCAGGAGCGCGAAACAGCAGACGAGGGCCGCGCCGCGAAAACCGCCGCCAAGCCTGCGGGCAAGGCTCCGGCGGCAAAGGCACCCGCGACGGGCCACCAGGCGAAGGCGGCACCCAAGCGGCGGCAACCGCCCCGGCCAGAACAACAGCACCAGCAAGGCCGTCGCGGCCCACGCCGCGCCTAGCTCCCGGCGCGGCGGCCTCCGCTTCGAGTCTCGCCGCTTGCCGTCGTCTGCGGTCACGTCGGCCGCGGCCCGGAGGACTGTCAGCCGCAGCCCGTCTGTATCCGAGATCTCGCCAGTCTTGAGCTTTCGATCGGCTTCGTGCAGCGCGCCGAGCCAGCCTGCCGCGACGGCGGGCGGCACCGACCGGGCCTGGCGCACCAGGCGCTCCGCGGCCCAGTCCGGCTTGCCGATCTGCCGCGGCAAGTCCCGCCCGCAGACCCATGGGTTTGAAGTACGCCTGAGCGAAGACGAGGTCGCGAATCTGGCCGGCCAGGATGGCGAGCAGATATTGCCCGGCGCGCCCCTCAGCGAGCAGATGGTCGATCGACTCCGCGCCCTTCGCCGGCATGGGTCCGAGCAGATCCCCGAGCGTCTCGTAGAGGCCGGTCGCCTCGTCTCCAGCCACAGCAGCTCGGACATCGCTGATCGAAAAGGGCGACCGCCGGCGCCGAACGACAAGCTTGTCGAGCTCCGACGCGATGCTGCCGAGGTCGGGGCCGGCGACCCGGATGAGATGCTCGACCGACCCGGGCCCGAGGCGCAGCTGCCGCGCCGCGATCTCCTTCTCGACCCAGGCTCGCAGCTCGCGCCCCTTGACCGCGGGTGGAACGAGATCGCGCCGTGCATCGCCTTGACTGCCGCAACACGGGGTTTCGTCCGGGCACCTTGGCGTGGGCGACCAGGCAGAGAACGGTGGTCGGCGCGCGCTCGGCGAGGATCGCCGCCAGCCGCTCCGGGCGGATCGCGCCGCCACGTTTCGCCGAGCCGGTGAGCTGCGGCGGATCGCGGACCAGGAGGGCCCGTTCGGGGTCGAATAGTGGGTCTCGGCGACTGCGATGCGAAGCTCGTCGAGCCGGCCCGGCGTCTCGAAGACCTCGATGTCCAGCTCGGGCGGCCGCGCCCGCTCGCGCCACGTACGGATAGAACGATCGACGAGGAACCGCTCCTCGCCGTGGATCATGGTCAATGGATTCAATGGCTGAGTCGCGGCCATCCCCGAAGTATCGCAGCCGCCTGGCGCGTCCCACGGTGCCACGAGGCGATGCGCGCGACCGCCTCAAGCGGCCGGTACGAGGCCGTGCGGGCTGCCGGTATAGACGAGATCACCGTCGATGCTGGTTCGGTCCGTCGGGTATCCCTGGGGTGCCGGTGAGGCCGGGGCTCCCGTGGCGATCGGTACCGCAAGCTCGAACGGTCGCACGGTGGCGAGCAGCACCGGCGAGATCGCGCCACCGGGAGGTGCGACCACCAGTTCGGCGTCAAGCGCGCTTCCGTAGACGGCGCACAGGTCTTCCTGGTCGGCGGTCCCCGCATCGCCGAGGACAAGTGCCCGGCCGCTGGGGTCGTCCACGACGAGAACGCACATGCTCCGGGCGGTCGCGAGTGCCATGAAGCCGAGGCACCTCCACGTAGCGCCGCCGAAGGACCAGCCCGCTCCGTCAGCCTCCAGCACGTTCGCTCCGGCGTTCTCAAGCGCGGCGACGATGGTGTTGGCGCCCGGATTCAAGCCTCCCGGGGTCACCACGGTTCCAACCGTGTAGTGGCCGACAAGTCCATTCAGGCCGTTCGCGGCCGCCGGCTCGCCTCCAGTGAACACGACCATGTCGAGGTGCGTGGAAGCCGGTGGCATCACCCTCCCGAGCGCAGCGAGCAGTCCGGTGGGCGACGACCCGCCGTCGACGAGAGCCGTGCTGCCGTCCGCGGAGCGCACCAGCACTGCGGTCGATGATCCCGTGTTGAGGACCGTGACGTGTAGCATCCCATCCGGGCGCGATGCGACGGCCCACGCCAGTCCTGACGCGATCGTGGCAGCCACTCCGGCGGCGGCGATCGCTCTGAGGTTCATGCGGAGACCGCGTGCCGACGCAGGCTCGCCGCCGCGAAGACCGCGAACGCGGTGACGAGGCCGGCCGTCTCCGCCACCGACCAGGCCGGCGGCCAGTTTCCAACCCGGATCGCCGCGCCAGGCACTGCGGTGATCACGCGGGCGATATCCGTGATCGCCACCGTGCCCAGCCCTGTGCACTGCAGGAGCACCCAGCCGAGCCCCGGGTGCAGCGCGCTCAGGAGGGCGCCGGCTCCACCGCCGACGATCATGACCGGGAGCAGGGGCAACACCAGCGCGTTGGCGAGCGGACCGCCGAGCGCCACCACCCCGAAGGTCCCGGCCATGACCGGCAGGGTCGCGAGCTGGGCTGCCACCGTCACCGCGAACGGCTCGGCGATCAGGCGTGGACCTGGCAGCCTTTCCGCGATCGGAGCGGCAAGCAGGAGGATTCCAGCGGTACCGAGAAAGGAGAGTTGGAAGCCGGGATCGCCGACCAGTGCGGGCGAGAGGCCGAGCAGGAGCGCGGCGACGAGCGCGAGCATCGGCACCGGATCGGTACGCCGCCCACCGGTTGCCGCGAGCAGAGCCGCTCCGGCCATGAGCGCACTCCGCATGGCCGCGGGGCCGGCCCCGCTGACGAGCACGTAGCAGGCCACCACGGGCACGGTGACGAACAGGGTGCGGCGGCGCGACCACTCGAAGGCTCGCGCCAGTGCGCTCACCAACCCGATGACGAGGACTACCTTTAATCCGCTCACCACCACGATATGGATCAAGCCCGCGTCCTGCAGCGGTGCGCGCACGTCGGCGGCGAGCGATTGGTGGATCCCGAAGGCAATGCCGAGAAGCAGGGCGGCCCCGGGTGCCGGGACCTCGCGGTCAACCGCGCCCGTCAATTGTCCCTGCGCCCAGGCGATGACGCCGGCCAGCGACGGACCACCGGCGCTCAGGACGAAGACCTGCGGAGACGAGGCGACCCCGACCACACCCTCGCGCTCGAGCGTCGCCTCGGAGTTGGCACCGGGCCGGCGATCGAGCGTATGCAGGCCCGAGGCGTCGATCTCGACCCGGTCCCCGGGCCACAGCGCGGGGACAAGAGGACCACTCACGAGTACTCCCCCCGACACCGGGCGGTCGGTGTCGGCATCCGACAGGTGGCTGGCATCGACGATGACCTGCGACCTCCCCGGGTCGGCAATTCGCACCACCCCGAGGAGCACCACCGGGCGGGTCCCGAAGTTGCCGTCGATGGTGCCAGGACCTGGTGTCGCGACCGCTAGCGAACCGCGCAGGACCCCGACCAGGACCGCCAGTGCGACGGCGCCTGCGGGCACGAGATATCGCCACGCCGCTGCGGCGGTGCAGAGGATTGCGCCGGCGGCGGCACAGCTCAGTGCCGCGACCACCCAAGGGGCCAGTGCTGCCGCAAAGCCGATCCCACACCCGAGTGCGAATCCGCCCCAGATCACCGTTGCCCAGCGACCGGTGCGCGAGGCGGCAACGAGCCTCACGGCACCGGCAGGACGACGCGGAGGTAGTGGCCCAGTCCGGTGACCGTCGCTGAGTCGACTCCGAGCTCCGAATGGAGCTGGCTCATCGATGTGAACGGGCCCCATTGGTCGCGGTAGGCAACGATCTCTCCGCCCAGCCCGGGTGGCATTCCAGGCACGGCGTCGAGCTCGTCCTGCGCCGCGCTGTTGATATCGAGCTTCGCCGCGGTCGTTCCGCTTTTCAGGAACGGCACGTTGATCTGGCGACCGTCGTGCACTCGCCCCGCCATGTCGGGCAGATGCCCGGGATCTGCAAGGGTCGTGATCCCTCCTGCCGCGGCGAGGGCATCCGCCACGCGCGCATCGGGGCTGAGCTCATACAGACCAGGATGTGCCACGGCACCGCTGACAAAGACGAGCACCGTCGGAGGGGCGGGCGGATTGACGGTTTCGCCGACCGGGGCGGGAGCCGCAGCAGCGGACTGATGGACGACCAGCCAGCCGACGCCCCCGGTGAGGGCCAGAACACCCGCGACGGCGAGAGCGATCCGTCGCCTACCTAGACCAAGCGGTGTATTTGCATCAGACAACACACCGCGCAGTGTAATGCAGCGGCGGCTCGACGTGCACCGCTGTCACTGCGCCCCTTCGCGCGACCCGGGACCGATCAGACGGGCCGCGGGGGCGACCCAGGAAGCCGGTATCTGAGCTGTCCGTCCTCACCGACGGACGTGGATGCCCCTGCCCGCTCCGCGAGCCAGCGCACTGCCCGACCGGAGACCTGGTCACCCAGAACGCTCAGCTCCTTGGCGATCTCCGATGCGGTGGCGGATCCGAGCTTGCCGATCGTGGCGAGCACGATGTCGGGGGTGACTGAGGCGGGAGTCGCGCGACCCTTGGGACCCTTGCCGCGACGGCGGCCCCTGGTGTGGCGAACGGCCGGCACCGCCGCCCGTTTGGCCGCGCGTGCGGGGGCCGCCGCGTCGCCCGCCCGCTCGAGGAGCGCGACAGCGGCACGCACCTCGCGGCGCAGCGCCGCGTTGTCAGCCTTCAGCTCGGCGACCTGCTTGACCAGCGCCTCGATGCGCGTGACCAGCCGCTCGGCCGCCTGCAGCACCGGCGAGGTCGCGCCCGAGACCACATCGCGGTCGCCGGCGTCAGGCATGTAGCTCCTGGGAACAGGGAGTGGATGCAAATCGCAGGCGACCCATTGCCGGCGGCGCTTGCTGACCCGCGCATTGTCCGATACCGAGACACACGGGTGCAATCGAGCCGTATTGCAGCGACTGCAATCCTCGTCCTCGAGCGGCACGACGGCCGGCAATCCGGCGGTCGCTTCCTCCGTCGCCGCCCGGTACCATGACCTGGGGCCATAGCTCAGCTGGGAGAGCGCTTGCATGGCATGCAAGAGGTCGGGGGTTCGAGCCCCCCTGGCTCCACCACGCAGGATGGCCTCGCAGCGAGGCGGTCGAGTCCTGGCCCCGTGTGGAAATCCCTCCAACGGGGGAGGCGAAGCCTCTCGTCACCTGCTACCCTGCTGCCCCAAACCGTGGTCAAACGACCTCGGTAGGCCTGGAGACAGCAGGGGCTGTGGTCTGGTAGCCCCAAAGGAGGACTCGAGTTGCTTTTGAGCAAATCGCGTTGCACCGGTGTAGCCGTGATCGTGTCCGCCTTGGTCGGCACGGCTGCATGCGGCAGCGGCGGCAGCAGCCCCAGTAGCGGAAGCACCAGCACAAACACTGTAGTGACGTTGGGGACCACGGACTCGGTCGTGTCGCTTGACCCTGCCGGCTCGTACGACCTCCCGTCCTGGACGGTCATCTACAACGTCTATCAGACGCTCATCAAGATCCCTGTCGGCAGCACCATACCCGTGCCCGATGCGGCCAGCTGCAGCTGGCAAGGGACGGGCGCGACAACCTATGTGTGCACCCTCAAGCCCGGGCTCAAGTTCTCCAACGGCGACCCTGTCACAGGAGCGGACGTCGTCTACTCGTTCGACCGCATCCTCAAGATCAACGATCCCAACGGGCCGTCGTCGCTGCTGGCTCCGATCTGCCCAACGCCGCCCGGGCCTCCGCATTGCACCCCCGGGATAAGCGCATCAGGCAATGTCGTGACGTTCACCCTCTCCACTCCTGACGCGGTCTGGCCGTACGTGCTGACCACCGGCGCGGGCGCCATCGTAGACCACGCGGTGTTCCCGGCCACCAAACTACTTGCGGACGCCAGCACCATCGGCAGCGGGCCGTACAAGATCAAGGAGTTCGACAAGGGCCTGGGCATCGGCGACTTTGTCGCCAACCCCAACTACAAAGGCGATGACCAGTTGCACAACAAGGAGTTCATCATCCGCTATGAGAAGAGCGACTCCACGCTGGTGCAAGACGTCAAGACTAACGCCGTCGACATCGCCTATCGCGGTCTCTCGCCCACCGACGTAAAGACGCTGCAGGCGGTGAGCGGGCTCACCATTGATCAGGGCACGGGCATCGAGATCCGGTACCTTGTGTTCAACCTTCACACACAGCCTGGGGGCACAGCGGCTCAAAAGCTGGCCATTCGACAGGCGATCGCGTATACGATCAACCGTCAGCAGGTAGCAACGGATGTCTATGACGGCACCGTAAAGCCCCTGTACTCCATCATCCCAGTGGGACTCCAGGGTCACACTGAAGCCTTCGCATCACAATACGGAACGACGCCGGACGTGACAAAAGCACAGCAGGTGCTTGCGGCCGCTGGCGTATCGACGCCCGTGTCGATGTCGCTTTGGTACAACAGCGACCACTATCAGGCAGCATCGATTGACGAGTTCACCGACTATATGCGCCAGCTGAACGCCAGTGGTCTCTTCAACGCGACTCTCCAAACGGAGCCGTGGACTGCCTACAGTGGTTCGTCGGGGTTCGCCAACAACGGTTTCGCCTTCTACCAGCTCGGATGGTTCCCCGACTACCCGGATCCTGATGACTACACGTCGCCTTTCTACCTCGGCTGCAATGGTGCTCAGCCGTTCATGAACGATCACTACTGCAACCCCACGGTGGATTCACTCATCCACCAGGAGGAGGTTGCCACCGACCAGACGACGCGCAATCAGATCTTCGCCCAGCTCCAGACATTGACGGCTGCCGACGCGCCCCTGATCCCGCTTTGGCAGGGCGGGCAGCTCGCCGTGGTACACAACACCATCACCGGCGTGAAGAGCACGCTCGACCCGTCGTACACCTTCCGTTTCTGGCTTATCGGACGGTCGTAATGACACCGTCCCCGCGCGTGGGCCGAGGACACCCACGCGCGGGGAATCTCGGGAGCTAGTCTTAGCCCGTGGCTGCCTCCTCCGGGTCGCTGCGGCGTTACCTGATCACCAGGCTCCTGCTGGTCGTGCCCATGGTGTTCATCCTGCTGACGTTCGTGTTCATCATGTTGCGTGTTGCCCCGGGAGACCCGGTCAGCGCCGCACTTGGGGCCCGGCTGCCGCCGAAGGAGCTGGCCGTGCGCCGTCACGAGGCTGGGTACGACCAGCCGATCATCGTCCAGTACGGTGAGTACCTGGGCAGCGTCGTCACAGGCAATTTCGGCACGACGCTCACCGACCATCGCCCCTTATCCGACGTGATCGCGGTGAACGGAGCGGCGACGCTGGAACTGACGATTTCGGCGATGATCGTCGCGCTGGTCGTGGGCATCCCCCTCGGCATGTTGGCGGCGCGATTACGCGATTCGTGGCTCGACGCACTCATCCGGACGTTCGGCATCGTCATCTACGCGGCGCCCGTCTTCTTCCTGGGGCTGATCGCCCAGCTCATCTTCGGCGAGATCCTGGGCTGGCTGCCAGTGTCGAGCCAGGCCAGCGTCCTATGTGAGGTCAGCATCACCCCGCATACGAATATGCTCGTGATCGACACGCTCATCGATGGCAATTGGGGGTGTGTCCCCGACGTGCTGGCACACCTCGCCATGCCGGCGATCACACTTGGGCTGGTGATCGCCGGCGTCACCATCCGTCTCGTGCGGGTGAATGTCATTCAGACTCTTCGCGGTGACTATGTCGAAGCAGCACGCGCGCGAGGATTGAAGGAACGTACTGTGGTGTATCGGCACGCCTTCAAGAACGCGCTCGTGCCCATCTTCACGGTGATGGGCTTGCAGGCGGCGCTGCTGCTCTCCGGTGCGGTGCTCACGGAGGTGACCTTCAACTGGCCGGGGATCGGGAGTGAACTGTTCTACTATCTCCAGGGCCGCGACTACATCGCAGTCCAGGGCATCATCACCGTATTCGCCCTGGTGGTCGTCTTCATCAGCCTGGTCATCGACTTCGTCAACGCATGGATTGATCCGCGGGTGCGCTACACATGACCGTCACCGGTTCTCTACCAGCGATTCCAGAGGAGGTCGGGCTCACCGTCCATGCGGGACGCTTTTACGCACTGAGGCGGGCGCTTGCTCCGATCTTCAAAGCGAAAGGACTGCAGCGTTGGCTGCTGTGGATCGGCATTGTGATCACGCTCATCTTCGTGCTCATGGCCGTGCTCGCACCGGTGATCTCCCCCTACGGCTTCAACCAGTACATGTCGCACGGGGTGTTCTTTCCCAAACAGTCACCCCCGTCCGCAGCGCATCTCTTCGGCACGACGGTCGGATCCGAGGATGTGTTGTCACGTGTGATCTGGGGGGCGCAAACGGCAGTCGAGGTGGTGGTGCTTGCGGTCATCGCCTCGGTGCTGATCGGTGTCCCCCTGGGCCTCATAGCAGGGTACTTCGGCGGCCCGTTCGATCGGATCATTGTCCTGATCATGGACGCGCTGTTCGCATTTCCTTACCTGCTGCTGGCGATCGTGATCGCCTTCATCCTGCAGAACTCCATCGGCGGCGGCGTGCTGGTGGGCGCCATCGCGATCACCGTCGTCTACATCCCGCAGTACTTTCGCGTGGTTCGCAACACCGTTATCAGCGTGCGTGAGGAGGTGTACGTGGAAGCCGCGCGCGCTCTGGGAGCGCGCCCACGGACGGTGATCTTCCGATACATCTTCATCAACGTCATCCAGTCCGTGCCGGTGCTCGCGACCCTCAACGCGGCCGACGCCATCCTCACCTTGGCCGGTCTCTCATTCCTCGGCATCGGCCTAAACCCGACGGCGCAGGCGCAGTGGGGCTACGATGTCTACCGCGCCATCGACGACATCCTTGCCGGCTACTGGTGGACGGCGCTGTTCCCAGGTATGGCCATCGTCCTGCTCGTCACCGGGCTGACGTTCCTCGGCGAGGGATTGAACGACACGATCAACCCCATCCTGCGAAAGCGGCGAATCGCTCCTGTGGTCCTCCCGAAGAGGACCGCGACACGGCCCGACGGCGAATGACGGAGCCCATCATTTCGGTTCACGACCTGCGCGTGTGGTACGGCACGGAGCGTGGGGCAGTGCGCGCAGTCGACGGCGTCAGCTTTGACGTGATGCCGGGCGAAACGCTTGGTCTGGTGGGAGAGTCGGGGTGTGGCAAGTCGACGCTCGGACGTGGCTTGGTGCGTCTGCTGCCGCCGGGCGCGGTAATGGACGGTCGCGTGCAATTCGGCGGACTCGACGTAGTGCAGCAGTCGCAGGCTGAGATGCGAGACCTGCGCGGACCCGGCATCGGCTTGGTGTTCCAGGAGCCCATGACGCGGCTCGACCCACTCATGCGGGTCAACCAGCACTTTGACGAGACGCTGCGGGCCCATAACCCGGGCATCGACAAGGCGGAGATCGAGCGACGCGCGCTCGAAGCGCTGCGTGGTATGGGAATTCCGCCCACGCGCTACAACAACTATCCACACGAGCTGTCCGGGGGTATGCGCCAGCGCACGATGATCGCGCTGGCGCTCGTGCTGCGCCCGACGTTCATCATCGCGGACGAGCCGACCACGGCACTCGACGTCCTTGTGGAGGCGCAGATACTCGCCATCCTTCACGACCTGAAGCGCAATTCCAACACGGCCCTGCTGCTCATCACACACAACCTCGGCATCGTCGCCAGCTCGTGTGACCGCGTGGCTGTGATGTATGCAGGCAAGATCGTAGAGCTGGGCGACGCGCGAAGTGTGTTCAGCGCGCCCCAACACCCATATACTCGCGAGCTGCTGCGCTCGACGATCTCCCTGACGACAACCGGTCTGCACTACATACCCGGCGCGCCACCGGACCTCGTCGATCCCCCAAGCGCGTGTCGTTTTCACCCGCGCTGTCCTGACGCGATGCGCGTCTGCAGCGTCCTGGATCCGGTCGAGGTCAAGACCCCTGGAGGGCATCGCGTAGCCTGTTGGCTACACGGACCCGAGACGGAGATCCCCCCCGGGGGCGCGCAGAAGGTGATGCCCAGTGACATCCCAGCCGCCGAGGAGGCGTGAGCGTGACCGCCACTGCCGTCTCGACCACCGACGCGAATGCCGATCCCCAGGCGCCCGTCCTTGAGGTAAAGGATCTCGAAGTTCACTTCGCCCTACGAGGGGGGTTCCTCAGCCGGCTCGCCGGGGGTGACCTCGGTTCCGTGCGCGCCGTCGACGGTGTCTCGTTCCAACTGCGCCACGGAGAGGTGCTCGGCCTGGTAGGCGAATCGGGTAGCGGCAAGACCACCCTGGGTCGCACCGTCCTCCACCTCACACAGCCGACGGCGGGCCGGCTCGTCATCAACGGCCACGATGTGACCCGGCTCTCCGAGCGCGACTTCCGGCCGTTCCGGCGCCAGGCGCAGATGATCTTTCAGGATCCACGCGCGTCGCTTAACCCCTCGATGACGCTGCTCGAGGCGATCGGGCATCCGCTGATCATTCATGGCATCACTCGCGACAAGGAGGCAATCCGCCGTCGCGTGTCAGAAGCGCTGGAGCGGGTCGGCTTGACGCCGGTTACGCAGTTCCTGCTCAAGTATCCGGGCGACCTCTCGGGCGGTCAGAACCAGCGTGCCGCGCTGGCAAGGGCAATCATCCTGGGGCCGAAGCTGCTGGTTGCCGACGAGCCCGTGTCGATGCTGGACATGAGCGTGCGCGCCAAAGTGCTTGAGCTCATGCTCGAGATCAAGCGCGATCTCGACCTCACGTACCTCTACATTACGCACGACTTGGCCACCGCCAAGTTCTTCTGCGACCGCATCGCGATCATGTATCTCGGCCGTATCGTCGAGATCGGTCCGGCCGACGAGATCTATGCGAATCCACGTCATCCCTACACGCTGGCACTGCTGAGCGCGATACCGGAACCCGACCCGCTCAAGCAGGTCATGAGGAACCTGCCCCGCGGGGAGGTGCCCGACGCCTCCCGATTCCCGCTGGGCTGTGCGTTCCATCCTCGTTGCCCGCGCGCGTTCGAGCCCTGTGGTTGGGAAGGCCGCGACCTGCGGTTCGTCCTGGAGCAGCGCTGGGCGTCGCTCGAATACGGCCAGTTTCAGGCGGAGCGTGCCCTGTTGGGAGACCTGCAGGAACTCACGGCCATCACGACGAAACCGCGGCTCCGGACGCCGGACCCCGCCGTGGCGCAGCGTGTGCTCGACGTTCTCACCCGCATGCGCCGCGACAACCCCGACGAGCCTCTCTGGCGCGGTGTGGAGCGTGCCGCCGTTGACGGGCGCACCGTCGCGGTCGACTTCCGCGAGGGGACCGTGCCATCGCTACAGCCAGTGGAGCCCCCAAGCGTGGAAGTGGCCTGCCACCTCTACGACCCTCGGTTCAACAGGACCGGCCGGGGACCCGGTGAGACTTGAAGATCGGAGGAGCAATGAGCGACAGCGAAAACCGGCCCCGAGTGCTCTACACGGCGGAGGCGACGGTCAACGGGGGGCGGCGGGGCCACGGAGCAACGTCGGACGGCAGGCTCGCGGTCGACTTCAGCTCCCCGACCGAGATGGGGGGCGACGGCGGACCGGGGACCAACCCCGAGCAACTCTTCGCCCTCGGGTATGGCGCCTGCTGGCAGAACGCGATGATCGGCATCGCCCGCCGCAAAGGGCTCGACGTCCTGGATTCAACAGTCACAGCTCGAGTGGGCATCGGACCGGTCAGCTCGGGACGATACGGTCTCGCGGTTGAGTTGCTGATCACACTCCCGTCGATCCCCGATCGGGAGCAGGCGCAGACACTGGTCGACGAGGCCGAGCAACGCTGCCCCTATTCCAACGCCGTTCGTGGCAACGTCGAGGTGACCCTCACGCTGCTCTGACCGCCTCAACACCGGAGTCACGCTCCGGTCGCGTTGGGCTCGGAGCGAAGCGATGGCTGATAGCGTCGAGGCGTGGGTTCGCAAGCCCGGCAGGCTCGCCTCGTCATCGCGATCGCGGCCGCCCTCCTCCTCGCCTATGTCCTGATCTGGGCGCGACTCCCAACGACGGATATCGATCGATCCGACTTCACCTCGTCATACGTCGCCGGGCTCCTGCTGCGCCACCCGGGTGGGGCCGCCGTGTACAACGCCGCGACCCAGACCGCGCTGCGCGATCGGCTCATCGCGCCGGTCCACAACGGCGCCGTCCCCTTCGTCGACGCACCCCCGGCGGCGGTGCTCGTCGTTCCCGTCACCCGGCTCGATCTCGCCACCGCCTACCGGCTCTGGACGGCGCTGTCGCTCGCCCTGCTCGTGCTCGCGGTGATCGTGGCCGTGCGCAGCGCACCCTGGCCGGTGGCGACGCCCCGGGTCTGGCGGCTCGCAGCGGCGATGGTGGCCCTGGCGTCGATGGGCACATGGACGCTGCTGCTCCAGGGGCAGTGGACGTCGCTGACGGCGCTTGGACTTGCGCTCGCCTACCGCGAGTGGCGTCATGGGCACGACGCTCGGGGGGCGGTCATCCTGGTGCTCGCGGCGGGGGTTGCCAAGCCGCACCTCGCCCTGGGTCTCGCTGCCTTCCTGCTCGGATGGGGCCGCCGCCGGGTGATCCTGGGAGCGCTCGCGGGGCTGACCAGCCTGGCGGTGGCGAGCCTGGCGGCGGTCGGGACCGCCGGGATCGTCGCATTCGCCGGCCTGGCGGTTGCCCAGGGCGGCGCCTGGGATCTGCGCCGGATGCTCAGCTTCATCGCGATTCCGGGAGCGATCGCAGGCAACGGGACCACCAGCGAGGTGATCGGGCTTGCGGGCACGGCCGCGGCGATCGCCGTCGCGTTGCGACTCGGTATCCTGGCCCGCAGACGACCCGATCGCTTCGATCGAGCCCTCGTCGCCGCTGTGGTCCTGTCCTTGCTCGGGGCGCCCCATGCGTATGCCCAGGACCTCGTCATGCTGGCGCCGGTGGTGATCTGGGCGATCGCGATCGCGGCCGAGCGCCGGATCGCCGTGGTGGGCCTGTGGGCGCTCATCACCGCGGCGGCCCTTGTCGACTTCGTCGACGGCGGGGCGTTTCCTCCAGGTCAGCTCGCCGCCTGGGCACTGATCGCGGCCGCCGTCGCGGCGTGCCTCGAGGCCTGGCGACCCACCCTGTTGCAGCAGCATGGCTCGGGCCTGGCGGTCAGCGCCCCACGGCCCACGGCGGCGGTCGGCTAACGTCATCGCCTGTGAGGCGGCTCTGGGCTCCGTGGCGCATGGCGTACGTTTCGTCCGCCCCGGGAGCCGGAGGCGATGGCTGCTTCCTCTGCGCGGCGGTCGACGACAGCGCATCGGAGGGCTCCCTTGTCGTCGAGCGCGCCGAGCTGACGCTGACCATCCTGAATCGATATCCGTACAGCAGCGGCCATCTCATGGTCGCGCCCCTGCGCCACGCCCCCGACCTGCCGGCGCTCACCGCGGCGGAGGGCTCGGCCGTCGTCGCCGCCACCCAGCGGGCGATCCGCGCGCTCACCGAGGTGATGCACCCGGGTGGATTCAATCTCGGGGTGAATCAGGGAAGCGCGGCGGGCGCGAGCATCGAGCACTTCCATCTGCACGTCGTGCCGCGCTGGGGCGGGGACACCAACTTCATGCCGGTGATCGGGGACGTGAAGGTGCTGCCCGAGGATCTCGCGACGACCGCCGTGAACGTTCGCGCGGCGTTCAATCGCCTCGGGCAGTTATAGTCGTTGCCAGATGGGCTCGGTCATCAAGAAGCGGCGCAAGAAAATGCGCAAGCACAAGCACAAGAAGATGCTGAAGAAGACTAGGTGGCAGCGTCGCGGGTAACCGCGATGCCTGTTTCGTGCGCTTCGTCGCGCGATCGGGGCCCGTCAGGCGCGCGCATATGAGTGCAGTCCAGCGATCCAGAGGTTGACCGCGTAGAGCGTGAAGAGGATCGCCGCAAACCCGAAGGCGGTGATCATCGCGGCGCGCTTCTCCTTCCAGCCATAGGTGACGCGTGCATGCAGGTAGATTGCGAAGATGACCCACGTGATGAACGCGAAGGTCTCCTTCGGATCCCATCCCCAGTAGCGTCCCCAGGCGTGCTCGCCCCAGATCGCCCCACAGATGACCCCGAAGGTCCAGATCGGGAACCCGATCATCACGAACCGGTAGCTCCAGCCGTCGAGCGTTCCGGCGTTGGGGAGCAGCCGCTGGAACCACGTGGCGAGAGGCCGGCGGACGCCGCCGGCAGAGCCGAGGCGGGCACCGGACCCACCCCCACCCATGGTCATGGTGGCGACCCCGCCGCTGCTGACGCTCGTCGGGGCAGCGGAGGTGGCGACGGCGAGCACCCGGTGGTCGGCCCACCGCCTGGCCAGGTATGCCATGCCGAAGAAGAACGAGAAACTCAGGATGGCTGAGGACGTCGCCATCGCGGTGACGTGGATGGTCAGCCAGTAGCTGTGCAGCGCGGGGACCAGCTGCCCCGGAGGCACGTAGAGCATGTAGGCGACCCCCATCAGAGCAACCGTCACGATCATCGCGGGCAGCCCGATCAGCCGCATCCGGCCGCGGACCATGAGCACGACGCAGACGGTGACGACGACGAAGGCGATCCCGGTCGAGTACTCGTACATGTTGCCGAGCGGCCAGTGGCCGGCCTCGAGGGCACGGGTCAGGATGGACGCAAAGTGGAGAGGCCAGCCGACGAGCACCAGTGCCATGCCGGCGTCACCCAGCCAGCGCTTCCGGAACGCCAGATGGAGCACAAACGCCACCACCGCCAGGGTGTATGCGCCGACCGCGATCCCGAAGAGAACCAGGGACGCCGGGGTGCTCGACATGGCTGCGGGCGAGTATAGCCACCGTGGCTGGGACGCCCGCTGTGCCCGAGCTCCACCTCATCTGTAAAGGAATGGACGCGACCGCTCCGTTTCGGCATCCCCTCCGTACCATGGAGGCAATGTCCCGGCCGCGTGTCCTGCTTGCCGACGACGACCCGCGCGTCCTGTCAGTCGTCTCGCGTTACCTCGCCCTCGAGGGCTATGAGATGTCGACGGTCTCGGACGGCGAAGCGGCGGTGGCGTCGGCCACGGCCGACCTCCCCGACCTGATCATCCTCGACATCATGATGCCCGGCATCGACGGCATCGAGGCGTGCCGGAGGATCCGCGCGAACGCGACAACCGCCCAGACCCCCGTGCTCATGTTCAGCGCGCTGTCCGAGGAGGCCGAAGCCGCTCGGCTTGCCGGTGCCGACGGGATGCTCCCCAAGCCCTTCAATCTCCCGGCGCTGGCCGAGGCCGTCAAGACGTTCTTCGCCAGCCGCACCGCCCCCCTCTAGGGCCTCGAGCACCCGCCCTATACTGCGAAACGCCTCGACATGACCAACGGCTCGGGGCGGTAGCTCAGCTGGGAGAGCGCTGCCCTCGCACGGCAGAGGTCGGGGGTTCGAGTCCCCCCGCTCCACCAACTAGGAAGCAGATCGTCTCTCGTTCCTCGCATAGGACTCCTGCACGGTCCAGGAGTTGCCGTCGGGGTCGCTGAAATACACATGCTTGCCCCACGGCTGCGCTTCGACATCGCTCGTCGCAATACCACGCTCATCGAGCTCGGCCTTGGCTGCCTCGGCGCTGTCCACAACCAGGATCAACCCCTTGACGGTTCCCGGCTTCATGGTGGAGGTGCCCTCGCCGATGTGGATGGAACAGTTGGAACCGGGCGGCGTGAGCTGCACGAAGCGCACGTCATCACTGATGCGCGTGTCCATGTCGACGTTGAACCCCACGCGCTTGTAGAACTCTATCGCCCGGTCGGTGTCGCTCACCGGCACGGGAACGACTTCGAGGGGCATGTCCATCGCTGCGTCTCCTCCAAGTGCAAGGTCATCCAGCCGCCACGAGCATATCAACGTGGCCAACGATCACATGCAACCCACGCGAGCTGCCCCATCTCCCGGACGTGCTGCGATCCGCTGGCACTCACCCGGACGCGCGGATGGAGCCAACACCGTAATAGCTTGCCTCACCCGCGTTGATCCACCATTTCGGGTCGGCGAGCATTTCTTCGTAGCTCGGGTGGCTGAAAACGCCGAGGTTGGCTATCACGCTCGTCGACGGCACGATCACCGACGGCTTGCCCGCGGCTGCGGCTGCTCGCGCCAAGGCGGCCTGAGCGTCCTTCGTCGCAGCGTACGCGTTGATTGCACCACGGTCCTCCCAGATGCCGATCGCGTTGTGGATCGGGATCACCGCTACCAGACAGGAGAGCGCCACCGTAGCGGCCGCGGCCGCCAACGAACGCCGCCCAGGGCTCATCCTCGACGCTGCACCGGCGCGCGCTAACAACGATTGCGCGTAGCGACCGCACGCCCAACCGATGACCGTGACGGTGCAGATACCAATGAATACAGGGAGGATTTGACCGTAGATGGGTGCGATGAGACCTTCGACATAGGCTGTTGGGGCGAACGATCCGACGATCGCCACCATGGCGGCGACGATGACGAACAGCACGATCAGCGGTCCCCGGCTCGGACTCGTCCGGGAGAGCGGGGGCGTCCGCGCCGCAATGAGTGCAGCCAGGCCGCCCATGGCCAGAAGAGCGGTCCAATGCGCGACGAAGACCTCGTTGAAGAACTGCCCGGCGAAGCCAATGGTGACTCCGGGCAATTCGATGAAGGAGGGGCGCGTGCCGATGATCGCTGTGATGACAGCGAAGCGAGCGCCGTTCCCGGGCGCGGCCGCGAGAACGGCGAGAGAGACGACCGCGCCCACAAAGCTGGAAACCAACAGGGGTCGCAATCGCCGCAGGTCAGGCCGCGCCACGACCGCCAAGGTCAGCAGGAGGAACACCAGTCCGACCAGCTGGCAGAACGCATATGCCTCGTTGAATCCCCCCGCCACGAACGCGACCAGGCCGGCGGCACCGATTCGCAGACGACCGGCCTCGCGCCGGGATGCCAGCAGTGCGCCAAGGACGGTTCCGAGGAGTAACGGCGCCGTGTACTCGAGGGATCCTGCCATCCAGTACAGGGACAGGAATGGACTTGGCGTGACGTGCAGTGTGCTGAAGACAATGCCCGAGGCCAGACCCAGGCGCGCTACCCGACCGACCGTGGGAACGATGAACTTGACAGCCGTAGCGATTGCCACGACCCATACGACGACCATGAGCCCGGGCAGTAGCCGAACGAAGAGATCATTCAGCAGCAGCCCGGCGTCCACCGCCGCTATGTAAGCGAAGCGACCTGTCCAGTGCAGATACTCCCAGATCTCTGAAGTCCAGTAGCCGCGCGCGTGCAGACCGTTGCTCAGCGTGTAGTCGTCAGCTACATATCGGGCGTATCGTCCCAGATAGGCATACAGGGAAACCGTTACGACCAGAACGGCAACGAGTGCCCATTCGGCTGCCATGCCAACCGCCGCTACGCGGTCGAACGCCGAACCCTCAGAGTGCTCCACCGGCAGCTCCAGGGTCGCGTCGTGGCTGCGGAGGTTCATGCGTCCAGGCGTTGGGATATCTGTTCGATGTCCATCGCTCCAGCCGCGGCAGCAGTGACCAGGTCAAATGCTGCGTTGTCGTCCACATCCACCTCGCATCCGTTGAGATCGAGAAATACCACGGTGGCCAACCACCCCAGACGTCGATTGCCGTCGACCAACGCGTGGTTGCCGGCTATCGAATGGAGCAGCGCCGCAGCCTTCTTTCGCATCGTCGGGTACGCATCGTCGCCGAAGAATACGGACCTCGGCCGCGCCAGCGCGGAATCGAGCAGACCGAGGTCGCGTACCGGCCCCACGCCGAGGCGTCGCACGAGACGAAGTGCGTCTTCGATATCGAGGTACTCGACGCCGCTCACGTGTCACCGAGACGCCCAAGGACGTCCTCCCACCGATCAGCCAAATGCGCGGCGACGCCGTCCACGTGGGCGACGTGGGCGGCGCGCTCGTATCGCTCCAGCACCGCCCGGCGAATGATCTCCTGACGGGATGCACCTTCCGCCTCCGTGAGGGCGGTGAGCGCTCGCTCCATCTCAGCGTCGGTGCGGACGGTCAGTGCCACGGCGCGATGATACCGCCTTGATACCATCAACGGGCGCCACCCGAGCAGGGTGTCCCGTAGGCTACCCCGTGAATCGAGCGACATCCAAAGAGGGCCAAGCGTGAACCATTTCGAGGGGCGAACTATCCTGCTGACCGGCGGGACCGGCTCGTTCGGCCATCACTTCACGCGCACCGCGCTCTCCGAATGGAATCCGGCGACCGTACGCATCTTCAGCCGCGACGAGCTCAAGCAGTCGGAGATGCAGCGGAGTTTCGACGACGACCGGCTCCGGTACCTGATCGGCGACGTCCGCGACCGCGCACCGGTTGCGTCGCGCGGTCGAAGGCGCCGACATCGTCGTGCATGCGGCGGCATGAAGCAGGTGCCCGGCGTGCGAATACAACCCGTTCGAGGCCGTGCGGACCAACGTGCTCGGCGCGCAGAACGTCGTCGAGGCCGCGCATCGACGCTCGGGTGCCGCGTGCCGTCGCCCTCAGCACCGACAAGGCCGTGAACCCCGTCAATCTCTACGGCGCCACGAAGCTCTGCGCCGAGAAGATCTTCGTGCAGGGCAACGCCTACGCCGGCGCACCGGCGACCCGCCTCGCCTGCGTGCGCTACGGCAACGTTGTCGGCTCGCGGGGTAGCGTCGTTCCGCTCTTCCGCGCCAGGCCGCCGCCGGCGAGCTGACCATCACCGACGAGCGGATGACCCGCTTCTGGATCACGCTGCGATCAGGCGGTGCAACTCGTCGCCGACTGCGTCGGGACATGCTCGGGCGGCGAGGTCTTCGTCCCCAAGATCCCGAGCATGCGGGTGCTCGACCTCGCCGAGGCGATCGCGCCCGGCTGCCCGCACGCTTCACCGGCATCCGACCCGGGGAGAAGCTGCACGAGGTGCTCGATCACCGCCGACGAGGCGCGGCACACCATCGACGCCGGGATGGTCTACATCGTCGCGCCCGAGCACCCGTTCTGGGGCTCACGGGGCACACAGGATGGCGCGCCTGTCCCGGAGGACTTCCATTACTCGAGCGACAACAACACCGAATGGCTGAGCAGCGCACGACTGCGCGAGGTGCTCGCCGAATGGCCGACCACGGCCGAGTCGCCGTCAGAACCGGGCGAATGAAACCGGTCGATCCGCCGGCGATCGCCGGGGGCACGCCGGTGCGATTCCGTCCGCTGCCCTACGGTCGTCACCACCTCGAGGAGAGCGACGTCGACGCCGTGATCGCGTCGCTGCGCTCGGGTACCCTCACAGGGGGGGCGGAGATCGCGGACTTCGAGCACGCGCTGGCGGCCCGCTGCAAGGTGGAGCACGCAGCGGTAGTCGCCAACGGAAGCGCCGCGCTCGACCTGGCGGTGCTGGCGCTGCGCATCGGTCCCGGAGATGAAGTGATCACCACGCCACTGACCTTCGTCGCGACTGCGAATGCCGTGGTGCGGGCCGGCGCGACTCCGGTGTTCGCGGATGTCGGCGACGATCGGTGCCTCGACCCTGCGTCCGTCGCGCTCGCGGTCACCCCGCGCACCAAGGCGGTGATCACGGTCGACTACTCGGGCCTCCCCTCCGACATCCCTGCGCTCAGGGCCGCGCTGCCCAGAGCGCTTCCCGTGATCGCCGACAGCGCGCATTCGCTCGGCGGGTCGCTGCACGGGCGGCCGGTCGGCTCGCTCGCTGACATCACGACTCTGAGCTTTCATCCCGTGAAGCAGATGACCACCGGTGAAGGGGGTGCGTGCCTCACCGACGACGGCGAGCTCGCCGCCCGCATTCGCAGCCTGCGCAACCACGGCATGACCAGCACCGCCGATGAGCGCACGGGCGCGCTCTGGAAATACGACGTCACCATGCTGGGCGACAACCATCGGATGACGGCCTTTCAGGCTGCGCTCGGCAGGTCGCAGCTGCGCCGGCTCGACGAGGTCGTCGCCGAGCGGAGCGAGATCGCGGACCGGTACGACGCGCTGTTGCAGGACATTCCCGGGATAGGTGTGCCACCTCGTCCCGCCGGACGGCGCAACGCGTGGCACATCTATCCCATCGAGATCGATCCGGGCACGTTCGGGTGCGAGCGAGACATGGTGATCGACGCCCTCCGTGCAGAGGGCATCGAGGCGACCCTCCACTACCCGGCCCTCCATCTGCTCTCGTTCTATCGGGCTCGAGGAGGTGTTCCTGGTACTATCCCGCGCGCCGAAGCCCTGTGCAAGCGGCTGGTGACGTTGCCGCTGTACTCGACAATGACCACCTCGGACCAGGATGACGTCATCACCGCGCTGCGTCGGATACAGGCATGGGCGGCGCACGCGGGCGCAGCGTGACTCCCCAAGCGCTGCTTGTCCCCGACTGCGGTCAGGGCGTGGGCCTCGGTCACGTCGAGCGGTTGCTCGCCCTCGCGGACGCACTGGTCCCGCACCTTGCGGTCTCGGTGTTGGTGCCCGCAGGAGATGGGGTGCTGCGCGGCCGGGTCTCCGACCGCGGCCACAACGCGCTGGAAGCGACGGGTGACGCCGCCCACCGGGTCGAATCCGTCGTGGCGCAGGTGCAGCCGCCGACCGTCATCGTCCTCGACGGATATGCCTTCGACCCCGCACTGCAGCACCGGCTCCGCCTGCGCGCGCCGCTGACCGTTGTCGACGACCTCGGCCTGCCGGCAGACTGCGACCTCGCCGTCAACCCGTCGCCCGGAGGTGAGGCCATGCGTCCCGCGGGCGCCGACGCGTTTCTCGGCGGCGCGACCTTTGCCTTGCTGCGCGACGCGTTCGCCGGCGCGCGCGAGGAGGTGATGCGCCGCGGGCGCCCCGCGCGAACGGTGCTGGTCTCGACCGGATGGACCGACATGGGCGGTCTCGCCGAACTCGGTCAGCGCAGATCTGCGGCGGACCGACAGGACCATCGAGGTCGTGGTGGTGGTAGGACCCGATACATCGGCCCGCGATCGACCGCCTCGTCCGCGTGAACGCGTGCTCATCGCGCCACCCAACCTGGCAGAGGTCATGGTTGGCGCGACGGTGTATGCGGGGGCGGCAGGTACGACGGCGGTGCAGGCGGCCTGCGTTGGGATTCCCGCGGTCATCACCGCCGCGATCTCGAATCAGGCCGCTCAGGCCGCAGCGCTCGCGTCCGCCGGGTGCGCCGTCGTGACAGACGGCTCGGACATCGCGTCGCAGTGTCTGAGGCTGCTCGACGACGTGCCGCTTTGCGATGACATGGCCGCGCGTGGCCGCGCGCTGGTCGATGGGCACGGCGCGGCGCGGGTGGCGCAGGCGGTGCACCGTCTCGCCCAGGTCGGGACCGCATGAAGCACGCGCTCAAGACCGTCGCGGTGGTCCAGGCACGGATGAGCTCGAACTCGGTTTCCCGGCAAGGTGCTCGCCGACCTCGGCGGCAAGCCGATGCTGGCCCACATCATCGAGCGACTCCGGCTTGCCGAGAACTCTTGACCGGGTGGTGGTCGCCACCACCGATGGGCCCGAGGACGACGCCGTCGCCGAGCTCGCAGCCGAACGCGGCGCCGGCGTGACCCGCGGATCGCTTTTGGACGTGCTGGGCCGGTACGTGCTCGCCGCCGAGCAGCACGGCGCCGGCGTCGTGGTCAGGATCACCGCCGACTGCCCCCTGGTCGACCCGGAACTCGTCGACAGGCTGGTACGCGTCCGCGCCGACGCGGACGCCGAGTACGCGAGCAATGTCCTGGAGCCGAGCTTCCCGGAGGGATACGACGCCGAGGTGCTCACCGCCGAATGTCTGAGGCGGGTCGACGTCGAATCAACCCTCGGCTACGAACGCGAGCACGTCACCCCGCGCATCCGGGAGCACCCTGACGAGTACCGAACCGCGCAGCTGCGCAACGACCGTGACCTGACATGGATTCGTCTCACCGTCGACGTCCCCGCCGACCTCGACCGGGTACGCACCATCCTCTCCGCGCTGCCTGCGTCACCGCCGCCGAACCTGGGCGCTGTGGTCGCATATTTCGAGAGCCATACCGAGCTCTGGGATCAACGGCACCTGCCTGCGAGGAACGAGCGCTACCTGGCTCAGCGCGCGGCTGCGCACGGGCAACACAAGACGGGGTAACGACACGCGAGCGTCAGCCGGAGGCGGCCCGTTCCAGGACCACGAATCCGTGCTCGTCCGACGACACACGGCGAAATCCAACTCGTTCGAATGCTCGCAGCGACGCGGTGTTATCGGGGTGAATCAAGGCCCTCAGCTGGGTCGCAGCGTCCTCCTGAGCAATCTCCTCGATCGCGGCGCGCAGCATCGCCTGTCCAATACCCCGTCCCCGTGCCGCGGTTGCAACAGCGATCGACACCACGCCGGAGCCGTCAAGCAGATCGACGCGCACCTGCCCCACGGGGACCCCTGCCTCCTCGCCGACCCAGAGGCGCGTCCCGGCATCGGCCAGGCGCGCGGCCAACCACCGCGCGTGCGCCGCTCCAGACACAGGTCGAGCGGTCGCGCTGAATCGAACCGCGTCCGCCTCGTTGCGCCACTCGCGGAGCAGGGGGGCGTCATCCTCACGTGCCCGGCGCAGGGTCACGCGGTGGTCTGACCTGCCGGTCGTCACCGCACGAGGTCATCCCATTGCAGGACTTCGTCGGACTCCAGCGCCCGGACCGCGTGACTTCCTATGACACGGTCCAGGTCGTGCACCGGAATGCCGAACCCCGGACGCTTGATGGCGATGTCGTCTCGCGTGATCGTGTGACCTGCGGCGACGTCCCGCGCCGCCACGATGCTGCGACGTCCGAGCCGGTACATCTCGGCCTCCGACTCCGTGACACGCTTGACGCTCGATCCCAGCGACGCTTCGGTCTCGCGAATGGCCCGGACCATGGCCTTGAGCTCATCCGGTTCCAGCGCGAAGGGATGGTCGGGTCCCTCCTGGTTGCGGCTCACCGTGAAGTGCTTCTCGATGGCGCACGCGCCCAGCACCACCGCGACGACATCGGCGGTGTGCCCCGGGGTGTGATCCGACCACCCGATGGGAACCTGGAACGCATCCCGGAGCGTCGTGATGGCGCGGAGATTGAGATCCTCGAAGCGCGGGGGGTAGTTGACCGCGCAGTGCATCACCAACAGGTCATGCGCCCCGGCAGCGGCAGCGGTGTCGAGCGCCCGTTCGATATCGCCCAGCGCGGCCATGCCGGTGGAGATCAGCAGGGGCTTGCCGGTACGGGCCGCGCGCTCAATGAGCGGCAGGTGATTCACCTCATACGACGCGATCTTGTAGGCGGGAACGTCGAGCGTTTCCAGCAGATCGACGGCGGCCTCCTCAAACGGCGTCGAGAAGAATGTGATGCCCACGTTCGCCGCGTGGCGAGCCAGATCGGCGTGCCATTCCCACGGGATCTCCACGCGCTTGATGAGCTCCCACACCGACTCACGATCGCCGACGAGGCCCTGCTCCTTGAGATAGCTCATGTCCGGTGTCCGTCGCGAATAGAGACCTTCGGCCGTGTAGGTCTGGAACTTGACCGCGTCGGCGCCGGCCTCGGCGGCGACCTCGATGAGACGCAGCGCCATGCCGAGATCGCGGTTGTGGTTGGATCCCGCCTCCGCGATCACGTAGCACGGGTTCCCCGGGCCAACCCGCCGATCGCCGATCTGGAATTCCGTGTTGCCGTATACGTGGGCGCTCACACCTGCAGATCATAGAGAGCGGCAAACGCAACCCACGGCTGATTCCTGCGGGTACGCTTGGGCCGATGACGACGGAGCCGCAGGGGCCGCCGGCCGCCGCTGGCGCCGCCCCGCGAGGCGCTGCGAGCTCGATCGCCGTGGTCATCCCCGCGTACAACTCGGCGCATACACTGGATGCGGCGCTCGCGTCGATCGCCGCCCAGACGCACGCTGCGTCGGCGGTGGTCGTCGGCGACGACCACTCGGGCGATGACACCCCCGAGCTGGCGCGCCGCTGGCAGGGCCTCCTACCACTCGAGGTGGTGCGATTGGAGCGGAATTCGGGCCCGGCCGCCGCGCGCCGAGCGGCCATAGCCGCTATCGACGCCCCCCTGATCGCGCTCCTCGACGCCGACGACGTCTGGCTCCCCGACCACCTCGAATCGGCGGCCCGCCTGCACGAGCGCTGTGGCGGGATCGTGTGTGCCGACGTGATGCGCTGGCGTCCCGGCAGGGGGGTGCACGCCGCGACCCATCGGGACCATTTCCCGATTCCCCCCGCTGACCGCCAGGTGCTCGGCATCCTCCGCCACAACTTCGTATCGATCGGGGCCCTCTTCCCCCGCCGGGCCTACGACGAGGCCGGTGGTTTCCGCGATGGGGTCTCCGGCGCGGAGGATTGGGACCTGTGGATCCGGATGATCAGGAACGGTCTCCGGGTCCACGGGATACCTGCCCCCACCGTGCTGTATCGGGTCGATTCCGCGGGGCTCAGCCACCGCGCCGTCATCTTCGACACCTACGTTCGGGTCCTTGAGCGGGCCGTCGCCGAAGCCGGCGATGACGCTCAGCGGGCGGCTGCTCTCGCCGGTCTGAGCTGGATGAAGGGCCGGCGGGCGCTGGCGATCGCCTATGCCGCCGCTCGAGACGGGGGCGGCTGGAGGGCCCGGATGGCCGCCGCCAGATGCCTGACCGGGCCGCCTCGGATGGCCCTGGAAGCCACCTTGCTGCTTGCGTCGCCATCGCTCGCCGTCAGGTTGGGAGACGCCGCTCGCCGGCGGCGCTGGTGACCGGGGAGGAGCTGCCACTGGAGGCGGAGGTCCCGGATCCCCTGGAAAGCCTCGGCCTGCGCAGGATTCTTCGCTCGGCGTCAGGTCTGTCCGGCGCCTCGCTGGTCGGCTCGGCGCTCGCCGTCGGCGCGGGGTTTTTCGCCGCGCGCCGGCTTGGACCCGTTCGCTACGGCGATGGGCAGTTCGTCCTGCTCATCTACCTGTACGCGACTCTGATCCGGAGCGGGGTGTTCGAGGGCTCGGTCCGGTCGTTCATCGACCACCTCTCGCGCGGCGAAGAGCGTGAGGCGCGTCGCACGCAGAACGTCGGCGTATCCGTCGAGCTGATTGTCTCGGCGATTCCGGGCGTCGTCATCGCCATCATTGGAATCTTCCTCGGGCCCGGGGTGCGTCAGCTGGGATTCTTCATCGCACCTGCGGCGGTGGTCGCCTCGAGCGGCGGCACGTTCCTCTCCACCTTGTGGTCGGCTCGCCGTCGATTCGACGTCGTCGGCAAGGTTGCATTCGCGCAGGCGATCCTGGGTCCCGTCCTGCTCATCGTCTTCGTCGCGACGATCGGGACGCCCGGGATATTCCTTGCGCCCGCGGTGACTTCGGTCGTGACGGCGCTCATGTATTTCGCGTTCCGACCGCCGCTGGAACTTCGTCCGTCGTTTGACGCCCACCTGGCACGCGCATTCCTGGGGGTCGGGTTTCCGCTCGGGCTGCTGGCAGAGGTCTACTGGGCATACCGCCTGGTCGGCAGCACCTCGGTGGCGCTCGCAACCAAGGCGGCCACGTTCGGACTGTACGCGTTCGCCGCCGCACCGGTGGCCGTTGCCACGAGCGCGATCGGTGGCATCCAGGCGGTGCTGCTGCCCAACATCTGGCGCGAGCTCTCCCTCGGCGCAACCGGCCCGCTGTGGTCCCGACACGCCGAGCGGATCACGCTCGCCCTGGCGGTCATCGCGGGTGCCACAGCGGGCTTGGGTCAGGCCGGCTTCGCCCCAGTGGTCGTGGCATTCCTGCCGAGCTTCCAACCGTCGATCCGGCTGTTCGACATCCTTGCGCTCACCATCCTGCTTCTCCCGATCGCGACCGTCCCGTCCTTGGTGCTCGACTCCAAACGCGTGAATCGTCAGAGGCGTCATCTCGCAATCTGGACGGTCGCGCTGCTGGTCAACGTTGGCGCCAACATCCTCGTGCTCCGGGCGGGCGGGGGCGCTCAGGGAGTCGCGGTGAACGATGTCTGGATACAATTCGCCGTCGCGATTGTGATCTTTGAAACCGCCTCTTCCCACATCTGGACCCACGATGCCGCTCTGCGCTTTCGCCTCTACGCCAAGCTCGCATCCGTCATCGCTGTGGCGGCCGCTGGCACCATCCTGCTCGACGCACACGCTGCTCACCTCACGTCTGGGCGCCTCGACATCGCCGGTTTTCTGCTTCGCTGTGGCGCCGTCGGCGTCGTCTGGGCCGCCATGGGAGTCGCGCTCTTGGGAACGGGGCTCAAGAAGCTGAGCAGACCGTGACGGAGCTCGGTTGGGTGCTGCCGACGGTAGGCGCGGTACGCCTTTGATGCCGCGCCGTGCGCTCGGACCAGCGGGGCTGGTGGCAGCCGTCGTTGTGCTGATCTGGGCGATATCGGGCGTCGGCGCAGGCGACATCGCCAGGTTCGTGGGCTACGAGATCGCCTTTATCCTCTTTCCAGGGGCAGCGCTGCTCTGGGCACTCAGAGGACGCGAGGGCTGGCTCGTTACGGTGGCGTTGGGCTGGCCGCTGGGGCAGACCCTGGAGATCCTTGCGTTCAGCGCCACCGCGGCCACGGGCTCGCGGGGCCTTTTCCCAACCTATCCAATCGTCGTCGTCGCCGCCTGTGCGCTCTGGATCTGGAGACGCCGCCGCTACGAGCTGAGGGACTCCTCAGAAGACCGGATATCCGGGCGCGTGATGTGGGTGCTGGCGGCGGCGCTGTCGTTGGGGCTTGGCTACATATGCCTCGCGTTCCTTCCAACCGTGCCCTTGCCGTCGCTGACGACACCGGTCTCGTACTACGTCGACTTCCCCAACTTCATCGGGCTGACCGCGGAAGTCAGGAACCACTGGCCCCCAACCAGCCCCGGACTGTCCGGAGTGCCCTTGCATTACCAGTGGTTCGTCTTCTATCAGATGGCGGCGATCAATCAGGTAACCGGCGTGTCAATTCCGGTGATCGCCTTGAGGCTGGACTTTCTTCCGACAGTCCTGATGATCGGATTTCAGCTGTTCGTCGTGGGACGGTTTATTGGGAGGAGTACGTGGGTCGGTGTGCTCGCGGTCGTCGTCGGCTTCATGTTGGGGCCGCTCGATCTGACCACGGATCCCGGAGCACCGCCGTTCTTCGATCTCTTCAGCTTTCACCTCTGGGCAAGCTGGACGTTTCCGTTCGGATTGACCTTCTTCCTGGCATTGGTCTACTTGATTGCGGAGCGCCTCCAATCGACAACGTGGCGAACCCCTTCGGACATTGGCTCGTGGGTCGTGATCGGCCTGCTAATGATCGGCGCATCGGGATCAAAGGCAACGATCCTCCCCGTCATCGTCGTCGGCACCGGCTTGTACGCGGTGGTTGTATTCGTCACCAGACGCACCGTCTCCACAAACGCGCTGCTGGTGTTTGGGCTGGGGATCGTGATCTTCGCGGCGACGTTCGCCATCGTCTACGGAGGAGGGGTTCCCGGCACTGTGATTGAACCAATCGCCTCTTACCAATACACCGCGCCCGTAAAGGTCGCCAACAAGATCTCCAGCGTCCCTCTTCGAACGGTTGCCCTTCCTTTTGCCTATGTCGCCGGCCTCGCCGGCATGCTGCTCCCATTTGCCGGGATGCTCTCGCTCCTGCGACGACGGCACCGGGCGCAACTCTCCCGCTGCATGTTGCCTCTCTGCATGTTCGGAGGAGGGATACTCATCGCGAATCTTTTCCACCAGGTTGGATCCAGCGAGCTTTATTTTCAGGACACGGGATTCGCGGCCGGCTTCATCGTCGCTGCCGCCGGTCTGCGCCTGGCTTGGTTGGATGTCCAAACCCTGGGTGCCTCTGCGATGAGGGCCGTCATCCTTGCGTTTGTGGGTTGGGTGGCGCTCATCCTCGCGATCTCCGCGGTGACATCGCCAACCCTTGCTCACGGCGGTCTCGTACTCCGATATGCCTTGATAACGGTCCTGTATGTCGTCTTCGTCACCGCGGTCGTGCGGTACTCGAGCGTCCTACACCTGCGGTCGCCCGGCGTGCTCGCCATTGGATTGATTCCCCTGACCGCCGCGGCCGCGCTGACGACACCCATTCAGCTTTCCCCGACGGTTGGACGGTTCCTGTCGGGTCGTCCCGTCACGGTCACGCAACCCGACCCTCAAAAGGTGCGAGGTCTCACGCCGGGCCTGTTGGTGGCGCTCGAATGGTTGCAGAACCATACGTCAGTCGATACCGTGTTCGCTGTGAGCAATCACTGGATCGACGCTGCGGCAACTGACGGTCGGGATCAAAACTATTCCGCGTTCTCCGAGCGACAGATCTTCGTGGAATCCTACAATCCTGACGATTACGGCATCACGGTCGGGATACCCACACCCGCGGAGGTCAGCTTCGTGTATCGGGCGCGACTGAACGACGCGGTTTTCGACCACGCGGATGCGGCGGCGCTGGCTATCCTGACTCAGCGGTACGGGGTGCGCTTTCTTTTCATCGACCGCATCCATGGCGGCGCTGACGCGGCCGTTCTCGGGCTGGGTCGGGTCGTATTCACCAATAGCGATGCAACGATCATCGCCGTCGGTTAGACACATGGCGCCTACCCAGCTAAGTCCAGGGATTTCGGCGGTGATTCCGGTGCATCGTGCCGAGAAGACCCTGCCGCTACTGCTGCCCCGGCTGACCGCTGCACTTCAAGCCATCGTCCCCGACCACGAGATCATTCTGGTCGACGACGGTAGCCCTGACGGCAGTTGGTCGGTCATCGCCGCCGCCGCGCGAGACGACCGGCGGGTTCGTGGATTCCGACTGATGCGCAACTTCGGCCAGCACAACGCCCTGTTGGTGGGAATTCGAGCCGCTCGATTTCAGTACGTCGTCACGCTCGATGACGACCTTCAGAACCCACCGGAGGAGATCTCTCGTCTGGTCGAATGCCTCACCGACGATGTTGATGTCGTCTATGGATCACCCATATCCGAGCAACACAGCCTCTGGCGGTCCGCTGCCTCTCGGATCACGAAATACGCGCTCGAGGAGGCCATGGGTACGCCGGCGGCACGAAGCGTGAGCTCCTTCCGTGCTTTCCGTACCGATCTTCGTCGTGCATTCGAGCGCTTTCAGAGTCCGGACATGTCCATCGATGTGCTTCTGACCTGGGCGACCAACCGCTTCACGGCAATTCGTGTCCGTCAGGAGCCGCGGTCGCAGGGGCGATCGAATTACACGTTTGGGCGGCTCGTGCAGCATGCCACCAACATGATCACCGGGTTCACCAGCCGCCCATTGCGAATCGCGAGCATGATCGGCTTTCTGTTCACCATCTTCGGCATCGTCGTCTTTGCCGTGGTCGTCATTCGTTTCTTCGCGGGGGGCATCTCTGTCCCTGGGTTTCCATTTCTCGCGTCCATCGTCGCGATCTTCGCTGGTGTCCAGCTGCTGATCCTCGGCATCATGGGTGAGTACGTGGCCCGCATGCACTTCCGTCTCATGGACCGGCCGACGTACGTCGTTGGAGATTCCACTGACGACGACCCGGTTCCATAATGCGTGATGTCAACCAAGCCCGATGCCCGATGCAAGGTCTGATTACGACGCACTGCCCTCTCGACAGTGACGCCCGCAGGTCGCGTCTATACTCTTGCCGATGGTTGGAATGGGGCCGGAGCAACGTCGGATCCTGATCCTCGGCTGGGGGTTTCTGGGCGCCGCGATCGGCACCAGGCTGCTGGCCGATGGGTTGAGCGTGACCGGTCTGACACGCTCGGCCACGGGGCGTACTGAGTCAGCGCGCCGTGCCGGCGCTCGCATCATCGTCGGCGATACGCGCCGGCCGGATGTCCTCGAAGAGTCGCTCCTCGATGTCGAGCACGTCGTGTTCTGCGCGGGTGGCATCACGCCCCCCGCAGCGGCGGCCGACCCCTCCAAGGCTGCCATCGCGATGTTGGTACCGCTGCTGGCGGTCAGCGAAGCGCTGATCAAGCGCCCGCATGTCGCACTGACCTACCTGTCATCCGGAGGTGCCGTCTACGGCGATCCCGATCGACTTCCGGTTGACGAGAACGAGCCCGCGCTGCCGATTTCGCCGTACGGTGCGCTGCATCTGTCGGCTGAAACGTGCGCCCAGG
The DNA here is from genome assembly GCA_963768105.1 of Candidatus Dormiibacterota bacterium. Lineage (GTDB taxonomy): Bacteria > Chloroflexota > Dormibacteria > Aeolococcales > Aeolococcaceae > Palsa-851. The sequence goes on along the minus strand of CAVYGR010000001.1, from coordinate 67,489 downwards.
CGTATGCGCGACGCTTTGGCACGCCGCTGAACATCCTTCGATGCGCCAACGTCTACGGCCCCGGCCAGGCGTACGACCGGGATCAGGGCGTTATCGCGATCTTTCTGGATCGCATCAGCCGCGGGCTTCCCCTTTCGATCTTCGGCGACGGAAAGGCCCTGCGGGATTACATCCTGGTTGACGACGTTGCCTCAGTCGTGGCTCGCGTCGTCGAGGATCGCATCGATGTGGGAACCGTCAATGTCGGCTCGGGGCAGGGGCACACGGTGCTCGAGATCGTGGACGCCGTCAGCAGGTCAATCGGCGTGTCCGCCATCGTGGACCACAGACCGAGGCGCGGATTTGATGTCCGATCCGTTGTCCTGGACATCACACGTCTCAGCTCACTGATCCCATACGCGCCAACCGACTTTGGTCGTGGCCTGGAACTGACTGCTGCGGAGTACTCACGGCGTCGGGAGCTCCAGGTCGATCCTGCCGGGACCGTCAATACCTGATTGCCGTCGCGCGGAGCGTTATCGAGGGGCCGTCCGGGCGATCACCGCGAGCGACGTGCCAAACGGCAGCCGACCGCCCCTGCGAATGAGATGTGCCTCCTGGCGGAGTATTTCGTACGCCACCCGGTTGATGCCTGGAACGATCCGGAACTCCGAGTCGTACACCACTGCCAGATCTCGCCGATCCGCCTTGAGAAGGTTACGGCGCAGCCACATCGCAGGGAAGAGCAGCGACATGAAGTACGTGAGATATTCGACCTCGAAACCGGCCTTCCCCAACGCCCGGGTCAGGCCCGTTGACGTGTACCGCCGCATGTGTTCCGAGGCGACGTCGAAGGCGCTCCAGAGAGCGGGGTGGGCGGGGACAGTGAGAATGACGCGGCCTCCCTCCTTGAGTCGCACTCGCATCTGACTCAGCGCGGCATGCTCATCCCTGATGTGTTCGAGCACGTCGAATGCAGCGATGAGGTCGTAGGGTTCCGGCGCATGAAGATCGGCCAGATACCCTTTGGTGATCGGGAGATCGGTGCGAGTTCGCGCCGCTGCCGCCGCCGGGGCACTGACCTCGAGCCCTTCGACGCTGCCGCGACCCGCAGCCACCCTCTTGAGAACCCGCAGCACGTTGCCGCTCCCGCAGCCCACCTCGAGGATGCGAAAGCCATCCGGGAGGTTGTGGATCGGCGCACGAACCAAGGCGGCGATGATCTCGTTCCGTGCGCGGAACCAGAAATGCCTGTCCTCGACCGCCAGCAACCGGTCAATCCCCGCCGCGTCGTAGGCCGCCCAGTGGCTCTCGTTCGCTTCGACCTGCTCAGGCAGGGCGAGTTCCGGTCCGGATCGCATTCAGAGCAGTCTACGGGCAGACGGTGATCACGCTGCATTCAGCCGGCGTCGGCGAGGCGCAGATAAAGCGCGCGATGACTTTCGAGCATCGCCCTCATCGTGAATCGCTCACCGAACCGGACCAAGGCCGCCTCGCGCATGTGCTGCTTCAGGTAGGGGGCCGCGAGGATCCGGGCAACCGCGGTCGCGACCGCGCCGGCATCCCGCGGAGCGATCAGGAAACCTGTCTCGCCATCGGTGACCGCCTCGGGGATGCCACCAACGTCGGTGGCGACCACGGGGACGCCCTGGCTCATCGCCTCGAGGATCACGAGCGGCAAACCCTCCATCTCCGAGGCGAGGACGAGAACGTCGGCGGCTCGGAGCAGGTCCCACGGCTCGGTGAACGACCCCGGAAAGAGCACGCTGCCGTCGAGCCCAAGGGCATCGGCGCGATCGCGAACGGCTCGGAGCTCCGGGCCGTCTCCCGCCAGCACGGCACGGATACCGGGGAACTGCGCCACCAGCGCCGGCATCGCATCCACGACCACTCTCTGGCCCTTGGTCGGGGTGAAGTTCGCCAGGCAGACGATGACGGGACCCTCGCTCGGCAAACCCAGTCGAGAACGGGCTCCGGGATCCGTCGCGGCTGGCACCGCCCGCGCGCCCCAGGGGATGATCTCGATCTTGTCGCGATGGAAGCCACGGCGCACGAGCGCCGTCCCGGGTCGTCGTCCTGGAACGATCACCGAATCCAGACAGCCTTCGACACGACTGTCGACGAGGCGTTCAGCCGGTTCGAGGATGCTCCGTGGCATGGCGGTGCTGCAGACCGTCATCACCCGGCGGCGCGCGGTGCGCCGCCCCGCGAGGACGGCCGCAAGAGCGCTGGCCGCACCGGGATACCCGCCATTGATCACGTGGAGCACGTCCAGGTCGTATGGCGCAAACGCGGCCGCCAGCCGAGGACGGTTCACGGGCATGGTCATATAGCGGAGAGCGTCGTGACCAATGCGCAGCGCATGCGGTGGCAGGCGCATCGCCAGGGCGATGCGGCGGACCCGGGAGGCGGAGGAACTCGGTCCCGAAACTCGGCTGCGACCGTGCACCGGACTGCCCGCGTCGCTCATCGGGGAATGCGGTGGCCGGCTCGACTACCCTCACTATGTGCAGGTCCACACCGGGTGTCCCGTCGATGCCGAGGAAATCGATGAACTCCTGCCACGGAGGAACGAAGACGTGCACGTCGAAGATGCTTGGGTCCATGCCAGATGCCACGTCTCGCAGGTAGGTTTCGGCTCCGCCGATCCGCGAAGCATGGCTGTAGAGCCCAAGCCGGATCCTCGGCGACTTCGCCGGCCGCAGGTCGCGCTCGTTCAGTTCACGTCTCCTCAGGGTTCATGATTTCAAATCCGCGCGGCGCATCGTGCGGCGACGGCAGCGTGTAGGGGTCCAGGTGCGTATTCACTATCACACGGACAACTACTGGTTCAGCGGGAGTGAGACCACCCTCCTGGTTCTGTTGACCGCGGCGGTCGATGAACCCGCGGTAGAGATGGTGTTCACGTACCGGGCCTGGCCGGAATACGAGGAGGGCTTGAGGACGAAGCTGGGCCCGCGCGTCCCGCGGCTGCGGTTGCAGCTGCCGGATCCTGCGGACCTCAAGGTCGCGCTGTCGCGCGGCCGGTCGCCGCGGGTCTCGCGCGCGCTGCGGGGTGGGGTGTCCCTGCTGCCCGTCAAACAGGCGTGCCTCGTGTGGGACATCGCGCGTATGTACGCGGAGCTGCGGCGCAGCAATCCGGATATCGTGCACATCAACAACGGCGGTTTTCCCGGGGCGATCTCGTGCAACGCCGCGGCCATCGCCTCGCGCCTGGCCGGTATTCCCAGTGTGTACGTCGTCAACAACATCGCGTATCCATACCGGACCCCTGGACGAGCGCTTGACTACCCGATCGATCGAATGGTTGCCCGGTCGGTCGGCGTGTTCGTCACCGGATCGAATGCCGCGGGGTACGCCCTGCAGCGTGTGCTTCGTCTCAAAGCGACGCAACATCGGGTGATTCCCAATGCGGTGGTTCGTCGTGATCCCGGCTCCAGCCCTGATGCGACGCGTAAAACGCTCGGCATCGCGCGCGACAGGCGCATTGCGCTCGTGGTGGCGCGTCTCGAGGTGCGCAAGGGCCACCGCTACCTCCTTGAGGCTTTGCAACACCTCCCCGCATCATGCGCTGACCTCACGGTCGTGATCGCAGGCACCGGCCCCGAGCGCGCAGCGCTCGAACACCTGGCCGAGTCCCTCCGCGTGTCCGACCGAGTCCGATTTCTCGGGGAGCATCCCGACCCATGGTCGCTCTACGAGATCGCTGACGTCGTCGTGCTGCCGTCGATCAGCCACGAGGATTTCCCAATTGTTATCCTCGAAGCCATGGCGGCCGGTCGTCCCGTGGTAGCCACCCGCGTCGCCGGAATCCCGGATCAGGTGGTCGACAACGTGACCGGGCGTCTGGTTCCGCCGGGCGACGCGACCGCTCTCGCCGCAGCGCTCACCGACGTTCTCGATGTGCCCGGTCGTGGAGCTGCGATGGGGAAATCAGGAAGATCTCGTTACGAGACGCACTTCGCCCCGCGCGAGGTGGTCAGCGAGTACTGGCGAACCTACCGGTGGCTGCTGTCGCGCCGGGACAGGTCGGTCGGGATGGCCCACGCGAATGGATCACCGAAGTGATTCTCGATCTCGGATGCGGATCCACGAAACGCCCCGGCGCTATCGGTGTCGACGTCAATCCGTCGTCGGGCGCCGATGTCATCCACGACCTCAACGTCTTCCCGTACCCGTTCGACACGTCGAGTGCCGAATCGATCTACATGGACAACGTGCTCGAGCATCTCGACAACGTCGTCGCGACCCTGGAAGAGGTCCACAGGATCGGGCAGGGCGGATGCAGGGTGCGCATCGACGTGCCCTACTTCCGATCGCGCTGGGCGGCGCTCGATCCCACTCACCGGCACGCGTTCACATCGGGGTCCATGGCGTACTTTGATCCGAGCCATCCATTCTTCAGTCAGTACGGGTATTCGCGGGCTCGATATGCCGTGGACAGCGTGACGTTCAACGAGCGCTTCCCGACTCGTGGGGTTCGCGGTTTGCTCGCTCGGGCAGCCACTCGGTGGCCGGATCAGTACGAGCAGCACGTTGCGCCGCTGCTGCCGCTCGACGAGTTGACGTTCAAACTGCGCGTCATCAAGTGACTGTGATCCGCTCGACCGGTAGCAGCCAGGTTGCGGGATCGCTTTTCAGGAATTCGCGCAAGTAGCCAAGCGCGTCTTCTTCGCTGTTGCACCTGCGCAGCACCTGATCGAATCGCTGAGCCGCGTCCTCGCGTACCGTGGCGAAACGTTCGAAGACCAGGGCGAGCACCGGCTTGCCAACGTGCACCGTCTCGTAGAGGGCCGTGCTCGGGTAATCGGTGAACACTCGCTCCACCTCTCCCACCACCTCCAGGAAGGCGCGCGCCTCGTATGTCACGTTCGCGAGCTGACGTTCGCCAAGGATCGCCGGGATGGGGTCGGGCGCGAGATCGACCGACGGCAGACCCTTCCACACGAAACGCAGATCCGGTCGCGACGCCATGAGATCAAGAATGCGAAGGTGCCAGCGGTGGTACCACGCATCGTCGAAATGACCGCCTGCAACGCGTTTCGAATCGCCGAGGAAGAAACACGGGACGTAGCAGATGGTTCCGACAGCAGACGTCGGCCGACGCACGCGATGTGATGCCCTCGCGCGAAGGGCTTGGATTCGCGGGGCGTAATTGATGACCCGCGGCGCATCGACGCCGAGCGCCGCCGCTTCGGCGTCGAAAGCCGCGGCAACGGTCGGGTCGCTGGCGGCAAAGTTCTCGAAGTCCGGTGTCTGGGCGACGAGCCACGGGCTGTACGGAAGCAGGTGGTCGCCATGCTGAACGAGGGTGCGCGGGATCTCGGCGACGCCGGCCGCAACCAGGCACGCGAACTCCTCGAGCGAACTTGGATTTGCGGCGGCGACGCTATCGAGCGCGAAACGGGAGAACTCGCGGTCGACCGCTTTCGCGGCGCACGCAACCGTGATGCATATCCCGTGAAGGTAGACGGCAAGGCGGCTTTCGAGAAGGCGTCCGGCACCAGGAATCCGTGCCCATTCGTCGATCTCATCAAGCAGCGTCACAAGCTGCGGCATCAAACTCGAGACCGCAGGGACGGTAATGTCGATGGGCCGGCCTAGTCGGTGCCTGGGAGGCAACGCCGGGTCGATGATCCGAAATGACGAGCCGCCCCGCGTGATGAAGATGGTGTCGCGACCGGCCCGGCGCTCGTCCTTCGCGAATTGCTCCGCGCCATAGCCCGCGTACCAGAGCATCAGGGTTGCCGGCCGGCGAACGCTCGACGGTATCCCTCCCCAGTGCAATCGGCGAAAAGGCCCCAACCACCGTGCGATGCGTCGTCGGGACCGACTCAGCAGCGGCGGATTGATCGGGCTTGGAGAATTGTCTGAATCGGTTGACCTCATGTCCAATTGCAGACCGCGCGCCGCGGCGATCAAGGGCAGAACGCGCGACGCGAGCGGGAGGTCGCCGAGGCGAGGCCAGAATGCCAGATGACCGTTGTGGTAGCCCGTCTCCTCTGCTGGGCCGCCACGGCCGACATACGTGATCGCTCGTGGAGCGAGCGCATCGACTGCACTTGCCAGCGTGCTGGTGGCGATGATCAGTGAATCCAGGGGAGGAACGATCAGCTCGGCGCACGAGCGAGCAACTCCGTCGAGCTGGGTCGCGGTGTCCAAGCGTGCCAGCCAGTCCAACTGCCAGCGTTGATATGCGGAGGGATTCCGGCAGAACTCAGGTCGCCGCGTGTGATCGTCGACGACGCTGGGAGCGAGGCCCTGACGCCGGCAATCCTCGAAGGCCGCGGGCGTGAGCGCGATCACCGCACCGTCGGCGTCGAGCCGCTGGTGACCGGCGTCATGAACGAATGTGATGGTTCCCGGCATGCGGAAGCATGCTAACCGGAAAAGGGAACGGGTACAGTGCGTCCTCAACACGGTTGGCGGTTGCTGGAGGCACGGGTGGACGACTGGATCGCGGTACAGGCGGATAGCGAGGCAAGCAGTTGGGAAATGGCGATCGCGCGTTTCTACCCCGAGCACGCAGCCATTTGGAGTGATCCAACGGAACAGGTCCGCGCATTGACGACCGAGTGGAACTTCCTCGATGCCCTGGAGTTCATTCCATGGCGATCACTGTTGGCCGGGAAGCACTGTCGCGTGCTCGATCTCGGCGCCGGAACCGGCTGGCTTTCCGCCTACCTTTCCCGATTCGATGAGGTCGAGCAGATCGACGCACTGGACTTGAGTTCGCGCCAATCTTGAGGGTATGCTGCCCGCGGTCGTGACGCTCATGGGTGGTGCGCCTGAGAAAATACGTCCGGTGCGAGCTCTCTTCACACCGCTGCTTGTGCAGGACGGATCGTATGATCTCATTGTCGCCAGCTCGGCCTTGCATCACGCGCCCCGTCTGGATGACGTGCTGCGTGAATGCCACCGCGTCTTGAAGCCGTCGGGCACAATGGTCTTGCTCAACGAGACCCCGCTGGGGACGGCGCGGTATCTGTACAAGATGTTGCGCACCGGGATCGACGTCGCGAGCCGATCCCTCCAAGGAAGATACGAACCGCACTCCCCCTCCATCTCGGTCAGCGGCATCCTCTACGATCCCTACCTGGGCGACACCGTGTATTCGTTCAGTCAGTGGGAGTCGGCGTTTGAGCAGGCAGGGTGGTCGCGCATCATTGTTCGAACCGGGCTGAGCAGCTACAAGCGCCCGATGAAGCGACCCGCCCGTCTGACACATTTCGTCCTGCGTAAGGCCGCCTCAAGCGCGGGCGGTTCGTGATCGACAGGCGGTACAGGTAGCGTTCGTCAGATGCACCCGAACAGCGTGCTCCTCTTTCGCAAGTACGCCCTGCCACTCTTCATCGCCGGAACCCGTGTGCTCGAAGTGGGCCCAGACGGCAACCCTTCGACATATCGCCGGCAGATCACCGCGCCGGTCATCTGGTCCACAGCCGATCTCGCGTCGCAGGTGGACGCCGGGGGCGAGCGCCTCTGGGGAATCGGGGCGGGGACAGATGTGACGTTTCCGATGCGCTCCGAGTACGACATCCCCGCACCCAACTCGGCATTCGAAATCGTTGTTTCTGGCCAGGTGATCGAGCATGTTCGGAAACCATGGATCTGGATGCGGGAGCTGGCCCGCGTATGCGCACCCGGCGGCGCCGTGGTCACCGTCAACCCGGTGAGCTGGCCCTACCACGAGGCGCCGATTGACTGCTGGCGGATCTACCCCGACGGCATGCGCGCGCTGTGCGAGGAGGCGGGCCTCGATGTCGAGCTGACACGCTGGGACAGCCTGGAGGAACGTCCGCTGTCGTGGTTTCCCGGGAAGTCGTACAACGCTGGGCGTGGACCGCGCGGTCGCATGCTCAACCGTGCGAAGGCGATTGTCGGTTGGCCTCTACCGATTGCCTTTGACACAATCACCATCGCCAGGAAGCCACACGGCAAGGACGCGGTGTGAAGGCCGTATCCTAGTTTGCCGATGAGCATCCTCACGCGAATCACACAGGCGGGCCCGGCCAGAGGCATGCGTTCCTGGATGGAGGACACAGTCATTCGGAGGGCCGCCCTCACCGCCCTGATCAGGCGTACTTCCAACTTCGATCGCGTCACATGGCTCGGGAGACCCATCTGGCAAAACGTCACCGACGCCTGGTTGATCCAGGAAGCGATCGTTCATGACGAGGTTGACTTCGTCATCGAGTGCGGCACCAACCGGGGTGGCTCAGCGTTCTACATGGCTTCGATATTTGACCTGCTGGGTCGTGGAAGCGTGCTCACCATCGACGTCGAGAAGCTTGCCGATTTCGAGCACCCACGGATCGAGTTTCTGATCGGGAGCTCCACGGATCCCACGATCGTGAGCACGGTGCGCGACCGCGTGGTCCATGCGCAGCCGAAACATGTGCTCGTGGTGTTGGACAGCGACCACTCTCAAGCGCACGTCGAACGCGAGATGCGTCTCTATGCCGAGTTCCTGAAGGTCGGCGAGTATATGCACGTTCAGGATGGGTGCACCGACGAGCTCGCCATGTTCAGGCACGCGCGACCTGGGCCTTTACGCGCGGTCGAACGCTTTGTTGCCCGAGACGATCGTTTCGTCGTTGACGAGGAGCGGTCCCGTCGATACCTCGTCAGCCACAGCCCCAAGGGCTGGCTCCGTCGAGTGCGCTAGCGAACGGATCCCGGTCTGCAGCTACCTGGCGATGTCGGCCGACGCCTCGGGTCGCGACGCGAGCCGCCACCACTCGATGGTGGCGCGCAGCGCGTCGGCCAGCGGCACCGTTGCCTTCCACTGCAGCTCGCGCTCCGCGACCGTCACGTCCGGGCACCGCCGCTTGGGGTCGTCCACCGGCAGCGGACGCATCTCGATGGCAGAGGCGCTGGCGCAGAGGTCGCGAATCATCTCCGCAAGCTGCAACATGCTCAGCTCGTGGGGATTGCCGAGGTTCACCGGCAGCCTGTAGTCGGACCGGAGCAGGCGCATCAAGCCTTCGATGAGGTCGTCGACGTAGCAGAGGCTGCGTGTCTGTGATCCGTCTCCGTACACGGTGATCGGCTCGCCTGCCAGCGCCTGCGTAACGAATTGCGGAACTGCTCGCCCATCCTCTGCACGCATCCGGGGCCCGAACGTGTTGAAGATCCGCGCGATCCGGACGTCGACGTGTCGTGCCTTCGCGAACGCCATCGTGAACGCCTCGGAGACGCGCTTCGATTCGTCGTAGCAACTTCGCGGGCCGATCGGATTCACGTTGCCCCAGTACGTCTCCGGTTGCGGGTGCACCGACGGGTCGCCGTACACCTCGCTCGTCGACGCGAAGAGAAAACGTGCGCCCTTCTCCTCGGCGACGCGGAGGGCGTTCATGGTGCCCAGCGTCCCGACCTCGAGCGTCTCGATCGGATGGCGTTCGTAGTCAACCGGTGAGGCGAGTGACGCGAAGTGCAGAACGGCGTTCACCCTTCCATCAACGTCCCAGGGGCGCGTCACGTCCTCGGTGCGCAGCGAGAAGCGAGGATCATCGGCGAGATGGCCCACGTTCCGGGGGCTCCCGGTGATCAGATTGTCGATGGCGATCACCTCGGCACCATCGGCGAGCAACCTGTCGACCAAGTGAGATCCGAGGAATCCCGCGCCGCCGGTGACAACCACGCGCGCCGGAGCCCAGCTCATCGCACCGCGATCAGATCGGGAACCTGCCTGATACCGGGTTGCGCCGGCTTGACAGTCTTCGGCTTGCGGACGGGGCGGCCAACCGCGATGTACGTGAAGCCGAGATCGACCAGGGGATCCGGGGCGAGGCAGTTGCGCCCATCGACGATGATCGGGCGCCGCACCACAGTGGCGACACGGGACCAGTCGAGGTCCACGTACTCCGGCCACTCGGTCACCACGACGACCGCGTCGGCCGACTTGACGCATGCGTACGGGTCGGCGACGAGCTCGGTGTTCGGGAGCAGCGGCTCGGCGTTGGCCATCGCCACGGGGTCGGTCGCGACCACCACCGCACCCAGGTCCTCGAGATGGCGGATGACGTCGATCGACGCTGCCTGCCGGACGTCGTCGGTCCCCGGCTTGAACGCGAGCCCGAGCACGGCGATGCGTCGCTTGGCAAGCTTGCCATTGAGGGCCCGCTGGATCTTGGCGACGAAGCGGCTGCGCGCCTGCTGGTTGACTTCCACTGCCGCGCGCAGCAACTGAAAACTCTGGCCGTGATAGCTCGCCGCCTGGTCGAGCGCGCGCACATCCTTGGGGAAGCACGAGCCACCGAAGCCAAGCCCGGCTCCGAGGAACGCCCTGCCGATGCGCTCGTCCGTGCCGATGCCGTCGGCGACCGAGCTCACGTCGGCGCCCGTGAATTCGCAGAGCTGCGCCATCTCGTTGATGAAGGAGATCTTCAGGGCAAGAAACGCGTTGACCCCGTACTTGATGAGCTCCGCGCTGGTGGAATCGGTGATGCGGATGGGAGCGTCGAGATGACCGAACAGCCGGGCCACGCGGGCGCAGGCCTCGCCGTCCTCCCCGCCGATCACAACCTGCGGTGGCTGGCGGAAGTCGCGGACCGCGCTCCCCTCGGCGAGGAACTCGGGGCAGACGGTCAACGGCACCTGGCGTCCGTTGCGCCGGCAGAGCGAGCGCAGCGATTCGGTGGTCCCGGGCGGGACCGTGCTCTTGATCACGATCACCGTGTCCCGTCCGGCGTGACGCACCGCCTCACGCAGTGCCGCCCGGACCTGGGTCAGGTCGGCCCGGCCATCGGCAAGGGGCGGCGTGCCCACCGCGAGCATGATCGCCTCGGCACCGTGCATCGCCACCGCCGCGTCGTCGCACAGTGTCAGCCGGCCGTTGGCGAGCACCGACGCCAGCAGGTCGTCGAGCAGCGGCTCGTGGATGGGGGTCCTGCCCTGGCGGAGCATCGCGAGGCGCGCGGCATCGATATCGAGGAGCCGAACGTCAACGCCGGCGTCCGCCAGGCAGACCGCGGTGACGAGGCCGACGTAGCCCGCCCCCACCATGCAGAGTGGATTCGGGCGGCCGGTCACCACGACTGACTTGCTCTTTGGCACAGGCCCAAGGATACGGGTCGCAGCCCCACCGCTACGCGGCATCAGACGCGCCGGGGAGAAGCGGCGGCGAGCCTCCGCCGACGTGAGTACCGCGCACCGCCTCCCAGATCCCGGCCCAGAAGCCGACCCCCCACGCAATATGCATGACCGCGAAGGCTGCGGGAATGCGCAGCCGCACCCGCACCGTCTCGCCACTGCCGGCCTGCTGTGCAGCGATCAGGCACGCGCCGGCGTACAACCCGGCAACGCTGATGGCGACGCGCCTCCATCGGCCAGTCGCCACCAGCACGGCCATCGTCGGGAGGGCCGCAACCAGCGCCGGGGCCGCGAGGTGATAGGGCTGGAGGACCTCGGGGCTCTTCCGCGCAACGCGGACCTTTCCTCTCCCGTACCGGTAGTACTGCCGCGCGAGAGCCATGAGCCCGTCGCGGACGTGATATCGAGTTCGGATCTCGGGGCTGTACACGATGCGGCCGCCGGTCGACCGGATCCGGGTGTTGAGCTCGTAGTCCTCGTGTGGCGGATATGCCTCGTCGAAGAGACCGACTCGCTCGAACGCGCGCCGCGGGAACGTCCCGAGGAACACTGTCGGCATTTCCTCCTGGCGGTTCGAGTAGCGAAATCGCGCGCCCCCGACGCCGAACGGCGAGCGCATCGCACGGGCGATGGCGCGACCCGAGTCACCGTCGCCCACGGCATCCTGACGCCCTCCGACGTTGTCTGCGGCGGTGGCGAACAACACGTCGACCGACCGTCGCAGATGGTTCGGCGCCCACTCGGCGTGCCCATCCTGGCGTGCGATGACGTCGCCGGTGCTGGCGAGAATGGCCGCGTTGAGACCTGCCGCCTGGAGCCGTCTCGGGTTGTCGATGATCCGCAGATTGGGGTGCAGCGCGGCTATTCCCTCGACAATCGCACGGGTGCGATCGGTCGAGCCGCCGTCGGCGACAATCACCTCGAATCGATCGGCCGGGTAATCCTGCGCAAGGACCGAGTTCCAGGCAGGCTTGGATGTAGCGCTCCTCGTTGAAGACGGGAATCACCACACTGACGAACGGGGTTCGGGCGGTGGACGCGTGGTCCGTCCCGGATGCCATGGGGCGTGTCCTCGTCTTTGTCATGAATCGATATCTGCCCCGTCCACGGTGGGCGCCCTCGTGCGAGGAGTGTAGGCTAGCGGCGATGATCGCCCAGGAAGTTCCGGGCGCCACGGTGGACACCCGCCGCCGAGGGATCCTCGCCTCGGAGCGAAAGTTACTTCTGGCGGGCGGCGACGCCATTCTTGTGGCTGCCGCACTCATCCTCGCCTTCAATCTCCGTTCCGCGGCCATTCAGCACAAGGCACTGACCGTTCCCTGGACCGGCGTGGCGCTGGTCACGGCAATCTGGCTCGCGGTTGCGCTGATGGTCGATGCCTACAACCTTCGCGAGGCGGTGAACGTCCGTGGGATCTTTCGGGTTGTCGCCACCACGGCGGCGCTTGAGACGATTGCTCTACTCGGCGTCTTCTTCCTGATCCCCTACGGCGTCACGCGATCGACGATCCTGATCTGGGTCCCGGTCGCGGCGATCACCGTCCTGTGCTGGCGCCTGCTCTATCGCAGGGTGTTCGCCCGGGCGATCTTCGCCGGCCGGATGATGCTGGTCGCCGACGCGGAGTTGCTCGATCGGGTGTGGTCGGAGGTCGACGAGCACATGGCGGGCCTGTACCGCATCGTGGGCACGATTCACCCGGGGGATGCGGACGCGAGCACCCGGCTCAGCGCCGCCGCGACCGGGCGCGAAGCGGACCAGATCGTGCTTGGCGCCGACGAGGAGCTGCCGTCCGAACTCTTTCAGAGCCTCGTCGACTGCTACGACCAGGGGATGGTGGTCCGATCCATCGCGGACGTGTACGAGGAGCTGACCGGCCGCCTGCTGGTCGAGCGATTGCGGCAGACGTGGCTGCTCTCGCTGCAGCAGCGCGGCGAGACGTCGCGCCTCTACGCATTCTTCAAGCGCCTCGTCGATATCATCGCGGGCCTCGTCGGGCTGGTCTTGCTCGCGATTCTGCTTCCCTTCGTGTGGATCGCGATCATGCTCGAAGATCACGGTCCGGTCTTCCACCGGCAGCCGCGCGTCGGCCACTTCGGCCGCCCCTTCCAGATCGTGAAGCTGCGCACCATGCGCGCGCATCCAGAGCCAGTGTCGCACTGGACGGATGAGGACGACGCACGCATCACAAGGGTTGGCGCGGTGCTGCGCCGGCTGCACCTCGATGAGCTTTCCCAGGCGTGGAATATCCTGCGCGGCGAGATGAGCGTGGTCGGCCCCCGCCCCGAGCAGCCGCACTACGTCGAGGAATTACGCGCGAGCATCCCGTACTACAACACCCGCCTCTCGGTGCGACCCGGTCTCACCGGGTGGGCGCAGGTCAACTTCGGATACGGAGGCAGCATCGAGGGATCCACGGTCAAGCTGTCATACGACCTCTACTACATCAAGCATCAGTCGGTGGCGCTCGACCTGTTGATCATCGCGCGGACCGTGTTCGCGATCGCCACGCTCAAGGGCCGCTGAGCTCGATTCCGCTTGCCACTGCAGGACCTCGCGCAATCCCTTCCCGGCGTGGTGATCGCGGCACTGCTCCCCGGCTTCGCGCTCGCGACCCTGCTCGTCCCGCGATGGCGGTGGTGGCAGCGGCTCGCGATGGCCCCGGGCCTGTCCGCCGGGTTCATCGGGGTTATCGGGCTCGGCATGCACGACGTCCACATCCCCTTCGAGCCACTCACGGTGCTGCCGCTGATCGCGGTCCTGGTGGTCGCGTCGATATTCCGCTGGCGGCGCACTGAACCCACAGCGCAGACCAATGCGCCGTGGTGGCTCCCCATTCCAGCGCTGGTCGCGGGCCTGATCGGGGCCGGACTCTTCGTGTGGGCGTTGCACGGCCAGGTTCTGCCGCCCGACTGGGACAGCGCAGCCCACGGCAGCATCGCCAACGACATCGCGCGGACGCACGATGTGCTGCCACTGGTCCGCATCCCGCTCGAGGGCTCGGCCTATGTGCGCGCTCGGTCGGGTTTCGAGGCGACGGCCGCCGTCGTGTCCTGGCTCGGAGGCCCCTCACCTGTGGCCTCCATGGCCCCGGTAATAACGGTGACGCTGGTCTTGGTTCCCCTCTCGCTGACCCTGCTCACATACGAGGTTACCGGCTCGGTGGCGCTCACCGCGGTGGTCCCCTTCTTTGCACTGGGACTTGCCTTTCCCTCCGATCAGGTGATCATCGGACGGTTCCCGGAGGTCATCGATTCGACACTCATCGTGCCCTTCCTGGTGGCGGCGCTCCGGGTCATCCGCGGGCAAGGCACGCGCGACAACGCGCTGCTGCTGGTGGCGATCACCATGTCGATCTGGGTCATCCACGGTCTCGAGCTCTTGACCGCGCTGGTCGTCGGATTCTTCCTGCTCGCGGCGGCGGGTGTCAGGGCCATACGCGAGGCACCGGCTGCCGGCATCGTTCGCAGCGCCATCGCGGTCGTCGCGACCCTGGGGGGTGCGGCGCTTGCGACCGTGTTGACCCGAACACCCCACTTGCCGACGCCGGTGGCGTCCGACGCGTCGCCGGTCGTCTTCCCGAACGTCAGCGCACCGATACGACTGCATCAGATCCTGGCGTCGATCGCCCAGACCGACCTCATCAGCCCGGTCACCCTTGCCCTGTTCGGTGTTGGCGTGATCGCGCTGCTCCTCCGCCGGCGGATGCTCTGGATACTGGGTGCGGAGGCCGTCCTCGTGCTCTTGATGGCCGACAACTTCTACTCGCACAAGCTCAATTTCCTCTGGCGGATCGTCTATCCCTGGGGCGACATCGACCGCATGCTCGGAGTGCAGTACTTCCTGATCCCGCTGGTCCTGGCGGTGGAACTCTTCGCCGTGGCGGACCTCCTGCGCGCACTCTCGCGCACGCGCCGGCGCCAGCTCATCGCCACCATCGCCGCCGTCGGTGTTGCCGCGGTGGCCTTCATCGCACGGCATCCCATCGGTCACCTCTGGACGAGCGTGTGGGCCTCACACACGGTCTACACCTATCCGCTCGGCATCTTCGATCCCCTCGGCCAGCTGCGCCCATGGATCGCCGCGATGGCCATTGCGGCGATCGCCGTCGTCATCGCGTGGGTCGCGCTCGCGCGCCGGATGGATCTGCCCGGGTTCGTGACCGAACGCCTCGGAAAAGTCCCGCCTGGGCTCGGTATCGCCGGCGCGTCGTTGGGCATCATCGCAGTCATGTGCGTTGTCATCGGGGCCGCATCGGAGCTCAGCGTGTACAACAACGAGGTCGCCGCGCGCTCGATGGTCACGCCGGCGGATCTGACCACGCTCAAGACTCTAACCACCACCCTGCCGCAGGGAACCGTGGTGATGACCGACGGCGGCGATGACGCGGGCATGTGGCTTGCCGGGCTCACCGACCTGACACCGCTGGTCCCCAACGGCTACGAATTCCTGAACCTCAGCGTGCCGCTCGGCGTCGCACTCACGGATGCGTGCAGCAACCCCGCCTTCGCGGCGGCCACGATCAGCCGTATGCGCACCCTCTACGACGCCAGCGTCGTCTTCATCGGCGCGCACCGCATCGACGCACCCGAATATCCGTGGGACCTCAACTGCATCGCCCGCCTGCCGAATCTTCGACTTATCACCTCCGCCCCGTGGCAAGGCAACGTGTCCGCGGCGTTCGCGGTGATCGCGTAGTCAGTGCGCCGCCGTGTCGGATGCTAGTCTCGGCGCCGTGAACGACCCTGCGGATCACGCCCGTCCGTCCGCAGCCCGGGGCTTGCTCACCCGATTTCTCAGCGGCTCCGGCGTGGAGCTCGGCCCAGGACACCACCCCATGCCGATGATGAACCCGGACGTGACGGTTCGATACGTGGATCGATGGGAGCCGGAGCAGAATCGCGCGCTGTTCCCCGACGTCGCGGCCGGGTCGACCTTCACCAAACCCGACGTCATCGCAAACCTCGACGTCGAGCGACTCTCGGCCCTGGCCGACGAGAGTCAGGACTTCGTGGTCGCCAGCCACCTGCTCGAGCATCTGGCGGATCCACTGACGCAACTCGACGACATGCACCGGGTGCTGAAGCGAGGCGGCGTCGCCCTGATCTTCCTTCCCGACCGGCGCTACACGTTCGATCGCAAGCGGTCGCCGACCCCACTCGAGCATCTGATCGCGGACCATCGAGACCGTGTGACGGTCGTGAGCGACGATCACATGGAAGATCACCTGCGCAAGACCGGCGTCTGGCAGGAGTCATGGACCGAGGAGGACCGTCGCAGGGAGTTCGCGTTCAACCGCGAGCGGTCGATTCACGTGCACTGCTGGACGGAGGACGAGTTCCTTCCGGTGCTGGTGCACACCGTCGCCGCGATGGGCATGCGCTGGGAACTCCTCGACGCCATGTTCGTCGAGGACGTCACCGACGGATTCGAGTTCGGTTTCGCGCTCCGCCGCGCCGTTGAGAACGGCGATCCGGTCGTGGCGGCGCACCGCTTGCGTCTTGCGTGGGAGGCGCTGGCCACGCGCGCGGTGTGGCGTGGCGAGGCCGAGCGTCAGATGGCGCATCTCAGGGCACTGCCGGGATTCCCGATCGCGAGCGGCGCGTGGCGCCTGCAACGACGCCTGCGCAGCGGCCTCGCCAAACGCTGATGAATGCACCCGGCGCGTCGCGGTTCCGGTCAGCGGTTGAGCCGCTCCCGTAACTCTTCGGGAAGGGCATCACCGGCGACCGCGAGCTGCGGCTGCAGGGACTTCTCGGTGGTCATGGCGCGGAACATCATGGCGATCGTCACCGCGTGCTCGGGACGGTGCACGACGGCGATCTCGTCCCCAGCGCGCACCCGACCGGGCAGGATGACTCGCAGGTAGGCGCCGGGGGCTCCCCGCTCGGTGAAGCGCCGGACCCAGAGCTGTTCCTCCAGCCAACCGGCAAACGTCCGGCACGGGATGCGCGGCGAGGTGACCTCGAGAACGCAGTCGTCACCCACCTGCCAGCGCTCGCCGATGCGCGCGCCGCTGATGTCCAGCCCCTCTGTGGTGAGGTTCTCGCCAAAGACGCCGCCGGGCAGCGCGCGTCCGAGCTCGGCCTGCCAGACGTCGAGGTCCTCACGGGCGTAGGCGTAGACCGCCTGGTCGGTGCCGCCATGGGAGCGCGGATCCCCGATCGCGTCGCCCGAGAGCCCGCTCAATCCCGTGCGGGGACCAGGGTCATGGATCTCCACCGGCTCGAGCGACGGTCGCTTGTCGATCCCGGTGATCCCCGTGTCGGTGTGCCGACTTGCTTTCGCGGTGCCGAGGTTGACCGACAGCAATGTCGCCATGTCTCGCAAACAATACCGGCGCCCACCCCGCCGGTGGCCCGGCGCCGCCTGGCAGCGCGCCGCGATGATATGCTGTGAGCGTTGTGAGTTCTGCTCTGAGCGTAACTCCCGAGGAGATCCGCCAGGAATTGGGCGCGATCCTTCGAGGACACCGCGATGGTCAGGGGCGAAGCCTCGGCGAGATCGCCGGCGAGGCGGGGTGCTCTCCCGCCTACCTGTCCGAGGTGGAGCGCGGCCGCAAGGACGTCTCCACCGAGCTGCTGGTCGCGATCGCGTACGCGCTCGCCGTGCCGGTCGCCACCGTGTACATGGACCTGGGCCGGCGGCTCGGATCGTGGCCCCAGGCCGACCCGGTGACCCCCGTCGATCCGCGCCGGCAGCTGCGCGCGGTGACGTCCGGGCTCGATGCGGCGTCGCTGCGGACGGTGGCGCAGTTCGGTGCATTCCTGGCGATGCGTCAGGCAGAGCCGGCGCGCCGGCCCATCGGCTTTGTTCCACCCGGCACGGAGCGCTCGCGGTGACCCTGGTCCCCACCGTCGTCGAGACCACGGCTCGCGGTGAGCGCTCGTACGACATCTACTCGCGCCTCCTGCGTGACCGGATCATCTTCGTCGGAGGCGTCATCGACGACGACATGGCCAACCTGGTCACCGCGCAACTCCTCTTCCTCGAGGGCGAGGATGCGGAGCGAGACATTCATCTCTACATCAACAGCCCCGGCGGTTCGATGACCGCGTCGCTCGCGATGTACGACGCCATGCAGTACGTACGACCGCAGGTCGAGACGACCTGCCTGGGAATGGCCGCCAGCGGTGCCTCCCTCCTGCTCTGCGCCGGCGCGCCCGGCCGGAGGCTGGCGCTCCCCAATTCCCTCGTGGTCATCCACCAACCCTGGGCGCAGGGGATGCAGGGTCAGGCCACGGACCTCGACGTGCACGCCCGCGAGATCCTCCGCCAGCGCGCGCTGCTGATCGAGCTGTACCACAGGCACACCGGCCGCGATCTCGAGCAGATCGGCAGGGACATCGAGCGCGACTACCACATGACCGCGGAACAGGCGCTCGCCTACGGGATGATCGACCAGATCATCGAACGGCGACCCGCGCGCTCCCAATCCGGTGACGCGGTCGGCGCAGGAAGCTCGAGCTACTCGTCGGCCTCGACGAAATAGGTCTCGCAGGCGAGTTCCAGCAACTCATCGTTAAGCTCCACCGGCTTGCCCAGGTAGAGCGCGGCATGAATCACGTGGTTGAGGAGGTCGCGTGGATGGGTCCCGTGCAGCGCGCGGCCCTTGGCGTGATAGTGATTCTCGAGCAGCCGGTCCACCAGTCCCTCGTCCATGCGCAGGTTGTTGTCCACGCAGTTGCGCCGCCAGATCTCCTTGTACTCGTCGACGGTGGGATCGGGGACGTGCACCTTGAAGCGCACGCGACGCAGGAACGCTTCGTCCATCAGGTTCTGCGGCCGGAGATTGGTTGACAGCATCACCAGGCAGGTGAACGGCACCGGGATGCTCGAGCCCGCGCGCGGGATGTTCAGGTAGTCGACCTTCTTCTCCAGCGGCACGATCAGGCGGTTCAGGAGGTCGCGCGGCGACATGTTCTGCTGCCGCCCGAAGTCGTCGATGAGGAACAGGCCGCCGTTGGCCTTGAGCTGCATCGGCGCCTCGTAGAAACCCAGCGTGTGGTCGAAGCCGAGCTCGAGCATCCGTGGCGTGAGCTCCCCGCCCACCTTGACGGCCGGCCGCTTGGCGAGCTGCCAGCGACGGTCGTGCGGCGGCAGCTCACGATCGATGGGCTCGTGGTGGATCGGGTCATAGAACCTGATCACCTCGCCGTGGACGTAGAGCGCCCGGGGGATGAACATCGGGGCGCCCAGCAGCGATGCCGCGGCCTCGGCGATGGTCGTCTTGCCGTTGCCGGGCGGCCCGTAGAGGAAGACCGCCTGGCGCGCGCTCAGGGCCGGCCCGAGATGGTCGAGGACCACCTCGGAGAGGACCAGGTGGCTGAACGCGTCGTGGAGGCGGGCGCGATTCACCTGGCCGTCGACGTGCGACTGACGCTCCGCCATCGCGGTGTAATCGGCGATCGGGACGGGCGCCGGACCCGCGTACTGATTGATCTCGAGCAGCTCCCGCGCCCGCTGCCGGCCGGTCGTCGAGATCATGTGCTGCATCCCCGCGTTGATCGGCTCCCCGGGATCCAGCATCGCGGTGTGCACACCCGTCGAGGAGCAGTAGCCCTCGTCGGCCAGGAATCGCGACGTCGTCTCCACGAACGAGAACGGCAGGCAGAGATGCTTCGCGATGTCGCGACCGAGCATGCTGCCGTTGAAGTACAGGACTTTCAGCACCAGGTCGCAGACAAAGCTGAATGGCAGCCCCGTCTCCTCGGCGGTCCGCGGTGCGGGCGGGAGCGCGATCGGACTGGCCGCGGGCGCAGACACAGGCAAGGTCACTGCCATCGATCTCGGATTGTGTCATGGGCCGCCGACGGGTCCCGAAACCCGTGGCGAATTGTCATACGACCGTTCCAGGGACCCGCCTGCTACTTTGTGTGCATGGCCGTGCCACTCGACGAAGGCGCCCCGGGCCGGCGCCGCGTGGGCCCGTTCTGGATCGAGGAGGGCCCCGGCGCGCTCCTCGCCGGGGCGGTCATCATCGCCGTGTTCGCCGCGCTCTTCGTCCTCGCCGTCGCCATGCGGCCGGCGTAACCCGAGCCGGGCTCCGGCGTTTCACCGGGGAACTCGGCGGCACTTCCGGCGCGCCAGGGCGCTGAGAAGTCAGGAGATCATCTCGAACATGCACGTGACGGTACCGGCTTGAGCCTCGACGAGGGCCCGGAGGCCCGGCGTCGCCGGGCGGGTCTCTCCAACGGCTCGCGGGCGCAGCTTCGCCCGTCCGGATCTACCAATCCGGGGATCGGGGCCGCCCAGGCCGCCGCGCGCGCCGAGCTGCGCCGCCGCCGGGCGAGCGCCTACCGCCACCTCCGCCGGCCGCGCCGTCGCGGCCGCGTCCTCCGCATCGTCCTCATCCTGGTCACCCTCTTCTCGGCGATCGGGGCGGGAACGGTCGGCGCTGTCTTCGCCGGATACAACGCGTACAAGAGCCAGCTTCCGGACGCCTCAACGATCACGAACATGGAGCCGCAGATCGACACGTCGGTGTACGACGCCTCGAACCAGCTCATCGACGTGTTTCACAACAGTGGGTACCGCCACATCCACGCGGGCCTGACCGACATCTCGCCGTACTTCAAGGAGGCGATCGTCGCCGTCGAGGATCGCCATTTCTTCACCGAGGGCTCCTGGGACCTCCCTCGCCTGGTCGAGGCCGGCATCGCGAACGTCACGCACAGCAGCAGCACCGTCCAGGGTGGGTCGACGATCACAGAACAGCTCGCCAAGATCAGCCTCTACGGCGGCGCCGATCCACCCCAGAGCATCGATTACAAGATCAAGGAGATCGTGCTCGGCAATGAGATCGAGCTCAACTTCACCAAGGATCAGATCCTCGAGATGTACATCAACAGGATCTTCTACGGCAACTTCGCGGTAGGCATCGGCTCGGCGGCGCAGCTCTACTTCCAGAAGCCGGCGAGCCAGTTGGATCTTGCCCAGGCGTCCCTCCTCGCCGGACTCCCGCAGTCGCCGACTGCGTACAACCCGCTCACCCACCCGGCCGGTGCGTCGGTGAACATGCTCGCGAAGTACCGCCAGAAGGCGGTGCTGCAGGCGATGGTCGCCAACGGGGACGTCACCGAGCCGGTGGCGGCAGCAGCGTACGCGGAGAAGCTCACGTTCCACTCCTGGACCGAGTTGGAACCCGACCTCGATCCCGACTTCGTCCAGTACCTGCAGGGATATCTCGCGGCCAATTTCCCCCAGGCCATGAATCCCGGCGGCTACATCATCCACACGACCCTGCAGCCGGCGAAGCAGAATCTCGCGTACGCGACGGTGCACAGCCAGGTTGCCAAGGAGCGGAACGCGGAGAACATGCGTGACGGCGCGCTGGTCAGCCTGAACCCGCAGAACGGCGAGATCATCGCCATGGTCGGGACGTGGAACTACGCGGACCCGTACATCGGTCAGTTCAACATGGCGACAACGCAGATCAATCCCGGATCGACGATCAAGCTGTTCACCTACACGGCGGCAATCGCGTCGACGAAACTCAATATGACGACGCCGATCCTTGACGGTCCGTACACGTTCCCGATCCCCGGGAATCCCGGCGGGTATTCGCCCCTCGACTACGACCGGCGCTGGCACGGCGTGTGTGACCTCAAACAGTGCCTCGGAAACTCGTTCAACATGCCCGCGGTGAAGGTCGAGTACGCGACCGGCATCAACTACATCACCAACCTCGAGCTGGCCATGGGTGTGCACTCCATCGACCAGAAATGCGAGAACGGACAGGCCGTCAACTGGCCGCCTCCGGATGAATGGGCGGCGACACTCGGTTCGCTCACATGCGGCATCACGCTGCTCGACCTCGCCGACGGCGCCGCAACGCTCGCCGACATGGGAGTGCAGCACAACCCGATGCCGGTGACCAGCATCGTCGCCGAGGCGACCGGTAAGACCGTCTGGACGTACAACCCCGCGGCGGCGGGCCGCCAGGCCGTGCCGGCGAACGTCGCGTACATCATGGATGAGATCACCAGCAACGACGCCAACCGCCTCAAGGAGTTCGGCCCCAATGGATATCTCACGCTCAACCCGCGGCGGGTGAGCGCCAAGACCGGCACCGCGCCGTTCTTCATCGACAACCTCACGGTTGGCTGGACCCCGAGCCTGCTCACCGCGGTCTGGGTCGGCAGCGGCACCCAGAGCTGCCTCCAACCCAAGGACCAGGCCTTCATGCGCAAACAGATCGCGCGGGGCAACATCGTCAACGGAGAGAACACGTACACCGATCCCTTCAGCCCGTCAGACCTCCGTCACTACGGGTTGACTCCCATCAATGGTGACTGCGGACACCTCGACGGCATCGTGTCGGGATACAGCGGTGCGGCGCCCATCTGGCACATCTACATGTCCTCGGCGCTCAAGGGCGTCCCGGACACGTGGTACACGCGTCCGACCGATATCATCGCCGACGGGCCCGGCGACAATGCCAACTTCTACCTCCCGGGGACCCAGCCCGGCGCGAGCACCAACTGCACGTACTACGGCCCCGTCCCGCTTCCGACCCAGATCTGCACCTACGCGGGGCCGACCAAGGCCGCGCCGCCTCCGACCCCGAATCCATCCCCCGGGCCATCGCCGACGGCTTCACCCACCCCGGGTCCGACTTTTCCGGTACCCTGACCCGACGTAAGGGCGCCTCGTCGCCCGATGGGTAGACTGGCCCGGTGACGGACGTGGCCCCACCCGACCACGCCGCTCCACCGCCGGGGCCAAGTCCGGTCGCGCTCGCGATTGCGCTCGACCTGGTGACCCGATACCGGCTCAGGGTCGCCGACCCGCGCGACGGACGGCTCGGAGCCCTCCTCGGCGGGTACGTCCTGGCCGCTGCGATGTGGAACGGCCCTCGGGCCGCGCTGGTGGCGTTCTACGAGCCGCCCCCGGACCCGGACGCGGCGGGCCGCGACCTCGCCGAGCGCTGCGAGACCGCCCGCCGCTGGGGTCTCGATCGCATCCAGCAGCAGGGTGCGCAGGTGTGCGACATCCTGCTGGTGGCGCTCGGCCCCCTCGCCGGCACTCTCTCGGTGGCGACCACCCCCGGTGACCCGGTGCGGCTGGGGGTCGCGTGGGTCGACGTCGCCTCCGGGAACGCCGGGGCGGTGCTGCCGATCCCGCCCGGCCTGCCGTCGGTCGGCGAGCTACGCGCTAGGGCGCGCGCCGTTCATGACGGTGCGCCCACCCCAACCCTTGCCGCGGTCGACCTGGCCGAGCATGAGACGGTCGCCGGAGGCTATGTCGCCCCGGTGCGGCGAGCGATGGTGACGCAGCCCATCCTCACCTACGCGCTCATCGGGATCTTCGTGGTGATCTGGCTCATCGAGACCACCACCATCTCGGGCTCCCCGAAAGCACCGGATATCTGCTCGTGGGGCGCCCTCCCCAACACGACCTTGTATCCGGCGGTCGGGCCAAGCCCGGGGTGCGACATCGAGTGGTGGCGCTTCGTCAGCAGCGCCTTCCTGCACGACAACACCAGCGTGTACCACGTGCTCTTCAACGGCATCGCCATGCTGTTCATCGGCAGGCTCGTCGAGCAGCTGTACGGGCGGCTGGTGCTCCTGGGCACGTTCCTGATCACCGCGATCGCGGGTGGCCTGTTCTGGGTGGGGTCGAGCAATCTGCCCCTCACGCTCCCGGGCATCCAGGCGACCGTCTCCATCGGTGCGTCGGGCGGCATCGCGGGCCTCATCGGCCTGCTCCTGATGCTCGGCCGGATTCAGGGGAAGGGGATGCCGGTGGGCATCTCGCACACGGTCCGCAACTACGCGGTGACCGTCATCGTGCTCAACGTCGCCTTCACCCTCCTGTTCAACAGCTCTGGCTACATCAACAACTACGCGCACGTCGGCGGCCTGCTGGCCGGAGCGGTGCTCGGGGCGGTCCTTCCACCCCTGGCCGGGATCGGCGGCAGGGACCTCGGCCTGGCCGAGCGATGCATCCTCTGGGGGGCGATCGCGCTCAGCGCGATCGCGGTCGTCTTCGCCCTGCTCAACCTCACGGCCGCGATCATCCACGGTGTGCCCGTGTTCGCGCCGTGACGCGTCCGGCGGCGCGTTTCTACACCGCGCGTTCCCCCGCGGGGTCGCCCCACAGCCCCTCGAGGTCATAGAACGTCCGCTCCCCCGGCAGGAACACGTGGGCGATCACGGAGTCGAAGTCCGCGCACGCCCAGGACGCGTCCCTGAGGCCCGCGACCGCGAGCGCGCGCACCCCGTGCTCCTTGCAGGCGTCTGTGATACTGTCAGTGATGGCACGAACTTGGCGGTCGGTGTCACCCTCGCAGATCACGAAGTAGTCGGCGATCGTCGTCTTGCCTCGGATGTCGAGGGTGACCACGTCACGCGCCTTCTTGTCGGCTGCGGCGGCGGCGATGATGCCGGCCAGCTCGGTGGAGGTCATCCGCTTCGCATTATGCATCGTCGGGATTGGACCGGTACATCCTCTTCGCGTCGATCAGCGCCTCGACCGCACGGGGAACCAGGCCGTCGAGCGGCGCCCCCGTCCCCGATCGCCGGCGCACCTCCGACGCGCTGATGTCCGGCGAGTTCGACGCTGAGCAATTGGGTACGCGCCGGCGAAAGACCAAGCTCCTCGACCTCCGTGGACGTGATCGGCGGCGGCGCGCCCGTGCGGTTGACGACGACGAATCGCTCGCTGCGGAGCAGGTCCTCCGCGCGCTCCCAGGCGGGAATGGATCGGGCGGCGTCGGCTCCGAGCAGGACCGCGAGATCCAGATCCGGGTGCTCGCCGTGGAGCGCTTGCATCGTGTCCGCCGTGTATGAGACTCCGCCGCGCCGGATGGCCACGTCGAGCACCGCGAAGCCCGGCTCGTCCTGTGTGGCCGCGACCAGGAGGTCGTACCGCTCCTCGGCAGTCGCCACCGGCGGGTCGCGGAGCGGTGGCAGCGCCGCGGGAACGAACCACACCGTCTCCGCACCGGTTGCGGCGCGCGCCTGACGCGCGATGGCGAGATGACCGTTGTGCACCGGGTCGAACGTTCCCCCGAAGACGAGCACGAGGGTCACGACCGCCAGACCATCGTCGCGATAGACGAATTCGGCGGCACCGATGCGCACGGTGTCACCCTCGCGACACCCGGCAGCGGCAAGCGCCGCGTCGACTCCCGACGCCGCGAGCTTGCGCTGCAGCCGGGCGACGGCCTCGTCGTTGTCGAGGTCGATGCGGCCAACCATCCGCTCCACGAGCTCGCCGGTGACCCGGAACCCGTCGCCCTCGCGAACCACGTCGTTGCCGACCACTCGCCGCGGCCGCGGACGGTACACCCGATGAAGTCCCGGCGACGCGGGCGCGAGCGTGTCCCCTCCCACGCGCCCCGCGAGCGCCGCCGCGGCAAGGAGGAGCTCGCGGCAGCCGTCGCCGCGCTCTGCGGAGATGCAGAACGATCCCGGGAACTCCGCAGCGAGCACCGCCGCTGCGGCCGCGGCCGCGGAGAGGTCGACCTTGTTGAACGCCAGCACCGACAGTCGCGCGGCGAGCTCGGGGCTGTAGGCGGCGAGCTCGCCGCGCACGGTCGCGAGGGCACTGCGCGCCGCGCCGACACCGTCCGAGGCATCGACGACGTGGATGAGTGTCCGGGTGCGCTCAAGGTGACGGAGGAACTCGAGACCAAGGCCGGCGCCGCGGCTGGCGCCCTCGATCAAACCGGGGACGTCGGCGAGCACGAGCGTACGGCCGCCGTCGAGCTCGGCCACCCCGAGGTTGGGATGCAGGGTGGTGAAGGGGTAGGCGGCGATCTTGGGCCGCGCGCCGGTGAGCGCCGCGAGCAGGGTTGACTTCCCGCTGTTGGGCAGCCCGACGAGACCGATGTCGGCGATCAGCCGCAGCTCGAGGTGCAATCTCCGGCGCTCGCCCGGATCCCCGAGCTCCCCGGCGCGCGGTGCCTGATGGGTCGAGGTCGCAAATTTGGTATTGCCTCGACCACCCCGACCGCCGCGTGCGGCCAGGGCGAGGGCGCCCGGTCGATCGAGGTCGGCGAGCATCCGGTCCCCCTCGCGGACGACGGTCCCGACCGGAACGTGCAGGACCACGTCAGCCCCGTGGTGCCCGGAACGCTTGGCGCCGCCCCCAGCCTGTCCATCCTCGGCCGCGAAGGAGCGCCGCTCCCGGAAGCCGGAGAGCGTGGTATCCGTCGAGTCGGCGACAACGAGCACATCCCCGCCGCGACCGCCGTCGCCTCCGTCGGGTCCACCGTCGGGGACGTACTTCTCGCGCCGGAAGCTCACGGCGCCACGCCCGCCCGATCCCGCCGCAACCTCGATGTCGACCTCGTCGATGAAGGGCGAGCCGCGAGTGGCCGTGGCTCAGCCGGTCGCTGCGACCGGCTCCTCGTCGAGCGGCTCCTCGATCATCTCGCCCACCGAGAAGATCGGCATCGCCCGCACGTTGGCGCGGGTGCGCTCGTGACCGGTCTGGTCGTACGCCACCGTCCCGGTGCGCAATGCGAAAAGCGTGTGATCACGCCCGACGCCGACGTGCTCGCCGGCGAGGATCTTGGTGCCCCGCTGGCGGACCAGGATGGTCCCCGCCAGGACGACCTCGCCGGTGTGTCGCTTGACACCGAGTCGCTTGGCCTTGCTGTCGCGTCCGTTGCGGGAGCTTCCGCCGCCTTTCTTATGCGCCATCTTCCGGGTCCTTCTTGGGTTTCGGGGCTCTGCGCCTCGGAGTTGCCGGCTTTGCGCCGGGGGACTTTTCGGACGTTGCGTCCTCAACCACCGGCTCCGCGGCGGCTGTCTTCGGGGCTTCGTCGGCCACGGCGACTTCGGCTGCCGGTGTGGCTTCGGCAACCTCGGCTTTCTTGGGTGCCGCGGTCGCCTTGCGCGGCTTCGCGGCTGCCTTGGCTGCTCCGCCCTTGCCTCGAGCCACGTCATCGATGCGCAGTTCGGTGAGCTGGCTTCGGAAGCCGAGCGTGCGCCGATGGCGCTTCTTCGGCTTGTAGGTGAACACCCGGATCTTCCGACCCCGCCGGTGCGCGATCACGGTCGCGGTGACCGACGCCTCCACCGGCGACCCCTTGGCGACGTCGGTCTCGGCGCCGTCACCGATGAGCAGCACGGACTCAAGGGTGACTGTCGATCCGACCTCAACAGGAATGCGGTCGACAAGGATCCGGTCGCCGGAAGCGACTCGGTACTGGTGACCGCCGTGTTGCAGGATTGCGTACATCTGTCTCTCTCGCCGGGAGCGGGTTCACTCCACTGAGGAACGCCGGGACACGCCGGGCGCGATACGCGAGGTTACCACGTGCGCGCCAAGGCACGACGGTGAACGACGGCCGTCAGGCATTGAAGACATTGACCGGCGCCACGTTGGTGATGCTTGCGATGTCGCCCAGCGTATCGGTCACCTGCACCTGGATCGGGAATACTCCCTTCCCGGGTTGATCAATGCACTGGGCAATGAATTCAATGGTCACCTTGCCCGCGCCGAGCGACGTCTGCGGCGGTAACTCGAACCCGCCATAGAAGGCCAGCACCGATCCCTTGACCGGGAAGATCGGCTGCTGGATCGACGCATTTCCCCCGAACGGCATGATCGTCGTCTGGAATTGCAGCATCGGCGGCAGGGTCACGAGCACGGCGACGTCCGGCGCGATGCCGCTGCCGGTGTTGGTCACCGTGACCTTGTAGGTGACCTGGCCGGCGGGGTGGACCGAGGACGGACCGACCGAGGCGGAAACTCCCAGCCGCGGGGCCTGGTACACCTCAACCTGCAGCGGATGGCTCTCCACGGTGCTCGTGAGGTTGTCGTCGACCACCTGCGCCGTCAACGAGTATGTCGTCGGAGGCGCGGTGATGTTCACCCCGAAGGTGATCGCGACCTGGGCATTCACGGTGGTGCCGTTGGGCGAGGTCGGCGAGGAGAGTGCCCAGACGCCCCACGCCGGATTCGACACCCCGGCCTCGGCGTCCTGAGGCGAGGTACGAGCCGCGCCATTGGTGACGATCGACGTCGTCGACTCGAACTGGAACGTCGGCGGCATGATCGCGTGCACCACAACCCCCGAGGCGTTGCCCGGACCCAGGTTCACCACCGTGACGGTGAAGCTCCCGACGGTGGTGCCGGGCGTGAAGGCCCCGGAGAAATCGGGGGTGAGCGCGATCGTGAGTTGGGCGACGCTGCTGCCGCACGCCGAGAGGGTCAGCGCGGTCGGTGCCAGCAGCGAGAGTGCGATCAGACCCGTAAGTCGCGACGCCAGTGTCCGCACCCGCCTGCAACGCGAAACGGTCAGACCCTGGTTACGGTTCGAAGCGGCGCGAGTGGCCGGCGCTGCCGCGATGCCGTCAGGTTGATGTCGGTGGTCCGGGGCAGCGGGTCCGGATAGCCGATCTCACCAAGCAGGCGGAGGGCAAGGCCGACATCGAGCCCGATCACCGTGTCAATTCGCCCCGCGACCGCCTCGACGAAGTCCGAACCTCCGCCCTGGATCGCGTAGGCACCGGCGCGGTCGAGTGGCTCGCCTGAGGCGACGTACATGTCGAGCGCGTCGTCGGTGAAGTCGCAGAACTTCACCGCGGAGCGGCTGACCCCCAGTGCCTCGCGCTCAGTCTCGGTGCACATCGCGCAGACCCCGGTGAGCACCGTGTGGCGCTTGCCGCGGAGGTCGTTGAGCATCTCGCGTGCCAGTGCCGGCGTCCGCGGCTTGCCGAGCGGGCCGCGCGGGCCCACGACGATCGTGTCGGCGCTGAGGATGTAGGTTCCGGCGGGCACGGTCAGTGCGACAGCCACCGCCTTCTGACGCGCGACCAGTTGCACCGCGAGCTCTGCGCTCACCCCGGCCGGAAGGGCGACATCGTCCGGAGGCTCGATGATGCGGAAGCGGATCCCGGCTCGGGTCAGCAGCTCGCGGCGGCGAGGCGACCGAGAGGCGAGGACGATTCCGATCACGTGGCTCTCACACGTGCGGCAGACCGCAGAGAATCTTGCGCCAACTCGAGCTTCATGCTAGCACCGCGACCTGACCGCGAGTTGATCGACGTCTGCATTCATGCAGCAGGGACTATGGTCGCGCGCCGAGGACCGCCACCACTGTCGCGGCCGCGCAGCAGGCGGCCGCAACGACCACCAGGGAGGGATGTTCGCGTTGCGTCGCCGCCCGCCCCATCCGGAGCAGCACCGCGTAGAGCAGCACCGCCGCAACCAGCGCCAGCACCGCGAGGACGGCCGGCTCCCATCGCAGCGACGGTGGGATGAGGGTCGACAGCACGACCTCGGCGGTCGCCGCGAGGACCACCACGCGTGCGGTTGCGCCTGCACCGGAGAGATGTGGCTGCAGGACCAGCGGCACCGCCGTCAGCGCGGCGATGGCAGCCAGGATTCGCGCCGCGGTGGCGCCGGTGCCCCCGGCCCCTGCGAGGGCGGGGATCGAGAATGAGGCAGCGATGAGGCCGAGCAGCAGCATCGAGACGCCTCCGAGTCCGAGGAGCGCGCGCCGGCGAAACGACCACGGCTCGGGGGCCACCAGCCCGCCCGCCACGAAGAGCAGCAGGACTGCGGCAGCCAGGTTCGGTGCCGCACCGCCGGGGGGAGGGATCGCGGCGGCGGGCGACCCCGGAAGGGAGGCCATCGACGCGGCCAGGGTTGCCGCGACGATCGCCGCAACGCGACGCACGTCCATCCCAGTGCCCACGGGCGCGCCCGCGGCCCGGCGCATCAGCCAGGCGAGGCCGGCCAGAAAGAGCCCTCCCGGGTATACCGCGATGGCGACGGCCTCGAGCAGCAGACCGAGCGGATCCATCTTTCAGTTCCCGAAAACGAATCCGGACAGCGACTGCGGCGCAAGCCCGATGGCAATTCCGACAGCAACGAGGAGCCAGGCGCCGGCTTCGGGCACTCGAGCACGCCATGCCGGTTCGGGAGCCGCGACGGCTCGCGAGGCGCAGGCCGACACCGTCGCGATGAAGATCGCCGTCATCGCCAGCACGGCGGCCACCGTCGACCCGATGTTGCCGGCTGCCAGCGCCTCGAGAATCAGGAAGCGCCCCCAGAAGCTCGGTGACGGCGGCACCCCGCTGAGCAGCGCCCACGCGACCCGGCGCGGCCACTGCAGACCGGCTTCGCCGGCACGGAGGAGGACCGGGGCAACGGTCAGGTGGGTGAGCACGATGATCAGGGTGCCGGAGACTGCCGGCGAGCTCCGGGCGCCGCCGACGGCGGCGATGCAGAGCGCCACGTCCGCCATGAACACCCGCCCGTAGCGGGCACGAGCGGGTCCGTGCACCGCCCAGACGCCGCCCCACAACGCACTGCCGAGACCGAGCACGAGCAGGACGTGTTCGAACAGTGGCACGCCGTCACCGAGCTCGCCGCCCGGGATCCGCTCGCCGAGGAGCAGGACCACCGGCACGAGCAGCACCAGCCACGGTGCGACCTCCGCGGGCCGTAACGATCCGATGATCCCGGCAGCCCATCCGCCGAGCGGGTACACCGCGAGCAACGAAGCGACACCGGCCGCCAGCAGCGCCGCAACCACGACCGGGCGGGCCCCGGTTGTGAATCCGGAAAGCGGGAGCAGGGGTGCGGCCGCGACCAGCGCCGCAGTCCCGCTGCCTGCGACCCGGCCCGCGGCAAGTGTGGCTCTCCCGGGACCCTGGCCGGTCCAGCGAAGGACGAGGGTGCCCAGCGCCGCGGTGAGCACCAGGGCCGTGACGAGGGGATCGCTGCTGGCCATCGCCAGGGTCGCCGCCGCCCCCACAACTCCCAGGGTGCGTCCGATCGAGACGTCGACCGCCGGTTGGAGCGCGATCACGAGGGCCATCGACACCCCCGACACCACGAGCATGCCCTGGCCGGCGCGGTCGAGGCCGCTGATCGCGGCAAGACCACCGAGCGGAACCGCCGGGGTGAGCGAGCGGGTGGCCAGCAGGGTGAGCCCTGCGCCCGCGAGCGGGACGATCGCCAGCCACCTGGCGTAGCGGCGCCGAAGCAGCAGCGCCGCGACGGCGCCGAGGCCCAGCCAGACCGCGGCGATCACGAACGGGCTCATGCTTCGGCTTCGATTCGTTGCCGCCGGCGGCGCGAGCTCCGTCCGGCGAGCCAACCGGCGACCAACGCGGCGATCGGAGCCACCGCGCACGCGAGCGCCGCGCCCGGGAGCGAGTCGGTACCGCTGCGCAGCAGCCACGCGGTCCCGGTCGCGAGCGACACCATAGCGACTCCGACCGCCAGATCCTCGACGGTTCGGGCGAGCAGCAGGCGGATGACCCCGCAGCTCCAGGCGTAGGCGGTCGGGAAGAGCAGTCCCTCGACAGCCGTCACCTGCCCCACCGGGACGTTGAAGCTCACCCAGGACGCGAAGGGGACCGCCACCGCCGCTCCGAAAGCCCGGATGCTGCGCGGCCCGAAGAGCCGGTCGGGGGGAGCGAACGCTGGGATGCTGGGATCGAGCCCGGCGACCCACGGCAGGAGACGGCCGGCCGCCCACCCGCCCCAGGCGAACGCCACCGCGCTGACGGCGCTCGCGCCGAGCACCGCGACGCCGGGCCCCCCGCCGAACGCTGCGGCGGTCGGCGCCATGCCAGCCGCAAGGACGACGGCAGTGATGGCCACCGCGCGGCGGCCGTCGACCATCATCGCGACGACGGCGGCGATCACCCCGGCAGCCGACAGGAGCGGTGCCGAAACCCCCATCAGTGGATCAGAAAGATGGCCACGATCGATCCACCGAGGACCAGCGCAAGCTGGGGCTGCACCGTGAGCCAGTCGTCGATCTGGCCGAGCCAGCCTGTTCCACGGAGCAGGACCGGGCGGACCTGGCGCGCGGGGCGCAGGCCCAGGGCCTGGGTGGCGACTGGAGGGATCTCGCCTTCCGGCACCGGGGCAGTGACCAGAGGGCGTCCGACGAGCGTCGCAAATGCCCAGGCCCCGGCGGCCACGAGCAACGTCGCGACGACGAGGTAACCGCCCGACCAGTCGCCGGCCGCGGAGCGGATGGCGACCGCTCCGATGGGGACGGTCAGGCCGCTCGGGCTCAACGACGCGAGCACGGTCGCGGCGACCGCGCCCGGGAGGACGGCCCCGGCGAGCGATGCCGCGGCGGCAACGGTCGCGAGCTCCGAGGGCCGCCTGGTGACCGCGGTTGGGGATCGTCGGGCCGCCAGGACGCCGACGGCGGTCCGGGCGGACGCCGCCGCCCCGAGCAGGGCGCCAACCCCGAGCGCGAGCAGCAGCGCGGCGCCGGCGCGGCCGACCGACATCGTTGCGGCGAGCTCGAGGATCAGCGCGCTGACCCCAAAACCGAGCGGCAGCGAACCCGCCGCGGCGAGCGCCAGGGCGGCGAGGCCCAGCCCGGCGCGGCCACGCCCGATCCGCTCCCAGGCGGGGGTGAGGGCGACCGCCAGCATGAGCGAGCAGATCCCCGCCGCAACCGCCGCGTCCGCGGCCGGACCGCCGATTCCCGTCAGGGCGACGATCGGCGCGGCCGCGATGACGCAGAGTGCCCGACCCGCCACGCCCGGCACCCCTGACCACCTGAGCGCCAGCACCGCCGCCCACACGCTCGCGGCGGCCCCGGCGGCAGCCAGGGCGATCGCGACCGACTGGGGCAGCGGGCCCTCGACAACCTGGCGCAGCCGGAGCACGCCGATGGCCCCGCAGGGGATCGCGCCAGCCGCAGCCCAGGCGGCGGTCGGAGTGCGGCTCCCTCTGACCGGGACGAATGCCGGCGCGAGCAAAAGCGCAACGGCGGCTGCAGCCCATGGGCCGGCCACGGCGGCACCGATGGCGCCGTCGGGGACAACCGCGAAATCGGTCGTCCCCGACGAGGTGAGGAGCTGCACGGCGGCGACGACCAACCCAAGCGACGCCAGCTGGATGAGCCCGAGCGCCGTCATCCCTCCCCTGCCAGGACGGCCGCGGGCCGCGCTGGTGGTCAGCAGCGTTCCCACTCCGGCGATCTCGACACCCGCTGTGAGCATCACGAGATTGCCCGCGAGTGCCGCGACGATGGCGCCGATGACGCAGACCAGGATCGCCCGTACCTCGCTGGTTTGACGATCCTCGTCGAGCAAGAGGAGCACCCCGACCACCGCGGCGGCGAGCCCGAGGATCGCGCCCGGCAGGTCGAGCCTGAGGAGGTAGTCGATGCCGGCGATCGGCGTGCCCAGCGAGGCCTCGATGCGCCCCCCACCGAGGTAGCGCGCGTCGGCGGCGAGCAGCGCGATACAGGCGATGCCCCCGGCCCCGGCCACGATTCGCGCCGCACGCGCGTGGCTCGGCGCGAGGCCGAACACGATGATCGCTGCGGCAATCAGGGGCGCTGGGATGAGCGCCAGCTGGAGCCCACCGCCCAGCATGGTGACGCTACCTGCCGGCGCGCGTCAGTGCGGGCGCTCCGACCTCGGTGGCGCAGTACGGGCACACCCCCCAACCCAGGCGGAGGCTTCGATCGCACCCGGTGCAGCGGCGGGCAAACTGCGTCCTGCAGTAGGGGCAGAGGATGAACTCCTGTTCGATCTCGCGGCCACAGGTTGGGCAGGGCCGAGTCGGCACCCCCTCGACCGGTGGCTCGAGCAGGACCTGCTCCTCGATGGCGAGCGATCTGACCTGCTCCATGGTCAGCGGAGGCCGGACCATGAAGTAGATGAGCGCACCGAGAAACGGCGGGACGAAGCCGACGAGCATCGCGAAGAGCGTGAACCCCGGTGACGTCGTGCGCCGGCGTGCGTCGCGGACGACGTAGAACGCAAGCGCGATCCAGAGCACCGCCACGTAGATGACCACGATGACGATCCCCACGACCAGCAGCGTCCCCACGTTAACGGCCAGCATCGGTACGTCCTCCAGACGAGCTGCGGCGCAGCACACTCACCTGGGCCATCGCCTCGGCACGACGGCGCCTCGCTTCGTCGACGACGGTCGCGGGTGCCCCGGCGATGAATCCCGGATTGGCAAGTTGTGACTCGAGCCGCGTGATGGTTGCCTCGAGCATGCTGATCTGACGGGTGGTCGCGCTTGCATCGGCGGCGGTGTCGGCGATCAGCACCTCGGCGTGGAGCCTACCCGAAACCACCACCATGGGATCAACTCCGCGCTCGTGAGCTCCCAGCACCGTGGCGGGGACGAGCCCCCCGATCAGCGCGGTGAGGTGCTTGCTCGGCCCTGTCCCATCGTCGGCTCGGACGACGACCCGGAGGCGATCGCGCGCGCCGCGCGGCACCCCGTGATCGTGGCCGAGCGCGCGAATGCGCTGGACCAGGTCGATCGCCTCGGCGATCTCACGATGCGCGTCGGTGGTCGCTGCATCCACCCAGAGCGGGTCCACCTCGGGCCACTCGCGCTGCTGCAGCGTCGCCGCCGCGTTGGGTAGCTGCTGGGCGCATTCCTCGGTCACGAACGGCATGAAGGGGTGTAGCAGGCGCAGGAGGACGTCCAGCGACGTGACCGCGGTCCATATCGCAGCGCGTCGCGACTCGGGGTCCGACGCGTCCGTGAGACGCAGCTTGACCATCTCGATGTACCAGTCACAGAAGGAATGCCACGCGGTGTCGTATAGGCGATCCACGGCCTCGTGAAACCTGAAGGCGGCGAACCCGGCGTCGCATTCCCGCACCAGCGCGGCCAGCTCGGCGAGCATCCATCGATCCTCGGGGCGCAGCGTCTCGGGTCGTGGGGGATGCACGTCGAGCTCGGACACCGAACCGGCTCCCACCCTCGCGACCAGGAAACCGTGGGTCACCTGCCACAGCTTGTTGGCGAAGCGCTGGTACGAGGCGATGCGGTCATCGTCGAAGCGCATGTCCTGGCCGCTGGTGCCGACGGCGGCAGCCCAGGCACGCAACGCGTCGGCGCCGTACTTGTCGATGAGGTCGAGCGGGTCGATGGTGTTGCCCTTCGACTTGCTCATTCGAGAGCCGTCAGTCGCCTGGATGGTGCTCGTGATCAGCACGTCCGAGAAGGGATTGCGACCGGTGAACTTGAGGCCGGTCATGATCATCCGGGCGACCCACAGAAAGATGATGTCGCGCCCGGTGACCAGCGCATCGGTCGGGTAGAACCGCTCCAACTCAGGGGTGCGCTCCGGCCATCCGAAGATGGCAAAGGGCCAGAGCGCGCTGCTGAACCAGGTGTCGAGGACGTCCGGATCATTGGTGAGCGAGGCATCGCCGCACGTCGCGCACCTCAGCGGCGGTTCGATCCAGGCGAAGCGATGCCCGTTGGCGCACGTCGACACGGGAATGGCGTGACCGAGCCAGAGCTGCCGGCTGATGCACCAGTCGCGGATGTTGCGCATCCAGTGCAGGTAGACATCGGCATGGCGCGCCGGGTGAAAACGGATCTCCCCGCTCTCGACGGCGGCGATCCCCGGCGCTGCCAGCGATGCCATGCGCACCCACCACTGCTCGCTGACCAGCGGCTCCAGCATGGTGCCGCACCGATCGCAGTGACCAACCTCGTGGGTGTACGGCTCCTCGCGCTCGACCACGCCCAGCGACCGCAGGGCCCCGACCACCGCGGCTCGCGCGCGCTCCGCGGGCATGCCGTCAAACGCCGGCAACGCGGGAACGTCCATGGTGCCGTCGGGTGCGATGACGTTGATGATCGGCAGCGAGTGACGAGCACCGATCTCGTAGTCGGTTGGATCGTGTCCCGGGGTCACCTTGAGCGCTCCCGTCCCGAACTCGGGCCGCACGGCCGCGTCCTCGAAGATCGGCACCACGCGCCAGGTCAGCGGCAGGGTCGCGTGCTTGCCGACCAGTGTCCGGTAGCGCGCGTCACCCGGCGCGACGGCGACACCTGTGTCCCCGAGCATCGTCTCCGGACGCACGGTCGCGACGGTGATGTGCGCGCCGTCCTCGACCGGGTAGGTCAGGTAGTACAGAGTGTCGGTCTGCTCCTGCCAGTCGATCTCCTCGTCGCTGATCGCCGAACGGCAGCGTGGACACCAGTTGACGATGCGGGGCCCGCGATACACGAGGCCCTCGTCGAACAGGGTCTTGAACACCAGGCGGATGGCGCGGACGTACGCATCGTCGAGGGTGAACCGCGAACGCTCCCAGTCGCACGTGTATCCCATGCGCCGCATCTGCTCGTAGATCCGCCCGCCGTACTCCTCGTACCACGCATCGACGCGAGCCTGGAACGCCTCGCGGCCCAGCTCCTCCTTGGTGGTGCCCTCCTCGTCGAGCTGTCGCTCGATGACGTTCTGGGTGGCGATCGCGGCGTGGTCGGTGCCCGGGCACCACTCCACCTCGAAGCCGCGCATGCGCCTGTGGCGGCAGAGCGTGTCCTGGATGGAGAAGGTCGACGCATGACCCATGTGCAGCGCGCCGGTGATGTTCGGTGGCGGCAGCGCGATGACATACGCGGGCTTCGGACTGGCGATGTCGGCATGACCGATTCCGAGCTCTCTCCAGCGCTCGCGCCACTTGACCTCCACGCTGGACCAGTCGAAATGCTTCTCCATCCGGCGACTGAGTATATGGGCCGACCGGCGCCTACTCGCCCGCGGGGATCGTCGCCCCCGATCGCGCATTGCGCCATTCGGGCATGAATGGCGAGGTCGTGTAGACGAGCTGCGGTGTTGACGTGCCCAGCTCCGCCGCCGCGCTCGCGGCGTCGACAACGGGAAACGTCGGGGCCGACCCCGAAGAGAGTTCCGCGACCGCGCCGAAGTACGCGCGTCCCCCGCAGCCGACGAAAAACGACACGAGCCCGGCAACGCGCACCCCGGTCCCGCCGGTCTGGCCTGCCTCGAGCGGGATCACCAGCGCCTCGGGCTGTCCCCCACGGAGCGCTCGTACCGCCACCGGCGCCAGGGGTATCGTGCCGTCCAGGTCGGGATCAACCGCCGCGGCGGCACTCGAGCCGACCTGCGCCAGCTGCTGTGCGTCGCCCGCGTCGAATGACTGGTCGAAGCCGCCGAGTGCTCGCAGCTGCGCGGGCAGATCCGGCAGCGGTGCCGGGATGGAGCAGCCCTGATTGCCGCCGGTCGCGATATGCGTGAGCGTGAGCAGGATCACGGCGAAGAAGGCCGCCACGACCACCGCCGCGAACGCGATGGCTCGGCGCCCCACGCTCAGGCGGTTCGACCTTGCGCCGCCTCCTCGGCCGCTCCGACACGGCGCTTGGGCTCCTCGGTGAGCAGCAGGGGCTCGACGCCGTCGATGATCGCCTGCTCGGTGATGACGCAGCGCTTGATGTCGGGGCGGCTCGGCACCTCGAACATGCTGTTGAGCAGCACGTCCTCGATGATCGACTTCAGGCCGCGTGCGCCGGTGCCGCGCGCCAGCGCGCGCTCCGCGATGGCACGCAGTGCGCCTTCGTGGAAGACCAGCTCGACATCGTCGAGCGCGAAGAACTTCTGATACTGCTTGACGAACGCGTTCTTCGGTTCGGTGAGGATGCGGATGATGTCCTCCTCATCGAGGTAGTCGAGCGCGACGGTGATGGGAAGCCGGCCCACGAACTCCGGGATCAACCCGTACTTGAGCAGGTCCTGTGCCTGGAGCTCGCGAAGCATCTTCGTCGTCTCCTTGGTCCGCGTCCCTCTCGGCTTGCTGTTGAAGCCGATGGTCCGCTTGCCGAGACGGTGCTCGATGATCTTCTCCAGGCCGTCGAAGGCTCCGCCGCAGATGAACAGGATGTTGGTCGTGTTGATCTGGATGAAGTCCTGGTGGGGATGCTTGCGACCGCCCTGCGGGGGCACGTTGGCGACCGTTCCCTCGAGGATCTTCAGGAGCGCCTGCTGCACCCCCTCGCCGCTCACATCGCGGGTGATCGACGGGTTGTCGCTCTTGCGCGCGATCTTGTCGATCTCGTCGATGTAGATGATCCCGCGCTCGGCGCGGGCGATATCGAAATCGGCGGCCTGGATCAGCCGCAGGAGAATGTTCTCGACATCCTCGCCGACGTACCCCGCCTCCGTCAGGCTGGTGGCGTCGGCGATGCTGAAGGGGACATCGATGATGCGCGCGAGAGTCTGGGCGAGGAACGTCTTGCCGCAGCCGGTCGGGCCGACCAGGAGCACATTGGACTTCTGCAGCTCGACGTCGCTGTTGGTCTTCGCGTGCGCGATGCGCTTGTAATGGTTGAACACCGCGACCGAGAGCACCTTCTTCGCGTGCTCCTGCCCGATCACGTACTGATCGAGTGACGCCGCGATGACCTGCGGGTTGGGGATGGTCCCAGGCTTGCCCCGCTTGGTCGTCGTCGAGCGGTTGTCCTCCTCGAGGACTTCCTGGCAGAGATCGATGCACTGGTCGCAGATGTAGACACCGGGACCGGCGACGAGCTTGCGGACCTGCTCCTGGCCCTTGCCACAGAACGAACAACGCGTATGACGCCGGCGGTCGTCGCGTTCGGTCATCGCATATCCCCTTGGTGGTTCACGTGGATTCCAGGACCGACCGGCCTAGGATCACGCGTGCGCCGTTGCACCGCCACCCGCCTGGGGTGTGTCCGTGTCGAGCGGTGCGCCCATCGGCTTGCCGCCGTTGCTCTCGCCGTTCGGCGCCCCACCGCTCTTGATGCGACCCTGGATGATCTCGTCGATCAGTCCGTACTCCTTGGCCTCCTCGGCGCTCATGAAGAAGTCGCGATCCGAGTCGTGGTTGACGACCTCGATCGGCCTTGCCGGAGTGGTGGGCGAGGATCTCGTCGAGGCGGCGGCGGACGCGCAGGATCTCCTGCGCATGGATCTGGATGTCGGTCGCCTGACCGCTGAAGCCGCCCGAGGGCTGATGGATGAGGACCCGTGTGTTGGGCAGGCTGAGACGCATCCCCGCGGCGCCGCCGGCGAGCAGGATCGCCGCCATCGATGCGGCGATGCCCATGCAGATGGTGCCGACGCGCGGTTCGACGTACTGCATCGTGTCGTAGATGGCGAGGCCGGCATACACCGATCCACCAGGGGAATTGATGTACAGCCAGATGTCCTTCTCGGGATCCTCACCGGCGAGGAAGAGCAGCTGCGCCATGACGACGTTCGCGACCTGGTCGTCGATCGGCGTCCCGATGAAGATGATGCGGTCTTTGAGCAGGCGCGAGTAGATGTCCATCCCGCGTTCGCCCCGATTCGTGGTCTCGATGACGTACGGGATCAGATTGGTCGGATTCATACCTTTTCCATTATAGGTGGCCTTTTTTAGTCGCGCTGTCGGAATCCATAGACCGCTAGGCTCATCATCAGCACCCCGAAGGCAACCAGGACCACCTCCTCCGGCCAGACGGAGAGCGGGTGACCAAAGATGGTGAGCCCGAGGCTGTCCAGGACGCGTGAGGGCACCCCTGATGCGGTGAGCACGGTGCGCCGGAGCGCATCGATGCCGTAGCTGGCGGGGTCGAATCGCGTCAGCACGGAGAGCCACGCCGGCAGATTCCCACCGAGCGGGAAGAGCGCACCCGCGAGGAAGAACAAGGGCATCATCAGGAAGTTCATCACCATCTGGAATCCCTGCATGGTGCGCATGCGTGCCGCCACCGCGACACCGAGCGCACTCAGTGCGAAGGCGAACAGAAAGATCATCGGGATGAGTTCGACGACGCCCAGAAATGTCAATTTCACGCCGACGAGGGGGGCGAGAATGAGGATGACAATGCCCTGGAACATCGCCTGCGTCGCGCCACCGAGCGTCTTGCCGATCGCCACGGCGGACCGATGGATCGGTGCGACGAGCACCTCTTTCAGGAACCCGAACTCACGATCCCAGACGATCGACATCGCGCCGAAGATCGACGTGAACAGGACGGACATCCCGATGATGCCGGGAAAGATGAACTGCACGTACTGCAGTGAGGATCCCGGGCCGCCGAAACCCCCCGTGCTGCCCCGCAACGACGAGCTCAGTCCGCTCCCGAAGACAAACAGAAACAGCACCGGCTGCGCGAGCGACGCGAACACCCGCATCCGGTCACGCCAGTAGCGGATGAGGTCGCGCTTCCAGATGATGTAGATCGCGCGCATCGTGGCGCCGCGAATGTTCACCGCGCGTGCCTGCGGAACGGCCGGCGCGGTAGTACCTGTTCGGTCATCGGCGCCCCCTCCCCACATCCTGCCGAAGTTTCGCATCGGATCCAGCGATGTGTTGCCCTGCTCGCGAATGGCGCGACCGGTGAGCTTGAGGAACACGTCATCAAGGCTCGGACGCCGGGCGCTCACCGCGCTGATCGGCACGCTCAACTCGGAGAAGAGACGCGGCATGAACGACGCGGAATCCGCGACCTCGACCTGCAGCGTGCCATCGACCTGCGTCGATTCGAGATGCATCAGCAGGCGGAGTTGCTCGGCGGCGACGGCGGTATCAGGGGTGGTGATGGTGACCACGTCGCCGCCCACGCGCGCCTTGAGCTCCGAGGGAGTCCCCAGGGCAACGATCTTGCCCTGGTCGATGATCGCGATCCGATCGCAGAACTCCGCCTCGTCCATGTAGTGGGTGGTCATGAAGATGGTGATGTGCTCCCTCGTGCGCACCGTGTGGAGGTAGTCCCAGATCTTGTTGCGGGTCTGGGGATCGAGGCCGAGGGTCGGCTCGTCGAGGAAGAGCACCTGGGGTAGTGCAGGATCCCGCGCGCGATCTCCAGGCGGCGACGCATGCCGCCTGAGTAGGTGAGCACCGCCGAGCCCGCGCGATCCGTCAACTCGACGATCTCCAGGGCGTCGTCGATGCGCTGCTTGCGGGTGGCCGCGGGCAGACCGTACAGGAAGGCGTGGAACTCGAGGTTCTCCCGGCCGGTGAGCTGCCCGTCGAGCGATGGGTCCTGGAACACGAGGCCGATCCGCGCCCGCACCGAGCTGGGATCGTGGAGCACGTCGATACCGGCGACCTGGGCGACACCCGAGGTCGGCCGGATCAGGGTGCAGAGGATGCTGATGGTGGTCGACTTGCCGGCGCCGTTGGGGCCGAGGAAGCCGAAGATCTCACCGGCGCCGACCTCAAGGTCGATGCCGCGCACCGCCTCCACCTTTCCATAGGTCTTGACGAGGTCGCGAACACTGATGACTGCCTGGACTCATGCCGGACCAGCTTACCCGCGCCCGGCGAAGCCTCAGACGTCAGGTCGCGACGAACCCGGAAGCGTCGGGGGCGACGATCTCCAGCAGCCGCTGACCTGCCGCTCGCCGGCGCAAGTCGCGCCTGGCCAGGTCGGCGAGGCGCTTGCGCTGGGCGGCGTCGATGCGCCGGCCCTCGGCAACCGCTACGTGCCTCCCGCTGCACCTGGTTCTCGTCGACCTCGATCCCCTCCGCGACCGCCAGGGCATCGAGCGCGAGCTCGAGCCTGACGCGGCTGGTGGCTGCCTCGCGCCGCTCGGCCCGCAAGGCATCCAGGCTCTGGCCGCTCATCTCGAGGTACCGGTCCAGCGGCAGCCCGAGCGAACCGAGCCGGTACTCGAGGTCGCGAGCTGGCGGTCGATCTCGCGCTCGATCATCGCCACCGGGATATCGACGCGGACGTGATCGCGGAGCGCCTCGAGCGCGGCGGCCTCGTGGCTCTCGCGATCGTGTTCGACAGCCTCCGCGGTGAGGGTCGTCCGGTAGTGCTCGCGAAGCTCGTCGAGGGTCGTGCCGTGGCCGTCGAGGACGGCGAGGCTGTCGTCCTCGGGAGGCAGCTTGCGTTCGCGGACGGCGTGCACGGAGACGTCGACGTGACCGTGGCGCCACGGAGCTCCTCCTGGCGGTAATCCTGGGGCAGCGTGGTCTCGAAGCTCGCGCGATTCGCCGGCGGTGAGCCCGATGACGCCGTCGACGATCGCGGGGATCACCTGCTCGCGGTCCAGCTCGAGGTCGCGCTCGACGTTGTCGCCGCCGGTGAGCACCTCCTCGCCGCGCCGCATCACGAGGGTGCAGCGGATGACGTCGCCGGCCTGGGCCGCGCGATCGACGTCGACCAGCTCCGCGTGACGGCGGCGCGCCGCCTCGATCGCCTCGTCGACGCTTTCCTCGGTGATCTCGGTCGTCTCCGGTGGGACCCGTAGCGAGAGATAGTCGCGGAGGTCCACCTCCGGCTTCACGGTCACCGTGGCCGTGAACTTGAGGGGCCTGTCGCGCTCGAGCTCTCCGAGATCGAGTTCCGGGTCGCCGACCGGCTCGACGCCGCTCTCGTCGACCGCGCGCAGGTAGAGCTCGGGGACCAGGTGATCGACGGTCTCGTGGCGCACGGTCTCCCAGCCCACCGCTCGCTCGACCATCGCGGACGGCGCCTTCCCGGGGCGGAACCCCGGGATCCGCACCCTGGAGGCGAGGCGCTTCAGCGATGCCTCGATCGCGGCATCGACCTCGCCGGCCGTTGCCTCGACCTGGAGCGCGACCTGCGAGGCAGCTTTGCGCTCGAGGGTGACGGTCATACCTGGTGTGTCGGTCATGGGTGCTGTGCTCATCCTCTTATAGGCGACGCCGTGCGCGGACCGAGACTCGAACTCGGACGGGTCGCCCCACGGGATCCTAAGTCCCGCGCGTCTACCGATTCCGCCATCCGCGCCCGGTCGGTGAACCGGCCAGGGTCAGTTTAGTGCTTGCCGT
This sequence comes from Candidatus Dormiibacterota bacterium, assembly GCA_963768105.1. Taxonomy (GTDB): domain Bacteria; phylum Chloroflexota; class Dormibacteria; order Aeolococcales; family Aeolococcaceae; genus Palsa-851. The sequence continues at coordinate 24,935 of CAVYGR010000001.1, read as the reverse complement.
CGACCTCGATCGATTACGGCCGGATGCGCCTCACCTTCTGGCGGGCGAGGCGGCGGGCTGGAACCCGTGAGCATGTGCTCAAAGCCTCTGGTCTGCGAAACTCGCGCGCATGACTGGGATGATGTCAGGGGTCCACCACTTCGGCCTGACAGTCCGCGATGTCGAGGCGAGCGCGGCGTGGTACATCGGCGTGCTCGGGTTCCGGCGAGTCGGCGACTTCAATTCGCCGGACGGAGCGTTCCACAAGGTGTTCCTCCGCCACGACGGCGTGCCGCAGCGCCTGGGGCTCGCGCAGCACAGAAACGGCGGCCAGGAAGTCTTTGACGAGACCCGCGTCGGCCTGGATCACCTGGCGTTCGCCGTGTCGAACCGCGTGGAGCTGGATGCGTGGGCGACACGGCTCGACGCCGCCGGCGTCGTGCATTCCCCGATCGCGCCCGCGAATTCCATCTCGGATGCGGCCGTCCTGGTGTTCCGCGACCCGGACAACATCCAGTTGGAGGTGTTCTTCGATCCGTCCGAAGCACGCGGATGACGCCGATCCTAGTCGGACTCCGACTGGCCGAACGTCAAAGTGAGCGATGGGTGGGTGCGCGCGAGCCGCATCTGCGTCATTCCCAGGGCTGACGGGGACAACGTGGTGGCGGTCAAGGCGTCGACAAAGTCGTCTCCATTGATGCGGTACAGAACGCAGGGACCGATCGCTCTCACCGTCGCCGTACGCGGAAGGTGCTCGAGCAGACCGATCTCGCCAAAATAGGCCGGGGGCGCCAGGACACCCAGGGATCGCTCAACGCCGGCTTCGCCTGATGCGACGACCTCGACCTCACCGGCAATGAGCACGAAGAAGTCATCCGCCTCGTCGCCTTCGCGAATGAGGACCGTGCCTGCCTCGACCAACTCTTCAACCGCCGATCGCGCCAGCCGTTCCAGGGCAGCCCTGGTGGCCCCGCCGAGGATGTCGAGCCCTTGCAGTGTTGCGATCCGGGGCTCGATCGCCGACAGCTCGCGGATCGCGCGCGTGTCGAGGCGGCGGATCCACGGATAGGCGGCCACACTGAGGATCGGGATCGCCAATCCCATGATCAGGAGCGTGGCGGTCAACCCGACGCTCCCGAGCAGGATTGGCATGAGCAGAGCGCCCAATGAGACAGCGGCGAGCAGGAGGGCAAAGAACACGCCGAACACCCGGGCAACGACGTCGGGAACTCACCAGACGCTGCAGCGCGGTGATGGCCAGCACGTCGACCACGACCGTGCCCGCGCCTCGAACGACCTCCAGCAGGAAGGCGATCCATGGCGAGTGCACGATGGACAGGACCGCGGTGGGCAGGCAGTACACGGCCATCCCGGCGACGATGACCGGCCCCAACCGTCGAGCGGCGGCCAGGCGATTCATGTATCCGGCGATGAGGATGCCACCCACCCCGTACGCCGCCAGCAGATAGCCATACCCGTTGCTGCCGGTTCCGAGTTGTTGCTTGCTGATCACGACGAAGAGCACGGTGTCAGTGCCGTAGACGAAGGTGGCGAGGATGCTGAACCCGGCGAGCAGCATCGCGGTCGGAGATTCGACGAACGCGATGATGCCCGCTGTCATTTGCTTGAGCGGCCCGGCCGCGCCGCCCTCGGTGATGTCCGACGGATGGTTCCTCGAGCGCATGCGGCCGATCACCACCGCGGAGAATGCAAAGGTCGCGGCATTGACGGCGAACACGACCGCGGGCGGCCCGGCCAGGAGGAGCACGCCCGCGATCGCTGGCCCGACGATCATGGAAAGGTTTTCCACCGCGGACTGCGCGCTGTTTGCGGCCGCGAGATGATCCTCGCCGACGATTGCGGGAGTGGCCGCGCGCGCTGCGGGGTCATACGATGAGGTGGTCACCGCGGTCAGCGTTGCCAGCACGATCGCCAGCAGCACGGGGCCGTCCAGAACGGCCACCACGGCCAGCGCGCTCTGGAGGACCGCCGCGACCGTATCGAGCGTCACCATCAAGCGCACGCGTTCGAGGCGATCAGCCACGAGGCCGCCGACCGGGCTGATCACCAGCGCACTGACGAAGCGGGTCATCGACGCCGCCGCCACCCATGCCGGCGAGTGCGTCGCGTTGAAGACGAAGACGACCAGCGCGACGCTGTATGCCCACGATCCGCTCATCGAGATCGCCAGGCCGCTGAAGAGCAGCCGGTAGTCTCGATTTTGGAAGAGCTCGCGGTACCCCATATTCTCCTGGCCGTTGCCCGCCCCGGGAATCAGCGCACGGAGGCGACGACCGACGCGACGCTTCAACTCGCTGGCGCCCTGCGTCACTGCGACACGGTTTGGTCAGGCCGGAAGCGCGCGTTGGGCGGTCGTGGCGCCAAGACCCTGCGTGACAGCATCCACGCGCTGGACCCATGGCACCGCACCGAGTTCGATGAAGCTCGCTCGTGCATCCACGAGCAATGCGTCGGCCTCCGGATTCCTCCCGTGCTGGGACGTCCATTCCGCCAGCTCGAGTCGTGTCACCGCGACCCAGAAGGGCATCTGGCGTTGCTGAAACATGTCCAGCGCCGCGAGCGCGCTGCGGGTCGCGTCCGCCTCGCGGTCCTCGAGCACCGCGAGACGCGCGCGGAAGCGCAGGACGTGGGCGTGAAGGATTGGTGCGACGACGGGCGAGATCCGCTCCGGCATGCTGCCGAGCTGCTGCTCGACCATGCGGCGATCGTCCGCGGCAAACGCTCCCTCGACGATCTCGACGAATATCCATCGCAAAAGATCCATAAAGGGCATCGGTTCGGCCAAGCGCGCTGCGACGTCGGTGAGAATCGCGAGCGCCTCGAAGATCCCGGCCCTGACCTCGCAGCAAGGCGGAGCGTACCGTGTCGTACAGCATTTGCTGGACCAGACCCCGCCGCGTAGCGAGAACGGCCATCCGCTCGACGAGCTGGCGTGCCTGGGGGATCTGGCCGCGCCAGATATGCACCCAGGTGCCGAAGAGCACTTCGGATGCGATGTCAAACTCCGTGACCCAGTCCTCGTGCAACTCGAGAACGTCGGAGACAACGAGCATCGCATCGTCCCATCGGCCGAGATCGACGAGCACAGGCACCTCGCCGACGACCATGATCGAACTCGGCGCGGCGCTGGCCCATCAACCTCGCAAGGTTGGCACCGGCTTCAATGATCGACGCTGCCCTTGCCGGTTCGGACGCCTGAAGATCCGCTGCGAGATTGTTGTACGCGCGCAGCGCGGCCGCATGAAGATTGGATGCCAGAGCACGATCGAGGGCGCACTGAAGGAGCGCATGCCCCTCTTCGGGACGACCGCGCCCTCCGAGGATCATGCCCTTCGTGTTGATCGCCTGGCAAAACACCTCCGAAAGACCGAGGCGCTCCGCGATGCCAAGGGCAAGCTCCACGCGCTCCATGACGACGTCATCCGCACCGTCGGCGAAGTAAAGACGGCGAGCCGCTTCAGCGGCCACGATGGCAAGGTCAGCATCGTGATTGTCGCCGGAGGCTTCCATGCCCGCAAGCGTGGCGAACGCGGTCTCCATGCGATCAGCCGCTCGACCCGACTGCAGCTCGTGCGCGTCGAGATCGGCGAGCATCACGGAAATGCGAGCGGCCGCACCGATCCGTCCAGCTGCCGTGTGCAGAGTGGCGGCCTCGTCGAGATGGTGTCGAGCCCGAGCGACATCGACCTGCAGCCACGCCATCTCACCGGCTCGAGCATGCAGGGCCGCCTGGTCGCCTGGCTCGGCAAGTACAAGCGCACGCTCGTAATAATGCTGCGCCGACGCGGCTGCCGCGAGCGACGCCGCGTGATCGCCGGCGCGGACCAGCGCGTCGCGCGCCCGTGTGCGCAGGGCGGCGGCGTCATCCGCATCGGCCTCCGCCTCGTAGGCCTCCAGAAGGTGCGATGCAACCACTTCGGCGACTTCTTCTTCGTCGCTCCACGAACTCTCGAGATACGCCGCCGCGGCAAGGTGGCGTGCCTTCCGATCTCGCCGCGCCAATGTTCCATAGGCCACGCTTCTCACAAGGTCCTGTACGAAGACGTACTGGCCACGTTCCGGCGACCTTGGATCCGATTGAATCGCGAGCAGGTCCTTATTGACCAGGCTAGCGAGACTCGGCTCGACGGCGTCATCGGGAAGCGCGGTGATGGCGCGCAAACCCACCGCGGTGAATGATTTGCCGAGGACCGCCGCGTCCTGGAGGAGTTGCCGCTCGGCAGTGCCAATACTGTCAAGGCGCGCAGCGATCAACGCATGCAGCGTTTCGGGAACCTCGAGCAAGTCCAGAGAACCTTCGACGTGGAATGTCCCATCCCTCTCGATCAGGAGGCCGCGGTCGAGCAGCATCCGAACGGTCTCGACCGCATACAGCGGTACCCCGGCAGCGCGGTCGAGGATGCGGGCGGTCAGGTCATCCGGGAGTCCCGGCACCATGCCGGCGAGCAGGTGGGACATTGCATCCGGTGTCAATGGATCCAGATACAGCGAGGTCAGGCCGCGTTTGCCGCTGCCCCAGGCCGCGCGACGTTCGGCCAGCTCGGGACGGGCGAGCGTGACGACGAGAATCGGCGAGCTGCGAGACCATTCGAGGAGATACTCGATAAAGTCGAGAAGGCCGGCATCCGCCCATTGCAGGTCTTCAAACACGAGCACGGTGAGCTGCTGCGCAGCGAGGCGCTCGAAGAAGAATCGCCACGCTGCATACAGGTCGCGAGGATCATTAGCGGTACGCTCCTCGAGTCCGACCAAATGGGCGAGACGAGGCTCCACCCAGCGGCGTTCCTCTGCTGACTCCACAAACGTCTCGACCGACCGCCGCAACTTCTCGCGCGCGGTCTCCGATGGCTCGTTCTCGACTATGCCGGCGCGCATCCGGACCATCTCGTTCAGGGCCCAATACGCCACGCCTTCCCCATACGCGAGGCAGCGGCCCCGGTGCCACCAGACCGTCTCCGTGACGCCATCCACGTATTTGAAGAACTCCCACGCCAGGCGTGACTTCCCCACTCCCGCAAGACCGATGATCGAGAGCAGGCGCGCGGTTCGCTCCTCACCGGTCGCGTGCAGGAACTCCTTCAGGAGCCGGAGCTCGCGGTCGCGCCCCACGAACGGCGGCTCGAGGCCGGTGGGTCGGAGTGCTCCCCCCGCGGCCGCGACGACCCGCAGGGCTCGCCAGAGATGTTCCGGCTCGGGCTTTCCCTTCAGCTCGTGCATGCCCGCGTCGTCGTAGACGATCGCGGCCTCGGTTGCGCGCCGGGTGGCGTCCCCAACGAACACGGTTCCCGGCTCGGCCACCGACTGCACCCGGGAGGCCGTGTTCACCAAATCACCCGCCACCATTCCCTCGCCCGTCGCCCCGAGGCTCACCGCAACCTCTCCGCTCAACAGGCCAGCGCGAGCCTGCAGCCCGGGAACACCGACCTCCTCACTGAACGCAGCGACGGCGTCGACCAGCTCGAGCCCCGCGCGCACGGCTCGCTCCGCGTCGTTCTCCTGAACCGACGGCACGCCCCACACGGCCATCACGGCATCGCCGATGAATTTCTCCACACTGCCGCCATAGCGGGCGATGATCGTACGGGCTGTGTCGAAGTATCGACTCAGCAGCTCGCGCACATCTTCCGCATCACGTTGCTGCGATATCGGCGTGAAGCCGACGAGGTCGGCAAAGAGCACTGTCACGTGGCGTCGCTCGGCGACACGCGTCGAGGGCTCGGCATGCGAGGCGACAACCCCGGGCTGCGGTCGAGATGCCGACGTTATCAATGACGAGCCGCACTCGCTGCAGAACCGCTCGCCCTCGTTATATGCAGCTCCACACGACGGGCACGCGCGAGTCAAACCCTGGCCGCACTGCACGCAAAAACGGGCGCCGGCGCGATTCAGAGCACCGCAGGCGCTGCAGTTCATGGCGCAAGCCTACTCGCCGCCAAACGCGTGTCGGGGGAGCCATGCTGAACGATGCGCACCTTCACGAGGCGACGCCTGCCGCGGGCGCCGCATGCCGTGCACGCTCGAGCCAAGGTCGGGCCTGCAGACGCTCGAAGGTCTGCGTCGCCTCGCGCAGCAGGCTCCCGGCCTCGGCATCCTCGCCCATCCCCATCATCCACTGGGCATGCTCCAGCTGGGTCACCGCGAGCCAGAAAGGCATGCCGATCAGGGTGAACATCTCCGCAGCCTCCGTGAACCCGAGCTCGACCGCGGCTGGGTCGCCGCTGATCCCGAGGCGTGCACGGAATCTTGCCGCCTGGCCCTGCAGGTACGGCGGCCGCTCCCCGGGGCGGAGCCCGTCGATCCAGGCGACGAGCTCTCGCACCTTGGCATGATCGCCGAGTGCGAATGCCGCCTCGAGCGCCTCGACGACGGCGCTCTTGGGCGCCTGGTGCTGGGGGCCGAACGCCTTCAGACCGGCGTCCAACGCTGCCTCCGCATCGGCGAGGGCATCGGCAACCCTGCCCATCGCGCGTTGAAGGACGGCGCGAGCAGCGAGGTAGACGCTGCGCTCCTGGATGTCGTCGGAGGCAGACATACGCTCGAACACCGATATGAGCTGCTGCGACGCCGGCAGCTGTCCACGGTGCACGTACGTTTCGGCAAAGGTCATGAGCGACATGAGCTCTCCTCCTGCCTCGTACAGAGCGCTTTCGGGGATTGATGAAGCCATCTCGATGGCCTCATCCCACTCGCCGACCTGCATCAGGACGTATGCCAGTTCCGTGAGCGTGCTCTCCTCGTACACCCGATCGCCGACCTTGCGAGCCAGCGCAAGCAGGTCTCGGAGCAGGGGAAGCGCATCCCTGTACCTATCTCTGCGGCAATAGGCATCGGCGAGGTTGTTGTACGCACGGGACGCGGCCGACTGGAGGTCGTTGCTCAGCGCCAGTTTCAGGGCATGCTCGAAAAGGGCCAGCGCTTCCTCCGGATGCTCCGCGGACTGAATCGAGGCTTTCGTGTTCAGTGCCCGTGACAGCGCCTCGGGAAGCCAGAGCGCTTCGGCGATGTCGAGACCTATGTCATTGAGCCGAATCGCCTTCTCCCTGTCGCCGACCATGAAGTGAAGCGTGCCCAGCATATTCGCCAGCATCGCGAGATCGGCATCCGGCGGATCGCCTGCAAGCACGGCATAGGCGCGCTCCATCCTCTCCATTGCTTGATCGATGCGCCCGCGGGACGCCTCCACGCGGCCGAGCGATGCAGAGACGCGGGCGGCGGCGTGGAGTCGGCCCTCGGATTCGTAGATGGCGATGGACCGTTCCCACTGCTGAGAGGCGGCATCGGCACGTCCGGTTTTCCACGCCGCTTCTCCGGCATGGTCGAGGAGCTCGGCTTGGCGAACCGATGCGCCGACCAGCTCGGCGGCCTTATGAAAATAGCGCTCGGCCTCGGCGTTTGCGGCTAACGACGCAGCCCACTCACCGGCCCGGAACAGGACATCAGCTGCTCGTTCCTTGACCACATCGGCATCCGGATCGTGTGGCGCCAGGTTGAACGCCTCGAGGTAATGCGACGCCACCACCTCGACAATGTCCCGCTCCTCGCCTCCCCACGAACTCTCGAACCATGCCGCCACCGCGAGGTGCTTCTCCTTGCGATCGCGTTTCGAAAGTGTCTCGTACGCCACGCGTTTGACCAGGTCCTGGAGGAATCCGTACTGGCCGCGCTCGGGCGACCGCGGATCCATCTGCACGGAGAGGACCTCCTTGCGAACCAGCTCAGAGAGCACTGGTCCCAGCTGCTCAGCGGGCACCGCCGAGATGGCCGCCAGCGACTCCAGCGTGAAGGTCTTGCCCAAGACAGCCGCGTTCTGCAACGCACGCCGCGCCTCTGGACGCAATCCGTCGAGACGTGCGGAGATGAGACCCTGCAGACTCTGCGGCACCGCCAGGTCCTCGACCGGACCCGACAAGCGATAGACGCCGCCTTGGCGTTCCAACAGACCTCGATCCAGCAGCATGCGTACCGTCTCAACCGCATAGAGCGGCACCCCTTCGGCGCGCACCAGGATCTGCTCGCGGAGCTCGTCCGGCAGGCCGGGCACCAGTCCGTCGAGCAGTTGCTCCATCGCGGCTGCGGGCAGGGGTTCGAGGAAGACCGAGGTGAAGTTGCGCTTCCCCGCACCCCAGCTCGGATGGCGGTCGACCAGCTCGGGCCGCGCCAGCGTCACCACATAGAGGGCGTGGTTCCGTGACCACTCCAGGAGATACTCGATGAAATCGAGCAGCGAGGAGTCCGCCCATTGCATGTCCTCGAAGAGCAGCACCGTCGGTGCCTTCGCCGCGAGCCGCTCGAAGAAAAGCCGCCAGGCGCTGAAGAGGTCCTGACGCTCCTGGATCGCGTGATCCTCCAGCGCCAAAAGCTGCGCGAGCCGAGGCTCGACCCAGCGGCGTTCCTCGGCATCGGATAGGTACTCCACGAGGCACGCCTGCAGCTTCGCGTGTGCAGACGCGGGCTCCTCGCCCTCGGTGATGCGCGCCCGCATGCGCACCATCTCGGCGAGCGCCCAGTACGTCACTCCTTCCCCGTAGGCAAGACACCGCCCGCGATGCGTGTAGTTCAACTCCGCGATGCCGTCGAGGTATTTGAAGAATTCCCACGAGAGCCGCGATTTGCCGATGCCGGCAATGCCCACCACCGAGACCAGGTGTGCCTTGTGGCCCTCGCTGCTGCCGTGGAAGAGATCCTTCATCAGGCGCAGCTCGCGGTCACGGCCCATGAAGGGGGCCTCCAGCCCCTCCGACTTCAGCGCACCGCCCACCAGGGCCACGACGCGTCGGGCCTCCCAGAGCTTCACCGGCTCCGCCTTCCCCTTGAGTGCGTGGACACCGAGGTCCTCGTAGACGACCGCAGCCTCGGTGGCTTGGCGTGTCGAGTCGCCGACCACCACCGTGCCCGGCCGAGCCTCAGCCTGGATGCGCGAGGCGGTGTTGACCAGGTCGCCGGCGACCATGCCCTGCGATTCGGCCCCGAGTGTGACGGCCGCGTCTCCGGTCAGGACGCCGGCCCGAGCTCGAAGGTCGGGCATGCCGATTTCGGTCCCCATGACGGCGACAGCCTCGACCAGGTCGAGCGCGGCTCGCACCGCACGCTCGGCGTCGTCCTCGTGTGCAACCGGCGTTCCCCAGACGGCCATCACCGCGTCGCCGATGAACTTCTCGACCATGCCGCCGTACCGGGTGATCAGGGCGCGACAGGTCTCGAAGTACCTGGTGAGCAGCTCGCGCACCTCCTCGGCATCGCGGCTCTCCGAGAGCGGAGTGAATCCAACCAGGTCGGCGAAGAGCACTGACACGACACGCCGCTCGGCTGTGGCTGCCCGCTGGGCCGGACCGGCGGCGGCGCTGACGGTGGCGTTGGCCTGTGCCTCACTCTGTGCCGCGCCACACTCCCCACAGAAGCTCAAGTCCAGGTCAAGCGGGCTGGAGCACTGCACACATCTGCGCGCGAGCGCGGCGCCGCACTGCTTGCAGAACTTGTTGCTCGGGCGGTTTTCGGCCCCACAGGTGGGACAGGCCAATTCCAGAGGTACCTCGGGTGGCGTTTCGGAGCAAAGCGTACCGGGAAGTCGCGACCCCCCACAGCACATGGCGGCATGTGCGCCTCGCGCCTTCCGTCGCTGAGGTCGCAATCCGGCGGATTGGCCGGTGGATCGGCCCGGCAGCTCTGGCTAGTGAGTCATCCCCATGGCGCCCGCGCTGCTTGCGCTGCCCGGCACGACAAGCCCTGGGACCGCGTGCGGGGCCACGGCCACCAACACCGCCAGCGCGAGCAAGATCGCCGTGGTGCTCCACACGACGGATCGCCGCCACGGAATCGTCTTTTCCGCCGCTATCAGCGCGGCGACCACCGCCATCCAGACGAGGCTCATCACGCCCAGCGCAAACAACGCCGCCATGAGCGCCCAGCAGCAACCGACACACCAGGCAGCGTGCTTGGATCCCATCTCGATCGCGCCCGCCGTTCCGTCACGCCAGCTGCCGAGCAGGAAGCCGAGAGGGCTGCGGCACTTCGCGAGGCAGGCGTTCTTCAGCGGAGTCAGTTCGTACACCGCCGCCGTCGCGAGAACGGCGGCCGCGACCCATCGCCCGCCGCTATCCCAGGCGAGCTGAGCTCCGAACCAGGCCTTGCCGAGCTCGAAGAGACCGTACGAGAACAGCCCGACTGCGGACCACACCAGCAGGTACGCAGCCGTGAACAGGAGCGGGCGAACCGGGCTGCGTCGGCGAGTCATTCGCGCATAGAGCGCAACCGTCGGCGCGACCGACGGGAACATCATCGCGGCCATCATCACCACCCAGATACCGATGAACCAGCCGAGAGCCCCCAGGTCGGTGCCCGGACCGGCATCCATGCCGGCCATCTGATTGACGGTCGCCCACCAGGCGAGGCCGGCAAGCACCAGGAGCAGCGCCACGAGGCCCAATCGGGCTCGAACCGCGGCGAACAGATCCGCGAACCCCTCCGGACGCTCCTCTCGGGCAGCGGCGCCGACCGTGTCTAGGCCGACCACGCGAAATTCGAGGTGGAGAAGGCAGCCTTCCCCTCGTACGCGATCCCAAAGCCGTTGATGTTCGACCGCGTCGCATGAGCCACTGTCAGCTCTGAGCCGGCCGGATGGAAGATGCCGGTGAGCCTCGCCGGCCGGCCCGTCTCCACCCCGAACGGCACGATGTCCTCGATCTCGAAGTCCACCGCGTCACCGATCTTGACCGAGTGGCGCAGACCGTCCTCGTGGATTTCGATCGGAGCCCGCTGAACGCCTAGATTCTCCGACACCAGGGGTGCGAGCGCAGCCATTGGACCACCGAGGGCTCCGGAGAACACCCCGCCGAGCTTCGCCGCCTGCTCATCGGAGGCAGCCCCATCGATGAACACGCCCATGCGCCAGTTACCGTCGGTCATCACCTTTGGTGTCTCCACGATGGCGGCCACCGTCAATCCGCCGACGTCCGTCCCCTCGACGTCCCCGCTGCGGACGCGGAAGACCAGGGTGACCTTGCAGCGGTCGAGTGTGGCGCCAAATGCGAGCGAGGCTGTGCACGGGCAGACCACGTTGCACGAGCAGGTCTCGAAGTAGGACCCAGTAACCTTCCAGGACACGGCCAATCCTCCCAAGCTCGGTCCGGTGCGCTCGAGCGCAAGCGCGGGAGAGTTTAGCGCGGCTGGCGGTGTACTCGCACCCTCACGGAGCTCACATCCGCTGATTGGCAAACCAGCGTGCGAAACCTGCGAGCGTCGTATCGATGCCGACGCGCAGCCTGGGCAATTGCCACAACTGTGCTGATGATTCGGTCTCGCTGCCGACGCGGACGTCGAGGACGCCGCCGATGTATCCGTAGCCTGCGAGCGTGGCGAAGACCGAGGCTTCGCGCGCCCCGCCCTGGGTTGCAAGCGGCCACGGCCACAGGCCGGAATAGGCGAGAAATTGCACCGGCGTTCCGGTGATCGCTTGCAGCGTGGTCTTGGTGCGATTGGTCAGCGCATTCAGCGTTCCTGAATTTGCGCCGAACAACGCTTGCGCGTCGTTGAAGGTGTGATCCTCCACCCAGAAGCCTCCCGCCGCAAGCTGGCGGATCTCATCGGCAGACAGATACGTCTGCGGGCCAACCCTCCCGCCGATCAGTCCCGTGCAGGGAAAGAACACCGCTGTGTATCCATCCCGCTGCAGGAGCGGGACGGCGTTGTACCAAGGGCTCAACCGCCCGTCATCGAACGTGATGACGAATGCGTGCGGCGGCAACGGCAGCGCGTAGAGCAACGCATCTGCCAGGTGCTGCAGTGAGATCGAGGTTGCGTGAATACTCGTGAGGTAGGCCATCTGATCGGCAAACTCCCCAGGCAGAGTGGTGAGACCGATTTCGAGCTTCCACCCGTACGTGGAGGGTTCGATCGACCTCGGTGGCACCTGATCGACTAGGTGATACATGAGGATCGGTACCACCACGCTGACGGCGCGGATTGCCGTGGGGAGGATGATCGGCGCGTCCATCGATGCCGGCCCCTCGCCCACGATCGCGAGCCCTCCTGACGGTTGCACTTCTATCTGGATCGGGGTCATGGAGAAGAGGCTCGCCACGCCCGCGGGGCGCAGGGATTGCGGCGACGTGAATTGCACCCGCGCGGGCACCGTCCATACGTCGGCGAAGCGCATCGCGGGATCCTCGGGCTCGGTCCACGTGGACTCGAGCGACGGAGCGCCGAGACCGACGGCCGTCACCAGGCGGCCGAACTTGGCGGAGAGCATGTTGGCCCTCGCTGCTTCCGACGGCCACATTGCCTGCGTCGCGAGGGACAGTTCGGCCCACTGGAGTTCGTACTCGCGGCTGACGAACTGGTTGGCGAACGACTGTGCAAGCGCCATCACCGCAGGTGGCGGGATGGCTGACGGCGTCGGAGCTATGGTCGCCGTCGACAACGGCGAGCGTGTCGGCACCGGTGGCGCGCTGCATCCGGACGCGAGCAGGACGGACCCGAGCGCGATGGACACCATCCCTGGGGGAGCTCGCACTCCTCTATTGAAGCTCACCGGACTTCCGATCGGTGATTCGATGTCGAAGCAAACCTGGCGGAACGAACTCCTGTATCCCTACTGCAGTGGAGGTTGCAGCCTCTCGATTGGCCACGATGCGCATCACAACTACTGCGCGAGGGTCCGTCGCTCCGCCTCCGCGCGGATCGACTGCATCGACCCGCTCACCGCGCTTTCCCACCGCCGCGCAACCACCCGCCCCCACCACGCCCCCAGCGACCAGAGGTCAGTCGAAAGCTCACCGCGATATTCGAACTCCGTGCTTGCCCCTGCGTTGCCTGACGTGAACTCGAAGGTCTCCACCACCAACGGGACCGGCCCGCGCAGCAGCCGAAAGTGGATCAGGTGCGGCCGCTCGAAGCGGACGCTCTCCACCGTGGTGGTGAGCATTCGTCCCCCGAGCACGCGGGTGTAATGCTCCGCGATCACCATGTCGTCACCACGCTCCACCACCCGCAGCTTGTCCGCCATCGCTCGTGGCGTGCGACCAAGGTATGGCGCTGCGACCACATCAAAGACGACTTCGGGACGCGCCATGATCTCCAGATGCAGCGGACCGAGCTGCCGCCCACGGCGCCCGACTCCCAGATCGACGGTCACCGCGCCGCGCACAACGAGGACCAGACCCGCAGCGAGACCTCCCAGGACGGCGCCGCCTGCCACGAGCTCGCGTCTGCCAACGCCCATAAACCGAGTTCTGGCTCAACGAGGGCTCCGGCTCAGCGCTTCGACCGCCGCGACCATCGGTGGGCCTGGCGCGGCGTTGTGAGCGCGAAGCCGGCCCCGCTCACGGTTGATAGAGTGGGCTCGTGATCGGAGACGCGGTCGAGGTGGTCATCGATACCGGGACCGGGAGCGCACGGACCTTCGAGATCTCCGCGACTTGGGCGGGCCGGCGCGTCGAGGTCACCACCGCACGCGGCACGGTGGAGGTCGCGGAGCTCACCCGGACCGGCCAGCCGGTGCGCGTTGCGCGCTTCATGGCTGCGCGGGTGATCGCTGTCGTCGAACACCCGGCGTCCGATGGCGCCGAGGCGCCGCCGCGCCGACGGAGCGGACGCGTCGAACAGGAGGAGACTCTCCTCGAGAGACGGCCCCCGGCGCGCCCGCTGCCACGGAGGATGCCCGGGACGCAACGCTTGCGACGGCGCCGGTCAACCAGCCGGCCGAAATCCCGAACAGAGGATGCGAAGCTTGGTGATGCGATTGTCCTCGGTGTCGTAGTAGGCAGTCTGCTCGCAGACGAAATCTCCGTCCGTGTTGCGGATTCGCGCCCGGTAGACAACTCGCTCCCGATCGACGACGCGACCGGTCGCTATGGCGAGGACCTCGTAGATCTCGTCATTCGGTTCGAACCATTTCCTGAGCACTTCATCGATGAGCGTGCTTGCCGCGTTGGCTTCCCAATAACGGCCGGGCGTCAGGCCCCGGAACTCCACACTCGGGTCGAGTACGGCAGCCATGCCTCCCCAGTCCTTCGAGAGCAAGGAGCGGGCGAACTGCTCACCCACAGCCGATGCCGAAGCCGGCATTGCACAACTCCTACACCAAAGTCGTTCCAGAAAGTATAGGAAACTGCCGACTGGGCTACAGGCTTCCGTCGTCACCGAGCGGTAGCTGGACAACCCGTCCCCGGGTGCCTACTCTTGAGGGCATCCACCTACCGCACACGGAGGATCTGGATGGAGCCGAATCACCTGTCCGCAACGGCCGTCGCCCCGCAAGAAGTCGTTGCGAAGATCGATCAGAAGGCGCTCAGGCTGTCGGCGCTGTTGCGGGAGATCGACAACCACCCCATCGAGCTGGAAACCGTGCTGCGGGACCAGCTCGACGACGTTCTGGAGATGCTTGCCTGCCGGATTGCGGCGACCAGAACCCTCCTGCATCGATCCAGCCTCGAGTTGACGGCGGCCGGATCACCCGCATAACCGGCGCCGCACGGCGCCTCGGGACGGCGACCGCGGTCGAGGCTACGGCCGCCGTCCTGATCGCTCTCGGCCGCGATCGTCGTTCGTTTCTGGGCCCTCAACACCCAGCCGGGCGGCCTCTTCCCCGATGAGGCGGCGGAGGGGATCAGCGCCCAGAACCTCCTCGCGATTCCCGGGTACCACCCCGTGTTCTTCAACACCGACGGTGGCCGCGAGGCGCTGTACGCGTACATCGTCGCCGCGGTATTCCGGATCGTTGGGTCGTCGCTCCTGACGCTGCGTGCGACTGCGGCGGCGGTTGGGGTCCTCGGCGTCATCGCAACGTATGCCGCGGTCCGACGTTTCGGCCGCGGCCCGGCGTTGCTCGCGATGGGCTGGACCGCCGGGTCGCTGTGGATGATCGCCGTCTCGCGCGACGGATTCCGCAACATCCTCACGGTGCTGGTCGGCGCCGCCGCCCTCGCCGCCCTGTTGCGATGGGGCGACCGGCCGGGCCGGGCGACCGCCGTCGGCGCGGGCGCGGTCAGTGCGCTCGGCCTTTGGACCTACCAGCCCTTGAAGCTGCTGCCGGTGCTTGCCATCCTCTGGTTGTTCTGGATTCGTGCGCGCGACCGTGAGCGGTTCGTCCGGCTCCGTCCCACCTTCGCTTGGGCCGTCGTCGCGTTTCTCGTGGTCGCCGCACCGATGATCTACACCGCGATCACGGACGCCTCCGTTTATTTCGGACGCCTGGCGATGGTGTCGCTGTTCAACCCGGGCTCGGGGTCTTCGGACAGCTACCCGGTGCACGTGCTGCGCACCATCGGCATGTTCCTGGTGACCGGTGACCCGAACCAGCGCCACGATGTCGACGCGCTCCCGCTGCTGGGACCGTTGCTGTTCGTGCCCTTCGTGCTCGGCATCTGGCGGTGCTGGCGGCATCGCGCCGACCATGGTCACGCGCTCGTGCTGCTCGGCCTGGGGGTGTTCCTGCTCCCGCCGCTCCTCGCGAACGAAGGGCCGGCGCCGCACTTCCTGCGGTCGCTCGGGCTGGCGCCGTATGTTGCCGCGTGCATCGGTGTCGGCGGCGTGGAGGTGATCCAGCTCGCGCGGCGTCTGGCTCTGCGGCTCGGTACCGCACGCACCGCGCTCGCCGCCCCGGCCGGGTGGGCGGTCTGCGCTGCCGTGGTGGCGGGTGTCGGGGTCGCCTCGGCGGCGACCTACCTGAGCCGGCCCATCCAGGATCGCTATTCGGCGTTCACCTTCGCCGATGTTGCCCTTGCGAATGCCTCGGTCGACAATCCCACCGACGGCGGCGCGTCCACCCTGCTCATCCTCAATGTCTACGACGCGATGGACGTCCAATTCCTGGATGCCGGCCGCCTGCCCACCATCGTCCCCCCGAGGCGGCAGGTCGCCAATCCCGCCATCTACTCGCTGATCGTGGCCCCCTCGCGAGCCGACATCGCGGCGGCGGTGGGAGCGGGGCTCGCGGCCGACGCCCGGGTGGTCGCTCGGGACCCGTCCGGCAACCCCGTCGCGTTTGACGTGGTACCTCAGCCGGGCGTCCCTCCGACCGGCTGACGCCGGCGGCGAGCCCCCGTCGAGGGGGACGTCGCCGTATCGTGGGACGTGATGGCGCGTGGATATGCAGGAAGGATCTGGCTGATCACCGCAGCCGGACTTCTCGGAAGGCTTGTGCAGATCGGCTACCAGCCGCTCTGGCGCGACGAGGCGTTCACGGCATTGGCGGTGCAGCGGCCGCTCGGCGCAATGCTCAACGTCGTACGCCACGACAGCGCCCCACCGCTCTTCTACCTGCTCGAGCGGCTCGTGGCCGTGGTCTCGACCAGCCCGGCCGCGCTGCGTGTGGTGACGGTCCTCGCCGGCACCGCCGCAATCCCGATCATGGCTGCGATCGGGCGTCGCGTCGCGGGTGACCGTGGTGGCATCTGGGCGGCGGTGATCGGCGCGCTCGCTCCAGCGCTGGTGGGAAGTTCCCTCGACGCGCGCATGTACATCGTCGCGACGATGTTGGTGCTCGCGTCGACGCTGTGCCTGCTGCGCGCATTGGAACGGCCGTCCGTGCTGCGATGGGCGCTCTACCTGGCGATGTCGATCCTCGCCGTGTACACGGTGTACTTCGCACTGTTCGCCGTCGCCGGGCAGGTCATTGCGGTGGCGGTGATCTCTGGCCGGCGCCGATTCGGCACCACTGCACTGGTCGCCGCCCTGGGCGTCGCAACCGTCGCGAGCCTGACACCCTGGGTCCTCGCCGCCAGTGCCCAGCTGAGCCACGGCACCGGCGGCTTCTGGGTCTCGAAGTTGAGCGTCGTCAGCCTCTCGGGCGGCCTGGCGCAGTTCTTCACCGGCGCGTGGGTCCCCGGTTATGCCGCTTTGCGCGCCCTCGAGGGCGCCTGCATCGTGGCGGGTTTGGTCGGGCTGGCCGCGGCGGTGATCAACCGCCGGAGGTTCCCGCATGCTGGCGCGCAAACGGCGTCGTTGCTCGCGCTGTCGGCGGGCGTCGGTATCGGCTTGATCATCCTGGTGAGCTTCTGGCACCCGCTGGAAGACGGCCGATATCTCGGCACCGCATGGGCTCCCCTCTACCCGCTGGTCGGAGCAGGTCTGGCGACCCTGCAGTGGCGCCGGGTCGCCGTCGGAGCTGTTGCGGTGATGGCGGCGATGTCACTGGCGACGTTCGCGACAACCACCAATCCGAACACCCCGGCGGCGATCGCCGCGATAGAACACGCGGCGGGGCCGCGAGACCTCATCGCCGCGTATCCGAGCGAGTACCTGCTGGTCCTGTATTACGGCAACAGCAGCCTCGATGCGCAGACGCGCTCCATGGCATTGGCTTTCCCATGGTTCTGGGGCACCGCCGTCTATCCCGCGAGAGCGGTGCTGAAGGAGATGCCGATGCCTTCAGCGAGCGCCCCCAACGTGTGGTACGTCGCCGGGCCCGGCGACCCCGCGCCGCCGGACCCCGATGGATACACGGTGCGGAGCCATCGCTGCTGGACGGGCGTGTGTGTCACCATGCTCAGCCCATCAGGGTTCGGCGTCATCGGGACGCCTCCCACATAGATCGCGGGCAGGAGGACGTGCGTTTGCGGGGCTTTCGCGACTTTCTCAACCAGGGCAACGTCGTGCAGCTCGCGGTCGCGTTCGTCATCGGCGGCGCGTTCGGCGCGGTGGTGACGGCGCTGGTGGTCGACATCGTCAATCCGATCATCGCGATCCCGTTCGGCAAGCCCAACTTCGACGCCCTGGTGCTCACCGTCAACGGCAGCAACATCAAGTACGGGACCTTCCTGACCGCAGTGATCGCGTTCGTGCTGATCGCGTCCGGCGTGTATTTCTTTTTCGTCATGCCGTACACGCGGGTCCAGTCGCGCCTGCGCAAGCCGGCCGAGTCGACGACGCGGGCATGCCCCGAATGCCTGAGCGTGATTCCCGTCGCCGCTCGCCGCTGCCCGTTCTGCACCTCGGCGGTCGAACCGCAGGCTGCCAGCTGAGCCCGCCGGACGCGCCGGAGATCCATGCGGCGCACGTCGACGAGCTGACCCCTCGCTCTTTGCTCGGGATCCTTGCGGTCCGTCAGGCGGTCTTCGTGGTCGAGCAGCAGTGCATGTACCAGGACATCGACCCGTTCGACGCGGCGGCGCACACCCTCCATCTCTGGATCGAGGACGACCGGGGAACGGTCGTGAGCACGCTGCGGCTCATGGAGGACGGCGACGGCGGGCACCGCATCGGGCGCGTGGCGACACATCCGGATGCGCGCCGGCGCGGGTACTCGACTGCGCTCATGCGCCGAGCGATCGAGCTGTCAGGGCCGTTGATCGTGCTGAGCGCGCAGGCGTATCTCGTCGAGTGGTACGCGAGCCTCGGCTTCAAAGAATCCGGCGAGCACTGGACCGAGGACGGCATCGAGCACGTGCCGATGCGGCTCGAGGTCAGGCGGTGACGATGTTGACGATGCGATCGACCACCGCGATGACCGCTCGTGGGGCTCGCCCCCCGAGGAGTTCGACAACGCGCGGATGGGCCAGGGCCTGTTCGCGCAGGGCCGGCTCGGATGTCCCCGCGTCGACCTCGAGCTCGGCCCGGCGTTTGCCGTTCACGGTGATCGCGATCGTTGCCCGCTGCGGTGCGGCCAGGCGCTCGTCGTAGGCCGGCCACGTGCCACGCTCGTGCACCGACGTCTCGTGGCCGGTGCGGTCCCAGAGCTCTTCGGTGACGAACGGGGCGAACGGCGCGAGCAGCTTGATCAGCGTTTCGGCGTCGACGCGTCGCCCATTGCCGGCTGACGATTCGTGGTCGAGGTCGCGCGCGAACTCCATGAGATGCGCGATCGCCGTGTTGTACCGGAGCTCGGCGATATCGTCCCCGACCTGCTTGATCAGTCGATGGCGGCGCCGCTCCCGCGCCTCGTCGTCGGCGTCGCACCCCAGTGGCGGGCTGCGTGGCGCGCCAGATCCGATTGATGAACCGCGTCATGCCGGCGATCCCCTTGTCGCGGAAGTCGCCGCCGAGCGTGTAGGGACCGAGGTACATCATGAAGAGGCGCACCGTGTCCGCCCCGTACCTGTCGATGTACTCGTCGGGGTTGACCACGTTGCCGCGGCTCTTGGACATCTTGGCGCCGTCCATGATGATCATGCCGTGCGCGCGGAACCGCGTGAACGGCTCGGGCACCGGGACGAGGCCCATCGTCGTGGAGCGCGCGCATGACGAAGCGCGCGTAGAGCAGATGGCGCACCGCGTGCTCGTTGCCGCCGATGTACATGTCGACCGGCAGCCACGTGTCGGTCGCGCTCGGCGTCGAAGGCGACGTCGTCGAAGTCGGTCGACGGATAGCGCAGGAAATACCAGGACGAGTCGAGGAAGGTGTCGCTGACGTCGGTCTCCCGCCGCGCCGGCTCGCCGCACTTCGGACACGGGACGTTGACCCACTCCTCGACCATGGCCAGCGGCGACACGCCCGTGCCGCGGGGCGAAAGTCCTCCACCTCGGGAAGCAGCACGGGCAGATCCGTCTTCCGGCACCGCGACCGGGCCGTCCTTGGGACAGTGGATGATCGGGATCGGCGGCCCCCAGTAGCGCTGGCGCGAGATCAGCCAGTCGCGCAGCTTGTACTGCACGCTGGTCTCGCCGCGACGCAACTCGCAGAGCCGCTCGACGATGCGCCGCTTGCCCTCGTCGGACGTCAGCGCCGTCGAACTCGCCGCTGTTGACCATCGCGCCGGTCGCCGGTGTACGCGGCCTCGGCGCCGTTGCCGCCGCTGATGACCTCGACGATCGGCAGATCGTGCGCACGCGCGAATGCCCAGTCCCGCGCGTCGTGGGCCGGCACCGCCATGATCGCGCCGGTGCCGTAGCCGCCGAGCACGTAGGGCGCGGCCCAGACCGGCAGGCGCGCGCCGGTGAGCGGATGGATCGCGTACGAACCCAGCTCCATGCCGATGGAGAAGTCGGGTTCGGCCGGCGGTGGGCGGGAACTTGTTGCGCCAGGCGTTGACGGTCGCCGATGCGATCGGGCGGCACGAACTCCTCGAGCTCCGGGTGGTCGGCGCCGATGACGAGAAACGTCGCGCCGAACAGCGTGTCCGGACGCGTCGTGAACACGGTGACGTCCTTGCGCTTGCAGCCGGCCAGGTCGAAGAGGATGGTCGCGCCCTCGCTGCGCCCGATCCAGTTTCGCTGCATCGTCTTGGTCGACTCCGACCAGTCGAGCGTGTCGAGCGCATCGAGCAGCTCCTGCGCGTACCGGGTGATCTTGATCCACCACTGCCGCAGGTAGCGGGTCTGCGACCACCGTGTGGCAGCGCTCGCAGCGCCCCTGCTCCACCTGTTCGTCGGCGAGCACGGTGAGGCACGACGGGCACCAGTTGACGGCGCCCTCGCGCCACTCGATGAGCCCGGCGTCGAAGAGCCGCACGAAGACCCACTGCGTCCATCGGTAGTAGGCGGGATCGGCGGTGTTGACCTGGTGGCTCCAGTCGAACATCGAGCCGATGCGCGCGAGCTGGTTCTCGCGGAAGTTGGCGACGGCGCGGCGCATCACCACCGCGGGATGCTCGCCGATCTTCATCGCGTAGTTCTCGGAGTGGATCCCGAAGGCGTCGAATCCCATCGGCTCGAAGACCGTGTCGCCCATGAGCCGCCGCCAGCGGCCGTAGATGTCGCCGCCGGCAAACGGGATGATGTGGCCGACGTGCAGACCCTCCGCCGAGGGATACGGGAACATCATCAGGTTGTAGAAGGGGCGCTCGGGGTCGTCGAGTTGGGTGCGGTAGTCCCCTCGCTCATCCCAGATGCGCCGCCAGCGTGCCTCCACCGACGCGTGGTCGTACGCGTCGAGGCGGGTCCGGCTCGGGCCCCGGAGGGGCGGTCACGGTGTCCATGGAATAAAGGGTATCCCGACTCCGCGCCCGCCCCCTTCGGGGCGGGTGTCAGGAGGCGGCGGTCTGAGTGTTCTGCAGCAGCCCGAAGACGGCACCCTGCGGGTCGTGGACGACGCGCGAACCGCCCGACGCCGGGGATGTCCTCGGGCGCGTGAAAGACGCCCCCACCGAGCTCGGTGAGCTTGGCGACCGTCGCGTCGGTGTCGTCGACGGCGAAGTAGACGAGCCAGTTCGAAGGGGCGTTCGCCGGGGTCTCCGCGCCCGCGGCCATGGCGCCCCCGATCAACTGCTCGCCGAGCTTGAACTGGGTGTAGTCCATTCCGGGAACCTTCTCGGCGCTCCACCCGAAAACGCTGCGGTAGAACTGCTTGCCTGCCGGAAGATCGCGCGAGTTCAGCTCCGCCCAGCAGAAGCTGCCGGGTACGGCCTTGAGCTCGAAGCCATGATGCGTCCCGGGCTGCCAGAGGCCGATGACCGCGCCGGATGGATCGGAGACGACCCCCATCGTCCCGGCGCCCATGACGTCGAAGGGCTCCGCGATCACGGATGCCGCCGCTTCCTTGACCTTGCCGGCGGTGGCGGCGGCATCCTCGACCAGGATGTAGAGCATCCAGGCGGGGGGCTGCCTGCTCGCTCATGCGTGGTCCGACGCCGGCCACCTCCTTGTCACCGAGCTTGAACATCGCATAGCCGCCCGCCTGCGGGTCCGGCACGACGTCGACGGTCCATCCGAACAGCTCCGCATAGAAGCTGCGGGACGCCGCCGGGTCGGGACTCCCCAGATCGATCCAGCCGGGCTCGCCAATCGCGACAGTCGCTGTATCCGCCATTGCAGGTTCCTCCGTCTCACCGTTCCATCTGCGCAGCGGCGCACGAGCAACGTAGCACAGACTCGTTGGGGGATTTGAGCCAGGCTCGGAGGCTCGACCGGCCGCGAGTACACTCGGCCGCCTGATGGTAGAGGGCTCCGCAGACATCGAGATTTCGGATGCTCGCGACGAGCGTGAGCGAACGCGTTTTGCCGACGTGGACGCCGAGTCGTTCGCCGGGCGGACGGCCGACAATGTGCGCTGGCTCGCGGCCGCCGCGCCGCATACCCGGGTGCGACTCGCGCGCATCGAGGGGGAGGTTGTGGGCGGTTACATGATGCTCCCCGCGGGTGAATTCTTCGGGGGCCGGTCGGTGCCGGCCCAGGGCATCTCGGCGGTCGCCGTGCATCCCGCGTGGCGCCGCCGTGGTGTGGCCGGAGCGCTGATGCGCGACTGCGTCGCCTCCGCTCGCGATGCCGGTGCCGGGGTTGCGCCGCTGTTCGCCGCCACGGTGCGGCTCTATCGGCGCTGGGGATGGGAGGTCTGCACGCAGACATTCCGCCAGACGGTGCGCACGCGAGCCTTAGCTTTCCTCACCGGCGCAGGCATCGTGCGCGCCAATCCCGACCGTTCCGAAGTCGAGGCGCTGCGCAGGACCCACCTGAGGCACTGGGACGGACCGCTCGACCGGCCGGACTGGTGGCTCGAGGTGGAATGGGACGTCGGCGATCCCGAAAGCCGGCGTTCCGAGTACGGGTGGTATGAGGACGACCTGCTCACCGGGTACGTGCGCTACGACGCCGAGCGCCAGCGGGGTTCCTGGATCCGCCTTCGCGTCCAGGAGTTCGTCGCCTCCACGGGCGACTCGCTGCGAGGATTGCTCGGCTTCCTCGGCGGTCAGGAGTCACAGAGCGGCGAAGTCGTCTTCCACCATTCGACCCTCACGGAGATAACACCAAGGGGAAGGGCGCCCGGTTCCAGAAGACGGAGCGAGGCAAGTTCGCCTGAGCGAGAGCCGGTAACAGGCTCCCTGACACACTTGCCCGGAGGCCCCGTCGCGGGGCCTTTTATCGTGGCTGGGCGTCTCGGTCATGCGGTCAACCAGATTGGAGCGCCGGGCCCGAGGAGCCGTTGCTGCTTAAAGGGCGACGGAGCAGCTCTCCTCCGGCTCTCCGGCGGTATCCCGCAACGCATGAAGCTCCTTCCAACGTTCCCCGCCAACCGACGAACCGACGGCCTTGAGAATTCGCTCGATGTGAAACCACTTGATCGGTTGGTCGCAGTCGATCCGCTGTAGGTCGCGGACCAGCACCGTATAGTTGAAGCCCATCTGGGGCTGAAGCCGCGCAGGGGGGTCGCGGCTACTTCGGCAATGATCATGCGCAGTTCAACGCCCAAGGGAGACGGGCACTCTGCCTTGAGCTGGGTTCGGTAACGATTCCCTCCAATCGCAGCAGACATCGGACAAGTCTGCAATCCCACAAAGGGTCCCGATTCGCTCCAAAACGGGCCAGGCTGGAATCTGGCCCTCCTGAGCAATCGCCCTGAGCCGACCCGCCCAAATCCCTTGATGCCGGCTTTCCTCAAGGAGCGTACCAGCGGAATCATCCCGCCTTCCCGTTTGGCCAAAAGCGCACCCATCGCCGCTAAGGAAGGCGGCGATTGCCAGGCGGTCTGCTGAGCCTCACGCACCTTCCGCTTCTCGAGCGGAAGAGCTACAACGCGGCGTTCGCCCGCCTGGTGAATGGCCTGGAGAATGCGGGCGCAGGGCGGTTTCCACAAGAACGGGCTTACGCCGCGCTCGATCCGCTGGTATTCCAAGCTGGTGTAGCCCAGGATGGACTGCATGTCCGTGAGACCGAATCCGTAGAGTTCCCCGCGCCAGCCGTAGGTCGGTCCGCGTCTCCAGGCCGGTGGCGTCGGTAAAACTGCTGGCGGCGTTCTTCACATTCAAGAGCCGGTCGCGTTCGGACGGGCTCTCGGTGAGAAGGGCTACCAGACCGGCGGGGTACGCTTGCGCCAAAAAAACCCATCTTCTTCGATGTACTTGATGATGCGTGCCGGTTTTTTTCCACTCAGCCCGAACAAATCCGCAATCTCGCGGCGGGCAACCCCCTGCTTGCTCCGGAGCTGCTCAGACGCGAGCCGAACCCATCCTGGAGCTGCTTTTCCTCGGCGTTTCATCGCGGAGCCAGAGCATTCTTTCAGGGCGAGGAACTCGTCATCCCCCGGCAAAGCGTGCGGGCCGCGGCGGCCACGTCCAGCCAGGGTGTATCTCATTCGAGGTCGCGCAGGCCTGAGGAACGGTCGCCGTTCGCAGGCCCAAGCTGAGCAAGTGCCTCTCGGCGTAGCCTGCACGGCGCAGACGCCCAGAATTCCGCCAAGGCTTCCGGGTATCCACAGTAGAGAAGTCGCTGGCGTTCGGCCGTCTGCCAAAGCGTTTCCGCGGCGGCGAAATCCTCGCCGGCGGCACGGCAAAGCTGCCGCAGCAGGTCCAACGGCAAAGGAAAGTTCCCTCGCCGGTACTCCCACAGCGTTGCGGGGCTCGATGCCCGACTTTAAGCGCCAAAGCCCACGGCGACCCAGCCGCGCAGCTCCAATCAGGGAGATGAACTCCTCCAAGGTGTCACCTGGTCCGGCATAGAGCCGGCGCAGTTCTTCCACTGTTCGGAGTTGACTGGCCAGTTGCTGGCAAAACGAGACAAACTTTTGCAAGATACGGCGGGTAGGAGTATGGACGCCGAGTTCCAAGTCGGCCAAGGTGCCGCGGCTGATTCCGGATCGGCGGGCGAACTCGATCCGCGTCATGCCGAGCGTCTCGGCCCGAATCTTCACAATCGTGTGGGCCAGCCTGCGGAGCCGTTTCGCACCACGAGCCAACGACTGCTCGCGGAGGTGAGCATTGCGCAGAGCATGGCCCGTCAATTGGCTCGAATGGTTATTGTCATCAAGCACCACGACTTCTCCTCAGGAGCTTGCAAAGCCAGGCGGAGGGTCAATGCGGTGGGCTTTTTCTAACTCTTTTGGGCAGTCGCCAGCTTTGGCGTGTAGGTGTTGCTCAGGAGGGAGACGGAAAGCAACACGGTAGGATCACTGCAAGTTATGATAAACCGCGGACTCGGAAAACGCAAACGGAATGGCGGTAGCTGGTAGTGGGTAGAGGAATCCGTTTGCGCTGCTGTGAACCCGCGTGATTTCTGGATTGGGACGGAGTCCACACGAGACTTTCCGTTCCGATTTCGCAGTCCGCCCACCAGGAGTTGCACAGCAATGCGTT